>NZ_JAHCSG010000014.1 GCF_018474015.1 Williamsia sp. CHRR-6 | reverse complement strand
CGGGACCCGGCGTCGAGTCCAGCGATCAATCGTTCCCCGGTGAGGATGTCGAGGTCGAAGTGGCCGTGGAGGCGACCGTCCTCGCCCGGGGTGTAGGTGAACTGGTTCAACGATGAGTCTTCGGCGATGGGAACCGATGCGGGGTCGGTGTCGTCGGCGGGGGGTGTGTGGTCGATGGCGTAGCCGCGGGCGGTGTTGCTGATTTCCGATGGGGTGGCACCTGATAGTGCTGCGGCGATCAGGCGGGATTCGAGGTCGGTGATCAGGTCGGAGCCGATAGGGGCGCGACACCGTGTGGCCGCATGCCCAACCCCGGAGACGACCGCGGCAACGTGTTCACCGGACAGTAGTGCGTCGCGGGAGTAGCGGGCGGTCATGTCCAGGACATCGATGCCTCGCCCCACACGCATAGCTCGGGCGGCGACAGTGGGTGCACATCCGTTGCGGGTCAACAACTCTGCGGTCCGCATCCCCCACCGTTGAGCAGTCCCGAGGCGTTCACAGTGGCCGGCCGTCGCCGCGAGGAGATGATCACTGA
>NZ_JAHCSG010000013.1 GCF_018474015.1 Williamsia sp. CHRR-6 | reverse complement strand
TCGCCGAAGACTCATCGTTGAACCAGTTCACCTACACCCCGGGCGAGGACGGTCGCCTCCACGGCCACTTCGACCTCGACATCCTCACCGGGGAACGATTGATCGCTGGACTCGACGCCGGGTCCCGACCACGACCACTGCCCGACGGCACCCCCGACCCCCGCACAGCGCAGCAACGCCGTGCCGACGCATTCGGCCAACTCCTCGAGTCCGGCGTCAAAGCCATGGCCTCCACCGCGTTCGCCGGACCAACGAAAACCGACGTGCTCGTCACCATCCCCGCCACCACCACTCCCGCCGCCACCACTGCCGCAGCGGTGATCGGTGACCCATCGGACATCGTCACCGTCGACAGTGCTGCCGCACACCTGCACTGGCTCGGCCCCATCAGCACCCTGTCCACCACCCTGCTCACCTGCGACGCCGTCACCAGCGTGCTCACCTACGACGAACACGGGGCACCAGTCACCATCACCGACCCCCAACGCCTCTTCTCAGGACCCCAACGCACCGCGGTCACCACCCGAGACCACGGCTGCATCAAATGCGGAGCCCCCAGCTCCTGGGGCGACATCCACCACATCATCCACCACGCCGACGGCGGACGGACCATCGTCGACAACGGCTGCGTCCTCTGCCGCGCCTGCCACGTCGACGTCCACCACCGCGGCTGGGACGTCATCATGGGCCACGACCGCCACCCCTGGCTCCGCCCACCCGCATCCATCGACCCCCACCAAACACTCATGCCCTCCTACCACCGCCG
>NZ_JAHCSG010000012.1 GCF_018474015.1 Williamsia sp. CHRR-6 | reverse complement strand
CCGCCGCCGCCATGGCCGACGGCGCGTTGGGCCACGACCACGTCGACGCCGTCCTCGACGTGCTGGCGAAAATCCCCTCGGCCACCGCACCAGAACTACGCGACCTCGCCGACACCCACCTCGCCGACATCGCCCGCCACCACACCCCCCGCGACATCACCCGCGCCGGCAACCGCATCCTGGCCCACCTCGACCCCGACGGCCAACTCCCCTCCGACCGCGACCGCGCCCGCAACCGATCCCTATCGCTGGGCGCCCAAGATGCACTCGGCATGTCGAAACTCAGCGCAACCCTCGACCCCGTGACCCGGGCCATGCTCGAAGTCGTCCTGGCCACCTGGGCCAAACCCGGCATGAACAACCCCGACGACGCGACCTCCCCACAGGGCGGAATCGACGACGAACGCCACACCCTCGACGCAGTGACAGATGCAGCCACGCGGGACTACCGAAGCCAGAGTCAACGCAACCACGACGCCCTACACGCGCTGCTGCGCACCACCCTCGACGGCGGACTACTCGGCGCCAGCCACCGCGGCCTGCCACCCCACATCATCGTCTCCATCACCGAAAACCAACTCCGCGAACGAGCCGGTCTCGGTCACACCACCACCGGCACCGACCTGCCCATCACCGACATCCTCACCCTCGCCGCCCGCGCCCAGATGCACCTCGCCGTATTCGACGACACCACCGGTGAACCCCTCTACTACGGACGCAGCCGACGCCTCGCCAGCCAAGCCCAACGATTCCTGCTGTTCACAATGTACGGCGGCTGCTCGACGCCGGCCTGCCCCGCACCCTTCACCCACACCGAAGCCCACCACGCCGAAACCGACTGGGCCGCAGGCGGACTCACCAACTCCACCCACCTCGC
>NZ_JAHCSG010000011.1 GCF_018474015.1 Williamsia sp. CHRR-6 | reverse complement strand
TTTTTGTTGTGCCAGCGCTTTGTGTGTTGGTTTGTTTTTTGGTTGGGGTTTTGCTCTGCTGGGAAACGTTGTGTTGATTCGGCTGTCTGTGCCTGTGGGTGTGGGTGGTTGTTTCGTTTGGTTTTTCATGGAGAGTTTGATCCTGGCTCAGGACGAACGCTGGCGGCGTGCTTAACACATGCAAGTCGAACGGAAAGGCCCTTCGGGGTACTCGAGTGGCGAACGGGTGAGTAACACGTGGGTGATCTGCCTCGTACTTTGGGATAAGCCTGGGAAACTGGGTCTAATACCGGATAGGACCTTCTCCTGCATGGGGGTTGGTGGAAACTTTTTGGGTACGAGATGGGCCCGCGGCCTATCAGCTTGTTGGTGGGGTAATGGCCTACCAAGGCGACGACGGGTAGCCGGCCTGAGAGGGCGACCGGCCACACTGGGACTGAGACACGGCCCAGACTCCTACGGGAGGCAGCAGTGGGGAATATTGCACAATGGGCGCAAGCCTGATGCAGCGACGCCGCGTGAGGGATGACGGCCTTCGGGTTGTAAACCTCTTTCACCAGGGACGAAGCGTGAGTGACGGTACCTGGAGAAGAAGCACCGGCCAACTACGTGCCAGCAGCCGCGGTAATACGTAGGGTGCGAGCGTTGTCCGGAATTACTGGGCGTAAAGAGCTCGTAGGCGGTTTGTCGCGTCGTTCGTGAAATCGTGGGGCTTAACTCCACGCGTGCGGGCGATACGGGCAGACTTGAGTACTACAGGGGAGACTGGAATTCCTGGTGTAGCGGTGAAATGCGCAGATATCAGGAGGAACACCGGTGGCGAAGGCGGGTCTCTGGGTAGTAACTGACGCTGAGGAGCGAAAGCGTGGGGAGCGAACAGGATTAGATACCCTGGTAGTCCACGCCGTAAACGGTGGGTACTAGGTGTGGGTTCCTTTTCACGGGATCCGTGCCGTAGCTAACGCATTAAGTACCCCGCCTGGGGAGTACGGCCGCAAGGCTAAAACTCAAAGGAATTGACGGGGGCCCGCACAAGCGGCGGAGCATGTGGATTAATTCGATGCAACGCGAAGAACCTTACCTGGGTTTGACATACACCAGACGCTGCCAGAGATGGTAGTTCCCTTGTGGTTGGTGTACAGGTGGTGCATGGCTGTCGTCAGCTCGTGTCGTGAGATGTTGGGTTAAGTCCCGCAACGAGCGCAACCCTTGTCCTGTATTGCCAGCGGGTTATGCCGGGGACTTGCAGGAGACTGCCGGGGTCAACTCGGAGGAAGGTGGGGATGACGTCAAGTCATCATGCCCCTTATGTCCAGGGCTTCACACATGCTACAATGGCCGGTACAGAGGGCTGCGATACCGTGAGGTGGAGCGAATCCCTTAAAGCCGGTCTCAGTTCGGATCGGGGTCTGCAACTCGACCCCGTGAAGTCGGAGTCGCTAGTAATCGCAGATCAGCAACGCTGCGGTGAATACGTTCCCGGGCCTTGTACACACCGCCCGTCACGTCATGAAAGTCGGTAACACCCGAAGCCGGTGGCCTAACCCTTGTGGAGGGAGCTGTCGAAGGTGGGATCGGCGATTGGGACGAAGTCGTAACAAGGTAGCCGTACCGGAAGGTGCGGCTGGATCACCTCCTTTCTAAGGAGCAAACGTGGATGCCTGCGTCGTGGCCGTTTGTGTTGCGGTGGGTGTTTGTTCGTTGGGTGAAACGTAAACAGGCCGGCATTGTCGTGGCATGAGGCTGCGGTGGTGGTGGGTCATGCCTGGGTGACTGGGTGTGGGTGTCGATGCACTATTGGGTCCTGAGGGAATACACGGTTGTGTGTTTTTTCTGGTGTTCATCATTGCGCTGTCCTGGTAGCAGCTGGCCCGTGTGGGTTGGTGGGGTGTGTGGGTGGTGGGTGTGTGTTGTTTGAGAATTGCACAGTGGATGCGAGCATCTTTATTTGTTTGTTTGTAGGTGTTGTTGTTGTAAGTGTGTAAGGGCGTACGGTGGATGCCTTGGTACCAGGAGCCGATGAAGGACGTGGGAGGCCGCGATAGGCCTCGGGGAGCTGTCAACCGAGCTGTGATCCGAGGGTGTCCGAATGGGGAAACCCAGCACCCGTGATGGGGTGTTACCTGCCGCTGAATGTATAGGCGGTGTGGAGGGAACGTGGGGAAGTGAAACATCTCAGTACCCACAGGAAGAGAAAACAATAGTGATTCCGTGAGTAGTGGCGAGCGAAAGCGGAGGAGGCTAAACCATGCGTATGTGATACCCGGCAGGGGTTGTGCGTGTGGGGTTGTGGGGTTCATCTTCTCAGTGCTGCCGTGCTGGGGGTGAGTGACAAAATCGCATGCTAGGTGAAGTGGCCTGGAATGGTCTGCCGTAGACGGTGAGAGTCCGGTAGCTGAAAGTGTGTGGTCTCATCTGATGGGTTCCCAAGTAGCAGCGGGCCCGTGAAATCTGCTGTGAATCTGCCGGGACCACCCGGTAAGCCTGAATACTCCCTGGTGACCGATAGCGGACAAGTACCGTGAGGGAAAGGTGAAAAGTACCCCGGGAGGGGAGTGAAATAGTACCTGAAACCGTGCGCCTACAATCCGTCAGAGCCTGCGCCTTCGGGGTGGGTGATGGCGTGCCTTTTGAAGAATGAGCCTGCGAGTTAGTGGCACGTCGCGAGGTTAACCCGTGTGGGGTAGCCGTAGCGAAAGCGAGTCTGAACAGGGCGGTTCAGTGGCGTGTTCTAGACCCGAAGCGGAGTGATCTACCCATGGCCAGGGTGAAGCGTCGGTAAGACGACGTGGAGGCCCGAACCCACTTCAGTTGAAAATGGAGGGGATGAGCTGTGGGTAGGGGTGAAAGGCCAATCAAACTCCGTGATAGCTGGTTCTCCCCGAAATGCATTTAGGTGCAGCGTCGTATGTTTCTCACTGGAGGTAGAGCTACTGGATGGCCGATGGGCCCTATCAGGTTACTGACGTCAGCCAAACTCCGAATGCCAGTGAGTGAGAGTACGGCAGTGAGACTGCGGGCGATAAGGTTCGTAGTCGAGAGGGAAACAGCCCAGATCGCCGGCTAAGGCCCCTAAGCGTGTACTAAGTGGAAAAGGATGTGGGGTCGCATAGACAACCAGGAGGTTGGCTTAGAAGCAGCCACCCTTGAAAGAGTGCGTAATAGCTCACTGGTCAAGTGATCCTGCGCCGACAATGTAGCGGGGCTCAAGTACACCGCCGAAGCCGCGGCACTCACATGTGTCCTGTCCTCTGACTGTGGTTGGGGGGCCAGGTGTGTGGGTGGGTAGGGGAGCGTCCTGCATCCGTGGAAGCGCCGGGGTGACCTAGGTGTGGAGGGTGTGGGAGTGAGAATGCAGGCATGAGTAGCGAAAGCAGAGTGAGAAACTCTGCCGCCGAATGACCAAGGGTTCCTGGGCCAGGCTAATCCGCCCAGGGTGAGTCGGGACCTAAGGCGAGGCCGACAGGCGTAGTCGATGGACAACGGGTTGATATTCCCGTACCCGTGTTTCCGCGCCCATGATGAATCAGGAGTACTAACCGTCCAGAGTCGCCGAGAGTGCCTTCGGGTGCCGAGTGTGGTGATGCACGGGACCTTTCCTGGTAGTAGTCAAGCGATGGGGTGACGCAGGAAGGTAGTGGGGCCAGTCAGTGGTTGTACTGGTGTAAGCCTGTAGGGCGAATGGTAGGCAAATCCGCCGTTCATATAGCCTGAGAGGTGATGCGTAGCCGTTTGAGGCGAATTCCATGATCCTATGCTGCCGAGAAAAGCCTCTAGTGAGTGGTGACACGGCCCGTACCCCAAACCAACACAGGTGGTCAGGTAGAGAATACTAAGGCGATCGAGAGAACTGTGGTTAAGGAACTCGGCAAAATACCCCCGTAACTTCGGGAGAAGGGGGGCCATTGCTGGTGACCCATGTACATGGTGAGCTGGTGGTGGTCGCAGAGACCAGAGAGAAGCGACTGTTTACTAAAAACACAGGTCCGTGCGAAGTCGTAAGACGATGTATACGGACTGACGCCTGCCCGGTGCTGGAAGGTTAAGAGGACCGGTTAGTGGATTCGTCCGCGAAGCTGAGAATTTAAGCCCCAGTAAACGGCGGTGGTAACTATAACCATCCTAAGGTAGCGAAATTCCTTGTCGGGTAAGTTCCGACCTGCACGAATGGCGTAACGACTTCTCTGCTGTCTCAACCACAGACTCGGCGAAATTGCAGTACGAGTAAAGATGCTCGTTACGCGCGGCAGGACGAAAAGACCCCGGGACCTTCACTATAGTTTGGTATTGGTGTTCGGTTCGGTTTGTGTAGGATAGGTGGGAGACTGTGAAGCATGCACGCCAGTGTGTGTGGAGTCGTTGTTGAAATACCACTCTGATCGTATTGGATACCTTAACCTCGGACCATGATCTGGTTCAGGGACAGTGCCTGATGGGTAGTTTAACTGGGGCGGTTGCCTCCCAAAATGTAACGGAGGCGCCCAAAGGTTCCCTCAGCCTGGTTGGCAATCAGGTGTTGAGTGTAAGTGCACAAGGGAGCTTGACTGTGAGACGGACATGTCGAGCAGGGACGAAAGTCGGGACTAGTGATCCGGCACCGGCATGTGGAAGCGGTGTCGCTCAACGGATAAAAGGTACCCCGGGGATAACAGGCTGATCTTCCCCAAGAGTCCATATCGACGGGATGGTTTGGCACCTCGATGTCGGCTCGTCGCATCCTGGGGCTGGAGTAGGTCCCAAGGGTTGGGCTGTTCGCCCATTAAAGCGGCACGCGAGCTGGGTTTAGAACGTCGTGAGACAGTTCGGTCTCTATCCGCCGCGCGCGTAAGAAACTTGAGGAAACCTGTCCCTAGTACGAGAGGACCGGGACGGACGAACCTCTGGTGTGCCAGTTGTTCCACCAGGAGCACCGCTGGTTAGCTACGTTCGGAAGGGATAACCGCTGAAAGCATCTAAGCGGGAAGCCTGTTCCAAGATGAGGTTTCTCACCCTCTAGCAGGGGTAAGGCCCCCCACAGACCATGGGGTTGATAGGCCAGAACTGGAAGCCCAGTAATGGGTGCAGGTGACTGGTACTAATCGGCCGAGGACTTACAACACAAAACAACACCTCACCACAACAGGTGAGACATACGCATCCACTGTGCAATATCTGAAACAACACACACATGTGTGACCCCCAAACGGTTGGTCGGGGGATAGTTTCATAAAGTTACGGCGGCCATAGCGGAGGGGAAACGCCCGGCCCCATTCCGAACCCGGAAGCTAAGCCCTCCAGCGCCGATGGTACTGCACCCTAATCAGTGTGGGAGAGTAGGACACCGCCGAACACACCTTCCCTTGAGGCCCCCACACGATCAGTGTGGGGGCCTCAAGCATGTGTA
>NZ_JAHCSG010000010.1 GCF_018474015.1 Williamsia sp. CHRR-6 | reverse complement strand
CCCGGAAGCTAAGCCCTCCAGCGCCGATGGTACTGCACCCTAATCAGTGTGGGAGAGTAGGACACCGCCGAACACACCTTCCCTTGAGGCCCCCACACGATCAGTGTGGGGGCCTCAAGCATGTGTACGTAGACAATGATGCCGCGCGCCGATAGGTAGGTTTGATGGCATGAGTCGCGTGGTAGTCGTCGGTGGCGGTGTTGCTGCGCTGGCTGTTGCAGCTCGGCTGGGCGCGGCCGGACATTGGGTCCAGGTGTTCGAGCAGTCCGACACCGTGGGAGGAAAACTCGGTACGTTTTCCCGTGACGGTTTCACCTTCGACACCGGTCCCAGCCTGGTCACCCTGCCGGAGGTGTTCCGCGACTTCTTCGCGGCCACCGGAGCTCCGCTCGATGAGGTGGCAGACCTCGTTCCGCTCGATCCGCTGTGCCACTACCGGTTTGCCGATGGCGTCGAGTTCGATCTCCCCAACGAGGGGCCGGCCGCTGTCGCACGAGCATGGGGCCAACTGTTGGGGCCGTCGGCAGCGCAGGACTGGCAAGCCCTGCATGAGCGCACCGCGCGTCTCTGGGAAGTGACGAGGGGTCCGTTCCTGGAGTCTCCGCTGGCCGGTGTGAAGACGCTGCTTCGCCTGGCGATGTCGCCGCAGGACGTTCGCACGGTGGCGCCCTGGCAGACCCTGCGCGGTCTGGGGAAGTCGTATCTTCGCGACTGGCATCAACGGGTGTTCCTCGACCGGTATGCGACCTACACCGGATCCGATCCGCGACAGGCCCCCGCAGCACTGGGCACCGTGGCTTTCGTCGAACACGAGTACCGCGGTTGGTACGTGACCGGTGGGCTACGGCGCCTCGGTGATTCGATCGCGGCGCGTGCAGTCGAACACGGGGTGGACATCACCACCAGGTCACGCGTGTCTCGCATTCTGGTCGCCGATGGTGGGGTTCACGGAGTCGTGTTGGCCGGCGGCGAACGTGTGGAGGCCGATGTAGTGGTGTACGCAGGCGACTCGCGGAATCTTTACCGAGACCTGCTTCCCGAGAGTGAGACACGTTCGCAGCGAGCGGTGATGTCTCGGGTGACCCCGTCGTTCTCCGGTTTCGTGCTGCTGTTGGCCTTGCGCGGGCGCACTCCGGGCCTGCGTCATCACACGGTGCTGTTCCCCTCGGATTACGACCGTGAGTTCGACGAGCTGTTCGCCCGCGATCCGGTGCCGTGCACCGATCCCACCATCTACATCAGCGCCCCAGACGATCCCGCGCTGCGACCCGACGACGATCACGAGGCGTGGTTCGTGCTTGTCAACGCCCCCACGCAGGTCGATGTCGCTGAGCCGTCACATCGTGGATTCGACTGGACGGCGGAGGGGGTCGCCGAGAACTATGCCGCAACGATTCTGGAGTTGATGGCGCAGCGTGGCCTCGAGGTGCGGGACCGTCTGCTCTGGAAAGAGATCCGCACCCCCGCCGATCTCGCCGTCCGTACGGCCAGTCTCGGTGGTTCGATCTACGGGCCGTCATCGAATGGTTCGCGTGCGGCATTCCTGCGCCCGGCCAATCGGAGCCCGTTCGATGGGCTGTTCCTGGTCGGTGGTTCCTCCCACCCCGGTGGCGGACTGCCGTTGGTCATGATGTCGGCGAAGATCGTCGCCGACGAGATCGGTCAGGCCTGACCTGCGTCCAACGCCCGACGCCGAACTCTCGACGCCCGCAGTCTGAGGCCCGCAGTTCGATGCCCGGTGTCTGGTTCCACTGTGATGTGGTGAATCGGTGGCCCGTGGTGTCGATATGCTGGCAGGGCCCAACTTCAGAGTGTGGATCCGACTCGCGCGGATCGTCGAGACAGGATTGCCATGACCGAGCGTGACCACCGCGGCCCCCGAGCCTCCGATGATCGAGGTGCACGGCGATCCACCGGTGACCGCAACGCTGGGCGGACGGGACGCGACGATCGCAGCGGCCGCGGCGGAACAGGGAATCGGGACCAGCGTCCACGGGATCGAGATCGGGATCGCGACCAGCGGCGCGGCGGGTCGACCCGCGCACCCGAACCGGCGCTGCCTGATGACGTGGTCCCGCAGGATCTCGATCCCGAGATTCGCCGGGACCTACGCACGTTGGACCGCCAGAACGCGGATGCGGTGGCTCGACACCTGATAATGGCCGCGCGCTTGCTCGACGAGGATCCTCCCTTGGCGCTGGAGCACGCGCGGGCGGCGCGCGGGCGCGCCAGTCGGGTGGGCGTGGTCCGCGAGGCAGTCGGCATCGCGGCGTACAACGTGGGCGACTGGACCGAGGCACTGTCGGAGCTGCGCACCGCGCGCAGGATGAGTGGCAACATCACCCTGCTGCCACTCATCGCCGACTGTGAACGCGGACTGGGTCGTCCCGAGCGTGCCATCGACATCGCGCGTAGCGAAGAAGGGCGCGGGTTGACCGGCGACGAAGCGACCGAGATGCGGATCGTGGAGTCAGGCGCACGAATCGACATGGGGGAGTTCGACAAAGCGGTCGTCACGTTGCAGGGTGCCGGTCTGGATCCGGCCCTTCGTGGAACCGCCCCCGCACGGCTCTTCTACGCCTACGGCACAGCGCTGCACGCAGCCGGACGTCGCGACGAGGCTGTCACCTGGTTCATGAATGCGGCCGCGGCCGACACCGATGACGTGACCGACGCCGAGCTCAAGCTGATGGAGCTCACCGACCCCGAGGGATTCGCTGAGGCCATGAGTGACATCGGCGAGGACTGGTCTGATCCGGAACCTGCACCCGCCGCGGATGCCGGCCTCGACGCGGTCGACACGCCCGCACCGGGCGTTCCCGCAACCGATGCACCTCCTGTTCGGGATGCACCTCTGGTTCCGGATGTACCCGTCACCGAGTCTGCTGCCCTTGAGTCACCTGCCGTCGAGTCTGCTGCCACTGAGTCTGCTGCCACTGAGGCGCCGCAGGAGAGTGCGTCGCCGACGTCACCGGAAGCTCGGGCATCGGACCCAGTGGCGACAGACCCAGTGGCATCAGATCAGCTGGCATCAGATCAGCTGGCATCGCAGTACGACGCCTTGTTGTTCGACCTCGACGGCACCCTGTTCGCCGGGCACCGGGCCATCGATGGTGCGGTGCCTACGCTTGCCGCGGTGTCCACCGAGTCCTACTTCGTCACCAACAACGCCAGCAGGCGCGCTGACGCGGTTGCCGAGCACCTCACCGATCTCGGATTCGCCGCGACCGCCCGGCAGGTGGTGACCAGTGCGCAGAGCGCGGCAAAACTGTTGGCCGACCACCTCGAACCGGGTTCGCGGGCACTGGTCGTCGGGACCGACGGTTTGGCACAGGAGCTGCGTGAGGTGGGCATCGGTGTCACCCGCAGCGCCGATGACCGTCCCGCCGCGGTGGTTCAGGGGCATTCACCCGACACCGGGTGGGCACAGCTGTCGGAGGCCGTGTTGGCCATCAACGCCGGCGCTTTGTGGGTGGCCTGCAACATCGATCCCACGTTGCCGGGTGAACGCGGCTTCATGATCGGCAACGGATCGATGGTGGCGGCCGTCGCCAACGCCACCGGTCAGACCCCGCTGGTCGCGGGCAAGCCGGCCCCGCCACTGATGCGAGACGCGCTCGAGCGCAGCGCCGCGACGCGGCCGCTGGTGATCGGTGACCGTCTCGACACCGACATCGCAGGCGCCAACGCGATCGACGCCGACAGTCTGTTGGTCCTCACCGGTGTCTCGACGGTCGCCGACGCGATCACCGCTCCGGCGCACCAACGGCCCACTCATCTGTCAGCAGATCTGGCCGCCCTCACCGCGCCTGCATCCTGGTCGGTGATCGGGGAGTCGACGTCCTGGACTGTCACGGTCGAGGCGTCGCAGATCTCGGTGGCGTCCACCGCCGATGGGGTGCTGTCGGAGGCCGCGCGCATGTCGCTGTTGCCTGCCGTGGTCCATGCTGCCTGGGCTGCCGACATCGACGCAGACATCACGGTGATCACCCCGGCGCACGACGCCGCCGCCGTGCTACGCGCGGCAGGTCTGACCGTTGCGTTAGCGTGAGGATCTGATGAACGAGCCTCAGCAGCAACCGCAGCGACCGGTTCCCCATCCGCCCCGCCCGCATCCCGGTGTCGCAGCGCCCGCCGGGCCGATGTCGGTCGACCCGGCGGTTATCGCGGTCGAGGTCGCGGCGTTGCTCGAGCAGGTCGATCAGCTGCGCGCGGCGACCACCGGATCTGGCTCCGTGGTCGGGCCGGCGACGTCGATGTTCACCAGCACCGACACCGACGCCGACGGGGTGCCTGCCGACCTGGCCCGACTCGACCACCAGGCTGATCTTCTCGAGCGGGCTCACGACGTGTTGACCACGTCTCTCGAGCGACTCGATCGTGTGTGAGCACTGATGGCGCCCCGCGCTCGTCTCGACGCCGAGCTGGTGCGTCGAGGTCTGGCCCGATCCCGTGAGCAGGCCCGTGAACTCGTCGACAGCGGAGTGGTGTCGGTGAATGGCACCGTGGCCAGCAAACCCGCGACCAACGTCGGGCGCGACACCCCGATCGTGGTCGTCGAGTCGGTGGCCGACACTTGGGCGTCACGCGGTGCCCACAAGCTGTTGGGCGCGCTTGAGGAGTTCGAACCGCGTGGGCTGGTCGTGTCGGGTCGTCGCTGCCTTGACGCCGGCGCCTCCACGGGGGGATTCACCGATGTCTTGTTGCAGCGCAACGCCGCTCGAGTGGTCGCAGTCGACGTGGGCTACGGGCAGATGGTGTGGCGGCTGCGCACCGACGACCGGGTCGACGTGCACGACCGGGTCAATGTCCGCTCCATCTCCGCCGAGGCGATCGGAGGTCCGGTCGATCTGGTGGTCGCGGATCTGTCGTTCATCTCGTTGCGACTGGTACTCCCGGCGCTGGCGTCGTGTGTCGCTCCCGGCGGTGACCTGCTGCCGATGGTGAAGCCTCAGTTCGAGGTGGGTAAGGACCGCGTGGGAGCCGGGGGTGTCGTCCGCGACCCGGCCCTGCGACTCGAGGCGATGACAGCGGTGGCTCGGGAGGCCTCTCACCTGGGGCTGAGCACGGTGGGGGCGGTGGCCAGCCCGCTACCGGGCCCGTCGGGAAATGTTGAATACTTCCTGTGGCTGCGCAACGACGGAACCGAACCGGTACCGGTCGACGTCAATGCAGAGAACACCACCCTCGATGAGGAGATCCTGCAGGCGATGAGCGAGGCAATCCAGAAAGGACCCCAGTGACAGCGACGCCATCTGGAATCGGCCCATCGCGGGATCCAGGAGTGGTTTGCGCTGGGCGTGAATTTCTGGTGGTTGCCCACACCGGTCGTGAGATCGTCACCGAGACGATGGCCTCGATCGCACGGCACTGCGCTGAGGCGGGGATCGGCCTGCGGGTGGTCGAGCACGACATCCGTGGGTATTCGTCCACAGCGATCCACCCGGTGGATCCGGCGCAACTACGCGACATCGGTGCCGACGTCGCGGTGACCGCAGGAGACCACGAGTCGGCGGCCGGATGTGAGATCGTCATCGTCCTCGGTGGCGACGGGACCTTTTTGCGCGCCGCCGAACTGGCCTATCCGGTGGGCGTGCCCGTGCTCGGCATCAATCTCGGGCGCATCGGGTTTCTCGCCGAGGCCGAGGCCAACCGGGTCGACGAAGTGCTCACGCAGCTCGTCGCGGGTGACTATCGGGTCGAGGAACGGATGACGCTCGACGTCGCCATCAGCGTCGACGGTGCGGTGATCTCGCGCAGCTGGGCGCTCAACGAGGCCAGCGTGCAGAACTCGCGGGATCAAGGCGTGTTGGAGATGGTCACCGAGGTCGACGGTCGCCCGGTGGCGTCCTTCGGTGCCGACGGCATCCTGGTGTCGTCGCCGACCGGGTCGACCGCCTACGCGTTTTCCGCCGGCGGGCCGGTGATGTGGCCCGATCTCGAGGCGATCCTGGTGGTCCCGAGCAATGCGCACGCGTTGTTCACGCGCCCGCTGGTCACCAGCCCCAACTCGGTGATCGCCATCGAGGTGGAACGGTCTGGTCAGCAGGCGGTGGTCTACTGCGATGGTCGGCGGTCGATGTCGGTGCCCGCCGGGGCCCGCGTCGAGGTGGTGCGAGGCCGTCAACCGGTGCGATGGGTGCGGATCGATTCCGATCCGTTTGCCGACCGGTTGGTGACGAAATTCAATCTGCCCGTGACGGGCTGGCGGGGCAGGTAGGAGACTTCGAATGCTGGAAGAGATCGCGATCAGTGGCCTCGGTGTCATCGAGGACGCCGCAGCCGAGTTCCACGACGGTTTCACCGTCCTCACCGGTGAGACCGGCGCCGGCAAGACCATGGTCGTCACCAGCCTGCACCTGTTGGCCGGGGCGCGCGGAGACGCCGATCGGGTGCGCGCCGGAGCTGACCGGGCGATGGTGGAGGGTCGGTTCCGGCTGACCGACGCCGCCGGGGAGGTGCTGGAGATCATCGACTCCACCGGCGCGCAGCGCGATGACGACGACACGGTGATCGCCTCGCGCACCGTCAACTCCGATGGTCGATCCCGGGCCCATCTCGGCGGGCGATCGGTACCGGTCGGGGTGCTGGGCCAGTTCACGACGAACCTGCTGACCGTGCACGGTCAGAACGATCAGCTGCGGTTGGTGCAGTCCGATCACCAGCGCGATGCCCTCGACCGATTCGGCGGCAAGTCCGTCGCCAAGGCGTTCGCCGCCTATTCGGCGGCCCGCGAGGTGTGGATCGCGGCGGTCGACCATCTGGAACTGCGCCGCAAGAACTCACGCGAACTCGCTCAGGAAGCCGACCGGCTGCGTTATGCCCTCGACGAGATCGATGCTGTCGATCCCGCTCCGGGCGAGGATGCCGAACTCGCCGCGACGGTCAACCGTCTCGGCGATCTCGAAGCGGTCCGCTCGGTTGCAGCCGGAGCGCATGCGGCGCTCAACGGTGCCTCCGACGGCGGACTCGACAGCGAAACTGCCTCTGCGCTCGATCTCCTGGGTCAGGTGCGCAATCTGCTGGAGTCGAGTTCCGAGCCGACCCTGCGGGGCCTGCTGGGTCGGGTGGGTGAGGCGCTGTCGGTCGTCAGCGACATCGGCGAGGAACTCGGCGCTTTTCTCGCCGACCTGCCTGCCGACGCCTCAGAGCTGGAAAAGGTTCTGGTGCGACAGGCCGAGCTGAAGAATCTGATCCGCAAGTACGCCCCCGACATCGACGGCGTGATCGCCTGGCGAGACCAGGCGCGCGCACGCCTCTCCGAGATCGACGACTCGTCGGTGTCCATCGAGGCGCTCGAGTCTGCGGCCGCCGACGCGGCGGCGGCGGTGGCGACCGCTGCGGCGACCCTCACCGAGGCTCGGACCAAAGCTGCGGCAACCCTGTCGACGAAGGTGACCAAAGAGCTGGCCGGGCTGGCGATGAAGGACGCCTCGCTGGGGGTGACGGTCGCCCCCGACGAGTCAGGAGACAACGATCCACGCCGCCTGCAGATCGGTGGGCGGTACCTGCATGCCGGTGCCGGTGGCGTCGACCGTGTCGAGTTCACGTTGGCCGCCCACTCTGGTGCGGTGGCGATGCCGATCGCGAAGTCGGCGTCCGGTGGTGAGCTCTCGCGAGTGATGTTGGCGTTGGAGGTGGTGCTCGCCGGACCGGGCGGTGGATCCACGATGGTCTTCGACGAGGTGGACGCCGGTGTGGGTGGAGCTGCGGCCGTCGAGATCGGCAAGCGACTGGCGATCCTGGCGCGCAGCCATCAGGTCATCGTGGTGACCCACCTGCCGCAAGTGGCGGCTTTCGCCGATCACCATCTGCTGATCGGCAAGAGCACGACGGCGAAATCGGTGAAGAGCACGGTCACGCTACTCGACCGGGATGCGCGTATCGCCGAGTTGGCCCGCATGTTGGCCGGGCTCGGGGACTCCGACACCGGTCGAGCCCACGCCGAGGAACTGTTGAGCACTGCCCAGGCGCAGAAAGAAGACGCGTAACGGGCCGCAACACGTGGTGCTCGTGTGACAAAAGTGGCCTGAGTTACGGCGCGCCTCCGAGTCTGCGCGGATCTTCCTGGCGATCATGAACGCCATGAAGATGCCAGCACTGCTGTCCCGCTCCACCGACACCCTGCCTGGGGTCAGTGGAATCGCCCGGATCGACAAGAACACCCGGCGCCTGCTCGAGCGGGTCGGCCCCGGCGACATCGCGATCCTCGACGAACTCGATCTGGACCGGGTGACCGCCGATGCGTTGGTGGCCGCCGATGTCGTCGCCGTGGTGAACTCCGCGCCGTCGATCTCGGGTCGCTATCCCAATCTGGGGCCCGAGGTGTTGGTGGCGGCCGGCATCACCCTCATCGACGATGTCGGCCCCGAGGTGTTCCGTCGGATCAAAGACGGCGCCAAGATCCGGGTCGATGAGGGCAAGATCTTCGTCGGCGAGCGACGGCTGGCCAAGGGGACCGAGCTCAGCGAGACCGACATCGCCACGATGATGATCGACGCCAAAACGGGGTTGGTCGACCACCTCGAAGCGTTCTCCGGCAACACCATCGAGTTCATCCGTAGCGAATCTCCGCTGCTCATCGACGGCGTCGGGGTTCCTGATGTCGACATCAACCTGTCCAACCGGCATGTCGTGGTGGTGTCCGACGGGGCCGACCACGAAGCCGACCTCAAACGACTCAAGCCGTTCATCAAGGAATACGCACCGGTCCTCGTCGGGGTCGACGGCGGTGCGGACACCTTGATGAAGGCCGGCTACCGTCCCGACCTCATCGTCGGTGACCCGGACCTGATGCGAGCGGCCACCCTGAAATGTGGTGCGCAGGTGGTACTCCCGGCTGATCCGGACGGGCATGCCGTGGGTCTGGAGCGTATCCAGGATCTCGGGATCGGCGCGATGACCTTCCCAGCCGCCGGGTCGGCCACCGACCTGGCCCTGCTGCTGGCCGATCATCACGACGCCGCCCTGATCGTCACGGTCGGCACCTCGGCCTCACTCGACGACTTCTTCGACCGGTCGCGCCGCGAGTCCAACCCGTCGACGTTCCTCACCCGGCTCAAGGTCGGTCCCAAGCTCGTCGACTCGAAAGCCGTTGCGACGCTGTACCGCAGCCGCGTGTCGGGTGCCGCCATCGCATTGCTGATCCTGGCGGCACTGGCTGCCATGATCGTCGCGGTCGTCGTGTCCAACAACGGTGGGGAGGCGGTCGACTGGATCGTGAACTACTGGGATCGGGCCGTCGTATGGGTCAAGGACGTCTGGAACCGATAACCCGTGATCTCGTTACGTCACCACGCCATCTCCCTGGTCGCGGTGTTCTTGGCGCTGGCCCTCGGGTTGGTGCTGGGCGCAGGCTTTTTCGCCGATCGGGGTCGCGACTCGTCCGGGTCAGACGCCTCGGTCCGGTCTGAGCGCGACGCGCTCAACGATCGAGTCAACGCCGGCGATGCCTTCATCTCTGCGATCGGTCCGCGCGTCGTGCGGGGGGTCCTCGCGGGTCGGTCCGTGGTGATCCTCACCGCCCCGGACGCGGCGCAGACCGATGTCGCAGCGGTCAAGGCGATCCTCAACCAGTCCGGCGCGCAGTTCGCCGGCCAGCTCGGTCTGACCGACGACCTGGTGGCAGACGCCTCCGCTGAGAAGCTCACCTCCATCGTCGATCAGAGCATCCCCGGCGGCACCACGTTGCGCCCGGAGCTGACCGATTCGGGCGGACGGCTCGGCGATCTGCTCGGTGCCTTGTTGTTGCGCAAGGGAACCGAGAGTGGGCCGGCAGCACCAGACGTCGCCGCGGCGCTGCAGGCGCTGCGGCAGGCCGGGTTCGTCGACTTCGTCGACAACGCGGTGCGTCCCGGACAGCTCGCTGTGGTGGTCACCGGTGGTGCACTGGCCAGCGACGCCGGTGCACGTGGTTCCTTGGTCGCGCGTTTGGCCGCTGCGGTCGGTGGGCGCAGTTCGGGTGCTGTTCTGCTGGGTCGGACCGGTTCGGCTCGGGGTGGCTCGCCGGTGGCGGTGGTCCGTTCAGATCCGGGTCTGGCCACGACCGTCGCATCCGTCGACGACATCGACACCGAGCAGGGTCGGGTGGCCGCGGTGCTGGCTCTGGCCGATGCTGCCGCCGGCAAGCCCGGCGCCTACGGCAGCGGGCCCGGAGCCGATGCGGTCGTCCCAGGCGCCTGAGGGACCGGCGGTTCGGGGGTCGACACCCCCGGGGGCTGTTGTGACGACCGGGGCGGCACCCGGGTGTTACCGTGAAGTCCCGAAGGCGAGTGGGTCCACCGATCCCACTCCGGCCATACGGGAGACTCCTTGCGACCACTGCGTCATGCGCCCTCGGGCACCAAACACATCTTCGTCACCGGCGGGGTGGTGTCCTCACTCGGCAAGGGGCTGACCGCGTCGAGCCTGGGACAGCTGCTCACTGCCCGCGGTCTTCGGGTCACCATGCAGAAGCTCGACCCGTATCTCAACGTGGATCCAGGCACCATGAACCCGTTCCAGCACGGTGAGGTGTTCGTCACCGAAGACGGGGCCGAGACCGATCTCGACGTCGGCCACTACGAGCGCTTCCTGGACCGCGATCTGTCCCAGGCCGCGAATGTGACCACCGGACAAGTGTATTCGGCAGTCATCGCCAAGGAGCGGCGAGGCGAGTATCTCGGCGACACCGTCCAGGTGATCCCACACATCACCGACGAGATCAAGAGCCGCGTCTTGGCCATGCGTGCCCCCGACGCCGATGGCCATGAGCCCGATGTCGTGATCACCGAGATCGGTGGCACGGTCGGCGACATCGAGTCGCAGCCCTTCATCGAGGCGGCTCGTCAGGTCCGTCACGACGTGGGCCGCGACAACGTGTTCTTCTTGCACGTCTCCCTGGTGCCCTACTTGGCGCCCTCGGGTGAGCTGAAGACCAAGCCGACGCAGCACTCGGTGGCCGCGCTGCGCAACATCGGCATAGCACCGGACGCGCTGATCCTGCGCTGCGATCGCGACGTCCCCGAGCCGCTGAAGAACAAGATCGCGTTGATGTGTGACGTCGACGTCGAGGGAGTCATCTCGACGCCCGACGCCCCGTCGATCTACGACATTCCCAAGGTGCTGCACCGCGAGCAGCTCGACGCCTACGTGGTGCGCAAGCTCGGGTTGCCGTTCCGCGACGTGGACTGGACCGTCTGGGGCGAGCTGCTCAAGCGGGTGCATGAGCCTCGCGAAACCGTCACGGTGGCGCTGGTGGGCAAGTACGTGGATCTGCCGGATGCGTACCTGTCGGTGACCGAGGCGATCCGCGCCGGTGGATTCGCTGCGCGGGCCAAGGTCGAGATCCGCTGGGTGCAGTCCGACGAGTGCGCAGACGAGGCCGGTGCACAGCGCATGCTCGGTGACGTGGACGCGATCGTCGTGCCCGGCGGATTCGGCATCCGCGGGATCGAGGGCAAGGTGGGCGCGGTGCGGTACGCGCGTACGCGCGGCGTTCCACTGCTGGGGTTGTGTCTGGGCCTGCAGTGCATCGTGATCGAGGCTGCGCGCGCCGCCGGACTCGAGGATGCGAGTTCGACCGAGTTCGACCCTGGCACGACGCATCCGGTCATCTCGACGATGGCTGATCAGGAGCAAGCCGTCGCCGGCGAGGCTGATCTCGGTGGCACGATGCGGCTTGGCGCGTATCCGGCTGTGCTGGAACGTGGTTCGATCGTCGCGGGGGCATACGGCGCGACCGAGGTCTCCGAACGCCATCGTCATCGGTTCGAGGTGAACAACGCCTATCGCGAGCAGATCGCCAGCACCGGGCTGAGGTTCTCGGGCACCTCGCCCGATGGCCACCTCGTCGAGTTCGTGGAGTACCCCCGAGAAATCCACCCGTTCCTGGTGGGTACCCAGGCTCATCCCGAGCTCAAGAGTCGGCCCACCCGACCGCACCCGTTGTTCGCCGCGCTGGTGCACGAGGCGCTGCGGTACAAGGCTGCCGAGCGCCTTCCGGTCGATGTGCACGGTGACGAGGGCGAGGCCGACTCGGTGGCGCCGCCGGCGGCTGAGGGCTCCTCAGCGCAGGCGGCATCGGCGTGACCGACTCGGGAGCGCATCACTTCGAGGTGCTCTCCAGCGAACTCGTCTACGCCGGAGCCATTCTTGCGCTGCGCGTCGATGAGGTGACGATGCCCGGGGGCCGTTCGGCACGACGCGAGGTGGTCGAGCACCACGGTGCGGTGGCGGTGGTCGCAGTCGATGATCGCGACCGTATCGCCACGGTCACCCAGTATCGCCATCCCGTTGGTCGTCGACTGGTGGAACTTCCTGCAGGACTTATGGATTCAGGATCTGACGAGACCCCGCTGGATGCGGCCGCCCGCGAACTGCGCGAAGAGGTCGGTGTCATCGCGGGTCGGTGGCACACGCTGGTCGACACCGCCAGCTCGCCCGGGTTCACCGATGAAGCGCTACGCATCTTCGTGGCCACCGACCTGACCACGGTGTCGCGCCCGCAGGTTCACGACGAGGAAGCGGACATGAGCATCGGGTGGCTGGAGCCGCAGGATGCGGTTCAGCGAATCTTCGCCGGTGAGATCGTCAACGCGACCAGCGTCGCGGGCATCCTCGCCTACACCCAGTCTCGGTCGGGAGGCGTCGTGTTGCGGGAGGCCGACGCGCCCTGGCGTGATCGGCCGACGGCCTTCGACCGCCGATCCCCACGAACCTGAGCTGAACTCGCCTCCGATGACCGCGCTTCTGGAGTCCCAGATCACCAGATATCTCGATCATCTGGCGGTGGAACGGGGGGCCGCCAAGAACACACTGAGCTCATACGGACGTGATCTGGCGCGCTACCGCGCGTTCCTGGCTGCGCGCGGGGTGAACGGGCTCGGTGAGGTGACCGAGGCTGATGTGCGGGAATTCCTCGTCGCGCTGCGGCGCGGAGACCCCGACCGCGACGAACCGCCGCTGGCGGACAGTTCGGTGGCCCGCACCCTGGTCGCTGCTCGTGGGCTGCACAAGTTCGCCGTGGCCGAAGGCATGGCCACGGCGGATGTGGCGCACGCGGTCCGGCCACCCACGCCGGCGCGGCGGCTGCCGAAATCGCTTCCGGTGGATGAGGTGATCGCCATCATCGAGGCGGCTGGCGGGGACGGTCCCGCCGACACGCCCCGCAGCCTGCGCGACCGGGCGCTGGTCGAGCTGCTCTACAGCTGCGGTGCGCGCATCACCGAAGCTGTGTCACTCGACCTCGACGATGTAGCTGCCGAGAACGGGGCGGTGCTGCTGCGCGGCAAAGGCGGCAAGGAGCGGCTGGTCCCGGTCGGTGGCCCGGCGTGGGCCGCGTTGGAGGCGTATCTGGTGCGCGGGCGCCCGGCGTTGGTGTCGAAGTTCAACCCGGCGCTGTTCCTCAACGCCCGCGGGGGGCGGTTGTCGCGGCAGAGCGCCTGGCAGGTGTTGGTGGAGGCCGCCGCACGCGCTGGGCTGCAGACGTCGGTCTCGCCGCACACCCTGCGACACAGTTTTGCCACCCATCTGCTCGACGGTGGCGCCGACGTACGGGTGGTGCAGGAGTTGCTCGGGCATGCCTCGGTCACCACCACGCAGGTGTACACGCTGGTCACGGTGTCGGCCATGCGGGAGGTTTACGCCACCGCCCACCCACGGGCTCGCTGATCGCGGACGTGACCGGCGCGGCGTCGGGCGATCGGCACGGGCGTCGGCGGTGCGCGGGGGAGTCGGGGTCTGTGGGCACTAGGCTGATCGCTTGAGCACCGATTCTGCGAGAACAGGAGCGTCGAGGAACGTGAGTACACCCCAGCCGCCGGCCCCGGGTGCTCCACGCGATGCCCAGTACAGCCTGACCATCGACACCCCGGCGCGTGGACCCGCGCAAGCCGACGTGGGCACCGACTCCGACGGCATCGGGCCCACCGGTCGCCAGACGCGCGAGGTCCCCGAACCTCGCCCACTCGATCGACACGGACCGGCGATCGTTGTGGCGGTGTGCAACCAGAAGGGTGGGGTGGGCAAGACCACCTCGACGATCAATCTCGGTGCGGCCCTGGCTGAATACGGGCGGCGCGTACTGCTCGTCGACCTCGACCCGCAGGGCGCGCTGTCGGCGGGTCTCGGGGTCGCGCACCACGAACTCGAACTCACAGTCCACAACCTGCTGGTGCCACCACAGGTCTCGGTGGACGAGGTGTTGATGAGTACCCGCGTCGACGGACTCGATCTGCTGCCGTCCAACATCGATCTGTCGGCCGCCGAGATCCAATTGGTCAACGAGGTGGGACGCGAACACACCCTCGGTCGTGCGCTGCACCCGGTTCTGGACCGCTACGACTACGTACTCATCGACTGCCAGCCGTCGCTGGGATTGCTGACGGTCAACGCCCTGGCCTGTGCAGACACCGTGATCATCCCGATGGAATGCGAATACTTCAGCCTGCGCGGGCTGGCCCTGCTCACCGACACCATCGACAAGGTGCGCGATCGCCTCAACCCGCGGTTGTCCCTCGGCGGCATCCTGATGACCATGTTCGATGCGCGCACCCTGCACTCGCGGGAGGTCATGGCGCGGGTGGTCGAGGTGTTCGGCGAGCGCGTCTACGACACGGTGATCAGCCGCACGGTGCGGTTCCCCGAGACCTCAGTCGCCGGCGAGCCGATCACCTCATGGGCCCCGAAGTCCGGCGGCGCCAAGGCGTATCGGGCGTTGGCCCGGGAGGTGCTGCACCGAACCGGTCGCTCAGGATGACCGACACCGAGCCGGTCACGCAGAGCGGGTTCCGGGTGAACCTGGCCAATTTCGAGGGCCCGTTCGATCTGCTGCTCGACCTGATCAATCAACGCCGCCTCGACGTCACCGAGGTGGCGTTGCACGCGGTCACCGACGACTTCATCGCCTACACCAAGAATCTGGGCTCAGACCTCGGGCTCGACGCGGTGACCGAGTTCCTCGTCATCGCGGCGACGCTGCTGGACCTGAAGGCCGCGCGACTGTTGCCCTCTGGTGAGGTGGAGGATCCAGAGGATCTGGCGTTGCTGGAGGCGCGCGACCTGTTGTTTGCGCGGCTGCTGCAGTACCGGGCCTACAAGCAGGTGGCGGCGCTGTTCGCAGAGCTTGAAGCCGCTGCGCTGCAACGGTATCCGCGGGCGGTGTCGTTGGAGCCGCGCTTCGAGCAACTGCTACCCGAGGTGACGCTGGGCGTGGACGCCTGGCAGTTCGCGCAGGTGGCCGCCGCGGCCATGACACCCAAGCCGATTCCTCGGGTGGGGCTGGGTCATCTGCATGACGTCGACGCGGTCTCGGTCCCCGAGCAGGCCATCCGGGTGTCGCACCTGCTGCGCACCGCCGGCGTCGGGCACTGGGTCGACTTCGCGACCCTGGTGTCGGAGTGTTCCGGTGGCTTGGAGGTGGTGGCCAGGTTCTTGGCACTGCTGGACCTGTTCCGACAACGTGCCGTGGACTTCGAACAGTCCGAGGCGCTCGGGCGCCTCCATGTGGCCTGGACCGGGGTCCTCGACGCCGACGAGATCACCATCACCGCAGAGGAGTACGGATGAGCGAGACCCCGCAGAGCCCAGTCTCCGACGCATTGTTCGACGCGCCGCCGCCAGATCACATCGGCGCGGACCCGATCGACGACGACGAACTACGTTCAGCACTCGAAGCCGTTCTGCTGGTGGTGGATTCGCCAGTATCGGTTGATGCGCTCGCGTCGGCCATCGGTGCGGACGCGACGCGGATCGAGGCGATGATCGCCACCATGTCTGCGGAGTTCACCGAACGGTCCAGTGGTTTTGACCTGCGGTTCGCCGGTGATGGATGGCGTCTGTACACCCGCACCGACTACGCCCCCTACGTGGAGAAACTACTGCTCGACGGTGCGCGGTCGAAGTTGACCCGCGCGGCTCTGGAAACGCTGGCGGTGATCGCCTATCGGCAGCCGGTGACCCGCACCCGGGTCAGTGCGGTGCGCGGGGTGAACGTCGACGGCGTGATGCGCACACTGATGGGGCGTGGCCTGATCACCGAGGTGGGAACCGACCCCGAGACAAGTGGCACCCAGTACGCGACCACCGAGTTGTTCCTGGAGCGACTCGGGTTGGCCTCGCTGAACGAACTGCCCGATCTGGCTCCGCTGTTGCCCGACGTCGACGTCATCGACGACATCGGCGACGAGATCATCGCCGATCCGCGATTCGCCAAGATGGGGGCGAAGGGGTCAGACTCAACGGACAAACCCGCTACATCAGAACTGGATACCTGAGACATGACTCCCGCTAGCCGCGATGGCAGACCGGACCGCACCAGCACCAACCGCACCAGCAGCGATCGCCGTACGCCGGCCGGTGCGCGCGGTGCGACCGCTCGATCAGCCAAGGGCACACCCGATCGTGATGCCGCCCAGGCCCGTACCAAGAAGGCCCATCGCAAGGGTTCAGCGCCCAGCGTCAAACGCGGTCAGGAACGACTCAACAACGCCAAACCCGCACGTGTGCAGAACGTTGCGTCGACCGGCGGTGCCGGAGCGGAGTACGTGGCCGACGGGATCCGACTGCAGAAGGTGTTGGCCCAGGCCGGTGTCGCCTCCCGTCGCGGGGCCGAGGAGTTGATCGCCGCCGGACGGGTGGATGTCGACGGTGAGATCGTCACCGAGCAGGGTCTGCGGATCGATCCGACCACGGCGGTGGTGCGCGTCGACGGTGCCCGCGTGGTGATGGACGAGACCTTGCAGTACCTGGCTCTCAACAAGCCCAAGGGATGGCAGTCGACCATGTCCGACGACCAGGGTCGGCCTTGCGTCGGTGACGTGGTGGCCGAGCGAGTGATGGCTGGGCAGAGACTGTTTCACGTCGGGCGGCTCGACGCCGACACCGAGGGTCTGTTGCTGCTGACCAACGACGGTGAGTTGGCGCACCGCCTGATGCACCCGTCCTACGAGGTGCCCAAGACCTATCTGGCCACAGTGCGAGGGGTTCCGCCGCGCGGACTCGCGCGCACCCTGAAGTCCGGAGTCGAACTCGACGACGGCCCGGTGTCGGTGGACGGGTTCACCGTGATGGAGATCAACGAGGGCCAAACGCTGATCCGGCTGGTGCTGCACGAGGGCCGCAAACGCATCGTGCGCCGGATGATGGAGCACGTCGGCTTCCCGGTTCTGTCGTTGGTGCGCACCGAGATCGGTGCGGTGAACCTGGGCAACCAGCGACCGGGCTCGCTGCGGGTGCTGGCTCGAGATGAGGTCGGTGCCCTGTACAAGGCGGTGGGGATGTGACCGGTTCGCACCAGGATTCGACCCGTGACGGATCTACGGTGGTCGTCGCCATCGACGGTCCGGCTGGAACCGGCAAGTCCAGCGTGTCACGCCACCTGGCCCGGCGTCTGGGTGCCCGCTACATCGACACCGGCGCGATGTACCGCGTTGCGACGCTGGCAGCCCTACGCGCCGGAGTGGACCTGGCCGACCCGCACGCGATCGCCGCGACGGTCGCCGACGTCGAGCTCACGCTGAGCAACGATCCCGGAAGTGATGACGTCACCCTCGCCGGCGAGGATGTCGCCGCTGAGATCCGCACTGAGGCAGTCAATTCGGCGGTGTCGGCGGTATCGGCGGTGAAAGAGGTGCGTACCACCATGGTCGACCGCCAGCGTGATCTGGCCGCAGGTGAGTTCGCAGTCGTCGAGGGTCGAGACATCGGCACGGTGGTGTTCCCCGACGCTGCGGTGAAGATCTACCTGACCGCCACCGCCGCGGCCCGCGCGCACCGTCGCCACCAACAGAATCTTGCCGCCGGCCTCGACAGTGACTACGCCTCGGTCTTGGCGGCGGTGCAACGGCGAGATCACCTCGATTCCACCCGTGCACACTCGCCCTTACGGCCGGCCGATGACGCAGTGCTGGTCGACACCAGCGACCTCGGCATCGACGAGGTCATCGACCGGTTGGCCGAGCTCACCGAGGAACGGATCGGAGCGCGACATGAGTGAACCCGGCGAGATCGACCTCGGCGTGGTCGATGGCGTGTGGTCTGACGAATCCGATTGGCAGATCGGTGATGTCGACGGTGCAGCGAGCGACGACCCCCAGGTTGCGATGCCGACGGTGGCGATCGTGGGACGCCCCAACGTGGGCAAGTCGACGTTGGTCAACCGGATCCTGGGCCGCCGCGAGGCGGTGGTCGAGGACATCCCCGGAGTCACCCGGGACCGGGTGTCCTATGCCGCGACGTGGTCAGGTCGACGGTTCTGGGTGCAGGACACCGGCGGGTGGGAACCCGATGCCAAAGGCATGGGCCTGTCGATCGCCAATCAGGCCGAGCGCGCCATGACCACGGCCGACGCGGTGGTCCTGGTGGTGGATGCGACCGTGGGTGCCACCGCGACCGACGAAGCGGTGGCCCGAGTCCTACGTCGATCCAAGACCCCGGTTCTGTTGGCCGCCAACAAGGTCGACGACGAGCGGGTGGAGTCGGAGGCGGCCGCACTGTGGTCGCTGGGCCTGGGGGAACCGCGCACGGTCTCGGCGGCGCATGGGCGTGGTGCAGGCGACCTGCTCGACGCGATCCTCGAGGTGCTGCCCGAGACCCCGCGCGAGACCGATGCGGTGGGCGGTCCCCGCCGGGTGGCGTTGGTGGGCAAGCCGAACGTGGGCAAGAGTTCACTGCTGAACAAGCTCACCAACTCCGAGCGGGCGGTGGTCGACAACGTCGCGGGAACCACCGTCGACCCGGTCGACGAGTTGGTGGAACTCGGTGGGCGCCTGTGGAATTTCGTCGACACGGCGGGTCTGCGCAAGAAGGTTCGAACCGCCAGTGGGCACGAGTACTACGCATCGCTGCGGACGCGGGCGGCCATCGATGCTGCCGAGGTCGCGGTGCTGCTGATCGACGCGTCACAGCCCATCACCGAGCAGGACCAACGGGTATTGACGATGATCATCGAGGCTGGTCGGGCCCTGGTGATCGCGTTCAACAAGTGGGACCTGGTGGATGAGGATCGACGTCTGCAACTGGACAAGGAGATCGACCGCGACCTGGCGCGGGTGCCGTGGGCACGCCGGGTCAACATCTCGGCCGCCACCGGTCGTTCGGTGCAGAAGCTGGTCCCCGCACTGGATCTGGCGTTGGAATCGTGGGACAAGCGGATCTCGACGGGTCAGCTGAACAATTGGCTCAAGGAGATCATCGCGGCCACCCCGCCGCCGGTGCGCGGTGGCAAACAGCCACGAGTCATGTTTGCCACCCAGGCGACCACCCGGCCGCCGACGTTCGTGCTGTTCACCACCGGCTTTCTCGAGGCGGGATACCGCCGGTTCCTCGAGCGAAAACTGCGCGAGACCTTCGGATTCGACGGCTCACCGGTGCGGGTGAACGTACGGATCCGGGAAAAGCGCGAACGCCGCCGCTGAGGCAGACGAGGCGATTGGCTCCCGACCGGGGCCGTCGGCTAACCTGATCACCGCTGCCCCTGTGGGCAGCAGGTCGCCGGTTCGGGACCGGCCACGGGCTGTGGCGCAGCTTGGTAGCGCACTTGACTGGGGGTCAAGGGGTCGCAGGTTCAAATCCTGTCAGCCCGACCCGACGACACCCGCTCCGAACACGAAAATCGGAGCGGGTGTCGTTGCATGGGTTTCCCGATATGACGGCCTGGCAGCTGGCAGTCCCAGTTGGAGGCGTCGACCCGGACCGTGTTCCGTGACATGGAGGCGATGTCAGCGGCCGCAGTCCCGTCTAGGCGGATCGCGGGCCACACGGAGGGTTCTCGTTGCTGTCTGGCTTTCGGATCGAATTGACCGGTCTCTCTTACGACAAGGCGATCGCATTGTCGACCGCGGACGCCAGCGGCCGTGCTACCGCTGCCCTCGGTCTCGGCTCCGCCCTGGCATCGGCGGCCTGCAAGGCGGTGGGCGCTCTACCTGAACGCCATCGAGCTCACGTCGACGAAAAGCGTTGGCACACGGTGGATCAGATCGGCATCGTCACCGTGCGTGCGACTTGAACCTTTCCTTCGAGGACGTTCGTCACGCGGTCTGGGCGGTCTGGCAACTCGACTCGGACGCGGACGTACTCGAGCCCGAGGCGGTTCGTTCCGCGCTTCGCGGACGGATCGCAACGCCGGCAGAGCGGTACGCGCGACCGTGACACACTCCCGGCTGCGATCACTGGTTGTCCGCTGTTCAGGCGAACCGGATCCAATTCGGGCAATTCGGCGCGACAGTGTCGGTGGCGATTGCTAGTCTCCGGTTTGGGGTCGTTTGATCGGGGGAGTATGTCCACCTGGCAGGCCCCTACCGAACCGGGGGCTCGTCTTGTCGCATTCTCGAACACCATTCATCCGTCCGATGGCTCGGATGATCCACCGTCGCAGTCGCCGTGTCGCGATCACCCTGATCGCGAGCGCTGTCGCGGTCGGGCTGGCCACAGCGGCTCCGGCATCGGCAGCGAACCAGGCGCAACTGCGTGACGGGTGCGTTTGGCGCACGCCGGACGAGAAGGCGGCGTTCATCCAGACCTGTACCTTCCGTTCCCCGTCGTTGGGACGTGATGTCGCGGTGCAGATTCGCGCATCCGACCGCGCCGCAGGTGATTCCGAGCAGGCGATCTATTTCCTCGACGGCATCGGTGCCAACAACCAGTTCAGCACCTGGGCCCTCCCCGACTCCGGTGCGTTGAACGCCTACAGCAAGCACGTCAACCTGGTGCTGCCGGCCGGCGGCGCAGGGGAGTGGATGACGAACTGGAAAGCGCCGATCGCCGGACCGAACTCAGCGGGAACTGCGCCACAGTGGGACACCTTCATCGGGTCCGAGCTCCCCGCCTACCTGAATGCGAAGTTCTCGGTCCAGAAGAAGAACAACGCCATCGCTGGCGTCTCGATGTCGGCGGGTCCGGCGATGATCCTCGCCCTCAACCATCCCGACGTGTTCACCACCGTTCGCGCGTTCTCCGGCTACTACCAGACCGACAACCCCGTCGGTTGGATCCTCATCCCTTACATCCAGAAGGATCGAGCGGGCATCACCAACGGTGGCACTGCGATGTGGGGGGCGCCCTTGAGTCCCGGAAACACCTGGGGTGCCAACGATGTTGGCAAACGACTGGGTGAACTGCGTGGCAACGGACAGACGGCGCTCGTGTCGGTCGGCAACGGGATTCTGTCGCAGCGAGAGAGTGACTTCGTCCTGAAGTACGGCATCAGCAACATCCCGGGCGTCGTGTTCACCATCGCGACCGGTGTCACGCTGGAATCCACGGCGATGACCTCCACGGTGGCACTGAACGTTCAATCCGCGTTGATCGGTGCCCCGGTCAAGTTCAGCTATGTCACCGGCAGCCACGACTTCTACGCATGGGCCGAGGCCGTCAAGGCCGACGCCGCCACCCTTGAGAAGGTGCTGGCCGACGCCCGGACGAAGCCCGGCAACACCCCCACGACCACCACGACGAAGACCGCAACCGCCACGACGACGACACCGGCGAGCAGCACCACGACCACGACCACCAAGCCGGTGCCCTGAGACCTGTCGCGCCGGCGGTGATCAGCGCTGTTCGGTGGAGCACCACCAGGTGGTCCGCCCGCCGACCTTGGCGTTGACCATCTGCCCGCCGCATCGTGGGCAGGGCGTGTCGGCGCGTCGATACGGGATCACCTCGCCGGTGTGGACACCGCCCTTGGCCAGCGCCGAACGGATACTCCTGCGCAACACGCGTCGCAGCTCGTCGGCTTCGTCGGCGGTCAGTGAATTCGCGGGACGAGTGGGGGATTGCTTTGTCTGCCACAGTATCTCGTCGGCGAGCAGGTTCCCGATCCCCGCGACAGCGTGCTGATCGAGGAGTCGCGCTTTGAGTGGTGCCCGACTGGCCGCCAGTGCGGCACGGAACTGTTCCCGCGTGATCTCCGCGGCATCCGGGCCGAGCGCGGCCACGTCGGGTTCGAGCACGATCCGTCCGAGGCGACGCTTGTCGAACAGGCGTAGTCGCCCGCCGTCGGCGAAGGTCATGGAGAAACGGGTCCACTCTGGTTTGTCACCCGGACGCTCTCCGACGTGCGGATCACCACCGCCGTACTGCGACGTGGCGGCACCGTCGGGCGCGGTGACGATGACTTGTCCGCCCATCCCTAGATGGATGCCCAACGCGGGTCCAGGCGTTCCGTCGGCGTTCTCCACGTCGCACCACATCGCTTTGCCCCGACGGTTGGCCCGCACCAAACGGCCGCCGATCAACGCATCAGCGATCTCGCCGGGCGCGTGCGGACGGCATTCGAATTCGTCGCTGTCGTCGACGGCGACGATCCGGCGGTTCAGCGCTCTGGCGACGACCTGCCGCGCGTTCTCGACTTCGGGAAGTTCTGGCACACCCACCTGTCTACCCAGTTCTGCGCCGACGGCAAGCACGCCCGCGTGAATCGCGACGACGCTCGCCGTGAATGGCGAGGACGCCTCAATCCGTTGTCAGGTGCCCCCGGCCGACAACGCGTCAGGGTGGGGGCACGAGACACACACCGTTGCCTACTCGAGGAGTCCGTCCGCTGGTTGCTGTCGCCTCGTTCCTGCGAGGGATCAACCTGGGTAACCGCAACCAGCTGCCCACCAGGCAACGCCGAGGTCGAGGGGTTCTTCCGCGTCACCTCCACCGCCCGCAACCTATGCACCGTCGGAGGCGGTGAGCGCACAGATTGACGGTGGTTGAGGTCAGTCGACTCCGGCGGCCACGCGATCGGCTTTGCGATGGCGGTAGCTGCGAACGATCAACGTGATCAACACCGTGGCCGCACCCGCGTACACGACGATGTCGAAGTAGCCCAGGTACTGCTCGAATTGTCCGTGCTGGGTACCCAGAGCCGCACCGATACCCAACAGCAGGGCGTTCCACAGGAACGAACCCGTCGCCGACAGCACACTGAACACCACCAGATTCATCGCCGCCGCCCCCGCGGGCAGCGAGATGACCGATCGCACCCCGGGGATCATCCGGCCGATGAACACCGACCAGGTGCCGAACCGGGTGAACCAGTGCGCGCCGCGCTCGGCGTCACGTCGACTGACGATGCGTGTCCACACCAGCATCGCCACTGTGCGCTCGAGACCGATGCAGCGGCCAATGGCGTAGAAGACCAGAGCCCCCAGCCAGGCACCGACGGTGCTCCACATCAGCATCGCGACCAGCGAGAGGTTGCCGCTCTGGCTCAGGTAACCCGCGAACGGGAGGATCACCTCGCTGGGTATCGGCGGGAACACCGACTCGATGAACACCAACAATCCGATCCCTGGAGCGCCCATGGCCTCCAACACATCGGCGGCGAAACCACTGATCCCGCTGAAACCGTGATTGTTCAGGTCTGAGGCCAAGATGGTGACAGAGATGAGTTCGTCCTTGTTCGATCGCGGGTGGTCACGACGCCTCGGCAGAGCCGCCGAGCACCATTATCGGTGATCGCCTGAACCGCTCTCGCGTCCAGCAGGGGGTGGTGCCGGTCGTGACGGTGGTGTGGGGGCGGTGGTGTCTGGTGCGGCGGCACGTAGGCGGCGGGGGTGGTGGCGATGTCGGCGGCGGTGCGCGTGCGGCTGCGCTGATCGGACCGATCCACAACAGGGAGGAACGTCCATCGCTGCCCGGTGGGACCCATCGTGTCGTCGAGCTCGAACACGTTCTCTCGTGCCAACCGGATGCGCAATAACTTCGGCCGCCGAACGCGGCCTCACAGGCAGCCAGATCGGATGGGGTGGCAACCCCGCACGCCAGACTGTGCGGGGTGACCGGACGAGTTCGTGCGGCAACCTTCGACGTGCCGAGCGGACACGACGTACGGCTGTGTGACCGCCAACGTAATCTCGACGGCGCAGCACTGTCCGACTGAGTCGACAACCAGTCGGGGTGAACAAGCTGTCGGGGGTGAACAAGCTGTCGGGTTGATCAACCTGAGCGAGCGTGAAGCCTGACCGAGCGCCACACCCCGCCCGAGCCGAGAACGAGGTGCACCTCATGCCCGATCCACACGTCAGGTCCGATTCCGACGACGAGGTTGCCGCCCTTGCGCTGCCGCGGCGGGCAGCGCTGACCAACGGATCCGGTCCCTGGCACACCGAAGCCGATGCCACGCTGGGTTTGCCCTCGATCATGATGACCGACGGCCCACATGGCCTGCGTAAGCAGCGCGCCGAGGCCAGCGCCCAAGACTTCACCAACAGCGAACCGTCGACGTGCTTCCCGCCCGCGGTGGGGTTGGCGTCGTCCTGGGACAGCAATCTGGTGCATCAGGTGGGTGCGGCGATCGGCCGCGAGGCCAAGGCGCTGGGTGTGTCCCTGGTGTTGGGGCCTGGCATCAACATGAAGCGATCTCCATTGTGTGGGCGCAACTTCGAGTACTTCTCCGAAGATCCGGTGGTGGCCGGGGTGCTCGGCGCGGCGATGGTCGACGGTCTGCAGGAGCAGGGGGTTGGGGCGTCGCTCAAACACTTCGCCGCCAACAACCAGGAACACGACCGGATGCGGGTGTCCGCTGACATCGATCCGCGGCCACTACGCGAGATCTACTTGCGGGCCTTCGAGCACGTTGTGCGTTCGTCGCAGCCATGGACGGTGATGTGTTCCTACAACGGCATCAACGGTGTGCCCGCCGCAGAGAACGAATTCCTCCTGACCCAGATCCTGCGCACGGAATGGGGATTCGAGGGTGTCGTGGTGTCGGACTGGGGTGCGGTGGGCAATCCGCCCGCAGCTATCGCCGCGGGCCTGGATCTGCAGATGCCCGGCTCGGCGGGTATCGGACCGCAGCGGATCTGCGATGCGGTGGCAGCGGGCACCCTGGACGAGGCCGCCGTGACCCGGGCCGCGCAGCGCGTGGTGGGTTTGGTCCGCCGCGCGCAGGCCAACCTCGATCCGAGCGCCACGGTCGACTTGGCCGCGCATCATCAGCTGGCCCGCACCGTTGCCGCCGACTGCGTCGTGTTGCTCAAGAACAGTCCGTCGGTGCTGCCGCTGGCGAACGACGCCTCGGTCGCGGTGATCGGCGAGCTGGCCCGCACCCCGCGTTATCAGGGTGCGGGGAGTTCGCAGATCCAACCGACCGAACTCGACAACCTGCTGGACTCGGTCACCTCGATCACCTCCGGGGCAGTGGAGTTCGCGCCCGGGTACTCGGTCGAGGACCTCGACGACGACGGTCTGGTCGCCGACGCGGTGGCCCTAGCCCAGCGGTCATCGACTGTGGTCTGTTGCGTCGGGCTGCCCTCGCAGCTGGAGTCCGAGGGGTTCGACCGGACCGACATGGAGTTGCCCGCCGTGCACCGGCAGCTCCTCGACGGCGTGATCGCCACCGGGGCCACCGTGATCGTGGTGCTCGTCGCAGGCGGTGTGGTGCGCGTAGGCGACGTCGCCGATCGAGTACCCGCAATCATCGCCGGACACCTCCTCGGTCAGGGTGGTGGGTCGGGGCTGGCCGACGTCCTGTTCGGGCGGGTCAACCCCAGCGGTCGACTTGCCGAGACCGTGCCGAAAGCGTTGTCGGACAACCCGTCCTATCTCAATTTCCCCGGCGAGCACGGCCACGTCCGTTACGGCGAGGGTTTGTTCATCGGCTACCGCTGGTATGACGTCCGCGACATCGAGGTGGAGTTCGCGTTCGGACACGGGTTGAGCTACACCCACTTCGAGCATACGGGCCTGACCGCCGAGGTCGACGGCGACGAGATCGTCGCCCGATTGCGCGTAGGCAACATCGGCGAACGTGACGGTCGCGAGGTGGTGCAGCTCTACCTCGCTAGGCCCGACAGTGCGGTCATCCGCCCGAAGAAAGAGCTCGCTGCGTTCACCAAGGTGAGCGTGCCCGCCGGCGAGACCCGCGAGGTCGAGCTGCGAATCGGCCGAGAGCAGTTGCGGCACTGGGATACACGGATCGAAGACTGGGTGGTGGAAGGCGGTCCGGTGCAGATCATCGACGCCGCCTCGGCGGCGGTGGAGTTGCAGCAGGTCACCGTCGACATCGTTGGTGACGAGGTCCGCGTCCCGCTGACCGAATCGTCCACCCTCGGTGAGGTACTCACGCATCCGATCGTGGGTCCGCTGATCTCGTTCGTCATGCCGGCCGAGATCCTCGAGGACACATCAGGTTTCATGATGATGATGCGGTCGATGCCGATGCGTCAGCTGGTCACCTTCGGTGGCCTGTTCCCCGAGGAGATCGACCTCGACGAGATGATCGCGCTGGCCAACTCGCAGGAGTGACCGTCACGGGTCACTGCTCGACGACGCGAAATCGTTCGATGACAATCTGAGTCGAGTCGGTCAACTCCACTGGTCGGCCGAGGGCAGTCACGAAATCCGGATCCCGCCAGAATTTTTCGTGCTCGCGCCGCCACTGTTCGACGGTGGTGAAACCTTTGCCTTCGTCGATGGCGTGTCGCAGGTCGATGGCGCCAAGGGTGGTGACCTGCACGTCGGTGATCTCGATGATGGTCACCGGTTCGCCCAGCGAGTCCACGACCAGGTGGTGTTCACCGGGTGTCGGTATCGGCTCGTCTTCGATCTCGTACTCGACGAGCAGCGAGGTCGTACTGGTTTTCGTGCCGGCACAGATGGCCGCCACCAGCGCGTCGCGCAGTGGTCCCGGGAACCCGAACTCGGCCACCGGCAGATCGGACCGACTCATCAGGCCCGGTTGTCCTCGGTGATGAGCTCGCTCATCAAGCCGAACACCTCGCGGTCGGTGATCGCGCGCCACCGTGGGGCGAGCAGCTTCATGTACTTCTCCACGTACAGCAGCTGTTTGCCCACCAACACCAACTCGCGAGGCAGTCGCAGGTCGTAGGCCTTGGCCAATGCGGCGAGTTGCCTGCCGAGGTCGGTGTAGGACATCGACGCCAACCCGGTGCGGGCCATCGGGGTGGTGAACGAGCGCAGGTCACCGGCGCCTGCACTGGTGCTGCTCGGGTTGCGGACCGCGCCCATCGCGACCAGGGTGCGCCCTGCGGACTCGAAGTCCTTGCGCACCATCAGATCACCGACCAGGCGACGAAGCAGACGCCGCGTGCGGGGGGTGAATCGACCCACGATGCCGAAGTCGAGCAGGACCAGCCGACCGTCTGCGTCGACAAGGACGTTGCCTGCATGCAGGTCGCCGTGGAACACCCCGCCACGAAATGCCGACTCCATGAACGACATCAACAGGGTGCGAACCAGAGCGACGCCGTCGTGGCCCGCGGCCCGAACCGTGGCGATGTCGTCGATGCGAACCGCGTCCACGTACTCCATCGTGAGCACCTCGGCGGTGGTGAACTGGTCGAACACCACCGGTACCCGCACACGGTCAGCCTGGTCAGTGCCGGCCAGGCCGGCCACGAAATCGCGCATGGCGGCGGCTTCGTTGCCGAAGTCGACCTCGGCACCAAGACCAGCGGCGAAGTCGTCGACCACGTCGCGGGCGCTGAGCATGCGCCCATACGGCGACAGTTCGGCCAGGCGAGCGAGATGGTCGAGCAGAGCGACGTCTGCGGCCAGCCGCGGCACGATGCCCGGGCGTTGCACCTTGACCACCACCTGCTCACCGGTGTGCAGGGTGGCCCGATGAACCTGTGCAATCGATGCCGATGCGATGGGGACAGGATCGAACGCAGCGAACAGCTGGGACGAGGGCGCCCCGAGTGCCGCGGTGAGTACTGCCTCGACCTCTGAGATCGGAGCGGGGGCAACGCGATCCAAGAGGGTCTCGAACTCCCGCGACAACGCGGGGGTGAAGACACCCGGACTGGACGCGATCAGCTGACCGAGCTTCACATACGTCGGACCCAGACGTTCGAACACATCACGCACCTCCCGAGCGGCGCGCGAGGACATCGCCCCGCCGGCGGGTAATCCGACGATGAACTCGGCCACGCCTCGGGTCAGGTGAGCGCCGGTGACGGTCGCTCTGCGCACCTGGGTGAGCGCCGAGCTGGCAGGCAGGCGGGAGTCGATCTCGGTCGCCGCAACCGGTAGGGGGGAGGCAGAAGGTGCAGGTGTCATGGCTTTCACACAAGTGTCGCGGATCATGTCGGGTCGGCGCTCGCGTACGCCGTTCGGTGCCAGGAGAATGCGTGGTGACCAGCGACGAAGTCAATTCGAGAGGACTACACGTGACCGACACGCCTGCCGTTGTCCGCGGTGGGACTGCGCGTGTGTCCGCACCCGCGTCGCTGTGCCCGTCTCCTGCGGTGGATCGGTAGTGTTTCGCGGGTGAGTTCGCCAGGTGCAGTCCGATCCGTCAATGCCCGTATCGCCGACGAGCTGGGGGTGGGAGAGAACCAGGTGGCTGCTGCGGTGCGGCTGCTGGACGAGGGGTCGACGGTTCCCTTCATCGCCCGCTACCGCAAGGAGGTGACCGGCAGCCTCGACGACGCACAACTGCGAACCCTCGACGAACGGCTGAGTTACCTGCGCGAACTCGACGAGCGCCGCGCCGCAGTCATCGCCTCCATCGACGAACAGGGCAAGCTGACCGCCGATCTGCGCGCAACGCTGCTGGCCGCAGACACCAAGTCCCGAGTGGAGGACATCTACCTCCCGTTCAAACCCAAGCGGCGCACCAAGGCGCAGATCGCGCGGGAAGCGGGCCTGCAACCGCTGGCCGACCGTCTGCTCACCGATCCGGCCCTCGACCCGACGGTGGTGGCCGGCGAGTTCACGGGTGCAGATGTCGCTGATGTCGCCGCAGCCCTCGATGGAGCCCGACACATCCTGATCGAACGCGCATCAGAGGACGCCGACCTGGTCGGCGCTGTGCGCGAACGGTTCTGGAACGAAGGAACGGTCACGACCACGGTGCGGGCCGGAGCAGCCGCCACCCCGGCCGCGCAGAAGTTCCGGGACTACTTCGAGTTCAGTGAGCCGCTGGAGAAGATGCCGTCGCATCGCGTCCTCGCGGTGCTGCGCGGTGAGAAGGAAGACGTTCTCAGCCTCGGATTCGATGGCGGCGACATCGACGCCTACCTGTCGATGATCGCCGCATCATTGGGTGTCGACCGCGCCGATCCGGGTGCGGCGACGGAATGGTTGACCACCACGGTCCGCTGGGCATGGCAGGTGAAGTTGGCCATCACCGCCGAGACCGCCGCCCGGATGAGACTGCGCAAGCGCGCCGAGGACGACGCGGTGGCCGTGTTCGCTCGCAACCTCAACGACCTGCTGCTGGCACCACCGGCGGGCGCCCGCACCACGCTGGGTCTCGATCCCGGGTTCCGAACCGGGGTGAAGGTGGCGGTGGTCGACGCCACCGGCAAGGTCCTTGACTCGTGTGCGATCTATCCTCACCAGCCACAGAAGCAGTGGGATGTGGCGAAAGCGACCCTGGCTGCGATGGTCAGTCGTCATCACGTGGAGTTGATCGCGATCGGCAACGGCACCGCATCGCGGGAAACCGACGCTCTGGCAACCGAACTGGTCTCCGAGATCCGTGCCGCCGGAGCGCCGCCACCGGCGAAGGCCATGGTGAGTGAGGCCGGTGCCTCGGTGTATTCGGCGTCGGAGTACGCCAGCCGTGAGCTGCCGCAGCTCGACGTGTCGATCCGAGGGGCGGTGTCCATCGCCCGACGACTGCAGGACCCGCTGGCCGAGTTGGTCAAGATCGACCCGAAGTCGATCGGGGTGGGGCAGTACCAGCACGACGTCAACCCGCAGAACCTGGCCCGCAGTCTTGACGCCGTGGTCGAGGACGCGGTGAATGCGGTTGGGGTGGACCTCAACACCGCCTCGGTGCCACTGCTGTCGAGGGTCTCGGGCGTCGGCCCCACACTGGCCGAGGCGATCGTGGCCCACCGCGACACCGTCGGGCCGTTCCGCAGCCGCACACAGCTACTCGACGTCGCGCGTTTGGGCCCCAAGGCATTCGAACAGTGCGCGGGGTTTCTGCGGATTCCCGGGGGTGACGATCCGCTTGATGCGTCCGGGGTGCACCCTGAGGCCTACCCGGTGGTCCGGCGGATCCTGGAACGCACCAATCTGTCGTTGGCGGAGTTGATCGGCGACACCCGGTCGCTGCGGGCGCTGCGGCCGGCCGACTTCGCCGATGATCGGTTCGGTGTCCCCACCGTCTCCGACATCGTCGCCGAACTGGAGAAGCCCGGTCGCGACCCGCGGCCGGCCTTCACCACCGCGACGTTCGCCGCGGGCGTGGAGAAGGTGGCCGACCTACGCGCGGGCATGGTTCTCGAGGGTGTCGTGACCAACGTGGCCGCGTTCGGGGCGTTCGTCGACGTCGGTGTGCACCAGGATGGCCTGGTACACGTCTCGGCCATGTCCGATCGCTACGTGTCCGATCCGCATGAGGTGGTGCGGTCGGGACAGGTGGTGCGGGTCAAGGTGATCGACGTCGACACCGACCGTCAACGGATCGGGTTGAGCTTGCGTCTCGACGACGAGGTCGTTGCCGGTGGAGCCAGGTCGGGCAGAAGTGGATCGGGCGCTCAGGGCTCGCGGGGATCGGGTTCGGGCAGTGCGAAACCCGGGTCGACAGGAGGCCAGACCGGCCGTAAGCCACGACCGGTCAACCGTGGCCGCGGTCGCCGCGATGAACCGGCGTCCTCCGGGTCCATGGCACAGGCGTTGCGCGACGCAGGATTCGGCCGGTGACCGGCGAACCCGGCGGTCCACAGTGGTGGATCGACCCGGGAGGCGACGTGATAAATCAGTTGGTCGACCACACGATCATCCTGTCCTGTGAGGCACAAGACCTGTTCGCCGAACGTTTCGTCGGCGTGGCGTGGGGTGCCGACCTGGGCGGTGACCCCACGTTCTGGTTCGACACCGAACCGCCCACACATTTTCGTCCGTACTTTGTCGGTTCCAGTGTCGACGGCGACTCGTGGATGTGGGGCTGGCACAACGTCAACGACTACCCCGAGGCGGTGATCGGGCTTGCCCAGCGCCTGCACGACGCCGGGGAGTCGATGGGTTCGACAGAGCTCACCACGGCTCTGCTGGCCCTGGATGCCGACGTGCGTCGCAGTCAGCGCTTACCCGATCGCGATCATCCGGAGATGGCGTATGTCTACGCAGCGCAGGCGATGAGCGGTGTCGCGGCGCCTGTCTACTACCGGGGTCCGGTGGGTGAGGAGACCTTCGCGTGGTTCGTGCTGGACAACCCCGCGGAGTTTCACCTGCCTGCTCCCACGGTTCGGGCGAGCGGCGCGGCGCTGACCGCGGCGTTGTCGACCGGATTCGTGCTCGACCATCGGCTGGCGGTCGAGGCCTACGCCGACCGTCGCGTCGGTGTGACGGCTCGGCTGACGACGACGGGGATCGACCTGGACACCTCGGACGGGACGGTGGTCGTGGAGTTCGATGAGCTCGGTCGAATCGACCGACTGTCCTACACCGCAATCGGCTAGGAGGCCGCCATGCCCTCGCTCGGTCAGCCGTTGGCGGGACTCGGATTTCTCACCATCGGGCGTTTCGACGAAAGTGATCCGCGCGCAGGCCATCTCGAAACCATCGAGATGATCCAGCGGGCCGAGGACCTGGGTTTCGACAGTGTGTGGCTGCGCGATCGGCACCTGCAGTTCGGGATCTCCTCCCCGGTGGCGGTGATGGCGGCGGCGGCCATGCGGACCAACCGGATTCATCTTGGGACTGCGGTCATTCCGTTGGGTCTGGAGAATCCGCTACGGCTGGCCGAAGACTTGGCCACGGTGGATGTGCTGAGCGACGGACGCGTCAATCCCGGTGTCTCGGTGGGGACCCCGATGCGCTACGACGACTTCAAACATGCGCTCTACCCCGACACCCATGACGTGGAGGACTTCTCCAAGGAACGGGTCCTGCGCCTGTTGCGGTGCCTGCGTGGTGAGCCGGTCAGTGATTTCGGGGGCACGGTCGGGATCGAGCAGTTCTCCCGCCGGGTGCAACCTCATTCGCCAGGTCTTGCCGATCGCGTCTGGTACGGCGGAGGGCTGAGCTCGGCTATCTGGACTGGTGAACAGGGGCTCAATTACCTCACGTCGTCGGTCGTCACCACCGACGATGGTTCAGTTCGGACTGATTTCGCAACGATCCAGGCCCAGCAGATCGACGCCTACCTTGCGCACCATCCCGATCCGGCGTCAGCGCGCGTCTCGCACGGGCTGGTGGTGATCCCCACCGACACCGCCAGCGCAGATCAGATTCGCCGCTACGAGGCCTACGCTGCCTCACGGTTGGAACGCACCCGGAGCCCCCAGGGGCCCCGCGGTCTGTTGTTCGCACCCGACCTGGTCGGTCGGTCCGACGAACTGGCCGAACAGCTGTACGCGCACAAGGGCTTTCAACGGGCCACTGAGATGGCGTTCGCGCTGCCGTTCTCGTTCGAGAAGTCCGACTACATCCAGATCATCACCGACATGGCGACTCGACTCGGTCCTGCGCTGGGGTGGACACCCACCAGTTGAACGCCACGTGCAGCTGCAGCGAATTGTGACTCGCCCCCGCCACGTCGTGGCAGGATTCAGGCGTGAGCGAACCGTCCAACCGCCTACGCGATCTGGCTCGGCTGCGTCGCGTTCGAGACCGGATCGATCGTGAGTTCGCCCAGCCACTCGACGTCACGGCACTGGCGAGCGGCGTCCACATGTCGGCCGGTCACCTGAGCCGCGAGTTCAAGCGCGCCTATGGTGAGTCGCCGTACTCCTACCTGATGACCCGCCGGATTGAACGCGCGATGGCGCTGCTCGCGCACGGTGACCAAGGTGTCACCGAGGTGTGTTACGCGGTGGGTTGTTCGTCGCTGGGTACCTTCAGTACCCGTTTCCGCGAGCTCGTCGGGATGCCCCCGAGCGTCTACCGCGCTCAGGGTGACCGTGCTGGCCTTGCCATGCCACCCTGTGTGGCCAAACAGGTGACCAGACCGGTCAGGAATCGAGAAGCATCGGCCACGGGGTGCGCTCTACCGTCGACGCCATGAACATGACCATCCATTCCAGTTTCCTTCCGCACACCGACGCTGAGGCATCGTTGGTGTTCTACCGTGACGTCCTCGGTTTCGAGGTCCGAAAAGACGTCGGGTACAACGGCATGCGGTGGCTGACCATTGGACCACCCGGACAGCCTGACACCGCCATCGTGTTGCAGCCGCCCGCCGCTGATCCTGGCATCACCGAGGACGAGCGCATCGTCATCACCGAGATGATGGCGAAGGGCACGTTCGGCCGCGTATTGCTGGCCACGGCTGATCTCGACGCGGTCTTCGAACAGATTTGCGCGGCGAACGCCGAGATCGTGCAGGAGCCGACCGATCAGCCCTACGGTGTGCGCGACTGCGCGATTCGAGACCCGTCGGGCAACCTGATCCGCATCCAACAGTTCAGCTGAGAGCCCGGCCCGCGTAGTACGGCGGTGGGAGACGAGGAGACGTTCTGACATGGCCACTACGCGGGCGCCGCAGCAGCGCCACATCGCCGACACCCACGACGTCATCCGGGTGCAGGGCGCGCGCGAGAACAACCTCACCGGAGTGGACGTCGAGTTGCCCAAGCGTCGACTCACCGTGTTCACCGGAGTGTCGGGATCGGGCAAGAGCTCGTTGGTGTTCGCCACCATCGCCGCTGAGTCGCAACGGATGATCAACGAAACCTACAGCGCCTTCTTGCAGGGGTTCATGCCGTCACTCGCGCGACCTGACGTCGACCACCTCGATGGACTCACCACCGCGATCATCGTCGATCAGGAACGGATGGGTGCCAATCCGCGGTCTACCGTCGGCACCGCGACCGACGCGAACGCGATGTTGCGAATCCTGTTCAGCCGCTTGGCCACCCCGCAGCTCGGGCCGCCGACCGCCTACTCGTTCAACGTGCCCACCCGTACCGCGAGTGGCGTCATGAGCACCGAGAAGGCGTCGGGGCGGGTGCAGAAGAACGTGGTGAAGAAGGCGGTCTACCTCGGTGGCATGTGCCCGCGGTGTGAGGGAACCGGGTCCGTCAGCGACTTCGATCTGACCGCGCTGTACGACGAGAACAAGTCGCTGAGCGAAGGTGCGCTGATGGTGCCCGGCTACAGCATGGACGGCTGGTACGGGCGGATCTTCGCGGGCTTCGGTTTCGACATGGACAAACCGATCAAGAAGTACACCAAGCGAGAACGTGACGATCTGCTCTACAAGGAGCCGACAAAGATCAAAGTCGAGGGCATCAACCTGACCTTCGAAGGGGTGATACCCAAGATTCAGAAGTCGATGTTGTCCAAGGACGTCGAGGCGATGCAGCCCCACATCCGGGCGTTCGTCGAGCGGGTCATCACCTTCCAGACCTGTCCAGAGTGCGACGGAACCCGTTTGACCGCAGCGGCTCTGGGCTCACGGATCAGCGGCAAGAACATCGCGCAGCTGTGTGCCATGCAGATCACCGACCTCGCGCAGTGGATCCGCGACCTTGACGAGCCGTCGGTGGCGCCGCTGCTTGCCGGACTGCAACACCTGATGGACTCGTTCATCGAGATCGGTCTGGGTTACCTGTCCCTGGATCGCCCGTCGGGCACCCTGTCGGGTGGAGAATCGCAGCGCACCAAAATGATCCGGCACCTCGGATCGGCGCTGACCGACGTGACCTATGTCTTCGACGAGCCCACTGTCGGGCTACACCCTCACGACATCGCCAGGATGAACACGCTGCTGTTGGCGTTGCGCGACAAAGGGAACACGGTTTTGGTGGTGGAGCACAAGCCGGAGACCATCGCCATCGCCGACCACATCGTCGACCTGGGTCCAGGTGCCGGCGCTGCCGGTGGATCGGTGTGCTTCGAGGGCACCGTGGCCGGCTTGCGGGCGAGCGACACCATCACCGGCCGCCATCTCGACGACCGGGCCGAAATCAAGGAATCGGTGCGACAACCCAACGGCTACATCGAGATCCGGGGCGCCGACGCACACAACCTGCGCGCTGTCGACGTCGATCTGCCGCTGGGGGTGCTGTGTGTGATCACCGGGGTCGCCGGATCAGGCAAGAGTTCACTCATCCACGGCTCGGTCGCCGGACGCGACTCGGTGGTCGTAGTCGACCAGGGGGCGATCAAGGGTTCGCGCCGCAGCAATCCCGCCACCTACACCGGCCTGCTCGACCCGATCCGCAAAGCCTTCGCCAAAGCCAACGGGGTGAAACCGGCACTGTTCAGCTCCAACTCCGAGGGAGCATGTCCGACCTGCAACGGTTCCGGTGTCATCGTGACCGAGCTCGGCGTCATGGCGACGGTGGAGTCGACATGTGATGACTGCAGCGGCAAGCGATTTCAGGAGTCGGTCCTCGAGTACACCCTCGGTGGCCGCAACATCGCCGAGGTGCTGGCGCTGTCGGCGCTCGACGCGGAGGCCTTCTTCGCTGACGGTGCAGCCAAGACTCCGGCTGCCGCCACCATCCTGCGTCGATTCATCGATGTCGGGCTGGGGTATCTGACGTTGGGTCAGCCGCTGAGCACGCTCTCCGGTGGCGAACGCCAGCGCATCAAGTTGGCCACCCAGATGGCGGGCAAGGGTTCGGTGTACGTCCTCGATGAGCCGACCTCGGGTCTACATCTGGCCGACGTGGACAACCTGCTGGCGCTGCTCGACCGGTTGGTCGACGGCGGTGCCTCGGTGATCGTGATCGAGCACCACCAGGCCGTGATGGCGCACGCCGACTGGATCATCGACCTGGGACCTGGTGCCGGCCACGACGGTGGACGGGTGGTCTTCGAGGGCACCCCCGCTGCGCTCGTAGCATCGAGGGCGACGGTTACCGGCCGTCACCTCGCCGACTACGTCGCGGGGTGAGCCCGGCGCATCGTCGCGATCGATACCGACCGATGCGAGAGGGCAGCGCGTATGCAATACACCAACCTGGGGTCATCGGGGCTACGGGTATCACGAATCTGTTTGGGCTGCATGACGTTCGGCGAGCCGAATCGTGGAAACCATGCCTGGACGCTGTCGGAAGACACATCGCGGCCCATCCTGGCGCACGCGTTGGAATCCGGGATCACGTTCTTCGACACCGCCAACTCGTACTCGGCTGGATCGAGTGAAGAGATCGTCGGTCGGGCGTTGAAGGACCTGGCGCGACGCGACGAGATCGTGTTGGCCACCAAGGTGTTCTTCAACGGTCGACCCACGCCTGCCGAGACCGGGCTGTCGCGCAAAGCGATATTCGCCGAGATCGACGCCAGCTTGGCGCGTCTGGGTACCGACTACGTCGACCTCTATCAGATCCACCGGTGGGATCCGACCACGCCGATCGAGGAGACGATGGAGGCGCTGCACGACGTGGTCAAGGCGGGCAAGGCCCGCTACATCGGGGCGTCGTCGATGTACGCCTGGCAGTTCGCCAAGGCTCAACACGTCGCGCAGATGCACGGCTGGACGACGTTCATCTCCATGCAGGATCACTACAACCTGCTCTACCGTGAGGAGGAACGCGAGATGCACCCGCTGTGCGCCGACCAGGGTGTGGGAGTCATCCCATGGCGCCCACTGGCCCGCGGCCGGCTGACGCGTGACTGGGGGACCACCACCTCACGCAGCTCCACCGACGAGTTCGGCGCCACGCTGTATGCCGAGGACGATCGCCACATCGTGGACGCGGTGTCTCAGATGGCAGCGCAGCGCGGGATCCCGCGCGCCCAGGTCGCGCTGTCGTGGGTGTTGGACAAGGCCGTCGTGAGCGCGCCGATCATCGGTGCCGGCTCCACGGCGCACATCGACGACGCCGTCGCGGCTCTCGACGTGCACCTGACCACCACCGAGCAGGCCGCGCTGGAAGAGCGCTACGCGCCGCGTCCCATCGTCGGATTCGTCTGAGCCGAAACAGGAGTGCTCAAAACGGCGTGATCGATGCGGGCGCGTGTGGCGTCAGCATCAGCCGAGCCAGCCGGTGCAGCGCCGGTCCGCGGATGTGACCGGCGGCAGCGATGGTGGTGACCGAGACGCCGCCGAGCAGGATGGACCCCAGTGCAGCCACATCCATCGTCACCTCGGGGGCATCTGCGGTGCGGGTGACCGACGCCAGACCGTCACGGGTGCGCAGCTGGTACACGCCTGCGGCGAAACCGAGGTCGTCGACCACTTCGATCACGATGTCGTCGTCCATCAGGTATCTGCGTGCGGTCATGACCGTGGGTACGTCGAGTACCCGCAGCCACAGGAAGTCTCGTCGACCTTGCACCTGATAGACGTCGGGCTCGGCCAGCGCGTAACGCACTGGGTCGTCCACCCGGATGCGACGTGATGACACCGAGCGGATGAGGTCGAGGCTGCCCAAGAGGTCCCAGATCTGAACCGACACAGCGGGATCAGGTGCGATCAGGTCGTAGAGACGGACCTTCTCGTCGCCTTCGGTGAACCACGCAACCGCGCCGTCGACGGTGCCGTCTGGAGCGAGATGCAGAGCATGGCGAGCCTTGGGGTCAGGCTTGCCGGTCGATTGGTCGAACCCGGACAGCACCTGCGACATGCCGGGGGTGCGCTGCACCGAGCCCGATGTGCCGGAATGGAACTGGTCGAACAACGCGGCGCTGTGGGAGAGATAAACCGAACGGTCGACGATTTCCATGCGCCCGATACGCGGGGTGGTGACGGCGAACGAGGCATCGGTACGGACGGTGACCTCGACGGTCTGCACCGCCGGACCGAAACCGAAGCGGCGGTAGATGCCCGCCTCGCTGACGGTCAGTGCCGCTAGCGGTATCCCTCGGTCGGCGGCATCGGACAGATCCGCGGTCATCAGGTTCCGCAGCAATCCCTGACGTCGGTGGGTGGCGCGGGTGGTGACGTCACTGATCGCGTTGACCGCGGTCAGACGTCCCCCGATGTTCACCGTGGTGTCCCAACTCAACAACGTTGCGACCGGGTCGGTGACATCACGCACGCCCCCGGTGTCGGAGTCGTAGGCGCCGCGCAACCGGAACCCGAGCTCGGCGGCGTCGCGCAGTTGCAGAGCGATCGATTCGTCGCTTGGCGCGGTGTCCTGGAACCCGGCGGCGACGGCGGTGAGCCAGTGGACCGCGTCGGGTTGGTCTGCGGGTACCGCCGAAGTAGGAGTAAAGGTCTTCACGGTGATGTCCATCGCAGAAACCTATGGGCGCGGTCACTGCGGGCGCCAACGAATTTCGGGGACGGCAGACTGGAGCGATGACGGACGACGCTATGACGGTCACCACCGCCTCCGGTGCGGTTCGAGGGATCGACGACAAAGGCACCCGCATGTGGTTGGGCATCCCGTACGCAGCCCCGCCGGTGGGTTCGCTGCGTTGGCGGGCCCCGGTGGCTCCGACGCCGTGGTCAGGGGTCCGCGACGTGCGCACGTTCGGTCCGGCGGCGCCGCAACCGGATCTTCCGGTGATGCCGCTGGGGGACTCGGTGGCCAAGAGTGAGGACTGCCTGAGCCTCAACGTGTGGGCCTCGTCGTCCATCCCGCCGGGACAGACGCGCCCGGTGATGGTCTGGGTGCATGGCGGCGCCTATGTGCTCGGGGCGTCGAGTCAACCGCTCTACGACGGTCGGTCGTTGGTCGAGAGCGGCGAGGTGGTGCTGGTCACCGTGAACTACCGGCTGGGCGCGTTCGGGTTCCTCGACCTGTCGTCCTTCTCCGACGACGAGCATGTCTTCGACAGCAATCTCGCGTTGCGGGACGTGGTGGCGGCCCTGGAGTGGGTGCGCGACAACATCGCCGCGTTCGGCGGCGATCCCGAAGCGGTCACCCTCTTCGGCGAATCGGCCGGCGGCGGAATCGTGACCACGCTGATGACGGTGCCCTCGGCGCAGGGCCTGTTCCATCGGGCGATCGCGCAGAGTTCACCCGCGACATCGGTGTACGACTCGGTCCGTGGTCGTCGGGTGGCTGAGCTGTTCCTCGACGAGACCGGAGTTGCTCTCGAGGAGGTCCACCGGCTGCGAGAGCTGCCCACCGATGAGATCACGCGCGCAACCTTCGCACTGTTCGATCACATCCCGACCACTGCGCCGGGGACGTTGGCCTTCGCGCCGGCGGTCGACGGTGAGCTGGTCCCGGACTATCCGGTGGAGACGTTCCGGCGCGGACAGGCCCATCCCATCCCGCTGCTGATCGGCACCAACAAGGACGAGGCGAACCTGTTCAAGCTGATGCGTTCGCCCTTGATCCCCATCACCGGCGACGCCATCCGTTCCATGTTCGACCGGATCGCCGTGGAACGTCCCGAGCTGTCGGTGCCGCCGGAGGACGAGATCTATGCCGCCTACGACGGTGTGGGCGACAAGGCGCGCGGGCTGGCGGTGGCACGGGACATCGGTTTCCGGATGCCCACGGTGTGGCTGGCCGAGGGTCACAGCCGCATCGCACCGGTCTACCTGTACCGGTTCGACTGGGCTACACCGTTTTTCCGGATGGTGCGGATCGGGGCCACCCACGCCACCGAACTCTCGTACCTGTGGGGCAACCTCAAGGGCAACAAACTCGATCCCACGTTCATGCTCGGTGGTCGGTCCACCGGGGAGGCGGTGTCGGCTCGCATGCAGCGGCGCTGGCTGGGATTCGCCACCGCAGGTACCCCTGACGCGGGGTCGGGTGCACCGCAATGGCCGCCGTATGAGACCACCCGGCGGCACACCTTGGTCATCGACGACCGCGACCGACTACACGAGGATCTCGACGGCGACATCCGGATGGCGTGGGGTGATGAGGTGCTGAGTTTCCCCTGACGCGCGGTGGATGACTGCGCCCGGGCTTTATTCCCGAAGCCGGGGTTGCGATCAGGGCGGGTGCAAACGCACCGGTGGACCGTCGGGCTCCGAACACTGAATGCAGCTATACACCGCCCCCTGTGAGGAGTCACCCATGACATCGACCATCCGTGCCAGCGTCGTCCCCTTCGTCATCGAGGCATCCGGAACCGGGGTGGCACAAGAGTTGACCACTCAAGGCGACAAGAAGCACGTGTTCCAGACCGACGCCTACCCGGCCTTCGGCGGTAAGGACGAGGCCCCCAGCCCGTTGTTCTATGCCCTGGGCGCACTGACCTCGTGCAACCAGGTGACCGCGTCGCTGGTGGCCAAAGACCTCGGGATCACGCTGGGCGAGTTCACCTTCAGCGTGCAGGGGGACCTCGACACGCTGGTCCTGGTCAAGGGCGAAGACGGCAACGCCAACTTCGAGAAGGTCGCGGTGCGTGCCACCGTGCAGACCGATGCCGACGACGAAGCGTTCGCCACCTTCGTCTCCGAGGTCGAGCGTCGCTGCCCGGTCACCCAGCTCTTCGTCCGCAGCGGGCTCGAGTTCGACAACGTCTGGACCAACGCGCCGCTGAGCTGACCCGACGGCGGCGCCGTCAGATCTCGTCGGCGCGAATCACCCTGCGCCGCACCGACACCAGGTGCACCTCGGGGCGAGCTGCTGCGAAACGTTCCAGCTTGTCCAGGATTTCGGTGATGTGCCCCTGATCGGCGGCGACGAGCGACGCCCCGATCCCGGCCCGCCGATACAGGTCGGTGTGATCGACCTCGGCGGCACTGACCGCATACTTGCGGGTGAGCTCAGCGACGATCGGCCGCACCACCGACCGCTTCTCCTTGAGTGAGTGCACGTCGCCGAGCAGGAAGTCGAACTCGATCCATCCGATCCACATCGCCACCACCCTAGGTCAGCTGTGCAGACCAGCTGTCGACACCCACCGCCCGCGCCACCGGAGTGGTCGCGTCCGCAGAGTGATCGCGTCCGCGCAGAATGGACGCATGCACACGAGAGACGCAGGGTGATGCGGGCGGTGGTCTACGACGACTTCGGTGGCCCGCTGTCGGTGCGCGATGTCGACCCACCGGTGTGCGCGCCGCACGGAGTGGTGGTGGACGTGGCCGCGACCGGTCTGTGCCGCAGTGACTGGCACGGGTGGATGGGCCACGACCCCGACATCCCGTTGCCGAACGTTCCCGGTCATGAGCTGGCCGGGCGCGTCGTCGAGGTGGGCGCGCAGGTGCGTCGGTGGCGGGTCGGACAACGTGTCACCGTGCCCTTCGTGTGCGCCTGTGGCGAGTGTGAGCCCTGTCGACGCGGCGATCAGCAGGTGTGTCTGCGCCAGACTCAACCCGGCTTCACCCACGCCGGCTCGTTCGCCGAGCGGGTGGCCCTCGATCACGCCGACGTCAACCTCGTGGAGTTGCCCGATGCCGTCGACTTCGACACCGCAGCAGCCCTGGGATGTCGGTTCGCAACCGCCTACCGCGCGGTGGTGCAGGTGGCGGCGGTGTCGGCAGGTGACCGTGTCGCCGTCCACGGCTGTGGCGGCGTGGGGCTGTCTGCGGTGATGATCGCCGTGGCGCGGGGTGCCGTGGTGATCGGTGTCGACCCGTCTGCGGCCAGTCGTGAGATGGCGCTCACCGTCGGTGCGCACACCGTCTGTTCGACCGCCGAGGAGGTGGCCGACATGGACGTCTCCATCGATGCCTTCGGCGCGGCGCAGACCATGCGAGCCTCGCTACGGTGCCTACGTCCACGCGGCCGACACATCCAGGTGGGGCTGCTCGGCGCCGACAGCAACCCGCAGGTGCCGATGGCCGAGGTGGTGGCCCGTGAGTTACAAGTTCTCGGCAGCCACGGGATGGCGGCACACACCTACCCGGCGATGCTCGCCGAGATCGCCGACGGTCGTCTGGCCCCTGCGTCACTGGTGCGCGAGATCATCACTCTCGCAGAGGTTCCCGCCCGCCTAGCCGACCTGGGCCGTCCCGGTGCCGGTGCCGGCGGCGTCACCGTCATCCGACCCTGAGAGCCCGAGCGCATCCGATCGCGACAGGTGTCCGGCGATGCCGGTGGGTGCCTGCCGCGGCGTCGGCTGGGCATAATCGGGTCATGATCCGCAACGTGGTGACCGGGCGACTGCGCGAGCCCGCCGACGACGCGCAGCGCGCCCGCGACGAAGCCGAGCTCGATGCCGGACTGGCCGGCATCGCCGCGCTGGAGCTGCCAGGGCAACTGGGCAACCATGTCGGCCGTGATCTCCGACTACGTGACGGCGGCTGGGATTTCGCGATCACCAACGACTGGGCCGACGCCGAGGCCTACCGCGGCTACGACACCGACCCCGAGCACAACGATCATCGCGCGCGCATCGTCGAGGTGTGCCGATCCATCAGCCGAGTGCAGTTCGAGATCTGATGTCGGCCGAGGAGAACACCGCATCGTCGTTGACCGTCGATCGCGCGTTCCATTCGGTCGCCGGTGCCGCCGTCGGTCCCGGGCTGGCGTTGCCGAGATTGCACGCACGCATCCACGCGCCCGGATTCGTCGACGCCACCGGTGCCGTGATCCGAGATCGCCTCGTCCCCGGGGTGATCGGTGCCGCCGCAGGCGCGGCGATCGGCAGGGTGATCGGTGTGGGCACCAGACCTGCCGCGGTCGCGGGGCTGGTCTCGGCGATCGCGTACACGCCCACCGGTGACGTACGTGGTGCCCATCTGCGTCCGACCGACATCGACGGCGCGGTGGCAGGCGAGACGTTGCGGGTGATGGAGTACAACGTGCACGGCGGCATGGGTGGACCCAAAGCCTTTGTCGCGACACCGAAGACGCTCGATCACCTCGCCGAGGTCATCGGGTCGGCGCGACCCGACATCGTGCTGCTGCAGGAACTCGACCACTTCGCGCTGCGGTCGACCTTCACCGACACCCTCGCTCAGCTCGCTCGCCGACTGCGGCCGACCGGAGCAGTGATGACGCCGATCACCGAGAAGATCTACGGTCGCCGCGAGGGTACCGGCGTGATGACTTTCGGTGACATCGCCATCACCGACGCTCGGGGGCTGCGGATCGGAGACGCGTTCGGCGACCACACCGGCCGGCGGTTCCGCTCGATCGCCGACACGTGGGCCGGGGTGGTGGGGCCACGGTGGAACACTACGTGGACTCCGTTCGGTGGCACCCCGGAGTATCAGCCGCGCGGCGCGACCGATGTGATGGTCCGCACGCCCAAGGGCAACCACATCCGGGTCATCTCCGGACACTTCAGCTCGCCGCGGTCGGGTGTGGACGAACAAACTCACCAGCTGGTGCCGGTGGTCGCGACCATCCCGACATGGGCGGGACCGACCATCCTGGGAGCCGACTTCAACGTGCGCGACGGATCGGCCGAATTCGACCGCGAGCATCAGCTTTTCGCCGACATCACGCTCGCCGAGGCCACCCGCGGCGCACCGGCCAACAGTGATCGGGTGTACGCCTCTGGGCATTTCCGCGCCCGGGACCCACACAAGATCACGCCACCGCACGGCGAGGCGCCCGCCAGTGACCATGCGCCGGTGATCGTCGACCTGGAACTCGGTACCGCCTGACGTGGCGGTCGGGCGTTGCTGCCCGCCGAAAATGAAGGTGACGGTGGGTCCGTCCATTGCGTAGCGTTGCAAAACGATGACGTCGACTGCGCTGAACCCCGATCTGACCAACGCCCACGCACCCACCCTGCGCGCACCGGCGAGCTACGACCGCACCGTGACCCTGGCGCGACTCGCCGGCCCGCAGGCCACCCTCGCCATCATCACGGCGTTCGTGGCCGCGATCCTGGCGGCCGTCGCCACCGTGATCGTCGGGCACATCGCCACCGGTCCCAGTGGGGCAGCGGTTCTCGCGTTGGCTGTCTGTTTGCTCGGCTCTGTTGCACTCGACACCATCGGCCGGACCGTCTGGTCGGTGATCGCCGACCGAGCCGAGGGCCGGTTGCGGTCGGACCTGTTGACCGCCGCACTCGATCAGCCGTTGCAGGCGCTGGGGGAGCAGGCGGTGGGCGAGGTGCTCGACCGGGTGGACGACGACGGCCGCGAAGTGGGACTGCTTGTCCGCCAACAACTGTGGGAGTCGATGCGTACCGCGTTCGCCACCCTGCCGATGTGGGTGGTGGCCGGTCTGACCTGGTGGCCGGCATGGATTCTGTTCCCGGTGGTGGCCGCACTGGTCTTCGTCTCGGTGCGCTCGTTGCTGCCCGAGTTGTCTCGGCGCAAGGTGGACGAAGAGATCGCCTGGACCGATCACGCCGCTGCGCTTGAGGAGGGGATAGCGGCTCGCGACGACCTGCGCGCCAGCCTCGGGCGCGCCTACCTGCTGCGCCGCAACAGCGAACTCGCCGGACGCATCCATCAGCTGTTCGACCTGGTGGTGACCGTGCAGAGCCAGATGGTGCTTCGCACCGGTCTGCTGCTGCACGGGCTGCTGATCCTCGTCGCTGTCGGTGGCGTGGTGTTCGTCGCCGCGGGTTCGCTGAGCACTGCCGCGGTGGTCACGCTGTTCTTGGTGACCACCACGTTTGCCGGCCAGGTGGCGCAGCTGACGCGGTTCCTGCCCGATCTGCAGGCCGGGATGGGAGCAGTGCTCCGGCTGCGGGGGCTGTTGGCGGCCCAGTCGGAGCCACAGGGCGGCCTGGCGGTCGGCAGCGGACCGCTCACCCTGGAGTTCCGTGGACTGCACTTCGCCTACCAGGAAGGTGTATTCGCCCTCGCCGACATCGATTTGGAGATCCCAGCCGGGCAGACGTGCGCGTTGGTAGGACGCACCGGCTCGGGTAAGTCGACATTGGCCTCGCTGATCTCCCGGGCGGTGGAACCCGAGCCGGGATCGGTGTTCCTCGGTGGCGTCGACGTGTGTGAGCTCGACATCAACGCGTTGCGCTCGGCAGTGGGTGTGGTCACCCAACGCACCGAGATCTTGGCCGGCACCCTGGCCGAGAACATCGCCATCTTCGCCGAGGTGCCCCGCGAGAACATCGCGGCCGCCGTGGCCGAACTGGACCTGCAGGACTGGGTGGACGGATTACCCGACGGCCTCGACACCCAACTGGGCCCCGGGGGCACTCGGCTGTCGGCAGGCGAAGAACAGCTGGTCGCGTTCGCCCGCCTGTTGGTGCGAGACGTGTCGGTGGTGGTGCTCGACGAGGCAACCGCTCGGATGGATCCGCTGACCGAGGCGCGCGTGGTCCACGCCGCGGACCGTCTGCTGCGGGGCCGCACCGGGGTGCTCGTGGCGCATCGGCTCTCGACGGTGGCACGAGCAGACCTGGTGGCGATCCTGGACTCGGGTCGAGTGGTCGATCAGGGTCCGCGCGCCGAACTCGAGCGTCGTCCCGGCGCCTACCGGCGACTGCTCGATGCAGCCGTCGGTGAGCACCATCCCGACGCTGCCACGGCCACCGAGGTGGCGGTCGCCGGTTCCGGCTCGACCGCCCTGGGTGGCCGGCGACGCACGGGCACCGCGCCACCGGTGCCGCAGATCGGTCCGGGGATCTCACTGACCCGTGGGGTGGTGCGGATGCTGCTGCTCATGCCGCAGTGGTGTCTGTTGTCGTCGGCACTGTTTCTGGTGAGCTCGCTCGGTGGTGCGGTGGGGCTCATCACGAACCTGTTGTGGGGCAAGATCGTCGAAAACCTCGACGCCGGCACCACGCCGGTGGCGCTCACCGTCGCGCTGGTGATCTGCATCATGATCGGTCCCATCTCGTTGGCGATCGCGGTGCGTCGGTTCCCGCGCTGGTGGGTGGAAGTGCTGTTGCGGGTGCGCACTTCGGTGCTGGCGGCCCAGACCGAGCAACACCGCCTCGCGGCCACACCGCCGGGTGAGGTGGTGGCTCGCACCCTCGACGCCGACCGGTTCCCCCGGTACGCCGATCAGTGGATCGACGTGATCAACGGCATCATCGTCCTGGTCATCGCACTCGCGGTGACGTGGAACCCGTTGGTCGCGGTGATCCTCATGGCGGTCCCTGCCATCGCTGCGGCTGCCTCGGCCATCGGGCGGCCCATCGCCGGACGCTCGGCCACCGTCGCCGCGGCCACCCGGGCCGCGTTCGGTCGGTCGCTGGTGTCGATGCTCGAGGGTGCGCGCACGGTCAAGCTGGCAGCAGCGACCCCCGCGGTACGGGCACACCTCGGGCGGGTGGACGCCGGCCGGGTGGACGCGGCCATCCTCGAACACCGCGTGCAGGCCGTCCTGGCCGGTGTCCCGCAGCTGGTGGTGCAGGCGGGAACCATCGCGGCCTGGGGCATCTTCCTCGGTGGCGGGTGGGATCTGTCCACGGCCCTGTTGGTGTCCGGGGCCATCACCGGCTTCGGCTACTTCGGTCGGGTTGCCGGGCAGGTGGTGATCAACGCACCGGGCACACGGTCGTGGCAGTCGGCCACCAGCCGGTTCGCCGGCGGCGGCGACCTCATGACGCTGCCCGCCGGGGTCGACCTGGTGTCGGGAACGTCACCGTCGCCAAAGCCGGCGACGCGAGACACGTTGCGCGAGTTGCGGTTGTACTCGGTGTCGGCCATCCATCCCGACGGCACCGTCGGTGTCAGCGATGTCGACCTGACCGTGCGGGCAGGCGAGTTGGTGTTGCTGCTGGGGCAGGTCGGTTCGGGCAAGTCGAGCTTGATCGCCGCGCTGTGCGGGGTGGTGCACCATACCGGGTCGGTGCGGTGGAACGGTGAGCCGGTGGCTGATCCGCAGACCTTCCTGCGGCCGGGACGGGTGGCTTACGTGGCCCAGGTTCCGCGGGTGCTGTCGGGGACGTTTGCCGACAACATCCGACTCGACCATCTGGATCGAGCCATCGACCAGGCCATCGATGACGCCCGACTGCGTCCCGACGATGTGCGGGGGAGCGGCCATGATCGATCACAGTGATGGGTACCTGGTCACCGGTCAAATCGGGCCCGTCCGCCGACGTCCGTGGCCGGTCACGGGGTGGATCATCGGACAACGACTTGGCATA
>NZ_JAHCSG010000009.1 GCF_018474015.1 Williamsia sp. CHRR-6 | reverse complement strand
GGAGTTGCAGGTGCTCGACGAGCTCGACGCGCCGCCGACCGAGGAGACGGCGACGTTGAAGCGTGTACGCCAGTCGCGTCGGTTCCCGGTCTGGCGGGTGTCGCATCCGTTTCGGCAGGGGATCGCCGTGCGGCTGATCGTGTGGTTCACCGACGACAACCGGGCGGTGGTGGCACTGTTCGCCGGCGACAAGGCGCGGATGGGTGATGTGTTCTACGACAGCGTCGGGCCGCGGGCCGACGCAGCAGTGGAAGCGTGGTTGATGCAGACCAAGGACGAGAGAGGTGAGCGGTGATGGCTGAGCGTTTCGTGCGGGGCAATGATCGGCTGGCGGGGTTGCTGAGCGACCCGGACACCAACGAGCGTGTGAAGACGATCCGCGTCGAGATGGACCAGGCCGACCGGGTGCACGCCATGGGGCTGGCGGCAGTGCGCCAGGCCGCGCACCTCACGCAGACCGAGTTGGCCCAACGAATGGGCATCAAGCAGGCAGCGGTGTCGGGTTTGGAGTCGAGGGGCGATGTGCTGCTGTCCACGTTGGCGAGTTACTTGGCGGCGGCGGGCGCGAAGGATGTCGTGCTGACAGCACGATTGGGGGAGCAGACCATCGAGGTCGCGTTGCCCGCGACCGGGGGCGAGCAACCGTGAGAATCACCGGGACGCGGGCAGCGTTGCGGCACTACGACGAACGGCGTGACCCCGTCGACCACAAGATCGACCCGGTTCTGCCCGCGGACCCGGGCGAAGTCCACGCGGTCGATGTGCACCCCGATCGCCGGGTGCGCACCCGTTCCTTGACGGTCCTGGATTCGATGCGCGAGCCACTATTCAGCTCATATTGGGAGCACTACGAAGCGGTCTGCGGGGCCCGTGTGCGGGTAATCCTGCCGACATCTGTGGACCCCGATGATCCAGATATGTGTCCGAGGTGCAGAACGTGGCTGACGTTGCGCGATTCTGATCCCGCCGAGTACGCCCGACAGTTGCGTGCCCGCCGCGACGACAGGGTGCGACGGGAGCAGGAAGCCACCGACGTCGAGGACTGGAACCGCCGCAACCAGGCGTCGTGACTTTCGGCGAACTCGTGCGCCTGTTCTGTACCGTGTCGGACTGGGTGGGGGCCTAACCGATAGACACCAGCATTGGGGGCGATCACATATGGCGCAAACCGTGAACACCATCTACGTCGACGATCTCGACGACACCAAGATCACCGCAGACCAGGCCACAACAGTGGTCTGGTCCTGGCGCGGCGTGGACTACGAATTCGACACCAACAGTGAGCGTCTCGCTGCGATTGAGGCAGGCGACGACTCAGTTACCGTGGCGCAGCTGTTGAACGTGTCCCGGCGGGTCGGTGGCACGCCGCACCGCGATTCGCCCTGTCGGCGCGCGTGTTCCGGGTGTCAATGATGCCGCCGCGATCCGGTCCTGGGCGCGCGCGAATGGCATCGAGGTTCCTGACCGGGGGAGAATCCCCACTCCGATTCGCGACTCCTACGCCGCGGCACACAACTCCTGACCACCGGTGTCCATTCCATCAGCCCGCTTCATCACAGAGGGCAATGGGGACGGGCTTGGGCTTGTTATGCGAAGAACTCGCTGAGGATTAGGTCGAATAGCGGGTCTGCGGTCGGCGGGGTGAAGCCGGGAGACTTTGTCAGGCAGATGAAGTCGTAGGGTTCGGTCGTGACGAAGCGCTCAGCGTGCGTTGAGTGGTAGGGGATGGCCGGTTCGTGGGATTCCGCCTCGGGCGGCTGACCGCTCGTGCTCGATCTCCTGAATTCTTCCGGTCGGATTGCCGGAAGCTGGATCTCGTCGGCGCGGGCATCGAATGACTTCATCGCGTACGGCAGCTCGTCGCTTCCGCCGCCGTCCCCGTATACGTAGGTGAGGTCGCTGATCCATCGGCATCCGATGGCGTACAGCAGGAAGCTGCCTTCGGTGATGCCGGTCCGCCCGTCGGGTTGAACCGCGTACGGCCGATCAGTAGGCGGCGTGAACAGCAGTTCGGTCATCAGGTACGTGTACCCGTTCTCGCCCAGTCCTAGATCGGCGTGTGCGTCGAGATGGGTGACGTGGAACGGAGGGGTGAGGATGTCTCGCTCGAGGGCATCGCGCCACTGGAAGAACAGTTGATCGTGGGTTGTGGTAACGAATCCGGGGAGCTTCTGGGTCACGCCGCACGTGTCGCGGAGGAATCGTGTGGCGTGGGCGAGCGGCCAGACCGAGTGGTCCTCCGACGACGGCCGGGGGCCGTCGCTGGTGGCAAAGTGCACGGGCGGGGTGACGAAAAAGTCCAGGTCGATGTCGAGGACGCGCTGGGGCGCTATGGACGGGCGGGAGGAGGGGGTCACGTTGCGGTCCGTTCGGAAGGGTGAGGCGTCACTGCAGTCTGGCAGGAACCCGACACGCTCCACACACTCTCGAACGCAGTTCCGCCTCAGGGGCGTTGCTGTCACACGTAGCACGCCAGCCCTTCCTGACCACCACAGGTGACGCCCGGCGGCCACCTCGACCGCAACACCAGGCCAGGGCGCTGGGCGGGAGCGGCGTTTGCCCGGGAGGTCGCCAGGGACGCGGCAGCACTGAGGTTAAAAGATGTACTCGATGGATAGATCATGTATCTGCTATAGAAGCGGATTCGTGGTGAGCGAGGCGACCACGTACGACGCGGACGGCGAGACGATCTTCGTCTTCATCTCCGAGGACAACGGTTTGAAGAACATCGACGCTGGTCAAGACATCTCCGAGGTGGTCCGCTCTGCGCGTCGATCACCTCGTCGCGGTCGATCAGCGGGACAAGACGGTCATGTACGTCGCGCGCGCTGACTTCGACTTCGCGGAATCGCAGCTGGGAAAACGGAAGTCGACTCGGGTGTGGTTCAACTTGTCCCCGGCTCCCGAGCTCGAGTCGTTGATCGGACTGCCGACGCCGGTTGCACAGGTCCGTAATCCTGTCGCATACACGACGACTCAGTGGTTGTTGCACGGCGACGCTGATCTGGAGGTCGACGAGGACGCCACTCGCGCGGCCATCGCTGGTTGGGTGCTGTCGGTTGACGTTGACGGAACGGGTTACATGACAGTTCCTCCCGGCCGGCTGTTGGTGGTGGAGACGGCGGCGGCGTAGCCGCCGCTGCCTCGTGGGGCATCAGCCCGGGCCGCCAGGCCCGGTCCTTGTCGCGCCAGCGACACCGCCGGCGGGCGGAGCCTGTCGGCGGCTCGTCGCCACGCGGGAGTTGTATGGCCGGCGGGCGGGGGCGGCCGGTTAGCGTGGTGGACATGTCCAGTCCTGTTGAGCGTGAGTTGCGTCGTGCGGTGTCGGATGCGGTGCCGGTGCCCTCTGTGGAGGATGTCGAGGTGCTGGTGGCTGAGGGTGCGCGGCCGGCGGCGCAGCGGTCTGATGTGTCGTTCCGGCAGGCGCCGGGTCTGGACTGAACTGCCGTGTGGTCGGGTGGGTATCGGCTCCCGCTTCCCTGGGGCCGATACCCACCCGACCGGTCAGATCGGGAACGGGGCGCCGAGGTAGGTGCTGGCGTCCTCCTGGGTGGGCATGAGGTCACTCAACCCGTCGGGGTGCATCGCGGCCCGCAGTGACCGGTCGAGTAGCTGCATGAAGCTGGTCGGCTCGAGTCCCTCGTCGGTGACGGTGGCGGCGGCGATACCGGCTGCTGCTCCGTTGCCCGCGACGTAGAAGAAGTACATCGCGAGGGCGAGCACGCGGGCGCGGGCGTGTGACCGCAGGTGCGCTGCAGTGCGGGCCATGACGACGGCGGCGGTGCCGGTCTGACTGATACCCAGCCGAAGCATGGCGTCTCGCTTCTTGACGTCCCCGATGAGTGCGCCGAACTGCGCTGCGAGCTCGGGGCCGGGGTCGGTGTTGGCGGTGACTGCCGCCGCCATGTCCCGCGCGACCTGTGCGGGGTCGATGGTCTGCGGGTCGACCGGCGCGGCCTCGGTGGTGGTTGCGAACATCGCCGCGAAGTCCTTGCGCGATGCCCGGACGGCCTGGCCGTGCTCCACGGCGGTGTGGGCGGTGTATGCACTGTCGCGGTAGTCGCGGGTCATGCCGGTCTCGCCGGTTTCGTAATCGATGTACTCGGTGGCGTGCCCGCACGTGCTGACGTGGATCTGCCGGTGGACGTCGATCGCGTATCCCGCGAGGTGCCCGACCATCTCGGTGTGGGCGGCGATGCTGGGCTCGGCGCTGATCCCGATGAGCAACACCCGCTCGGCACCGTTGGCGGCGATGGTCTCGGCCAGGGTGGCGGCGTCGTGGCCGTTGGTGATTGCGGCCAGGTCGTGGCGGGCGGTGAACAGAACCCGCTCACCGCGCAGGACGACCATCACCATCGACTCGGTCGGGACGAACCCCAGCAGGGCGGGGATCGAGGCGACGAGGTCGGCGGCGGTGGTGATGCGGATGGGCTCGGTCATGGTGAGGCTCCCTCGAAAACGGTGGCAGACCCGGTGTCCGCCAATTTTTTTGCCCTTCTGGCAAGGGAGATAAAGACCGGCATAGGAGGACAGAGCGCAACAGGGGAGCAGCACCAGTTTTCACGAGCGCAGCGAGGACGGTTTGAAAACTGGTGCTGGTCCCGCCGGAGGCCGCGAACGCGCTGTTGTGCGGCGGACGACGCCGGTCAAAATCGGACGGCCAGAAGGGCAAACAAGAATGCTTTTCCCAGTGCGACCGCAGGGAGCTCCGATGGCCGGGTCTAACGCGTCGACAAGCTGCCAATGCGCGGGGCCCACACCTCAGGATAGCGAATCGCACATATGCACGTTTCGAACGCGCAATGCACTGCCGAGCAAACGCCGGTGCATCAAGTCACGGCAGCGCCGCACCGCCGTCTCGCTGCTGCTCGCGCACTGTCCTGCGGCCCGGTTCTGTTCGGCGATTTCGTCGCGGCGATCCCGAGCGCCCAACGGCAGGGGCTTTCGAGGACCTGACATAAGATTTGTTATCGGCGCACAACTGGGACGAATTCAAACCAGACATCACCCGGACCGCTTGGAGCGCGGCGGCGCACTCACCTCGCGCCCGCTCTACGCGCGACTCATCGAGTCGTTGACGCTGTCATCTGTCAACTACGAGGCAGAAAGCCCGGGGTGCCGGGCCGGTCACGTGGCGAACCCGAGTACGGGTCACAATCAGCACCACGAGGGCGGCGATCCACATCAGGCCCATTCTCCGAAGTTTGCCGAACCTGGGCTGTCTATCGGCGACGGGTGGGTACTCACGGGGCCAATCGGGGCGCGGTCGGCGGGTTTCCTGCGGCGATGCGGGGCAGCGTGTAAGCGGCCTTGAACAATTCGTGGGCGTAGCGGCGGGCAGCGGCGTGAACGAACCGGTGTCCGCTGCGGTGCAGCGCGATTGCCCACCCCATCCCCAGTAGCGCTACGCCGACGGTGGCCACGGTCTGCGTCGGTGACGTCTGGCGGGCGATGTCGACGGCCGCCCAGGCTGCGGCCGAGGTGAGATAGGCGACGGTCAACCCCGCGGGTCGCAGCGACCGGGCCAATGGAGCAGTCGCCGAAGGAAAGATCGCGGCGGCGTTGCTGGGCGTCTAGCTAGGTAGTCGCATAGGGCGGTGGTGCGGTAGCGCGAGACAAGGGTCCGGCCAGAGTTGTTCGTTCGTTGTTGAACGTTTCCGTCGCCGGCGAACAGGTGCAGCGCTGCGCAACAGGCACTTACAGCCCCACGCCAACCTCGACTGCGGCGACCGTGAACTCGGCCTCACGCAAGAATTGCTCAGTCACCCGGACCCCGGTGAGCCGTTCCGCCAATGCAAACGATCCCGCAACGTGGTGGATCTCGCGGTCGGGGTTCTCATCAAGGTCGATGCCACCAACCTCCACGATCAGGCTGATGATCTCCTCTCGGGCGTCGGCAGGCTGTCGGTCGGCCAGGACCCCCAGGAGATCGGACCGCGGCAGAAGCGGCTCGAACGAGATCCGCTCATTTCCGCCCGACCACCACACGAAACGGTCGGCGCCATGGGCCACGGCATTGCGCTCGGCCACGATAGCTTTCATCGGACCTGGGGAGATCGGAATAAAGCCCGGCGCTTGCAGGAGTATCGCCCATCCCTCGAGATCCGCGGCAGCGATGAGCTGGGTGTCGACACCGTTGACACCCAGCCGTTCCCCGAGGTCGTAGGCATCTTGTATCGCCGTCTGAGCACCAGGACGGACGATCTTGTCATCGCTGGCTCCTAGGCCGGCAAGAGCCATTTCCGCCGTGCTCGCCTCGATCAGAGCCAGCGAGTAGCCATCTGAGGTGAACCACCCGAAGTCCTCGACCCAAAGGTAGTCATGAAAATCCATCACCCAGGTTCTCCGCCCTAGTACCTCCCGGCGCGCCACCGTATCGGTGGTCTGCGGACGGGTGGCGGCGGCCCCGGCTAAAACATCGCAGGCAGTCCGAGGTCCAGCAACACGGTGTGACGCGCCCAGCGTTACGTCCGTCTGGGCCACGAGGTCATGGAAAGCTGGTGGGCATGACCCCGCGAGCAGTGCTGACCTCGGCGCAAGTCGTTGCGCGCACCCAGCAGTTCCCTCGTCTGCGTTACATGGGGTCGAAGTATCGGTTGGTCCCGCACCTGGAACGCACGTTCGCCGACATCGGCGGCGCCACTGCGATCGATGCGTTCTCCGGATCCGGAGTGGTGTCCTACCTCCTGAAAAACCAGGGCTATCAGGTCACCAGTAACGACTACCTGCACTTCCCCGGCTCCATTGCCCGCGCGACGGTCGCCAATTCCAGCGTTCGTCTTGACGGCGAGCTGGTCGATCAGATCTGCGGGCCGCCGGCTGATGACCGTGACTTCATCCAGTCGACGTTCGACGGCCTCTACTTCACCGCCGCCGACCGGGCGTTCCTGGATTCGGCGTGGTCACACATCGACCTTCTGACCGGGTACCGCCGCGACCTCGCCATAGCCGCTCTCGTGCTTTCAGCGGCGCGTAAACAGCCTCGCGGGGTGTTTACCTTCACCGACTCTAACCGCTACGCAGACGGCCGCAGAGACCTCCGGCTGACCCTGCGCGAACACTTCCGCGAACGGGTCGCTGAGTACAACGCGACCGTGTTCAGCAACGGCGCCCGCAGCCGCGCGGTAACCGGCAGCGTGTTCGACCTGGCCCACGAGCCTGTCGACCTGGTGTACCTCGACCCCCCGTACGCCCCGCCGACCGACGACAACGACTACATCAAGCGCTATCACTTCCTTGAAGGCCTGAGCCTGTACTGGCGCGGGGTGACCATCATGGAGGACACCAAGACCAAGAAGCTCGAAAAGCAGTTCACCCCGTTCGCCTACAAACGCACCATCGAGGACGCGTTGCTGCGGACCTTCGAGCACTTCAGCGACGCCGGGGCGATCGTGCTCTCCTACTCCTCTAACGCGATCCCCGACGCGACCCGCATCGTCGATCTGCTGGGCAAGGTCAAACCCCATGTGGAGACCGTCGCCATCGACCACAAGTACAGCTTTGGCACCCACGCAGCCGCCACCCGGCGAGACGTGAGCGAGTACCTGTTCATCGGACGGGACTGATGAGCACGGCGGTCCCCTTCGACGACTACCTCAGCACCCTGGGGCGACTTACCGGCCACGTCGACCCCACAGCCTCGACACCGGAAGCAGAAGCGATCCGCACCGCCGCCGAATCCCTTGCGCTCCTCCCCCCCAGTTCGACGTGGCCACAGTCGCGACATGGGTCCAGACACACCCCGACTCGGTGCCCGTCCTCGGCCTCGTCGTTGGCCTCTCGCAGGAGAAGCTCAAGAACGCCATGCGAGACGCCTTCGACACCTCCGGGGCGAAAACCCTCGCCCTGCGCGAACCGTCCGCTCTCATCGGCTGGCTCGACCGGGATTTTGATCTCCTGCGATCCCTCACCGTGCAAGTCGGCCGCCAGTACGGGTTCGGTGACGTGCTCGTCGCCCGCGCCGGGACCCGCGTCACCGCCGCTCGGGCCGGAGCCTCGGGCCGCAAGGTCGAAGACGGGATTGAGGCCATCGCCGTAGATCTGGGCCTGACCTACAGGACGCGGACCCGGTTCACTGGACGCAACGGGCGTACCGCGCCCTGCGACCTGGTCATCCCCGACAGCGACGACGCCGCAATCGTCGTCGCTGCGAAGGGCTTTGACTCCACCGGCAGCAAGCTGGCCGACGCCGTCCGCGAAATCGTGGAAATGGCGGAGGTTCGGCTCCCCCGCCAGTTCGTCATCGCCGTCATCGACGGGATCGGCTGGAAGTCACGAAAGGCCGACCTCGGCCGCATCCACACACTGTGGGCGACCGAACAGATCGACGGCATGTACACCCTGGCCACCCTCGATCAGTTCCGCGAAGACATCGCCGAGGCAGCACGAATCCGCCGACTGCTCTGACCGGCGGCGGTAAACCCGTCCGTAAACGCTGGTCGTTTCCCCGCGTCGTGTGCTGCCCGTGGTCATTGCAGCGATCCGAGCGTGACGCGGTCACCGCCGACAACTCGGAGGCATTCGCTGTTGGAGAACAGTGCCTCGACGACACATTCACGGTCCGTGTTGTGAGCGGCCGCCACCTCGAGGGACCGCGCGGCCTGGGTGGCGTCACTGTGACCGTAGGGGCCGACGTACCAGACATGTGTGTCACCCGCGGCTGTCACATCGACGATTCTGACGATGTGGACACTCTTGTGTTGGAAGTTCATAAGGCTTTTCCTGTCTCGGGTTTCAGCGAGCTTATGGAAGTGATGGTGTGACTGCGGCGTCGATGATCGGTCCCATCGCCGTGCGGTAGCGGTCGGGAGCGCCTCGATGCCGACCAGCGCAGTCGATCGCGGCGCCATCGAGTACAGCGAGGCTCGATGGGTCGATGTACTCGGTGAACGCATCGCGAAAGCGGCGGGACAAGTCGAGTGCGTCACCACCTGTACGGGCCGCGTGTAGGTGGAGCTCCACGGTGAGCAGCGCCAAGTCACGATCTCCGTAGACGGCTGCGATCGCATCCTGGCCGTGTTCGGCCACCAGGTGCTCGACACGGGTGGTGTGCCTGAGTAGCGCGGCGTACACGAGATCCTCGCGCGTCTCGAAGTGATACGTAGCCGACCCCACAGACAGCCCTGCTCGAGCAGCGACGTCACGGATTCTCAGGCCACCCACTCCCCTATCGGCGATCAGCGATGCAGTGGCATCGAGCAGTGCAACCAGTCCATGACCACGTGCAGGGCGGCTCATGCCGAGACCCGCTGCGCGGTAGCGAAGATCGTCTGCACCCCGACTGTGATTGCGTCGGCCGCCTGGCGGGTGGCGAACACACTCGCCACCCGCCTCACCAGCGGTTCAGTAACGACTTGCATCAGGCACGGTTCCAATCGTCAGCTCCCCCGGGGGTCACGTCACCGCGAAACGAGTTCTGTTTCGTGGTAGGCGTTGACGATTTTTGCTGCGGTGTTGTGGTGGACGTTTCCAGCTGTGCCGAGCTCGCGGTGCGAGGCGTCGGGGTTGGTGTGGAGGTGGTGCAGAATCGCCGCTATCCGGCTGGTCGGGGTGTCGAAATTGTGGAGCTCACGCAGTGCACGCGCCGGCTCAAGGAACGGCCGGGCATCACTGGCAGGCAGCACCGGTGCAACGTCGACCTCCGCTGCCTGCCTTCCATCAGATGTCGTAGTCGTAGGTGCCACACCCTCGCCGACGGCCATAGGCGCCGGGTTCATGGCCGCAGTGTTGGTGGTCCCAGCCTGTGCGTTACCGGCTTCGACGACCGCAGAAGCTGTCACGACCGCCGCCCCGATCGGTTCCGGTCGCCTCCGGATCAACAACGTAAGCGAGTGTGTGCTCAGCAACAGGAACACCGGAGGGATCGTCGCGATCAACGCTGCAACCCACGAGGCAAGCGGCTGGGAAGCCGGCACAACAGCATGCAGTGCATTGCCAGCGACCGAAGTGGAGGCGGCGCCGATCAGCAGCGCCCAGAAGTAGCGCCGCTCTCCCACCCGCGTCGACGACGACACCGCAACTAGACTCACCGTGGCCTGCAAGATCGTTGCATCGACCACCACCGGTCCCAGCCAGCTCAGGTGGCGAGACGGCCATACTCGGGTCGCCACGTCCCATAGCGCGGCGAAACTCAGAACGAACGCGGCGACAGCGATACCGGCCGCCACCACCGCGGCGAGCACAATCGCCAACCGCCTCACCAGCGGGCTTGTAACGTCGCTCATTAGGCACAGCTCCAATCTGTGTTCAGCGACCTTGGCGGGTCAGTTTGACGACCACCCGCCAAGGTCGCGTGCGGTGTTGCGGGATTTACCGCTTGCTGGCTACCCATTCGCGGATGAGGTGTTCGATCACTTCTGACATCGACTGGTCAGCCATAGCCGTGGCAGCCTTGAACTGCTTGTGGAGCCCGGCATCGATTCGCACGGTGAGTTGTGATTGAGATCCGCCGTCGGATGGTCGGGTGAAGCTTGTGGCTACAGCCTTGCGCGGCCGCATGTCCTCTGTGCTGGGGTTTCCCGGCTTCTTGATACTCATAGCGCACTCACGATCTCGTCGATTACGTCTGAGTAGGTGCTGTCGTGTGGGGGTCGGTGCCCGAAACTCTGCCGGTAGACCTGCCGAAATCGGACCACAGTGTCGAAGCGTGAGATGTCTTCTTCATCAAACGCGGCCAGGGTGGTGGTGAGGAGCTTCGTGTGGAGAGTTGCACCGGTGACGAGCACGCCATACACCGTGGATTTGGGCAGCGAGGGAAGCGTTTCCCAGACGCGCTCCGTATCTGCCGCCGACGGCTGAGTGGGGATGACAGCGAAGTCCGCGGCATCGATTGCGGCGTCAATGATCGCGCTGTCCCCAGGCGGAGTGTCGATAACAAGGACCGAATCGGGGTCTAGGGACTCGCTCCACCGCCCGAGCCGCTTCGTGTTCGACACCTCGACCCTGAACGGCAGTGGTGTGCCGCGGTCGGAGGCCTTGTCGGCCCACGAGGTCGCTGAGCCCTGCTTGTCGAGGTCAACGAAGGTGACTGGCTTACCTCTCAAGGCAAACTCGTTGGCTATGAACAGGCTCGACGTTGTCTTGCCTACTCCGCCTTTGGTGTTGACAACCGAGACGATCATGTTGGTACCCCTTCTCGTCGAATACCGCATGCAGTCATGCGGCGTTGAGGCAATAACCGCGCTCGGTTGAGCGGTCAAACATGCATGCGGTATTTACCGCAAAACGCCTTGCGGTAAATACCGTGACCCCGCAAGCCAGTCGCGGTAGTGCGGGAACAACAGTAAACCATACTTACCGCATGCGGGCTAGCGGTAACGCGGGTATGAGATCAAAACCGCTTGCGGGATTGCGGTATGGATAGCTCGCTATCCGCGGTGACTATCCGCGGTGACCAGGCCGGGAGCACGGCCGGCGCATCAACCAGCAAGATCCGTCCACTCTCGGTTCGCCACCGCACGTAACCAGTGCCGCGCCCGGCGATACGCCGCGACGAATGGGTGCTGAGGTGGAACCGCTGGCCGGCGCCTGACGGGGTTGTCCACGGGTGTGGGCCTGGCGCGGGGTTGTGGTCGGACGCAGGCCCGGCGGTAGCCGGAGTGCCGTCCATCAGCCGGGGTCGGCAGTCCATCACCGGTGGGCAACCCACTCACTACTACCCCGCGATCAATGCTCGGCCGGCGGCTCGCCGGCTAACGGCGACAGGCTCTGGTGTGGATGACAGTGGTCGAGCCGTACCGGCCGCATCGCCTCGCGCTGCTGGTCTGGTGCGAGATTGTGGATGACGTCGCCGCACGTACGGCAGATCCAGATCCGATGCGGAGGGTCGATGCTCGAATCCCACCCCACCAGCAATGAGCGGGGCCGGGTAAGGTCGTGGCCTCGAAAACAGTTACGGGGGCGGGACTCTGACCACTCCCCCGGCCCGGTCTGTCTGACCGTGGCTTGAAACAGATGTAGAGCCTGGTCGGGGTCGCGTGTCACCGGAACGTTCCTGACTTCCGCGACAGAGACCGTCATATGTCGCGTGGCCGGGGTTCCGCTTCCCACGTCCCCCCAGGCCACGCTGGAGCTAATCTATATCGAACGCACGTTCGAGGCAATGTGCGCGTCTGACGGTCTAACGTTCTAGCGTTACAACGCTGGTTAGAGCCGTGGTCGACCTGTTTGGTTTCCGGATGTCGCTGCGCCGCGACGTAGCTCCTCGACGACCTGCTCGACGGTCATGCGCTTGGCGAGCTGGCGGATCGCCAGGCGGGCGATCGCGCTCTTGCTGGACACCTTGGGTGTCCCCCGGCGGCCGATGGCGAGGACGTCTTCGAGCCAGTCGTCAGTCTCGACATCGAAGTACATCGTGGTCGGCCCGACCTTGCGCTGCTTGGCGGAGGCCGAGGCCGCCGCGGGTGCCGCCGGCCGCGGCTTTTCAGCTGGCGCCGCGGGGACCTCCCGCGGCGCGGTATCGCCCCCAGCGGTTTCGGCCTTCGCTGCCGGTGTGGGGGCCGCTGTCTGCGGTTGGGGCGGAGCGGATTCTTTGACGCTGTCGGGCACTGGGGTCACTGGTGACGCCGCCTGCTCGTCAGGGATCTCGACCTGCTCCTGACGAGGCTTGTGACGCGGCGGCGGCATAGATCGGCCGCCGCCCTTGCGCTTGGCCGTCTGGCTCTTCAATTGATCGAGACCGCTCACTGGACGTACTCCTTCACGAACTTGGCCGTGTCGTCGAACGCGGCGGCGACCTTCTCCAGCTTCTTCGGCACCGGCGACTCCGACGTGATCGCGACGCGCTTGGTCCTGGTACCGACAGTTCGACTGTCGGGGATAGGGGCGGATACCTGCACCGGCGTTCCCTCGATGGCTCGTTCAAGGCGCGCAACCATCTGCGGGGGCGGCGTAGCGGGAACCATGCTTGGCGAGATCACCACCGGGTAATCGGCCATGTCGGCGACAAGGTGCTCTAGGGCCGCGAGGTCCTTCACTTTGAGCGGGCTCGGGACCATCACGACGTTGGCGACCATCAGGGCGCCGTGAGCGAGCGCCGATGCGCCGGGATGTGTGTCGACAACGACCCAGTCGGTGTCCCACTCCCCCGCCCACTGCTCCAAGGCGGTGGCGACGTCCTCCTGGCCATGTGGCTGATCAAGAAGCTCGGGGTGACCGGGAACGAGCCTCGGTTTGTGGAATCCCTTGAGTGGCCGGGGAGTCCTCCCGCTTTCTAGTGCGTCCAGGACAGGGACCCGGAGCCGTTCGAGTGGCCGGTATCCCCAGGTCGCGGTGACGCCGCCGCCGTCATGCTCGAAGTCGACGAGCACAGCGTCAAGGAGCCATGACAGCTCGTATGCGAGCGTGCTTTTACCCACCCCACCCTTGCGGGAATGACACACAACGATGTTGGCCATGGCCGTGTCCTCTCTCGATCTTGGTCAGGACGTTCTGGCGTTATGAACGCAGAACGTAGGAACGTTGTGATGGTGACGGCAGCGCCCGGTGCTCAAATGGCCTTTCAACGGTGTAACACTTAAACGTTGCAATGGCCTGCCGTTGTGCAGTCTTGATGTTTTAGCATTGTGCCGTTGTCGGGTTGTCAAGTTGTGCCGTTGTAGTGTGGGAACATTTTAACGCCGGAACGTCAAATCACTACCGTTACGACGTTGGCGTGTCGAACCGTTATACCGTTGTGCCGTTAGAACGTCACTAGCCGGGTACGGTTCCGTGTCTCTTCGGCCGGCGTCGACGAGCCGCGGCCGCTCGCACGCGGTTCGTCGCCCCTTCCGATGAAAAGACAAGCGCAGGTTGGGGTGGCCCAGAGCGGCGCGCATCCTGCAAGCGTGCGGGCGCGTTCGCTGGACGAGTCCCCACAGCTCGTCGCCGACGCTGCACAGCTCGCGCAGCAACGTAGTGGCCGCGTGCGTGCCAGACATCTCGGTCCAGGATGACCCGCGCCTGGACGTGCTCGCGCGCCGCACGACCGGTCGAAGCGGGCGCAACGTCGTCGAGGGCGGTGGCCCCGAGGAGCCATTGCGTTGCGCGGCCGCTTCCTGTGCGGGCCGCTAGACCGTGCTCAGCCAACAAGTGGAGCACGCGGAGCAGGCCGTGGTGCTTCGTTCCCGTGGGGAGCCCAGTGGATGCGGATAAGGCCTGAGCAGGGGTGGGGGTGACGGACAGGTGACTGAACACCAGTCGGGCAGCCTGACCCAAGTCTACCCATGCCGGGTGGAGGATGGTCGCTACCCCGGGGGCGGCTGTGACGTCATGACTCACAGATGATCGGTAAGTACGAGCGGGAGTAGTCAGCGTCCAGATTGTGGCCTCGTGAGGGGCTGTATGCCGGTCGTGGGGTCGCGTGACTGTCAGGAGCCCCCGTTCGGCGAGCTGGTGCAACCGTCGGCGGGCTGTTTCTGCGGAGAGTCCCAGCCACGATGCGAGATCTCGTACAGCGATCGGACGGGTAAGTCCGTAGCCGTCGGAGAATCGTCGGCGGATCACTGCAACGGCGGCCGCGACGAGGTCTGGGTCGTCCCACTGCGCGATCTCGGAAAGGGCCTCAGCGATCTGTGGCTCGTGCAGCGCCGCGGTTGGCGGGCGGTGAGCTTGCGCGCGTCGCGCTATGTCTTGCCAGTGCCGTTGGCACCAGGAGACCCACCCGGGTTCGAGGTGTCGGTTGCGGGCGCGGGCGTCAGCGTCACGCTCACGCCACTTCTCGAAGCACGGGTAGATGGCGTAGTACTTCGCCGCCGCCCGCCAGGACCGGACGCCGAGACGCCACAGCACCCATGCTCCCGCGAGTGCGACGTGCGATCGCAGCCCTTGTCGAGGGGACACCGAGAGGGTCTTGAAGTGCTCGGCCGTCATCCGGGTTGGCGGCCGGTAGGCGCGCGGTGCGATGACCGCAGGCTCGCCAGTGTCGGCTTCTCCAAGTTCCTCCCACACCGATGTAGCGGCAGCAGGGGAGGGGAGGAGTTCACCGGTGTCGAGGTGCGGTTGGTCGAGAGCGTCGGCGAGCCGTGCCGCCGCGGCGATAGCCGTGATTCGCCGGCCGTCGGTGTCGATGGGCCAGCACATGCCACCGCCGGGCTTGAGTGACGCAGACCCCGGGAGGCGCAGACCGTCGTTCCTGGACCGCAGGTCGACCGCCTTTGTCGTCTCGCCGGCCCACCGACGGATCTCCTCGACCCGGCGGGCAAACTCCCGCCGCGCAGCGCGACTGGGCAGCGTGACGCCGACGTGGACGCTGTCCGGCGAACCGGACTCTGTCAGGTGCGCCAGGGACGCGCCGACGGTCTCGGCGGCGTCGAGGAGGGGTTGCAGGACACGGTCGGCGCAACGGTCGATGTCGACAACCTGGATCTCGGAACGGATCGGGGCGATGACGGCCCACGGTGAGGTGCCGGCGCCGGCGGCCTCTCCCGCGGCCATGAGCTCGGCCGCGGTGCCTGACATCACCGGTGTGATCATGCCGTCGGCGGTGAGTTGGACAGCCTTGATCGTCTCGACGGGGTCCGCGACCAGCCGGTCGTAGAAATCAGCCCACCGCGTGACCAAACCGTCACGCAACACGCGTTCAACAGGAGCTAGCGACCGCAAAGGGTGCGAGCTATCCTGAGATCTGTCATCCAAGACAGTCCCTTCGGGGATATCGAGACCAGTGAGCGCCAACTCGCTGGCTCAGACTTCGACGGTCCCTCTGGTTCCCGCCAGGGGGGCCGTCATTTTTTCGCTATGCGGAAAGCGAGAGCTGGCTACCTCCCTCGTCGAACAGGTCGGGGCCAAGGCGGAGGTCACTGCGGCCGGCAAGCGTGCAGAACGTGTCGCGCGCGAAACGAGAGACGGCGCTGTAGCCCGCTCGCCGGGCTAGTTCCTCGGCGTTGACCTGGTCTGGGATGCGGATCGTGTACTTGTGCGTGCGCGGTGCGCCAGAGACGATCCTGGTGGGGAGTGGCATGGGTAAGGCGTTGAGGGGGAGTGTGACGTCGGGGCCCAGCTTGAGCTGGTCGAATCCGGCCAGGTCGCAGAACACGTCCGCACCGTAGCGGGAGACGGCGCTGTAACCGGCCTGATGAGCGAGCTGTTCTACGTCAACTTCGATGGGCACGCCACGCACCAGAAAGCCGCGGCGCGTACCGAGATGCGGTTGTGCCATCGTCGCTCCTCCTCTGAGTTCCTGCTGCCGCCAATCCTTGCATGGCCTGTGAATCAGATACGGGCGCGACACGCGGGGACCGCTAGAGTTTGGTCCACCCCTCAGCCTATGGCGGATTTATGACGGGTAGCGGCGTCGGTAATATCGCTGCTCATGACCCTCGATGTGTCCAGCGTAGGAACAACGGCCGTGATCACCGCGCAGATGCGCGCCATCGAATCTGCTCGCGATGACCGATTGTTCTCCGACGAGCTGGCCAGCAAGCTGGTGGCGGCGGCTGGCCTGGGCATAGAAAACGTGACGCTCGAACAGGTGGAGGGGCAGCGAGTCTACGTGTCGCTGGCGGTGAGGACGCACTACCTTGACTCGTGGTGCGACCGCCTGCTCGGCGAAAGGGCGATCCGCCAGGTAGTGATTCTGGGAGCAGGACTGGACACCCGGGCGATTCGCCTCGGATGGCTCGAGGCAGGAGTGTCGGTGTTCGAGATCGACCGTTCCGATGTGTCAGAGCTGAAAGCAGAAGGCCTTGGGATCGGCCCCGACAAGAATTGGCACGGCATCGCGGCGGATCTCACGTCGGACTCGTGGGGGAATGGCCTGGTAGCGGCCGGGTTCGACACCTCAGAACCCGCGGTGTTCATCGCGGAGGGCTTGTTCATGTATATCGAAGAGTCGGCCAACCAGCGAATCCTTAGAAGAATCAACAACATTGCTGCGCCGGGCAGCTACCTTCTCGCCGTTCACTTCGGTCGCGGGGCACTCATCGACGCCGAAACGCAGGCTATGTCCCTAGCGGTCGGTAGCAACGGGTATGCCTTCGAATCAGTCATCGAGTCTGCCCCCGCAGAGTGGGTCGGTCCGTCATGGAGTGTCGAGAGCGCCCTATCAATCGCGCAGTACGCGCCTGAGGTTGGCCGGCAGATCCCATACGACGAGAACAAAATCGGCGCTGAGGTCACATGGATGTTTGCCGCGCGAGCTATACCGTAGACATCTCGAACAGCATCCGTCGGGCAACGACGGGTGTCCGAGCGGCTCGCCAGCATTCCCATCGTGTCTCCGGGATCTCCAGATCGTCGAAGACGTTGCGGTGATCGAGCTCCCGCGACAGATTCCATTCTTCGCGTTGCTGCCACAGCATTTGGAAGTAGACAATCCGCATGCGTAGCCGAACTACCAGCGGGACGAAGAAGGCGCCCAACAGCTGCACTGTCACCAGAGTGGTGAGTAGTACCGCGATGAACGACCCATTTGTGATGTAGCTGTGCGGAAACATGCCTGGGGCCGCTTTGACGAAGAACACGCGGAGCACGATGTGGGCGGCGAAAGCTACCGCGGTACATGCGGATGACGCGATGAGGATCATCATGAGGCGGATGGGCCCGCGGAAGTCTCGCAGCGTTCCGGCGATGAGGGCGAGAGCTATCAGACCTACCGCCGCGATAGCGGTTGCGACGTATCCCCAGAACACGATCTGCGCGGTGTCCCACTCGAAGGCGGCGGGAAGATAGTCGATCGGTCGTTTCCACAGGTCGCTCGCCGCGAACGACACGATCATGACGACGAACGAGCCGCCGGCAAAAATATGTGGCGGCCACAGTCTGACGTTGGCGCCCAGGAGCCAGGCAACCGCCGGAACGCAATAGACGATGGCGACCGTGGTGCAGGTGATCGTGAGCATGTACGGGATGTTGTACCACTGGTGATGTCCGTCGAGAGTGGCTGCGATCCTGGACATCTCATTCTCGATCGTGGGCAGGTGCAGGAAGCGGGCAGCAACGAAAAGCAGGATGGCCAGGCCAAACCAGTGGCCGGCCGAGGTCGGCTTGCGGGGCGGACCTGAGCGGGCGAGGAGGATCACTCCGACCGCGAGCAACAGGGTTGCTCCGATGGTGGTGACGACGTCGAGAAACCACATCGTGTCTCCGAAATCAGTAGTAGCCGAAAGTGCGCGCTAGTCGATCAATCGTTTTGTTGGTCTTGTCCGCCCCGCGCCGGGCTGCGATTCGAGCACGTTTGTCGTCCACTTCGGATAGCAGCAGCGATGCGAACCATTCGGCCTCTTCCTCGGCGGTTTCTACCGGGGCTTCGGTGTCGCCGCCTAGTGCTGACACGTGCATCTCACACGTGAACGCGGGCGCGGCTATGCGCCGACGCACTAGGTGCGGGGGGAGAGCGTCGAACCACGCCACCCACGCGTCTGGAGACATCCGCGACGGGTGATTGAGCAGTAGGTGGCCCATTTCGTGGACGATCGCATAACGTCGCTCGATTGGTTCGAGGCCTGGCGGTAGCAATATCTCATCCGACGAGGTTCTAGTCCAGAGCTGGCCAGTTACCCCAGCCGAGAGCGACACGAGGCCGGGCGATTCGACGACCGTGATCGGGCGGCGACGTCGTCGCGCTACGGAGTTGACGAACTGGTCGACGTCCCACATTGGTCCGGGGTCAATCCGCCGGACGAGCTGATCGGCCACCTCTCGGGGCTGCGGCGAGCGAGGCACCCCACCAGGGGGATTCCCAGACACTCGTGGTGGCCGGGAGAGGAGGCTCACGTGCTGACTAGTTCCAGGCGACCGCTACTCAGCAATTCGGCCCGGTACGCGCGCAGCTCAGGCACGGACATGGCGTCCAGGCCGTGTGGGGTATCACGACCGCGAGCGAGGGGGATGCTTCCGATGATGTGCGTGCACATGAACATCTCGGCCTGAATCAACGGTTTCAGGTAGTAGCGCGGGTCTTCGGCGAGTACCGCGTTGTTGGCGAACCATTCGCAGGCGGGGCCGTACGCGTCAAGTTCTCGCCGGGTCGGGACTACCGTTCCGCTGAGGTGAGCTCTGATCGTCCGCGGCCGGATAGAGCAACCCTCGCGGGACAGCCGTTCAGCCAGGATCTCGTAAGTCGAGTCCTCGTCCGTAGGCAGACCTGTGAGTGCGATCAGCAACCAGAGCCGATACGCAATGGACTCAGACTTACCGAGACCGCTTCGCCCCACTATCGTTGGGGGCGAGTCGTTCCGATCGCTCCCGAGCTCGGCGTTCGTCATTCCTCCAGTCTAGCTAGATCGCGTCGAGTGCTATGGCACGAAGCTTCCTGTCGAGGCGACGCTCGTAGCGACCAGAGACGTCATCTGCCGCCCCCACCAGCCACCTGCGGTAACGCTGATCGTCGCGTTGCTGCTCACTGGGTTCGTCGAACGGAACCTCCTCGAGGAGGTACGGCGCGAACGTGATCTGCAGAAACCCTGGCATTGGACGACCGGGGCCCCCAATGCGTTCTAGCACCTCAGTGGCGTGCGCTGCGGAAAGCTTCTGCGCGAACTGAATCAACTGGCGTAGCGCGGTCGCTCCGCCGGCGATATCGGCCGGTGTGAGGTTCTGCTGGATGATCATCAGTCCGTCGCGCAGTACGTCGACAGGTACGGCCACATAGTCGAAATCAAGCGGATCGGAACGCTGACCGACGCTCACTGGGTTCCAGTTGTGTGTTGGAGGGTCCTCAACCGGCGCGGGTGCCGCGACATCCTCCAGGGGAGTGGGTACCCGTAGATCGAGGCAACCTGCGGCAGAGCCCGCTTTCCAGCGCAGCGCGGTGTCTAGGCGGTCAAGCGTGCTCGGCCGCGGGTATGCAGTGGAAACAGTAGGGTTCTCGATCCTCGACATCGTCGAGTCGGACGGACCACCAGCCCCGTGGAGATCAATTCTAGTGAGACCGAGCGCCCGACGTCTCGTAGTCACCGCGTCGGCGAGAAACGCCAGCGGTGGCGGGATCTGATCAAGCACACGCAGAAGACTATCGCCCGCAAGGTGTCGAAACGCTCTAGTGGGCGATGATACCCGCAGATCTATCACAAAACGATCGTAACGGGGTCATAGATCGGAGATACGGCGGGTCTTACTGGTCCAAGTCTCGCCGAGCGTCGAACTTCTCCTTATGACGTGTTAATGTGCGATCCATGCACGCAGCGCAAGCCCCGATCGCTCTGGGTTGGGATGAATTGACTTCCTTACAGGCTCCTCACGACGGACTCTCTCACTTCACGGCACCTGGTTGCCCGGCACAGCCGCCCGGGTTTCGCTGTGTGGGACTAGGACCTGGACATGGGCCCGCTTGCCCCGTCGGCCACCGGATGGTCACGCGGAACGTCGGGCCTGCGCGGAAGATTTCATGATCGCCCACAAGAACCCTGCGGTTCGCTCCCTGACCATCGTCGCGCTGTGCTCCGTTGTCACCGCAGCATCTGTGACCGTTGCCGCGACCGGGCCTGCGGATGCTGCTCCGTCGACGATGGCGTGTAAGGACGTGTTCGTGCTGGCGGTGCCGGGGACGTGGGAGACGAACGCTCGGGCTGATCGGGCTGTGGTGCCGGGGATGTTGGCGGCGGTGACGAATCCGTTGAGGGCGGCGGTGGAGAAGGGGTCGCCGATCGTTGCTTTGGGTGTGGCTCCGGCTCAGATTGGCGCGGCTCCGACGGCTGGGATGGGTCAGGACGCGGCTGCGGGTGATTCGTCGGGGTCGTTTCTGGGTGGGGCGGGTGCGACTGCTCCGTCGACGACGTCTACGGGTGATCCTTCGACAGCATCGACGTCGGGCGGGTTGTGGGATGCGATGACACCCTCGGCGACGACGAGTCCAGCCGCGCCGCCGACTACTACGTCGGGTGCGTCTGGTGTGGGCGGCGGGTCGGTTGGGAGGTCGGTGAGTTTCGAGCAGGTCCCGTATGTGGCGCAGGTGGGCGGCCCATTGGCTGGGCTGGGCACGGGGAATCCGTTGACGTTGGGTCAGTCTCGGCAGGCTGGGACTGATGCGGTGAATGCACGGATGAAGGCGATCGCTTCGGCGTGTCCGACGTCGAAGCAGGTGTTGCTGGGGTATTCGCAGGGCGCGTTGATCGCGGGTGATGTGTTGTCGGCGATCGGTAACGGTAGGGGTCCGGTACCGGATTCGACGGTGATCGCGGCCGGATTGTTGTCTGATCCTGCCCGGACTCAGACAACGTCGAATCTTGATTCTGATCAGCCTTCGGCTCAGCCGGTGAGTTTGCCGGGTGCGGAAAGCTTCGTTGGCCCCAACGTGGTGGGTCAGGGCGTGGTGGGTGCCCGACCGGACGGGTTCGGAACGCTGGCGGACAAGGTGACGTCGTTTTGTGCGCCCCAGGACGGTATTTGTGCTCTGTCGGGGAAGTCGAAAGCGATTGCGGCTGTGGTGCCTTTGCTGAATCTTCGGTTTCAGGACATCGGCCCGTATGTGACGGGCCGGGCGTTGACGTTGTTGCAGCATGTCGTCAACGCAGACCCGTCGACCATTGAGCAGGCTGTGCAGTCGGTGATCGGCGCGGTGACTCGGGTGTCGATGGCCGCCGCGGTTAATCCGGCTTCTCTGCCAATGGAGTTGGCGCAGGTGGTGTTCGGGTCGTCGATGCTCTCCGATATCGGCAAGGTCGTCGATATGCCCGAGTATGACGCGTTTCTGTCGCTGACCAAGCCCGACGAGCTGGCCACGCAGGTGGTGGAGGTGACGGCGTATGCACTGCTCGGCGCCCATCAGTCCTATGCCCACATGAAGGTCGATAGCCGTGGTGATTCGGCCACGCAGTGGTTGGCGAAGTGGCTGCTGGGTCGGATCGAGAGTAGCTGATGATTTAACGGTGATCGCCTGGCCAGGGCCTGGGTACAGCGTATGGGAGTGCGCTGCAACCAGTTTCGGGCCGACGCGGTTGTACATCTCGATGCTCGATGAGTGCAGAAACTCTGCAACGCATCTGGTCGGGGACGAAGCGAGCTGGGGAAGGTGTAGGCGGTGAAAAAGACATCACTGGCGCTGGTGCTGGGAATTGTGTTCCTGGTCCCGGTGATCATCGTGACGGTCATCGCTGCACCGTTTAACAAGCCGTCTGATGAGGGTGTGGCACCGTCTCAGGCTGGTCTGAAAACCGGTACTGTCCCACCGGAATTCGAGCCGTGGGTCATCAAGGCGGGGAAAGTGTGCTCCGACATTTCTGCGCCGGTGATCGCTGCACAGATCGAGGTGGAGTCGGGCTGGAATCCTGCGGCGGTGTCACCGGCGGGGGCGCAGGGGCTGTCGCAGTTCATGCCGTACACGTGGCCGTCGTACGGGCAGGACGCCAACCACAACGGCGCGGTCTCGCCGTTCGATCCTCCGGATGCGATTCTGGCGCAGGCCAACTTTGACTGTGCGACTGCCGCGCAGGCCCGCGCAGATATCGCGTCGGGCCGTATCAAGGGTGATCTCCTCGATATTGTCTTGGCCGCCTACAACTGCGGCTATGGCTGCGTGTTGGCCAACGGTGGACCGATCATCAACAACGGCGAGACCGAGTCGTATGCACCGAAAATCAGACGGCTGATCCCGAAGTATGCGGCCGTGTACGCCGGCGGCGGGAACACCCGCCTGTCGGGTCCAGTTAACCGCAAGATCATTCAGGCGGCGTTGCGGTGGTTAGGCACCCCCTACGCGTGGGCTGGGGGAACCAAAGACGGCCCGTCCCCGGGGTCAGCACCGGATGTGGGGGTGACCGGGTTCGACTGCTCGGGCCTGACTCTCTACGCGATCGCCCAGGCCACCGCCGGTGCGATCATCCTGCCGCACTACACCGGTGACCGGTCCAATCCGGGTCAACTGTATGACCCGCGGGGCAAGGACATTCCGTTCGACCAGAAGGCCCCGGGCGATGAAATCTATTTCGGCAGTGGGGGAAACACCCACCACGTCGGCATCTACTACGGCACACAAAACGGTGTCGACATGCTGCTCAACGCCCCACAGTCCGGACAGACAGTGTCGATCATGCCGTTGTCGGGGTGGAACGGAGAGGAGATGTATGTTCGTCGATTCGGTTCGTGACAGCACCCACACACGCTTGGTGTGTGCCACGCTGGGTGTGGCGGTACTTCTGACCGCACTCGCCGGCTGCTCGAGCAGCTCCACTGGTGGTGGCCGGGAGGATCGATCTGCGGCGGCGACGGTGTCGTTGCCACCGGTCACTGCCCCGTCGGTGCAGGCGTGGCCGGGACGATCAGCAACGTTCCCAACCCCACCGCCGGTGCCTTCGACATTGCCTCCCGGTGTGACTGTCGACCGTGCCGATCCATCGTCGGTGGGCGTGGCTGCGGCGCGAATCTGGTTGGGGTGGAACACCATCACCGACCGCAGCCCGTTCGATGCGGCGGTCCGGGCGACTGGATTGATGACCCGGCGGTGTGCGCAGCGAATCACCGCGACACCCCCGACCGGGTCACCTGACGCGGACTGGACGGCGCTGGCCCGCGTCCATGCCCGGGCACAGACCCGCGCGGCAATCGGAAGCGAGGAACGTCCCGCCGACACCGCCACTGTTGCAGTGCGGGTGATCGCGGTGACCCAGAGTTTCATCGCTGACACACCGCTACCGGATCGGCATCCGGTTGTTGTGGTGACGATGACCCGCGACGGCGCGGGCTGGTCGGTCACTGACGACGGCCGACACGGGTGTGGGGTGGTGACCCGATGACCCGGATGCGTCCACCAGTGATCGTCGGCCTGGCCGGGGGAGTGGGCACCACCATCGTCGCAGGTCTTCTCGGGGTCTCCGATGCGGGGGTATGGGCGCCTGGCATGCCTGCCGATGTGTTGGTGTGCCGCTCGGTTGCCCACCAGCTCGCCGCGATTACCCGAGCGGCTGCAGCGCTACCCACGTCCCCGGTCGTAGTCATCGTGGCTGATTGCGCCGAAAAGCCACCTGCTGCGGTGCGAGACCGCGCCCGCATGCTGGAACCAAATGTTGCTGCAGTGGTGTGGATTCCGTGGCTTCCTGCGTTACGGGAGGTGGCTGATCCGGCGGCCGCGGCCCGTGACGCGGTCCTCGCCGACCACCCGCCCCGGTGGGCACTGACCGCCCGTCACCGCCGCGAGGAGCTGCTGGCGGCGGTGACGACTGTCGTGGCCACCGACACCACCGGTATGGGCGAGGCGCCCGTAGCGGTGTGTGACGGGTGGCCTATCGCGACCGGACCGGTAGTGCCGCGACAGTGGCCTAATCCGCAGGCCTCGAGCGCTGCGGCATCACCGGGGCCGCTGGTCCCTGCGTGGCCACCGACACCCTCACCACCGACACCCCCACCACCGGCGGCGGGATACGACCGGTGGTCGGTTGCACCAGATGCGCCACCGTCACGGCAGGGACCGCGGGGATCAACCCCCCAACCCCGCACTACCGCACTCGGTTCGACCGGCGCAGATGGTCTGCGCCGCACCTCCTGAAAAGATAAGGAACGCAATCGATGTCCATCACGATCGAGACCCTCACCCAGGCCAGCGCGCTGTGGGACGCCCACCGCCCGCACGGCATCAATCCAGCCGATACCGGCAACTTCCCTGACCCCAAGCCGGTTCCTCTGCCGACCAAGGCTCAGAACGGCGTCAATCAGATCCTCGGCATGGCGAAGACGTTCATCTACGTACTCGCTGTCGGGGCGGCACTGTTTGTGTTCGGCGGCATGATCGTCGGCGCTCGGGGCCGCTCGAACTTCGCCAAAGACGCGGTCAGCCACTTCCCGTGGATCTTCGGCGGAATCATCGGCATGGGAAGCATCGTCGGCCTCCTGGACATGTTCACCTGATGGGCCGGTGTCGGCGGTGGACCGCGACCGTGTTCGCAGTCACCAGCACAGCAGTGCTACTCGCCACCCCATGTGCACCGGCGGCGTGGGCTGATCCCACACCGCCGGGCGTGTCGGGCCCGTCGACTGGTCCCGCCGCCCCTACGGCCCCAGCCAGCCCGCCGGGGGGATCGACTGATCCCTCGGATGGGCGTAACGAGATCCAATTCGGTACCGCTAATCAGGGCCAGATCCATTGGGAGAAGTTCGGCGGCTCGGATACGACCTCGCCGAAGAACCTCGACGAGTTTTCCACCCAGATCGTCGGCTACGCGTTGACCGGGTTCGGGATCGCAGCCGTCCTCGGCTCACTAGTGGTGTTCGGGTTGATGATCGTCGGGGTCAAGGGCCGCTCGACAATCGCGAAAAACGCTCTGGAATCGAGCATCTGGATCTGGGCTGGCTGCATGTTGGTCGGATCCGCCTCCACGATCGGCGGAATGCTGCTCACCGCAGGCATTCCCGACTGACCCTCACGTGATGGCGACGAAAGGAATCTCCGAATGGCGATGACTACCAGAGAGTTTCGGCGACGCCGACTCGACAGCAGGTCAGCGGCAATGATCGTGGCACTTGTGGTGTCAGCGGTCGCGGTGACACTGTTGGCACGCTCCTGTGATCCCACCCCGTCCAGCGTGGGCGGCTCACGGGTCGGAGCCTCGACCGCCCCATCAGCGGCGAAAGGGTCACTGGTGCCGCAGATCCCGCACCGCACCTTGACCCCGGCCGACCCGGATTACCTCACCGCTGCGCCACAGGGGATCTCGTGGCAGCGCGTCGATGGCGTTCCGCTGCCGTTCTCGGCCACCGACGGACCCACGCGCATCCAGGGTGCGGTGACCGGCGGGTACTCCAACTCCCCGCAGGGCGCGGTCTTAGCCGCCGCGCAGATCGCGTTCCGGTTGGCGTTCTCCCCGGATTATCAGGCGGTCGTCGACGCCCAAACCGATGTCAGCGACAGCACCCGGGCTCAACTCGTCGCCGCCCGTGAGGCGGGCCCGCAACCCGATCCCGCGGTGATCGCCCAGTTCGCGGCCGCACCGGTGGCGTTTCGGGTCTCAGCGTTCGCCGACAACCACGCAACGGTGTACCTGGCCTATCCACGGACCCCCGGCGCCCAGGTGCGGTTTTCGCGTTCGGCATTGATCTGGGAGGGCGGCGACTGGCGCTACAGCGACCAATTCGATTCCCACTCCCCACCGTTACCCGACGCTGCACTGCCTGACACGTTCACCCGTTTCTGAACACGAGGACACCCGCCCATGAGTTTCACCAGCCCCGAGTTCCAGCAGACCCCCGACAGTGGCCACCGTCGCGGCCAGTACATCGCTGTGGCCGCAGCAGTCATCGGCGTCGCAGCGATTGTGGCTGTCGTAGTGATCGTGGTGGCTACCCGTTCCACGGGTGACACCGCAGGCCAGCCCACAGGGCAGGCAGCGTCGCCGAACGGATCGTCATCGTCGTCGGTCACCTCGCAGCCGGTGACGTGGCTACAGGTCGGGCCGGTGCAGTTGCCGTTCTCCGCTACTGCCGGCCCCCGCGTCCAGGAAGGGGTGACCGCCCGCGGGTTCACTCACACCCCCGATGGGGCGTTGATCGCTGCGCTGCAAATCGCGTTGCGGGTGTACACCCTTTCAGGCACCGATGAGATCCTCGCCGATCAGGTCCTCGGCGACGCTGCTGACCGTGACGAGGTCCGGGCCCAGGCGGCACGGTTGCAGGCCACCCTCGCCGCTAACCAGGTGTTGCCGCGGGTGTTCGCCTGGCGTGCCTATGAGCCCTATGACGATCAGGCCGCCACCTACGACATCGCTACCGCAGCATCCGACGGGCGATACAACATTTTCCGGCTCACGGTGGTGTGGATCTCCGGTGACTGGCGTTACCAGCCGAACTACTATCCCAGCCCCGCCGACGCGGTGACCTCAGCTGCGATCACCGGGGACCCGGCCTGGCATCAATTTCAGGATCGGAGCCTGCGATGACGGGTCGCATTCCAACGCCCCGCACCCGACATCGCACGTCCTCAGTGATCGCCGCGGTCGGGGCCGTCATCGTGGCGGTGGTGACGACCTGCGCCGGGTCGGCGGCCGCCGACCCGGCCACCACCCCTGGCTGGCTACCCGCCGATCCCGGTCCTTTGACCAGTGAGCAGAAGACGTGGCTGACACCGGTCGACGGCCATCCCGGGTTCAGCGCTATCCAGTGCGCCGCGCACCCTGATTTCGGCGACTGCGCAGCCCATGGCGGCGCCGACGACTCGAAGGGGTTCACCTCTTACATCTATGACTCCACCGGCAAGCTCGCCGGCGTCTCCGCCACCGCCCCCGCCACGATCGATGCCGACCACAAAGGACTCCTCAACAGGGACAACGTGTTGGACTGTGCGATCGCCAACCACAAAATCCCCGTCTGCGACAAGCCTGACGGGTGGGCGCAGTCCAAGCCGATGCAGTACGACGCCAACGGCCGGTTCCAACGCCTCACCCAGGGCGCGACGGTGACCCCCACCGCCGGTGATGTCACGAAGAACGTCGACTGGAACAAACTCAACCCCGTGGCGGTGGCCACGAAAGAACTCGACAACTGGTTCGCTCAGGCCTGCGAGTCGGTGGGAAAGTTCGCCGGTGATCTGCTGACCCTGTCGATGTCGTGGTGGTTGCGCACCGGGTCAATTGACGTCACCTCCGGGTTGGCGATCACCGGCAGCCACGCAGTGCAGACCGTCGTCATGATGATCATCGCGTTGGGCATCATCGGTTCAGCGATCACGATGGTCCTCACCCGCCGCCCTGGACCGGCTGCCGAGTTGGGCATGGGGGCAATCAAATTCGTGCTCATCGCGTCGTTGTCGACGACGATCCTCGCCGGGGCCATGCATGCCGGGGATGACTTCGCCCGCCAGGTCACCGCTGACGGCGCCGACCAATTCGGACCCCAGATGCAACAAATGTTGGGGATCGCGACCCTGCACAATCCGGGTGGGGTGCTGCTGTTGGGCATCGTGGCTGCGGTGCTCTCCGGCATCCAGTGGCTGTTCGGATTCATCCGGCAGGCCGGGATCGTCGTCCTCTACGCGATGCTGATCTTCGCTGCTGCGGGTCAACTGTCGTCGTGGGGTCGGCAGTGGTTCCCCCGCATCTGCTCCATGCTCATCGCCCTGGTCCTCTACAAGCCCGCTGCAGCGATCATGTACTCCCTGGGCTGGAAACTGATGGGCACCGAACGATCCCTGTCTGCGGTGATGGTTGGGCTGATGGTGATCGCTTTGACCATGCTCGCCCTGCCGGTGATGCTGAAGTTCTTCGCATTCATCTCGCCCGCCATATCTGGTGGCGGGTCGGCCGGAACCGCATTGGCCGGAATCGCCGGCGGAGCGGGCCTCGCCGGGCAGCTCGGCGCGGACGTGCTCAGTTCCTTTGGTGCCTCCGGCGGCGACGGACAGTCCAACTACATGGACGCCACCGGCCCCCAGTCATCGACGACCGGACCCGAACCCGACCCGAGCCCGGGCAACAGCCCCGGCTCCGGCGGGGGTGGGGGTGGCGCGGCTGATGTTGGCGGCGGCTCCGACGTCGCGGACCTCGGGGGTTCTGACGTTGGCGCTGAGTCCACCGACGCCGCCGGCGGTATCTCCGGCGACACAGGCATCCCGGTATCCGGCGGCCCCGACGGGGACGGTGCCGCCGCCACAGGTGTCGGGGGCGGCGAGATGGGTTCGGTAGCAGCCGAATCCGGCGGCAACCCGTACGTCGCTGGGGCGATGCTCGCCAGGGACGCCGTCGGTTCGGCCGGCGATTCGATCACCGGTATGGCCCAGGCCATGGCAGACGGGATGACCGACACCACCGACGACACCGGACCCGGCCTGCGATGACCCCACGCCACCACCCCCGCTGCTCTGTGACCGCCACATCGTGTGTACGACAGGAGATTCACTGATGACAACCACCAATCCTGGGTATTCCGGCTACCGCCGGCCGCGGGGCTTTGGGATCGGGAAACTCGGAACCCGGGAAACGATCATCGTTCTCACTGCGGTGACGGTGGTGTCGTTTTCCCCGATCCTGGGCAGCCTCGCGGTCACCGGGGTTCTCGCGCTGGCCGCGTTCCTGCTGATCGCCCTCGCAGTCATCCCCGTCACCAGTTCCGGGCGCACGATCATGACGTCGCTGGCCTTCCAGCTGCGGTTCGCTGGGGCAGGTAACGCCTCGGCCTACGCCGATGACACCCTCGAAGAATTTCCGCGCGGGCAGAACCTGCCCGGGCCGTTGGCTCCGCTGTGCCCGATCGAGGTGGAGGACGGTCGTGGCGGCACCCAGGCGTTGATCTGGAACCGCCAGACCGGTCTGCTCACAGCCCCATTGATGGTTGCACCAGTCGGCCTGACCCTCGCCGATGATGCTGACGCCCTGACGTGGGTCACGAACTTCGGTGGGCTGCTCGCCGAGCTGGGGCACATGCCGTTGGTCGACTCGCTGGCATTCATCACCGAAACCGCGCCCGCCGGTGGGATGAACCAACGCGCCTACACCCTCGACCGGCTTGACAAGAACACCGCTGCCCCCGAGTTCTGCCGCGGTGTCTTGGAACGACTCGTCAACCAGTCTCGAGCCCGCACCGCTGAGGTCACCTGCCTGGTGACCATCAACTTCAACCTGTCTAAGGCCACCCCTGTCCCTGACACGTTGCAGCGCGGCGCGGCCGAGGTCGTCAACATGCTCCCCCGATTCGAGTCGTCGTTGGCTTCATGCGGGATGACGGTCATGGGTCGGATGACCCGCGCTGGACTGATCCGGTATCTGCGGGCCGCGTTCGACCCGGCCGTACGCACCACAGAACTCGACGACACCGAAGAACTGTGGCGCTGGAATGATGCCCGACCATTGCGCACCGAAGGCTCCAACCCTGATGTGTACGCCCATGATTCGGGCTACTCGGTGTCGTGGGTGTTCACCGCCCCACCGGGTGGGGTGGTGCGGTACCGGTCGCTGCTGCCGCTGGTCGCTCCCGGCCGCTACCACCGCCGACTGTGCATGATCTACCGGCCCTACAGCGCCGCTGAGGCGTCGAAGAAGGTCGAGTCGGAAGTCAATGCTGGTGTGTTTCGCCGGATTTGGGCGCAGAAGACGAAAAAAGACGAAACCCAACGCGAACACGACGACCGGGTCAAAACCCGGCGAGCTGCACAACAGGAATCCCTTGGTGCCGGGCTGGGCCGGTTCACGTTCTACCTGACCACAACGGTCCGCAACGAGACCACGCTGGCCGCGGCATGCGCCGACGCTGAAGAGCGCCAGGGCCAAAGCAAAGGGCGCTGGCGTCGGGCCCGCAAAGCACAGGAGGCCACCTTCATGGCGTCACTGGGTGTGGGGGTCGACCCCGCATCAGGGTTGTCCCGCAACGCCGCTGAGCGGTGGGGAGCATAGGGATGGGAACACATTCGATCATTGAGGCGGTCGCAGAACGGCCCGCCCATCTCCCTGACGTCGATGTCGCGGTGGCGGTTGAAGCCGAACGCGTCTCCATGGGACAGAAAGTGTTGCGGGCGTTGGGGTTAGGACCCCACCCTGATGCAGTCGCCGACATACCCGGCGAGGTGTCGTTCGACGACATTCCCACCGACCTGCCCTTCGATGTGCTCAACGCCGCACTCGGACCTCGACCACCAGCCAAAGGGTTCCGCCGACCGTTCGGTGGCTGGGCAGCCAACGTGGAACCAGGCACCTGGTGGCAGTCAACAACAGCGGAAATGCCCGGCTTCTACCCGTTTCCCGCACCCAGTGGCGCCCGGGTGCGGGGTGTACCGATCGGCCGCAACCTGCACACCGCCGAACCAATCGGTCTCGACCCCGCGCAGTGGCTGGTCGACGGCCTGGTCACCAACACTGGGATCTGGGTGCAAGGACAGCCCGGTATCGGCAAGTCATCGTTCCTCAAACGACTACTCATGGGGCTGGTCGGATTCGGGTTCATGGGCATCATCCCCGGCGATCTCAAAGACGAATACACCCCACTCGTCGACGCCATCGGCGGTCAGGTGTTCCGCATCGGCCGGGGCCTGCATTCCCTCAACCCCCTCGATCGTGGCCCACTGATCGCCGTCATCGCCGCCACCACCGGAGCCGAACGCGACCAGCTCGAATCGTTGGCCAACAGTCGCCGCTTGGCCCTGCTGGAATCGCTGCTGGCGATCGTCGGCCGCGCCGAGCTGACCCCGACCGAGCGACTGCTGCTGGGCACCGCAACCGCGATCGCCGACGATGCCGCCGGCACCGAAGAACCCACCATCCCCGACGTGCTACGCGCCCTCGACCACGGCAGCGATGCGCTGCGCAAAATTATGGCCGTCCCCGCCGCACTACCCGGCGCGCAGGACATGACCTATCAGCGTGAGATCCGCGAGTTCCGCAACACCCTGCACCTGTTGTGCTCCGACAACGGCCCCATCAAGGGAATGTTCGATCGGCCCTCGACGATCAAGGTCACCAAAGATCTACCGGCAGTGTCACTGTCACTGTCAGCGATCGAAGACGACGGCGACGACGTCGTTGGCGCAGCAATGCTCTGCTCCTGGACCTGGGGTGCTGCGGTCATCGAAGCCCAACAAGCATCTGGGAACCGCCGCAACATCTTTCAACCCCAAGACGAGCTGTGGCGTGGCCTGCGGGCCGGTCCGGGACTGGTCGAGAAAACCGACCGCATGACCCGACTCAACCGCCACCGCGGGATCGTCTCGGCACAGTCGACGCACTCGCTGTCTGACCTTGACGCCCTGGCCACCGTCGAGGACCGCGCCAAGGCCCGCGGTATGGCCGCACGCAACGCCATCAAGGTCCTCGGCGGCCTCGACGGGGAAGAGATGAAGCGCCTGCACGAGCTGACCCCGTTCACCAGCCGGGAGCGGGCCATGGTCACCAGCTGGTCGGCACCCCCGACCTGGGTGCCCGGACAGCGCCACCCCGGCCGCGGAAAATATTTGGTGAAATCCGGTGCCCGCATGGGCCTTCCGGTCGTCATGGAGTTCGACCCCGCCGAAGCCGCCCTCTACAACACCGATACCGCCTGGAACGGCGTCACCGCCAGCTTCGACCACAAAGGACCCGCCCGTGAACACGCGTAATTATCCACCGGTGCTGGTGGCCCCCACCCGCACTGCCCTGGCCGCCTACCTGCGCATGCACCCGGCCGCCACTGTCATCAGCCCCGACCCGGCCGCCGTCACCGCTGACCAGCGATCCTGGTGGCCACTCCTCGACATGTGCGCCGATCAGTCGGTCGCTGCGACCGCCGCCGATCACCTCACCCGAGACCTGCCCGCGAACCTCACTCTCGCTGTGCCTGACGCCGCCACCGTGCTTACCGGGGCGTTGCACGCCGCGGCGCTGGTCGGGTGGCCGCCGGTCACCGTCGCCCACATCCTCGATGCCGGAGCCATCCCCACCATCGTCGAGCTTCTGGGTGCCGACGGCGACGACGATCTCGCTCTGTGTGTGGCGGCCGCGGCCGGTGACCTCGCCCCAGACCGCGATGTCGTGCGGCATGCCGCCGCCCTCGCCGGACGTGAACTGCTTGCGGCCGCCGCAGCGATCACCGGGCCCACCCGCGGCTACGACACGGGCGGAAACGGTGTGTGGCGGGAAGTCCGCGGCGCACAGTCCTCGACGGTGATCGTCCACACCGACGACACCGCACTCGGCCACGTCATCGCCGACCGTCTGTTCCTCCTCGCGTCCGCCACTGAAAGTTCGGGCCAGACCCGGCGGGGGTCGGTGGCATGAGCAACAACCAGGCCGCCGACAAACAGATGCAAGCCATAGGTTTCGTCGGCCTGGCGGTCATCACCGCAATCGGTGCCGCGATCATCGGCCACAACATGCTGGGATGGCCGACCTGGCTTCCCGTCACCGTGGTCGTCGTGGTCCTCATCGCCACTGCAGTGGTGGCGTATGCGACGCGCTCGTGGTGGTTACAGAGCCCTGCCGACCGCAAGCTGCGCGACGCCAGTGACCTCGGCGACGTCATGGGTGCCGGGGCGATCGACAAGGGCGCAGAGCTACGCGGCCTCAGCGACGACGATCCGGCCCGCTCAGGGCTCACCGCCGAGGACGTCGCGATGGCCATCGGCGTCGTCCGCCGCCAGGGCACCACCAAAGGTGGGCAGCGGGTCTACAAAACCCTCGAGGACTTCACCCTCATCATCATGGGGCCGCGATCGAACAAGACCAGCTCACAGGCGGTTCCACGCATCCTCGCCGCCCGCGGCGCAGTGGTAGCCACCTCGAACAAGCCGGACCTGTGGATCTTGACCGCCGCGCTGCGCAAAGAGGTCGGGCCGATCTACGCCTACGACCCGGGCCGGATCGCGTTCGTCGACCAGATGTGGTGGTGGAACATCCTGTCCGCCGTCGTCGACTACAAATCGGCCAAGCGGGTGGCCACCCACTTCATGGCCGCGGTCGGCACCAACAACTCCGACGGCGGTAACTCCGGGTTCTTCGACTCCTCGTCCAAGCAGATGCTGTCTCGGACCCTGCTCGCGGCCGCCGTCGCGGGCCGGTCGATGCGCGAGGTCATCGAGTGGATCGACGGATACTCCGCCGAACCGGTGGAGCTGCTGCGCGATCACGGCCTACACCGCCACGCCCGCGCCCTGGAAGCCCAGTGGGGACTCCCGCAGGAAACGTTGGGCGGCATCCAGGGTGGCGCATCGGCGGCCCTGGAATCGCTGCAAGACGAGTCAGACCTGTGCTGGGTCACCCCACCGTCAACGTGGGAGACCCCACCCACCCGCGAGATCCCCGAACTGGACCTGTGGACCCTGTTCGCCCCGGAGGAGAAGGACGCACCGACGCTGTATCTCATGACCCAGGAGGGGGCGGAGTCCTCCGGCCCGGTGGTCGCAGCGATGGTTGATCAGATCTTCAAGCTCGGCGACCTCGCAGCGTCGGCGTCGGGTGGGCGCATCAGCCCGGAACCGGTGATCGTCCTCGACGAGGCCGCGAACATCTGCCGCATCCCCGACCTGCCCGCCAAGGCGTCGCACCTGGGCTCGAAAGGCATTCTCGTGGACGTGATCTTGCAGTCCTACCAGCAAGGCATGGGCGTGTGGGGCCGTGAGGGCATGGCCGCGATGTGGGGTGCGTCGACCTGCCGCATCATCGGTGCCGGTCTACAGAACGTCGACGACGCCCGCATGGTGAGCGACCTCGTCGGCACCCACGAAGTGTGGAAAGAATCGCTGAGCATCGGACCGGGCGGAAAAACGAAGAACCGCAGCCAGGTCCGCGAACCGATCCTGCCACTGGAAGAGGTCGCCGGCCTGAGCCGCAACCACGCCCTACTGATTCGCCAGGGCTCGCGACCGGTCCTGCTCGACCTGCTGCCGTGGTACCGCGAGACCGACAACGCCGCGGCGATCACCAAGCACGCCCGCGAGTACACCGCGACGGTGCGCGACACCGCGATCCGGGAACTCGGCGACGACAACCCGCTCGGTGCGCGTCTACGCCACCGTCTCAGCGCGGTCTAACGCCATGACGGCCAATCGAGGCGAGTCGTGGTGGTGGGGGAAATGAGTGACAGCGACCGCGAGCTCGCCGATCTGCGCGACGCCCTCGCCGCGATGCGTGCCCAGCTCGACGACGTCAGAACCCAGTCCGAGATCCACGCCGACGGTATGGCGCAGCTCGAATCGACACTGGCCACACTCGGTGACATCGTCGCCGACCCCGACACCGCGGCCGTCGGCGAGACCGACGACTCCGAAGGGCAGGCCGGCGGCAGCTCTGATGTACTTTCCGCGGCCGACAACGGCCCCCCGGTGCTCGACGTCCTCCGACCGTGGGTGATGGCCAACGTCAGCGACTGGTGCGAACGCAAGGTCGCCGCCGGCGGCGGCGGGGGAACCCGGTGGTGTTCCCGGTGGGATCTGCACCCTGAGGCGATCACCCGATTGTGGGCGCTCCGCGCCCAGCAGCTCATTGCCGCCGCCGAGGGCGCAGCCGCACTGTCGGGGTACCTACGTGACCACTTCGACCACCACGTCGCCGTGCTCACCGGGGCCGGCGGCCCCTTCCACGCCTGCACCCCGGAAAAGCACAGTCCGCCCAACTCACACGACCGCCGCTACCTGCCCACCACCGCGCCGGGCCTGCCGGCCGTAGCCGGGTTGATCACCGGTCTCCCCATGAACCCGCCATCGGTGGTCCCACTCCCAATCTCGACCGGACCACACGGTGGCGCGGTGGGTGTGGCCGGAACCAACGGCACGGAAAGTCCGTGGGCTCCCCAGCCCCACAACACATTCCAGCTGCCCGGCCACACCCGCCACCCACACCCCGACCCCAACAATCCACCACGTGATGAGAGATGAGAGGCACCCCATGACCGCACCTGTCACAGCGGCGACGATCCTTGCCGCACTACAGAACCTCACCCGCGGCTACTACGAGTACGCCGCGGGCCAGGCCGGCACCACGGTCGCGGTCACGCTCGAAGAAGTCGGCGACGTCCTCGCCCGCTGCAACCCCACTACCTGGAACGACCACGTCCGCGAGCTCCCGGCCCGCGACGTCGCCGACCAGATCAGCGCGAGTCTGTCGCTGGTGATGCGTGACCTCGACGTGACGACACCCAACTGGGCGGCGCTCAACCGCGTGCGCTGTCAGATCAGCGCGACCGCACATCCCATTTGACCGTTGACCCATACCCGCGCGGGAACCGCAAATAGCATCACTGAGCATGGCGTTTGAGCGGTTCCCAGATCCGACACCCGAGTCCATCGGCCAGTTTCAGATGGTCGATGCTGCCGGCGATCCGCTGAGTCCCGTGCGAACAGGGATCCTCCGGTTCACCGACGATCGCGCCGTACTGGAAGTCAGCCCCGGGTTCACTCCGACAATCAAGTGGGTCGAGCAGCCGGACGGCAATGGTTTGGTGGGGAGCCACGTAGACGAGCCGGCTGAATCAGTCGTCCTGGGGTCGCTGGCGGTCAATCCGAACCAAGTCACGCTATGGGGAGTGAATACGACCCGCCGGCGGTCTGTCGGATTCTCTTTGCCCGGACAGGACGCCCCAGGGAACCAGGTGATGCGTACCGACTGGTGCCTCGTCGGGGACCACGTCGCGGACCCAGGGACAACGTTCGGCGAGGTGCGCGTCAACGTGACCAACCTTCACGAATGGGCGGGCATAAGCACCACATCGCAGACCATGCCGCTCGACGGGAAGGGGCCTCGGTCTTGGACGCTGGATCTTCCAGATTCCCCCACTGCAGCCCTGGTCGACCAGCCAGGACAGCTGCGGTTGGTGCCGCAGGCGACCATGTCGCCCCCGGAGTTCGGCGGCTTTCGCGTATCGACGAACACAACCGCGGTCATCACGGTTGATACCGCCCCCACCCTGCCCGACGCGCTTCATCGGCTAGCTACGCCGATCGCGACCCTGATGACCTTGCTGTCGGGGGCCGAGAGCTCGGTTCGACGCGTGGAGGTGAAGAACGACGACGTTCGTGTGGAGGTCTTCGGCTATCAGGTGGCGACGGACGCACCGGAGAGCGCCGGCGACTTACTGCTCTACCGAAGCGTGCTCGGCGACGAATTCCTGCCGCGCTGGCTGGAACTGGCGCAGCGTGTTACCCCCGTGCCGCAGATCCTCGCGGCGGCATGGAGCGATGAGTTCACCACCATCGACACCGAGGCACTGACCCTGGCCACCGTCGCGGAAATGCTCCACCGTCGGCTGTATCCGGCTGCGACTCGATTCTCGGACGGACAGATCGCTCAAGCAACCGAAGCACTTCGAGAATCGCAGGTCGACGATGCGGTCAAAGACAGCCTGATTGAGGCATTGCAGGGCTGGTGGGCTGAGGAGTCCTACCCACAACGACTCAAACAGCTCGCCGAACCTGTTGCCGCAGCGGTGCCCTCCGCGGTGGGGAAGATCGGCCGGTGGAAAGAAGCTGTTCGAGCGCAGCGAGTCGCCGCGGCGCATGGTCTTGGCGAAGACGATGCAGGGGCGGCACCCGACATTCTCGAGGTGTACGCGTTGACTCAATCACTCCGCTGGGTGCTGACGTTCCGGCTGCTTCTTGAGGCCGGGGTTACACCCGACCAGCTGGCCACTGCCGCAGAGCAGAGTGAGCGCTATCGGAATGCGGTCCGGCTGTGGAACGAACGGCTGCCGCGGATATACGCCGAGTGAGATCGGTCAGCGGTGACGCCACAATTCGCCGATGGTGTGCGTCGGGGTGTGGCTCAGCGTGACGGCCGTGCGCGCTGATTTGGGCTGCCCGTCAACAGGCATGTCGAGGACAACACGCAGCTCCGGTTGCACTTGCAGGGTGCGACGATGATCGGACGTCCATGCGTCGGTGGGTCCGAGCTCGGCCACGAGCCCTACCCGACCGGCCCCGTTGACGTAGATCCCTGAGTGGTCAAGGGGCCGCGGACCGGCGTCATATCGTCCGAGCCGACCCGGCTGATTTCCAGCTCAGGCCGCAGCGGACCCCACCCTTCCGCCTCCCATTCATCGGACGAGATGGTCAGCGACCAGCGATGGTTGGGCAGCATCGCCCGATCGGCGACGGAGATGAAGAGATCCGCCTGAAAGCGCATCGTGTCGGCTAGTGGTGGCCGATACGCACGACACCTCGGGATCGATCAACTCCAAGACAGGCGTTTTAAGATTCGGAACCAGCACGGGTAGAAGTTGAGATCGGGTTGCTGTGGTGGTGCTATTTGCTTCCCGCCCGGAACCTCCCGGGACACCTGGTGGTCCGCGACGGTCACGGCGTATGTGGCGCGGTCGGTGGAGAACACCAGAGCGACGACCGACCCGCCAGGGACCAGGACCACGACGGTGTCCAGCTCGGGCGCGACGTCGTCGGCGAACCACTTCTTCACCTGCGCCACCACGTGGAATGTTCGGTGGTCGGCAGCGGCCGGAGCGTGTGGGCGTCCTCGTCGAGGCCCACAATCCACGTAGCGTCCTCGCCGCGAGCTGCATTGCACAGACCGGCGATCTGACGAGCCGACTTGCGGTAATCGTCGTACCACTCGCCCTTGCACTCGACGTAGTCGTCCTCAAGCTGATGGCCGGCGAGGACGCGTGTGACCTGATTGCCGACGCGGTTCTCGACCTGGATCTTGTTCACATCTCGACGCTAATGGTCGGCGGCGGCGACGGTCGCGGTTGAGACCTGCCCCTTCGACTGCTCTGAGACCGTCGGCGGTGTCGACCACCACCGGCGGTCGACGACGAAGCAGGCCACGATGACAGCGACAGCGGGGACGCCGAAGAGGTAGTTGATGGCGTCGCCGTTCGCCCAGAGATCCCAGTGAATGAGTGCGTCCCAGGCGATGTGCAGTGCGATGAACCCGGCGAGGATGGTCCAGGACCGCCACCGCCAGATGATGTATGCCGACACCGCCGCCCACAGAACGAGCGCAACGACTGACCAGCCGTAGTACAGGTGATAGGCGAGCCGGGCAGCGATCAGGATTGGGAGTGCGATCACAGCGCGTCGGGTGAACAGACCGACGGCCATGGCCAGGCCGGCCACGACGATCAGTTCTTCACCGATTCCTGCGTGGACGGCAAGGATCATCGACGCCGACACTGGGGTACCGGACCGGGTTTCGGGGGCGGGGAGTCCAGCTCCGTGGGCGAGCATCGCTTGTTGAATGAGTTGCGCCGCGACTAGAGCGAGTGCGTAGACCGCGATCGCCGCGGCGATCACCACCGGCCCTACCGGCGAGGTCCGGTCTGCGCGTGGCCAGCGGAACCCGTCACCGGCGGTGAGCGCTCCAGCCCACACGACGAGCACAAGCGCGATCACCGTCGCGGAATTCTCCGCAATGACGTACGCCCAGTCGTAGGAGCCGGGGCCGCCGGTGGCGCTGCTCCGGATACTCAGGTCTGCACCGAGAAGCGCCTCCACCGAGGCAAAAATCCCGAGGCCGAAGGCAAGGATGTAAGCGAGGACGAGTCCCGCCGAGACTGCTATCCGGTCGGCGAGCGTCAGGGTGTTAGCGGGTCCGGGCACGGCGGTTGGTGTTCTGCTGTGGCGCGCGGGCCGGTCCGCCGCGGCGGGGCCGCGGGTTGGCGGTGCGGACGGCGTTGCCGTCGGCGGTGCGTGAGGGTGCGGCGGCGGCGCGTTCGGCTGCGCGTTCGGCGGTGGGGGGTTCGGCGGCGTGGCGGGCGCGGTCGGATTCGGCGTTCTCGGCGAGGTCGCGTTCGTCGTCGGCGGTGTGTTCGTGGTCGACGCTCTGGCCGTGTTCGAGCGCGATGTCGGCGCGCTCGGTGTCGCGGTCGAGGGTGTCGTCGACCGCGGGTGGCGCGATGGTGGCGAGGGCGTGTTCGTCGACGCGTGCGGTCTCTTCGTGTTTGGCCGCGGCGTCGGTGTTGGTGTCGGCGCGGGCGATATGGTCGGCGATGTGGGCGTCGTCGACCGACAGCAGCCCGGGGTATTTGTCGGCGAGCTGGGCGTCGAATGCGTCGTCGAACTGGCCGATGAGGCGGGCGGCGCGGGCCCGATCGGCGGGGGTGTCGAGGGCTTCGGTGGCGAGCCATTCCGTCGCGGCTTCGCGGCGGGCGGTGTCTTCGTCGCTGGGGCCGGGTTGCCCGGCCGCGGTCTTGCGCATCTGCCACATCGCCAGGCCGGCGGGGGAGCGGACCTGCTCGGTGAACCGCAGACCGGCGACCGCATCGGCGAGGGTGTCGGGGTCGGCGCCGGCGGTGATGAGGTCATCGAACTGCTTCTCCACGCGCGCCCACGACGGGTGACCGGTGACCCGATCGGGGACCCGGTCACCGAGACGGTCCGCCAGATCGCGCCGCTCTCGGGTCTCAGCCTCGTCGCGGCCGCGTGTCTCGGTCCGCTCATCGGCCGCCGCGGCGGTGGTGCTGGCCCGGGTGTCGTCAAGGCCGCCCCGCACCTTGTCCTCGGCGATCTCGCGGGCGACGTCGCGCAGCTCGGTGAGACTGTCGTCGCTGGGGGAGTCAGCGAGCCAGGACCGCACCCGTGCGCCCATGTCGGCCGACCCGGCCGCGACGGTGACCGTGCGGTCGTCGAGGGTGGCTTGCACGACCTGGGTGTGGTCGTCGAGGTCAGCGAACGAGATAGTCATCCCCGATAGGCGGTGCTGGTGGCTGGTGATGTCGCCGTCAGCGACCCGCTGGTTCCATTCCTGCGCCTGGGCGGGGGTGAGGCGGTCGATGCCGTGGGCGTCGGCGGCGAGCTCGAGACGGGCGGCGTGCTCGGCGTCGGACCATCCAGCCCGGCCGCGTGCCTCGCGGACCGCACGCAGACCACTGGCCAGTGTGCGGGCGGCCATCGCCATGCCGAGGACCTGTTCGCGGGGGACACCCATGTGTGGTGTCTCGCGCAGCGCCGCGAGCTCATCGGTGATGGTGGTGGTGCGGGGTCCAGTCATCGTCGAGGTCCTGTCTGCGGTCCGGGGGGAGGGGGCGGGATGCGTCGGGTGGGTGGATCGGTTCGGGGTGCCCCACGTGGCCGCCGCGACAACGCGTGCGCCGCGCGGTGCGGATCACGGGTCGCCGTCGACGTCGCGGGCGTGGCCGCCGCGGTGGACTGGGTGACCCACCCGGTGTGGGTGCGCAGAGCACTGACGCTCTTGCGGGCCGCGGTGCCGCCGGCGGGGGAGCCGGTGCGGTCATGCCACGCGGCGATCTCGGTCACCAGCTCGGCCAGGGCGACGGCGAGCGCGACGCTCGCGGTCTTCGCCGGGCCGCCCTCACCGAGTGCGCCGAGCGCGAGGAGGTTGCGGGATGCGGCGTTGAGGTCGGCGGCGATCCCGGCCAGCGGGCGACCGGTGTCGTGGAGGGCATGTGCGGCCATGCGCGCCGCCCGCGCCGATCGGTGACCGGTCCACACCGACTGGATACGCGGCCCGGTCTGATCGGGTGTCCCGTTCGGCCCGGGATTGCCGGCGGTTACCTTGGCGTAGGTGGCGACCATGCGGTGCGCGGCCACAGCGATATCGCGTTGGGCGGCATACGGCTGGCGGGCGAACGCCCGATGGGCGCGGGTGACGACCTCGCGGGCACCGTCGAGGCGGGTCACCCCGAGATCCCAACTCCGCTCGGCGGGACGGTCGGCGACCACACCGCCGTGGCGGGCGAACTCCGCAGACACCTTCGGCCACGACAGGTCCCGGGCGAGCTTCCCGCCGCCGTAGAACACCGGTCGGCCCTGCCGGTTGCGGTCACCGGGCAACGCCACGGCATACCCGTCGACCGCTCCGGCCCGATCGTGATGCAGGTGCACCAGCAGACCGCGGGTGCGCAGACCGGCGAGGAACTCTTCGGTGTCGTTAGCCGTGGCCGCGGTGTCGGCAACGGCCTGGCGGAGCTGCCCGCGGATCGTCTCTGTCGGATCGGTGCGTGAGGCGACGAACGCATCGGGGTCGGCGGCGCGGCGTGCGGCCTTCTCGAACTCCCCGCGCGCCGCGGGCCGGTCGGCGTCGCGGGCGTTCTGCGCGGTGACGGTCAACCCGAGACGGTCTTCCCACTCCCGCATCACCGATCGCAGGGTGCGGTAGTCGTTGCGGGGGTGCACCCGGGCCCCGGTGTCCTGGCGAACCAGGGTGGCCGCGATGTGAATGTGGTCGTTGCCCTCAGCGCTACGCCCGTGGTGCACCGCGATCCACCGGCACCCGCCCGGATCGTCGGCCGCGGCGATACCCGTCCGCTCCATCACGTCGCGGGCGATCTGCGCCCACGTCTCCTGGGCGAGAGCGCCGTCAGCCGCGGGAATCGCGATCGAGGTATGCCACACATAGCCGTGCTTGGTGAAGCCCGGTTCGCCTTCGGCCGGCTGGCGGCGCGGCAACCCGACCGCCTCGGCCGGGGCGTGGACATGGGCGCGCAACGCGGCCAGCTCGGCGGGATCGAAATCGAAATCGCCGTCGCCGATCATCGACGGCTGCAACGCGCCCGGATCGTTCTGCCACGACGCGATGACCGTCGGCCGGGTGTGCTCGTTGTGCTTGCCCGGACCCATCAGATACGACACCAGGCCGGGCGCATCCCACCCGCGATCCACCTTGCCGATCACCGCAGCCTCCGCAGGATCGCCATCAACTCGGCGTCGACGCGCTCGTTGGTGCGGCGCACGAAATCCAGAATCGCCCCCGATTGCTCGACCAGCTCGCCGGTCGAGTTGGCGTGCCGGGCGACGTCGTTGAGGTTGCCAGCGACGTTGCCCATCAGCCGGCGTAGGTGACGCACCTCGTCGAGAACTTCCCGGGCACCGGAGACAGTGACACCGGCCGCCGGTGCGGCCTCAGCAGTGGGGGAGTCGCTGCGAGCGGCGGTGTCCGCGCGCGCGGCGCGCACCGCCTCCCGGGCAATGTAGGCCCCCGGCCGCAACCCCGCCTGCGCCGCCGCGGCGGTGATCACCGTGCGCTCCTCAGTCGAGAGCCACACCTCACGACGGGTACGCGGCGCACCCGACACATGGGCGCGGTGCCCCCGCGCCGACCGTGTCGCCATTTGCCGTCCCTCTCCGTCTCATCCCGCCCCGCCTGGGGCGCTCACGTGGTCGCGGTCTCCGCCCCCGACCACCCGCCACACCTGGCCAGCCACCGCACTGGCCGCGACTCGTACCACCGAGTCTGGCGACCGCCCGCCGCAGGCGCAAGCCAAAACCCCTGGGTTTTGGCATATCTTGCTCCGGCGCATTCGCCTGAGAGGGAACCGGCAGATTTTCCGGCGGTCACCACCAACAATGCTTAGGACGGCGGGGGGTTCCCGCTGTCGCACACCCGGCTACCCGGCCGGCGGAATCGCTCGCCGATGCGCGGCAACCCCTTGACATTAGAACCATTAGATACATTAGATTCATCGATGGTGGTGGGGAGCGCTCACAGCCGGACAATGAAGGGAGACCTGGTGGCAGCCAAGTCGAAAGCCGCAGGCGCACTGGAGGCGTATCGGCGCGAGATCATCTCCGATGGCATCGAGCAACGGATCGCCGAACTGTCCGACGCGGTCGCGGCATACGAGGCCAATCGTGCCGACCGCAAGGTGCAGGAGAAGGAGCTCGCGGCCCGCCAGGTGCGCGATGAAGACGCACTCCTGGTGGCGTTCGAGGAGGCCAAAGCAGCCGGGGCAAAGCCCGCAGCGTTGGCCAACATCGGGTTGCGTCCGGAGTCGGCGTTGGCGGCCGCGCGGGCGCGTAGCGCCCGGAAAGAGCTGGCCCCCGATGAGCAGCAGACAGACACCGCTGCGGTGAGCCCGGTGTCTGCGATCGAGCCGCCTTTGCCCGCGACGGTGCGTGAGATCAGCGCCGCCGCGATCGACGATCACATCCGCGTGGAGCAGAACGCGTGACCCCCGACCCGCGGACACAACCGTCGTCCCTAGCCACGAGCATCGGCGGCGATTCCATAGAGCACGGCCCACGTAGCCGCGTGTCGGGTCTGAACACTCGAGCGACCCGACTAGTCGAGTCGATCGTCACCACCGTGGCGTCACTGAACGACCCAGGCCATCCTGTCGACACAGTTCTCGACGCAGCCTTCGCGAGCATCCTCGACACCTACCGCCATGCGATGGATGTCCAATCGACAACCGCCGCAACCGAGGTCCGCAATGCAGCCGCACAGGGCACCGCCGATGCCGCCCTCGACGGCATCGACATCCTCGCCGAGGCCTACACGATCCGAGCGGCCGCCGGACCCGACAGCGACGCGCTCCGCGACTTCGCCCGCTCCGAAATCCAGGCATTGAACACTGTCAGTCACGACGCACTCGTCGCTGACACCAGCTACACCGACGGTGGTCGTACACGCGGAGCGGGTCAGATCCTTGCCGCCGCCGATGCCGCCAACTATCTCGACATCACCAGAGTCATGACCGAGCACCTCAGCGCGATCGACGCTGCCAGCCACCTCACCCAGACAGCCGCCGTCACCGAACCCCCCACCGCCGACGCCCGGACCGCCGCAGCCGAGCTAGCTGCCGCCGGCCCCTTCCAGGCTGCCACCACCACACCAGCGACGTCACCGGCGGTGTCACACGGTGTCCAGTCGGCCACCCGCGGACGCCACCGAGCGCCGGCGCGAACTCAGCAGGCGGCCCGAACCCGATGACCACCCACGCCGACACCCCATCCACCGATGGTGCCGGGAGCCTGGTGGTGGGGATAGTCATCGTGTCGATGGTTGCAAGGATCGGGGGACTGACCACCACCCGATACCGCAACCACCCCAGGGGAACCCACCCATGACCGACAGCACACAGTGGACACGTACCCGGCAGTCATTTTCCTGCCCCCAAGACCTCTGGGACAGGTGTAAGCGCGCCTGGGCCGACACCCTCGACACCTACCCGGCGTGGACCGAATGGCTCGAAACCGCGATCGCTGAGGGCGTCACCGCGACCCGCGCCCACACTGGGGGAACCCTCCGGAGCGCTCCCACCCGCATCCCACCCGGCCGCCGTGAACCAGCCCCCGCCGGCACCGCCACCCGCGCCCGCCGATCATTCACCTGCCGCCCCGACATCTGGTCCGATGCCCGCGACGCCTGGTGGACCCAACGCGAACACCACCCCCAACTCAGTGACTGGATCTGCGCCGCCCTCGCCGCGAAAGCCGACACCGTCACCACCGAATCAAGCCACAGGACCCCACCACCATGAAACGCAGCAAAGAGATCCCACCGGCCAGCGCCGAACCGTGGAACACCGACGTCACCGAAACCGTCGCCCCACCGACGATCGACGAGGCCCCGGCCGCCGGCGTCGCTGACGCCCCGCCCGTCGAACTGATTCCGGTCACCGCCGACATTCCACTCACCATTCCGCCCGTCGAGCGGACCGGCGAGCCCGCTCCGGACCGCTCCTCCCAACGCCGCAACATCCGCCATGCCGCACTGGCCGCGGGCGGACTAGTCGCGCTGATCATCGTCACCGCGGTCACCGTGGCAGTGACTCTGGGTGGCATCGGTGGCGGTGACACCACGCCGCACGCGATCGCTCCCGAGCCCGACATCACCTCATCGAATACAACGTCGGCCGCCTCACCAGTCGACCCAAATGCCGATTGCCCCTCGGCCACGAAAGACAACGTGACCACCGGACGCGACGCCGGCGACTACTCCAGCGGCCCCGGAGTCATCAAGAAATACGACTACGCCTTCTACGTCACCCGCTCGGGCGACCAGGCCCGCGACACCGGCGCACCCACGGCAAACATGGGCACCCCCCAGGCCATCCAAACCACCATCGACCAAACCCCGACCGGCACACGCCACTGCCTCCGCATCGTCGACAGCGGGTCAGGGTTGTTTGACGTGACGCTCACCGAAACCCCGCCGGGAGGAGGTACACCCACCATCTATCAGCAGCGGTTCCAGACCACCGTCATCGGCGGCCGGACACTGATCGCGCAGAACCTCCTCAACGTCCGCATCAGCTGACCGCCTCGCTCGACCGGGCCGAGTAACGCCCGTATCTCTTTTTCTCAGCACACAACGAAAGGCGCTACCCCCATGCCGAAAACAGCTACCCCCTGCCCCTACGACACCCCGGATATGGTCGGCCGTCACCGTCGTCGACAGTGCGACATCGATGCCGTGTCCACCGCATCCAGCCACCGAGCGACCCGTGTAATCACCCTCGGTGTACTCGGTGCGATCGCGGCCGCCGCAGTAGGCACCGCAGCCCCAGCCATGGCCGATCCCGGCGGGCAGGGCGGATTCACCACCCCCGGTACCGGGCAGGGCCAAGGCGGATTCACCACCCCCACCACCGGGCAGGGCGGATTCACCCCGGCACCTTCACCGCGCGGCTCAGCCATCCCGACCCTGCCCGAAGAATCCACGCCACTGGTGCTCCCCGTACCTAGCCCGCAAACACCGCCAGCGTTCTACGGCCCCACCGGACCCGTCTACTACAGCCCGCCGGCCACCTACTCGACGTCCTACAGCAGCGCTGCACCCGCAGTCCTGCACGCCCCGCGACCCACCCCTGTGCCGCGCACCATCCTGGCCCCGGTCGGCTACATCCGCATCGGCAACTACATCACCCGTAAACCCGCGCAGCTGTCCAACGCAGACGCCGCCGCGATCAACCAAAACGCTGGCGTCGCCGAAGGAAAGATCGCTCAATTCTGGGAATCAGTTGGTCTACCCAAGGACCAAGCTGCCCGCCGCGGTGCCGCCGCAGTCACTGGCGGCGCCGCCGGCGCCGCCATCGGATTCACCGTGCTCGCCGCACCCGCAGCGATCGGCGGCGCACTGCTAGGGACAGGTATTGGTGCCGCGATCGGTGCATTCGTCCCGCCCTATCCGTTCAACATCGGCACCGGTGCACTGATCGGTGCCGGTAGCGGCGCAGCCGCAATCGGCCTGGGCGCCGGCGTCATCGGCGCCATCGGTGGCGGAATCATCGGTGCGGTCGTCGGCGATCAAGTCGGTGCCGGTGACCCTGGGGCAAACCCCAACGCCCCGACCATCACCCCCGGCACCCAAACCGAGCGGCCCTACCGGGCTGACCCGCCCAACCCGACCGCCAACCAGTACGAGCTGCACCTTGACCGCAAGAACCTACCCGGCGGCGGGAAGGTCGACTACGTCGTCGCCAAGAACGGCGACGTCACCGGACGGGTCACCCTCGGCGCCATCAACGTGCCGATCCACATCAACCACACCCAGGCCGACGCCCCCTTCAAAGCGGCAGGACTCCTCGCCCAAACCGCCCGCGACACCGTCAGCAACGCCGTCGCTGACTTCAGCCGCCAAGCCCAGAAAGCCTTCCCCGGCCTGCACATCACCTTCCCACAACTGACTCCGCCGGCTCGGCGGTAAACCCGTCAGCGAGAACGACGATCCCCGACCCACATCGGTTCGGGGATCGTCCGTTCACGTCAGTCACACTCCCCGCGCGGCCACTGGCGCACCCGGTCATGTCCGAGCACTCTGATACCACCGACAGACCACACCAGCCGATGAGGAGACCGTCATGGTCGACGCGATCGACACCATGCTCGCCAGCGCCAGCTTCGGCGCGGTGTTCCTCACCGTGTGGCTCATGCTCGGTGCGGCGACATTCGCGTTCAGCGTCCTCGTCGGGTTCCTGGTGCGCCGACCCCGACCGGGTCATTGGCTCCCGCCGATCGGCCCGGGCTACCGGCCGCGGTGGGTTCCCGCCCGGACCTGGAGCCCGATCCTGCTGCGCGCTGCGTTCGCCGCGGCGTGCGCCATGTTCCTGCTACTGCCGCTACTCCTGCTCGTGGCGTTCGCCGGCGTCGGCGGAAACGCTGCCCGCCAGACCCCGTCGGCACCCAACCGGTGGTGACCTCGCTCTAGCGGCCCCGGCCGCGCGGCCGATCCGGCCGCGACGGTGCCGATGTGCTCTGCTCGCTGCGCCCCCGGTAGGGCGGCGAGGGGGCGGCCTGTCCGGACGGGCCGGCCATCGGACCTGCGGCCGCGGCCTGCGCTCTGAATGTCTCCGCGGTTCCCCCGGCCCGGCGGTGCATCATCATCGCCCGGAACACCGCGACCGCTCTCGCGGGATCTCGGGTGTCTTGGGTGGCGGCCAGGGACCCCGGCGCGGTGTCGCCCAAGCGCACCACCCCGGGTGCGAGCTCGGCGGCGAGAAACGATGAGTCCGTGGTGGCCATCGCGACGTGGCGGGCTGCGTGCACCGCGGCGGCGTCGACGACGCGCCAGTCGATGTCCCACCGCGCGTCGGCGAGGTAGCGGTGGAAGAACACCCGCTGGGTTCTCGAGTTCCCATCGACGAACGGGTGGACCCCGGTCAGCTCACCCCAATGGTGGGCGGTCGTGGCGATCGCCGATTCCCGGTCGACGTGGGAGGGACGGTCGGTGGTGATGCCGCCGAACACCCGATGCAGCTCGTCGGCCAGGAACGCCGGCCGACAGTGCGCCATCCCCATCGCCTGGGTGTCGGTAGTGCGCAGCTGCCCCGCCCATGGGTAGACGTCTTGCAGAATCCATCCGTGGATCTCGCGGAGGGTCTCAAACGTGAAGTCGCCGTCGGCGATCGCGGGATCGTGTTCAAGCTCGGCCACCCGGACATAGGCCATGCGACGCTCGAACACCTCAAGATCGGTGACAGACAAGAGGCCGGGCAGGTTATCGGGAACCTGCCCGGCCTCGTCACCGGATGATGAGGACGTGGTCACTGAGAGTGGCGTGACCGGATTTCAGCGAGGACCGCAGCAGCTTCCTGCTCGGGAGTGGTCTCACCGTGCAGCACGCGCAGAGCGGCGGCTCGATCTGCGTCGGTGGCCACCATGCCAGCCATCTCGTGGCCGGCATCGACGGCGGCGAGGATCTGATCGTCAGTGCGTGTGGTGGTGGCCATCAACGATCACCTCTTCCTGTGGTGGTTCACGGTCGATTCTACCTGCTCACCGGTGTCATCGGTGCTGTGCTGTGCTGTGCTGCGCTCATGATGCTCGGCGCCGTGTGTCGTGGTGGGTCAAGCGTCGTCGCTCGACGGGCGAGAGGCCACCCCAGATGCCGAACCGTTCGTCGGTGGCCAACGCCCAGTCCAAGCATTCGCCGGTGACGGGGCAGTCCGCGCAGATGCGTTTGGCTGCGGTATCGCGTTCGCCGACCTCTGGGAACCACAGGTCGGGGTCGACCTGACGGCACAGGCCGTCAGCCTCCCACTCATTCCCAATGCCTGCCGGCTTGAACGGCGTCATGATCGTCTCCTCACTCGAACAGCGGTGGTTGCGCGGCGGCAGCTGCGGCGTCGGTGCGGGCGATGTAGGTGTTGATCCAGTCCTGGATCTCGGCCAGCGACACATTGAATTCGTCGGCGACCGCAGCCAGGGGCAGGCCGTCAACTTTGTGGAGGTCGTAGGCGAGGCGCTGACGGTATCCGTCTGTCTCGTGGCCATATTCGGTGTCGGTCATCGTCATTGTCATCACTCCACTTCGGTGAGGGCCTGGCGTCGGGTGAGCCAGTCTGATTCGGCACGTTGCTGGTATCCGGTGAGCTGCGCCCAGTGCCCGGACAGCTCTTCGATCGGCGCTTCCTGGCGGCGTTGGTCCATCGCGGTCAGCAGCGCGGTGTAGCCACGGCGGTACCACCCGTCGATAACGGCGATCGCGAGGTAGCGCACCTGGCCGGGCACCGCGACCGGCCGGTGCGTGGGAGCGACAAGGGCGAGCATCGTCTTCTGCGCACTTCGGGTGCTGAACTCACCCTGCCCACCGGTCGCGAGCAACTGCGCATTGACCAGAGCGGGAGAGGGCCCGGCGTTCGTGGCGACGGCGGCGATCGCCGCGAAGATGCGTGCGTGCTGGGGCACCCAGAAGTGTTTGATGTCGAGCTGCGCAGCGACGGCGCGGGCGAGGGACGGCGGAGCCCACATCAGCGCGGACAGCAGCTCTTGCTCGAGGTCGGTGGCAACGTCGACCTCCACTTCGGGGTCATCTCCCAACGATCCACCTGCGGTGTAGGCGTCATCGAGCTCGTCGACATCAGCCGGCGGGATCTCCTCGACGCCCAGCTCACTCAGTGCTGCGGTCATATCGTCGTCACTCCTGTCGGGATCCGGATCGATGTCGGTGGGGTCCATGAGGGGAATGATCAGGCGGCCACAGTGCCGGTGGCGTCTTCGTGGGCGAACTGCTCGCAAATGCCGGCAGCGTGCTCGTGCTCGGCCGCGAGCTGCGGGTCACCATCGGCGCGGGCTTGCTCGGCGCGGTCCCAGTGCCAGGCGGCGCGCTGTTCGTAATCAATGGCCATGACGGGTCAGTCCTTTCACGCGGCCTGGGCGGCGGCGAGTGCCTTGATCCGATCGGGGCGAAACCCTGCCCACGACTGGTCACCGGCCACAACTACCGGGGCTTGCACGAAACCCAGGCTCATCACATATTCCAGCGCCTCGGCATTCTCGGTGAGATCAACGACGCCGTAGGCGATTCCCTGCTTGTCGAGAACCTTGTAGGTGGCGTTGCACTGAACGCAGGCAGGCTTGGTGTACACGGTGACGGCAGTCATTGGTTTCGCATCCTTCTCGGTTGGAGTCGACTGTATGCGGGATACCTCGATTCTATGCCCAACAGCGTTGTTGCGCAATCTATTTGACGATTTATCTGTTTCTATTTGGTTACGTTCTCGCGGGTGATGAGGCAGGGCGGATAAGCCATTGTTTGGTCATTTCCTGATATTCGGCAATTCACTTGGGGCGGTCGGCGGTGTCAATGTTGCGGAGGGATATAGGGCCGCGAAATAAGCTCCAATCAAGGGATGGCGGACTCCGTTGGCTGGCGTCGACACGACAGTGCGTTGGCGGTGTGTTCTCGGCGTAGTGCCCTCGGCGTAGAGACTTGGTCAGTCCCCGATCGAGTAGAAGTCGTGGCGGCCGCAGGCGGGGCAGTCGACGGCGTTGCCCCAGGCCTCGGCGGTCCACATGGTGTGGGTGCCACAGTCGCGGCAATGGCCTTCGCGGCAGGCGGTGTCGGCGCAGTGCGGGAGGTATGCGCCCCGCTCGCTGGCGGTGGTGGTGTCGGTCATCGGTTCGTCTCCACGGGGGTGTCCGCGGCTAGAAGTGCGCGGAGCTGGGCGAGCTGTTCGTCGGTGGCGTGCTCGGTGGGTGGTCGGGTGCCGGGGTCGTTCTGGGCGCCGGCGTAGGTGTCGTGCCAGTCGCCGTGCCCGCAGGCGTAGCGGATCGCGGTGGTGATCATGGCTTCTGGCCCTTCTTTGTCAGACGGTGATTTCGGTCGTCGCGGCCTCACAGATCGCGGTGTCGTCGAGGGCGAGGCCAACGAGTTCCGCGCGGTCCTCGACCGTCAGGTCGTCGAATGCCATGTCGCCGGGTCCGGCGATCTGGTCCCAGACCAGGGCTCCCGCTGCGATGGGGTTGATTCCTCGGAACACGGCCATGTCTGGCTCCTCTCGTACCGCCAACTTTTTTGCCCTTCTGGCAGGGGAGATAAAGACCGGCCAGGAGGACGGAGCACAACAGGGGAGCGGCGGCAGTTTCCACGCGAGGCGCAGCCGAGTGCGGGTGTGGAAAGTGGTGTCGGTCCCGCCGGAGGCCGCGGACGCGCTGTTGTGTGCAGGACGACGCCGGTCACAATCGGACGGCCAGAAGGGAAAAGCAACAACGCTTTTCGGCAGTGCGACCGGCAGGGAGCTCCGATCCGGGGTGCGCAGCATCCCGACGGCGTCAGGGCTAGCGCGGCCACAGGCCGCTCCACCCGTGGCACGGTCCGGGCAGGCCCGGTCCTTATGGGCGACGCCCCCGACACCGGGGCCGGACCCAGGTCGAGGCCCGGCACCGGGGCAGGGGGTCAGCCGGTGATGTGCTCGGCCCCGGGTGGGTCGGTGAACGCTTCCCGGATCGCTGTGGCCACAGCGGGGCAGCTCGCGGCGGCGACCGCGCTGTCGCGATGGGTGTTCCAGTCGTCGCGGTGCCATCCGGCGCCAGCGTCGACGGTGACGGTCGCGGCGGGGATCTCGCGGCCGTCGAGGAACAGGCGGGTGGTGGTGTCGCCGTCGGGGTCGCGGACCACGATCAGCTCAACTCGGGTGATGACGCCGTAGAGGGCGTCGCTGGTGGTGGTCCATTTCTGTCGGGTGCTCATGGCGTGGTGTCTCTCCTGTTGGGTGGGTGGTGAATCGGCGCGGGTTCAGGCTGCGTCGGCGGTGTGGGCGTCGGTGTCGTCCTGGTCGTCGGTGTCGTCGTGGTCCTCGCTTTGCGGGTGTAGGGCGTCGGCGATGGTGTGGACGCACGCGAGGACTCGGGTTGCGGTGGCGGTGACGATCTCGGGGTCGCCGTCGGCCCATCCGGTGATGTAGCCGACGCTGTAGGCGCTGGTGTCCAGTCCGCAGAGGGCGGCGACGACATAGGCGACGGATTCGGCTTCGACCTCGCGGATGCCTCGGTGCTGCTCGATGTCGAGGGTGTCGACGCGGTGGCCGTCGGTGTCGGCGTGCAGCAGCATGGCGTGGGCAGTCTCGTGGATCATCGTTTTCGCTGCTTGGGCGGGTGCGAGGTCGGCGTCGACGACGATCAGCTTGGTGCCGTCTACGCGGGTGTATCCGTTCGTCGTGCCGGGGATCTGCTCGCGTGTGATGGTCCACCCTTGGGCGGTGATGAAGGCGGCGACCCGGTCGTAGATGCCGGTTTCGTCGTCGCCGTGGACGTGGGTGACGATGTCGCCGGGCTCGGTGACGGTGCGGTCCTCGGTCCCGTCGATGGGGTCGGTTTGGGCGATGTCGAACACGCTCAGGATGGGGAACCGGGGGATGCGGGTCTCGGTCTCGTCGCCGGTGGCGGGGTCGGTCTCGGTGACTTTCTTCGAGCTGAACCCGAAGATGCGGATTGCTTTCTCGCCCTTGCGGACCTGTCGTCCGAGGGACTGCCAGGTGCGGAATCCGGCGACCTGGGTCGCGTCGGGGCGCTGGGCGGCGATCAGCAGAATGTTGCGCAGGCTGTAGCTGTGGAAGTTCGCGAGGTAGTCGAGCCATTCACGCCAGCCGATTGACTCGGCCATCGTCTGGACCTGTGCGGCGATCTGGGCCTGCATCTGCTCGGCCCGCTCGCGACGCTCGGCGGCTGCCTGCTCGGCGGTCTTGCTTGTGCGTGCGCGACGTGTACCCATGACTGGTGCGACCTCCCATGTCCGCCAATTTTTTTGCCCTTCTGGCAAGGGAGATGAAGACCGGCACAGGAGGACAGAGCACAACCCCGCGAGCGAGAAAGTCTCAGGCGCAGCCGGGTTGAGAGTTTCTCGACCCGAAGGGCACGACAGTGTCGCGGGGTTGTGCGGCGGACGACGCCGGTCACAATCGGACGGCCAGAAGGACGAAACAAGATCCCCGCCCCGGCCGCTAGGCCGGGGTCACTGTGCGACCGCAGGGAGCTCCGATTCGGGGTGCGCAGCGCGCCGGCAGTCACCGACCAACCGCAAGGTATTGGTTGCAAGCAATATCGCTCCAGGCTAATATCGGTGGTGTGTTGATCGATTGGTCGGGCGAATTCGACGCCTATCTGGACCGGCTGGAGGAGGCCGCCAAAACTGACTCCGAGCAGCGCGAACGTCTGGACCTGCTACTGGCGGAGTTGCAGGTGCTCGACGAGCTCGACGCGCCGCCGACCGAGGAGACGGCGACGTTGAAGCGTGTACGCCAGTCGCGTCGGTTCCCGGTCTGGCGGGTGTCGCATCCGTTTCGGCAGGGGATCGCC
>NZ_JAHCSG010000008.1 GCF_018474015.1 Williamsia sp. CHRR-6 | reverse complement strand
GCGAACTGCAGCCAACCGTGCGAAACCCCCGGTCCAGGTCCAGTTCGCGTGGCCGGGTCGCGTTCGCACGACTTGGTTCGGTTCGCACGGTCGGAGCGCGTTCGCACCCCGCATGCACCGTGCGAACTGCAGCCAACCGTGCGAACCGTCGCACAGCGTGCGAACTGCGTGATCAGGTCAGCGGCTGGGTGCCCCGCCACCGCCGCCACGCACCGGGCGGTCGTCTGTGGTATCGAGGTTGAGCCCACCGATCACCGTCGGCGCCACCTCCTGCTCACCACCCACCAACTCTTCACCGTTGGCTTTGGAGTTCAAGTAACGGGCTGTCTTGTGGCCCTTACCTTCTCCACCCTCACCACCGGGACGGGCACCACCCATCGGCGCACCACCCATCGCCCCCGGCGCACCAGGACGACCATTCTGCAACGCAGCCTGCTCCGCAGCCACCATCCGCTCGGCAGCACCCATCGACCCCGCCCGCGCCTGCAACGCCCGCTCCGCCGCCGCCGCACCACCAAGACCGCCACCACCAGCACCACCGCCGCCGGCACCGCCACCTTTACCCAACGCAGCAGCAGCCTTCTCCGCGGCAGCCTTCTCCGCATTCGCCAACGCACTCGCCGACCGGGTGGCAGCCGAGGGCGCACCTTTACCCAACCCAGAGCCCGCCCCCGCCAAACCCTTCGCCGCGTTGCCCGCCTGCGACGCCGCCGACTGCGCAGCCGCCGCCGGATTCCCCGCCGCCGCAGCCTTGGCAGCCGCCTGCTGCGCGGCCGCGGTCTTCGCTGCAGCCTCCTTCGCCACCGCATCGGCATTCGCCGCCCGCGTCAACTGGGCAGCATTGGGCCCACCGCTGGGCCCCCCACTCGGCCCACCGGTCGGTCCGCCCGCATTCGATGAACTGGACTGCGTCTGCATCGACTTCGGTACGGGCCCGGATGTTCCCTTGTAGCCAGCTGGTGCCGGTGGGGCAGGCATGCCGGGCAGCACCATTGGGGCGGACGCGACCGGATTGTGGGGATCGGAGATGTAGGACATGCCGCCCGACGCCTCGACGACTTTCGGGTTGTAGCTCATCGTGATGAGGTCCCTGGCTAGGCGTTCGTATTCGTCTTCGCGCGCCGCCACCGCCGCCGCAGTCGCACCGCTGGCGGCTGCGGTGGTCCGCATGGTCTGACGCTCGGTCCACCACGCATCGATCTGCGGCTTGGTCAGAACTAGACCTTCACTGAAGTGCACCGCCGCGTTACCGACCGACGCCATCTCCTTAGCCACATCCTCAGCACTGGTCCGGAAACGCTGCAAACCCGCATAGATCGCCGTCGCAGCGTTACCTTCCCACCCAGCCCCACCGGAACCTGCGGCCTCGAACTGGGCCTTCGTCTGCTGCTCGAACAGGTCAAGAGCCTGCAACAAGCTGTCGGCGATACCCCGCCAGAGCGCTGCGAGCGTTGCCACCTGTGGACCATCGGCGTGCTGCAGCATTTGGTGGGCCAAGTCGAGGATCGCACCCACGGCATTCTCCGGTGCAGCCCCTACCGGATACCCACCAGCAGCCTTCCCACCCGGGATGAACTTGTTGTTGTAATCGTCGGGATCGTATTTCTTGTTCTTGAACTTGTCCTTCCAATCACCACTCGGCTTAGGATTCTTGACGATGTTCTCGTAGTGGTCGCGGGCCGCATCGTAGGTCTCGTGTTGTGAGGGCTGACCGACCTTCTCCACCTGTCGCGCACCGGCCTGCAGCGCATCATCGACCATCCCTCCGAGACCGGGTGTATGAGCGAGAAGACCAAGCGGCCACGAGTTCTTCGCATTCTTCACTGCATCCTGAGCCGCCCTGTGCTGCGGGCTTCGCTCGAGCGCATGCTTCTTATATTCATCGACACCAGCCTTGGAGATGGCATCGCGATTGCTGTCATCCTGGCCGAGAAGATTCTTCGCAGCGGACTGCACGCCCGCGTAGATCTCCGGCGCTATCTGCTCATACATTGCCAGAGCGCGCTTTGCCGCTGCCCCAAGCTTTTCCAGCGCCGCCTTGATCTTGACACCAGACGAAAAATCGCCGCATCCCTGAACACTCGAGAGAAACTCTCCGTGAACGGCAAGCTGTGATACCACCCAGTGCAATCCGTCAAGGGAAGAAAGGATTGATGCGGCGGCAGCGGGGTCGAACTGGAGCTGCGAACCACCCGCACCGGAAGGAATTGAATACAGTGGGCTACTCATCAAATCTCCGCATCTGTGAAGGACTAGAGGGATAGTACGCAGCGAGAAACGTCCACTTTCTTAGGGTCACGCACGCGGGGACAGGATCGAAAGGCCCTGCCGAAAAAGCGATTTGCGCAGACCCATAGAACGTCCCCCAATCTACGGTACAATTTCGGCGAACATCTAAACCAGCGGGATAACCTTCGTATCCCACTTGCCCTCTAGGTAGGGCTACCTTGACCCCAGTGTAGGCGGATTCCGAACTCTTCAGCATCTGATTGAGTGGCTCGGTAGACATAAAAGCCGACACAGTGAAAAATCGATTCGGTGTGTCAAATGGGCCAATCCCACAGCTCTGAATAATATCGCTCGCCAAACCTGTACCAAAGGTATCCGCACCCATGGCCTTCGCCTTATCTCTGGCTTCCTTCGGAAAGAAGGGACACATCTCAGGCATGTGCCGGTAGTAAGGACTCTGCGACGACGGTATATCGGTCACCACACCGGTCATGTCTTTGGTGGAGTTCAGGTCGCGGATGGAATCCTTGGGCACATCCGGTGGCACCGACACCGACTTCACCGACAGGGCCGAAGGACGCCCCCCTGTGGTGGTCCCCGACGAACACCCCGACACCACCGTGACCGCAACCAGCGCAGCCAACGCGAGCCGAACAGTCATACCTACCCGCATCAACCCACACTCCTCGCGTCGCTGTCGCGACGACGTTTCAACGTGTTGAACACCCGATTCAGCGTTTTCGCCACCGTAGTGGTGTCAGCACCCATCGCCACTCCCACATCATCGACCACCAGCAGATACCGACCATCCTCAGCGATGTCGTGGAACCGTAGCTCCATCTCCCAGCGCCGATCAGAACCATCGATCGCATGCACCGTCGCAAACATCTGACCAGCCAACGTGGGCGTGAGATGACGGAACACCGCCGCCGCCGTCTTGTGCGGCGCCGACTCGCTGACCACTCGAAACCGAGTGCTGCCGAGCATCGAGTCCTCGAACTGCACTGCTGGGTCAGTGGGCAGCGAACCCGCACCCACCCCGCTGGGCAAGCCGCCGACCAACTCTCGAGTCCACGCGCCCACCGAGCACCGCGAGATCTGCACCTGGCCACCCACCACATGTTTGGGCCCGGGCAGCTGGCGGGCGACGAACGCGTCATCGCCGTCTGCCCAAAAGCCGTACGCGCGCACATAGTGCGATGGATCCGTCACATCGCGAGTCACATCGCAGCCGACCAGTTCGAGCTGGTAGGTGGGTCGGCCCAGTGCCCTCAACGCCCATTGCTTACGAGGCGTAATCGACTCCCGAAACTCGGCACGTACTCGCTGATCCCACATGCGGGCCGAATCGGCGTCCTCGTGCGACGAGATGATCCCACTGGCGAACGACCGAGGAAAACGCAGCTGACCTGCCTCGGCCAACGCGTGGTAGAACTCCTGCGTCGTCAGACTCCACACCTGATCGTCGCGCATCAGTAGTCCGAACCTTCCTCCAACGAGCCGCACCGGTTGCCGCGGTTACGCAGCAGGGGCCAGGCGAACACGGCCAGCACCACCGCCAACGCGGAGATGCCCAATGCCACGTTGCGAGGCGTGTTGTCAGGCTTGCGATCGGGCGGCGGGGCGGCAAGCGGCGACGATGCGTACACATTGCGGGTGTCACCCGTGCGCGGGTCGGCCGCTGTCAGCGCCGGCGTATCCGAGGTGGTGGTGCTCAACGCCGCCACCGGATCGATCAACCCGTAGCCCACCAGATCGTCACGCCCATCCGACGGGTGATGCGCGGTGCGTGTGATCCGGTCGATCACCTGACGTGCGGTCAACGTGGGGAACCTTGCCTTGATGAGTGCTGCCAGTCCTGAGACGTATGGAGTGGCAAAGCTGGTTCCATCAATGGACACAACTTTTCCGGCTTTGGGATCACCATCAACCGTGCCGTCGATCAGTGGCGGGTTGGCGCGGGTGTTCAGGGAGACGTGGTCGGTACCGGGTGCGGTGACCGTCACCCACGGACCGGCCAACGAGAACGCCGACGGACGACCATCGGGATCCACCGAACCGACGGCCACCACATACGGCTGGAAGTACGCCGGTGACGACAGCGTCGACAACCCCGCCCACGGATCGGGCTGCCGGGCGCCGGTGGCACCCGGATTCTGGGTCTTGCACGCCCCACTGCTCTCGAGGTTGCCCGAGGCCACCACCACCACCACGTTGCGGTTGTAGGCGTAGCGCACCGCCGCCCCGAGCTGCTGATCGTTGAATGGTTCACCTGCGGGCAGGCAGGCCGTCTCGGAGATGTTGATGACCGTGGCGCCCTGGTTGACCGCACGGACGATCGCGCGGGCCAGGGTGACCACGTTTCCGTAACCCTTCGGCACGTTGGGCGTCTCGCCGGAATCATCGCGAGAATCGTTGAGCTCGAACGACTGTGACGTCTGGCGGATGGCGATGATCTGCGCGTCGGGGGCCATCCCGGCGAAACCGTCGGCAGGCGACGGCTTGGCGGCGGCGATACCGGCCACCTGCGTACCATGGCCGTCGCAGTCGTCGGTTCCGTTGCTCTTGCCCACATAGTCGCCGCCCGGGATCACCGAAAGGCGCGGATGCCGGAATACACCGGTGTCGATCACTGCGATCTTCTGTCCGGCCCCGCGCGAGAACTCCCACGCCTTGGCGATGTTGAGCATCGTGAAACCCGGTGGCGGCGTGACGAAGTCGCCGCGTTGAGCCACCATCTCAGCGCACACCTGCGCCTGACGGGTGGGATCGAGTGGCCCCACCGGGCCTTCGCCGGGTGGGCCCCCGATCACCGGCGGCGGACCAGCCTGCGGGGCCATACCGGGAACAGCCTGCCCACTGGGCGCCCCGATTGCGCCGACACCCAGGGTCAACACGGCCGCGAGAACCAGACGCGCCGCGCGCGCCGGAACGGGATGACAGCGCCCGGTCACAACCCGCGGGCCAGGGAGTACAGGCCGATCACCCACGCCGCCAACGGGACCGTGGCCCCGATGATGATGTACTCCAGGAACTCACCGATCCGGCGCAACACCGGGGAGAACTCCATGGTCGGTGTGATCACCCCGAAGGTGAACGCAAGCGCCGCACCGAACATCACCAGGGCCGCCGACAGGAACGCCCAGCGGATGTCGACCATCGACTGCACCGCGATGGCGGCCACGATGGTCAGCGCACCCAGCGAGATCATCCCGGTGGCCTGCACCAGATCCGAATGCGATCGGCCCCGAAGCAGGATGGCCGCGCCGATCAGCAACGCGAGAACGAAACTCTGCCAGTAGTAGTCGGGTTTGGGGATGGCACCGAGGACGGCCGCGCCTGCGGCCACGGTGGCCGCACCCAGCATCATCCCCGACATGTGCGCATTGGCCGATCGTGCCCGCAACTCCAACGCCGTCGCTTCGGGCAGCGCCACCGCTCCGATCGCAGCCACACCGGCGTTGATGTTGTTGTGGGTGGGCGCGTCGATCGACTCCAGCGACGCCCCGGCCGCAGGCACCGGCGGAACCGGAAGCCGCACAAGGAGGATGGTCAGACGCGGCGCGATCAACGCCACCAGCAACGCCACCACCGCGGTCACCGCGGCCACATGGTCGATCCGTTCGCCCGCGATCACTTGATACAGCGAGCCGATCGCCACCAGCGCGGTGACCGTGGACAAGAACAGGTGGGTGAACGGTTCACCGTTGGTCAGCCGCAACGCCACCACCGACACCAGGAACGCCACCCCCGAACCCAGAAGGAACTTCGGGGCGTTGTCATCGCCGGGCAACACCGCAAAACATCCGACGAACACCGACACGCAGGCACCCACCGACAGCGCAGCGCCGATCACCCGGTCGGCCGACTCGTTCGCGAAAGCCAAAGCGGCGATGGCGAACACGACAAATGCGACGAACCCGATCGCTGCGAAGTCGTAGCGGTTCTGATTCCAGGACGCGGCCATCGTCAAGGCGCCGGACAGCAGCACCGCCAGCACGAACGCCGACACACCCACCCAGCGCGCCGCCAGCGGAGTCCACGAGTTGAACTCGCGGCGGTTGATACCGGCCACCGCGTCGATGACATCGTCGTAGATGGTGGGGAGCTCTGCGGTGGTCTCCGAGCGCAGGATCAGCAGATCCCCGTCATAGATGCCGGCCTCCGACAACGACTTCCCGTCGTCGATGGGCGGCTGCCCCACCTTGCCCAACGTCCACCGCGACGCCAGGTCATCAGGGACCCGCTCGGGCTCGCCGAACTGGTTGCGCAACAGCAAGCCGGCCAACTCCGGCAACAACGACGCCACCGGCGCATCAGCGGGCAACGCGACGTCGACCTGCGTTCGACCCGACAGCACCGACACTCGGCACAGCTCAGGCTCGACGGCCCGCCCGATCCCGGCGGCTCCCGAGGACGCGAGACCGGCCCCTCGCGGCGGACCAAGTCCTCCGCCCGCCACGAGCGGCGTCAACCCATCGGCAGGAGCCGATCCGGGTGTGGATGTCGTCATATCCGACCAGACCCTCCCTGTCACCTGTGCGAACCGTACGATATCCGATGCCAACACTTCACCATAGGGAGGGCGCTCGTGACCACCGAGGGATTTGTGCGTCGAGCACGGCCACCGCGGCCCCGGCTACCCGGTGGCGAGATGGCCGTCCAGCCGCCGCCGGAGATCCAACGGAACATCCCGCCGAGCATCATCTCGCGGCTGCTGCCGCTGGTGATGGTGGTGGCGATGGTGGGAATGATGGCCCTGTTCTTCACCGCCGGCTCGGCCGCGCTGAAAAACCCCGTGACCCTGCTGTTCCCGATGATGATGTTGATGTCGATGGTCGGCATGTTCGCCTCCGGCGGTCGTGGCGGCGGCGGCCAGCGTGCCGCCGAACTCAACGAGGACCGCAAGGACTACCTGCGGTATCTGGGGCGCATCCGATCTGACGTGGACGAGACGGCCGAGAACCAGCTCAAGGCCCTGTCCTGGTCGCATCCGGCTCCCGGTTCGCTGCTACCTGCCGTGGGTTCGCGGCGCATGTGGGAGCGACGCTCAGACGACAACGACTTCTGCCACGTGCGCCTCGGCATCGGCGCCCAACGACTGGCCACACGTATCGCACCCCCGGAGACCGGCCCCCTCGAAGACCTCGAACCGGTGTCGATGATGGCGCTGCGACGTTTCGTCCGCATGCATTCGGTGGTGCGCGGGCTGCCCACCGCCATCTCGCTGCGCGCCTTTCCCGCCATCAACCTCGAAGGCCCCACACCCAAGATCAACGCGCTGACCCGGGCGATGATCATCCAGCTGTGCAGCTTTCACGGACCCGACCTGGTGCGCGTGGCCATCATCTGTTCCGACCCCGACACCGGCGAGTGGTCGTGGGCCAAGTGGCTGCCGCATCTACAGCACCCCGAACGCCGCGACGGCGCCGGCCGTGCCCGCATGCTGTATCAGTCGCTACGCGAATTCGAGGCCGACCATGAGACCGACATGCTGGAGCGACCACGCTTCTCCCGCAACGCAACTCCGGTCGACGGGCGCGCGCAGTGGCTGGTGGTCATCGCCGATGGCTACGTGGCCGGAGACGAACGCACCATCAACGACGGCGGCCTGGATTCGGTGTCAGTGCTCGACCTGACCGCACCCAAGTTCGGGTTGGCCGCACGCAAGGGCATGCAGTTGGTGATCGACGGCGACTCGGTGGGCGCCAAATCGGCCTTCGGCGTGGAGAACTTCGCCGCCTTCGACAACGTGTCGGTCGCGCTGGCCGAGGCGGTGTCGCGTCGCATGGCCCGCTACTCGTTGGCCACCGCAGCCCAGCTGGTCAACCTCGAACCAGACAGCGGCCCACGCGATCCCGGCCTGATGCGGCTGCTCAACATCAACGACGCCGGCACCATCGAGCCCGACAACGTGTGGCGTCCGCGCAGCGCGCGTGAACGCCTCCGAGTGCCGGTGGGCACCACCCAGGATGGTCAGCCGCTGGAGATCGACATCAAGGAGGCGGCTGAGAACGGCATGGGCCCACACGGGTTGTGTATCGGCGCAACCGGTTCGGGCAAATCGGAGTTCCTGCGCACGCTGGTGCTGTCGATGGTGACCACCCACTCCCCCGACGCACTGAACCTGGTGCTGGTCGACTTCAAGGGTGGCGCAACATTCCTCGGCCTCGACGGACTGCCGCACGTAGCCGCAGTCATCACCAACCTCGAAGACGAGCTGGCCATGGTGGACCGTATGCGCGATGCCTTGGCCGGTGAGATGAATCGGCGCCAAGAGGTGTTGCGCGCGGCGGGCAACTTCGCCAATGTCGGCGAGTACGAGAAGGCCCGCCTCAACGGCGCGCCGCTACCGCCGCTTCCCGCGCTGTTCGTGGTGGTGGACGAGTTCTCCGAACTGCTGTCGCAGAAGCCCGATTTCGCTGAGCTGTTCGTGATGATCGGCCGTCTGGGCCGGTCGCTGCAGATGCACCTGCTGTTGGCCTCTCAGCGCCTCGAGGAGGGCAAGCTGCGTGGCCTCGACTCGCACCTGTCTTACCGCATCGGCCTGAAGACGTTCTCCGCCAGCGAGTCTCGCACGGTACTGGGTGTGCCCGATGCCTACCATCTGCCCGCCATCCCTGGTTCGGGATACCTCAAGTGCGACTCGTCGGATCCGGTGCGCTTCAACGCCTCATACGTGTCGGGGCCATACGTACCCACCCGCGCATCGCGGACGCGGCGGGGCATCCGAGGCGGCTCGGGACCCATCGTCCCGGTCCGCATGTTCACCGCCACCGATGTGCCCGAGGTGACGGTGATGCCTGCCATCACAGTCGAACCCGAAGCGCCGCAGGAGGATCAGGCCGGCCCCATGATGGTCGAGGGCCGCACGGTCACCGAGCTGGACATGGTGGTGTCGCGGTTGGAGGGGCACGGCCGGCCCGCGCATGAAGTGTGGCTGCCACCGTTGGAGGACTCCCCCACCGTCGATCAACTTCGCGACGTCCGGGACTGGCGCGCGGCACCAGCCCAACAGCTCGCCGACCTGCGCATCCCGATCGGCATCGTGGACCGGCCCTACGACCAGCGGCGCGACGTGATGATTGTCGACCTTGCCGGCGCGCAGGGACACGCCGCGGTGATCGGCGGACCGCAGTCGGGCAAGTCCACCACGCTGCGCACCCTGATCATGGCCACCGCAGTCACCCACACCCCCCTGCAAGCCCAGTTCTACGTGCTGGACTTCGGTGGCGGCAGCCTGTCCGGTCTCACCGAGCTACCCCACGTCGGCTCGGTGGCCACGCGCCTGGAGGAGAACCGGGTGCGGCGCACCGTGGCCGAGGTGATGACGGTGCTGCGTCAGCGCGAAGCCCGGTTCCGTGAGCTCGGCATCGACTCGATGCAGGAGTTCCGCCGACGGCGGGCCGCCGGTGATCAACGTCTGGACGAGGACAAGTTCGGCGACATCTTCCTCGTGGTCGACGGCTGGTCGACAGTGCGCAACGAGTTCGAGGCGATCGAAGCGAACTTCAACGCCATCGCAACGCAGGGCTTGGCGTATGGCATCCACCTGATCATCTCCGCATCCCGGTGGATGGAGATTCGGCCGGTCATCAAAGACCTGCTGGGCACCCGCATCGAACTGCGACTCGGTGACCCCGGTGACTCCGAGGTGGACCGCAAGGTGGCTGCCACCGTGCCGGTGGGACGACCAGGGCGTGGCCTGAGTCCCGAGCGCCTGCACATGCTGATCGGTATCCCACGTCTCGACGGTTCGTCAGCAACCGAGGACCTGTCGGTGGGGGTGCAGGCCGCGGTGGAAGAAGTGCGTGCCCACTACCCTGACGACGCCGCACCCGCGGTCCGGATGCTGCCCGAGTCGGTGGACCGGACCGCGCTGCTCGAGGTGGCCTACGCGGGCCGCGAACGACGCGGCTCGCAGGTCGTCGTCGGTATCGACGAGGCCGAGTTGGCGCCGGTGTTCCTGGATTTCGCGGCGCAACCACACTTCCTGGCCTTCGCCGACACCGAGAGCGGCAAGACCACCCTGCTGCGCAACATCCTGCGCGGCCTGACCGAGAACGCTCCGCCGTCGCAGAACAAGATCGTGTTGGTCGACTATCGCCGCACGCTGCTCGGCGAGGTGGAGGGCAACCATCTGGCGGCCTATGCGACCTCGGCGCAGGCCACCGCGCCGTTGATCGCCGAGCTGGTCGAGTTGCTGCAGGGACGCACGCCTGGGCCCGATGTCACCCCGGCGCAGCTGCGCGACCGCTCGTGGTGGCAGGGTCCAGAGTTCTACATCGTCGTCGACGACTACGACATGGTCGCCGTGGCCACCGGAAACCCGCTGCTCCCCCTGCTCGACCTGCTGTCGCAGGGCCGTGACATCGGGCTGCACCTGATCTTGGTGCGGCGCTCCGGCGGTGCGTCGCGGTCGCTGTTCGACCCGATCATCGCGCGACTGCGAGATCTGTCGGTCGACGGCTTGGTCATGAGTGCCAACCGCGACGAGGGTGTGCTGCTGGGCACGAGTAGGTGTGCTCCGCGTCCGCCCGGTCAGGGCCTGTTGGTCTCCCGCCGCGGTGAGAGCCTCATGCAGGTCGCGTGGGCTGCACCCAAAGAAGACTGACCCGCGGCTAACCGCCGTCGGTGGGAGCCAGATCGTCTCGGATCACCAACGCGCCATCGCGGGCCAGTGTGGGGCCCGGAGGCAACAGTGACACCACGGCGAACGGTGCGGGCAGCGGGTCGGGCATGCCCAGCGGATCGGCGGCACCGGGGGGCACGCCGTACCGAACCCCGGTGTCGGACACCAGGAAATCGCTGGCCGACGAGGTGGTGTTCGGGTCGACCCCGGTGGACCGCACGAAGTAGCCCTTGCCGGCCGGGATGTAGGCCAGATCAGCGGTCACCCCGTCGAACTGCGAACCGACCGTGGGCACCATCGCGGTCGGATCTTTGATCGGGAAGTCGCTGGTGAGCTGCAGTCCCAGTTGGGCGGGCTGCGTGCGGTTCTTGGACCAGGTGAAGCACAACGCTTTGTTCTCGGTGCCCTTGACCAGCCGGGGCGCGTTGTCGGGGATCCCCGACAGTTGCAGGGTGGTCACCGGCGGCACGTTGGTGACCGCGTTGAGGCTCACCTCGATGGGTGTCTCGCTGCCCACCTGGCTGGCTCGGATGAGGTCAGCCACCAGGGGGGAGATCAGCTCCACCCCATCTTGAAGCACCACGTAGAGCTTCTTCTGCGTCCCGCCGCCGCTGCCCAGGCTGGACACCGAGATGATCGACCCGATTCGCGCGCCGGCCAGGTCGAAGCGAGATGGCTTGCCCGCGTTGGGGATCACCGGCGCGGCGAGCTGACGGGTGGGTGGGATGGCGTCGAGCATCGCAGTGCTGACCGCACGCGCGGCCACGTCCTGCAAGTTGAGCGACTGCTTGACGGCGTTGTCGGTGATGTCGACTGCCGCCCGGGTGTTGCGGTAGAGCAGGTAGTAGTCGTCCTGGTTGCGCACCAGCATTGCGTCGTTGGGGCCCAGCACCGAACCCTGGGGATCAGGGGTCAACGCCCCGGCGATCACCCCGACGGTGGGCCGACCCAGCGGGTCGCGCGGCTCGTCGAGACGGTCGCACGCCGCCCAGCGTGAGGTCCCCGGTGCCCCGCTGGCGCTCAGGCTGCTCGGCGCACCGGGGATCCCCAGCTGCGGGCCACGGGTGTACTTCTTGAGCAACTTGTCGGCCACCGAGTTCGGCTTCTCGGCCTTGCCCACGGCCAACCGGGCCGAGGCGAGATTGAGCACCGGATGCAGGGTGCCCTGGACCAACACGTACAGCTGGCCTGAGGACTTGCTGATGAGGATCTTGGAGTTGCCTACCGAGCCCTGCGGTTTGAAGAACGACAGTGCCACCGCACCACCGAGGACGATCATGGTCATGACCAGCCCCACGATGAGCGCCTTGACGTGGGCACCCATGGGGTCGTGGATCATCCGGATGTCGCGGCGCACCAGCGCGTGTTCGAGACGCCGGAGCAGGAAGCGATAACCACTGACTTGCGACTTGGTCGTCCGCTGAGCCATGAGTTGCTCTCCACCCCCGGATGGTCTCGGGCCTTCGATCGCGTGTCACCGCGACCACATGATTCGTACAAGCATAAGGTCGGCGAAAACCTGCTGTTAAGGTACTCGACGTGGTGGAAACTGCCGGGTTGGGTACCCGTCCCCGCGACGGCGACGCACCGATCTCGCTACCCCTGGGCTCACTGATCTGCACGCAGCTCGTCGCGTTGGGCGTCTATGCGCTGCTGGCTGTCACAGACTCCCGCCAGTCGGTGGCCATCTGGTCTGCCGTGGGGGTAGCGGTCGTCGGGGTCGCGATGGGGACGTCGTTCGGATCGCACCTGTCGGTGTTCGGTCGCATCGCGCGCCGCGCTCGCTACGTGCGCCGCGGATTCGGTGACCGAGACGATCCGCCGATCCCGTTCGACATCCCGAGCACCAACGGACCCTCCATAGGTCTGCGATGGGTCGACGGTCGCATCGTGTCCATCATCCGGTTGGTCCGCCCGGTCGAACAGCGCTCGTTGGCTCCCGGACGCAGCGTGGTGGAGACCTCGTCGTTGCGGCTCGGAGTGATCGCCCGCGCACTGCGGCAGTTCGACATCGAGCTCGAGTCGATCGACGTCGTGGCCCACGGCTGGCGCACTCGCGGCGCGGCACACCTCACCGCGCCGTACTCGACGCTCATCCGCACCCTTCCGGCCTTGTCGCAGCAGGACGTGTGGATCGTGTTGCGGCTCAACCCGTTGCACTGCCCCGACGCCATCGCCTCGCGCGGCGGCGGGCCCACCGGGGTGCTGCGAACCGCCATCGCCGCCACCCGCCGAGTGAGCAACCATCTGGCGCGCCAGGGCTTTCGACCGGAGATCCTCACCGCGAGCCAGATCAGTGCGCTCTCAGCACGGTTGCTCGACAACGTCTCACCGGACTCGGCCCGCGAAACGTGGACCGACGTGCAGTTCGGCACCTACAAGTCCAGCGCCTACTGCCTCAACCAACCGCTCAGCGAAGAAGCGCTGACCGAGATCTGGTCCACGACAACCATCTCCACCACCGTCTCGATCACCGTCACCCAGGCCGAGGGCGGCGACTACGCGCTGGCCACCGTGGTCCGCCTGGGCCGGGTGGGCGATGTGGAGTTGACCGTCCCCGAGTGCCTGTCTCGGCTCGACGGCAACCAGGCTCCGGCACTGGAGTGGACGCTGCCCAGCGTGCGCAGCGAGATCCCCCGGCTGCCGGTGGAAGTCGGCGATCTACCCACCCTCGACCGACTGCGCGTCAACGACGGCGGCAGCGGACAACTGCTGGGTGCCAACTCCTTCGGCGCCGCGGTGGCAGCACCGTTGTTCGGGCTCGAAGTTCGGCGCGTCGACGTGTACGGGCAGATGTACCTGGTCCTGCAGACCGTCCTGCGGTCGATTGCCGTCGGCGCGCGGGTGCTGGTGCGCACCGATCGCCCCGACGTGTGGCGACCGCTGTACGAGGGCGTGGGCGATCCGGCCACACTGCACATCTCGGTGGCGGCCAGCGATCAGCGACATCCGACCAGCAACTACACCGTGTGTGTACTCGACAGCCGGGAGGCCACCGAGGACCGCGCGGTACCCACCCACATTCGGGTACATCGCGAGCCCGGTCAGGTCGACGCGCTGAGCGACAACGTCGATGTCGCGATCTACCAGGACATGGCCAACCCCGGCCGAATATTCGTGGTCACTTCCAACGGAGCAACCGCACTGAGCGTGGTGTCGGTGCCTGCGGAGAACCCCTTCATCGAGGGCCCGCGCAGCGTCCGACCCAGCGATGCCCCAGCCGAACGACCGGCGCCACAACAGGTGCTGGTGGGTGCCGGCCCAGCCGGGGTGGCGGGGCCTCCGGGCGCCGCTGCTGCCGCACCTCCGCGACCTGCGTCGGGCCCCGGTCCGGGTCCGGGTGGCTCGGGTGGTTCAGGACCCGGTGGCCCGGGTCCGAGCGGTTCAGGACCCGGTGGCCCGGGTCGGGGCGGTTCAGGACCCGGTGGCCCGGGTCCTGGTGGTCCGAGGCCTGGTCCGGGTGCTCCGAGGCCTGGGGACTTCGGGCCGCGCGGCGCCGGCGGGGCGGCGGCACCTCCATCGGGGCCCACCCAACGCCCTGCGGCGGGTCCCCCACGCACCACGGTAGATCGTCGACGAGCTCCTGGGCTGATGGATCCGCCTGCGCACCTGTCGGGCCCACGCCCACCTGTTCAGCAGCCACCGCGCGGACCCCAGGGTCCTCCACCTGGCCCGCCCCCCGGACCGCCAAGCGGCGCCAGCGTGGCACCCGAGCCGCAGCCGGAGGCAGACCAGCCGGGCACCGGACGTCACAGCGGCCCGGCTGGGCGACATTCTCAGCGCGACGACAACTGATTGTTCTTGCACACAGATGACGATGGGCGGTGACCCCTTTCAGGATCACCGCCCATCGTTTGCCTGAGGGCGAAATGCAGCCGTAACCTCAGCTGTTCCAGCCGGCCGCGATGGTGTTGTTTGTCTCCTCCATCGACGTTGCCCCATGCTGCGCAGCATTGACGATCGCGTGCAGCACACCCTGCACCTCGTTTGCGCCCTCCACCCACTTTTGGTAGGTGGCCTGAAACGCTTCAGCCGAGTTCTTATCATCCCAGAGGCCTTGAGCCTTCTTGCGGACATCGTCGAGGTCCAGGTTGATCTGCGTGAGCTTCTGGTGTTGGCTTTGGATCTGGTCCAGCAAACCCCGGATTCCCTCGTAGTTGTACTTCATGACGCCGCCGTCACCGTTCATGTGGTTTTCCTGCTCTCGTGTAGTCGTTGTCGGTTTCTGATCAGGCCAGGTTGAGTCCGCCGCCAGCGGATTTCACCTGAGCTGTCGACTGCTCTTCCTGGCTGGCGTAGCTGTTCATGTTCTTGCTGAGCATCTCGGTGATCTGCTCCATCGACTGGGTCATCTTGGTCGCGGCCTGGTGGTAGTCGGCACTCACCTGCTGGAAAACCCTGTTGGAATCGCTCTGCCAGACACCCGACGTCTCGGCGACGGTATTGCTCACCTGCCCGAGGAGCTGAGTCATCTGCTCCTTGAGATCCTTGGCCCGGTTGGCCTGGGCAACCATTCCCGCTGTATCAACCGATGTACCTTGCACGGTCTGTTCCTTTCATAGCAGGCACTCGGCTGTCGAACGCCTGTGACAGAGACGCAGCGGGTGCTGCGCCCGATTCCCCTGCCGCACCGCATCAGGCGCCGCCGGGAAGATTGTGTGCGATTTGTTTGATCGCGTTGACCACCACGTGGTCATCGCCCGGGCCGATGGTGGTCCATCGCTCCCCGGACACCGACTTGACTGCCAGTGAGGTGACTCGTCCGCGCGGGGTGTCGAAGATCGCCAATACACCGCGATCGCTCGTCGAGCCGTTGTTCACCACGATCTCGGTCTGCCCCAGACAAGTAGCGAGGGTGCCGGCGATGGCACGCGCCTGCGATTCGGGCACGCCGATCGAGAACAGAGCCTCCATGTGGTCCACTTCGTCGACACACTGCGCAAGCGCAGTGTCGATCACCTCGCTGGGCATCCGGAGCTGACCCACCTGCGGCGCCCCGGGGGCCGCGCCGATGAGCGGCTTGATCTGGTTGACCAGCAGCGCCTCGTCATCGGCATCGACGACATCGGCGAAAGTGAACCCATCCTCCGAGCGAGCCGCGCTGAAACGGCGGTCCTCAAGCGCGAAGACACAGAATCGAAAAATTTGGGTGGCGTCGATCCGTCGCATTTCCACGATCCAGTCCGGTGTCGCAGCGGCGAGCATGATCCGTTTGAGGTGCGGGTCGAGGTGACCGAGACTGTCGATCATCCCACGCTTCACCAGCGCGGCGTGGCCGGCGGCTCGGAAGGTCGCCGCGTCGTGGTCGGTGGCGCATGGCTCTTCGACGCGAAGCACGGCGGGCAAGGTCTGAATCACCAGCTCATCGCACAGAGCCAACACCTCGGCGAGGTCGAGATTGAAAGAGACGGTGGTGTCGATCATGCCGACGCCTCCTTCTCCGGAACCCCGATAACCTGCGGTGAGGCGACCTGCGACCCCGAATTCATCACTTCCTGCACCTGAGCAACGTTGGTCGTGACGGGCAGCGCTGAGGAATGGTTGGACCCTGCTGCCGCGCTCATCGGCGCGGCCGGAACGAACTGAGCCTGCTGAGACACGGCGTCGGCCTTCACGACGTCACCGCCTTTGACGACGACGTTCTCGCCGTCCACCACGGTGTCGACGCGCATCTCGGTGCGCCTTGTCTGCCCTGCATACCCTTCTGACGTGTACGCGCCCAGCTTGGTTCCACCGAATGCAGAAATTTCTGCCATCAGCGCTTGCTGGCCGGCAAAAGCCTCCAGCGTCGCCTGAACCTGCGCCTTCTGCTCGGCGTCTGACCGCGCCTGTGCCAGCTGTGCCCGGTTGACCAGCTTCTCGGGAACCTTCGCCGGCTCCCACGGCTTGGACACAGGGGTGGTGGCGTGTTCGTAGGACGCCATGACACGCGCGGCCTGTGCCTTCATGCCGGTGGCTTGTTCGTCGAGTTTCGCTATGCCGCCGGCGATCAGCGAGCCAGGAGGGGCCGCGACGGCCTTCATCGCAGTCTCGAGGTTCGCCAAGGTCTTGATGGTGTCGGCGTCGGGCATCGCAGCGAGCGCCACCGTCAGAGCCACAGCCTGATGCTCGGCTGCGACGGCGTTGCGCATGGCCTGATCGGCGGTGTCGGCCACCCACTTCTCGAGCTTCTTGACCGTCGTGAGCATGTCTGCGCTGCCTTCGCCCTGGTAGCCCTCGTGGAGCAGCTTGCGGACATGACGGAAATCATCGGCAAGCTCCGAGAGTGACAGCGCCATGGCACCCCACGACATACCCGCCTCGAACAGCGGTTTCGGACCAGCGCCACGGGAGAGGTCACGGCTGAGCTGCTCAGCTTGTCGTGCCTCCCACCGGACTCCGGTGAAACCCGTCATGTCGGTTGAGCCTTTCGTGTCCTGCGGTCGTTTCGAGTTCGCTGCGGGCGTGGTGCCGGGGGTCGGCGATCAGACCTTGAGGTCGCCGGCGAGGCCCTGATCGTGGGCGGTGAGCGCGGCCAGCTGATCGCGCAACGCACCCGCGACATCGCGGATCGCGCCGACGCCGTGGGTGAACTCGCTCTCGAAGTGCTCGGCAGACGCGGTGAACGACTTCGCTGCTGCTACGGACACCTCGTCGGATCCGCCCGGAACGACACTCAGCGCAGACTTATGGGAGCCGAGGGTCTTCTCAAGGGTGGACGCGATCGAATCGAGCCGCGAGATGGCGGAGGTGAGCTGGTCGGGATCGACGGACAGGTTGCTGGTCACAGGAACTCCTCAGGTCGTTCGGTCGGGGTGTGGACGGACATCGTCAGGTCTCCATCTCGTCGGGCTCGTCCCAGATGGTCTGGGTGACAGCGGGTTCCACCGCACCCAGCACCGCTGGACTCGCCGACGCGACGTCTCCGACGATCTCGTCGGTGTGTCGGGCGTCGACCACGTGTTCGCGATCGACAGCGGAGTTGTGGGTCGCCGGGCTGGCACCACCGGCCGCACCAGCGCCCATCGGTCCCATCGGCATCGCGCTGGACGATCGCGTGACGATCTCCTCGTCGATCCCCGCCTTGCCCCCGGGGGTCCGCGCCGGGTTGGACGATGAGGCCAGCGACTCCGCAGCGGTCCGGGGAGCCAACGGTTGCGGGTTGGACCCCGAGCCCGCGCCCGCACCGGCAAAGCCGCCGCCGCCGACCCCACCCAGGCCACCTCCGGCACCCGCTGAATGGGTGTCGGCGTCGCGAACACCTTCGATGCGTCTGGCGTGCAGGCCGTTGCCACCACCCAACGCCGATCGCGCGGCCAGGCCGCCACCACCGATCCCACCGGCGCCGCCGATGAGCGACTGGATGGGGCTGGCAACCGTCTGCACTGCAGTCGAGGCCAGGCCGGGGATCTGCGCGGCGACCGTTGGGATGGCGGCCACAGGCACGGGGCGACCCGCGATGGTCATGTGCGCGGTGTGCGCGGTGATCTCGGCGCGAGTCTCGGCGACGATCGCCATCCCGGTGGACAAGTGCGCGGTCGCCGACGCCATGACCGCAGCGATTCCGGGGGGAGTGAAGATCACCGGAAGCATCGGAAGCAGCGTGGCGACGAAATCGGCGATGACACCCTGCAGCAGCGCCAACCCCTTCCCGACGGACGCGGTGGCCATGCCGATGCCGGTGGAGATGTCCACGCTCTGCGTGCTGGTGTTGGTGCCGTTGCCAGCGAGCTCAGTGCCCCTGGCCAGCGCCGCAGTCGCTGCCGGACCCGTCCACAGCGGCGCAAGCACCGACATGGCCTGACTGCCGAGTTGAACCACCCCCTCGAAGGCCTTCTGCAGGCCCTGGAACAGGTCCTGCGGGTTGAACGGCGCGTTGGCGAAGTTGCCCGAACCGAAGCCTTTGAGCAGGTCGGTGAGCGGCTTGAACAACAGCGAGAGGTCGATGGTGGGCAGCGGCGGCATGTGAGGCAGCGGCGGCATCGGTGGGATATGCGGCAGTGGTGGCAAGTTGAGCGACTTGAGGATGTCGTTCACCGGCATGTGGAGCAACGGCGCTATCGCGCTGTGATCCAGCATGTCCATGACTGTTGGGCCAGCCCCGTGATGAGCCCCTGGTCCAGGTGCCGGCACATGGCCCGCACCTGCCGTCACAGCGAGGACGCCGCGGAGCGCAGCGCGGCGGCGTGTGCGCCGTCGGTGGCTTCGTAGCTGGCTGCGGTCACCATCGCCGATGCCGCCGAACCCTGGTGGGCCGCCACCAGTGCGGCAGTCGAGGTGGCGTTGGCGAACTGAGCCAGGCCGAACGCCGCCAGGAAATCCTGACCGATCAGCCCGAATACGGGAACCATCACCGCGATGTTGGCGGCGAGATCGGTGACGCTGGCACTGTCGATGGCGGCACCGATGGCCGACGACGTGGCACCGTAGGCGCGGATGGCATTCGGGTCAGCGACGAATTCAGTCATGTGACAAACCCCTCCTGGTCAACGTCGCACAGCTGTGCGGCGTGCTGGCAAAACTGTAACGGACTGAGCCCGGACGGGCCATTTTTTCGTTAGAACTGCGCACTATGACGTGCATCGCACTGTCGCGGGTGGCTCTCACGTTCTCACATCCACGCATATAGGACGCGGTGGATACGGTTTCGGTTCCGCTCGCACAACGATCAGCGGGTCGTGCGTTCGCCCGAGGTGTCCAGGTTCAGCCTGGAGACACGTGGCTCATGATCATCGGTCGTGGTGCTGAAGTCATTGCCTGGATCTCCCGCGAAGGGCCCCGGCGTGGCAGCCATTCCCGGATTGCCACCGACTGGGGTCGACGTCGAGGACGCAACTGGCACAGAGTTGGTCACCGCATCCGCGATACCGCCCTCCGAGAACGCTGGCTGCTGCAGGGTCGAGGGCGGTGAACCTGGCGCTTCAGGAGGCGACGCCAGCGCTTGGTTGTAGAGATACTTCGCAGCCTCGCCGTTGAGTTTCGCGTTCAATTCCTCGACAGTCGGCGACTGTTCAGCCGGCGTCGGCCCCGGGATAACTCGCCCTCGGGGCGGGTCTCCATCACCGTCGTTCCGCCCGCCTGGTGTCGCACGATCAGGCGGGGCACCAGCTGGGTCGGCCGGGGACCCATCGGGAGGAGCCTGATCGCGGTCAGAGGTGCCGTCCGGAGGAGGAGTGGCCTGTTCCCGGTCAGAGCCCCGTCTAGATGAATCTTCATCCTGCGTCGATCGTCGTCCTGTCCCTGCCTGTCCGTTCCCCGGCGCACCGACCGCAGGTGGCGGACCGCCTTCTTGATCTCGTGTTCCAGTCTGGTCCTGATCTCGACGGCCGCCAGTCGCCCGGTCTGTGTCGGGGTCCGAGGCAGGAGGTGTGTCTGGTGCACCGTCACGGTTTCCACCCTCATCGTGTTGGGACCTGCGCCCGGGAGTGGGATGTGGGCCTGGCGACCCGTGGGCACCCACCGCCCCACTCACTCCGACCTCGGTCACCTTTCCAACCGCACCCTCCGCACCTCCTTTGAGCATTGCAATCCCGAGTTTGGTGCCATCAACGCCCGGCCCGAAAAACAGTCCTGCGGTGAGTTCCTTGGCCAGCTCCTTTGCCCCAGCCTGAAGTGTCGACTTGGCAACCTCTTGACCGATCTCCAGAAGCATCTCCTTCTGGATCAGCTTCAGTGCCGCCGCCTTGATCGCCTCGATAATCGCGTCGACCAACGCCCTGATGATCAGGCGCAATGATCCACCGGCGATCGCTGCATCGATGGGAATCTGAGCTAGCGACCCCCCTGCGGTGAACGGTGCTTCGGCGAGTGCCGTGGCGAGTTGGAAGAGGAAGATACCGATGGTCGCTCCGTACGCCACCTTCGCCACGATCACCGATGTCGCTGTGGTGTTACACAACCATCCACACTTCTGGAAGTTGTCTGCCAGTCCGGCAAGACCATCGGGCCCGGCGATGTCGTCGAAGTACTTCTTCATAGCGTCGTGGACGTCTCCGGCGATGACGGCCTGCAGGCTTTGAGAACCGTTAGCTACCGCGCCACCGGCGGCACGCAGGCCCGACGCTGCCTCGAAATAGGCGTTCGCCATGTCGAATAGCTGGTCCTCGTCGCCCTGCGGGTAGACGAAGCTACCCCCGATGAAGCCCATCGCGTACTCGAGGTTCGCAGGGACTGGCAGACCCACTAGCGGCCACCCTCACTCGCGACACGCGCCGCAATCTCGTCTTCTTGCGCCTCGAGCCGTGATGCGCTCTTACCCACCCCGGCAGCGGCCGCATAGAGGCGAGCCTTGATGTCCGCGAGAGTGGCCATGGCCTCGGCGTGTGCCTTCGAATAGCCATCTCCGAAGACGCCTCCGGGCTCATCGCCTCCCCAGACCGACGAGTCTCGCCCGTCCACCTCTGCGGAGATCTTGGCCTGAGATGCCGCGACGTCGTCTGCGGCCTGAAGGAACTTGCGGCCAGCCTCGCGTAGCCCTGCAATCTCAACTTCAAGGTTGGACATGTTCTACCTCCTGTCGTGGGTTCGAACTCACGATTTCCGCCGCTCGTCGGAGTCCGGATCCGACATCGACGGCACTTTCATCTGTGAGAGGTCGGCAAGTTCTGGCCCCGCCGTCGGGGAACTGAAGGTGGCGTCGGATGCCGCCTCGGCTCGGATCAGTGCGAGCTTTTCTGCCACCCGCTCTTGCGCCGTCCGCGCGGCCGCCTGTGTGACATGGAGTATCTCCGCGGCAAGCGCTTCGGGTTCGTACTCGCGGTAGACGTCCCGGTCCAACTGCAGTCGGATCGTCGTCCCCGCCGAGTTGACCCACACCTCGATCAACTGGTCGCGTGACACCGCGCTCGCCGTGATCGCCAAAGCCTCCTCGCGCACGGCGGCGACTCGTGCGATCTTCTCCTGGATCGATGACATGTTGTCTTCGACTTCTTGGATTGCCTGCCGACGGATCGCGTCGAGATCGATGTTGAACTCCATGTCGCTCCAGTAACCCCTCGGAATCAGTACTCAAACCTAGGACGCCACTGCGGCGCGAACGGTTCCACCGACTTGCGCGGGTTCTCGCACCTGTCAGCAGACCTGGTGCGCCCGTGCGTCCGTGCGACGACTATATCGACCCCATCCACAGGTGTCGTCGTATGTCTCGGGCTGTGGACGAAGGCGCACCGCACCGCTCGCGGGGTCATTTACAGATGTCATCATGGCGGGGTGAGCCAGTACGACAACTACTACGAGGAGGACGACGAGTACGCCGACTCGTCGCCTGCTCCCGATGCAGACGCAGAGCCTGACGCGCAGGAGTCGCAGTCCGAGGAGTGGTCGCTCAAGACGGTCGGCCGCGCCACCAACCCGACCGGGTCGGTGGAGGTGCGCACCACCGAACAGGGCCTGCCCACCGCGATCCGTATCGAGAAGTCCGAGATGGACAAGCCTGCGGCCACGCTGGCGCGCACCATCCTGTTGTTGTGTCAGCAGGCGGGCAAGCGCGCCGCCGCTGCACACCGCAAACAGCTGCTCGCCGAAGGACACTCGATCGAGACTCTGTCCTACCTCGACCTGCCCACCGAACGTGAGGCCGCCGACTTCGACCTGTACGTGGACTCGCAGATCGGCGACTCCGAACCTGACACCTGGATGCGCCGCGTATGAATCCCGAGCAGCATTTCGGCCCGCGGGTACCACTGCCGGACAGTCCACCGATGCCGCCGAAGACGGCCATCACCTTCGACGACCTCGAAGCGGGCGCGCGACGGGCGCTCGATCGCATGCAGACGCTGTCGGAGTCGTTTGCGCGGATCAGCACCACCGACACCGACACCGACGAGTTGGTCACGGTGACCATCGACGCCGTCGGACACATGACGGGGTTGACCATCTCCGACGCCGCGATGAACCTGGCCCCCGAAAAACTCGCCGAACTGGTGGTGCAGGTGGCCCACACCGCGGCCGGCAAATCGTTCGGGCAGATGGGGGCCCAGATCACCGCGTTCATGGCCGCCGCGGCCGACGATGACCCGATCGAACAGTTGACCCGCCGACCCGAGAACACCGACTGATCTCGCACCCGCCGGAACATCGCCTGTCCGAACTGCATCTCATCGTCAGGACCCCTGAGTCCTGACGTTCGTGACCGCGAGGTCACCAGAGATCAGATCGGATGGACTGATGGTGGATCAACGCCTGCTCGACGCGTTCCCCGACCCAACCGACCTGCATCTGCGGTGTCGTCTGCTCGCCGTTCTCGATTCTCTGTACTGCCGTTCATCCGATCGCCGAGACCGACGCCACCGCCTCATCGACCGCTGGCGACCCCGGCACGCACTGTTCACCGGGTCGGACGAGTACGGCAACCACGTCGGCATCGTGTTCGCCCACGACATCACGGTGGTGTGTGGTCGTCGCGCCACCGCCGCCGAACCGCCCGACGCGTTCCGGCCTCTGGACACCACGGGTCTGTCGGCTCAGTTCGTCGAACTGCTCGCCGACCCCGACTGCATGTCCCCCGCCCACCCACACCTCACGGTGCTGCTCTGGTCGGCCGACGGATTCGGCGGGTGGCGCAGCGCCACCGGTAGCGCCGACGACGAACCCGGTCCTGGGCTGCCGTGGACCCTGGTCGACACGACAAGCGCCATCCGGGCGCTGAGCGAGCGACATCAGGTGGTGATCGATCCGGGCACGGTCGCAGACCTGTTGCGTCAGTGCATCATCACCCCGGAGTTCGTGATGTCGTGCAATCCCGGCGCCGACGTGGCCGCTGTGCTGTCGGAGGCCGAGACGGCCGGACACCCGGTGCGGTCGGCGGCACCGACCACCCGGTTCCTCACCGACGACCCACCACCGCCACCGGGGCGACGCACGGTGAATCACGCGACCGGGATCGCGCTCATCGACGCGGTCTGCCACGACGACTCCGAGCGCGTGCGAGCCGAGTTGCGCGGCGGCACCGATCCTGAGGTCTGCGCGGGCAGCGGCTGGACCGCATTGATGTGGACCGCGCACCTCGACCACCCCGATCAAGCCGAGATGCTGCTCAACGCAGGCGCGCAGGTCGATCGCCGAGACGGGTTCGGCAACACCGCGCTCATCTCGGCCATGCTCGGCTCCAGCCCGAACATGGTGGCCCTGCTACTGGAGGCTGGCGCAGATCCCCTCTCCAGCAACAACTCCGGGGTCTCACCCGTGGTGCTCGCCGAACGGATGAGACGCTCGGATTATCGCCACCTCATCGATGAAGCCCTGCGGCGTAGGTGAATCCGGGTGCGTCCGACGATCGAGCGCTCAGTCCACCGGCACGTACTCGTAGGCCTGAAAACGCTCGGCCAGCTGCGATCTCGCCCGATTGAGACGCGATTTCACGGTCTGCACCCCGATGCCCTGATGCTCGGCGATCTCGGAGTAGGTGAGACCACTGAACTCCCGCAACACCAGGGCGGTCCGAAAGTCCTCGGGCAGCTCGGCCAACGCGATCCGCAGCTGATCTTGGATGGCCAGCCGTTCGTCGAAGGCAACGCTTGCAGTGTCATCGACGAGTACCGGACCATCGGCATCGTTGAAGTCGACGATGTCGGTGTTGGCTTTGCGCCGACGCACCACGGCCAGCGCCGCATTCGCGGCCACCCGGTGGAGCCAGGTGGAGAACTTCGCCTCACCCCGGAACTTCTCCAGGTGCTGCCAGGCCGCGATCAACGTCTCCTGCAACGCATCCTCGGCATCAGCACGATTGCCGACGATGTTGATACACACCGCCCAGATGCGGTTGCGGTGTAACCCCAACAACTCGGCAAACGCATGCTGATCGCCGTTACGCGCTGCAACCAGCAACGCCGCCTCGTCGACTGCACGAGTCATGGTGTCAGACATGCCAATCCGTTTCACCGTGATGCGAGTCGTCGTGGTGGGCGTGCGGATCGGGATCATGCGAGTCGTCGTGATGGGCGTGCGTGTGGCCATCGGCGTCGCCGTGATGCGCCGAGTCATGGTCGGCGTCTCGCGCCGGGTCGTCGTGGTCGGTCGTGGAGTGCGGTTGCACGACGTAGTCGTCGTCATCCTCAGGGAGATCACCCGAGTCGTCCATGGTGGGCACGATCGAAGCATCACTCGCAGCGGTGTTCGGGTCGAAGGCGACCGACAACATCGAGCTCCACACGTCATCGGGCACTTGGGTGTCGTCCACCCCGATCCCCAGGGACGTGATCAGCGATTCCGATCCATTCGAGCTCATGGCTTCCTCCTCGGGCCGCGCTCGGCAGCCTCATTCTCTCCCAGCATCGCCGCGATGGCATTCGCCCAGATCTGATCGGGGACTGCCAGGTCGCGGTCGATGTCGATCCCGAGTGCGGCCACCAACCCCACCGGCGGGGTGTCAAGCAGGTCGGTGGCCATCAGAACAGCCCCGCGCGTGATGCGAAGGTCCCCGCCGCCTTGGCGTCGATGAACCCGGTCACCGTCATCACCAGACCCGATGCAGAGTCGGCGTACTGCATGGTCCAGCCGGTGTTGGGATCGTCGAACACCCGAGCCGCCTTGGTCTTGCCACTACCGTCCACCAGGGTGCCCGCGCCGAACTTCCCGGTGCCGCTGGTGATCGAGTCCAGTCGCCCGGCAGCCTCACCAGAGTCGACACCGGCCGTCACTCGACTGCTGTCGAGGTTGGCCACCTCCTTGGTCAGCTGACTGTTGGAGGTGATGAGACAGACCATCAGGTAGTTCAGGCCGGCCGTAGAGTCGTATGTGCGCGCGCAGTTCTGCAGGTCCGACCGCAGCTTCGTCGGGACCACGGCCAGAATTTCTTCCTGGGTGGAGGCTCCGGACAACGGGGAGGCAACCGACGGCGCGCTGCTTGCGGCCGTGCCGGAGCCACCGTCGGAATCCGAGTTCCCCAGGACCAGGAATCCCACCGTGGCCACCACCGCGACGACGGCAGCCACACCGACGCCGATCAGGATCGGCCGCTTGCTGCGCGCGGCACCCGCCGGCGCTGGGACCGATCCGGCTACCGGGGCCGAGACCGGACGACCAGGCTCACCCCACGGCGCCGGCTGCACGCGCGTGGGAACCGACGGCGTCTGATCGGGTCGAGAGGTGAGGAAACCGTGAATGGCTCCCTGCGCCACAACGGTTTTCGGGTCGTCCAGGGTGGCCACCGGTCCGAGCTGGGACAGCATCTGGTGCACCAGCGGAATCCGCGAGGTGCCGCCCGTCAGGTAGATCGCCTCAACATCGGCGCCGGACTGCTGACGAGCGTCGGCGAGGGTGGACCGAGCGAGGTTGACCGCCGCCGACATCGCAGGCGCGATCAGTTCTTCGAGCTCGTCCCGCGTCAGCTGCAGCACCTCCCGGAAGCCGTCGCCCGCGACGGTGATGGTGGCGCTGGGCGTCTCGGAAAGCAGTTCCTTGGCGCGCCGGATGGAATCATCGAGGGCAAACCGCACACCGACCGGCGCGTCCCGCCGAAGATAGTGCTGCAGTCCAGGATTGCGGGCCTCGAGTTGCTCATCCACCCATTGCCGGATGGTCGCGTCGAAGTTCTTACCACCGAGCCCGTTGTCTCCACGCGCAGCGATGACGTCGAATCGGCCCGGGCCGGTCTTGACCAGCACCGCGACGTCGAGGGTGCCGCCGCCGAAGTCGAACACCGCGACCCGCGCACCATCAGCGAGCGTTGCCGAGCGCGCGTAATGCGCTGCGGCCGCGCGCGGCTCGGACATCAGGGTGATCCCACTCTCGGGCATCCCAGCTGACACCGCGGCTTCGATCAACACGTGGGTCTGCTCCGGTGACCAGCCTTCAGGGTGGGTGAGAACCAACCGGCTCGGCCGGGTGCCGGCATGCGCCGCGGCCGCACGCGTGAACACCATCCGCAGTACCGCCGAGATGGGCAGCGAGACCGGGATGCTGTAGCCATTGACGGCCACCGCAGGCTGGCCGACCAGTCGTTTGGGCGACGGGATGAAAGCCGCCGGATTACGCTGCGCCTCGTTGATCGCCTGCTCGCCCACGGCGATCCGGTCCGGGCTCTCGACGAACACCGACGATGACACCAGGTTGCCCACGTGTGACAGCGCCAAGGACTCGATGGCACCGCCGACGGCCGCCGAATGCGCGGCCGCTGTGTTCGACGTCCCGAAATCGACGCTCAGAATCCATTCCGAGGCCATGGCTTCCCTTTCTTCGATGATTCGCTCATCGCCGACCCGCTCCGATCAGCGCGGAGTAGGCAGAGATGACGTTGACCAACGCGGCGTCCTCGGCGGCGGTGACCGTCGACACCGCGCGGGCCTGCGCTGCTTGCAGGCGCTGCTGAGCCACCGAGGCCACCTGCTGCGGGGTCGCCTGGTCGGGCAGTCCCACCGCGGCGGCCGAGGTGCGCGCGGTCAGCAGGGTGCGCAGCTCCGCAACCAAGGGGGCCTGGGGGTCGGAGGCGATCACGCGTTGCAGATCGCCGAGCAGCGACACCCGCAGCATCGCCGGATGACGACGCATGGAGTGGGCGATCTCGCGAATGCGGTCTCGGGCGGGATGGGTGTAGGCCAGGTTGTCGACCTTGTCGAGCACCCGGCGCGCCCGGTTCATCACCGCGAACTCGCTCAGTGACGAGCTGAGCACCGAGTACAGCGCAGGCACACCCGAACGCCGGGACAACCACTCGTTGAGCGCCGCCGCCCCGCGGATGGCGATGTGACGGCCGTGCAGGACCCCGTACTCTCCCACCAGGTCGAGCAGTCGGTCACGCACCCGCACCGACACCCGTTGCGGCGCAGGGTCATCGAGTAGGTCCAGCAGATCCAGTGGCGACATGTCGGCCAGCGACGCCAGCGCACGCGCGTCGTTCTCCGACAGCGCGCCGGTGTGGCTGGTCTGGGCGAGCAGGCCCGCCACCGGGATGACCGCGCCGACGGTGTCGCCGAGTTGGCGAGCCAAAGTGGCGGTGTGGTGTGCGGCGTGTTCGATCGGATCGCGCCGACCGAACGCACCCTCGCCGAACCCGTCGGCCCGCGACAGCACACCCAGGGTGTTCAGCGGCGACAGCGGAAGTTCCTTGAGGAACGCCAATTCGTCTGCGCGCGGGGCGGAGTCGAAGAGGAACACCGCGGCGTCGGCGTCCACCGACGCCGTGCGCGTCTGCTCGAAACCGTCGATCAGCACGCGTCGGGTGGCCGCCTCGTTCTTGGTGGTCAGGGTGGCCAGACCCGGGGTGTCGATGAAGGTGAGGTCGCGGATGGCCGCCGACGGCAGCCACCGGTTGACATAGGCGATCTCCTCGTCGGGAATCGGGAACGACGAGACCTCGCCCAGCACAACGGGGACCGGATGGCGTCGGCCGTCCAGGCCCACCACCTCGGCACGTGAGGGCGCCCCGTCCTGGTACACCGCGACCACGCGCGTGGCCTCCAGCGCAGCGGTCTCGGCCACCGGGGCACCGATCAGCGCGTTGACCAACGTCGACTTGCCGGCCTTGAGCCGTCCCACCACCACCAGTCGCGGCGGCGCGTAGAGACTGGCCCCGATCTGATTGGCATGGGCCACCAGGTCGCCTCCGAAGCCGGCCATCGCACGCAGACCTTGGTCCAGGACAGAGTGGACGGGATCGGACATCGGGGCGCTCATCGCTTGTTCTCCTGAGCTCGCAGGAGCTCGATCATCCTGTCGGTCTCCGAGATCCGCTTGTTGATCACCTCGCGGTTGGTGGTCAGACGCTTGAGGTTCTTCTCCCGCTTGGCCGCATCGGCGTTCGCAGCTTCCTTGGCGACGGTGATCTCCTTCTGCAGCGCTTCGATGTTGACGCGCAGGAAATCTCGGTAACGCACCACGATGTCCGGCCGCGCCTGGGAGATGGCCATCTCCAGCAGCCGGGCGGTGGCCGTCTTGGTGATGCCGATGGTCTCGCGTAACCAGTTGAGCAGGTTGGTCTTTCCCGTCCGCATGGCTCGGAAGCCGAGGTTCACCGACACCCAGACGGTACCGACCACCGCGCCCACGCCCAACGCCGAGGACAGACCGATCAGACCACCGATCATCGACGAACCCATGACACCCATGCTCAACAGCGTGGGGTCGAGGATGCCGTGGCGCTTGGACTGCACCTGCGGGCCTTCGACCTTCTGTCCGTAGAGCGAGGCCACAATCTGCGAACAGATCAGATCCCAGATGGCCGGATCGTCGAAACGTGGTCGCACGATCTGGTGGTACAGCTGCTCGAGGAATCCCGACATCGTCGACATCAGCGCCTGCTGCAACTCGACCTGCATGTCTGCGGTGAACTTCTGCGGACTGCGCCGCAGCACCTCCATACCGTTCTTGTGGATGCGGGTGGTCCACCGATCTCGGATCTCCTCGAGGCGGTGATCGGCGTCGTCCATCGCCTTCTGGCGCAGCTGGGCGAGGTCACGCGCGAGGTACTGCTCCCACTCGCGGCTCTCCTCTTTGAGCCGCTCGAGATCGGCGAGCTGCCGGGTGAGATCGGGCAGCGTGGATCCCGAACCCTCGACGGTCTCGTATTCACGATCCACCTGCTTTTTGACCCGGGCCAGACCCTCGCGACTGGTGCGCAACGCATCCAACGCCGGGAGTTGATCGGCCAGGTCCAGTCGCCGACGGATCTCGCTGCGCAACAACGTGATCCCCGAGGCCTGTTCGCTGTGTCGGCGTTCGGCACCGGGTGGCATCTCGGCGGCGATCACCGCACGCAGGCTCGACACCCCCAGCACGGTCACCTCCCGGTCGAGGTGGGTACGTAGCAACCGGCGATTGTCCTCGACGATCGCCTTCCAGCTGCGAATGTTCTTGTCCGTCTTGGTGACCACCACGATCAGACCGTCCACCGAAGCACCGGCCGATCGGATGAAATCCATCTCCGGCGCGGTCAACGGGGTGGTCGCGTCGCACACGATCACCACCACGCACGCCTGCTGCGCGGAACTGTTGGCCAACGCAGCCATCGTCGGATCGAGGCCACCGACCCCTGGCGTGTCGATCAAGGTCACATCGCCGAGCTCAGAATGGGCGATGGGGATGCTTGCCCGAGTGGGCAGCGACTCCAGGTGCAGGTCGCGGACATGCTTGCCGTCGACGGTCACCCAGTCGGCCAGCGTGCCCAGCGGGACGCGACTGGAATGGTCAGGGAACATCAGCTCCGCGGTTCCATCCAGCGGCGGGTCGGTGGACGGGCACACCGCGATGGGGATGGTGGTGGCCACGTCCACGCCGGTCGGCGAGAGGTCACGATGCCCCACCAACGCGTTGATCAGCGAGCTCTTACCCCGTTTCACCTCGCCCACCACCACCACGCTGCGCAGCTGGCGCTCGCTCGATGCTTTGCGTTCGGCGAGGTCGGCGATGTGGTCGAGCTTGTACGCCCGCAACACCGCAGCGCCACCGGCCAGCACCTTGCGCGCCTGGGCGTTGGCCTCGTTCACCGCCGCGTCGGCGACCGGTGCCGCTGAATCGGCAGCCGACTTGGCCATGCTCTGCTCGGTCACGGTCCTCCTGTCTTCGCCGTCGCGGGCTGCGCAGCTGCTCGTCGTCAGCTCGGAGCGTACTTATCGTCGGCACGTTCCGGTGTCTCTGATGCGGTCGGACGCCTCGATGTTCCCGCGCTTCGATGTCCCGCCACCGGCCGCGACGTGCCCGTACGTGCGAACGAGACAGCAACCGTGCCCGCGGGTACAGTCTGCACGTTCGTAAAGCCTCCCCACGACAGGAGCTCACCAATGCGATCGCCTCTCCCGCGCACAGCCGGCCTGCTGGTGCTCGTCGCAGCGATCAGCGCAGCGACTGCGTGTTCGTCCGACTCATCGGACTCGGCCCGTCCGGCCTCGGCTTCCAACTCGGCGGGGTCGGGCTCGGCGGGGTCGGGCTCGTCGGCATCGGATCCGGGAGCGCTCGACACCGGCTCGTACGCCACCACCGCCCAGCCCGCGTTCGGGTTTGCGCCCGCCGACACTCGCGACGTCATCGAGAGCCAACGGATGGCCGAGTTCACCATCCTCATCCAGGAGATCGACCCGATCTTCACTGAGACCGGTTTCCCGGCCGGGACCGTCCGCTCCCTGCCTGCGATGTTCCGCAACAAAGCCAGCGTTCAAGTCTTCAAGGACAACCGGGTGGTGGCGGGGTTCCTCAGCTCCGGCAGCAACAAAGCCACGCCCGGAGGGGCGAGCACCGGTGTGACGCATGCAGTTTTCCGATTCCGCGACCCGGCCGGGGCTCGGCAGGCGAGCGACGCACTGGCCCGGTCGGTGCTCGCCACCACCACGTCGGCAGGGGCCTGGACCGAGGTGGCGGTGCCCGCCCTCCCCGACAGCCGAGTGTTGCGACGATCCGGCCTCACCCAGGTGTTCACGCCGTTCCGGGACTACCTGCTGATCGACCAGTTCAACGCGCCCACCGACCCGCCGGTACCAGCCGAGCAGATCACCGCCTGGGCCAAGCGCTCCCTCGAACTCCAGAAACCATTGATCGCCCGGTTCCCGCAGACCCCGCTGGGTGCGAACTCGCAGATCCAGCTCGATCAGAACAAGATCCTGATCTACACGTTGCGTGATCCCAAAGTCACCACCGTCGGTCTGGTCCCTGCGGTGTTCGGTCCGCGCGGCATTGCCCATCTGATCGACAACTCGCAGCGGGTGTCCGAGCTGCTGACCGCCGCAGGGTCTGACCACAACGCCATCGGCCTGACCAACGTCTATCGAGCGACCACGGCCGACAAGGCGAAGGTCTTGAAGGACGGACTGGTGCGAATCGAAACCGACGGCGGGTACCGGCCAACGTCTTCTCCGGCGGGCCTGTCGGCCGCCACCTGCCTGGCGAAGGTGAATTCCGTCAGCAGCGACTACAGCTGCCGCGTACAGGTGGGGCGTTATGTCGGCGAGGCCACGGCGAAGAAAGTCGACGACGTTCATCAGCAGATCTCGGCGCAATACCGAATCCTCACCCAGGCCGACCAAAGTGCGCAGTGAGCTCCGACCACGTCGCGGGAACATCGCGTTCTCGGGCCGCATCACATTCTCGTGACAACCATGACAAGCCGGCCCGTCCGGCTCGCCCGCTACATCGCACTGGGCCTGGCCTGCATCCTGACCGTGGTCGGATGCGCCAACAGCGTCGGCGGCTCCGCCAAGCCACGACCCGGCGACCTGGTGAACCTGAAGGCTTTGGACACCGGCACCTTTCAGACCGACCCCTCGCCCCCGTTTCCTCCGGTGACCTCGAGTACACCCGATGCTGAGCTGATCCGAGTAGAAGAACAGCGGATGGCCGAGTTCATCATCCTGCCCGCCGACGTCGACCCTGAGCTCAGGGACTACAACGAGCCCACCGGGACGATGCCCGCGACAGCCGAAGCCGTCCTCGGATCCAAGCGCGCGTACACCGATCTGCTGAAGACGACGCTCGGGGGATTCACGGCAGCAGCAGGCAGTCCCGGCACCGCCGGCAAGACCTACCCCAAACTCTCGTTGACGCTCATGGTGGCTCGCTTCATCACCCCGCAGGATGCTGCTGCTGCCGCGAAGAAGGCCATCGACACGGTGGTCGCCGACTCGACAGCCGCCCCCGCAGACGAGGTGCAACGACCGGTCGCAGTACCGGGCGTGGCATTCGCCGCCCGCATGGCCCGATCGGTATCGGGTGGGCCGGCTCTGCTGTCGGCGACTCCGTCGGGAGTCTTCGTGATATTCGCCCGCACTCTCGGCGAGCCAGACCAGGAATCCAAGCTGGCGCCGTTGTTGACCAAGGCCACGGCAGCGCAGATCACGGAGATCAAGAAGTTCCCGGCGCTTGCACGCGGGCCGAATGCACAGCTGCCGGTGGACAGCGACTCCATCCTCATCTACACCATTCCTGACGCCGACAGCGCAAACCGCGCGGGCACCACACGGGCGGTGTACGGGCCGACCGGGGCATCCCATTTCGCCGGGGACGACCAGCCCGCGGTCCGGAAACTGTTCGTCGACACCGGAACCGACCACATCGCCGTGTGGAAGACCACCGTTTTCCGATCGGCCACGGCGGCGGGGGCGAGTCGGGTCATGACCACCCAGATGCCGAACCCATCGGCCACCATTCGAGTGACCTCACCCCCCGTCGGCCTGCCCGTCGCCAGGTGTCTGAGTCGTGACACCGTGATCGGCCCGCAGTACGAGTGTTGGGTTCAGGTCGGTCGCTACCTCGGAGTCGCCACCGACAGATCTGCCGTCACGACGCGCCAGATGATCTCGGCGCAGTACAAGATCCTGCTCAAAGCCGACCAAAATCACAGCTGAACTGCGCGCGACGCCGGACCCAACGTGTCAGTTGGCACCGAGCGTGATGACCACGCCGACAGCCACAGTGGCCACGTTGACCGAACGCATCAGATGAACTCCTTCTCATGCATCAGCCCAGCAAACATAACCGCCGGCGACCAGTCGGTGGCGTGTGTACCCCTGCCGTGCGCTCGAACGAGACAGGGGCTGATGGGCCGGGTACAGTTCGCGCGTTCGCCCACACGCACCGACCAGGAACACAGCTGACGATGACCACACCCTGGCACCTGAGCATCGACTTCGGTACCTCGAACACCGCCGCCGCCCACACCGCCCCGGTCAGTGGCGCGGTGGAGACTCTGGCGCTGTCGCATGCAGGCAACCTGATGCCCTCGGGTGTCCACATGACCGGACCCGACCGCATCGCGGTCGGCGACCATGCCGCCAACGAAGCCCACCGCGACCCATGGCACTTCATCCCCTCACCCAAGCGGCTGGTCGGCCAGCCGTCGGTGATCATCGACGGGAGCCCGGCACCGACGTGGCTACCGATCTCCGCGGTGATGCGACAGGTGATCACCCGCGCCACCAACGCACACGCCGGCCAACCACCGGCATCGGTGGTGCTCACCCACCCCGAAGCGTGGACACCCGCCCAGGTGAACGTACTCATCGAGGCGACAACCCGGGCCGGCGTCGCGTCCGACACCATCTCAACCATCTCCGAGCCGCGCGCCGCGGCCGCGTACTACGCAGGTGCACAACATCTTCCAGCCAATTCCACGGTCTGCGTGTTCGACTTCGGCGGCGGCACCCTCGACGTCGCAGTACTCCGTAGTGCACCCGACGGCAGTTTCGACGTGACCGCTGCGCGCGGCGACAACTCCCTGGGCGGCAAGAACTTCGATGCCGCCGTGCGACGCTGGGTGGACGGCCAACTCGCTGCCCGCAACCCAGCACTGTTGTCGGCCTTGAACTCCGACCAGCACGCAAGCGCCCAGATCGCACTCGACGAATCCATCCAGCGGGCCAAAGAGCTGCTGTCCGACACCCCATCGGCCACCATCACCGCGGCAGCGGCCGGCCAACAGGAGACACTGCAGATCACCAGAAGCGAATTCGACGAGATCATCCGACCCGCAGTCGAGTCCGGCCGCGACCTGCTACTAGCCACACTCGCCGACGCCGACCAGACCGGGCGTACCCTCGACGCCCTCTACCTCACCGGCGGCAGTTCACGAATCCCACTGATACACGAGGTACTTCAACCCATCGGACCAGTCGCCACCCTCGACGACCCGAAAACCGTGGTGGCTCGCGGAGCACTTCGCCGTTTCCGACCGGCAAACGTCGCGCCGGTGTTCACCGACTCCACCGACCGCTGGTCAGCCACCAACCGCACTACCGCGACCGAGACAACCGCCACGCCATGGTTTCGGCGGACACCCGTCCTCGCCACAGCTGCCGTACTCGTCGTCGCGGTGACCGTCGGCACGGTGGTCCTGTTCTCCTCGAGCGGCAACAAGACCACCACCGCTGCACCGCCACCCAGCTCGGCAAGCCCACGGTCAGCAACCGCCGAACAGATACTGGCCGCACTACCCGAAAAACTGCGCCTAGCCACCCGCCGGTGCCAGTTGTCCACCACTGGCATCGCCAAGGTAGCTCAGCTCCAGTGCGGATCGAGCGCCACGCTCGGCTTGTTCGCCAACCGGACTCTCGATGAGAGCTCAGGCCCCACGGTCCTGGCATCACTCGACGACGCGAATACCCGCACACGACTCCAGGACATGACCGACGGGATCTTCGGCACCTATACCCCAGGCTCCGACGACAACAGTGGATCCTCCATCCAGGGGACCAGCTACATCACCGTGTACTACGCCAACCGCAGCACCGGATTGACCTTCTCGGTGGGCGGCCTCAAGGACGAGGCGTCGGCTCGAGCTGTCCTCACAGAGCTCGGGCTGAACCCGTGACCGAACGTCACATGTCGGCAGAACTGCACACCCCGTCCAGCGCAGTGTGAGCGTTGATCTCACTTCGTGCGGCGTCAAGGTCACCGTGATCAATCGGTCCCGGTCCAGGGTGCGGGGTCGGCTGGACCCCTCGCGCCCAGCCGGTCGCCTGGACCAACACCGCAGAGCAGATCCTCAAGAAAGCGAACCGCCCAACAACTTCGAACGCGGACCACTGGGGTCCGAACTGTCGGATTGGGTCGATTTTCCGAACTCCGGTTGCGGAGCTCAGTTAGCGTTCTGGTCGGCTTGGGTAAGGATCTTGTACTGCGCAGAAATCTGCTGGCGGGTTATCGTTGCATCCTGGTCGCCGCTCTCGCCGACGTAGCGTCCAACCTGAACGAGACAATCGTCACCTTTGCCTATGTCTCCGTCCCGCGAGAAACACTTCGCCATCGGGAGCCCTTTAGGAGGATCCGCGGGCGCGAAGCCTGCGTCGATCAGGATCCTGCCGAACTCCGCTACCAATGTCGACGCCTTGTCAGCGGTAGCCGCCCGATAGACCTGTGTCAGCCAATACGCGTTGTGGGTCGAGCCCGCATCCGTGAGCACCTGGAGGGTGCGCGCCGGTCCGATCGAAACGTGTGCGGTACCACGCGGTCCGTACACCGCGGGCGCGAGCCCACCGTTGCCTGAGGCGTCGGGACTTTCCAGCGCGTACAAAAGGATCTTGTTCTGATCGATCTTGATAGTTGCGTTCACCGCAGGTCTGGTCTTCGGGAATTTGTCGATCAAGGGTTTTTGCAGTGAGAGCGACTTGATGGCCAGACCGTAAGCCGCTTTGTGTTGATCAGTCGGAGCAAAAAACCGATCCATCAGGACGTAATCATCGTGCGGGGTGATCACCTCGGTCACCGTGTCTGACCACAGAACGAAAGACTGCGGCAGTTCTGGCGGCGTGTCCGGCTTGGTCCCCTTGAGCCTTGACAACTCCTCCTGCAAGAGACCCTGGGCCGCCGTTCTTGCGGAGGCCGCATCACGGAACCTCAATACCGCGTGCGTGACGCTTGCAGGACCATTGTTGTTGTCGAACCCTGGACGCCGCGCAGTAGTGAAAAATGCGGCAAGGATCGAGTTGTCAGTCAAGACCTTGACTCCCTTTGCCGCGCCGTCGACGAACAATCGCGGCGTTCCACTGATCGTTCCGATGGGGCGCCCCCCACTAGTGAAAGTGGGGTCGATCTCAAACGGAAGAGTCACGAACTCGGCCATTCGTTGGCTCTCGACATCACTGATGTCGGTCTTGGTAGCGGTGCCGAATTCTCTTCGCGGAGAGGTCGCGAAGGAACCGGTGTCCAACGCTGCGAGGTTGACCGACGGCGTGCCCGATGATGGCTGAGAACGCGCGGTACCGGTCTCTCCAGAAGAACACGACGCCAGACAGAGCGTTGTGATCACACCGACCAAAAATGACACATACATTTTAGGCAGTGGCATTAGATGTACTCCTTGTGGTGTGCAGGCTGCGAGCACTATACCCGTCGTCGCGACCACCCCGCTTGTCGGACGTACGGCACGTCGATATTCCGGCCGAGTCTCCGCGAACAGCGGAGTTCAGCTGCCACGCGGCAGTCCACGCGTCTTTCCCGTGCTCGCTCGTAGAATCCCTGTGCGTCCGAACGAGACAGGGGCTGATGGGCCGGGTACAGTTCGCGCGTCCGCCCACACGCACCGACCAGGAACACAGCTGACGATGACCACACCCTCCATGGTTTCGGCGGACAACCGTCCTCGCCACAGCTGCCGTTCTCGTCGTCGCGGTGATCGTCGGCACGGTGGTCCTGTTCTCCCCGAGCGGCAACAAGACCACCACCACCGCTGCGCCACCCAGCTCCGCAAGCCCACAGCCAGAAACAGCCGAACAGATACTGGCCGCGCTACCCGAAAAGCTGCGCCTAGCCACCCAGATGTGTCAACCGAGCACGTCATCAGGAGGTGTGGCACAAATCCAGTGCTCCAGCCTCGTCGATGTCAGACTTTTGGTAGATCGGAATTCGTTCCCAAACGTCGGCCCAGGCGTCGCCGCCTCCCTCGACCTCAGACTGGCGGCTTCGAAGGTGGCGGAACTTGCCTCCGGAGTCCATGGAAACCCCGGTCTCAGGACCCGACGCCAGCAGTAGCGCCGAGATCGACGGGACGTCGGAAGTGACCTTGACCTTCGCGAACCGCACCACCGGGCTCGTGTTAGAGGTAAACGACCTCAAAGACCAGGCGCCCGCGCGGGCTGTCCTCAAAGAGCTCGGGCTGACCCCGTGACCTGGCCGAACATCTCGTTCACATGTTTCGGGAACATCCGGCATCGTGACCGCATCCTACGTAGTGTGAGCGTCCAGACCTGGACCACATCGATCGGATCAACCATCTACACCTGGAGACGACCATGAGCGGCAACTCGAGCGACAACAGCACCACCACCTCGAACGACAAGACCGAGCACGCGGACAACGACGAGCGCATTCACGCGACGCGTGAGAACGGTGACGGCCAACAGCTCTGGGAGATCGACACCGACCACGACGGCCGCAACGACGTCGTCCTCACCGACACCGACGGCGACGGACAAGCCGACAAAGCCTCCTGGGACCTCAACCACGACGGCCGCGTCGACGTCGTCGCCCTCGACACCGACGGCGACGGCGTCTGGGACGACAAATTCATCGACACCAACAACGACGGCCGCGCCGACCTCGAACTCATCGACACCGACGGCGACCACTACTACGACACCGCCCGCGCCGACACCGACGGCGACGGACACGTCAACTACAGCACCGACAACTTCACCGACCCCGTCCCCCAGACCGACACCCACATCGACTACCAGGCCAACGACCCCAGCCACGAAAGCGGCGCCGGCAACTTCGGCTTCTGAGACCCGAATTTTCCCCCTGCCCGCCGGGAACATCCGACCGGTTCGGCGCATCTGATCTACGAAACCACCACGCATCTTGAGATCCTCCAGATGCCGAGCACCCCAGGAGAACCCCGATGAGCACCAACGAGACCGCAACCGACTACGACAACGACGGCACCAACGAGACGCTGGTGGCCGACACCGACGGCGACGGCAAGGTCGACCTCGTCGACGTCGACACCGACGGTGACGGCATCGCCGACGTCCGCGCTGTCGACTCCGACAGCGACGGCAAGGCCGACTACTACGAGGTCGACACAGATCGCGACGGCCGCTACGACACCAAGGGTCTCGACACCAACGAGGACGGCAAGGTGGACTCGACCAGCACGATCGACGAGGCGGCACCGCACATCGACGGAACGTCGAGCTCGTCGAGCAGCTCGAAGGACAGCGACTCGGACTCGTCCTCCCGCGACAGCAGCTCGGACTCGTCCTCCCGCGACAGCGACCGCGACGACAACGACCGCAGCGCGAGCCGCTCGACCGAGAACAACCGGTCGGAGGACAAGAGCGACGAGCGTGACTCGCAGCAGGATCGGGCTCACGAGACCCGTGAGAACGGTGACGGCCAACAGCTCTGGGAGATCGACACCGACCACGACGGCCGCGTCGACGTCGTCCTCACCGACACCGACGGCGACGGACAAGCCGACAAAGCCTCCTGGGACCTCAACCACGACGGCCGCGTCGACGTCGTCGCCCTCGACACCGACGGCGACGGCGTCTGGGACGACAAATTCATCGACACCAACAACGACGGCCGCGCCGACCTCGAACTCATCGACACCGACGGCGACCACTACTACGACACCGCCCGCGCCGACACCGACGGCGACGGACACGTCAACTACAGCACCGACAACTTCACCGACCCCGTCCCCCAGACCGACACCCACATCGACTACCAGGCCAACGACCCCAGCCACGAAAGCGGCGCCGGCAACTTCGGCTTCTGAGGCGGACACCATGAGCGGGTGGCTGTGCGGCAACGCGCAGCCACCCGTTCGTCGTCAGGTGATGGCGGCCAGGATCGGCGGGACAAGCTCGGGACGACAGATCAGCAGATCAGGCAGGTATACATCAGATCGGTTGTACTCCAACGGTGTTCCGTCGACACGGCTGCACCACAGGCCGACCGCGAGCGCCACGGCCACCGGAGCGGCCGAGTCCCACTCGGACTGTCCGCCGGAGTGGATGTACACCTGCGCCTCGCCTCGCACCACCGCCATCGCCTTGGCCCCGGCCGACCCCAGGTGCACCACCTGCGCACCGATCGCGGAGGCCACGGCGGCGGCCTCGGGAACTGGTCGCGAGGAGCTGATGACCACCCGTGGGCGAGGGGAGTTCGCAGCCGGTAGCAGCTCGTCGATCGGCAGCGTCCCAGTCGGCGGCTCCCCGGGCGGCATCGACGCACTGCAGTAGGTGACGCCGAGCGCAGGTAGGGCGACGGCGCCGACGGTCAGTCCGAGTCCGCGACGCCACAGCGCCACATGCACCGCCCAGTCCCGGCGACCGGGTCGCTGATATTCGCGAGTGCCGTCCAGCGGGTCGATGATCCACACCCGGTCGGCATTCAACCGGGAGCGGTCATCCACCGATTCCTCCGAAAGCACCGAGTCGTCGGGGCGTTGCGCCGCGAGCCGCGCGAGCAGCAGGTCGTTGGCTCGCTGGTCACCCAGGCGGCCCAGCTCGTCACCGACGACCGCACCGCCTGCGCGCAGTTCCACCAGCAGGTGGCCGGCGTCGGTGGCGAGTTCGGCAGCCAGCTGAGCATCGGCCGCATCCGAACCGACCGCATCAGATCCGACCATGATCGACCTGCTCCTTCGCCGTGTCTGGAAAGTGTGATTATTCCCCACCCATCCGTCGGCTGACCTCGACACCAGCCCGGCAGTGGATCGCAAGACGCGATTCACACCCTCGAATCGTGATACGACAAGGATGTGACCCTCAACCGCCCGGAATCACGGGGCGGACCGGCAGGCAACTACACGGCGCTGACCCGCGTCAGCCCGGTCCTGACCTCCACGTTGGAGCTTGCTGCCAACGCACTGGGCTACCCGATCGCCGCCGTGCACATCCTCGACGACCGCCAGCAGTTCGTGCTGGCCTCCTACGGCACCCCCGACGGCAGGGTCGGAAGTGTCAGCGGCCGCGACGAGACCATCTGCAGCGTGGTCGTCGACTCCGGTGAACCCGTCATGATCCCCGACGCCACTGACGCCTCGGTGGACCGACGATGTGCCCAACCGGTGCTCGACAGCGACCTGCGCAGCTACGCCGGAGTCCCGCTGTTCAGTCGTGAACACACCGCCATCGGCACCCTGTGTCTGGGCGATCCCAATCCCAACGAGCTCACCGAGACTCAGATGTCGGTGCTGGGCAAGTACGGCCGCGTGATCGAAGAGCAGCTGGAACTACAGCGCGACCGGGCCGCGTCGACGGCGCGGTATTCCGTCGACGATGTGCTCGAGGCGATGGACGCGGGCCAGATCAGCCCATGGTTTCAAGCGATCGTGGACCCGCGCACCCGGGAGATCCGCGGCTACGAGGCCTTGAGTCGGTGGATGCACCCCGATCATGGATTGGTCGGGCCGGCGGAGTTCCTGCCCGCCATCGCGAGCACCGACATCGTGCTCGACCTCGACCTGGACATGTTGGCGCGGGCGGCGACCATGATGATGCAGACCTGTCCCGACAATCGCACCTCGCCGCTGCACGTCAACGTCGACGGAGCTCACCTGGAACGCCGGTATCGGCTGGACATGCTCATCGAGGCCATCACGTCCTCGCCGTTTCCCACCGAACTGATCCGGGTGGAGTTGATCGAATCGGCCACGCTCGACGATGCATCGGCTGCGGCGTCGATCACCCGGCTGCGCGAGACCGGGGCTCAGGTGGTCATCGACGATCTGGGACGTGGATGGTCGTCGCTGAGCCGAATGATCAACTGGCCCATCGACGGATTCAAGATCGATGCATCCCTCACCGCCGGGCTCGGCACCCCGATGGTCGACCACCTGCTGACCGGGCTGGTCGAACACGCCGAGGCCAACCACCTGCTGGTCATCGCCGAGGGCATCGAGACCGACGCCCAGGTCCACTCGCTCAACGCATTGAACTGTCCCCTGGCTCAGGGCTATCGGTTCCAGGTCCCCCAACCGGCACCCAGCGCGCTGGCCGATTGATCAGGTTCGCGGCCGATCGATGAACTTTGGCCGCTGCGGCGGTCTACCTTCTCGACAACACCGGATTCGCCGAGAGGATCACTGATCATGACCGACTACACCGCACCTGCCGGTGCCCCGATCTGGTTCGACCTGATGAGCACCGACACCACCCGAGTCACCGCGTTCTACGGCCAGCTCTTCGGGTGGGACTGCGAACCGCCGCGCGAGGAGTTCGGCGGATACCAGAACTTCACGCTGCACGGACGCCGCGTGGCGGGCCTGAGCCCCTACTGGCCCGAATCCGGCGCGCCGGCGAACACGTGGGCGGTGTACCTGCACACCACCGACGCCGCCGCATCGGTGGCAGCCGCCGAGGCGGCCGGGGCCACCGCCGTGACACCGCCGATGACAGTGGGCGAGGAGGGGACGATGGCGGTGGTCACCGACCCGGCCGGGGCGAGCATCGGCTTCTGGCAGCCGAACACACACGCCGGTTTCACCGAGTGGGGCGTGCACGGCGCGCCGTACTGGTTCGAGTGCATGAGTCACGACTACGCGGCCTCGACGGCGTTCTACCCGAAGGTCGTCGACACCCGACTGCTGGAGATCGGCACCGGTGGTGACCCGGAGAAAGAGGGCCCAGATCATTACTCGCAGTTGATGTTCGGCGATGTGAGCTACGGCGGGATCATGGCGGCAGGCGACCTGCTGCCAGCCGGAACCCCGTCACACTGGTCGGTGTACGTCACGGTCGACGATGTGGCCGCGACCGTGGCCGCAGCCACCGCGCTGGGTGGATCGGTGCTGATGGCGCCGGAGGTCACCCCGTACGGGACCCTGGCTTCGATCACCGATCCATGTGGTGCGGTGATCAACCTCGGCCATCCGCCGATCGGGATGTGATCCGACCGGTCGGGCGAGCCGGCTGGACCGAGCTGGCTAGACCGAGCCGACGACCAGCAGCATGCCGATCACCAGCCCGACGAGCGGGGCGATCATCGCCACCACCCGCCAGACGCGCACCGAGGTGGAATGGGGGTTCTCTGAAGGCAGGCTCGCGGACATGATCACGCTTCCTTTCCGCCGGGGCATCGTCGACCCGGATACGGGTGATCGCTTGGACTACCAGTGAACAGAGTGACAGAAGTAACGGAAGTTGACTGTCATTGCGGCGCGTGTCGCGGACTCACGATTCCGACGCCGAGGCACCTCGCAGCCTCTCCCGACGCCGGGCCCCCTCAGCTGACCTGAACTGGTAATGACCACAGGTACCATCTGAGTCAGTGCGCACCGGGCGTACGCCGCAGACCGGGATGGGTGACGTGTCCGAATCCACCATCGTCAACAGCATGGTCCCCAAGCATGAGCAGGTGCGCGCCCATCTCGAGCGGATGTGTACCGACGACCTCGCGCCCGGCGACATGTTGCCCAGCGAACGCCAGCTGTGTGTGGACTTCGGGGTCAGCCGCATCACCGTGCGAGACGCGATCGGACAACTGGTGAACGACGGCATGCTGGTGCGGGTACGCGGTAAGGGCACCTACGTCGCCGAGCGACAGGTCCGATCCCGGTTGCACCTCGCCTCGTTCCATGAAGACATGCGCCGCCAGGGCCTCAACCCGACCACGGTGGTCATCCGCGTCGAGACCTGTCCGCCACCCCCGCGAACCGCGGTGGCGCTGGGCCTGCGCGCCAGCGACCCCGGCCATCACATCGTGCGCTTGCGCATTGCCGACGGCCAACCGATATCGGTCGACGACGCCTGGTACCACGGGCCGCACCTGCCCGACCTCGTCGACACCGACCTCAGCGCCTCGATCTACGAGACGCTTTCGCACCGGTTCGGCACACCCATCGACCGGGCCGAGCAGACCGTGGCAGCTCGCGAAGCACCCGAGTGGATCGCGACGATGCTCGGGATAGCCACCGGTGCACCAGTTCTCGCGTTCGACCGCATCGGACGTCACGGCGAACAACCACTGGAGCACACCTGCTCGTGGTATCGGGCCGATCGCTACGAATTACACATGGAGCTGCGCGAGGACGCCTGACTCAGGCGAGGCGACCGCGCGCGGTGGGGGCCCAGGCGAACAACTCTGCACCGCGGGCGATCTCGACCGGTGGTTCCGAACGCACCTGACCGGGCGCGGAATCCATCACCACCACCGGGCACGAGGCGCAATAGCCCTGCGCGCGAACCGCATCGGGATCCCAGGTGATCATCGGACAGCCCACCTCGACGTGAGTCGCGTCCGCGGTGTGCACGGTGAATCCGGACCCACCCAGTCGCACGGTGTCGATTCCCAGATGCACCAACACCCCGACACCGGATTCGGTGAGGATGACGAACGCATGGGGGTGCACCTTCACCAGGCGACCTGACACCGGGGCCACGACCTCCACCGGCCCGAGCCCGACCGCCGGTTCGATGGCCCGACCTGACCCGACCATCTCGGTCGCGAACACCGGATCGGGAACCTGCGCAAGCGCAGTCGCGGTCCCACCCAGCGGGGCCCGGACCGACAGCGCCGGCTCAGCCGACCCCGTCACAGCAGATCGCTGATGTCGTCAGCCAACATGTCGGCCTCGGGACCCACCACCACCTGCACGACCGAGCCGGCGGCGATCACCCCGTGCGCCCCTGCCTTCTTCAACGCCGCGTGGTCGACCTTGCCCGCGTCGGCCACCTCGGTACGAAGCCGGGTGATGCACCCTTCGATCTCGACGACGTTGCTCGCACCCCCGAGCGCGGCGAGTATGTCCTGAGCCTTCGACACGGTGGTTCCTCACTTCGGATGTGTTGACAAGTCGGTCGGGCAAAACCATGCTAACTGGTTATAACCTCGCCGCACGTCGTGATGTTCGAATCCGTCACCCTCACCGAGCAAAGGCCCCGAGATGACCACCTCCGCTGACCGCGCCTCGGCGCTGAAGAACTCCAGCCTGGTTGCTGCACAACGACTCGGGCGCAGCCTGATGCTGCCGATCGCGGCGCTGCCCGCGTCCGGCCTACTGCTCCGCATCGGCCAGGACGACATGCTGGGCCGGTTCTCCACCTTCAAGGACACCGCCAGTGTCATCTCGGCCGCCGGTGGCGCCCTCTTCGACAACCTGCCGCTGTTGTTCGCCGTGGGTATCGCCATCGGCTGGGCCAAGAAATCCGACGGCTCCACGGCGCTGGCCGCCGTGGTCGGCTACATCGTGTTGGCCGGGGTGTTCAAGGCGATGTCGCCCATCGTCCTCAAAGGCGATCTCGACTCCAAAGGCCAACAGTCCCTTGTCGATTACGGCGTGCTCGGCGGTGTGGTCGTCGGCCTGGGCACCGCCATGCTGTGGCAACGGTTCCACCGCACTGCCTTGCCGCCCTATCTCGGATTCTTCTCCGGGCGCCGACTGGTGCCCATCCTCACCGCGCTGACCATGTTGTTCGTCGGGGTCGCGCTCAGCCTCGCCTACGCCCCGTTCCACTCGGGTCTCAACTGGGTCGGCAATCAGGTCAACGAGAACAGCGTGGTCGGCGGCGGCATCTACGGCTTCTTCAACCGGCTGCTCATTCCGCTGGGCCTGCATCACATCCTCAACTCGGTGGTGTGGTTCGTGGTGGGCGACTACAACGGCACCCACGGCGACCTGACCCGCTTCTTCGCCGGCGACCCGAATGCCGGAGTGTTCATGACCGGCTTCTTCCCGATCATGATGTTCGGACTTCCCGCTGCGGCCCTTGCCATCTGGCACGAGGCCAAGCCTGCGCAGCGCAAGGTGGTCGGCGGGCTGATGCTGTCGGTCGGGCTCACCTCGTTCCTCACCGGCATCACTGAGCCACTGGAGTTTTCGTTCGTGTTCGTCGCCTGGCCGCTGTATCTGGTGCACGCGGTGCTGACCGGAAGCTCTCTGGCGCTGTGCAATGCACTCGGCATCCGCGACGGGTTCACGTTCTCAGCCGGATTCTTCGACTATCTGCTCAACTTCGGTAAAGCCGAACACCCGTTGCTGCTCATCGTGATCGGGTTGGGATACGCCGTCGTCTACTACGTGCTGTTCCGATTCGTCATCCGTCGCTGGAACCTGCGCACCCCCGGCCGCGAGGAGGACAGCTCCGAGCTTCCTCCCGCTGCCGCCGACACACCATGACCCAACACACCATGACCCGACGCTTCGACCACATCCTGCGCGGCCGACTGGTGTCGGCGAGCGTCTGCGTCGATGACGGGATCGTCGCCGTCGCCAACGGCTCGATCGCGTGGGTCGGTCCGGTCGATCAATGGCCGGAAACCACACCCCCGCAGGCACTTCCGAGTGATCAGGCCATTGTGCCCGGACTGATCGACGTGCACTGCCACGGGGGTGGCGGCTGGGGTTTCCCCGAGTCCGACGGTCCCGGCTGTGCTGCCGCAGCCGACTTCCATCGCCGCGCAGGCAGCACCTCGGTGCTGGCCAGCCTCGTGTCGGCGCCGGTGGCCGACATCGACCGTCAGATACGTGAGCTGGCCGAGCTGGCGGAGTCGGGGGTGATCAGCGGGATCCATCTGGAAGGTCCGTTCCTGGCCGTCGCCCGCTGCGGTGCCCAAGACCCGCGACACATCATCGACGGTGATCCCGCCATCCTCGATCGCCTGCTCTCGGCGGGCCGCGGGACGGTGGCGGCGGTGACGCTGGCGCCGGAGACCGCGCGGTTCGGCGAGCTGGTCGACGTCGCCCGCGACCACGGCGTGATGGTGGGTCTAGGGCACTCCGACGCGTCGTATTCCGTTGCCGCCGAGTCCATTGCCCGTTCGGCCGAACGCCCACTGCTGGCCACCCACCTGTTCAACGGGATGGCACCGCTGCACCATCGGGAGCCGGGTCTGGCGGGTGCGTGTCTGGCCGCGGCAGGTCGGGGCGAACTGGTGGCGGAGTTGATCGCCGACGGTGTCCATCTGGCCGACGGAACTGTCGCGATGATCTTCGACCTCCTTGGGCCACACCGGATCACACTCATCAGCGACGCGATGGTGGCCACCGGGATGGCCGACGGCCGATACCGTCTGGGTCCGCAGGACGTCGACGTGGTCGAGGGCGTGGCCCGCCTGTACGCCGACGACGAACAAGTCGGCTCGCTGGCCGGCAGCACCAGCACGCTGGCCGATGTGTTGGCGCGCACAGTGACTCACGCCGGCGTCCCGTTGCAGGCCGCAGTGGTCGCCGCCACGCACACGCCCGCCCGACTCTTGGGGGTCGACGCCGGAGTCGGTGACCTACGCGCCGGGATGCGCGCCGACCTGCTCGTGCTCGACGGGGTCGACCCGTCGGCCGCCGCGCCCATGTCGGTGCGCGCGGTGATGAACCACGGCAGCTGGGTCGACTGATGGACCTGATCACCGTCGACGACCCAGCCGAGGCCGGGGTGGTGATGGCCGACATCGTCTGCGAGGCAGTTGATTCGGGGATACGGTACCTCGGGTTGGCCACCGGTTCGTCGCCGCTGCCCGCCTACCGAGAGCTGATCGCGCGACATCGAGCCGGGCGGGTGTCGTTCGCCGGCACACAGGCCTATCTGCTGGACGAATACGTTGGCCTGCCTGCGGGGCACCCGCAGTCGTACGCTCAGGTTATCCGCGACGAGTTCACCGACCACATAGACATCGACGCGGTGCACGGCCCCGACGGCACCGCCGCCGATCCGGCGCAGGCCGCGCAGGCCTATGACGCCGAATTGTGCGCGATCGGTGGGGTGGATCTGCAGATCCTCGGCATCGGCGCCAACGGGCACATCGCGTTCAACGAGCCATCATCGCCACTGACCTCCCGGACGCGGCCGGCGACGCTCACCGAACAGACCAGGGCCGACAACGCCCGGTTCTTCGATCACCCCGATGACGTTCCACGCCTGGTGATCACCCAAGGATTGGCCACCATCTCCTCGGCCGCGCATCTGCTGCTGGTGGCCACCGGCACACACAAGGCCCGAGCGATCGCCGACGCCGTGGCAGGACCGGTGTCCCCGGCATGCCCAGCTTCGGTGCTACAGGCCCATCCCCACGCCACCGTCGTGGTCGACACCGCAGCCGCCGGGATGCTGCTGCACCACTGACAGCGCAACGGTCCCGGCCACCGCCACGAGCCCTGAACACCATCCCCGACGACGATTGAAAACCGAACCATGCCGAAGCCACCTCTGCCCGACGGGTCTGTTCTCATCCGTACCGACTTCAGCGACGACCACGCCTGGCAGCAGCTGGTGATCGATGCCCAGGCACCGCAGACATCCGACGAGTTCACCGCCAACTTCATCGCAATCGACGACAAGGCATGGCATGGAACCACTCCGGAGAGTTTCGTGGCCGAGGTTGGGCCGCCTCCGCCCTACTACGTGTTCTTGGCCGACCTGGTCACCTTCAGCGACCCGGAGCACCCGATCCTGGCGGTCGACACTGGTCCGCTCGAGTCCGGCCATGAACCCGGCCGCACCGTGCGGGTGATTCCTTCGCAGATGTGGTCGATCGAGAACAATCTGAGCCTTGGGAACATGGATTTCTGCGAGTTCGCGGACCATGCGGGCCCGGATGGCGTCTACCGCGGGTTCTTAAGACGGGTGCGACATCACGTCTCACCCTGCACTGGGCTTGAGTAGTTCTGGGCGTGAGTAGTTCTGCGCTGTTGCCGACGGGCTGGGGGTCCTACATTTCCCCCATGCAGCCCCATCAGCCCGCCCCGCAGATGCAGCCATATCAGCCACATCCGAAGGTCAAGGAGTCCGCCGGTCGGCAGGCCGACCTCGTGGTGTCCATCGTCCTGACGATGCTCTACGGCACTGCGATGGGGCTGATCTGGTTTCTCAGCCTGTTCCTCTCGGCGTTCGCCACCGACTCGTGCGGAGCGCAGACCTGCCGCTACGAGTACCTCGCCTGGGCGTTGGGCATCACCGACATCGGCGGGGGCGTGGTGCTGTTGGCCGTCCTCATCGCAGTGGCGGTGCGGTTGGGCCGCCGCCGGACAGCGTGGTGGATCCCGCTGGTCGGCATCGGGATTCAGGTGATCCTGATGGCCATCTCGCTGCAACTGATCGAGCAGATACCCGGCTGACTCAACCGGCCCACCGCCGACGCTCCGACATGGCACGGTGTGTTCATGGTTGCTTCCATCGCACTCCCCCGTTTTGCCCGCATCGGTCCCGGCGCCCTCGACGAGATCGGGGCGGTGGTCTCGACCTTGGGCGTCAGCCGTCCGATCGTCGTCACCGACCAGTTCATGGTGACGACCGGCGTGGCCGAGCGAGTCCTGGGCCTGTTGCGCGCTGCGGGCACCACCCCGACTCTCTTCGACGGCACCGTCCCCGACCCCACCACCGACTCGCTGGTTGCCGGGGTGGCCGCGGTGGCGGCCGCGGACGCTGATGCGGTGATCGGGTTGGGCGGTGGCAGTCCGATGGACACCGCTAAGGCGTTGTCGGTGTTGCACGCCAACGGCGGCACCATGGGCGACTACCGGGCGCCCGGCCCCTACGCCGGACCGGCTCTTCCCATCATCGCCATCCCCACCACCGCCGGATCTGGTTCGGAGGCAACCCAGTTCACCGTCATCACCGACAGTGCCACCGATGAGAAGATGTTGTGTCCCGGGTTGTCGTTCCTGCCGGTGGCCACCATCATCGACGTCGAGTTGACCATGTCGATGCCTGCCCGACTGACCGCCGACACCGGCGTGGACGCGTTGACCCACGCCATCGAGGCCTACGTCAGCCGCAAGGCCAACGCCTTCAGCGACGGATTGGCTCTCACCGCCATGCGCACCATCGCCGGGGCGCTGCGTCGGGTGTACGCCGACGGATCCGACCGAGACGCACGCGCGGCGATGATGATCGCCTCCACCCAGGCCGGGATGGCCTTCTCCAACGCCTCGGTTGCGTTGGTACACGGCATGAGTCGACCGATCGGCGCACATTTCCATGTCGCGCATGGGCTTTCCAACGCCATGCTGCTGCCCGCGGTCACCCGGTTCTCCGTCGATGCGGCGCCAGATCGCTACGCCGACTGTGCCCGCGCGATGCGCATCGTCGGTGAGTCGGCCTCCGATGACGTCGCCGCGCACGCCCTGGTCGCCGAACTGACCCAGCTGTGTCTCGACGTCGAGGTCCCCACGCCCGCGGTCTACGGCGTCGACGAGGCCACGTGGACCGGCAAGCTGGAAGTGATGGCCGAGCAGGCCTTGGCGTCGGGATCACCCGCCAACAATCCCCGCATCCCCGACGCCGCCGAGATCGTCGAGCTCTACACCGCGATCTATCGCTGAGCAGGCGCCCGCGGGTGGATTCCCCGGGTGAAGCTGAGTAGTTCTGCGGAGTCGGCAGCACAACCCAGTTCGTAGCGTCATCGCCATGACCTACGCCGTGCATCCCACCCACACCGGCTACTCGCCATCGTGGCGCGCCGTCGACTCCACGCTCACCGCGATCGGCGCCGCCGCGTTGACCGGCTACGTCGTGGTGACCGCACTGATCAGCCTCACCTGGCCCGATAGGGCCGCCGCGGCGTGCCGAAGCGACGGCTGTGTGAACGTCGACGCCGCGACCGCGATGGCCTACGTCGACGGTGTCGGTGTGCTGGCCCTGCTGCTGGTGGCGACGGTGTCGCTGCTGCTGATCTCGCGACGCTCACCGGCACTGTGGGTGCCGATCGTGGGCATCGCGGTGCACACCGGCCTGTGGATGGCCGCACAGCAGTTGCTGCCGGCCGCGGCGTGATTGCGTATTTTCCCCGATGTACACCCGACCGAACGGACCTAGCGTGAACGTCATGAACAACTACCCGCCCGCACCCCGCCGACGCGGGAACACGGCCATCATCCTGCTGATCGTGCAGGTCGGCGTCTATCTGGTCGCGGGCGTGATCGGAGCCGGCGTCGCCATGAGCGCCGATGTGTCCAGCGGGACCCGTTCAGACAAGTCATTCGTGGTCGACACCGCCTTCGCTCTGACCGGCGTGGGCGGGACGCTGGTCCTGCTGGCCGGCATCATCGCCGTCATCGCACGAGCGCAGCATCCCAAGATTCGCGTCGTGCCCATCGTCGGTATCGCCACGCACGTGGTGTTGGCCCTCGCCGCCATCGTCGTCTTCAACGTTGTCCTGTGATCCCACCCCCGTCGGCGCAGGTTCGGGCACCGCTCCCTTCAGGGTTTCCGCCGCCCCCTCCCGTGTACTGGCCGACACAGCGGCCACCAGTACGGTTCGCACTCACGCTGGTGCTGGTCCTGGCGCAGACCGGGCTGCTGATGTTGACCTTCATGGCCTCGCTCTTCGAAGGCATGGTGACTGATGCCTGTTCCAGCGAAACCGATTGCGACTTCGACAAACTCGGTCTCGCGATGAAGCTCCAACTCGGCGGCGGAACGCTCGTCGTGCTGAGCTCGATCGTGCTCTCCGTCGTGTTGGTGGCGCGTCGCCGGCCAGCCGCCTGGGTGCCGCTCGTAGGAATGTCCATCCAGATCCTGCTGGTCGTCATCGCCTTCCACCTCCTGGGTCAGGTGGTGGAAGGCGACGTGAGGGGCAACGTGGCCTTACCGGGGATGACGTAGGAGCGCCGCCAGGGGCATCATGAGGGACATGGCTGAACCACTCTCCCGTCGCGACATCGAATTCCTGCTCTACGAATGGTTGGACGTCACCGCGTTGACCAGTCGCGAACGGTTTGCCGAGCATTCGCGCGAGACCTTCGATGATGTCTTGTCACTGAGTGCCGACATGGCCATCCAGCTGTTCGCCACACACAACAAGAAGGCCGATCAGAACGAGCCCTACATCGGCGAGGACGGCCGGGTGGTGCTGATCGACGAGGTGCACACTGCCCTGGCCGAGTTCACCAAGTCCGGTCTCGTCGCCGGGTCGTTCGACGAGTCGGTGGGCGGCATGCAGCTGCCGACCGTGGTGAGCCGCGCATCCCTGGCGTGGTTCCAGGCCGCCAACCCGTCCACGTCCTGCTATCCGTTTCTCTCGGTGGGCAACGCCAACCTGCTGATGGAGTACGGCACCCCCGAGCAGATAGACACCTGGGTGCGACCGATGATCGAGGGACGCTTCTACGGGACGATGTGCTTGTCCGAGCCGCAGGCGGGATCGTCGTTGGCCGACATCACGACCAAAGCTGTTGCTACCGAGGACGGTTCGTATCGGATCACCGGTACCAAGATGTGGATTTCGTGCGGTGAGCACGAATTGTCGGAGAACATCGTGCATCTGGTGCTGGCCAAGACCCCGGGCGGTCCGCCCGGGGTGAAGGGCATCTCACTGTTCATCGTGCCCAAGTACCTCGCCGACGGCACCCGCAACGACGTTGCGCTGGTGGGGTTGAACCACAAGATGGGCAACCGTGGCACCACCAACACCCTGTTGAACTTCGGCGACGGCACGCACGGTCCGGCACCGGAGAAGGGCGCGGTCGGTTATCTGGTCGGCGAAGAGAACCATGGCCTGATGTACATGTTCCACATGATGAACGAGGCCCGCATCGGTGTCGGATTCCTCGCCACCGCAATCGGTTACGCCGGATACCTGGCCTCGCTGGAATACGCGAAGGTCCGCACCCAGGGCCGTTCGGTGGACGACAAGGACCCCAGCTCACCGCCGGTCGCCATCATCGAACACGCCGATGTTCGGCGAATGTTGTTGGCGCAGAAAGCCTACGTGGAAGGCGCTCTGGGGTTGGGCCTGTACGCGTCCACCCTGCTCGACGAGGAGCAGACCACCACCGGTGCGGCACGCGACAACGCACATCTGCTGCTCGAGGTGCTCACCCCCATCGTCAAGAGCTGGCCGTCGCAGTGGTGTCTGGAGGCCAACAGCCTGGCCATCCAGGTGCACGGCGGCTATGGCTACACCAAGGAATTCGACGTCGAGCAGTTCTACCGCGACAACCGTCTCAACCCCATTCACGAAGGGGCACATGGTATTCACGGCCTGGATCTGCTGGGCCGCAAGGTGGTGATGAACGGCGGCGCCGGCCTGAAACTGCTGATCTCCACCATCACGGCGACCATCGATCGGGCCGAAGCCGCCGGCGGCGAGGCAGGCGAGTTCGCGGCGCAGCTGCGCGCAGCCACCGAGCGACTGGCCACGGTCACCCTCGCGGTGTGGTCGGCCGGGGATGTGAAGGTGTCGCTGGCGAACTCCACGGTGTACCTCGAGGCAGCCGGTCACGTTGTGGTGGCTTGGATCTGGTTGGAGCAGTTGTTGGCGGTCGGTGTGAAGCAGGGCGACTTCTACGACGGCAAACGCGCTGCCGCGCGGTACTTCTACCGGTTCGAGCTGCCGAAGACCGGGCCGCAGTTCGACCTGCTGCAGTCGTTGGATCGCACCACCCTCGACACCGAGCCCGCCTGGCTGTAACCGCCTGCTGCCAGATGTACCGGGTCTTCTCGGCGTTCCCATCTCTCCTGCGCAGCTCGTCGTGGCAACCGTTGCACGGTCGACCCCCACCGGGCACCATACGAACACGTATTCGATCGATCGGGGGTGGACATGTGTACTGCGGCTGTCGCTTATGTGGTGGCACGGTTGACCGACGTCGATTCCGAAGCGGCTTCCATCGACGCGTTGACTGCGCTGGAACAGCTGAAGTCGGCGGCCGCGGCAGCGCAGGCACACGTCACCCGGCAACTCGAGGCGATGCGGCGGGCTGCCGAAACCGCGCGGGGTGGAACGGCAGTGTCGTGGTCTGGCTGCGGAGATCGCTCTGGCCCGGGGAGTCTCGGCGCATGCTGGTGGCCGTCACCTGGGGTTCGCGCGGGCGATGGCGGAGATGCCGCACACCGCGGCCGCGCTGGCGGCGGGGCGGCTCACCGAATGGCGGGCCACCATCCTGGTCCGCGAAACCGCTTACCTCGATCGGGCCGACCGGGCGTTGGTCGATCAACGGTTGTGTGCTGACCCCGCTACCCTCGCGGGCCTGGGTGACCGGGCGGTGGAAGCCGAAGCCAAAGCGGTGGCCTACGAACTCGATCCGCACGCTGTCATCGATCGCAATGCTGCGGCCCGCTGAACACAACGTGTCCCGCGCCGCCCACATACAGGTCGACTGTTGACCACGCTGTCGCCCGCCACGAACTGGGCGTTCACCTTCGATCCTCGAACACGCTGGTTCGGGGTCAGCCGCAGCCTCATCGCCATCGCCCAAGCGGTGACACTGCTCCTCACCCCGGCCCGATACCTGATCGTGCCGCTCGACGGCGCACCCACTGCGGAACCCAAATGCTCCGGGCCCGCTGCGCTGAGTGCGTACTGCCTCGGCGGTAACGACCACTCCCAGGTGCGCCAATGGATCATCGTGGCGATCCTGCTGGTCGTGGCCGGCGGCTACCGGCCGCGGTGGACCGCACTCCCCCACGCCTACGCGGCCTATTCGATCGTCCAGTCCATTTCTCTGCCCGACGGAGGCGAATCAGTCGCCGCGAACATCACCCTGATCATCCTGCCGCTGGCGTTCATCGACAACCGTCACTGGCACTGGACAACCCGTACCGATGGTGAACTCGGACCTACCGCCCTGAGCGTCAGCGCCGCGGCGGCGTGGGCCGCACGAATACAGGTGGCCTACATCTACCTCGACAGCGCGATTAGCAAATTTGGGGTAGCAGACTGGGCCAACGGATCGGCCGAATACTACTTCGTCCGCGACAACCTGTTCGGTGCCACACCAGTATTCAAGTGGATCGCTGACCCCATCACCCGGCAACCCTGGGGCACAGCAGCCATGTCCTGGGGCGCCATCGTCATCGAAATCGTCATCGCCGTACTCGTTCTCATGCGGTTCCGCCTCCGCACCATCGCGCTCGACCTAGACCTGGCGCTACACGGTTCCATCATCTTGTTGATGGGGCTGTGGAGCTTTTCGGCGATCATGATCGGTGCAGTCATCATCGCTGCCAGCCCCTCACGCACCGACACCAAGCACGAACCGAAAGGACCAACTGATCATGGCCAAAAGTGGAAAGAAGGGCGGCGTTCCATACGACTTCAGCGCTCCCACAGGGGAAAAGGTGCGCCAGTCCTACTGGAACCCGAACGGCAAACTGCTTGAAAAGAAGGTCACCGGCGTAGGCTGGACCCTGAACTTCGGGCGGATCGCGAGCGCCTTGCGACTCACCCGAAAGTCCTCCTAAACCACACCAGGAGAGTGCCGAGATGGGCGTCCAACTGATCATGACGGTGCTGTCGATCGTCGCTTTCGCGGCGTGTCTATCAGCTGCTCGCGGCAACCTCGAACCCAACAACGCTGTCGGGATTCGAACGGCCGCAACTCTATCGAGCGGTAAGGCGTGGAAGTCAGCACACCGTGCCGCATGTGGAATCCTTGCGGTCGTAGTCGTCGCCCAGCTCGGCGGTATCGCCGCCGCAGCAACAACGCACCTGTCGGTCGATATGCGCTACGTCAGCCTGGGACTCATTCTCGTCGGGCTGACGATCGCCACCATCACCGCCCAGATCGCAGCAATGAAGACGGCGAGAACCGCTAACACGCACCCCGTCCGCTAACTCGAACGCCTCGGCGAAGAAGCGCCCACCCCGAACTCCGGGTGGGCGCTTCTCCGTCTTCGTAGCAGTCCTGGCACCTGTACGAGGCGCGGACCACCCTCAACCAAAACGGTGCGAGCTAATGCTTCCCGGGCATTTCAAGCCCCACTGACCCGCACCGATCCCGGGCCGAAGTAGGTGTTCGAACACATGCCGCACTTGACGAACACACAGGAACCCTCACTGCGACGCCCCGATCGCCGAATACGACCACATCCACCCCCACCAGCACGGTGGAGCCACCACCGCCGACAACGGTGACGGACTGTGCCTGGCACACAACCGGGCCAAACAAAACCCCGGCTGGCACACCACGGTCCGCGCCGGCCCCGGCCGCCACACCATCGACATCACCACCCCCACCGGGGCCGCCCACCGTTCTACTGCGCCACACCCGCCCGGCGACCGCACCTTCGACAGCCATATCGAAAAATGGCTACACGCGGTACTCACACCCTGAGACGCATCACCCATCACCGAGCGCATAGTGCAACAGCTGCGCGAACACATCCTCCGGCTGCGCACCCGACACCGCGGCCTGTCGGTTGGCGACGAAGAACGGCACACCGGTCACCCCCATCGCACCTGCCAGTGCGAGGTCGGCGCGCACCTCATCTGCGGCCTCGTCGGTGTTCAGGCGCGCACGGATGTCGCCGGTCATCCCCGACTCGGCGGCTATGTCGGCCAACACATCTCGATCGTCAACCACCCGACCCTCGACGAAATGCGCGCGGAAGAGGCCGTCCAGCACCTGTGTCTGATGCTCGCCGGCCATGGCGACCAACCGGTGCGCGTCGAAGGTGTTGGCCGAGATGGTGGTCTCGAAGTCGATCGGCAGTCCCGCTGCCTCGGCGGCATCGGCCGCCGAGGCAAACATGCCGCGCGCATGATCGGGGCTGATACCGCGCGAGGCCACCAATGCGTCGAGCTCTGGTCGACCGGCACCCACGGGGCTGTCCGGAGCCAGCTGATAGGCGCGCGGGATCACCGTGATCTCGTCGTGGCGATCCAGGCGCGCCAACGCCCGTGCAAACCGGGCCCGCCCGATGTAGCACCAGGGGCAGGCGATGTCGGAGAAGATCTCGATCTGTGCGCTCAGGTCAGACATCGTCGGACACCTTTCGAGAAAATTCTCGGGACTGTTGTCGATTTCGGCGATCGCCGTTCGACGTACGGATGAGCCCACCAGAATGGCGGGCTCGACACAAACACCCGACAGCTATACACGAGAAGTGAGGACCATCCACCATGAAGTACATGCTGATCATCCGCAGCACCGACGAAGCGAACGCGGCCGGAGCCGAGGTGGACTTCGACGAGATCATCACGGCGATGGGCAAGTACAACGAATCGCTGGTCAACGCCGGTGTGCTGCTCGAAGCCGAAGGTCCGACCGACGCGAGTGAGGGTTTCGTTGTGGAGTTCACCGACGAGGAGCCGCTGGTCACCGACGGGCCGTACGGCGAGACCCATGAGCTGTTCAACGGGTTCTGGATCCTGCAATCGAACACGCCGATGTTCGGCGAATGTTGTTGGCGCAGAAAGCCTACGTGGAAGGCGCTCTGGGGTTGGGCCTGTACGCGTCCACCCTGCTCGACGAGGAGCAGACCACCACCGGTGCGGCACGCGACAACGCACATCTGCTGCTCGAGGTGCTCACCCCCATCGTCAAGAGCTGGCCGTCGCAGTGGTGTCTGGAGGCCAACAGCCTGGCCATCCAGGTGCACGGCGGCTATGGCTACACCAAGGAATTCGACGTCGAGCAGTTCTACCGCGACAACCGTCTCAACCCCATTCACGAAGGGGCACATGGTATTCACGGCCTGGATCTGCTGGGCCGCAAGGTGGTGATGAACGGCGGCGCCGGCCTGAAACTGCTGATCTCCACCATCACGGCGACCATCGATCGGGCCGAAGCCGCCGGCGGCGAGGCAGGCGAGTTCGCGGCGCAGCTGCGCGCAGCCACCGAGCGACTGGCCACGGTCACCCTCGCGGTGTGGTCGGCCGGGGATGTGAAGGTGTCGCTGGCGAACTCCACGGTGTACCTCGAGGCAGCCGGTCACGTTGTGGTGGCTTGGATCTGGTTGGAGCAGTTGTTGGCGGTCGGTGTGAAGCAGGGCGACTTCTACGACGGCAAACGCGCTGCCGCGCGCTACTTCTACCGGTTCGAGTTGCCCAAGACCGGGCCGCAGTTCGACCTGCTGCAGTCGTTGGATCGCACCACCCTCGACACCGAGCCCGCCTGGCTGTAGTCGACGTCGCCGATGGACGTGATGGCACCCGAGGTCACGCCCTCGACCTCCACCGCACACGGCCCGGGAGAGGTGAGCGATCACGTCCCCCGGGCCGCCCGCAGGTCGGTCAGAAGAGCCGGAAGACGGCGTCGCCGGCGGGATCCAGGCGCACCGAGCGGAAGATGATGTTCACGGTGCAGTTGGGTGAGGCGAAGGCAGCCGCCGAGGCCACCCGGTTGCGATCGGTGACGACCCCGGTGTCGCGCAGACCCGGAGCACGCCGGAAGTTCTCCAGGCAGGTGGTGAACGGCCCGTTGTCGCCCCAGCCTGCGATGTAGACGCTTTCGAAGGCAACCGGCGAGTCGATCTTGATCGTCGTCTGCCAGGGTTGGAGTTCGGCAGCGGCGGGGCCGGCGGCGCCGACGGTCATGGCGATGCCGCCCAGCGCGGCAGCGGTCGCAGCGGCCGCGGTCTTGATAATTCGGTTCATCGGCTATGTCCCTCGTTCGGTCTCGACCTCCGCCGGATCCCCGATGGACCGGCGTCAGGCGTCCAGAGGCTAACAGTTAGCAAGTCTCCACATCTAGTCTCTGTCCGAGATGCGGCACTTGCTCCACGACGGCTTCGCCTCCGACGTGGCGTCTCGGACCAGATTGCCCCACAACGGATTCCAGGCTTGACTCGGTCCCGAACCGGACACTGCGCGAACACCTACCTGCTGCTCTGCGACGACGATCGTGCCCGTGAACTGTGCGGCCGAGGCCGAGGGGTTCCCGGCCTGGCCACACGAGACACACACCCCAAGGCGTGACGCGTCACGGGCAGCGGCGCAGTGTGGACACCATCGGGCCGATCAGCTCGGGACCGGTATCAACGTTCGGCGGTCACCGGTCACCGGTCACCGAGAGCAAAGTGCAACAACTGCGCGAACACGTCCTCGGGCTGAGCCCCGGAGACGGCGGCCTCGCGGTTGGCGACGAAGAACGGCACGCCGGTCACCCCCATCGCCCCGGCCAACGCGAGATCATCCCGCACCGCATCGGCGCCCTCGTCACTGTCCAGCCGCGCACGCATGTCGCCGCCCAAACCCGACTCAACGGCGATGTCGGTCAACACATCTCGATCATCAATCATTCGACCGTCGACGAAATGCGCGCGAAACAGGTTGTTCAACAGCTCATCCTGCCGATCTCCGGCCATGGCGACAAGTCGATGCGCGTCAAAGGTGTTGGCGGAGATGGTGGTCTCGAGATCGATGGGAAGTCCCGCTGCGGCCGCCGCTTCGGCCACCGAAGCGAACATCCCGCGTGCTTGGTCGGCGGTGATGCCGCGCAAGGCCACCAACGCGTCGATCTGCGATCGGCCCGCACCCACCGGTGCGTCCGGGGACAGCTGGTAGGCCCGCGGGATCACCGTGATCTCGTCCTGGCGATCCAGCCGCGCCAAAGCACGCGCGAAGCGGGCCCGACCGATGTAGCACCAGGGACAGGCGATGTCGGAGAAGATCTCGATCTGCGCGGGCATGTCAGGAGCACACCAGACCAACCGATGGAAGACAAACATCAGGGTGTTCCCCGATGTGGTGATGAGCCGACCGGTCATACGGTCACCACATGAAAGCAATTGTGCGAGACCGATACGGCGACCATTCGGCGATCCAGGTGGCCGAGATCGACACCCCGACCGCAGCCGCCGGCGAGGTGCTGGTGGATGTGTCCGCAGCCTCCATCGGCCAGGACATCTGGCACATCCTCACCGGGTTACCACTGTTGAGCCGCCTGGCCTTCGGACTGCGTCGACCCCGATCCCACCGGCTCGGCAACGACTTCGCCGGAGTGATCCGCGCGGTCGGCACGGGCGTCGACAGGTTCGCCGTCGGTGACCGGGTTGTGGGTACGGTTCGCGGCGCGTTCGCCGACACCCTCGCGGTGCCCGCCAACCGCCTCGTCGCGCTGCCCGACACCGTCGACGAGCGAGAGGCGTCGTGTCTGCCGGTGTCGGGCTGCACCGCGTTGGCTGCGTTGGCCTCGGCCGGGCTCGACGGCCCCGATGCTACGGGCATCACCGTTGCGGTGATCGGGGCGGCAGGCGGCGTGGGCCATATCGCGCTACAGGTGGCGGCACACCGCGGTGCCACGGTGACGGCGGTCTGTCGGGGCGCGGCCGCCGATCTGATGACAAATCTCGGGGCCGCCGACTGCATCGACTACACCGCGACCGACCTCGTCGCCACGGGTCGCCGATGGGATGTCATCATCGACACCGCCGGCCGACGACCCGTCGGCCGACTCCGAAAAGTGTTGTCCCCACGAGGAACCATCGTCGTGGTGGGCGGCGAAGGTGGCGGACGACTGCTGGGTGGCTTCGGCCGCGAACAACTGTCCCGTCCCGCAGCCCGGCTGGCGGGTCAGCGGGTGCGCGGACTGTTCAGCACCGAATCGACCGAGGGCATCTCCACACTGGTGGGGCTGATGGCGGACGGACACCTGATGCCGGCCATCGACACCGTGCTCCCCATGCACGCGGCCGCCGACGGAATCGTGAGACTCCGCGGCGGCCGCCTGCAGGGCAAGGTCGTGCTCGTCACTCGCTAGTGTCGGCCGCCTTGGTCAGCTCGATCGGCGACTCGGGCAACTCGACCGGCTTCTTCTCACCCTTGAAGGTGAACTTGGCCTCGTCGCCGTCGCCCTCGCCGTCCCAGTTCTCGACGTCGACCAGCACGATCTGACCGGGGGTCAGCTCGTTGAACAGGATCTTCTCCGACATCTGGTCCTCGATCTCACGCTGGATGGTGCGACGCAGCGGCCGCGCACCCAACACCGGATCGAAACCGCGCTTGGCCAACAAGCTCTTGGCCTTGTCGGTCACCTCCAGCGCCATGTCCTTGTTCTTCAGCGCCTTCTCCACCCGGTTGAGCATCAGGTCGACCATCTGGATGATCTCGTCCTGGGTGAGCTGGTGGAACACGACGATGTCATCGATGCGGTTGAGGAACTCAGGCCGGAAATGCTTCTTCAGCTCGTCGTTGACCTTCTGCTTCATCCGCTCGTAGTTCGAGCCAGTGCCATCACTGGAGGAGAAGCCCAACCCGACGGCCTTGGAGATGTCGGAGGTACCCAGGTTGGAGGTGAAGATCAGCACGGTGTTCTTGAAGTCGACCGTACGACCCTGACCGTCGGTGAGACGACCGTCCTCCAACACCTGCAGCAGGGTGTTGTAGATCTCCGAGTGCGCCTTCTCGATCTCGTCGAACAGCACCACCGAGAACGGCTTGCGGCGGACCTTCTCGGTCAGCTGGCCACCCTCCTCATAGCCCACGTACCCGGGAGGGGCACCGAACAGCCGCGACGCGGTGAAGCGGTCGTGGAACTCGCCCATGTCGATCTGGATGAGCGCATCGTCCTCACCGAAGAGGAAGTTGGCCAGCGCCTTGGACAGCTCGGTCTTTCCGACACCGGACGGACCGGCGAAGATGAACGACCCCGACGGACGCTTGGGGTCCTTCAGCCCGGCGCGGGTACGGCGGATGGCCTTCGACACGGCCTTGACCGCCTCGACCTGACCGATGATCCGCTTGTGCAGCTCGTCCTCCATGCGGAGCAGACGGGTGGTCTCCTCCTCGGTGAGCTTGAAGACGGGGATGCCGGTCCAGTTGCCCAGCACCTCGGCGATCTGCTCGTCGTCGACCTCGGCCACGACGTCCATGTCACCGCTGCGCCACTGCTTCTCGCGCTCGGCCCTCTCGTTGACGAGCTGCTTCTCCTTGTCGCGCAGCCGCGCGGCCTTCTCGAAGTCCTGGGCGTCGATCGCCGATTCCTTCTCCTTGCGGGCGGCGGCGATCTTGTCGTCGAACTCGCGCAGGTCTGGCGGCGCAGTCATCCGACGGATGCGCATCCGCGCGCCCGCCTCGTCGATGAGGTCGATCGCCTTGTCCGGTAGGAAGCGGTCGTTGATGTAACGGTCGGCCAGGGTGGCCGCCGCGACCAGAGCGCCGTCGGTGATCGACACCCGGTGGTGGCTCTCGTACCGGTCGCGCAGACCCTTGAGAATCTCGATGGTGTGCTCCACCGACGGCTCACCCACCTGCACCGGCTGGAAACGACGCTCGAGGGCGGCATCCTTCTCGATGTACTTGCGGTACTCGTCGAGGGTGGTGGCACCAATGGTCTGCAGCTCGCCACGGGCCAGCTTCGGCTTGAGGATGGAGGCGGCGTCGATCGCGCCCTCGGCGGCACCCGCGCCGACGAGGGTGTGCAACTCGTCGATGAACAGGATGATGTCGCCGCGGGTGTTGATCTCCTTGAGCACCTTCTTCAGGCGCTCCTCGAAATCTCCGCGGTAGCGGCTGCCGGCCACCAGCGACCCGAGGTCGAGGGTGTAAAGCTGCTTGTCCTTGAGTGTCTCGGGCACGTTGCCGTTGACGATGGCCTGCGCGAGACCCTCGACGACCGCGGTCTTGCCCACGCCGGGCTCGCCGATGAGGACCGGGTTGTTCTTGGTGCGGCGCGAGAGCACCTGCATGACCCGCTCGATCTCCTTCTCGCGACCGATGACCGGGTCGAGCTTGGCCTCGGCCGCCGCAGCGGTGAGGTTGCGACCGAACTGGTCGAGCACCAGCGAGGTCGACGGGGTACCGGAGTCGGAGCTGCGGCCACCGGTACCGGCTTCCTGCGGCTCCTTGCCCTGATAGCCCGAGAGGAGCTGGATGACCTGCTGGCGGACCCGGTTGAGGTCGGCGCCGAGCTTGACCAGCACCTGGGCGGCGACGCCCTCACCCTCACGGATGAGACCGAGAAGGATGTGCTCGGTGCCGATGTAGTTGTGGCCGAGTTGCAGCGCCTCACGCAGCGACAGCTCGAGGACTTTTTTGGCGCGGGGGGTGAAGGGGATGTGACCGGACGGGGCCTGCTGGCCCTGACCGATGATCTCCTCGACCTGGCTGCGCACGCCCTCCAGCGAGATGCCCAGCGACTCCAGCGACTTGGCGGCTACGCCCTCGCCTTCGTGGATCAGCCCGAGCAGGATGTGCTCGGTGCCGATGTAGTTGTGGTTGAGCATCCGCGCTTCTTCTTGGGCGAGAACGACAACCCGGCGGGCGCGATCGGTGAACCGTTCGAACATTGTTCTCCCTTACCTGTGGGGTGCGAGGGCTGCGGTCGAGGTGCTCCGCAGGCTCCGCACCCACTTCAAAGCCTTGCGTTCACTGTAGTGGGCGGTGGTCGGTGTTACCCAGGATGGATCCACTCGCAGTCATCAGCAGCGACGGGGATCGCTGTTGCAGATGTCAACGGTGCAGGTCGTGCGACTGTTCCGCCCGCGCTACGCCGTGAGCGAACCGGCTGGTCGGCAGACTCAGCGGTCGGGGTCGGCGGTGTTCGACTCGTGGGCGGCCCGAGCGTCGAGCACCTGCGGCAGCGAGGTCTGCACCGTCTCGATCAGGTCGAGCACAACCGCACCGATCCGACGTCCGAGTTCGGTGAGGGAGTACTCGACGATCGGCGGGATGGCCTGCACCACCGTGCGGGTGACGAAGCCGTCGCGCTCAAGGGCCTGCAGCGTCTGCGACAGCATGCGTTCGCTCACCCCGTCGACGCGTCGACGCAGCGCGTTGAACCGGAAGTCGTCTTCCATCAACGCACCGATGGTCAACATGCCCCAACGACTGGTGAGCCCGAACAGCACGTCGCGCGAGTCGCACCGGCGCGAGAACACGTCCGGTTCGAAGTCGTCGACCTGCTGATCCATACCCGCCAGCGTAACGCACTCATTGCGATGCACATGACTCGGTGTTTGCACTAGTACTTTTGTAAGTGCTACACCTTGAGTAAGCAACCCCGCGACGAAAGGCAATTCTCATGACCACCTACGCAGTCACCGGCGCCACCGGTTCCCTCGGCCGACTGGCCGTCGAGGCACTGTTGGCCTCCGACGGGGTCACGCCATCGGAGGTGATCGCCGTGGTCCGCGACGCCGCGAAAGCACAGCCTCTGGCCGACTCCGGGGTCACCGTGCGCGTAGCCGACTACGACGATCCCGCCACCCTGACCACCGCCTTGACCGGGGTGGACCGATTGCTGCTCGTCTCCGGGTCGGAGATCGGCAAACGAGTTGCCCAGCACACCAACGTGATCGAGGCTGCGGTCGCCGCCGGGGTGGGAATCCTCGCTTACACCTCGATCCTCAACGCCGAGACCAGCACCCTGCAGATCGCCGCCGAACACCAGGCCACCGAGAAGCTGCTCGCGAGCAGTGGACTGACGGTGATCCTGCTGCGCAACGGGTGGTACTCGGAGAACTACACCGGCGGACTTGCACACACCGTGGCCGGCGGGGTCTTCTACGGCACCGGTGCGGGTGGTCGGGTGGCCCCGGCCGCACGAGCCGACTACGCCCGCGCCGCGGTGGCCGCGCTGATCGATGGCACCCCGCGCGCCTACGAGCTGGCTGGGCCACAACACCTCACCTACCCCGACATCGCGGCCGTCGTCGCCGAGGTCTCCGGTTCGCCGGTGCGATATCAGGACGTCTCGGAGGCCGACTACGCCGCCAACCTCGTCGCCGTCGGGGTCCCGCAACCGGTGGCCGAGGTCCTCGCCGACGCCGACCACGGGGTGTCGCGCGGTGAACTCGACAGCACCTCCACCGACCTCACCGACCTCATCGGCAACGATCTGGTGCCGTTCGCGGAGGTGGTCCGCACCGCGCTCGGCTGAGCGAATCTGTGAAGCGGCGGGGCCGGCCGGGCCCGGCCGGTTCGAGGACCTGACGGTGGTGGGTTGCACGACGAACGGTCCGTGCCGTCCTCGGCGCTCCCGAACGAGCACTCGGTTTCCTGGCCCCGCCGACCTGTGCGAAGGGGCGATTTCCAGGTCAGCGGGGTAATCTCCGATGCGCCATGGCTGACTCATCTGCCCCTCGGGGGGCCGCAGAATCCGACGTCGTCCCGGGGCCCGAGGCCACCGCAGCAGACCTCGCGTCGCCGCAGACATCCGCGCCGAAGCCGAAGTCGACCGAGGACAAGCACCTCCACCAGATCGACTTCGTGCGGATGGTCACCTTCGGCGGAGTGATCCTCGACCACGTCATGCTGGGCGTTGCCCCACTGGCCAGCACCGCCGCCGGCGCCGTGGAGCTGCTGCTGCGCTACACCCGGTACGGGTTCTTCGCCCTCACCGGATTCGTGCTCACTTATCAATATCGGCACAAGCAGCTCAAGCCGGTGCAGTTCTGGCGCCGCCGCTTCAAGCTGATCGGGTTGCCGTTCCTCACGTGGAGCCTGTTCTACTGGTTCTACCTGCGGTACGTGAACGCGGGCACCGACGGGATCACCAACGCGTTCAACACCTTCGAGGCCATCAAGCTCTCGGTCAAGAGCCTGGGCTATGACTTGATCACCGGTCGCGCCGAGTACCACCTGTACTTCCTGTCGGTGTCCATGCAGATCTATGTCGTCTTCCCGGCGTTGCTGTGGTTGCTGCGCAAGACCGACGGGCACCACCGCTACCTGCTGCTCGTCAGCGGACTTCTCAACGGCTGGCTGTTCTACGGGATGCTGCGCCCGCAGGACGGCTTCCTGGTCGAGGGTGTCGTGGGGTGGGTGTGGCGCCACCTGGAGATCACCCTGTTGCCGTATCAGTTCTTCGTGTTGGCCGGCGCGGTGGCCGCGTTCCACTTCGAGGCGTTCCACTCCTTCATGACCCGTCGGCGGCTGGCGGTCTTCGGGGTGGCCGCGATAGTCATCACCGCGACACTGCTGTACTACCTGCACGTCATCGACAAGGGCGGCGACCAGTTCACCCTGAAGGACAACCCCGTCGACGCGGTGTTCCGCGCCACCAACGCGTTCGCGCTGCAGAACGCGTTCGCATTCATCGCGATCATCCTGACGCTGTACGGGCTGGGCACCATCTGGCGGGAGCGTCGTCGGCCCGGGTCCACCGCAGCCAACACCATGCGCACCGCCGCCGATCGCTCCTTCGGCATCTACCTCGCCCACGCGGTGGCCCTCGACGTCGTGATGCGGACCATCACCCCGAAGCTGCGCAACAACGACATCCTCTCGGTCGGCAACGTGGCCGCGCGGATCGTCATCGTCTACGCGTTGACCGTCGCGCTGACCGTGTTCATCGTCGAGGTGCTGCGTCGCAGCCCCATCAGCCTGATCACCACCGGGCGTGAGCGGTTGGACTGGAAGACCCAGAACGGGGTGAAGTCGCTCGCCGTCGCGGTGATCGCCCTGGCCTTCGCCGTCCCCGCCTACGCCTATGACCACCTGCTGGGCAAGGCGATCGCCGGTGTGGCCGTGCTGCTGGCGATCTCTGCCGTCGCGGTGTTGAACAAGCAGCGCGCGGCCAAGCTCCCGGTCAGCTGATTCCCGGTCAGCTGATTCCCGATCAGCTGGCTTCGGGTCAGCTGGTGTCGGGTCAGCTGGTGTCGGGTCAGCTGGTTTCGGATCAGCTCGGGGTCCCGATCAGCTGGGGATGGGCGGTTCCTGCAGCGAGGTCTGGCGCAGCGCATCGATGACCATGCCCGCCATCGCCTGACGTCCCGCCCGGTTGGGGTGATACGGAGCGGGTCTGCGATATCCGTACACCCACGGCTCGGCCGAGCACGCCGTGTGGTTGGCCCCCTGCGCAGAGGCGTCTACCAGCAGGGCACCCGAGGCTGCCGCGGCCGCCCGCGTGGCACCGATGAGCGCGTTGTAGGTCTGGACCGTCTGCACCAGCTGTTCGCGGGTGAGTGGCACCGACGCGCAGGTACGGCTCACATCGACCACCGGCAGGTAGTCGACGATCATCACCACGGCCTTGGGCGCGCGCGCCTTCACCGCCGCCACCACCTGCACCAGGCCGCGTTCGAGCTCGCGGTAGTCCAACTGCGTGGCCGGGTCGGTCGCGTCGGGCAGGTTGGTCTGTGGTCGACACCGCTGGCTGAGGATCTGCGAGGCGTCGGTTTGCAGCACGTTGAGGCAGCTGGCCGAGGTCAACCGCCCGATGTAGTTCACGTCGTTGCCACCGGTGGTGATGGTGACCAGGTCGGTGTCTGCGGTGACGGCCTCGATCTGCGGTGCCTGCGCCCGATTGCGCTGGGGCATGCTCAAGATGTTGTCGATGGTCGACCCCGAGCAGGTGACGTCGGTCAGGTCCATCCGCCAGGCTGCGGCGACCTGGTGTGGGTAGTCGTTGGCGGTCCGTAGGCACTTCTCGTCGACGATGCCGTGGGAGTCGGGGCCGGCGGCGTACGAGCTGCCCAGGGCCACGTACCGGATCGCCTCAGGCGCGGGACGCGGCGGTGTCGACGGCGGGGTGCTGCGGTCGGTGCGACCGGTCGTACTCGGGGCTCCGCTGGAGGTGGTGTCGCCGGAGCTCACGCGCGGCAGCACCATCAGGATCACCGCGAGGGTGCTGATGACCACCGAGGTCACCGTCGCGGCCACGAAGGCGCGACTGACGGGCCGAAACCTCACGTGCGCTGGGCTTCCTCTCGAACTCGGTGGCCCAACCTAGCCGGGCGTTGCGGTACCGGACGGCATCCTTGCGGAGCGCTGCTCAATCGATTTCAGCGCGGAGCGATCATGATCTCACGAGCCCCCACGGCACACCGCCCGACCTGGGTCCGTAGCGGTCGGGCCAAGCGTAGCGAGTTTCTCGCCGATCGCACATCTGGCCGGGGGCGTGGCGCGCGCCGCCGGTGGCCTGCGTCGCCGATCGTCGTCAGCCCGGCAACGCCGGGCCGATCGGTAGGCACGGCACCGCGGGCGGGTGCCGGGGGTCCAGCGCGCCGAGTACCAGTGCCGCCGCCCGGCGGGAGGCCACCAGCGAGAGGTGATCAGAGCGGTCGGCTGGGCATCGGTCCTGCACAACGATGTTTCGGGTGCGTGGACCTGGCACGTATCCGTCGGTCCACGGCACCACCAGGCCATCGAATCGGGTCATGATGTTGGTGTAGCTCACGCGCGGGTCATAGGGGGTGCCGCCGGCGTTGACCGCACGCATGAACGGGCTGCCGTACTGCTCCTGGGCGCATTCCGGGCACGGCAGCACCCGCTTGGGATCCAACCCCAACCGTGCGACCACCGCCTCCAGCCGCAGATAGTCCGAGTAGTCCTGGCCCTTCCAATACGGCGCCAACGAGATGTAGCGGTCCACCACCCCACCACCGCCGAGATAGCGGACGTAGTAGTCCGGCATCAGGGTGCCCTCGGAATGCCCCACCAGGTCGACCTTCGCCGCACCGGTCGCTGCTCGCACCCCATCGACGAACGCGCGTAACTCGGCAGCGCTGTCGACCATGCTCGACAAGCCGCCCAGAGCACTCAACGGATAGGTCGCCGCGGGTAGCCGACCGTAGGTGAGAGCGAACACGCAGTACCCGGCGTTGTGCAGCACCGGAGCCATGGTGGCCCAGTTGGTCTGCCGGTTGGCCGCGGTGCCGTGCACCAGGATCACCGGGTGGGGGTGGGCGGCACTGGGCCGACACGAGTAGTCGTTGGTGCCCGGCAACGACCCACCCGGCCGGGCGAGCTCGGCTCGCACCCCGTCGAAGAAGTCGTAGCTCACCGGCAGCTGGGCTGACGGGCTCGCCTGGGCCGACCCGCCCACCAACCCAGACGCCGCGAGCCAGGTCAGTGTCATCACTACGGCCCAGGCGGGGCGAACGCGGGTGCGCATGAGGATCAGTGTGCCCGCACATCGAGGTGCCCGACGGAAAACCCTTCACCTGCGAGACCTTCGCGGCCACGATGGACTCCGCCCGGCGTGCTGATTCACCTGAGCCGAACGTCGGTTGCCTGATCGCGGCCCATCCAGCTGGACATGGCGACCGCCCCTGCCTCACCGTGCACACCCCGGACAGTCAGGCGATGCGCGACTTCTAAGCGCGGTGTTGGGGTGGCAGTTCACTCCGGGCGTGGTGACCGCACCACCGACGACCATGCCCTTGCGAGGGTCGCCGAATGCGTCGACGATCCGGGCGTGCCGTTCTACCTGGGCCAGTACTGAGCGCGGGGTGTTACTCGCTGAGACTCAGTGCCTGCGTGGGGCATTCGATGATCGCGCGACGCACCTTGTCGATGTTGGCGTCGACGGCGGCGTCGTTGACCTGCACCTCACCGCTGTCGGCGATGGTGAACACCTCCGACACCACCGATTCGCACATGCCTGAGGCACAACACATGTCACGGTCCACGTTCACCTTCATCGAGGCTCCTCACGTCGTCGGTGCCCCCAGTGTGGCACAGGCCCACGGTCAGAAGAGTCGCCGCAACCACTTCATGTCACGCGCCGAGTACGGCGGGTACTGCAGCCGCAGATCAGGCTTGGTTGGCTTGGCCAACACCGACTTTCGGTGGCTCAACGCCTCGAAACCCCATTTGCCGTGGTAGGCACCCATCCCGCTGTCACCCACACCGCCGAACGGAAGCTGCGGTATGAGGACGTGGATGGCGCAGTTGTTGACCACTGCACCACCCGACGGGATGGCGTCGATCATGCGCTGCGCCAACGACTTCGACTTGGTGAAGACATAGAACGCCAGCGGCTTGGGCCGCGAGTTGACGAAGTCGATGGCCGCCTCGGGTGAGTCCACGGTGATGATCGGCAGGATGGGACCGAAGATCTCGTCCTGCATCAACGCGTCGTCAGGTGCGGGATCGATGACGATGGTCGGTTCGATGCCACAGCTCGCGGCGTCGGTTCCCCCGCCGAGAGCCACCCGGCCAGTGGTCGAGGACAGGTAGGCGTTCAGGCGCGCGAACTGCCGCTCGTTGACGATCCGGGTGGTCGACTCGGACTTGTCGGCGCGGAACTCAGCAATGGTGGACTTGATCTTGTCCACCAGCGCGTCGGCGATGGAGGAGTCGACCATGATGTAGTCCGGCGCGATGCAGGTCTGGCCCGAGTTGAGGAACTTCGACCAGGCGATGCGGCGCGCGGTCACGGCGAGGTCGGCGTCGGCGGCCACGAAGGTGGGGCTCTTGCCGCCCAGTTCCAGGGTGACCGGGGTGAGGGTGGGCGCAGCTGCGGCCATCACCTTGCGACCCACCTCGGTGCCGCCGGTGAACACGGCGTGGTCGAAGCCCAGGGCCAGCAGCCCCTGCGTGACCGCAGCGTCGCCCTCGACCACCTTGATGGCGTCGGCGTCGAGGTAACGCGGGACCAGGTCGGCCATCAACTTCGAGCTGACGGGGGCCAGCTCGGAGGGCTTGAGCACCGCGCAGTTGCCTGCGGCGATGGCCGCGACCAGCGGGCCCAGGGTGAGGTACACCGGGTAGTTCCACGGTCCGATGACCAGCACCACGCCCAGCGGCTCGAACTGCATCCACGCCCGACCCGGCAACTGGGTCATCGGCAGCGAGGCCCGCTGCTTGCGCATCCACTTCTTGAGGTTCTTGCGCGCGTACACCGCCTCGCCCTTGGTGGAGGCGATGTCGCCGAGCCACGCGTCGAACCCGGCCCGACCCAGGTCGGCCTCGATGGCCGCGGAGATGTCGGCCTCACGCTCTTCGAACAACCGGATCAGGGCATCGAGCTGGCCCAGCCGCCACTCGAGGGTCTTGGTGCGGCCGGTGGCGTAGGTGCGGCGCAGGTCGGCCATCAACGACGGTGGGAACGCCTCGTCGGTCGATTGCGGGGGCAGAGTGGGTGCAGCCATGGTCAGTCTCCTCAGATCTCGGGTGCCGGGACGACACCACTCAAAACACCACCGGTGAGCCCGCCGTCGGCGACCAGTGCGTGGCCGTTGATCCAGCGTGACTGCGGCGACGCCAGGAACAACACCGCATCGGCGATGTCGCCGGGTTGGGCGTGGCGGCCCAACAGTCCCTTGACGCCGTCGAGAGTATCTTTGCCCATCGTCTCCTCGAAGTCGGCGAGAATGGGCGTTTCCACCGGTCCGGGCGTGACGGCGTTGATCCTGATCCCGGTCGCCAACAGGGGGACCGCCATGTACATGGCGTACACCGTGGCCACCTCCTTGGAGAAGTTGTAGGCGTTGCCCTCCTGCGGGTGCTCCTTGAACCAGGCCGCCCCCTCCTCGAAGGTTTTGGTGGCCAGCAGTTCTCGGATCTGTTCGAGCCGCGCGGGCCAGTTGTAGCCGGCGGTGGAGGACACGACGACCACCGACCCGCCGCGTTCGATGCGCCCGACCAGCAATTCGGTCAGGTGCCGTACGGCCAACGCGTTGACCGCGACCACCGCCTCGGCGGGCGCGGTCCCGGGGATGCCGGCCACGTTGATCAGCCCGGTGAAACTGCCCTCGAGGTGCTCGAGGGCGGCGTCGATACTGCGCGGGTTGGCCAGGTCCACCTCGGTGTGGGTGGTCACCGCGGCGCTGGGGGTGTTGCGGTCGAGACTGTGCACCTGCGCGCCGGCGGCGAGCAGCTTCTCGGCCACCGAAGCGCCGATGCCGGATGCGGTGCCGGTGACGACGAACCGGGCAGAACTGAAGTCGGTCATGGGTTTTCCTCTTCGTCGAGGTGATCAGGGGTTGGGCGTGGCGCCCGGTTCGAGCGGTTGGTCAGCCCAGCGTGTAGGGCATGGCGCGAACCGCGTGGACGAAGTTGCCCACCAGGTATTCCGGCTGTCCGAGCACCAGATTTGGCGCGCGGGTGATCAGTTGGCCGAAGATCTCGCGCAGCTGCGTCTTGGCCAGGAACGAACCCATGCAGTAGTGCGGGCCACCGCCACCGAAACCCAGATGCGGGTTGGGTGAACGGGTCAGATCGAATCGGTGTGGGTCGTCGAACACGCGCTCGTCGAAGTTTCCCGACGGGTAGAGCAACAGTAGCCACTCGCCGGCCCGAATGGCCTGACCACCGATCTCTGTGTCCACCAACGCTGTTCGCCGAAAGGTCATCACCGGGGTGGCGTAGCGGACGAACTCCTCGATCGCGGTTGCGATGTGGGCGTCGAAGTCGTCGACCAACAGTTGCCGCTGATCCGGGTTGTCCTGCAGCGCACGGGCGATGACGCTGATGGTGTTGCGGGTGGTGTCGTTGCCTGCCACCGACAGCAGCACGAAGAAGGCGGCGATCTCGTCGTCGGTGAGGTGCTGCCCGTCGACCTCGGCCTGCACCAGGTTGGTCATCAGGTCATCACGCGGCTCGGCTCGGCGCTGCTCGGCCAGCTGCAAGGCCAGACCCAGCAAGCCCACCAGCGACTCGTTGAGCACCTCGCCGGGCTCGCGGCCTGCGGCCACCTCGGGGTCGTTCCACGACACCATGCCGTCGGCGTGGTGCGCGGCCTCCTCCCGATACTCGGGATCGAGACCCATCATCTCGTAGATGGTCCACATGGGCAGCCGCTTGGACACCTGATGCACGAAGTCACCGGATGTGGTGGTCAGCAACTCGTCGACGATCTCGCGGGATTGCCGGGCGATCTGCTCTTCGATCAGCTTGATCTGACGCGGGGTGAACGCCGAGCTGACCAGGCGGCGCAGCATGGAGTGACGCGCCCCGTCCATGGCCAGGAACGACATACCCGCCTCGAGGATCTCCTGGGGCACCTCTTCGACCATCACCCCGTCCGCAGAGGTGAACAGCTCAGGATGCTTGCTGATGTAGGAGATGTCGGCGTGGTGGGCGACGGCCCAGACGCCAGGCTGCTCGGGCGGCATCAGTGCGCCTTCGATGGGCGGATGCCAGCTCACCGGGGCGTGCGCGCGCAGGATGGCGAAGGTCTTCTCGCGTTCGGCCGAGCTGGTGGCCCAGAAACTCAACGGCGAGATGCTGTGTGGGTAGAAGGTTCGTTCAGCGGTGGGTGCGCTCATGGGTGCCTCTCGGGGAAAACCGTTGTGGGGAAAAGTGATTCAGACCAGAAGATCGGTGCGGCCGTCGCTTCGCAATCGCTCGATGTAGGCGGGGAACAACTTCTTCGACAGCGGCGCCAGCTTGAGCAGGGCCGCGATGTTGCCATTCACGGTCACCTTTTTCTTGGCCATGGCCATCGGGAGGTTCACCTTGCCCTGCCAGTAGGCGTTGGAGGTCTCCGAGCTCATGGACATGCTGGCCGTGGGGGCCGGGGCACCAGCGGTGTCGGTGAACACCGTGGAGCTGGTGGTGTCGACGACGAGATGCGACTCGGGCTCGCTCATCGTGATCTCCAGAACGATCCCGGTGCCCGCCAACTTGGGCCCGAGTTCGGGGTCGGCGAAGGCGGACTCGAAGATCCCACCGATGTATTTCTGCGCCTCTGCGGCGGAGCTGAAGGGCATCGTTGCCACTCCCATTCGTGTCGGGGACATCACATGGTCGGACTGGGGTGTTGCGCATCACAGTACATAACCGCACTTACGGATGCTAGGGGGCCAGGAGTACGAATCACCGAACACCTAGGGTGTGGGGCATGGCCACCTCCACCTCTCGCCAGGCCTACCTGGACACAGGCCTGGCTGTGCTCGCCGACCTCGGCTACGGCGGGCTGAAGTTGGCCGAGGTGTGTCGTCGGCTCGGGGTCACATCCGGCTCGTTCTATCACTTCTTCGAGAACTGGGGTGGCTACACCACCGAGCTGATCACCTACTGGCGCGACGAGCAGACCACCGCGCTGATCAACGAGGTGCTCTCCGAACCCGATCCACGCCAACGCCTTTGGGTGCTGCGCAGCATCGGCCTGTCGCTGCCGTATCGGGCCGAGGGCGCCATCCGCACCTGGAGCAACGTCGACCCCGAGGTGCGGGTGATCCAGACGGAGGTGGATGCGGCCCGATTCGCCGCCCTGTCGGACTCAGCGTTTGCGCTGTGCGGTGACCGGGCGCGAGCCGACATGTTCGCGCGGTGGTCGATGTATCTCCTGGTGGGCTACGAGCAGATCACCACCGCCGACGACCCCGCCGCGCTGGGCTGGTTGTTCTACCAGGCGCAGTCGGCGCTGGAGAACGGCACGATCGTAGACCTGCCCGAACCCGGCGCCACCGAACACACTCCGCCGCGGCGCGACTAGCCTGCTGGGTTCAAGAACGCCTGCAGCGCCGCGGAATAGCTGGTGATGTCGGTCGCTCCCATCAGCTCACGCGCGCTGTGCATGGCCAGCTGCGGCGCACCGACGTCGACGGTGGTCAACCCGGTGCGCGTGGCGGTGATGGGACCGATCGTCGAGCCGCACGGCAGATCCGCGCGGTGCACGTAGCGCTGCAACGGTACGTCAGCCTGTGCGGCCGCCAGGGCGAACAACCCTTCGCCATGAGCATCGCTGGCGTAGCGCAGGTTCTGGTTCACCTTCAGCACCGGACCCCCGTTCACCTCGATGGGGTGTGCGGGCTCGTGACGGTCAGGATGGTTCGGGTGCGTGGCGTGCGCCATGTCGCCAGAGGCGCAGGCGCTGGCCGCCATGGTCCGCAGGAAGTCGGCACGATCGCCGTTGCGGGCCAACACGATCCGCTCCAGGGTGGTGATCAGGAAGTCCGATGCCGCGCCGCGATCCGAGGCACTGCCCACCTCCTCGTGGTCGAACAGGGCCAGCACCCGGGTGGGTCCGTCGCCGGTCGCATCGAGCAGCGCGCGCAACCCGGCGTAGCAGGTGCCCTGATTGTCCAAACGTGGCGCACTCAGCAGGTCGCCGTGGGCTCCGATCACCGAGCTGGGCGCCAGATCGTGAGTCATCAACTCCCAGCCCAGCAGATCACTGCGATCCACATCGATTCGCCCGCACAGCCATTCAAGGAAATCGGCGGGAGCGCCGTCATCGACACCCCACACCGCGTTCACGTGGCGCTGCGGATCCAGCGACACCCCGCGCCGGTCCTCGGACAGGTGGATGGCCAGCTGCGGCACCCGTAGCACCGGGTCGTCGATACGAACCACCATGTGGCGCAACGAGTTCTGATCACGCACCGACACCCGCCCGGACACACCCAGGTCGCGGTCGAGCCACGAGTTCAGCCAGGCCCCACCGTAGGGCTCGAGGCCCACCATCCGCAGGCCCGCACTCCGCAGCTCGGGATGCTGTTTCAGCCGCAGGTTGGGGCTGTCGGTGTGGCCACCGACGATGCGGAACGCAGGCTCGCCCCCGCGAGCGTCCCAGGCGATGATCGACCCGCCACGAACGACGAAGTGCGCGCCCGACACGTCCTCCCAGGCCTGCGCCTCGACAAGCTCGGTGTATCCGGCCGACACCAACTCCTGCGCGACGGTGGCACACACGTGAAACGGCGACGGCGAGGCGTCGACGAACGCACACAACCCGGCAGCATCAGCGGTCGTGGCGATCATGATCAGGCGTCGGCCAGCACGGCATCGAGGGCGGAGTAGAACAGACCCAGCCCGTCGTCGCTGGGGCCGGTGAGCGCTTCGGTGGCGTGTTCGGGATGCGGCATCAGGCCGACGGTTCGCCCGTTGGCGCTCGCGATGCCTGCGATCGCCCGCATCGAGCCGTTCGGGTTGTCACCGGCGTAGCGGAACACCACCCGACCCTGCCCCTCGAGCTCGTCGAGGGTGCGCTCGTCGGCCACGTATCGACCCTCGCCGGACTTGAGCGGGATCAAGATCTCCGCGCCGGGCTCGTAGCGGCTGCTCCATGCGGTGGCCGTGGAATCGACCCGCAGCCACTGATCGCGGCAGATGAAGTGCAGGTTCTCGTTGCGCGTCAACGCCCCCGGCAGCAGTCCCGCTTCGCACAGCACCTGAAAGCCGTTGCAGATCCCCAAAATCGGCGTTCCGCGTTCGGCGGCGGCCATCACCGCGCCCATCATCGGGGCGAACCGGGCGATGGCGCCTGCGCGCAGGTAGTCGCCGTAGGAGAACCCGCCGGGCACGATCACCGCATCAACCCCGGACAGGTCGTCGTCGGCGTGCCACAGCTCCACAGCGTGCGCACCGGCGATGCGGACCGCCCGCGCAGCGTCTACGTCGTCGAGGGTGCCGGGAAAAGTGATGACCCCGATCCGTGCCGTCACGACGGCACCCGGGTGACGGTGAAATCTTCGATCACCGTGTTGGCCAACAGTTCCGCCGCGATCCGCTCCAACGACGCGTCGTCGACGCTGTCGTCGACGTCGAGTTCGAAGCGCTTGCCCTGGCGTACCTCGGCGACCCCGACGAAGCCGAGGCGTCCCAGCGCGCCCACGATGGCCTGGCCCTGCGGATCGAGGATCTCCGCCTTGGGCATCACGTCGACCACCACACGTGCCATTGTCGTCAGCTCCTCATCGCCGGATGCGTACGCGACAAGACTCTACCGGTGACGCGCAGCGTGCTCGGCGCTCAGGCCGCGCCGCGGGTGCCCAGCGATCGGACACCGGCCAACGCGCGGTACGTGGTCGGCGTGAGGCCCTGGTCCAAACCGTGATCCACCGCCGCGAGCAGGGTGGAGCGCGCCGGGGTCTCGCCGCGCAGATGTTTGGCCGCCACCGACAGGCGCACGATCCCACCGCGGCGCGCGGTGAGTCCGGTGCCCGCGGCCACCATCCGGCACCACCAGGCGTCAGTACGGAAGCCGTCGCCGAATCCCAGCACCCGTGCCCGGGTGAACTCGCCGGTCACCAGATCGTCCCAGCCGGTGAAGCCCAGGTTGACCCGAAAACCAGCCTGCGGCAACGCTTTCAGTGCACCCTGCGACGACGTCCAGCGTGGAGCGGCGAACAGGCGGGTACGTAGCCCGGCGGTCTCCATCACCCGATCGGCCGCGGCCAGGCGCAGTCGCGCCTCATGCGCACCGACCACCGCGAACTCGGCGCGACGGCTCTTGGTGGGGGCCTGGTCGTATCCGTGCAACACGATCGCGTCGGCACCGGAGCGCCGATGGCGCAGCCATCGAACCGTGTCGGGATCGTCGAGCAGCCGGTAGCCGTGCTTGAGCCGAGGCGACACCAGCAACGACACCGGCACCCCTCGATCGGCGAGCGCCGCGGTGAACTCCTGCGCGGCGTCGAGGGTGTCGGCACGAATACCGGACAGGGAGACGAACAGCAGGCCACTCATGCCTCAAGTGTCATCGGTGCAGGTGAGAGACCGGTGACGCCGACATGTACTGGGATCGAACGGGCCGTGTCAGGCGGGGCGAACCACCGTCTCGATGGCCTCGATCACCTCGGGGGCGTCGGGCTCGGTGCGCGGACGGATGCGCTTGACCACGGTGCCGTCGGCGTCGACGAGAAACTTCTCGAAGTTCCACTGGATGTCGCCGGCCTCGCCGGTGTCATCGGCTACCGCGGTCAGCTCCGCGTACAGCGGGTGCCGCCCGGCCCCGTTCACCTCGGTCTTCTCCAGCAGGGGGAAGGTGACGCCGTAGCTGGTCGAGCAGAAGGTCTCGATCTCGTCGGCAGTGCCCGGCTCCTGGCCACCGAACTGGTTGCAGGGCACACCGATGACGGTCAGGCCGCGGTCGGCGTAGTCCTGCGCGAGCTTCTCCAGCGCCGTGTACTGCGGGGTGAGACCACACTTGCTGGCCACGTTGACCACCAGCTTGGCGCCGTCGATGGCTCCCAGCGTGGTCGGTTCGCCTTTGAGCGTGGTCAGTGCGATGTCGTTGATCGAAGTCATATCGCCCAGGGTAGCCATCCCCACCGCTCTCCGACCCCGTCGACCGTGCCCAAATGTGGCGTCCAGCGTGCCGAAATGAGCCGTCGAGCGTGCCGAAATAAGGCGTCCACCGTGCCGAAATGAGCCGTCGAGCGTGCCGAAATGGGGCGTCGACCGTGCCGAAATGAGGCGTCGACCGTGCCCCGATCAGACATCGCCTTCCACGATGGTCACTCCCAGCCAGGTGGCGTCGAGATGGAAACGCGGTACGGCGCAGCGGTACTGCAGCCGCGCATCTTGGCGTGCGGTGGTCATATCAACCTGGTGGCCAGGGTGCCGCAGAACCCCGACACCCCCACCGCGAGCTTCCCCCGCCGGCCGATACCGGCCTCGTTGTCCCACAACAATGTTCGCGGGACCGCGCCGACCGATTCGGAGATCAGCAGCCACATCCCGGCCAACAGATCCCCCGTCACCCGCGAGGGCAACATCATCGCGGCGATGAACCGTGAATACGTCGCGACCATCACCAACACCGGAAACGACGCCAACCTCCCGTGGTGATCAGGGACCAACGGGCCCGGGAACATCAGATCGCACTGCACCTGCCCCCCGGAAGATGCACCAGCCGGTCCGCGGGGTCGGCAGGGGCGTACTCCGGACGTATCCGGGCCACGTTCTCCGCGAACCACGACCGGCCTCCCGGCCAGCCGATCCGCTGCGCGATCACCGTCGCCGGCATCGCCGGATACCTCGACAACAACCCCCGCACCGCCGGCTCGGCGGCAGACCACGCCGAATCCGTGGCACGCGCCCGCTCATGCCGCGGCGGCTCCGAGGAGGCCAACGCCCTGGCCACCGTGTTGCGCGACACCCCCAACTGCCGCGCGATCTGCGCCTTCGACACCCCCTCCGTGCCAAATAACCGACGAATCATTGCCCAGTCCTCCATCGTGATCACTCCTCGATCGTCTCGACAAGTGCTCACTTTTCGACCGGACTACATGCTCAATTTTCGACCGGAACCGACATTCGTACGCCGCCGGCGCACAGGACATGTGTTCCGGTGAAGTGTTCGCGGGTGACGGCAGCGGTCCATGTCCAGACGTCGAAGGTGACGTGTGCGGGTCCGAGGGCGAGTCCGAAGCACCGGTCGCGATCGAACCGGCCGACGTCGGGCGCGGCGTCGCGGGCGTGCTCGACGGCGTCCTCGAGCAGGTCGTCAAGGCTGGTTTGTGCTTGCGTGTAGAAGTCTGCGATCAGGTTGGTGTGCTGTTGCGTACGTGCCCGTTCTGCTTCGGCGTTTGCGTTGCCCGGAGTCCCCGGACGCCCCGTGACCGACGAAGTGGTTGCTGCGTACCTCGATGACGAGCCGGACGCAGGCGATGTTGCTTGACGTCAACGTCCTCCTCGCTCTGACCTGGGACCAGCATGTCCATCACGCGGTTGCGCATGACAAGTTCGCCGAGCTCGATGCCTGGAGCACGTGTCCGTCCACCGAATCGGGTCTGCTCCGACTGCTGTTGACCGAGCAGGTTGTTGGGCGGAAGGTCAGCGGCGGCGAGGCGCTCGGGCAGCTGGCGGCAATACGTCAGGTGCCGGGGTGGAGCTTCCTCGCCGACGCCGCCTCGCTGGCCGCACCGGCAATCGACACCCGCGTACTGATGGGCCGTCGGCAGGTCACAGATCTCCAGCTCGTCAATCTGGCCGCGTCACACGGCGTACAGCTGGTGACCTTCGACAGCGCGATCGAGGCGGCGCTCATGCCTGAGGATCGACGCTGGATCAACGCCTGGTTCGGCTGACGAGGCCTCTTGTGGCCTACCCCTACCCCTGCCCCAAACCTCGCCACGCTCAGCCGTCTCCCGAATCGAGCTCTCTCCCGAGCATCCACCACGTCAACACCAGATCGTCGGTGACCTCGAGGTCGAGCCCGGTGAGCGCACCGAATCGAGCAACGCGATTGCGCACGGTGTTGCGGTGCAGGAACAGTGCCCGAGCGGTCTCGTCGATCCGCCGGTTGTGAACCAGGAACGCCTTGACGGTCTCCATGATTTCGCGGCCGCCGTCACCTCGTTCGCGCAGCGGTGCCAGACGGGCATCGGCGACCGCCGATGCCGCGTCGTCATCGGCGACGAGAAGTGGAAGTGCCCAGATCGGCTGGACTCAACACTCCCCGACGGCCGAAGCGCTGTGCGATCTCGAGTGTCCGCCGGGCCTGTCGATACGAGGCCCCGATGTCCGACGGCGGCGTCGGCGGTCCGACTGCAACGAGGGCACTCACCTCGAGGTCGGCGGGGACCGTCGGTAGGAGTGCGACGACGCACGCGTCGACGACGGCGTCGAACACCGGCGCGCCTGCGAGCCCGCATCGCACTCGCAGGCGCGCCAGGACCTCGGAGGTGAAGTCGGGATCCTCCGCGTCGGCCACTGCGACGTGGTACGTCCGGTCGGCGTCTATCCCGTTCTCGGCCAACACTGCGGGCAGAGACAAGGACGGGTGGGCTCGCTCGATCAGCCGTCGCATGAAGGTGCTGCGCCGTGCCGCCGTGGACACAGCGTTCTCCTGCAGGACCGAGTTGATCACCGCGGCGTAGGACGTGGCCCAGTGCCACATGATGTCCTGCAGGTCGTCGATCACCGCGCTGGAGAATCCACGCTCGGCCGCCCTGGCTCGGATGACCGTGGCCAGCCTGCGGGCTCCCACCTGAATGCTGTGCGCGACGAACTCCAGTGGAATCTGCTGGGCGGACCACCGGCGGGCCAGCATTGCCAGCTCCGATTCGTTGATCCGTGGGCTGTCGCTGCGGACCTGGCGGACCACGATGTCGAGAACCGCGCGTGTGTTGCGTTCGATGTCGTCACGCGCGACCAGTGCGTACACGGGTATCCGTTCCCGGTACAGCGACGTGAGGTCGGCGGCGAGCGTGTCGATCTCAGCGTCGATACCGTCGAGCAAGGAGGCGATTCGTGTCGCCGCCGTCATCTCCCGCTGCTGCGGGTCGTCATCATCGGTCAGTCTCACGTACCCGGTGTCACTCTTGCGGTGTCATGGCTGGGGCTCCTGCTTCGCGGGTGCTGAGTCGGCGGATCGTCGGCGCCACCATTCTGCTGCGGCGTGTGAGAAGTCGGGTGGGAAGGGCAGTTCTTGCCAGGAGCAGCACCCATCCGGCTCGAGGGTGGATCATTCGACGCGAGCGAGATTCGAGTGCGCGCGTCAAGTGCGGCACGATGGCGGCCGTGGTGCTGACCGAGCCGAACGGGCCGGGCAGGGACTGCAGGAGTGCGGCGAACGCCTGCTGACCCAGCTTCGAGGTCACCATCGTGGTGTCGATCCACCCGGGATGGTAGGAACCGACCTCCACCCCGGTGCCGGCCAGTTCGGTCCGAAGCGAGTTGGCGAAGGCCTCGAGGCCTGCCTTGGCCGCGGCGTAGGCCGTGTGACCGGGCTGATGCGCGAACGAGGCCCACGAACACGTCATCGCCACGTAGCCGCGGGATTCGATCACGGCCGGCAGCGCTGCCCGAACAATGTTGTGGGCACCGATGAGGTTGACCTCGTTCACCTGTTGCCACGCACGGTCGTCCAGGAGATCGACCGGCCCGAACACCGAGACACCGGCATTGGCCCAGACGATGTCGATGCGGCCGAACTCGCCGACCACCCGCGCCACCACGTCGGCGCATGCGCGCGCGTCGGTGACGTCGAGGACGTAGGTGGTGGCAGCAGCGCCGATGGTCTCGGCGGCTCGTGCGAGAGCCGCGGCGTCCCGATCGAGCAGCACCACGCGGGCGCCCCTGGCGGCGCACTCGACGGCAGTGGCCGACCCCAGTCCCCCACCACCTCCGGTGATCAGTACGACCTTGCGGTCGAGTGCAGAGACGGTCATCGCGCTCCTTTCCGAGAGGGGTGATCGATCACGGCCAGTGCGGACTCGGTGATGCTTCCCAGCACCAGGTGCGAGCCGGTGCTCACCACGGAGGTCACCATCGAGAAACTTTCCGAGCTTTCCTGAAGATCGTGGACCACCGTTCCGTCGCGGTCGACTGCCATGACCCAGGTGGTCGCGGTCCATGCCCGCAGCGACGGTGGCACCGAGTAGGCGCGCCGACGCACGAACGTAGGTAGCCGCGCGGCAACATCGAACAGACGGTCACGAGGGTTGGCCAGCGAGATCCACGTCAGGTCGCCCTCGTCGGAGATGTTGTCGGGGAAGCCCGGCAGGTTGTCCACGAGCGGTGTCGTCGCCACCACGTCCGAACCGTTGACCCGGTACCGCGCCAGGCGGAAGTCGCCGGTCTCGGCCACCGTGATCAGGCTCTCGTCCCGCGAGACCGACAGGCCGTTCGCGAACGCTATGCCGTCGACGAGGGTGCGCACAGCACCGTTCGGCTCGAGTGCCAGCACTCGACCGGTACCGGAGTGCTCGAGCAGATCGGCGAGGTAGTCCTCGAAGTCGAAGCGTGTGGTCGACGCCGTGAAGTAGATCCGCCCCGACTCGCCTCGAACCACGTTGGAGGCGAAGTTCAGGTGGTGCCCGTCGACACTGTCGACCAGGACGGTGACCGCACCGGAATCGATGTCCACCTTCAGCAACCCGCGGCGGCTGTCGCAGACCAGCAGCGTGCGATCGTCGACGATCGCAATGCCCAGGGGTCGACCACCGGTGTCGGCCAGCGTCTCCACCGCCGGAGACGAATCGAGTGTGACCCGCAGGATGCGGCCGTCCTCGATTCCGGTGATGATGCGTCCCTGCGAATCGACGCGCACATCCTCCGGCCCCCGTCCGGGGAGTTCGATCCGACGAAGCGATGCCAGTGGCTCACCGCTCGCAGTTCGGTGTGCGCGTTCGGGTATCGGCGGCGGACGCCACGGACGAGGATCGAGAACCGGGTCGGCGCGGCGGACGGGCGTGATCGCCGAGGTCGGCGGGCGATGCCCGGCCACGATGTCGGCGACGATGCCCGCCGATGTCCATGGTGCGCCGTGACCTTCGTGGGCCAGGGGGAAGGCGCGAACACCGTCACGGGCGGCGCAGCGCGCCATGGCGGCAGCGTCGACGCGCCCGTCCTCGAGTCCGTACACCACGTCGATCGGGCATCGCAGCCCCACCACACGCTCGTCGAGTGGCGCTGCCTCCAGGTAGTGCTCGATGCCGTCGCCGGCGGTGATGAAGTTCCGGTGCCCCGTACGCGCGAGGTCGTCGACCGCGAACTGCGGCACTCGAGGATCCGGCGAGAATGCCGTACCCAACCCGCGACGGAGGGCACCGGTGGGAACCACCCGCCACAGGGCGGGCCCGAGGAGCGGTACCCGCAGCAATCGCTCGGACAGGTTCCGCGCGGTGAGGCGACTCGCGAGGGTGGGCGGTGCAGACACCAGGACCAATCGCTCGACCAGGCCGGGATAGAGCTCGGCCACTGCCGTCGCCACCAATCCGCCGCGGGAGTGGCCCACCAGCGTGGCCGGCCCCGCAGTGGTGGCGCGGATTGCGCGTGCCACGGTCAGAGCGTCGTCCTCGATCGAGCCGAGACCACAGAGGTCGGGCGTGATCACCGTTGCGGTGGGCTCGAGAAGCGGCTGGACGCGGCTCCAGGTTCGTGGCGATCCCGCCAGGCCATGGATGAGAACGATGCACCTGCCGCTCACGCGGACGCCTCCGCGCGCAGGGCGCGGATCTCGCGCTCGAGCGCGGGGACGGTCGCCGATGCCTGCAGGCCCACCACCACGTCCCACAGTCTGCCGGTGAACACGCCGCGAACCTTGTCCACCGCTGCCAGAGCTGCGGGCACGTAGATCTTCCTGCTCCGCGCTTCGATACCCGCGACGAAGGCGTCCGCGCACTCCCCCACATCGGTGACCACGCCGAACGGCCAGGGCAGCTTCTCGATGCCGGCACGGACAGCGTCGATCGAGTTCTGTGCGCTGTACATCGGGGTGCGAATCCACGCAGGGTGGGCAACCCCGACACCGACGCCGCGGTGCGCCAACTCGAGCCGAAGAGCACCGCCGAACGCTTCCACACCCGCCTTCGACGCCGCGTACGCCGATCCGCCGGGCACGTTCTTCAGTGCTGCCGCGGAGGACACCAGAAGGAAGTAGCCACGCTGCGCGCAGACGTGCTCGAGGGTGGCGTGCACTGTGCGAATCAGTCCGGTGAGGTTGACCTCGACCGTCCTCGCCAGGGTTTCGACGTCGCTGACCGCGACCGTCCCGGCCTCGGCCACGCCGGCATTCGCGACGACGACGTCGATGCAGCCGTAGTGGTCGATCACGGCCTCCACGGCAGAAAGCAGTGACGCGCTGTCTGTGACATCGGCACGCAGACCCAGGTGCCGACTGCCCGGAGTCGTCGGCAGCGTGGCGGCGACGGCGTGCGGATCCTCCCGGTCGAGGAGGACGACGTGCGCTCCCCTGGCAGCAGCAGCGTGAGCGGTGGCGGCGCCGATCCCGGACGCTCCCCCGGTGATGACGACGACCTTGCCGTTGATGGATGTGCTCATGGTGGTCAGGCTTCCTTGACGATGCGTGTGCGGTGGTCGGTGGTTCGGAACTTCGATGCCCGCCGCCGATAACCGAAGATGCTGGCGGGCCAGAGGTTGCTGTTTCGCCCGGTGGCGTCGAGATACCAACTCGTGCACCCGCCGCTGGTCCAGACCGTGCCGTCGGTGAGCGCGTCCACCAGCCGGCCGAACTTGGCCTGGGCGTCGACAGTGGGTTCGACGGTGGCCACCGCGCGCTCGGCGCACCACCGCATGGCCTTGTTGATGTAGCGCAGTTGGGACTCGAACATCATGATCACCGACGTGTGCCCGAGTCCGATGTTCGGCCCGTGCATGAGGTAGAGGTTGGGGAACCCGGCTACCGACGTGCCCATGTACGCGCGGGGCGATTCCCCCCAGTGCTCGGCCAGCGAAGTGCCGTCGGGTCCGACCACCGAGTCGGTCAACGGTAGGCGTTTGGTTTCGAACCCGGTGCCGAAAATGACCGCGTCGACCTCGTGGGTGACACCGTCCTGGTCCACCAGTCCGGTGCGCGTCGCACGTTCGATCCCAGATGTCCGCACCGATACGTTCGGTTGCGAGAGCGCGGGATAGTAGTTGTCCGACAGCAGAATTCGCTTGCAGCCCATCGAGTAGTCCGGTGTGAGCTTTGCGCGCAGCGCGGGGTCCGAGACCGCCCCCTCGAGATGGTGGCGTCCCTCCTTCTCACCGATGGCCATCAGGGCCGGATGCCGGAACGCGGCGAGCTTGACCTCGCGGGTGGCGAACACCGCGGCGCGTCGCAGTCGCTGAAGCCATGGCAGCAGAGCGGCGGTCGAGCGCTGCGCTCGCGAGATCGCCGCGTCGTGGCGCGGCATGACCCACGGTGCGGTGCGCTGGAACAGCGTCAGTGACCGAACCACGGGCTGGATCTGCGGGACGAACTGGATGGCCGACGCCCCGGTGCCGACCACGGCGACGCGCTTGTCGGACAGATCGACGGAATGATCCCAGCGGGCGGAGTGGAAGACGGGACCGTCGAAGGCCTCCAGATCAGCGATGTCCGGAATCACCGGGTCGGCCAGCGCGCCGGTGGCGAGCACCACGTGGTCTGCGGTGACGACTCCCTCTTCGTGGTGCAGGACCCACCGCAGATTCGGCACGTCCCAGATCACCGAGGTCACGGCGCAGCTGGTACGCAGATGCGGGATGAGCCCGTTGTCGCGAGCGACCCGTTCGAGGTACGCGCGGATCTCCTCCTGCCGGGCGAACGTGTGCCGCCACCGTGAACTCGGCGCGAACGAGAAGGAGTACAGCGCGCTCTGAACATCGCACGCAGCCCCGGGGTAGGTGTTGTCGCGCCAGACGCCACCGACGGTCTCGGCTCGCTCGAAGATCACCACACTCCCCTCGTGGCGATCGGCCAACCGGACCGCGGCACCGATGCCGGCGAAACCCGAGCCCACGATCGCCAAACGGTAGTGCTCGGTGTCGGCGACCGGTGGGTTCGAGGCCTCCGGGGTGGGGTCTGTCGGTGGAATCGTCATGAGCTGCCTCCGAGGTGGGAATCGATGGTTGTGTCCGCGCCGGCGTTGGTCGTGGTGTCGGCGGCGGTGTGCATGGAAGCCACCCATGAGACGACCCACGGCGGCAGTGTGGACGGAACCGAGAAGGTGACCGGAAGGGCGCGGATGAGATCCGGGGTGACCGACGATCCGCGCGAGTCGAGAATTCGAACGGCGACGACGGCGTGGGCGTGAACGGTCGCTTCGACCCGGAACGTCTGTTGGTAGTAGACGTTTCGCGTGTCGAAGCCGAGCGGCGTGGTGACGACCTCGTATCGCACACCCAGCGTCAGTGGTCGCCGATAACTGATGGTTTGCGCGACGACCACCGGGTGCCACCGGCGCCGGCGAAGGTGCCGCCACAGGCCGGTTCTGGCCATGTAGTCGATGCGAGCGGCGTCCAGTATCGACAGGTACCGGCCGTTGGTCATGTGACGAAGCATGTCGAGGTCGGACAGGCCGACCCGGAAGCGAGCGACCAGGCTGTGGCCGAACGACGAGCGGGGTCGGCGGAACTGCGATCGCATCGCGAGGATCCATCGGATCGTCATCATCCCGCGCGGCCCCTCTCATCCTGTGCGGTCAGGAGATGATCCTCCGTGGCCGAACCGTCTGCGCCCAGGGCTGGAGGAACAGAATCGAGTACCCGGCGCAGTGCACCGTGCACAGGCGTCCCCGGATCAGGCGGTGTTCACGTGCTCCCCGCCGCGCCACCTCCGCCGGCAGCGCCGACACCCGACACCGTCGATGCCGTGGAGGTGGGGGCGACGATCACCGTGGCGAACACTGCCCACGGGACAGCCCCGGAATTGGTGCCGACGAGCGTCTGCAGTGGCGATGGGCTGCCCGGTTCGGTGGCCGATTCCAAGTACGGGCGATACGTGTTCGCCAGTCCGAAGGCCACGATGTCCGGTAGTGCCGCGTCGAGGTCGATGGTCGGCGTCGTCGAGGATCACGGTCGCCGACTTGCCGCCGAGTTCGAGTGACACCGGACGAAGCAGCTGACCACACGTCTGCGCAATGGACCTACCCACTTCGGTCGAGCCTGTGAACGCCACACGGTCCACACCGGGATGGCCGACGATGGCCTGCCCGACCTCGGCGTCGCCGAAGACGATGTTCGCGACACCGGCGGGCAGGCCTGCCTCCTCGAGCGCGTCGACGATCAGCAGGGAATCGAGAACAGTCTCGGGCGACGGCTCTACCACGACGACATTTCCGGTTGCCAGGGCAGGTGCAATCTTCATCCATGCCAGAGTCTGCGGGAAATTCCACGGGACGATGACGCCGACTACGCCCATCGGCTTGCGAACGAAATCGATCTGGCCACCGAGCAGACCGGCTCGTCGAGTCACGGTCGGCTGGTCGGCGACCAGGCCTGCGTAGTAGCGAAGAAGCAGCGGCGGGAACCCTGCTTCGAGACCGGTCAAGACGGCGATCGGCATCCCGTTCTGCCGGGAGACCGACTCGGCGATCTCCGATCCCCGCTTCTCCAGCGCGTCAGCCACTCGCTCGAGTGCCTCTGCGCGCTCGGCGTTGGTCAGTGACGACCATGGCCCGAGTGCCCGCCGTGCCGCCTCGACAGCACGATCGACGTCGGACTGCGTTGCCACGGTGACAGTGCCGAGACCGACCTCGGTACTCGGGTTGACGACGTGGATGAGCTCGGTGCGGTCGCTCGGCGTCCACTTACCGTCGATGAAGAGATGGTGGCGAGTCCCCGTTACTGAGTCCACCCGGTTCTGGAGTCGGGTTGGTGTGATCCGTTCTCAGTTGATGCTGCAGGCCACCGGGGTGTGGGTGCACCTGCACGCGGCAGCGTGCTCGGCCGGCGTCCGGTAGCCCAGCGCCGAGTGGCGGTGTCGGTGGTTGTGCTCGGCCTTGAAGTCGCCGATGACTACGCGGGCCTCGAACAGGGTGTTCCAGTGGTTGCGGTTGAGGCACTCCTTGCGTAGGCGGTTGTTGAACGATTCGATGTAGCCGTTGTCCCACGGGCAGCCCAGCGGGATGTACACCATGCCGGTCTTGTTCTCGCAGAACCGTTGCAGCGCTTGCGAAACCATCTCCGGCCCGTTGTCCATCCGCAGCACCTGCGGTGGGCCGCCGGCAGCGGCGAAGGCCTTCTCCAACTCGAACACCAGCCGCTCGCCGGTGATCGAGCGTTCCACCACGTGCAACAGCGACACCCGGATGTGTTCGTCGATCATCGACGCGATCTTGATGGCCTTGCCGTCGATGGTGGAGTCGAACTGGAAATCGAGCGCCCACACCACGTTCGGGGCGTCGGCTTCCACCGGGGGCACCGAGGAGATCCCGGCCCGCTTACGCGGGCTGTGCGCACGCACCTGCAGGCCCTCTTCGCGCCAGAGCCGGTGGATCTTCTTCTTGTTGACCTCACGGTGCTCGTCGAAGCGCAACGCCGCCCAGGCACGCCGGAACCCGTGACACGGGTGTTTGGTGACGTAGGCGCGCAACCAGGCCCGCATTTCGGCATCGGGATCATCAGGGGTCTGCCCGAGCGGCAGGCGGCGATAGGTGGAGCGGGCCAGCCCAACGGCCCTGCACGCCAACCGTTGCGACAAGCTCATGGTGTCTTTGAGCATGTCCACGGCGCGGCGCTTGGCAGCTGGGCTCAGAATTTTCCCTTCGCGACCTCCCGCAACGCGTCCTTCTCGAGTTCGGCCTCGGCCAGCAGCCGCTTGAGGCGGGCGTTCTGCTCGCGCAGCTCCTTGAGTTCCTTGGCGGCGTCGGTGTCCATCCCGCCGTAGGTGCGCCGCCAGTTGTACAGCGTGGCGGGTGAGACACTCAGCTCAGCGGCGATCTCCTCACCGTTCTTACCCTCGGCAGCCAGCTCATCCGCACGGCGCAACTTGCGCACGATGTCCTCCGCGGAATGCCGTTTGCGACCAGCCATGTGTTTCATCGTCCCTTTCGGCCCGACCTCGGGCCACAGGACTCTAAAACCGGTTGGACTCATTCACCGGGACCACGCCAAGACCACTGCGGCGGACCATGGCGGCGACCGCGGCAACCGGCAGCGCGAACATCCCGCGTGGATCGCGCCTGCGCTCAGCCGTGGCGGTCCAGTAACTGCGGTGCGCGGCCAGCGCGGCACCCGTGTCCCGGGCGAGGTCGGCTTCGTCGCTGTTCCACGCCGCGACAAGCATGTTGATCAGCGGACGCTCGAGGAGCCACACCTGCTCCGCCACTGATTCGTCTCCCGCCGTGGCCTCTTCATCATCGGGCATCGCGGCGGAGGCCTTCATCAGCCCATCCACCCAGGGTCGGTCGCCAACTGCCGTCAGCAACATCTCGCGAAAGGTATCGCGGTGGGGATGCGGCGCCGACGGGAGCGGGTGGGTCATGATCGACCGCATTGCTTCGGTTGCATAGCCGTTCCAGCTCAGTTGCGACCACCAGAACAGGCGAGTCCACGCCTCCACGGTGTGCACCTCAGTGGTGCCGGTGTAGGGGATGACGCTGCAATAGTTCGCGATTGGCGGGTCGACGGGCTCTCCACCCGGCAGCCTGGTGTTGAACAACGCGCTGTAGAGGAATGTCAGGTCCTCGCCGGCTTCGACGGTTGCATCGCTGTACGCGCCGGGGTCGGAAACCAAGAGCAGACACAGCAGCCGTTCACCGAGGGTGATGGTCTCGGTGACCGACGCGCCCTCACCCACCGCGCGGGCGTGGGCGAAGAAGTCTGCGCGGGCCGCCTCCAGCTCGGCAGCCACGTCGAGTTCAAGCTCATGACGATCGACACGGACTGGAATCATTCGCAGTCACCTCCAGGTAGTCAGCAAATATTCAATGCTTAGACGCGGCGAATCGGCCGATGGTTCCCACAGACGTCGAGCGTGCCGAAATGAGGCGTCGAGCGTGCCGAAATAAGGCGTCGAGCGTGCCCAAACGAGGTTGTTCACAGGCTCACAGATGGGATGAAACCAATCCCGGTGTCGGATGCGTCCAATACGCATGGACACCTCACCACAACATGACTTCTGGGGCCCGACGCCGCTGTTTCGTCGCGCCGACCTCGACGAGACCGGCCGACGGGAAATGCGACGGATCCACCGCGACGTCTATTTCGACCCGACCGCTGAGACCACCCCGACCGACCTCATCAAGGCTGCGACGCTGCGAGCCGGTCCTGGCGCGGTGGTCGCCGGGACCAGCGCAGCGATTCTGCACGGGACCCGCTACGTCAACCAAACCGATGTCGAGCTGATGCGTAATGCACAGGGGCAAGCACGAAACCGTAACGCGGTACGCATCATCCGCTCGGATCAACTCGACCCCGTCGACATTGTCACGATTGACGGCATGGCGGTGACCAGCCCAGTCCGCACCGCATATGACCTGGGGCGCCGATTCCCTGATTGGCAGGCGCTGGCTCGGCTCGACGAATTGACGGCGGTGACCGACCTCGACCTACGGTCGCTGTGGGCCTATATCCGCGATCATCCGCGGACTCGTGGAATCTGCCAGATCCGCGAACTGATCAAGTGGATCGATCCCCTTGCCGAATCACCACAGGAGAGCCATCTGCGCTACGCCATCATCAAAGATCAATACCCGCAACCGGAATCACAGGTCGAGCTGATCGAACGGGGACGGATCATCGCGCGCTTCGATCTTGGCTACCGCCGGTACAAGCTCGGGATCGAGTACGACGGATACGACTACCACTCGTCACCGCAACAACAAGCCGCCGATGCCGCACGCGATCGAGACGCCGCGCGACTGGGGTGGAAGACGATCCGTGTCCTCGGCCCCGAACTGCGAGACGAGCCGTTCGCGGTGACCGCTCGAATAGGTCGTGCACTCACCGAACGGGGTTGGCGCCGAGGCTCCACGGCCTGATGTCGGCACGGTCGACACCGCACTTCGGCACGATCGACGGGTGATATCGGCACGGTCGACACTGCACTTCGGCACGGTCGACGGGTGATTTCGGCACGGTCGACGGTCAGACGGCCCCGGTCTGGCGCAACACCCAGGCGTGCTCGAAGGCCACTTCCTCCCACTTCTTGTATCGACCGCTGACGCCGCCGTGGCCGGCCGACATTTCCGTCTTCAGCAGGATCGGGTTCTGCGAGGTGGTGTGCGCCTGCAATGCGGCCACCCATTTGGCTGCCTCGGTGAACAGCACTCGGGTGTCGTTGAGCGACGTGAGGGCCAGGATCGGGGGGTACGCTTTCGCCGCCACGTTCTCATACGGCGAGTACGACTTCATGTACTCGTAGACGTCCTTGTCCGCCAACGGGTTGCCCCACTCATCCCACTCGATGACGGTCAGCGGCAACGACGGATCGAGGATGGAGGTGAGCGGGTCGACGAAGGGCACCACGGCGAGAATCCCGTTGAACAGCTCCGGCGCCAGGTTGGCGACTGCACCCATCAGCAGCCCACCAGCCGACCCACCCTCGGCCACCAACTGCGCAGGCGTAGTGGCCCCAGAGTCGACGAGATGGCGTGCAGCGTCGACGAAGTCGGTGAACGTGTTCTTTTTGGTCAACGTCTTGCCGGTGTCGTACCAGTGCCGACCCATCTCACCGCCGCCACGGACGTGGGCGATCACGAACACCACGCCGCGATCCAGCAGCGACAGCCGAGCGATGGAAAAACTCGGGTCGATGGACGACTCGTAGGACCCGTAGCCGTAGATCAGGGTGGGCGCCGGACGCTGCACACCTTTCTTCGCCACGATCGACAGCGGAACCTGGGTGCCGTCGGTGGCGGTGGCCCATTCGCGATGCTGCTCGTAGTCGGCTGGGTCGAAGCCACCGAGAACGGGCTGGCGCTTCAACAGGATTCGCTGCCCGGTGGCCACGTCGAGCTCGAACAGTTCGCTGGGTTCGATGAAGCTGGTGTAGCCCAGGCGTAGACGCGGCGCCGCCCATTCCGGGTTGCCGCCCAAGCCGACCGAGCAGAGCTCCTGGTCGAATTCCACTTCGGTGAAGGCGATCTCGGCTCCCGGGTCGGCTCCGCGCAGGTCAGCAATCGACACCCGCGGGATGGCACCACGGCGGTAGCTGAGCACCAGCTGATCGGCGAACGCATCCACGCCCTCGATCCGCACGTCCGCCGAATGCGGCACCAGCACGCGAGTGGCGGTCGGGTCGGTCACCGGCGCATCGAGGACCTCGAAGTTCTCGGCGTTCTCGTTGTGGGTGATGAGGAATCGGTCTTCGCCGGCGATAACCGCATGTTCCACGTCGTATTCGATGCCCTCGCGGCGCGGCCAGACGACGGTGAACTCACCGGTCGGGTCGTCGGCGGGCAGTACGCGTACCTCCGAAGTGATCTTGGAGCCCAGAGCGATCATCAGATACTTGTCGCTGCGGGTGGCTCCGATGCCCACCCAGTACCGCTCGTCTGGTTCGTGGAACACCTGCACATCAGGTGTGCCTGCCCCGATGTCATGACGCCACACGGTGTCCGGGCGCCACGCATCGTCGACGGTGAGGTAGAAGACGTGGCGGCCGTCGTGCGACCAGGTGGCTCCGCCCGCGGTGTTCTCCACCACGTCATCCAACAGCTGCCCGGTGCGAAGATCTTTGAACCGCAACGTGTATCGCTCGTCGCCCACCACATCGGTGCTGTAGGCCAGCACCGAACCGTCGTCGGTCACCGAGAACGCGCCGAGGCTGTAGAAGTCGTGGCCGTGGGCGTCGACGTTGGAGTCGAGCAACAGTTCCTCACCGGGCAGCGGCGCGTCACCCTCGACTGAGGGTGGGGTCCAGTCGTCTGGTCCGCTGATGGGACAGCGGCAGCGCAGCGCGTACTGCTGCCCTTCGACGGTGCGCGCGTAGTACCAGTGGTTTCCGCGGCGCGACGGCACCGACATGTCGGTTTCCTGTGTGCGCGATTTGATCTCGGCAAAGAGCGTGGCGCGCAAGTCGGCCAGGTCTGCGGTGGCGGCTGCGGTCACGGCGTTCTGCTGCTCCAGGAACGCGATCACCTCGGGATTGTCCTTGTCCCGCAACCATTCATAGTCGTCGATCACGGTGTCACCGTGATGGGTGCGCTCGGTGGGCACCTTCGCGGCGACGGGGACGGCAGGGCTCTCGGTCACTGATCTCCCTTCGGCCAGTCGGCGAACGACTGGCCTGACAAACGTTGGTATGCCTCGATGTAACGGTCACGGGTGCGCTCGACCACCTCCGACGGCAACGCCGGTGGTGGCCCGTCGCCGGTGCGATCCCAACCGGAATCGGGACCGGTGAGCCAGTTGCGCACGATCTGTTTGTCGTAGCTGGGTTGCACCTGCCCGGGCGCATAGGCCGTGGCATCCCAGTAGCGTGAACTGTCCGGCGTCAGCACCTCATCGGCCAGCACCAGGCTGCCATCGGCGGCCGTACCGAACTCGAACTTGGTGTCGGCCAGAATGATTCCGCGCGATGCGGCCAATTCGGCACCGCGCCGGTAGATGTCGAGGGTCAACTCGCGCGCCGCGTGGGCCACCGACTCCCCCACTGTGGCCACCACCTGATCGAACCCGATGTTCTCGTCGTGCGCACCGAGGTCGGCCTTGGCCGCAGGGGTGAAGATCGGTTCTGGTAGCTGTGCGGCCTCACCCAGTCCGTCGGGAAGCTCGATGCCGCACACACCACCGGTTGCCTGGTAGTCCAACAACCCGGAGCCGGTGAGATAGCCCCGCGCCACGCATTCCACCGGAAGCATCGGCAGCCGCTGCACCACCATCGCCCGCCCCACCAACTCGGCCGGGATCCGCTCGTCGGTGGGTCCACCGGCCAGATGGTTGACCACGCCCAGGGTGTCGAACCAGAAGAACGACATCGCGGTGAGCACCCGACCCTTGTCCGGGATGGGCGTAGCCAATATGTGGTCGTAGGCCGAGATGCGGTCGCTCGACACCATCAGCAACGTCGCGTCGTCGATCTCGTACAGTTCACGCACCTTGCCTGAGGCGACGTGACGATATGACTTCAGGGTGGGCCGCATACCCCGAGGTTAATCGCTGGCGCCGCCACCCCGATCAGTGGCAGGGTGGCCGCGGCCGAGCACCAGCGCGGCGGACACACAACCGAAGGACATATGCGAAACCTCGTCTACTACGTGGCGGTCAGCATCGACGGTTACATCGCCGACCCCGACGGCGGATTCGACGCCTTCTCGGTCGAGGGCGATCATGCGTCGGTGGTGTTCGGTGAGTACGCCGACGCCCTGCCCGCGCACGCGCACGCCGCGCTCGGCATCACGGCACCTGGTACCCGGTTCGACACCGTGATCATGGGATGGAACTCCCTGGTCCCGGCGTTGCAGGTGGGCATCAGGAGTCCCTATCCGCATCTGCGGCAGTACGTGGCCAGCCGATCCAACCGCGACGTGGACCCGGCGGTCACACTCACCGACGATCCCGCACGCACAGTTCGCGAGCTGAAACAGCTGGCGGGCCTTGACATCTGGTTGTGTGGCGGCGGCACACTCGCCGGTGCGTTGCTGACCGAGATCGATCGACTGGTGCTCAAACGCAACCCGGTGGTGTTGGGTGCCGGAATCCCGTTGTTCGGCAACGGGACTGCGCACGAGACGAGGCGGTTCACACTCGCTTCGGCGCGCCCGTTCACATCCGGAGTCGTGATCGAGGAGTACACGCGCAGCTAACTGCTGCGCCGACTGGTTCCCGCCACGACACTGCACCGCTACGCTCGTCGCCATGCCGGGCAACCAGACCCACACCACCGGTGAGCCGCCCACCCGATGCTGGTGGCGGGGCACCGACGATCCAGCGCGGGTGGATTCCGCCGTGCTCGCCTTCACCACGACCGGATTGCTCGGCTACGGCACCTCGATCACTGCCGACTACTCCTTGAGTTGGGGCCTTGACGTCGACTCTCACTGGCGCACAAAGCGACTCGATGTCTGTGTCCATGCCGCCGGGTGGGCCCGCTCGCTGCACCTGATGCGCGGGAACCTCGGGCACTGGTCGGCGACGACGGCGGTCAACGGAGAGGTCGACCTGCCCGATCCAGGTATCGCCGACCCAGATGCGCTTGTCGGCGTGCTTGATTGCGATCTCGGACTCTGCCCGGCCACCAACACGATGCCGATCCGGCGGCTCGGTCTCCTCGACGGTGTCGTTGCGCCGATCACCATCCGCGCCGCCTGGGTCGACGTTCCGTCGTTGCGGGTGAGCGCCTCAGATCAGATCTATTCGGCTGCCGACGGATTGGTCGATTTTGCCCTCGCCGATGAATCCTTCCGCGCCCAGCTGACCGTCGATGCCGACGGGGTGGTGATCGACTACCCAGGCCTGGCCCAGCGGGTCGACGTGCACCCCTGACGCCTTACGATGTTCGAATATATGTTCTATAGTATGCGTACAGTCATAGTTGGGAGGGGGTGCCTCATGAGTGGAACACTGATCGAGCAGTACGCGCAGCTGCATGCCCTGCTCGATGACATCGCCGCGGCCACCTCGAATGCATGTTCCGAAGCCGAGGTCGCAGAACTGGCGATCACCCACGAACACGCCGTCCGAAGATTGGGTTCTGTGGGGCTGCACCGCATCCTCGACGTCTCCGACCGCGACGCCCACCGGGCCGTGCACTGCTCAACACTCATCGAGTTCGTCGCCCAACGCCTACGGATCACCAACCCGAAGAAACGGTTACGGCAGGTCAGCGCACTGTCCCAACTACACGCGGCGACCGGGGAAAAACTCCCACCCCGCACTCCTGCGACCGCCGCCGCCATGGCCGACGGCGCGTTGGGCCACGACCACGTCGACGCCGTCCTCGACGTGCTGGCGAAAATCCCCTCGGCCACCGCACCAGAACTACGCGACCTCGCCGACACCCACCTCGCCGA
>NZ_JAHCSG010000007.1 GCF_018474015.1 Williamsia sp. CHRR-6 | reverse complement strand
GTTCACAGTGGCCGGCCGTCGCCGCGAGGAGATGATCACTGACCGAGCGCAACCGGATGGCGGCGCGGATCGTGGTGATCACCTCGTCATCGGTGTCGATGACCAGGCTGGTGGTGATGTCGATCAGATCGTCGACAGCTGTGATGAACGCTCCCCCGTGCATGTGTACAAGTATACATGCACGGTTCGAACATGCAAGCGAATATCTGGGTTAGCGTTGGTGGTTGCGCCCTGTCTCAGGCGTGGCCGGTGCGCCGCCCCTGTCGACGGCGCTGTTCAGCCCACTCGACAGTGCACAGCTCAGCCAGCTTTCCTCGACTGCCATCCGAACATCCACATGAGCCAGAGCGGCACGGCCACGGCGATCACCGACAAGGCCGTAACCGTCACGATCGATGTCACCCGACCGGAGTAGCTGGAAGCCCACTCGAAGAACGCGAGCACGGCGACGATGCCGCCTCCGATGTCGCCGCTGGCGTCAATCCGTGCCGCCCACCATCGCGGGGTGGTTCGTGATGAAAACATCAGCACCTTCGACGCGCCCCGGGTTGCGGTGATGATGCCGAGCACCGCAAACAGCCACGGTGCGTAGTCCGACCACGTGCTGTTCATCGTTCCTCCTACATTCGGTTCAGGTCGCGATTGTCCGCGAAACTGAGCAAAGTTCTATCGGATGGGTACGACACGGTGTGCCTGCCTGGCTGCGCTGAGGCGCAATGTTTGACACATTTGTGCGGTGGCTGGTCTTCATGAGGTGATCGAGGCGTTCCGTGAGCGTGAGCGCAGCAACTCGGAGCGGGGTACTCGGTTCGAGGAGTTGATGGTTCGCTACTTCGAGCTTGACCCGACCCAGAGCCAGCAGTATCAGCAGGTGTGGCGGTGGGCCGACTGGCCAGGCCGGGGCGGTAAGCCTGATACGGGTATCGACATCGTGGCCCAGAACCGCGACACGGGCGACTACACGGCCATCCAGTGCAAGTTCTACGAACCCACGCACACGCTGCGCAAGGAGGACATCGATTCGTTTTTCACTGCCTCCGGTAAGGCGCCGTTCAGTAACAGGGTGATCGTCTCCACCACTGACCGGTGGGGCCGTAATGCTGAGGATGCGCTTGAGGGGCAACAGATTCCGGTGCAGCGCATCGGGTTGGCCGAGATCGCGGAGTCGCCCATCAACTGGGATGTGGCGTGGCCACAGGGTGAGCTGTCGATTCAGCTGTCGCCGGCCAAACGGCATGATCCGCGGCTGCATCAGCAGCAGGCCATCGACGCGGTGTTCGCCGGGTTCGCTGCGGGTCATCAGCGCGGCAAGCTGATCATGGCATGCGGTACGGGAAAGACGTTCACCGCGTTGAAGATTGCCGAGCGTACTGCCGCGGAGAACGGCGGTAGTGCACGCATTCTGTTTGCGGTGCCGTCCATTTCGCTACTGAGCCAGACGTTGCGGGAGTGGACTGCGCAGACCCGCACCGACATCCGGGCCTTCGCTGTGTGCTCGGACACCAAGGTGTCGCGGGCAGCGGAGGACGTGAGTGTGGTGGACGTGGCCATCCCGGTCACCACCGACGGTGCCACGCTGGCTGCGCATATGGCGCATCGCAAACGTGCCAGCGGGTTGACGGTCGTGTTCACCACCTACCAGTCGTTGCCTGCGGTGGCGGCCGCGCAGCAGGCCGGGGTAGACCCTTTCGATCTCATCATCTGCGATGAGGCGCACCGGACCACCGGTGTCACGGTGGACGGCGGCGACGAGTCGAACTTCGTGAAGATTCATGATGATTCGTTCATCACGGCGACCCGGCGGCTGTACATGACGGCTACGCCGCGCATCTTCGACGACGCGGTGAAGGAGAAGGCCGACGATCATTCCGCCGAGTTGGCGTCGATGGACGATGAGGCGTTGTACGGGCCGGAGTTTCACCGGTTGTCGTTTGGTGATGCGGTGGAACGTGGTCTGCTGACCGACTACAAGGTGATCGTGCTGACTGTCGACGAGTCGTTGGTGGCGGCGCCGATGCAGACGCAGTTGGCCGGCGACTTCGCGGAATTGCAGCTCGATGATGCATCAAAGATCGTGGGCTGCTGGAACGGGTTGGCCAAGCGGGCCGGGCACACTCCCGATGGCGACGGTTTCACTGCGGGGGCGCCGCCGATGGCGCGGGCGGTGGCGTTCGCCCGGGACATCGCCGCGTCGAAGCAGGTGGCTGAGGTGTTCCCGGCGGTGGTGGACGCCTATCGGGATCTGCTCGCCGAATCCGAGGACGGCGGCCAGCAGGTCGACGACACCAACCTGGGGTTGCGGTGCGAGGTCCGCCACGTGGACGGCACGTTCAACGCGTTGCGCCGCAATGAGCAGCTGTCGTGGTTGAAAGCGCCGGTTCCTCCAGGGGAGTGCCGCATCCTCACGAATGCGCGTTGCCTGTCCGAGGGTGTGGATGTGCCTGCGCTGGATGCGGTGCTGTTTCTGCATCCGCGTAACTCCGTGGTGGACGTGGTTCAGTCGGTGGGCCGGGTGATGCGCCTGGCCGACGGCAAGGATTACGGATACATCATCTTGCCGGTGGCGGTGCCCGCTGGGGTGGCGCCATCGCACGCGTTGGCTGACAACCGCCGGTTCAAGGTGGTGTGGCAGGTGCTGAATGCGCTTCGCGCCCATGATGACCGGTTCAATGCGATGGTCAATTCGATCGCACTCAACGCCGCCACCAGGGAAACGAAGGTGGGTAAAGGTTCTGACCGGTTGATGGGTGGGCACATCGGCCCGGTGGGCGATGACCACGAATCCGTCTCGGGCACAGACGAACAACCCGGGGCCGAGCAGAAGGAGCAGCGTGGCTCGGTGGCCAGCCAGATGGCGCTGTTTGCGTTGTCGGATTGGCAGGAGGCGATTTACGCCCGCATCGTCGACAAGGTGGGCACCCGCGTCTACTGGGAGCAGTGGGCGGCCGATGTGGCCGATATTGCTGCTGCGCAGATCGCGCGCATCAACGCGCTGCTGTCGGGGGCGTCGCCCACTGTGGGCGAACAGTTCGACAGGTTCCTGAAGGGTTTGCGGGACAACCTGAATGACTCGATCAGCCGTGATGATGCGATCAGCATGCTCAGCCAGCACCTGATCACCAAGCCGGTGTTCGATGCGTTGTTCGCTGGGCATGATTTCGCCGCTCACAACCCGGTGTCGATTGTGATGCAGCAGATGGTGGATGCGCTCAACGACACCAACCTGGAGTCGGAAACCGCTGGGCTGGAGAAGTTTTACGCCTCGGTGCGGGTACGGGCGTCGGAGGTATCGACCGCGCAGGGCAAGCAGCAGGTGATCGCCGAGCTGTACGAGAAGTTCTTCAAGGTGGCGTTCAAGAAACAATCCGACGCGTTGGGCATCGTGTACACCCCGGTGGAGATCGTCGACTTCATCATCCGCGCGGCCGATCACGTCTCCAAGGAGCACTTCGGCCGCGGCCTCACCGATGCCGGTGTGCACATTCTGGATCCTTTCACCGGGACGGGCACCTTCCTCACCCGGCTACTGCAATCGGGACTGGTCCTCCCCGGCGATCTGCCGCGCAAATACCGGAACGAGCTGCACGCCAACGAGATCATGCTGTTGGCCTACTACATCGCCGCAGTAAACATCGAAACCACGTATCACGCATTGACTGCCGCCGACGATGACGCCATCTATGAGCCGTTCGAGGGCATCGTGCTGGCCGACACATTTCAGATCACCGAAGACGGCGACACCATGGACGCAATCATGTTCCCGCAGAACAACGATCGCATCGTCCGACAACTCGAAGCGCCGATCAACGTCATCGTCGGCAACCCGCCCTACTCAGTCGGCCAGGACAGCGCGAACGACAACAATGCCAACCTGAGCTACCCGACGCTCGACCGTCGCATCGGCGACACCTATGCCAAGCGGTCGACGGGCACGAACAAGAACAGCCTGTACGACAGCTACTACCGCGCCTACCGGTGGGCCACCGATCGCGTCGGCGACAACGGCATCGTCGCATTCGTCTCCAATGGCGGCTGGATAGACGGCAACACCGCCGACGGCGTGCGGTTGAGCTTCGCCGACGAGTTCGCCCACCTCTGGGTCTACAACTTGCGCGGCAACCAGCGCACCGCTGGCGAGCTGTCCCGGCGTGAGGGCGGCAAGGTGTTCGGCGCTGGAAGCCGATCAACCATTGCCATTTTCATCGGCGTCAAAGACGCGACCCACGCGGGCCCATGCGAGATCCACTACCGCGACATCGGCGACTACCTCGACCGCGAAGAGAAACTCCGCATCGTCGAGGACAGCACCGTGGCAGGGGTCGACTGGCAGACCATCACCCCGAACACCCACGGCGACTGGGTAAGCCATCGCGACGATGAGTTCGGATCGTGGCCAGTCATCGGCCAGAAGAGTGGGGCCGGCCTCCGCATCTTTGGTTCCTACTCGTCAGGGCTGAAGACAGGACGCGACCCGTGGGTCTACAACTGGTCGAGTTCAGCCCTATCCGAAAGTATCGCGGAGATCCGAAAGCAGTTCGAAGCCGCAAGGGATCTGCTCCGCATGTTGGGTCCAGGAAGCACAAGCGACGACCTGCTCCGCAAACATCCGGAGCTAATCGGAACCGGGCAGATTTCCTGGAGCTCGAGCTTGCGCCAACAGCTCAACCGCGGTGACGATCTACACATCCGGAACGCCGCGTTCAGGCTCGGGGTGTATCGACCGTTTACTCCACACCACGTGTACTTCGACGCCGCCACCAGCGATAGGCGTTACCAGCTGCCGTCGATGTTCCCGACACCGCACCACAAGAACTATGGCATCGCCCTCACCGGACCCGCTTCGCACTTCGCCTTCACCCCGTTCATCACGGACGCAATCCCCAATCTGCACCTTCTCGACACTGGCCAGTTCTTTCCGCGCTTTACATACGAGCGCGTGGACGCCACCGACAGCGGTGAGCTCGACTTCGGCACGGCCGCAATCGATCCCGACGTTGACGAGCACGGGTACCGACGGCTCGACAACATCACCGACGAGATCCTGGCGGTCTATCGCACCGCGCTGGGCGACTCGGTGACGAAGGATCAGATCTTCTGGTCGGTGTATGGGCAGCTGCATGTACCCAATTACCGCGAGACCTATGCCGCTGATCTGAAGAAGATGTTGCCGCACATACCGACTCCCGACTCGCTCACGCGGTTCACACAGCTGGTTGAGGCCGGTGAACGCCTAGGGTACCTGCACATCCGGTACGAGGACGTCGACCCGTACCCGCTTGATGTGCAACTCAAGCCCGGCGCCGACGCGGGCGACCGGGAGACGTGGCGGGTGCAGAAGATGAAGTGGCGCAGCAAGACCGACCACACTGCGATCGTCTACAACCCGAAGGTGACCGTTGCCGGCATCCCCGCCGAGGCGGAGGAGTACATGCTCGGCTCACGTTCGGCACTGGCGTGGATCATCGACCGCTACCAGGTGAAGACCGACAAGGCCTCCGGCATCGTCAACGACCCCAACCTCTGGTGCGACGAACATGACGACCCCACCTACATCGTCGACCTCATCAAAAAGGTCACCACCGTTGCCATCGAAACCGTCCGCATCGTGAACACCCTCGATTGAACGGCATCGTTCCAACGCGGTTTCCGATCATCGATCTAGATCAGTGGATTCGGGGCGAACGGGAGACCGGGGGTAACGTCGCCAAACGCTGGTTCCACAGGGCGCCGGGCGAGCCTGGGTGGCTGTTCAAGATCAGAACGGTGAAGGAACTACCGCTGTCGAAGGCTCGGCAGGAGCGAGGGGACCAGCCCGATCTGGATATCGGCGGGCAAGATTGGGCCGAGAAGATCGCCGCCGAAGTCGCTGCGATGCTGTCCATCCCGGTGGTTCAGACGGAACTCGCGGTGGCGACCAGTCTGGAGAGCGGGATTCAGCAGCGCGGCTCGATCAGCCGCGACATGCGTCCGCTCGGCTGGGCTGGGTCTCCCGGCGCTCAGCTGCTGGGCGAGTGCGACGACGATTTCGATTCGGACACCTGCGCTGGGCACACACTCGACGCAATCGAGTCCGTCCTGCAGACCATCGCGGGACCACCCGACGATAGGTATGAATCCTGGTCTGCATTCGACGTTTTCGTGGGATACCTCACCCTCGACGCGCTGATCGCGAACACCGACCGGCATGCGCACAACTGGGCGGTGTTGAGTCGCGGACCAGAGCGTGCGCTTGCACCCAGCTACGATCACGGCCGTGCGTTCGGAAGTGGGCTGAACGACCGCACGCGCGCGACGATTCTGGAGGGGGACGCGCTCGCTCGGTGGTGTGCGCGAGGGGTGACCACCCGATTCGACGGTGGTGAAGCGCACACGATGCTGGCCTTTGCGGCGGCAGCAGCCGGGCGTTGCGGACCATCCGCGCGGCAGCACTGGCTCGAGCAAATCCATGGCCTTGACCTGGACCTGTGCGATGCTGTGATCGAGGCGGTACCGGAATTGTCAGGTGTAGCTCGTACCTTTGTGATGGAACTGCTCACAACCAACAGAAGGCGGCTGATTGATGGTCTCGACTGAGTCTCTGTCGCCGTCGGCCTTCGCAGACCCGACCACCGGCCTGGCCCGAATGATCGTGACCCGCCGATGTGCATCGGACCGTAGGTACGAAGCGATCGGCTACCTGAGCCGTGCCACCGGCCGCGACGGCTCGACCGTTTACGAGTTCGGCTACCTGCGGTCGGCCGCCGAACGCGGCATCGACCCGGTCATCGGGTTCTCTGATCTCACCAAGACCTACCGCTCGCCCCGGCTGTTCCCCAGCTTCGCCGAGCGCGTGATCAGCGCCAAGAGGCCAGACCGAGGTGTGTACCTACGCGGGTTGAGCCTGGATGAAACAGCCGACTCGTGGGAGATTCTCGGTGCCTCAGGTGGGCACCGTGAGGGTGACCCCATCGAGTTGATCCCGCTTCCGACCTATCAGCGCGGCGGGCAGACTACGGCGCACTTCCTTGCTCACGCTGTGCGGCACCTCGAGGGTGCCAGTGATGCCATCGAGCAGCTGGCGCCACATGAGGCCCTTGGGCTGCGCCCCGAACCGACCAACCCAAAAGACCCGACGGCGATACAGGTCACCTCCGGCAACCAAGCCGTCGGCTACGTGCCGGCACCACTGACTGAATACGTTCATTCCGTGATCGACAGCGGTGTGCCGTTCTTGCTGTCGGTCGTGCAGGCCAACCCTGCTCAGACTCATCCGCACCTTCGCCTGCTGCTTCGCTTGGAAGGCGGGTGCAGCCGCTTTGTGTTCGATGAGCCGCACTGGCGAATGGCGTAAGAAACGCGGAGCCGGTGGCGAATTCAGGCGGTGGAAGCATCGGCGCATAGTCCGGCGAATACTGCGATGCACTCTGAATCAGGAAGAGCCGCAAATGTCTCGACGACTATTAGCTGAGTCTGCGGACCTCGTGTCCTCTAGTTAGATTTACAGTTGTATGGATCGTCGAGGGGGTCGGTCGAGAAACCTGCACGCCGTTTGATTTCGGTGAGAACGTCCTCAGGCAGGCCGTCTTGCGGTTTCGGGTTCCGGTATTCGCCGAGTATCTCTATCCTTCCGCAGCCCTGATAAGCTGAGTTGTCATTGACGACATAGGTGTCGAAGTGCGCGACCAGGTTACCCTTATTCATTATATATTTGTTGTGGTAATGCTGATCGGGCCGGGCGCCTGCAACCCAGCCGTCGGTAGTCATCTGGGCCATTATCTGCGCACGGTAAGCCATGGGATCGATAGGCTGCTCGAAGATCAGAACCAGGTCTCCGGCGAAAGGCCCGTGGCCGTCATCGGTGCCCGACTCGTAGTAGAGCATTGCGCTTTTGAGCTTCAAGTTGTTACCGCGTACGGCGTCGATTGCGGGCTCGAGCACTTGGCTGCGTGTTTCAGCGTCTGTCATCGGGCCTCCTGGTATGGGGGTGGTGAAGTGCTTGGATGCGTCGCATCCGGCTACGCCGACAACCGCGGAGACAAGCACAGAGAGCAGGAATACGTGTGCCGCACTGCGGACGAAGGTCGCGCGTGTCCGGCGCGTATCAACGCGCATGTCGGTGGTTAATGGCGACATCTTAGGTCATCAATTTGGTCTGGCCGCCCGGCAGCCAGCTGGTCATCCAATTCCCACGGATCCACCTCAGCTAACCCGATCAGCTCGCCGATGCTGAGGTTGGCAAGACTTGGCGGTGTCACTCTCGAGGCCCCGAACGTTTGATGTCTTCGTCAGATCGTTCGTCTGCGCTGACCAGATCGGTCGCATTGGTTCGCACACGGCCCGAGATGTCGGTCAAACCCTCGGAGTGGGCCTTGAGGTTCGAAACATGGTCGGCGTGCGCCGAAGCGAGCTTTGCTGCCGCAGTAGTAGCAGCGGACCACAAACCAAACATCTCCGGCTGGACCGTGGCTGCGGCAAGCGATGACGCTGCGGCATCGACGTGTTCGCCGGCTTCTGATGTTCGATCAGCACCGAGGTGCAGGCGGGGGATGTCGGCGTACATTAGGGGACTCCGTTCGTTCATTCGTATGGTAGTGGGCCGCGCACGCAACGCCCACCCGGCGGCGCGGTTCCGCCCCGCTCAGGAGGTGTTCAGCGGGGGATACGTGCCTCCACAGGTGCTTTGTCGCCGCTGGTGTCGAGGTTCAAGCCACCGACGACGGCGGGTGCGGCTTCGCCTTGGTCGCCGATGATCTCCTCGCCGTTCTCCTTGGACTGCAGATATCGGGCCGCTTTGTGAGCCTTGTCTTCGCTGCCACTGCCGGCACCGCGTCCGCCCATCGGGGCACCGGCGGCGCCGGGTGTCCCCGGGGTGCCGGCTCGTGACTGTTGCAGGGCTGCCTGTTCGGCTGCGGCCATCCGTTCGGCCTGGCCCATGGAGCCGGCCCGTGCCGCCAACGCCTTCTCAGCTGCGGCGGCTCCGCCACCAAGGCCACCGCCACCTCCGCCTCCACCCATTTTCGATGCTGCTGCCCGGGCTGCGGCTGACTTCTCCGCTAACTTCATCGCGTTTGCGGCTGCGGAGCGGGTGGCTGCGCTGCGAGCTGCTGCGTTGCCAGCGCCAGGGAGGCCGGCCGTGGAACCCGCTCCGGCCGCACTCTTTCCAGTCATCTGTGGTGTGGGCGCTCCGGTCGCGGGCGGGGTGGTGGGTACTGGAGTGCCTTTGCCGCCCTGCGTTGGTCCAGGCGTGGGCGCTGGGCCGGTGAGTTTGGTAGCGCCGGGCTTGGTCGATGAGCTAGTGCCACCGCTGGGACCACCCGGGCCGGGGCCTGATCCCGTTGGCGTCGGCCTCGAAGCGGGAGTAAGCGTGGCCGCTGGCCGTGCGGGTGCGGCTCCCGGTACGGGCAGCGGCGCACCCACCGGAGATTGCGGATCGGGAATGGCGCGCAATCCGAACTGGGAGATCTGCATGGTGCTGGGATTCCACCGGCCACTCATGTAGTCCCGTGCCTGCTGCTGAAGGCGCTGCACTGCCGCCTGTTGCGCGGCGATGGCGGCTGGTGCGAGCGGAGTCACCGACGCCTGAACCAACTGTTGCTGCTGCAACGTGGTGAGCTGATCGTTTAGTGTTCTGAACTGGGTCTTGGAATTAGAAACTAGCTCGTGCCATTTCCACACCTGTTGGCTGTTTTGGAATGTCTGCTCAGCCATCTTCTGGGCCGAACTCGCAAAGTCCGCCAGCGCCGGCTTGATCTTCTCCTGTGCCGTGCCTGTCCAGGTACCGTCGGAGAGGAGCTTTTGTGTTTCCTTGTCGAACTTTGTGATCACGGCGTTGAGGTTTCTCGCAAGTGCAGTCCACCGCTGGGCCAAGACAAAGAGGGAAGGCGTGTCGGCTCCGTTCATGGCCTGGTAGCCCTTCGCGATCATGTCAGCTGCCAGCAGTTCGTATTGCCAGGTGTTGGGGAATGCTTCCGACGCGGTGCCCCCGGTCACTGCGGGATCGCCGTCGAATGGCTCCGGATAGGAGTACATCGTGTGCCCGCCGTCTTCAACGACCAAATCATCGTATCCACGGGCACAGTCGGTTGTCGACGCGAGAGCCCTCGCGTTGTCGGCATCCTGGTCTGTGATCCGCAGACCCGCTGCTCGAACTGCCGCTGCGACATCGGAGAACTGTCCCTGCAATCGAGTGATTCCATCAATAAGCACTTGAGCCAAATCCTGGAGGGCGTTCTGGATGCTTGTAGCGGATATGAAGGATCCGGCGTTTCCTGCCTTGGTCAACAAGCTGGCATCGGTTACCAGTTGGGCAACCGAGTCCCGGGCTGCATTGCACTGCCGGCACACGGCGCGCGCGGTCTCAGGTGTGAACGTCATCGCGGTGTCGGACTTCAGCGTGTCCCATGTGTTCTGATCAGGCAATGCTCCTCCTAGAGTCGCAGCTGGTATGGCTTAGACGGAAGGTATGGAAGTATCTTCTTTGCAATCTCTACTATTCCGTCGCACGGGTCGGCAACAGCCTGTCTTGCTGAACCGACATTAACTGAGGCAGTACCATAAAAGGTACCCCAGTCGAGAAAGCAATTTTGCAGGAGCTCAACGTTAGTCTTGGGAGAAATGTACACCGTACCGATGACGTTGCGACCGAGGTCGACTTTGGAATTGACAATTTGATTACGACTGGGATCTGTCGAAGAAGAGATGTTTTGGGCATAGAGGCCGGCGCTTATCGAGAGTTGAGCGCCATTTTCCTGCGGGACTCCATACATGTTGCACGATTGGAAGAGTTCGGAGCTGCCATCGAATCCCGTCTTCTTGCGGATCATTCCAAGCTCTTTCATCAGCGAGTCTGGAATGAACTTGCACACATCGGGCATGCGGTTGAAGTAGGGATTCTTGCCGGGTGGGTATTCCATCACCACACCAGTCATGTCCTTGGTGGAGTTGACATCAGCGGGCGAGTCCTTGGCGACGCCACTGACCGGGCTGTCGGGGGCGTTGTCACCCGACGATCGGGGTGACGATTCAGAGCAGGCGGCAAGGAGCAGCACCGCCATCAGCACTACGATTACTCGTTTCATGGTCGGTTTCGTTCCCACTTTCTACCCTTCCCCGGATGGGGAATCGTATTGTCGCCGTGCGGCATTTACCACTCGGTTGATCAGTTTGCCCAAGGCTACGTCGGTGACGCCCATGGCGGCTCCGTCGGAATTGGCGAGGATAGCCAGTGCGTAGCGGCCATCATCGGGTACGTCGGCCACGTGCACCTCGGCTGTCACCGGTTTGCGGGGGTCGGAGGCTGAACCAACCCGAATCGTGAGGACAGCCCCGCCGCGCAGAGCGATCTGTCCGAACGCGGCTGCCGCAGTGTGCCGCGACGCGCTAGGCGCGACAGTAAGCGTAGGCACCTCGGCGATATTTTCTATCTGCACCGGAACCTGATGGTCGGCTGGAAGCCGGCCTGGTCCGGGAGACGCAGGTAACGCTCCCACCAGACTGGCCGACCAGGCCGGAAAGTCGACGCGCCGGATGTGCACCGGCCCGCCGACCGACAAGTTGGGGCTAGGTTGTTGCACGGCAATGTATGCGTGCGGTGAGGCACCATGCCATCCGGAATGAACCTGCACCCCGACCATTTTGGGCGATGTCGCGGTGGCCCAGCCACCGAGGATGCCTATCGAGTACAGCGGGCTGGCCAACGCGGAGACCGCAGCCCGCTGAGGCGCCGAAAGCTGCGTGCGAAACTGCTCACGCGTCTCCTTCTCCGCCCTCAGCTGCGTCTCACCATTGGGGTACGGGGTGTCGCCGGCCAGGGCGAATCCGCGCGGATATTCGGTGGTGTCGAACGCTTCCCACAGCAGCCGAAACTCGTCGGTGGTGAGCACCCACGCCTGGCCATCGTGGGCGCTCATTGTGCCGCTGCCCTGGTGATCTGGTGTTCCCATTGGTCGACTGCGGCGTTGTAGGTGCGGTCCACCTCGTCGCGAACGCGGCGATGATGCATCTCGCGTTGCACCACGGACTGGGCCAGCAGCACCAATGACTGCAGCTGGGTGTCGATCTCGACCCAATCACCTTCGAGAATGGCCAACTGGGCGCGGCACCGCCGCACGCCCGTGGCGATCGCCTCGATGAGCGCCGCGCAATCGTCGGCGCGCCTGGCCAAGGAACGCATGGCAGAGAGCACAAGGCTCGCCAGTGACAAGTCGGGCGCCGAGTGGGCCGTTGCACGGGCCCAGTCGTCGGCGACCACACCGATGTCGGTGGCCACGCTGCGCCACTGCTGCGCTGAATCGGCGAGATCGGCGCTATCGACGGAATCGACCGCCGCGCGATACTCGCGCGGGCCCCGACCGTCTCGCGCGAAACCGATACCCCGCACACCCAAAGGGGGCAACGCAACGGTGTGCTCGTTGGTGCCTGAGGTGAGCCTGACGCTCAGTGAGCTCAGCTCACGAGCAAGACCCCCCCCCCTGACGTCATCAGCGCTTGTGTCACGCGTGCGGCCGCCGGAAGGCGTCCCAATTCAGGAGTCGGAAGTGCCCTAGCACGCAGTGACAGGCCGTTGAGCTCGCGCGCAATCCATGCAACAGCGGCGCTATGCGATCCCGACTCGCTGCGCACTGACACGTCCTTTCCACCGGATCGTTCACTCTGAACCTTATCGACACCTTGGACGGCGCAACGGCCGCTGTGGTTCCACACATCTTATCCAGCCCGCACGGCCGTGCGACGGCGCCGCCGATGCTGGTGTGTGCCCTGTCGCAGGCGGGGCCCGTGCGTTGTACTACGTCGAGTGGGCGGAAAATCGTCGTCGACTGGGCGGCAAAAGGCGCCTCCCACTCGACGGCGCTGTTCCACCCACTCGACAGGTGCTGTTCCACCCACTCCGACGTCGCTCTTCCTCATACTCGGCTAGCGTCTGATCATCATCGGGAGTCGACGACAGGAGCGCGGCATGGGGTATCCGGAGAACATCCTCGCCGATGGGGAACACGTGGTGCTGCACAAGCATCCGCACTGGAAGGCGCTGGTGGTGCCGACCCTGATCTTCCTGGTGGCCACCGCGCTGGCCGGGGTGGGTGCGGGCTATGTGGTGGGTTCGGATCTGGGTCAGACCACCAAGGTGGTACTCGGGTCGGTCATCGCCGCACTGTGGCTGGTGATCAGCGTGTGGTTCTTCGGGCGCCCGTTGATATCCTGGCGCACAACGCATTTCGTGCTCACCGATCGCCGGGTCACGTTCCGTAACGGCATCATGACCCGCTCGGGTATCGACATCCCGCTGCAACGCATCAACTCGGTGGAGTTTCGGCACGGGCTGGTGGACCGGATGTTGCGCACCGGCACCCTGATCATCGAGTCGGCCTCAGACGACCCGCTGTCCTTCGATGACATCCCGCAGGTGGAAAAGGTGCATGCGCTGCTCTACCACGAGGTGTTCGACACCGATTCCGGCGGTGGATCTGCTGCGCGGGCATCCGGCGCGCCACGCTGAGCCACCCGGTGGGACACCTGTCGCCCGCAGCGGGGTCACGCGCCGTAGATTGAGCCGGTGACCGACGTACTGCTCGCCGAGGACGACGAGGCCATCGCAACGCCGCTGGCGCGGGCGCTCGTCCGCGAAGGCTACGGCTGCGAGGTGGTGACCACTGGTCCTGCCGCACTCGAACGCGCCCACGACCCCCGCTTCGAACTGCTCATCCTCGACCTGGGACTGCCCGACATCGACGGCCTCGAGGTGTGTCGTCGCGTGCGGGGTACACGCCCGACACTGTCGGTGATGATGCTGACCGCTCGCACCGACGAGGTCGACTTCGTGGTCGGACTCGACGCCGGGGCCGACGACTATGTGGGCAAACCGTTCCGGTTGGCTGAGTTGCTGGCCCGGGTACGGGCCTTGCTGCGGCGAAAGCACGGCGCCGACGTGATCCTCGAGGCCGGTGACATCCAACTCGACACCCGAGCCCGCCGGGTGGTGGTGGCCTCAGGCGAGGCCACCCTGGCCAACCGCGAGTTCGACCTGTTGCGGTTCCTGATGGAACGCGCCGGGCAGGTGGTCACCCGCGAGGAGATCCTCTCCGAGGTCTGGGGATCGGCCGACCTGCGGTCATCGAAGACGCTGGACATGCATGTGTCGTGGCTGCGTCGCAAGATCGGCGACGACCACGAAGGCCAACGCAAGCGGATCGTCACCGTGCGTGGGGTGGGTTTCCGCTTCGATCCCGAATAGCCCATCTGAACCATCCCAGCGACGAGAGGCCGTCATCCGGTGCGCAGGCGAATCCTGCAGTCCATGTTGGCCATGGTGCTCGGCATCGGTGTGCTGCTGGGTGTACCCCTGGGGTTCACCGCCTGGTGGTGGGTGGACGAGATGGGTCGCCAGGATCTGCGTCAGCGGCTGGACCGGGTGGCCGAGGAGCTGCTGCGTCAGGAAGACGCGGGCCGGGTGGCCTCGACAGTCGACGTGGCACCGTTTCGACTGCTGTTGCCCGCCGATGCGCATCTGGAACTGCAGTACCCGACCGCGTCGGGTGCCACCGCGCGCACCTCGGTGGGTGACCCGGTGCAGGGTCCCCAGGTGAGCGAGTCGATCGCGCTCGGCGACTCCGGGTCGATCACGATGCGGATTCCGCGCAATGCGGTACGCGCCGAACAGTGGACGGCGATCGGAACGGTGACGTTGGCGGTGATCGCCTCGGTGCTGGCCGGCACCGTCACCGCTGCCATCACCGCCAAGCGGTTGGCCGACCCGCTCGAAGACCTCGCCCAGCGGGCCGGGACGATGGCGCAGGGCGACTTCCACAGCGCCTGGCGAACCCACGGCATCGCCGAACTGGATCGGGTGTCGACCGCGCTGGAGGTGGCCAACCGGGAGATCGCGACCCGGCTGCAACGCGAAGGCGAGATAGTCGGCGAGGTCTCTCACCAACTGCGCAGCCGCCTCACCGCCATCGCCTTACGCCTCGACGAGCTGTCGTTGCACCACGATCCGGGCGTGGTCGCTGAGGCCGAGGCCGCCCACGAGCAGGTGCAGCGTCTCAGCGGTGAACTCGACGACCTGATCGCTGCCTCGCGGGCGTCGTCGTCGCGACCTCGACACCCCATCCGGGTGCGCGACACCCTCGACCCGGTGATCCGCGACTACACCAACCTGTTCGCCGAGGCCGACCGAGAGATCGAGGTGCGCTACCGGGGCGCCGACGTGGCCTACGCCACCGCCAGCCGACTGCGGGAGGCGGTGAGCGTGCTGCTGGACAACGCACTGCGCCACGGCGCCGGATGCTGCCGGGTCGAGGTGGACGTGGCCGACGGGTCGGAGCTGGTGCGGGTCAGTGTCGGCGACGACGGGGAGGGCATCGACGACGCGGTGGTGCCGCTGATCTTCCGTCGCGGATTCTCGGCCCGCGGATCGACCGGGCTGGGGCTGTCGTTGGCGCGCGCGCTCGTCGAGGCCGACGGCGGGCGGTTGGATCTGACGACCCGGCGGCCACCGACGTTCACCATCCTGGTCCCCAACCGTCCGGCGACGCCGCGCGTCACCGCGCCCCGGCGGGTCGAGCCGCGCTGAGCTCAGGCAGCCGAGCCGGGGACCGGGGTGCTCGCGCTCTTGTCGAGATCGACCAGTGGGTGTGCTCGCGCCGAATGGTCGAGCTGGGGCGTGAGGTGGTCCAGGACGACCTGGCCGGTCGCGTAGGCCTCGATCTCGGCGGCCTCGTTGCCCTGGGTCTCGGGGAAGGCGAACTTGCGCAGCGCCCAGAACCGAAACGCCATCTGCAGCACGTTGCCGATGAGGTATCCCAGGACGAAGTCGATGACGACGAGGCCGGCCACGCTGGCGTGGTTGCGGATGTCGAAGAGGTTGTTGGCGATGAACAGCGGCGCGGCCTGCAGGACCACGCCCATGCCGCTGATCACGAAGAACAACAGTGCCTCGTGGTGGGTCTGGCGTCCGCCGCGGTTCTTGAAGGCCCATTCCCGGTTGAGCACGTAGCTCAGCATGGTGGCCAGGCATCCCGAGAAGACCTTGGCGATGACGGGCTTGGCTTCGAGCACCGTCAGGCTCAGCGAGTAGAAGATCGCCATGTCGAAGATCATGGTTGTGCCACCGACGAGTGCGAACTTGATCAGCTCGTGATGGCGCTCGGCGAGCCGTGCCAACGGCGCCGGAAGGTGGGCGATCAGCCCATCGATAGACAGCACAAGGGAAGAGTCTACGAAAAGATCACCGATTTGCTCTTTTCGAGACGCCGAGAATTGCTCATCTCACACGTGTACAGCCACGCCGACGATCGCCACTGTGCTGTTCGCGGCGGGTGTCGCGGCAACCACAGCTCGGGCGAAAGCCGCGCGCGGACTCGTGACACCATTGCGTGCTGTGACTGCAGATTCACCGTCCTCGCTGGTGCCACCCGCCGTTGCCCGCACCGGTCTGCCCACCGTCGCGATGATCGGCGGTGGACAGCTGGCTCGGATGACCCATCAAGCCGCGATCGCGTTGGGCCAGCGATTACGTGTGTTGGCTGCCTCCGTCGACGATCCGGCCGCGTTGGTGACCTCCGATGTGGTGCTCGGTTCCCACACCGACCTGGCCGACCTGCGGCGTGTAGCCAACGGTGCCACCGTGGTCACCTTCGACCATGAGGGGGTACCGGTCGAGTTGCTGGAGGCGCTGGTGGCCGACGGCGTCGACGTGGCGCCGCCGCCGACAGCTCTGATCTACGCGCAGAACAAGTCGATGATGCGGGCACGGCTGGCGCAGATGGGGTTGCCGATCCCAGCGTTCGCCGACCTCGACGGCGACGACGCCACGGCGGTGTTGGAGACGTTCGGCACCCAGCACGACTGGCAGATCGTGCTCAAAGCTGTCACCGGTGGATATGACGGTCGCGGGGTGTGGATGCCGACCGACGCCGACGAGGCTCGCGACGTGCTGGCCCGAGCTCAGGAGAGCGGCACGGTGCTGGTGGCCGAGCAGAAGGTCGCGATGCGCCGGGAGCTCTCGGCCATGGTCGCCCGGTCCTCGTTCGGACAGGGGGCGGTCTGGCCGGTGGTGGAGACGGTGCAGCGCAACGGACAGTGCGCGGTGGCCATCGCCCCGGCCCCTGGACTGTCCGATCACCTGGCGCAAGCGGCCGAGGGGATCGCTCTGCGGCTGGCCGCCGAACTCGGTGTCATCGGGGTGATGGCGGTGGAGATGTTCGAGACCCTCGACGGTGAGCTGCTGATCAACGAATTGGCTATGCGCCCCCACAACAGCGGCCACTGGAGCATGGATGGCGCGGTGACGAGTCAGTTTGAGCAGCATCTACGCGCAGTGTTGGACTATCCGCTGGGTGACACCCGCGCCCGTGCGTCGGTGACGGTGATGGCCAACATCCTGGGGGCGGCGCAGGCGCCGGAGATGTCCATGGACGAGCGACTGCATCATCTGATGGCGCGGATGCCGGACGCCCATGTGCATCTCTACGCCAAAGGTGAACGGCCCGAGCGCAAGATCGGTCACGTCAACATCGTCGGTGATCCGGCGCGCCCAGCCGACCAGGCGTACGTGGCGCAGGTGCGCGAGCGGGCCGAGCGCGCTGCGACCTGGATGTCGACGGCCCAGTGGACCGACGGGTGGGATCCGCACGGCGAGTCCGCAACGACGACAGGAGAATTGGCATGAATCAGCCGTCCGGACCCCGGGTGGGTGTGATCATGGGCAGCGACTCCGACTGGCCCACCATGGAGGCCGCCGCGCAGGCGCTGGTGGAGTTCGAGATCCCGTTCGAGGTCGGGGTGGTCTCCGCGCATCGCACCCCGCGACGGATGCTCGACTACGCCACCAGTGCGGCCGGGCGGGGCATCTCGGTGATCATCGCCGGAGCCGGTGGGGCAGCGCATCTTCCGGGCATGGTCGCCTCGGCCACGCCGCTGCCGGTGATCGGGGTGCCGGTGCCGCTGAAACATCTCGACGGCATGGACTCGCTGCTGTCGATCGTGCAGATGCCTGCGGGGATCCCGGTGGCGACGGTGTCCATCGGCGGCGCCCGTAACGCAGGCCTGCTCGCGGTGCGGATCTTGGCCGCGGGCGACCCGACGCTGCAGCAGCGACTCGTCGCGTTCGCCGAGAGCCTCGAGCAGATGGTGCTGGCCAAAGACGAAGCGTTGCGGCGCAGCCTGATCGGAGAGTGACCGTCGGACTGCGGTGATTGCGGTTCAGTCGGTGAGCAGTCGGCTACGGAACAACTCGAGCACGTCGTCGAGCGCAGCCCGGGTGGGCTGACCCGGTTCATCGACGAGACATTCGGTGAGCACCGAGTGGTTCGGGATGAACGAGTCGGGGTTGGCCGAGGAGTCGGGCAGCTCGACGGCGACGAAGGCGTCGCCGAGTTGCTCGGACAGCCAGGCGAAGCGTTGCGGCGGGCAGGTGTTGTCGCCGGCGAACCGTAACCCTATCACGGTGAGATCGCCGGCAGCGCAACGGGTTTTCACTTTCGCAAGGTCGTCGGGTGAGATGTCGATGGCGGCGCGGCGGCTCGCGGTGATCGGGAACGGCAGCGATGGTTGCGACAACACCGGGGCCAGCAGCCGGTCGTCGGTGGCCATGGCCAGAGCGAAGCCGCCGGTGAAACACATACCCACCGCCCCCACGCCAGGCCCGCCGCAGCGATCGTGTTCGGCGGCGGCCAGCGCGCGTAGCCAGGTCACGATCGGCGAGGTGCGTCCGGTGGCCAACACGGTGAACTCGCGGCTGATGCACGCGGGCACGATGGCTCGCGCCAGAGTGCTCACCTGCGACAGCACCGGGATCGCACCGGCGCTCAGCCCCTTGCCGTCGGTGCCGAACAGGTGGGGTACCACCGCGGTGCATCCGATGGCAGCCACCCGGCGCGCGAAGTCGGCGACGGCCGGGGTGATGCCCGGGATCTCCGACATCACCACCACCGCCGGACCGCTGCCCAGGCGATACACCGGCGCGGTGCGACCGTGCGCGGAGAACTCGATCTGCTCGAAGTCGGCGAGGGTGTCGGTGCTCATGCGGTCATCTCTCTGTCGTGCGGCGGGTTCTCCGGGTGAGGACCACATTGGCAGATCCGGCGCGCCGGCGAGCGATTGCGGTCCAGGTCACAGCCCGACCTGGCTCGGTTACCCGCGAGTAACTGTGTTCGTCGGCGGGCTACCATGAGAGACGACAGCCCACGGTTTTTCGAGGAGATGACATCCATGTCCGGTAACGCCGACTTCGATCTGTTCCAGCTTCCCGACGAGCACGTCGCGCTCCGTGAGGCCATCCGAGACCTCTCCGAGAAGGAGATCGAGCCCTACGCCGCCGAGTGTGACGAGAACTCGCGTTTCCCCGAGGAGGCGCTCAAGGCGCTCAACGCGTCGGGGTTCAACGCAGTGCACGTTCCTGAGGAGTACGGCGGGCAGGGTGCCGACTCGGTGGCGGCCTGCATCGTCATCGAAGAGGTCGCGCGGGTGTGTGCGTCGTCCTCGTTGATCCCGGCGGTCAACAAGCTCGGCACCACGGGGCTCATCCTCGCCGGTTCCGACGAGCTGAAGCAGCAGGTGCTGCCTTCGATCGCCGAGGGTGAGATGGCGTCGTATGCACTGTCTGAGCGGGAGGCCGGTTCCGACGCCGCGGCGATGCGTACCCGGGCCAAGGCGCAGGGCGATGACTGGGTGATCAACGGCACGAAGGCGTGGATCACCAACGGCGGTAAGTCGAGCTGGTACACCGTCATGGCCGTCACCGACCCGGACAAGGGCGCCAACGGCATCTCGGCGTTCATGGTGCACAAGGACGACCCCGGCTTCAGCGTGGCCGGGTACGAGCGCAAGCTCGGGATCAAGGGTTCGCCGACGGCTGAGCTGCACTTCGAGAACTGCGTGGTGCCGGGTGACCGCATGATCGGTGAGCCGGGAACCGGCTTCAAGACCGCCCTCAAGACCCTCGACCACACCCGCCCCACCATCGGGGCACAGGCCGTCGGCATCGCTCAGGGTGCGCTCGACCAGGCCATCGCCTACATCAAGGACCGCAAGCAGTTCGGCAAGTCGATCAGTCAGTTCCAGGGCGTGGAGTTCATGGTCGCCGACATGGCGATGAAGATCGAGGCCGCCCGGCTGATGGTCTACTCGTCGGCCGCGCGCGCTGAGCGTGGCGAGCCGGATCTGGGATTCATCTCGTCGGCGTCGAAGTGTTTCGCCTCCGATGTGGCGATGGCGGTGACCGTCGATGCGGTGCAGCTCTTCGGTGGCGCGGGGTTCACCCGGGACTTCCCGGTCGAGCGGATGATGCGCGACGCCAAGATCACGCAGATCTACGAGGGCACCAACCAGATCCAGCGGGTCGTGATGTCGCGCGCGCTGCTGCGCTGAGCTCGGTCTCAGGTCAGGGTGCCGGTGACTTTCTCCGAGACTGCCCGGGCTGCGAGCCCGGCGGTGTCGGCGGAGGAAACCTGCACCAGGCTCGCTGTGGCGATGTAGACCGCGAGCAGGTTGTCGGTCACCGCGTTCGCCGAGTCCCATTTTCGAGTGGACATGATGCGGTCGCCGGGTGAGATCTGTTCGCGCGCGGCGCTTGCCGTCGCCGCAACGATCACGTCCTCGGTCTTACGCCCGCCCAGCGCGCTCGGCCCGGGCGTCGACGGTGTGAATTGATCGCCATGGACGCGGACCGCGCCCGCGAAGTCGGTGACACCCACCGGTAGGTTGGGCAGCGGCATGGCGAACGCGTCCAGGCCGGCGGCTGCGATCTCGCCCGCTGACCCCTGAGCATCGAGCCGATCCCGACTGCAAAACGCGGCTGCCGCGTCATCGTCGGGGCCGATCGTCACCGCACAGCCCGACCACCAGGCGCCGAGCAGGATCACGAACGTCTGCCAGTGCACGGGCAGGTCGACGGCGACCACATCGCCGGGGACCAGACCCCACTCGTCACGGATCATGTTGGCGCACTTGGCGGCCCAGTTTGTGGCGGTCAGAGTGGACAGCTCGGTGCGTTCGCCGGTGGCATCGTCGTAGAACGTCAGCAGCGGACTGGCCGGGTCACCGGCACCCGCAGCCAACACGGCGTCGGTGAGAGTGCTCAGTTGACGCATGTCGGACCCTTACCGGCGGCGGTGATGGTGGGACGTGGGGCGGTCGGCGAGGTGGCTGCGGCGGGCGTGGCCTGCGGGCGGGCACCGGTGTCGGCGATCGACCCCGGGCCGGTGTAGCTGTCGCTGAGGACCAACCGCAGGTGATCCGGCGCCAGTGACGGGTCGACGCGAACCGGTAGTCCGCCCAGCTGGCGGGCGATGTCGGTGGCGCCCATGCTTTTCTCGCCGGTGGCCACGAAACTAGCGGAGGCCGGGTCGGACGCGTTGCCCGTGGTACCGCGTTGGTAGCCCTTCGCGGCGACGATGTTCGCGACGTTGGTGGCCAGCCCGTCGACGGTGCCGGCGTTGATGACATCGACGGTGTACTCGGATCGGTTGAGCCGGTTGGACTTCGGGGCCAACAACCCGGCGGTGAAGCGACGGACCGCTGCTGGGTCGACGGTGACCACCGACTGGGAACCGTCCTCACTCCAGCCCTGCTCGTCGATCACCGGGATGGTGGCAAAGCGCACCTTGCCCCCGGTCAGATCCTTGAGCTGCGCGACGAACTTCAGGATGTCCCAGTTGTCGTCGATGACCACCGACCGGCTGACGGCGCGCTGCAGCGCCGCGAGCTTGCTCGGATCGGCCAGGGTGCCCGCCGAGAGCACCTTCTGGGCCAACGACGCCATGAACACCTGCTGACGGGCGATCCGGTCGAGATCGCCGCGGGGTAGGTCGTGGCGCTGCCGCACGAAGCTCAGCGCCTGGGTGCCGCGGAGAGTCTGCGGTCCGGCCGGGAACGTGGCGCCTGAGAGTGGTTCGTCCACCGAGTTTTTCAGGCAGACGTCCACCCCGCCGACGGCATCGGTGAGCAACACGAACCCGACGAGACCAACCTCGGCGTAGTGATCGATGCCGATCCCGGTGAGCGCGGAGACCGAATCGATCAGCGCGCGCCGCCCGGCGGCGGTGCCCTCACGCTCGGCCTGCTCCGGATCGGTGCCAGCTTCGACCAACTTCTCTCGCCGCGCCTCCTTGGTGGCGCCGTAGGCGGCATTGATCTTGCTCATCCCGATTCCGGGTACGTCGACGTAGGAGTCGCGGGGGATGGAGATCGCGGTGGCCGACGAACCGTCGTTCGGGATGCGGATCACGACGATGGTGTCGGTGTTGGTGCCCACCTGGTCGCCGCCGTGTAGCTGGGCCTGCTCGGCGGCCGAGAGCGGGTTGCCCTGGGCGTCCACCCGAGAATCGGTACCGACCATCAGGATGTCGACCGCGCCGTCGCGCCCCGAACCCAGCGTGAGGCCGCCGAGACGGGTGACGTTGCCCTCCAACGAGGTGATGCTCGACCATGCGTAGCCGGTGAACAGCAACACGCCCACCGACGCCAGCGCGACCCCGATCCGCCCTACCCGCGAACCCACCGAGACCCCGGTCGACCCGGGCGTCGGTGGGCTGGCGGCGTCCTGATCTGCGGGCTCGACCCTGCGGCGCGTCACGGAGCCTCGGGTCCCGGCGGTGTCGCCGCGTGGTCGGCGGGTGGTCCCGGCGGGGTCGGCGCGGGTACCGGCCGACCCGCGGGATCGCGGTCGCGGTCGATCGGCTCCGGTCGGCACGGGGTCCCTTCGGTTCGGGTGTGGCGGTGTGTGGCACGACCCGGACATGGTCGGACCCATCTGACCGCTTCAGGTTACTGCTGTGACGGGTGACAACTTGTGGTGCTGATGTGGGCGTGTCGTGAGGTCTGACTCACGCTCGCGGACCGACGTCGGCCGGTCGGCGTCGTTAGGCTGAGCGCCGGAGTCAGCGGACGGGGGGACAACCGGTGGATCGAGGACGCGGCGAGCACGCGCCGGGCCGGGTCGTGGTGGTCGGTGCCGGCGGTCAGGTGGGACGGCTGCTGGTGGGCCGGCTCAGCGGCCACACCGAGGTGTGGGCACTCACCTCCACCGACCTCGACATCACCGACGCGAGCGCGGTGCGCCACACCCTCGCCGACCTCGCCGACACCGATGTGGTGATCAACTGTGCGGCCTACACCGCCGTCGACGCGGCCGAGACCGACGTGCAGCGGGCCGAGGCGGTGAACGCCGCCGGTCCCGCGCATCTTGCGCAGGCAACCGCCGCTGCGGGCGCCTGGCTCATCCACATCTCCACCGACTACGTGTTCACCGACGCGGAGGCCGTGGGCCGTCCACTCGAACCCGACGACCTGCGCGCCGATCAGACCCCGGCCACGGTCTACGGCCGCACCAAACTCGCCGGCGAGCGGGCCGCGACGGCGGCCGATCCGCAGACCACCGTGGTGCGCACCGCGTGGGTGTACACCGGTCAGGCGCAGACCGGCGACTTCGTGTCCACCATGAGACGGCTGGAACGGCAGCGACCGGAGATCGACGTGGTGGCCGACCAGGTGGGCTCGCCGACCTACGCCGTCGACCTCGCGGGTGGACTGGTCGAGTTGGCCGCCACGCGCAGTGCCGCGGGTGTGACGTTGCATGCCACCAACTCCGGGACGGCCAGCTGGTTCGATCTGGCGCAGGCCGTGTTCGCCGGCGTGGGCGCCGACCCCGACCGCGTCCGTCCCACCACCACCGCAGCGTTCCCGCGGCCTGCACCTCGACCTGCGTATTCGGCGTTGTCGGGCAGGTCATGGGAGCGGGCCGGCCTCACGCCGCTGCGTCCGTGGCCGGTGGCGTTGCGTGCGGCACTGAGCGCCCCGGATGCCTGAGGGTGGCCACGGTGCCCAGCTCGAGGCTGCGCCGGTACGTCATGCCCGGTTGGCTACCCTGATGCCCGTGACAGACCGGATAGCCGTGGTGACGGTGACCTATTCGCCCGGCGAGCATCTGGCCGCCTTCCTCGCCGGCATCGATGCGGCCACCACGCGCGAGGTGGACGTCGTCATCGCCGACAACGGCAGCACCGACGGCGCCCCGGAGGCCGCTGCCGAGGATGCCGCCAACGTGACGCTGGTGTACTCCGGCGGCAACATCGGCTACGGCGCGGCGGTGAACCGGGCTGTGGCGCAAGTGGATCCCGACATCGAGTTCGTCCTCATCGCCAACCCTGACATCCGGCTGACCTCCGGCTGCGTAGACGAGTTGATCGCGGTCGCGCAACGCTGGCCGCGAGCGGGGGCGGTGGGACCGTTGATCCGTGAACCCGACGGCTCGGTGTACTCGTCGGCTCGCGAGTTGCCCGACCTGGTGGCCGGGACCGGACACGCACTGCTGGGTCGCGTGTGGTCGACCAATCCGTGGACGCTGCGCTATCGCCGCGAGGCCGAGGAGATCGTCGAACGTAGCGCGGGCTGGTTGTCGGGGTCGTGTCTGCTGGTGCGCCGAGTGGCGTTCGACTCGGTCAACGGGTTCGACTCCCGATACTTCATGTTCATGGAAGACGTCGACCTCGGCGATCGGTTGGCCCGGGCCGGTTGGCTCAACGTGTACGGCCCCAGCGCCGAGGTCGTCCATCACCAGGGGCACTCGCAGAAGCGCTACCCCGAACTGATGCTGCCCGCCCACCACGAGGGTGTGCTGCGGTACCAGAGCGACCGCCACCCGAAACGGCGACACGCGCCACTGCGCTGGGCGATGTCGGCTGCGCTGGACGTGCGGTCGCGGCTGGTGACCGCAGCGGCCGTGCGTGACGCGAAGAATCCGCATTCCTGACCTAGGGTGTCGTTCACCATCACTCATCTCGAGGGGAGCCCGCAGTGGCACAGTCCGACCCCGGTCCCGGTGCGTCCACCGGAACCGCACCCGCCGGAACCGATGAGCGACCTCCGGTGCAGGCCGTCATCCTGGTGGGGGGCAAGGGGACTCGGCTGCGTCCCCTCACGCTGTCGGCACCCAAGCCGATGCTGCCCACCGCCGGTGTGCCGTTCTTGACCCACCTGCTCTCCCGGATCGCGGCCGCCGGCATCACCGACGTGGTGTTGGGCACCTCGTTCAAGGCCGAGGTGTTCGAGCAGCACTTCGGTGACGGTTCGGATCTGGGGGTGTCGCTGCGCTACGTCACCGAGACCGAACCACTGGGGACCGGCGGAGCGATCCGAAACGTGTTGAGCGAGTTGACCGCCGAGAACATCCTGGTGTTCAACGGCGATGTCCTGGGGGGTACCGACGTGCGGGCGGTGCTCGACACCCACACCGCCTCCGGCGCCGAGGTGACCCTGCATCTGGTGCGCGTGGGTGACCCACGCGCGTTCGGCTGTGTGCCCACCGATGACGACGGTCGGGTGACCGACTTCCTGGAGAAGACCCAGGACCCGCCGACCGATCAGATCAACGCCGGCTGTTATGTGTTCAAGCGGTCGGTGATCGCCGAGATCCCGCCGGATCGCCCGGTATCGGTGGAGCGTGAGGTGTTCCCGGCGTTGCTGGCCCAGGGTCGCCACGTGCACGCGTTCGTCGACTCGGCCTACTGGCGTGACATGGGCACCCCCGAGGACTTCGTCCACGGTTCGGCCGATCTGGTCCGAGGGATCGCGCCGTCACCGGCCTTGACCGGTGTCCGTGGTGAGTCGCTGGTGCACGACGGTGCCGGCGTGGCACCGGGTGCGCTGCTCATCGGCGGCACCGTCGTGGGTCGCGGTGCCGAGATCGGGGCCCGGGCGCGACTCGACGGCGCGGTGGTCTTCGACGGCGCGGTCATCGAGGCCGGCGCGGTGGTCGAACGCAGCATCATCGGGTTCGGCGCACGGATCGGTCCCCGAGCGCTGGTGCGCGACGGGGTGATCGGTGACGGCGCTGACATCGGTGCCCGCTGTGAGCTGCTGCGCGGGGCGCGGGTGTGGCCTGGGGTGGTGATCCCCGACGGCGGGGTGCGCTTCTCCACCGATGTCTGACGCGGGCACCCGGTACGGCCGGTTCGTCGCGATCGGGGACTCGTTCCCCGAGGGTGTGGGTGACCCGGATACCGTGCGGCCCAACGGTGTTCGAGGTTGGGCCGACCGGGTGGCCGAGGTGCTCTCCGGTGCTCGGTTGGGCGCCGGGCGGTCGCCGCTGCAGTACGCCAACCTCGCGGTGCGGGGAAAGTTGCTCGACCAGGTCCTCGACGATCAGGTGCAACCGGCGGTCGAGCTGCAGCCGGATCTGTTGGCGATCTGTGCTGGCGCCAATGACCTGCTGCGCCCCGGGGTGGACATCGACGGGTTGATCGGCCGCTACGACGCCGCGTTGTCACGGCTGGCAGGGACCGGCGCCCGCGTGGTCACCTTCACCGGATTCGACACCGGGAGCCGCCCGCTGTTCGCGGCCCTGCGGGGACGTTTTGCCATCTACAACGAGTTGTTGCGTGAATCGGTCGAGCGGCACGGCCTCACCCTGGTCGACTTCTGGCGCTACCGGGAGTTCGCCGACCGTCGGATGTGGGACTTCGACCGGATGCACCTGTCCACCGCGGGCCACCGGCAGATGGCGCACCGGGTGCTCGAGGCCCTCGACGTCACCCACGACCTCGACCCGGTGGAGCTCGGCCCGCATCGCCCGCTGGCCGGTCTCGACGAATGGAAAGACAACGGGCAGTGGGTGCTTCAGGCGGCCGGACCGTGGATCGGCAGGCGCATCCGAGGTGTCTCCCGCGGTGACACCACCGCCCCGCGGTTCCCCGAACTCGTCGACGTGCAGCCCGATCGGTGACCCGGCGCGGCGGTCGTCCAGTTCAGGACGACGCGGTCGACCCCGAGCCGGTTGACCCCGAGCCCGACGAGTCAGACCCGGCCGGATTCGATTTCGCCGCAGCCAACAGCCCGCGTCCCAGGGGCAGCACCACGGGCAGCAACTCGTCGTCCTCGGAGATGAGCAGTGCCGCCTCCCGCGCGGCTGCGGTGTCCGGGTCGGTCTGAGTCGGATCGGCGATCTTGCCGTCGGCGGTTGCGTTGTGCACCACCAACACCCCGCCGGCGCGCAGCAGGCGCACGCCTTCGGCGACGTAGCGCGGTTGGTCGATGACCGCGCCGTCGACGAACACCAGGTCGTAGGCGCTGTCGGCCAGCCTGGGCAGGACCTCGGCTGCGCGCCCGTTGATCAGCCGGGTGCGTCCCGGGGCCACGCCGGCTGCGGCGAACCCGGCTTTCGCGCTGCGCTGGTGTTCGGATTCGGGGTCGATCGTGGTCAGCACCCCGTCGGAGCGCATCCCGGCCAACAGCCACAGACCACTCACACCTGCGCCGGTCCCGATCTCCACGACTGAGCGCGCTTCGACCAGTCGGGCCAGCAGGCACAGGGTGGCGCCGACGGCGGGCGACACCGAGGTCGCCCCCAGCTCGCCGCCCCGCTCACGCGCCGCGCGCACGGCGTCGTCCTCGACGATGGCGTTCTCGGCGTAGCGCAACAGGGCGGTGGGGTCGGCGGAGCGCTCGCCGGTGGTGTCGGACACGTCTTCGAGGTTATCGGGCCGCACGACCGCCATCGCCGCTTCCCGGCCCCGGGTGTGGCGCAACCGTGACCTCGTCCGACGGGCCCGGCACACGATCGAGATGAGCTTCTCAGTGAACCCTCAGCTCTCTCACACTGCCTGCACACCCCGATGGGAAAGAGTCTTCTCTAGAGCGCACCGAGCCCACGTGGCCGGCGGCGCATGTCGGTACCGCCGGGGAACACATCCTCGGACGCAGATGTTGACGGCGCTGAGCCGACACTGATCCGCACACCGACCGAGAGGAACTGGAGTCGCTTGATGCAACGCCTCGTGACCGAGACCGCGACCCGCACGTCTGGATCGACCGATTCCGCCGTGTCGACGCTCGCCGCCGCCACCGGCCCGACCGAGATCCCCACCGGGACCGCGCGCTTCGATCAGACCGGTGATGCGACCGCGATGCCGAGCTGGGACGAGCTGGTCCGCGAGCACGCCGACCGGGTCTACCGTCTGGCCTACCGACTCTCGGGCAACCAGCACGACGCCGAGGATCTGACGCAGGAGACGTTCATCCGGGTCTTCCGGTCGCTGTCGAGCTACAAGCCGGGCACCTTCGAAGGGTGGTTGCACCGCATCACCACCAACCTGTTTCTCGACATGGTTCGGCGGCGCGCCAAGATCCGCATGGAGGCGCTGCCCGAGGACTACGACCGGGTACCCGGCACCGATCCCGATCCCGAGCGCGCCTACGTCGAGGCCCACCTCGATCCCGAACTGCAGCAGGCGCTGGACTCGCTGGCCCCGGAGTTCCGGGCTGCGGTGGTCCTATGTGACATCGAGGGGCTCTCGTACGAGGAGATCGCGGCCACCCTGGGCGTGAAGCTGGGCACCGTGCGCAGCCGCATCCACCGCGGTCGTCAGGCCATCCGCGATCACCTCGCCGCCTGCGGCCGCCACGGACTGGACGCCACCGGTGTGACCGCTATGTCCTGAGCGCGGCGGCGGGGAACCCGCAGGCGGCGGCATTCGTTGACCCATCGACACCAGCGGGAAACCGGGGTGGTTAGACCCGCACGGGGCCTCGTCAGCAGGCACCGGTGGCTGCCGGTTCGCTATCGTGGGGTCGACCGGTCACCTGCGGCAGACGACCGCCCCCCAGGCCGAGGAGAGGACGACGACTGTGGCAGATCACGATCGCCCTCAGTCTCGTGGCTTTTCCTCCTGGGCTCCTGCGGCGACATCGTTCACCGCCAACTCCCGCTACCGGGCCCCCGGAACGCCGGGCGGGCGCCGGTTCGCACCCACCGACCACCTCGCGACCGAAGCCGTTGCGGCGTTCGTAGACGGCGAGCTGCGGATGTCGGCGCATCTACGGGCCGCCCGCCACATCGCCGCCTGCCCCGAGTGCGCAGCCGAGGTGGACTCCCAGATGTCAGCGCGGTCAGTGCTGCGGTCCTCGCCCGATGTCACCATGCCTGCCGCGCTGCTCGGCCAGCTCAGCGAGATCCCCACCCGCGAGATCGACCTGCGCGCCAGCCCAGGCAATCGCGGTGGCGAGGCCCCGGATGCCGCGGCCGGCGACTCCGGTCCGCTCGCCGCTCCCGGGTTCCCGGTGCACCGCACCAGTCGGTGGCGAACTCGGTGAGCTCGATGGTGCGCACAGCCCGACGTGAGGACCTGTGGTGAACCCGACCAATCCGTCGCAACAGCCGGGGTCCGATCCCCAAACGTCGCCGACCGGCTCCGGTGCCGGATCGCCGCGGCGTCATGCCCCGGTGTCGCCGCAGACTGCGGCGGTGTTCGGGCGACCGGCCGGAGTGGACGGCTCGTTCGCCGCCGCCGAACAGCAGCGCATTCGGCCTCGTCAGCCCGTGGTATCCGACCCCGACCCGATCCTGCGGGAGGCGTTCGGTCGTCCCGCCGACACCCCCGAGGCGTTGCAGCGTGATCCCGACGCTCGCTACGGTGCGCGCGCCGACACCGTTGTCGACGACGATCCCTGGCGTGACCCCAACAGTGTCGCGGCGTTGTCCACGCCTGCGGTGGCCGCCGAGGTCGCTGCGCAACCGGTGCTGCCAGGAGCGAAACTCACCGTGCGGCAACTGCTCTTCGACCGCTGGGTGTCCTGGCGGGCTTTGGCGGTGCTGGCGGTCGTGGCCCTGGCGATAGGTGCCACCGGTGGACTGATCGGTCGACTGACCGCAGAGGTCTCACCCGATCTCAACTCCGACACCGTGAAGCTGGCGGGTCCGCCACCGGCAGGCAAGAAGCCTCTCGGCGACGTGGCTCGGGTGGCGGCGGCGGTGGAGCGTGCGGTGGTCGCGATAACCATCAGCACCGACAGCGAGGTGGCCACCGGCTCGGGCGTGGTGATCGACGGGGCGGGATACATCGTCACCAACAATCACGTCATCTCTCTGGCCGCCACCCAGAAGGCGCGGCTGGAAGTCACCTTCTTCGATCGCAACCGGGTCCCGGCGCGCATCGTCGGACGCGACACCCGCACTGACCTCGCCGTGATCAAGGTGGACAACGTCGAGGGACTGACGGTGGCCAAGCTCGGCAACTCCGACGCCCTGCAGATCGGCGAGGAGGTCGTGGCCTTCGGCTCACCGCTGGGACTCGACCGCACCGTCACGTCGGGCATCGTCAGCGCCACCAACCGACCCGTTCCGCTGCGACCGGACGACGAGTCCGACACCGACGCAGTCATCGACGGGATCCAAACCGATGCCGCCATCAACCCCGGCAACTCCGGGGGACCACTGGTGGACGACTCCGCTGCGGTGATCGGCATCAACACCGCGCGTCGCGCAGGTGAGGGGACCTACGGGCTGGGCTTTGCCATCCCCATCAACGAGGTGCGCGGCATCGCCGACCAGCTGATCAAGAAGGGCAAGGCCACCCACGCCGAGATCGGCGTGAACGCCGACTCGGTGCGCAACGACAGGGTGCTGGGAGCGCGGATCAAGAACGTCGTCAAAGGTTCGCCCGCGGAGAGGGCCAAGCTGCGTGAAGGTGACGTGATCACCGAGTTCGCCGGTCGCCCGATCGACGCCAGCGAGGATCTGACGGTGGCCGTGCGAACCTCGACGATCGGCAAAGAGGTCGGGTTCACCTACTGGCGGGACGGTCGGACCTTCAGCGCCACCCTCACCCCCGTCGCCGACTGAGTAGGCTCACACCGTGTTCAGCAGTGTCGGATGGGGCGAGGTTCTGGTCCTCCTCGTGGCGGGTCTGGTCATCCTGGGTCCCGAACGCCTACCGGGTGCGGTGTCATGGACGATGAAATCCCTCAAGCAGGTCCGTGACTATGCCTCCGGGGCCACCAGTCAGCTCAAGAACGACCTCGGCCCCGAGTTCGAGGACCTGCGCAAGCCCTTGGCCGACCTCAACGAACTGCGTGGCATGTCACCGCGGTCGTTGATCACCAAACATCTTCTCGACGGCGATGACTCGTTCTTCACCGGCGAGTTCGCCGACACCCCGATCAAGCCGGTGTCGGCTCCCATGCCGGTGATCGACCCGATCACCCCGGCCTCGACCAACGCGGCCGACCCCGCCTTCGACGTCGACGGACCGTCGGTCTCGATGCAGAAGTCGGCCCCGACCCCCAGCGATCGGCAGGAGCGGCCGTCGGTCACCGACTGGGACGCCACCTAGATCGCTCAGGTGCGGCGCGTGGTGTCGATACCCAGGCTCATCCCGGCCAGCCCGCGGCGACGCACGGCCAGCGACTGTGCCACCTGACGCAGCGCCGCGCCGGCGGGGCTGTCGGGGGCTGAGAGCACCAGTGGCACGCCCTGATCGCCACCCTCACGAAGGTGGGTGTCGAGCGGGATCTGACCCAGCAGCGGGACCTCGGCGCCCACGGCGCGGGTGAGTCGTTCGGCGACCATGGCCCCGCCACCGGATCCGAAGGGTTCCATCCGAGAACCATCGGGTAGTTCAAGCCACGACATGTTCTCCACCACGCCGACGATCTTTTGCCGGGTCTGCAGCGCGATCGCGCCGGCCCGCTCGGCCACCTCGGCGGCCGCCTGCTGCGGGGTGGTCACCACCAGGATCTCGGCGCCGGGGATGAGTTGTGCGATGGAGATCGCCACGTCGCCGGTGCCGGGCGGCAGGTCGAGCAGCAAGATGTCGAGGTCACCCCAGTACACGTCGGCCAGGAACTGTTGCAAGGCTCGATGCAGCATCGGACCACGCCACACCACCGGGGTGTTTCCGGTGGTGAACTGCGCGATGGAGATGAACTTCACGCCGTGCGCGGCCGGCGGCATGATCATCTTCTCGACCTGGGTGGGTTTGGCGTCGTTGCCCAACATGCGCGGTACCGAATGTCCGTAGATGTCGGCGTCGAGCACCCCCACGCTGAGCCCGCCCTGAGCCAAGGTGGCCGCGAGGTTGACCGTGATGCTGGACTTGCCCACGCCGCCCTTGCCGGAGGCCACCGCATAGACCCGGGTCAGGGAGCCAGGTTGGGCGAAGGGGATGACGGCCTCGGCGCGGTCGCCGCGCAGCGACTTGCGCAGCTCGGTGCGCTGGGCGTCGTCCATCACGTCGAGTTCCACCCGCACGGCACCCACCCCGGGGACATCTGAGGCCGCGCGGGTCACCCGGTCGGTGATCTCGGTGCGCAGCGGACAGCCCGACGTGGTCAGGTAGATGCCGATCTCGACGCTGTGATCATCGGCGACCGCCACCGACTTGAGCATGCCCAGATCGGTGATCGGCTTGCCGATCTCGGGGTCGGTCACCGAGCGCAGGGCCGAGCGGATGGCCGATTCCAGGTCGGCCGGGGAACGTCGCGTGCTGTCGTCAGTCATCGCCGACCAGCGTATCCGCCTCGGTGAGCGGTGAGATCAGCGTGGGTCGGGTCCTTCGCGTCGCGATCGGGAGCGGGTTTCGTTGCCGGCGTCCTCCGGCGACCGCAACGCCTCCTTCAGCTCGCCCAGCAGATCGTCGAGTTCCTTGCGCAGATAGTCGCGGGTCACGGTGTCGCCCACGGCCAGTCGCACCGCGGCCAGCTCCCGCGCGAGGAACTCGGTGTCGGCCTTGGTCTGCGCGGCCCGGCTGCGGTCCTCGTCCAAGGCGATGCGGTCGCGGTTCTCCTGCCGGTTCTGGGCGAGCAGGATCAGCGGTGCTGCGTAGGCGGCCTGCGTGGAGAAGGCCAGGTTCAGCAGGATGAAGGGGTAGGGGTCCCATCGCAGTCCGACGGCGAACAGGTTGAGGCTGATCCAGATGATGACCACGACGGTCTGCAGAGCCAGGTAGCGGCCGGTACCCAGGAAGCGCGCAAGCCGTTCGCTGTAGACGCCCACCACGTCGGCGTCGATGCGGATCGGGAACCGACGCCGCCCGCTGGCCGGGGTGTCCAGGCGGGACCGACGCCCCTGCTCGCTCATCGTCCCACCGTGGGGGTGGGGCGGCCGATCTCGCCGGTGCCGGGACGCCGAAGTGTCGGGATGCTGGGCCGGGCGGGTGCCTGCGCCGACTCACCCTCGTCGAGTTCGGTTTCGCGCCAGTCCTCGGGCAGCAGGTGGTCGAGGAGGTCGTCGACGGTGACGGCGCCGAGCAGGTGGCCTTCGGCGTCGACCACCGGACCGCACACCAGGTTGTAAGTGGCGAAATACCGGGTCACCGCCTCCAGCGAATCCGCCGGATCCAGCCGCCCGAGGTTGGTGTCGATGATCCCGCCGACGAGGTTGGCCGGCGGTTCACGCAGCAGGGCCTGCAGGTGCACACACCCGAGGTACTTTCCGGTCGGGGTGGACGTCGGCGGACGGACCACGAAGGTCAGACTCGCCGAGGCGGGGGTCAGATCAGGGTTGCGGGCGCGGGCCAGCGCCTCGGCGATGGTGGTCGCGGCGGTGACGATCAGCGGCTCGGGTGTCATCAGACCACCGGCGGTGTCGGGGGAGTGGGTGAGCAGTCGTCGCACCGGCGCCGACTCCTCGGGATCCATCAGCTGCAGCAGTGCCTCGGCTTCGCTGTCGGGCAGCTCGAAGAGCAGGTCGGCGGCATCGTCGGGGTCCATCGCCTCCAGCACGTCGGCAGCGCGTTCGACCTCCATCCGCCCGATCAGGTCGGTCTGGTCGTCCACGGGGAGCTCCTGGACGATGTCGGCGAGGCGTTCGTCGTCGAGGGCGGCGGCGATCTCCTGACGCCGTTTGACCGGCAGCTCACGCAGCGCGTTGGCCACGTCGGCGGCGCGCATCCCGTCGAACTGTGAGAGTGCTTGTGCCACACCCTGACCCGGCAGCTCCAGTGAGCTGTGGGTGAGGCCGCGCACCGAACTCCACTCCACCACCTGCGTGTCACTGCGGCGGCCGAACAAAGACCGGTGGGCGCGCACGGCCACCCGGGTGACCACCCAGTCGCGGGTGCGATTGCGCTCGATGGCCAGGTCGAGGACCGTCAGCTCGGTGCCGGTCAACTCGGGATGCTCGGGATCGACGACGCTGACCCGCGAATCGAGGATCTGCCCGATGGCCAACGCCTCACCGGGCCGCAGGTTCAGTCGACGCAGACTCACCGTTCCGGTGTTGAGGGTGACCGAGTCGGGTTCGATGGTGGTCACCCGCAGCATCGGGACGAAGATCCTTCGGCGCGTGGTCAACTCCACCGCCAGGCCCAGGGCTCGTGGCGGTGCCGCGTCGTATCGCAGCGCCAACACCAGGTCTCGGACGCGACCGATGGACTCGCCGTCGGGCCCCAGGACCGCGAGCCCGACGAGCCTGGCCACGAACACCTTGCTCACAGCTGCCATGATCGTCAGGGTAGTGCGCGAGGTGTCGAGCGCCGATGCAGGTGGGGCCGACGATTCCCGCCTCGCCGCCACTGCATCTGACACGCGCGGATCTGAGGCACACGGATTCGACGCAGGAGCATTCGACGCAGAGGGGATCTGAGCCATGACCGTTCGTGCCCGTCCGGTCGCACCGCGTTCGGTGCTCGCGGTGCCCGGCAGTTCGGCGAAGATGTTGGGCAAGGCGCGTGGGCTCGACGCCGACGAGGTCTTCTGTGACCTCGAAGACGCGGTGGCTCCCGACGCCAAAGCTCAGGCTCGTGCGACGGTGGTCGCCGCGTTGCAGCACCCGGACTGGCGGTGTCGCCGGCGGGCGGTGCGGGTCAACGGGTGGCACACCCCGTGGACCACCGAGGACGTGATCGCCGTGGTGGGCGGTGCGGGCGTGCACATCGACTCGATCATCCTGCCCAAGGTGGCACGTGCTGCTCAGGTGATCGCCCTGGACCTGATCCTGACCCAGCTGGAACAGAACTGGGCCCTCCCGCCGGGCGCCATCGGCGTGCAGGCGCAGATCGAGGACGCCGGGGCCCTGTTGCGGATCAACGAGATCGCCACGGCCACACCACGTCTGGAGGCTCTGGTGATCGGACCGGCGGATATGGCCGCCAGTTTGGGGATGCGGACGCTGACCACCGGCACCCAACCCGACGGGTACACCGTCGGCGACGCCCACCATCACGTGCTGATGTCGGTGCTGGTGGCCGCACGGGCCCACGGACTCGCCGCGATCGACGGACCCTTTCTGGCGATCGACGACGCCGACGGTCTACGTGGCGTGGCGGCGGCGGCCGCTGCTCTCGGTTACGACGGGAAATGGGCCATCCACCCCAGCCAGGTCGATCCGGTCAACGAGATCTTCACCCCCCGACAGGCCGACTACGACGCCGCCGAGGACCTGCTGGAGGCCTACGCCGAGGCCACTTCGGTCGCGGGTGGTCGACGCGGTGCGGTGCGACATCGCGGCGAGATGATCGACGAGGCGAGCGCGGCGATGGCCCGCGGGCTGGCCGCGCGGGGTCGCGCCGCGGGCCTGCGGCGCAGCACCACCCAGCCGCCGCCGGCCGGCGGCGAGCACCTGGCGCCACCTGCCGCCACCGACGGCGGCTCCTCGCCCTAGGCTGGGGCTCAGTCCGTGGCCACGCGAGATGTCGCCACATCACCTTCACGGGGAGATGACATGACCAATCCGATGCGTCCCAACGATCAGAATCGAATGGGACTGCCGACGCCGCCGCGCGGATGGCCGATCGGTTCCTACAGCACCTACGCCGAGGCCCAGCGGGCGGTGGACTACCTCTCCGACGAACAGTTCTCGGTCGAGGACGTCACCATCGTCGGAGTCGATCTGATGCAGGTCGAGCGTGTGCTGGGCCGCCTCACCTGGGGCAAGGTGATCGCCGGCGGTATCGCCTCGGGTGCCTGGCTGGGTCTGTTCTTCGGTCTGCTGGTCGGCATCGTCACCGGCAACGTGGTGGCGCCGGTCATCTTCGGACTCATCGGCGGCATCGTGTTCGGCGTCATCTCCACCTCCCTGCCCTACGCCGCTACCCGCGGGCAGCGCGACTTCGCCTCCACGATGCAGCTGGTGGCCGGACGCTACGACGTGATCTGTGATCCCAAATCGGCTGAACGGGCGCGAGATCTGCTGGCCAAGCTCCAGATTTGAGGCATATCCGGCGAGTTCGCCCCGAACTCTGCGCGTGCCGCCTAACGTTGGTGCTCGATCATTCACAGTTGGAACCCACCGGAGACCGCATCCGGTGCCGGGAAGGGACACACCCATGGCCGACATCGTTCTCGACAAGGTGAGCAAGAAGTACCCGGACGGGTCACTTGCGGTCGACTCGGTCGACATCGCGATCGCCGACGGCGAGTTCATCATCCTTGTCGGGCCGTCTGGCTGCGGGAAGTCCACGACTTTGAACATGATCGCCGGGCTCGAGGACATCTCGTCGGGCGAACTGCGGATCGGTGGCACCCGAGTCAACGAGAAGGCACCCAAGGATCGTGACATCGCGATGGTGTTCCAGAGTTACGCGCTCTACCCCCACATGACGGTGCGCGAGAACATCGCGTTCCCGCTCACCCTGGCCAAGCTGTCGAAGTCCGAGATCTCGTCCAAGGTGGCCGAGGCGTCGAAGATCCTGGGGCTCGACGACTATCTCGATCGCAAGCCGGCCAACCTCTCCGGTGGTCAGCGCCAGCGGGTTGCCATGGGCCGCGCGATCGTGCGCTCTCCCAAGGCATTCCTGATGGATGAGCCGCTGTCGAACCTCGACGCCAAACTGCGCGTGCAGATGCGTACCGAGATCTCGCGTCTGCAGCAGCGTCTGGGCACCACCACTGTCTACGTCACCCACGACCAGACCGAGGCGATGACCCTCGGCGATCGCGTGGTGGTGTTGCGCGGCGGTGAGGTGCAGCAGATCGGCACGCCACAGGAGCTCTACACCGCGCCCAAGAACCTGTTCGTGGCCGGGTTCATCGGGTCTCCCGCGATGAACTTCGTACCCGGAAAGCTCGGGACCGACGCGGTGCACACCAACCTGGGCGAGGTGCGGCTGGCCGATCACCAGCAGGTGGTCGCCAACGCGAGCGCGCGTCAGAGCAACGGCGAGGTGCTGATCGGGCTGCGCCCCGAGCACTTCGAGGACGCTCGCCTGGTCGATCCGCGTATCGCCAACCCCGCCGACACGATCACCGTCACCATCGACGCCCTGGAGTCGATGGGATCGGACAAGTACGCCTATTTCTCCGTTGACGGTGACCGCGTCTCCAGCGACGCTCTCGACGAGTTGGCGGCCGACTCGGGTGCCGACCTGGGGTCGAATCAGTTGGTGGCGCGGCTGTCACCGGAGTCGACCATCGTGCGTGGTGACCGCGCCCAGCTGCACTTCGATTCCGCGAAGGTCTCGGTGTTCGATCAGGCCGGCGGCCACAACCTGCGTCTCTGACACTCGCGGCGCGCGGTCAGGACTTGCGCCGGTCGGCGATCTCACGCAGGTCGGCGACAATCTGTTCGTCCCAGATGTGTTTGCGCACCAGCCGGTATCGCTCGGTGGCCAGCCACAGGTACAGCTCGGCGTCACTGGTGACTTGAGGCAGGATCTCTGCGCGTCGGGCCATCCGCACCACCGGTAGGAACTCCTCACCGAACCAGCGGCGCGCCACCTCGGTTCGACTGAGGAACTCTCCGAGCTCCTGGGACAACCGGAACCCCCACGCCTCCACGTTCTCGGCCAGCTCGGCGTAGTCGAAGGGGTCGGCGAAGGTGATGGCCTCGGCCTGTTTGCCCTGCAACGGCACCCGCGTGAGGAAGATCCGTCGGTGGTCTTTGAGCAGTAGATCTGACGGTGCGTTGATCCCGTCGGCGGAGATGCGGGTGTGGATCTCGGTGACGTAGGCGTCGATGGTCTTGATGCGGCGGGCGATGGCGATGGACACCCGGTGATGGCCGTCGACCACGAAATGCAGCGAACCGATTCGATAGACGATGATCGGTCCGAACGCCTCGCCGCGTCGCTGTGCTGCGGCCAACCGCTGCCAGCGGGCGCGGGTCCGCGCCGACGTCGGGCGGAAGTACCGGTCGAAGTCGCGGGTGCGGTCCACGCTGCCGACGATCGTCGACACCTCGATCGCTTTCAGGCCCAGCGACCGTTCACCGGTCCGACCCAAGGCGGCCACCACCTCGTCGAACGGAAGGATGGTGTTGACGTCGGCCGGTTGCCGGGTGATCCACGCCGACAGTCGGGCCAGCTCGGCCTGGCGGCGCAACCGGCTGAAATCGCTCTCGGCGTCGGCGTCGGGGAAGCCGGTGTCACGCGCCACGACGTCGCCTCCGGATGACGATCGGCCCGGTGCCCGCGGTGATGTCGAACAGTGTGTACCCGACGGTGTTGAGCGACAGGGTGTCTCCGGAGCCGTCGGGAGCATCCGACCACGAGATACGCAGATCCTGGGGCGTGCTGCCGTAGGGGTGGATGTGACCGTGCACCAGAGCCTGGGGACGCAACGCCCGCACCAGGTCCACCAGGCAGCCGAACCCGGTGTGCGGTCCATCGGCGCCGTCGCCGTATCCACGCGCCGGACTGTGGGTGAGCAGGATGTCCACCCCGTGGCGCGCCGGGTGGTCCACGCCGTCGTCACGGCGCCGACGCAGTCGGGCCCGCAGGCCGGCCCAGCGGTGCCGTCGTAGCAGCGCTGCGGCTCGTCGCCGTTGGGCGACCTCGGCGTACTGGTTGGGTCCGTTGTTGTAGCGGATCGAGCCGCCCAGACCGGCGATGCGCAGTCCGGCGGCGGTGACGATCCGCCCGTCGGCGTTGATGGCCCCGGGCGGGCCGGGGTTGTCGCTGGGCAACCCGGCCAGCGTCCAGCCCGCCCGAGTCTGTCGATACCCACTCAGATCGCTGTCGTGGTTGCCGGGCACGAACACACACGGAGCCCCACTGCGATCGGTCAACGCCTCCAGGTAGTCGAAGGGGAGGTCACCTGCGCCGAGGATGAGGTCGGGTCGCAACTGCTCCACCAGATCGGTGGCCAACATCGCCACCACCTCATCGGCCACTGCCAGTACCCGCACCATGCGCACACCCTACGGCCGAGACACCATGGTGTTGACTGTCTGATGTGAGCGAATCCGTCGTCGAATCGGTGGCCGAGCATCTGGCACGCGAATTCAGCGGCAGCCCGCAGCGGGCCTCGGTCACCTTCCTCGGCGTCGAACCGATCGACGTCCTGCGGTTCGTGGTCGAGCCGCCGGGGTTGGTGTACGCGACACTGGGCTGTTCCCGGCATCCGATGAACGACCCCGAGGACCTTTCCGCTGATCCGGTGCGCGGCCCGCGCGCGGAGGTGGTGATGCGCATTGCCGGTCTCGCCGATCTTCCCGGCCTGCACCGGACTCTGGCTGTTGTCGCCGCGGCCCCGGCCGTCGAGGGTCTGGTGCTCAGCCCCGATGCCCTGATGGACATCGGTGAACCCCTGTGGGCGGGCGCGGCCTTCAGCGCGGTGGTCCTCGAACCCGATTCGACACCGGATTGCCCACTGCCTGAACCGATGTCGCCGGTGCGGTTCTTGCGTGCGGTGCCGGTGACGGCCAATGAGGCCGCGTGGGTGCGGCTGCGCGGGGTGCAGGCGTTACGCGCTGCGTGGTCCGAGGCCGGAATCGACCCGGCCGATCCGACCCGGGTGGCCGCCGATCTCGGTGACCACTGAGGTCACAGCCAGTTGTTACGACGGAACGTGCGCCACAACCCGGTACAGACCAGGGCCAGGAACGCCAGCACCATGAAATACCCGTATTTCCAATGCAATTCCGGGATGTTGTCGAAGTTCATCCCGTAGATGCCCGCAACCATGGTCGGTACCGAGGCGATGGCCACCCAGGCGGTGATCTTGCGCATGTCGGTGTTCTGTTGGATGCCGATCTTGGCCGAGGCCGCTTCGAGCAGCGACGTCAACACCTCGTCGAAGGTCGCGATCTGCTCGGCGGCGTTGGTGTGATGATCGGCCACGTCGCGCAGGTATCGCCGAACTTCCTTGGGGCACAGGTTGTTCTGCGGTGAGGTGAGTCGTTGCAGTGGGGTGGTCAGCGGGGCCACCGCTCGACGCAACTCGGTGATCTCGCGTTTGAGCAGGTAGACGGGTTCGATGTCGACGGCCCGGCCAGGCGAGAAGATGCTCTCCTCCAACGTGTCCACGTCGTTCTCCACCGCGGCCACCACGTCGAGGTAGGTGTCGACCACGTGATCGGCGATGGCGTGCATCACCGCATAGGGGCCCAACGCCAGCCGGTCGGGTCGCTTCTCGAGTTCGCTGCGTACCCCGGCGAGATGGGTGAAGTCGCCGTGGCGCACCGTGATCACGAAGTCACGGCCGACGAAGATCATGATCTCACCGGTCTCCACCACCTCTTTGGCAGCGGTCAACGACTCGTGTTCGACGTAGTTGACCGTGCGCAGCACGATGAACTGCGTGTCGTCGTAGCGTTCGAGCTTGGGGCGTTGGTGGGCATGGACGGCGTCCTCGACCATCAGCTCGTGCAGCTCGAACGTCTCGGCCACTCCCTCCATCTGGCGGTCGTCGGGGGCGTGCAGACCCACCCACACGAATCCCTGCCCGGAGGTGCGCACCTCGTTGAGCGCCTCGGCGTATCCGCGGCGACCTGACTGACGCACGCCGTCGACGTAGACCGCGCAGTCGACGACGGCACGCGCAGGCGGAATGGGAACTCGGGGTCGCGGCGCGTGCGGGCCACCAGAACGCAGCGATGGGATGGCAGGCATGATCGACCTCCTCGACGAACGGGGCCCGGGGAGAACCGGAGTCGAATGCGACGCCGGTGCCTCAGCGGTCCGAGGCCATGCTACGGGTGGGTGGGCGACGGTGGGTGGGGCCACGGGCGCATCGGGGGGCTTGCGGCCATCGGTGCACTACCGTGGTGCGCGTGATGTCGACCGACCGATCTGCGCGCCGTCTCGCGCCGGTCCTGTCTGCCGCCGCGATGGTTCTGTCGCTGTCGATGCTCACCGGATGCGGTTCGACCACCCCGTCAGCGCAGCCGCTCGTGGTCGGTTCGGCGCCCGGTACCGCCGCAGGGGTGGCCGCCCAGATCTACGCCGAGGTGTTGCGCCACACCGGGGCTCGAGTCGCCGACGAGATGGTGTCGGGGTCATACGGTGCGTTGCTCGCCGACCTCGACGAGCAGCGAGTCGACCTGTTCCCGGCCTTCAGCGGTGCCCTGCTCACCGAGCTGGCCCCCGGATCGACCTCCACCGCCACAGACGCCGTCTACGGAGAGCTCAATGCGGCTCTGCCGCAGGGAGTCTCGGTGGGAGACGCCACGACGGTCACCGATCAGCTGCAGGTGGTGGTGTCTGCGGCGGTGGCACAGGCGGCGGGCGATCCGGCGCTGGCCGACTGTGGCCGGCTACCGGTCGCCCTCCCACTGCTGGTCACCACCACCCCCGACCCGTCGGTGCTGCGGGCGCTGGACCGGGTGGGTTGTCGCTTCGCGCCGCCCCGGGTGGTAGCGACGGTGTCGGAGCTGACCGCTGAGGTGGCCGCGGGCCGCGCTGCGGCACTGATCTCCACCCTGTCGACGGTCGGCAACGATCCAGCCCTGCGCTCGTTGGCCGACACGACGCCCGCAGCGGATCCGCGTGGCACCATCACCTATCCGGTGACCGTCGATCCGGCCCAGCAACCGGCGATCCGAGCGCAAGATCTACTCCCGGTGTTCTCCACCGCCGCGTTGAGCCGCGATCAGATCAAGGCGATCAACAAGGTGGCCGGTGAACTGAGCACTGCCGATCTGGCCACGATGGCGCAGCAGGTGACCGATGACCCGGCCTCCCGAGCGGCCGTGGTCGGGGCATGGTTGGCCGAACACAACCTCTGACCCACTCGGCGTACGTGGCCCTCGACGGGGCGACGATCATGCGTAGGGGGCAGATCCCTGCTGCAGCTGTGCCGCTTGCTTGCGCACCCGGGAGATGGCATTTCGATTGCTCAACAACGCAACCCAGTTCATGAGAAGGACCGAGACGACACTCCACCAACCCGCGACCAGGCAGTGCGCCTGCGCCCGCCGGTACTCGGCCTCGCACTGGGCTACGGTGCCGGTGACCGTGACCCGTCGAACCGACCACAGGATGAGCATGCCGGTGTGCTCGGTGAACACCGCGCGAAAGATCGGGCCGCCGGGTGGGGCGCCGTGCTGCGGTGGGGCGTACGGGTTGTGTGCGTACTGTGCCTGACCCGGATAGCCCTGACCCGGATAGCCCTGACCCGGGTGGGCGTGCGGCGACTGCCCCGAGTAGGGGCTGTGTGGCGCCCCGTACCCGGGCGGGGGCGGATACTGGCCGGGGCCGGGGATGGTCATGAGGTTTCTCGAATTCTGCTGATGAGACAGCTCCGGTGGGCATGCTGAGTGACCATGCTAACCGTTCTCGTATGGATGTTCAGTCCAGATGCGCCCGCAGCGACGTGCCGAGTGCCTCGACGGCGTCGGCTGCTTCCTTCAGCATCCCGGCCTGCTGATGGCCTACATGCCACAGCCGTGGGAACTCGACGTATTCCACCTCGACCTGCGCCGCACGAAGCGCGTCGACGAAGGTGCTCACCTGCCGGTGCAGCGCCTCCCGCCGCCCGACGTGCACGATGGCGGGTGGCAACCCGGACAGGTTGCCCAGCAGTGGGGCGTAGCGGGGGTCGCCGGGGTCGCCGCCCCCGAGGTAGGCGTCCGCGCAGGCCTGTGCCCAGCGGTAGTTCGCCACCAGCTCGGTGGCGTAGCTGGCCTCGTCCACATCGCCAGGGTTCACCCACGGCGCGATGAGTCCGAGCGCGGCCGGGTGCAGGCCGTGGTCGTCGATGAGTCGGCGGGCGGTGGCCACGCTCAGGCCACCTCCCGCCGAATCACCAGCGATGGCAATGTGTTCGGCATCGATGCCGTGGTGCTCGACCAGGTCGCGGAATGCGGCCACCGCGTCGATCACCGCTGCCGGACACGGATCCTCCGGCGCCAACCGATAGTGCAACGAGTAAAAGGTGACCCCGGTGACGGCGGCCAAGTGGGCCACCAAACGCCGGTGCGAGCGAGGCGAACCCATCGTGTAGCCGCCGCCGTGCAGATAGAGGACCGCGCGCGCTCCGCCGGCCCGCGTGGCGCTGCCCACCGTCACCACCTCGGCCGGACGGCCACCCAGCGTGATGTGGCTGACGCGGGCGTCGGCGGGCAGCGGCTCGAGTTCGAGGGCGCGGTCAGCCAGGGCGCGCTGCATCGACAGCGGCAGGCGCGGATGCAACATCACGCGGTAGGTGAGTTTGGTCAGCGGCTCCACCACGCCGATGGGGAAGGTGGGGCCGGCCGGACGGTAGACCACGAGTGCTGTCACCGATCCTTCAGCGTCGCGCCCGCCAGCCGCGCGGCACCTTTGAGGTAGCCGGCGCCGACCAGTCGGACCAGCAGGTCCAGCGCGACCGCATCGGGGCCGACGAGGATGCGGGCCTTGTTCTTCTGCACGCCTTTGAGGATGATCTCGGCCGCGCGTGCCGAGGTGGTGCGCGCCAGGGTCCGGTCGAACAACTCGGCCAATTCGCCTGCGTTCTTGCCTTCGGCGACGGTGGCGTTGCGGGCGATGGCGGTCTTGATCCCGCCGGGGTGCACACAGCTCACCGACACCGGATGCTTGGCGATCCGCATCTCCTGATACAGCGACTCGGTGAACCCGCGCACGGCGAACTTGGCTGCGTTGTAAGCGCTTTGGCCCGGCATGGCCAGGATCCCGAACAACGACGACGTGTTGACCACGTGCCCGTCGCCGGAGGAGATCAGGTGCGGCAGGAACGCTTTGGTCCCGTTGACCACGCCCCAGAAGTCGACGTCGAGGATCCGCTCGAAGTCCTTGAACTCGGTGCGCTCCACCTCGCCGTGATGGGCGATGCCTGCGTTGTTGAACACCAGGTTGACCTTGCCGAAGTGCGCGGCGACGGTTTCGGCGTAGTCGAGCACGGCTTCCCGCTCGGCCACGTTGAGCAGCTGTGAGTGCACCTGCGCGCCGGACGCCTCGAGTAGTCCCGTGGTCTCCTCGAGCCCGATGGGGTTCATGTCGGAGATGGCCAGTCGCGCACCCTTGTCGGCCAACTGCAGGGCCAGGTCGCGCCCCATCCCGGATGCGGCACCGGTCACGACGGCCACTTTGCCGGCGAAGTTCTTCACGAGATGGGTCTCCCTAGGCTGTCGTGGCGCCGATCGTGATCCGGTCGGAGCCGCGGGCGGTGTCATAGGCGTCGAGGTCGAATGACCTCGTCGCCCGGCGGAAATTGAAGGTGAATCCCGGCCACAGCGTGGTGATGTTGCCGAAGGAATCTTTGTACCAGCTTGCGCAACCGCCGTTCTCCCAGACGCTGGTGCCCAGGGTCTGTTGGATGCGCTCGTTGTAATCGCGCTGCCGCTCGGCGCGCACCTCGGTGCGGGTGATCTGCTCAGAGGTCACCGTACGCAGATAGTCCACCAGATAGTTCAGCTGCGACTCGATCATGAACACCATGGAGGTGTGGCCCAGTCCGGTGGACGGCCCGATCATCAGGAACATGTTCGGGAACCCGTGCACCATCGCTCCCTTGTAGGCCTTCATGCCGTCGGTGGCCCACACCTGGGCCAGGCTCTTGCCTTCACGGCCCACGATGTGGTCGAACCCGGGGGAGTCGGTGACGTGGAAGCCGGTGGCCACCACGATCGCGTCCACCTCTCGGTGTGCCCCGTCGCGGGTGACGATGCCGGTGGCGGTCACCTTCGCGATCGGATCGGTGACGACGTCGACGTTGTCGCGACCCAACGCGGGGTAGTAGGTGTTGGACAGGAGCATGCGCTTGCAGCCCACCGAGAACGACGGGGTGACCTTCGCGCGCTTGACCGGGTCGGAGATGCCGCGACGGATGTTGAGTGCCCCAGCCCATTGCGCCGGACGTAGTGCGTTCGGACGGTAGGTGAGGCCGAACGAGACCAGCTCGTGGCTCCAGTAGATCGCTGACCGGGAAAGGCGTTGCGCACCAGGAACATTGCGGAACAGCCAATGCTCAGCGGCGGTGTACGGGCGGTCTGCGCGCGGGAGCACCCACGGTGCGGTGCGCTGGTAGACGTCGAGATGGCCCACCGTCGGCGCGAGCTCGGGGATGATCTGCACGGCCGAGGCGCCGGTGCCGATGACCGCCACCCGCTTGCCCGTGACATCGGACTCGTGGTCCCAGCGCGCCGAGTGGAAGATCTGCCCGCGGTAGCTGTCGATTCCCTCGATGTCGGGCAGCTTGGGTTCACACAGCGGCCCGATCGCGCCGACCAGGATCTCTGCGCGCACCTGCGCAGACCCGGTGTCGGGGTGGGTCACGTCGATCACCCAGACGCCGGCCGCGGAGTCCCATTCGGCATGGGTCACCTCGGTGCGAAAGCGGGTCCGTCGCGCCAGCGCGTACTTCGCGGCGACCTCGTTGATGTAGGCGTGGATCTCGGCCTGCTTGGAGAACGAGCGCGACCAGTTCGGGTTCAGCTCGAAGGAGTAGGAGTACAGGTGTGACGGCACGTCGCAGGCAGCACCCGGGTAGGTGTTGTCGCGCCAGGTGCCACCGAAGTCGACGCCTCGATCGATGATGAGGAAGTCCTCGAAACCGTTCTGCTGCAGTTTGATGGCCGCACCCATGCCGGAGAATCCGGCGCCGACGATCGCAACCTTGACAACGTTCATGAGAAGAATCCTGGCACCCTGTTGAACGTTCGTCAATAGCCTTGTTGAACTGTGGTCAGTAAGCTCGGGTCCATGACCGAAGCCAAGCGCACGCGGTTGACGCCGCAGGCGCGCCGTGAGCAACTGATCGAACACGGCATCGGGCTGTTGGCCGACACCCCCCTCGAGCAGCTGACCATCGAGGCCGTCGCCGACTCGGTCGGGGTGTCGCGCGCGCTGCTGTTCCACTACTTCGAGTCCAAACAGGACTACGTCCTGGAGCTGGCGCAGGAGCAGAGCCGTCGCCTGCTCGCCTGCACCGAACCCGACGTGACCGCTGATGATCCGATGGCGATGCTGCGTGAGTCGATGTCGGCCTTCATCGACTACGTCGATCGCAACCGCAACGCCTACGTGGGGCTGTTACGGGGACCGCTGGGCGCCGAGCGACCGATGCAAGAGGTCTTCGCCCAGACCCGCGAGGTGATGGCGCGACGAGTGTTGGATCGAGCCCCCGACCTGGGTCTGGAACCGACCGATCTGATGGTGCTCAGCGTGTACGGGTGGTTGGCCATGGTCGAGGAGGTGACGGTGGCCTGGATCGCGGGCACCCAGCAGGTCACCCGCACCGAGCTGTTGGACCTGATCACCGCGTCGCTGCCACTGCTGGCCTTGGCAGCGACGCGGGACTGACGGATTGTCGTGCGCCCGGCGATCAGCCGAAGGCGCGGTCGATGATGTCTTGCTGCTCGACGGCGTGCACCTTGCTCGACCCCGAGGACGGGGCCGACATCGGGCGCCGCGACACGCGAGAGAGCTTGCCGCCGAACACATCCGGCAGCATCTCCGGTAGGGCCAGACCGTAGAACGGCCAGGCGCCCTGATTGGCCGGCTCCTCCTGCACCCAGCGGAACTCGGTGGCGTTGGGGTAGCGCTCCATCGTCATGGCCAACCGCCGATGCGGAATCGGGTACAGCTGCTCGACGCGCACGATGGCGATGTCCGCGCGACCGTCCTGCGCCTTGCGGGCGGCCAGCTCGTAGTAGAGCTTGCCGCTGACCAGCAGGACCCGGGTGACTGCGGCGCGGGCGGCATCGTCGGACAACGACGGGTCGTCGAGCACCGACACGAACTTGCCGTCGGTGAACTCCTCGATCGGTGAGACCGCAGCCTTGTTGCGCAGCATGGACTTCGGGGTGAAGACCACCAGCGGACGGCTGATGCCGTCGAGGGCGTGACGACGCAGCAGGTGGAAATGGCTGGCGGGAGTGGAGGGGACCGCGACCGTCATCGATCCCTCGGCGCACAGTTGCAGGAACCGCTCGATGCGTCCCGAGGTGTGGTCAGGACCCTGGCCCTCGTGACCGTGGGGTAGCAGCAGGACCACGTTCGACAGCTGTCCCCACTTGGCTTCGCCGGAGGAGATGAACTCGTCGATGATCGACTGCGCGCCGTTGACGAAGTCGCCGAACTGCGCCTCCCACAGCACCAGGGCCTCCCGGTCGCCCACGGAGTAGCCGTACTCGAAGCCGAGCACCGCGTATTCGCTCAACGCCGAGTCGTAGACCTGGAACTGGCCGCCGGCCTGCTCGCCTTCGGTCTGCACCAACTGGTTGAGCGGGGTGTACTCCGCACCGTCCTTGCGGTCGATGATCACCGAGTGTCGCTGGGTGAACGTGCCGCGACGAGAGTCCTGGCCCGACAGGCGAACTCGGCGGCCCTCGTTCACCAGCGAGCCGAACGCGAGCAACTCGCCGAAGGCCCAGTCGATGCCGCCTTCACGCGACATCTCCAGCCGTCGAGTCAGGACCGGCTTGACGCGCGGATGGACCACGAAGCCCTCGGGCACGTTACCGAACGCGTCGCCGATGGCCTCGATGACCGAACGGTCGACGCTGGTGGTCAGTTGCGCAGGTAGTTGCTGATCGGACTCCACCGACGGGCTGGGCGCCGGGGTGAACTTCTCGAGTTCCTTCACCTCGTTGAACACGCGCTCCAGCTGGCCCTGGTAGTCGCGCAGCGCGTCCTCGGCTTCCTTGGTGGAGATGTCACCGCGGCCGATCAGGGCCTCGGTGTAGGACTTGCGGACCCCGCGCTTGGTGTCGATCACGTCGTACATGGCCGGCTGGGTCATCGAGGGATCGTCGCCCTCGTTGTGGCCGCGTCGGCGGTAGCAGACCAGGTCGATCACCACGTCGGAGTGGAAGGCCTGGCGGTAGTCCACCGCCAGCTGCGCCGCCCACACGCACGCCTCGGGGTCGTCGCCGTTGACGTGCAGGATCGGCGCACCGATCATCTTGGCCACGTCGGTGCAGTACTCCGATGACCGCGAGTGCTCGGGTGCGGTGGTGAAACCGACCTGGTTGTTGACCACGATGTGCACGGTGCCGCCGGTGCGGTACCCGGGCAGCATGGCCAGGTTCAGCGTCTCGGCCACCACGCCCTGACCGGCGAACGCGGCGTCGCCGTGCAGCATCAGCGGCAGCACCGAGAACGTCTCGGTGCCGGAGTCGAGCAGGTCCTGCTTGGCGCGCACCAGGCCTTCGAGGACCGGGTCGACGGCTTCGAGATGGGAGGGGTTGGCCGTCAGCGAGACGTCGATCTCGTTCTCGCCGAACATCTGGTAATACCGGCCCTGCGCCCCGAGGTGGTATTTGACGTCACCCGACCCGTGGGCTTGCGAGGGGTTCAGATTGCCCTCGAACTCGGTGAAGATCTTCGAGTACGGCTTGCCCACGATGTTGGCCAGCACGTTGAGTCGACCGCGGTGGGGCATGCCGATGACGACCTCGACCAGGCCGTGCTCGGCGCTCTGGTCGATGACGGCATCCATCATCGGGATGACCGACTCGGCGCCCTCCAGGGAGAACCGCTTCTGCCCGACGTACTTGGTCTGCAGGAACGTCTCGAAAGCCTCGGCCGCGTTGAGCTTGGACAGGATGTATTTCTGTTCGGCCACCGTCGGTTTGACGTGCTTGATCTCCACCCGGTCCTGAATCCACTGCTGCTGTTCGGGTTCGAGGATGTGGGTGTACTCCACGCCGACGTGCCGGCAGTAGGAGTCGCGCAGCACCGAGAGCACATCACGCAGCTTCATCCGGTCCTGGCCGTGGAAGCCGCCGACGGTGAACTCGCGATCGAGATCCCACAGCGTGAGGTCGTAGGTGAGCACGTCGAGGTCGGGGTGAGCCTTGCGGGCATCGCTGTTGATCATCAACGGATCGATGTCGGCCATCAGGTGACCGCGATTGCGGTATGCGGCAATGAGTTCGAGCACCCGAGCGTTCTTGTCCACCGAGGTGGCGGCGATGTCCTTGCGCCAGCGGATGGGCTCGTAGGGGATGTGGAACCCGCGGAAGATCTCGTCGTAGAACGCGTCGTCGATCAGCAGGTTGTGGATGGTGCGCAGGAAGTCACCCGACTCGGCACCCTGGATGATGCGGTGGTCGTAGGTGGAGGTGAGCGTCATCAACTTGCCGATGCCCATCTCGGCCAACTTCTCGTCGCTGGCGCCCTGGAACTCGGCCGGGTACTCCATCGCGCCGGCACCGATGATGGCGCCCTGGCCCTTCATGAGGCGCGGCACCGAGTGCACGGTGCCGATGGTGCCCGGGTTGGTCAGCGAGATGGTGACGCCGGCGAAGTCGTCGGCTCCCAACTTGCCGTCGCGGGCCCGGCGGACGATGTCCTCGTAGGCGGCGTGGAACTCGGTGAACGACTTGGTCTCGCACTCCTTGATGGCGGCCACCACCAACGATCGTGAACCGTCTTTGCCGGGCAGATCGATGGCCAGGCCGAGGTTGGTGTGCGCCGGGGCGACCGCATTGGGCTTGCCGTCGATCTCGGCGAAGTGCCGGTTCATCCCGGGAAAAGCCTTGACCGCCTGCACGATTGCGTATCCGAGGATATGGGTGAACGACACCTTGCCGCCGCGGGTGCGTGCGAGGTGGTTGTTGATGACGATGCGGTTGTCGATCATCAGCTTGGCCGGGATCGCGCGCACGCTGGTGGCGGTGGGGATCTCCAACGAGGCTGACATGTTGCGGGCGATGGCCGCGGCCGGACCTCTCAACACCTTGGCCGAGTCCTGCGCCGGAGCGGTCGGTTCAGCGGGAGCAGCCGCCGCCGGCGGGGGAGTGGGCGCAGACACCGGTTGGGTGGCCGGCTTGGCGGCGACGGTGGTCGGGGCGGGTGCCGCGGTGACCCCGGAGGCGTCTCGGCTGGTGACGGCCTGACCGGCGGCGGCCTTGGTCGGTACAGCTTCGGTCGGTACAGCTTCGGTCGGGGCTGATGCGTTCGGTACCGCCGGAGCGGGCGTGGGGGCGATTGTCTGATGGGTTCCGGCGCCGTTGGTTGCAGCACCGTTGCTGGTGGCGGCTGGGCTGCCGCTGCCGTTCCCACTGCTGCCGCCGGGAGTGTAGGCGGCGAGGAATTCGTGCCAGCTCTTGTCGACGGAGTCGGGGTTGTCTCGGTAGCGCTGGTACATCTCGTCGACCAGCCACTCGTTCTGTCCGAAATCTGACACCGAACTGCTCACGGCAGAATCTCGCCTCTATTCCCTGATCGTCTGAAGTCGTCGTCTATCACTGCGGGTGTCGGGTGATGCCGGTGGTGGCGATCTCGGTCGCGTGCTCGCGCCGCTGTCGACATGCCCACATGGTCATCGGGCACAACGTCCGACGGTGAAAGGTTAATCCTCGCCGATCACGACTGCATATAGGTCCGGCGTCCGACGGTTCACCGCGCGCCGACCGCGTCGGCGCCGTCGAGGGGATGGTCGAGTTCGACATCGTCGAGTCGCGTCAGCCCCGAGTCCCAGAGTCGGCGGTACCGTCCGTTCAACGCCAGCAGCTCGGGGTGGGTTCCCGACTCGACGATGCGACCGTCGGCGACCACCGCGATCCGGTCGGCGCGCGCCGCAGTCGCCAGCCGGTGAGCGACGATCACCGACGTACGGGCTCGGGTCAGGTGCGCACCCGCCTCGAGCACCTGGTGTTCGGTGGCCTGGTCCAGTGTCGCGGTCGCTTCGTCGAGCAGCAGCAGATCGGGCTCGACGAGTTCGGCTCGGGCCAGTGCGATCAGTTGCCGTTGCCCTGCGGACAGGCCGCGCCCGCGCTCACCGATCGGGTGCCGCATCGCGCCGCGCAGGCCGGCGATCATGTCTGCGGCACCGACAGCGGCGGCCGCCCGGGCGATCTCGGCGCGGCTCGCGTCGGGCCGCCCGTAGGCGATGTTGTCGGCGACGGTCCCGGTGAACAGGTGCGGCTCCTGAGGAACCACGCCGAGGCGAGCTCGATAGTCGTGCAGTCGGTGCCGCCGGATGTCCACGCCGTCCATCCGCACCGCACCGGCGGTGGGGTCGTAGAAGCGGGCCAGCAGTTTGACGATGGTCGACTTTCCCGCGCCGGTTTCACCGACCAAAGCCAGCGACGTACCTGCGGGGATGTCGAGTGAGACGTTGCGCAGCGCGTCGCCGGCGGCGGACTGATACCGGAAGGTGACGTCGTCGAGCTGTGCGTGTCCGCGGAAATGCGCCGGCACCGCGACGGCATCGCCGCGCTCGCGCAGATGGCCGTCGTCCTCGTCGAACTCCCGATCCGGCGCGAGGCTGCTCGGGGTGCGCAGCAGGTCACCGATGCGGCGCAGTCCGACTGCGGCCTGCTGGTAGCCGTCGAACACCTGTGAGAGTTGCTGGATGGGTCCGAAGAGCATCCCGAGGTAGAGGGTGAATGCGATCAGGGTGCCCGGACTGGTGGTGCCCTGCGCCACCTGATGCGCGCCGATGCCCACCACAGCCGCCGTCGCGAGATCCGACATCAACATGATGAACGGGAAGTAGGTCGCGATGGCCCGCTGCGAGGCGATCCGCGAGCGGGCGTAGTCCAGGGACCGTTCGGCGAACCGGCGCCGTGCGAGCTCGTCGTTGCGGTAGCCCAGCGTGGTGCGCAGCCCGTTGACGTTCTCCTGGAAGTCGGCGTTGACCGCGCTGATCAATTCCCGTGAGCGGGCGTAGGCCCGCGAGCTGTACTGCTGAAACACCCCGGTGGCCACGAACAGCACCGGGAAGATGATCAGCAGGCTGGCCCCCAGGGTCACGTCGGTCGCCACCAGGGCGATGGCCACCCCGACGATGGTCAGCACCGACACGATCGCAGTGGTCAAACCCGTTTGCAGGAATGTTGCCAGCGCGTCGATGTCGGTGGTCATCCGCGTCATGATGCGCCCGGACAGTTCACGTTCGAAGTAGTCGAGGCCCAGGCGTTGCAGGTGGGCATAGCTGCGGACCCGCAACGCGAACAACACCCGCTCGCCGGCGCGACCGCTGGCCAGCGTCACCACGGCCAGCGCCAGCCAGCCGAGCCCGACCAGGACCACCCCGGCCGCGCACGCCCACCACATCGAGGTCAGGTCGTCGGAGGTGGCGGCATTGACCACCGCGCGTGCCACGGTGGGAAACCCCAGGCTGGTCAGGGTGTCCAGCGCGACCGCGAGCAAGGCCACCACCAGCAGCGCTCGCACCGGTGCGAGCATGCGCGGCAGCGAGAAGATCGGGTCGGGTGCGCGCGCAGCGTCGACGTCGACCTTCGGGTCTTCGTCAGCGGGCGGCAGGGCGTCCACCGCAGCCAGCAGTTCGGGGGTGGGGGCCATCGACCCCAGACCTCCGGCGATCCCGCCGCCCCCGCCGCGTCGCCGAGGCGTGGGTCGCGTTGTGGAGGTGCTCGAGGCACGGAACCTCGCAGGGGCAGGGGCAGGGGCAGGGGCAGGGGTAGGGGCAGGGGCAGGTGCGTCGAGCTGCTCGGTGGGTGGCCACAGTCGGTCCAGGTCGACGACGGGGTCATCGCCGGTGGAGGGTGCGCCTGACCCGGTTTTGCCTGACCCGCTCGCATCTGGGCTGCCTGCGGCCACCTCGGGTCTGGTCATCAGCGACCGGAACAGCGCGCTGTGGGCGTCGAGGTGTTCGACGGTGCCATCTGCGACCACCCGGCCGCCGTCGATGACCGCCACCCGATCGGCCAGGGTGAGTGTGGAACGACGATGCGCCAGCACGATCATCGTGCGGTCGCCGCGCGCGCGGAGGCGGCTGAGAATCTGTCCCTCGGTGGTGGCGTCGACTGCGGAGGTGGCGTCGTCGAGGATCAGTACCGACGGATCGGCGAACAGGGCGCGGGCCAGGGCGATGCGCTGACGCTGGCCACCCGAGAGGGTGAGTCCGCGTTCACCGACCACCGTGTCGAAGCCGTCGGCCAGTTCCCCGACGAACCTTTCGGCTTGGGCGGCGCGGGCGGCCTCGACGATCCGGGTTCGCACGTCGGGGTCGTCGAGACGTCCGCGGTCTGCGCCGACCGCGATGTTGGCGGCCACGGTGTCGGAGTAGAGGAATGGGTCGTCGAGCACCACGCCCACCCGTTCGCGCAGCGACTCGCGTGACACCTCGTCTATCGCCACATCGGCGTCGCGATCGATGTCAGAGGTGAACTCGATGGACCCTCGGTCGGCTTGGTAGAACCCGCTCAGCAGGGCGGCCAGGGTGGTCTTGCCCGATCCGGGAGCACCGATGAGAGCGACGCATTCGCCTGGGGCGACTCTCAGGTCCAGACCGTCGAAGACAGGTGTTCTGGAGGGCTCGCCCGGCGCGGCGTCGGGATCCGACCGTGGCGACGGGTCGGGGAAGGTGAAGCCCACATCGCGCAGTCGCACACCCACCGGGCCTGCGGGTATCCGGCGCGACGCCGAGAGCAGGCGATCGCGCGGGTGGTCGATCACCTCGTAGACCCGTTCTACCGCAGCCCGGGCCAGCTGTCCGCTGACCACCAGGTTGCTCAGGATGCGGACCAGGCCGGCCATCGTCGAGACGTAGGTGGCAAACGCCAGGTACGTGCCCACCGACACGGTGCCGTTGGCAGTGAGTACGCCGCCCACCGCGATCACCGCGACCAGGCCCAGTTGGGGGGCGGCGTTCATCGTCGGGGTGAACACCGCGTTGATCCGGGTACTGCGCATGCGTTTGGCGAACAGCACCGAACCCCAACCGATCAGCTCGTCGACCGACCGGCGTTCCTGCCCGAACCCCTTGACCACACGTACGCCGGTCACGGTTTCCTCGACGTGCTGAGCCACATCACCTGCGGCCTGCTGGGCCGACCAGGTGGCGGCGAACAGTCGCTTGCGCATCACCGTCGCGGTAGCGGCCACGGTGGGCACCACCACCAGCGCCACCAGGGTCAGCACCGGGGACAGGAAGACCATGACGACCAGCGACACCACGATCTGCGCCGCCGCCCCGAACGACAGCGGGACCAACGAGAGCAAACCCTGCACCAGCTGCAGATCGGTGATCGATCGGGACACGATCTGCCCGGTGATGATCGAGTCCTGTGCGCGCCCGTCGAGTCGGAACAGCGTGTCCAGAATGGCTGTGCGCAAACGGTGTTGGACGTCGACCGCGATACGTCCGGCGATGAGTCGTCGGGTGAATGTGCAGCCGTAGCGCGCCACGGCCAGCGCCGCGATGATTGCCGCCACTGTGCTGATGGACGGACCCGTGGTCCGATGCCCGGTGGCCAGATCGACAGCCGACTTGATCACCAGCGGCAGCGACACCTCGATCGACACCCCGGCGACGGTGGCCAAGATCGTGATCCCCACCAGCCTGCGATCATGTGCCCAATCACGTCCCAGGCGCCTGATCCAGTGGCGGCTCAAGGCAATTCCGGCGTCACACGCGGCTCCCTGATGGCGTTGTCGGTCTGCGGCAGGTCGATCACCTGGCCGTCGATCGGCCAGTGGGCGGGCGGCGGGCCGAATGCGGTGCGCGCGTTGTCGATGATCTGACGCCCGAGCATGCGGTTACCCACCCCGCCGACGGCGGCACCGATGCCGGCGGGCAGCAGTTTGCCGACGACGAGTGGGGCCCGCTTGGCGGCGAACTTGGTCATGAACCGCTTGAGCAGCATGCGGTTGATCCGTCCCAGCGCAGGCAGCGGGATGGCGCCACCGGCCACCTGCTTGAGCGGGGTGGTCCGGCTGCCCAGCGCCTTGGCCAGGGCCATGATGCCCTCCTCGCCGAGGATCACGGCCAACACCAACGCTTTTCGGTGCTCGTCGTGGTCCACCGGTATGCCGTGCACCTCGGCCACACCGAGGGCGAGCAGAGCTGACGCCTCGATGAAGAACGCGGACTCACCGCCGATGGCGGCCAGCGAGGCCACCGTGCCCACACCCGGGATTGCTGCGGCTGCGCCCACGGCACCTCCGGAGCCGATGACGGCGCGCAGATACTGCTTCTCGAGACGCTCGATCAGCTGTGCCGGGGTGTCGTTCGGGTGTGCCGCGCGGAGCCGACGGACGTAGGCCGCGACCGCGGGCGCCTGTAACCGTTGGGCGTGGTCGATGATCTTTGCCACGGCCCCGCCGCTGTTCGGCCCGACGGCCCCGCCGCTCACAGATCGCGCGGAGGAGTTGTCCGCGGTCATCGCGGCGCCCAATCCTGCTCGGGTACGACCTCACCGGCCGGGGGCGGCGGCGGCGGGGTGCCGTCACCGAACGGACGCCCCCCGAGTTCCTCGCGATGATGCGGGGTGTGCCAGGACCGCAGGTCGGGTCCCTTCGGCACCACACCGGTCGGGTTGATGTCGCGGTGCACCACGTAATAGTGCCGCTTGATCTGGGTGAAGTCGGTGGTGTCGCCGAATCCGGGGGTCTGGAACAGGTCGCGAGCGTAGGCCCACAGCACCGGCATCTCGGAGAGCTTGCTGCGGTTGCACTTGAAGTGTCCGTGATAGACGGGATCGAAGCGCGCCAGCGTGGTGAACAGCCGTACGTCGGCTTCGGTGATGGTGTCTCCCACCAGGTATCGCTGGTTCGACAGGCGCTCGGAGATGACGTCGAGGTGGGCGAACAGCCGGTCGTAGGCGGCCTCGTAGGCCGACTGGCTGCCGGCGAAACCGCAGCGGTACACGCCATTGTTGATCTCGGTGAAGATGCCTTGGTTCACCGTGTCGATCTCGTCGCGTAGCCGATCGGGGTACAGCTCCGGCGCGCCGGGCCGGTGGAATGCGGTCCACTCGGTGGAGAAGTCGAGGGTGATCTGGGGATAGTCGTTGGTGACCACCGCGCCGGTGGGGATGTCGACCATCGCAGGCACGGTGATGCCCTTGGGGTAGTCGGGAAACCGGGTGAGGTAGGCGTCCTTGAGGCGCGGGATCTTGAGCACTGGGTCCAGTCCGTCGGGATCGAGGTCGAAGGTCCAGCTGTCGGCGTCGTGGGTGGGGCCACAGAGCCCCATCGAGATGGCCGATTCGAGGCCGAGTAGTCGACGCACGATGATCGCCCGGTTGGCCCAGGGGCAGGCGCGGGCCACCACCAGGCGGTACCGGCCGGCCTCGACGGGGTATCCGTCGGCGCCGTCGGCGGTGATCCGCGTCTGGATGTAGGCGGTGTCGCGGACGAACTCGCCTCCCGGTTCGACGTACTTGCCCTGGGTGTTCTGCTCTTGACTGGTCACCACATCGAGATTAGCGGGCCGCACCGACACGATCGGGTGCTCGAGCCACCGCCGCGATCGGGCGCGCTGCGGCCGGAAAACATTTTGGTTGCGAAATAATCATGCCCGGTCCACCGTTGAGGTCACGGTGCGCTGTGGGCGCACGGCAATCTCCTGCGACAACGAAGAGAACAAGAGGTCGAGAAGATGTCGTCCACCGATTCCACATCCCAGGGACACCCCGCTGCAGCACGCGGCGACTCGTCCGCCGCATCGCTCCCGCCGGCTCGTCCAGTCTTCGTCCCGGTCACCGATCGTCCGTGGCCCGCGCTGGTCGCGCTGCTGTTCGGGTTCTTCATGATCTTGGTCGACATGACCATCGTGGCTGTGGCTCAGCCGCGCATCCAGGAGAGCCTCGACACCGACCTCAACGGCGTCATCTGGGTCACCAGCATCTACCTGCTCACCTATGCGGTCCCGCTGCTGGTCACCGGTCGACTCGGTGATCGCCTGGGACCCAAGACCGTGTATCAGGCCGGATTGGTGGTCTTCACCGTGGCCAGCGTGTGGTGTGGTCTGTCGGGATCGATCGGTGAGCTGATCGCCGCCCGCGCCCTGCAGGGGTTGGGCGCGGCGCTCATCACCCCGCAGACGATGTCGCTGATCACGCGGATGTTCCCGCCGGAGCGTCGGGGCGCCGCGATGGGCGTCTGGGGGACCACGGCCGGTGTCGCCACCCTGGTGGGTCCGCTGCTCGGCGGTGTCCTGGTCGACAACCTCGGGTGGGAGTGGATCTTCTTCATCAACGTCCCGATCGGCGTGGTGGGCCTGGTGTTGGCGTGGCGTCTGGTGCCTGCCATCGAGACCACCAACCGATCCTTCGATCTCATCGGGGTGGCGTTGAGTGCCATCGGTCTCGGCGCCCTGGTCTTCGCCATCCAGGAAGGCGAGAAGTACAGCTGGGCCGGCTGGATCTGGTCGCTGATCGGTGTCGGCTTGGCGGTGCTGGCGGTGTTCGTGTGGTGGCAGAGCAAGATCCGGACCGAGCCGCTGGTGCCGCTGTCGTTGTTCCGGGACCGCAACTTCTCCCTGTCGATCCTGGGCATCGCCACGATGGGCTTCGCCGCATCGGGCATGATTGTCCCGCAGATCTTCTTCCTGCAGCTCGTCGGCGGGATGTCGCCGACACGCTCGGCGCTGGTGAGCGTGCCCATGGCGTTGACCACCGGTCTGCTCGCGCCGGTGGTGGGCCGACTCATCGACAACGTCCATCCGCGGGTGATCATCGCCAGTGCCCTGCTGCTCAACGCCGTGTCCATCGTCGCGTTCGGCATCATCGCCCGACCCGAGACCCCGGTCTGGCAGCTGCTGATCCCGATGTTCTTCATGGGTGTGGCCAATGCGGGCATCTGGGCCCCGCTGGCCGCCACCGCCACCCGTAACCTGCCGCTGACCCAGGCGGGCGCCGGGGCCGGCGTCTACAACACCCTGCGGGTTGTCGGTTCGGTGTTGGGCAGCGCCGCCGTGGGTGCGCTGGTGCAGTCGCGGTTGGCGGCACAGCTGCCCGGAGTCGATGCGCAGCAGGCCTCCGGACAGGGCCAGATCCCGGCATTCGCACGCGAAGGCTTCTCCGTTGCCATGGGAGAGTCGATGTTCTTGCCTGCGGCGATCCTGCTGGTGGGCACAGTGGCCGCACTGTTTCTCACCCGGCCCGCCGGCCTGGGCGGCAAGCCCGTGGCGCCGACATCTGGCCCACAGGCCGCAGCCGGGCCCGTCGATCTCGACGACGGAGTGGTCAGCGCACCGTCACGCTGATCGTGTGCAACCCGGTGGCGCCATCGGGATCGGGTCGTGAGACGACCGCAGACTGCTGTCGACCCTCGCCGTCGAAGGCCCGCACCGTGAGCTTGTGATCACCGCGGGTGGCAGACCACGTCCACGTCCACATGCGCCAGGCGTCGGGCACATCGGGGCCCTCGAGCGTGGCTCGTTGCCACGCGCCGTCGTCGACCCGGATCTCGACGGCGTTGATGCCCCGCGGCTGCGACCACGCGACTCCGGCCACGGTCACCGACCCGGCTTGCACCGATGCGCCGTCGGCGGGGACATCGATGCGGGAACTGGTCTTGATCGGACCCTTGGCCGACCAGCCGCGTGTGGTCCAGTACGCGGTCGCATCAGCGAATCGCGTCACCTCCAGCGACGTCACCCACTTGGTGGCCGAGACATATCCGTACAGTCCCGGCACCACGAGTCGTGCCGGATATCCGTGCTCGATGGGCAGCGGTTTACCGTTCATCGCCACCGCCAGCAGGGAGTCGCGGTCATCAGTCATCGCCTCCAGCGGGGTGCCTGCGGTGAAGCCGTCGGTGCTCGCCGACAGCACCATGTCCGCGCCCGGCTTCACCCCCGCCATCGCCAGCAGGTCGCGCAGCCGATAGCCGGTCCAGACGGCGTTGCCGATCAGGTCTCCGCCCACCTCGTTGGACACACACGCCAGCGTCACCATCTTCTCGATGGCCGGCATCCGGCGCAGGTCGGCGAAGGTCAGTTTCACCTCGCGTTCGACTTCTCCGTGGATGCGCAGTCCCCACGAACCGCTGGTCACCTGCGGGGGTCGCAGCGCGGTGTCGATGCGGTAGAAGTCGTTGTTGGGTGTGATGAACGGGGTGCGTCCGCCGGTGGAGGTCAATTCGCCGGGCGCGATCGGTTCGTCGTTCACCGCGCTGGGCACGGCGAACTTCTCGCGGTCGCGATCGGCGCTGTTGAAGGCGTTGTCCACGCCGATACCTGCGAACCCGGCGACGGCGGCACCCACCCCCACGCCGGACGCCCCGATCAGAAAGGACCGTCGCCCCTGCGAGGTCAACGCGTCGTCGGCGTCGGCGGTGGGATGCGCTGACGCGGTGAGTCCAGCCGGATCGAGGCGCGCGACCATCAGGCGCAGGGTCGCGATGCCCACCGCGATGCCCACCGCCGACGGCAGGAACCAGGCGCTGTCGGCCTGCGGGCGGCTGACTGCGGCGGCCACGCCCAGCAGCCCGAACACCGCGAACACTGCCGAACCCCACCACCGCCGCCGGGTCTCCAGCAGGCCCGACACGGCGGCCACGACCGTCACGATCACCCCGATCCCGACCAGCAGGGCGGCCTTGTCGCCGGTGCCGAAGGTGTCGATGGCGAACTCGCGCACAGGTTTGGGGGTGTGGTCGATGACCGTGGCGCCTACGGCGAACAGCGGTGCGGCCGACCGATCGAAGAAGCCGGCCACCAGTTGACCCACCCCGAGGGTGACGCCGGCGGCGATCACCCCGCCCAACGCGCGCAGAGGCCGGGTCGATTGTCTGATTCCGCTGCTCACCGGTCCCAGTATCCACATCGGCGGTGTTGCGGTCGCTTCCTCGTCCGGCGGTGGCAGCCACCTACGATGGCGTCCATGTCTGCTGATCGTGTCCCCGCCCCGTTCGTGGCTGCCGCAGATGTGGTCGGCGGTAGTACAACGCATGTTCTCGACGTCCGCTGGCGGTTGGATCAGCCTGACGGCCGCGCCGATTTCACCGCCCGACACATTCCGGGATCGGTCTACGTCGACCTCGACACCGTGTTGGCTGCGCCGGCCGGCCCCGACACCGGCAGGCATCCGCTACCCCAACTCGACACCTTTCGAATGTGGTTGGTGAGCAACGGGATCGGGCCGCAGTCGCGGGTGATCGTGCTCGACGACTGGGACGGGCTCGCTGCTGGTCGGGCCTGGTGGATGCTGCGGTGGGCGGGGGTGGGCGATGCGTCGATCCTCGACGGTGGACTGGCGGCCTGGATCTCCGATGGCCGGCCGGTGGTGTCAGGGACCGACGACACCCCCACGACGGCGCCGCTCGATCCGGGCGTGTTCACCGGCGGCCCGGCGATGCCGACTGTGGACGCCGACGAGGCCGCTGCGCTGCCCGGCGCCGGTGGAGTGTTGGTCGATGCCCGCATCGCGCCGCGCTACACCGGGGAGCAGGAACCGATGGACGCGCGGCCGGGTCACATCCCGGGCGCGGTCAACGTGGCGGTGACCGACCTGACCGACGATGCCGGCCGGCTCTCCCGCGATGTCGCGCAGCGCTTCGAGGCGGTGGGGGTCGGCAGTGCGGTGGGTGTCGGCAGTGCGGCGGGGGCCAGCAGTGCGGTCGGGGTGTACTGCGGGTCGGGTGTCACCGCCTGCTTCGAGGTGGCGGTGCTCGAGACCCTGGGGATCGCGGCGGCGCTGTACCCGGGTTCGTGGTCACAGTATTGCGCCCAGCCGCAGCGGGTCATCGCCACCGGATCTGACCCTGGCTGAGATCTGATCAGGCGCGCGGACGCCGAGATACCGGGCTGTGTCAGTGCCCGACCGTACGGTTTGACCCATGCGCATCCTGCACACCTCCGACTGGCATCTCGGTCGGACCTTCCACGGCGTCGACCTGCTCGACGACCAGCGGCAGGCGTTGGCCCACGTCGCCGACGTGGTGCGCGACAACGACATCGACGTCGTCATCGTCGCCGGCGATGTCTACGACCGCTCGGTGCCCAGCGCAGATGCCGTGGTCGTCTACGACCAGGCGCTGCAGGCTCTGCGCGCGGCCGGCGCCACCATCGTGGTCACTTCGGGCAACCACGATTCGCCGACTCGACTCGGTGTCGGCTCGTCGTTCGCCGCGGCGGGCGGGCTGCACCTACGCACCACCATCGCCGACATCGACACACCGGTGGTGCTCGCCGACGAGTACGGTCCGGTGGCCATCTACGGCATCCCCTACCTCGAACCGGAGGTGGCCCGAATGGACCTCGGAGTACCCCAGGCGCGCAGTCATGCCGACGTGCTGGGCGCGGCGATGGATCGGGTGCGCGGGCACCTCGCCGTGCACCCGGCGCGCTCGGTGGTGGTGGCACATGCCTTCGTGGTGGGCGCGACGGCGAGTGGATCGGAGCGCTGCATCTCGGTCGGCGGTGTGGAAACCGTCGGTGCCGAGGTCTTCTCGGGTGTCGACTACGTTGCGTTGGGTCACCTGCACTCGCCGCAGGCTGTCACCGACACGGTTCGCTACAGCGGGTCGCCGCTGCCGTACTCCTTCGGTGAAGCCACGCACGAGAAGTCGGTGTGGCTCGTCGAGATCGATGCCCAGGGTGCGGTCGAGGTCTCCGGTGTGCCCATCCCGCAGGTCCGCGGGTTGCGTTCGCTCACCGGTACTCTCGACGAACTGCTGAGCGCCGAGCAGTACACCGACGCCGAGGGCGACTACATCGACGCCACCCTCACCGACGCTGTGCGCCCCATCGATCCGATGCGCCGGTTACGCACTCGGTTCCCGCACGCGGTGACCGTCGCGTGGCGCAACCCGAGAGCCGACGACCTCGACGACCAACGGCACCGGCTGCGTGGCCGCAGTGACCTCGACGTGGTGTCGGCGTTCGTGACCGACGTGCGCGATGCTCCCAGTGCCAGGGAGATCGAGCTGATCGAAGGCGGTTTGCGCGCTGTCGTCGGTGAACCCGAGCATGTCGCCTCGGTGCCGGACACCGGAAACGAGGCCACTGAGATCGTCTGTGAGGACGGCGCATTCGCGTTGTTCGCGTTGCCGGATGACGATCAGCGGGAGTCTGCGTGAAGCTGCATTCGCTGCGAGTGCACGCTTTCGGACCGTTCGCCGACGATGCCGAGGTCGATTTCGACGCACTCGGTGCCGATGGGCTGTTCCTGTTGCACGGCCAGACCGGCGCAGGCAAGACCACCGTCCTGGATGCGGTGGCGTTCGCGCTGTTCGGCCGGGTACCCGGAACACGTAACGACGGTCGACGGTTGCTGTCCGATCACGCCGAGCCGGGCGACTGTCCCAGAGTCGAACTCGAGGCCACCATCGGTGGGCGGCGACTGCGGATCAGCCGGAGTCCCGAACACCGTCGGCCCAAGCGGCGCGGCGCCGGAGAGACCACCGTCAACGCCAAGGCCACGCTGATCTGGGTCGATCGGTCGGGCCCCGATCTCACCCGTGCCAACGACATCGGTGAGGTCGTGGGGGAGCTGTTGGGTATGAGTGCCGAACAGTTCTTTCAGGTGGTGCTGTTGCCGCAGGGCGAGTTCGCGACGTTCCTACGCGCCGACACCGACGCCCGTCAGAAGGTGCTGGAGCGGCTGTTCGACACCCACCGGTTCGACGACCTCGAGGAATGGTTGCGGGCGCGGGCCAAGGCCGCGCGGGAGGATCTGGAGAAGCGTTCGCGCACAGTGGAATCGCTGGCCGCGCAGATCGCCCAGGTCGCCACCGTGGATCCAGCGCTGGAACCCGACACCGAGTGGTCACAGCAGGTGCTCGACGACGCCCGCGCCTCAGCGCACGTGGCGGCCGCCGATCTGGCTGCGGCACGAGCCGCCGCCGACGCCGCGATCGCCTCCCACGATCAGCAAGCACGCGTTCACGGACGTCAGGCCCAGGGCCGCTCGGCACGCGAGCGGCTCGCCGAGTTGGATTCGGCCACAGCCGATGTCGAGGCGGCTCGATCCGATCTGGCTGCCGCCCGTCGGGTGACGGGTCTGCGCGCCCTCGACACCGAGCACACGACGGCGCAAGCGGTCGCAGCGCAGGCCGATGTGCGCCGCCGTACGGTCGAGTCGAAGATCGCCGATTGTGTTCTGGCGGAATCATTTCCACGTTTGGATTGGCCGGACACCGAAGCGTGCTGTGCGCGCTTGGACGCGGTGATCGACGAGACGGCGATCGAGATCGGTCGGCTCGAACCGTTGACCCGGCGCGCCGCGCGACTCGGCGAGCTGCGTGCGTTGATCGACGATGGCGCACGTGGCGCCGCTGTCGACCGTGAGCGAGCCGCCGTCATCACGCAGCGCATGCAGCAGATCCCTGGTGCGCGAGTGGAACTCGAGGTTCTGGTGGAGCGGTCGGTGCACGCAGGCGCACGGATCGCGGGGATCGAGGAGCAGCTCGGCGAACTGAGCGCGCAGGCCGCGGCCCACGCCGAACTCATCGCTGCCCAGTCCGCACTCGAGGTGGCCGAGCGCCACGCGCTCGCTGCACACCAGGCCGATGTGGACGCTCACGAGGTGGTGTTGATGCTGCGGGAACGACGTCTGGACGGCATGGCTGCCGAACTCGCCGCCCGACTCATCGACGGTGAGCCGTGCGGGGTGTGCGGCAGCCCGCAGCATCCCGCTCCCGCTCAGAGTGCCGCAGGCCGCGTGACCGACCTCGACGAGCTGGCGGCGGCGCAGCGCCGCGACGAGGCGGCGGCGGCGTTGGCAGCGGCGCGGTCTGAGCAGTCGGCGCTGGCTGCCCGGGTCGCGGCGGCGCGGGAACGCACCGGCGGGCGTGAGCACACCTGGCTGACGGGCGAGATCGACAGGTGTACCGACGATCTCGCGGTGGCGCGTGCCGAGTCGGCGGCCGGGAAGAAGTGCCGGGTTGATATCGCCGAGCTCGACGCGGAGGCCGATCGACTGCGGTCTGAGGCCGCCGAGATCGACCGTCGGATCGCCACGGTCAGCGAACGCGTCGATCAGGCGCGCGCGCAGGTCACCGAGATAGAGGACGCGGTTCGTGGCGCCACAGGTGGGGTCGGGACCGTGGCACAGCGGCGCGATGCGTTGGTGGCATTCCGAAAGGCTGCGGCGGCGGTGCGCGACGCCCGGGCGGCAGCCACGTCGGCAGCGAACAATGCTGGGGCGCTGCGGGTTCGGTTGGATACGATGGTCGCCGAGTCGGGTTTCGAGGATCTCGAGAAGGCGCGCGGCGCCTACCGGACCGATGCTGAGACCGTCGCGCTGGAGCAGCGATTGTCTGAGGTCGATCAGCTGCGCGCGGCCGCGATGGCCACCCTTGATGATCCCGAGGTGATCGCGGCTCTCGCCGTGTCTCCGGTCGACATCGATGCGGCCCGCGCACAGCGCGACACCGCTGTGGCACAGGCGCAGGCAAGTGCAGCCGCCTACGCCGTGGCCGCGCAGCGCGAGCAGGCTTTGACGGTTCTCGTCGCCGACTACTGGTCGGCGGTGTCGGTGCTGGAACCGGCCGCGCGGCGTCACGCCGAGGTGACCGGCCTGGCAGAACTGGTGTCCGGTCGCGGTCAGAACAGTCGCCAGATGTCGTTGCGTACCTACGTGTTGGCTGCACGCCTGGAGGAGGTGTTGGTCGCCGCCTCGGCTCGGCTGCGCGAGATGTCCTCGGGCCGTTACGAGTTCGAACACAATGACGCCGCGGAAGCACGCGGCAAGCGCAGCGGTCTGGGCATCGAGGTGCGCGATGAGTACACCGGCACAGTGCGCCCGACGACCACTCTGTCGGGTGGCGAGACCTTCTTCGCCTCGCTGGCGTTGGCGCTGGGTCTTGCCGATGTGGTGTCAGCCGAATCGGGCGGCCGGGTGTTGGACACGATCTTCATCGACGAGGGGTTCGGCAGCCTGGATCCCGAGGCCCTGGACCTGGTGATGGGCGTGCTGGACAACCTGCGCTCGGGGGGTCGCGTGGTGGGCGTGGTGAGCCACGTCGATGAGATGCGAGCCCGAATCCCGACGCAGCTGCAGGTGATCCGGGGGCGCAACGGGTCCCGCCTGCAGACCGTCGGGGTGGCCGTCTGACCCGGTTGTCGCGGCGCGACCTGGTTTTGGCCACGTCTGCGGCGGTGCGATAGTCTGACTCAGCCCGTTGAGCCCCCGTAGCTCAGGGGATAGAGCGTCTGCCTCCGGAGCAGAAGGCCGCAGGTTCGAATCCTGCCGGGGGCACTCAGTCCCCCTAGGCTGACCTGATGCATGTTTTCTTGTCGTTCTACGGCAGTCGGGGCGACGTGCAGCCCGGTGTGTGTCTGGCGCTGGAACTCGTGTCTCGTGGCCATCGCGTCACCCTGGCCGTGCCACCCAACTACCTCGGATTCGCGCGGTCGCTGGGGATCGACGCCCGTGGCCTCGGGATGGACAGCGAGAAACACCTGAGGCAGGGCCGAACGCGCGCGGCGCTCGACACCCGAAACCCCATCCGCAAGCTGCAACTGGCCCAGGCCCAACTACGCGAGGGCAGTGCCGCCTTCGACGCTGGGGTGATCGCCACCGTGACCCAGGCACATGCCGAGCAGCCCATCGACATCATCATCAGCGGGCCGCTGGGCCAAGACCGTGTGTACGCCCTCGCCGAGCACCTGGGCACCGCCATGGCGACGGTGCGATTCTGCGCCATGTCAGAAAACGGGGTGATCGGGGCCGTTCCCACCACCCGGGCGCTGCCCGCCGAGGTCAACCGACGCTCGTGGCGGCTGGCCGAAGAGACCACGTGGTTGGCCGTCCGAGGATCGGAGAACAGGTTTCGCGCACGACTCGGACTCGCACCCGAGCGGACACGCCTCCCAGTTCGCCTGCGGGAGAGGGGGACAACGCAGATTCAGGCCTACGACGAGGCGTTGTTCCCCGGGCTCGCGCAGGAGTGGGGTCCCACTCGTCCGTTGGTCGGATTTCTCGATTTGCCCGCACACACCCGCTCTGACCTCGCCGATGACACCGGTGGCGACACTGATCTGATGCGGTGGATCGACGCCGGGGATCCGCCGGTGTTCATCTCGTTTGGCAGTGTGCCCGTTCCCGATTCGGCTCGGGTGTTCGATGCGATCGTCGCCGCGTCGGCCTCGCACGGCGTGCGGGTCGTGTTCGGTACCGGTACGCGCCCGGTGGGCGTGGACCGCGACCACTCGCAGATCTGGGTTGCGCGACGCGTCGACCATTCGGTCGTACTGCCGCGGTGTCGTGCCATCGTGCATCACGGGGGAGCGGGCACCACCGCAGCCGGTCTGCGGGCTGGGCTACCGACCATGGTGTGCGCATTGGCGGCCGACCAATTGTATTGGGGCGCACAGATCGTCCGCTTGGGCCTCGGTACCCGGGCCCGTCTGTCGGCGCTGGGCCCCGATGGACTCACCGCGGGTCTGGGCACCCTGCTGGCACCGACCACCGTCGCGGCCGCAGCAGCGATCCGCGCATCCCTGATCGACTCGGCCACCGCAGTTGCCAATGCCGCCAACGCAATCGAGTCGGCAGCGGCACGCCGATCGTGATCGGTGGTGCGGCCGCCGACTCGAGCGAGGCGGTCAGGTGTCAGGTCAGCCCTTCACGCAGGTGAACTGCATGACGTCGATGAAGTCCTTGCGGAACGCTGCGGCGCAACCGCTCAGGTACTTGACGTAGGTGTTGTAGTTTTCGCGGCCGCACAACGCGATCGCCTCGTCGCGGTGCTCGCCGAGCGCCTTGCTCCAGCAGTCCAGGGTGCGCGCGTAATGCAACTGCAGCGGCTGGATCTTCTCCACCGTGAACCCGGCCGCGGTGGCGCCGTCGGTCACCATCTTCGGCAGCGGCAGCTGACCGCCAGGGAAGATGACGTTCGCGATGAACCGCATGAACGCGAAGTCGTCCTTGGAGAACTTGTTGCCGGTCTCGCGAACGTGGTTGAGGCCATAGGCGGTGATGGTGTGCAGCAGCATCCGACCGTCCGCGGGCAGCGCGTTGTAGGCGAAGTTGAAGAACTGCTCGTAACGCTCGTACCGGAAGTGCTCGAACGCGCCGATCGACACGATCCGGTCGACCTTGCCGTCGAACTCCTCCCAGCCCTGCAGCCGCACCTCCCCAGTGGTCGACGCATCGCCACGCGCGGCGAGCAAGCTCTGGATGTGGTCGTGCTGGTTCTGGCTCAGGGTGAGGCCGATGACGTTGACCCCGTACTTGTCGGCGGCCCGCAACATCGTTGCGCCCCAACCGCATCCGATATCGAGCAAGGTCATGCCGGGCTCCAGGCCCAGTTTGCCCAGCGACAGGTCGATCTTGGCCAGCTGAGCCTCGTGCAGGCTCATGTCCTCACGCTCGAAGTACGCGCAGCTGTAGGTGCGCGACTCGTCGAGGAACAGGGCGAAGAACTCGTCGTTGAGGTCGTAGTGCGCCTGAACGTCTTCGAAGAACGGTGTCTCGGTGGTCACGATGTACCTCTCTCACGGGTGGACGCCCGCCCACCCCGCGCTGGAGCGGACAGACGGTGACGGTGCCCGGCGGGCGAATCCCCATGGACCGGGTGACCGCCGATGCGTCGAGATGAACCTATCGCAGTGCCACGGTGGCCAGCGCACGACCGAAGATCCGTTTGCCTCTGAAGGCAGCCTCCAGGGCGATGGTGGCGGTCTTGGTGGCGGCGTCGAGAGACTTGATGCGGCCGGTGTACTGGATGTCGGCGGGTGCGACGTCGGAGACGTAGGCGATGCCGGTGAACCGGACCCGGTAGTCGAGCACGGCGGTCGGGTCGCCCAACCACGAGCAGATGAAGGTCGATCCGATGCCCATGGTCAACAGCCCGTGCGCGGCCACTGTCTCCAGTCCGACGATGTCCACCACCCGGTCACTCCAGTGGATCGGGTTGTAGTCCGAAGAGATCCCGGCGTAGGTGACCAGGTCACCTCGTCGCACCGTCACGGTCCGGGTCCCGATCACGTCGCCGACCGACACTTCGGAGAACAGCGGCACCGACGGATCGTCTGGCCGATCGTATGCGGCGGGGGTGTGGGTGGGGGCGTCCTCGATCGGCGTCCACTGCACCGAATGCGGGGGGATGAAGTCGGCCATCATGACGTCGGCGAGTGCTGCGGCCAGCGCGGGTTCGGCATGGGCACCGCGACGGCCGACCGCGGTGGTCGTCAACGACTGGACCAGATCGCCGTGCTGGTCGAACATCAGGCCGTCGACGACGATGGTGTCCCCGCCGGCCTTCCGCCGTACCGGATGCAGGCCGATGTACAGCGAGATCTGATCACCGGCGTGCAGGGGTCGGTAGTAGTTGAAGACCTGATCGGTCTGGACGAACGAGCTCGTGTCGTGCTCGACGAGCACGTTGTCCATCAACCAGTTGAGGCCGGTGCCGGCCAGCCGCGCAGCGAAGGTCAGCGGCGCCACCAGCCCGGAGTGGCCCAGTTCGGCGGCGGCCACATCATCCCAGTGGATGATGTGGCCGTCTTTCATCGACCGGGCGAACTCCCGGATCTCCTCGCGGCCGATCTGGTAGTGGTCGTCCGGCCGGTAGTACTGGATGTAGTCGCGGTCCTCGGACAGCACCTCGTCAGGTCTCATCAGATTTCGGCGATCCCATGGATCAACAGAGCACGCATGTGTTCGAAACTCCCCCGTGGTCGTCTGGTCAGCATCAGATCCGACACGGATACTTCCATACGAACGTCCTGTAACCGCATACCGCTCAGGTGCACGAGGTCAGCCGACTCTGCGAACAGCCGGAATCTCGTGCTGCGGGGTGGCTCAATTCATCGGTAGCGGCTTAGCGCCTTTCTCGGCCAGCATCGCCGTCATGGCGTCAGCCTCGTTCTGCTGCAGGTTGAGCATCTGCTGAGCCAGATCCCGGACGAACCCCTGCGACACGTGCGACTTGTTCGCCGCGTAGGACAACATCGGGGCGCCACCCTCGTGATGGCGCAGCATCAGCTGGAGGAAGTACACGTCGAACGGCTCGCCCCGAAGGCCGCGCAACGTGGCCAGCTCCGGGCTGGTCGCCATCCCGGGCATCAATGGGGTGTTCACCGAATCGCCGGGCGCCATCGACATCGATGCTCCACCGGACATGTCCATGCCCGGCATCGAGCTGTGATCGGGCATCCAGCCCATCACCGACCCGGGATTGCTCAGCGGGTAACCCCAGCGGGTCAGCCAGGACTGCATCTGCCCGACCTGATTGGTCTGCTGGGTCAAGATGTCATACGCCAGCGAACGCACCTGCGGGTCTGCGGCATTCGACAGGGCAGCGGTAGCCATCTCGGTGGCCTGCAGATGGTGGGTGGACATGTCCTGGGCGAATCCGACGGCTGTCGAGTCGGCCTTGGGTCGGTCACTGCTCGTCGTCACCCGGTTGCCCACCGCCAACCCGATCCCGACCCCGATCAGCAGCAGCGCGATGGCGCCGAGCACGGCGAGCGCGGGTAGCTGACGGCGCAGCGTCGAGGCCGACCCGGTGCCGTTCTCGCGGGCGTCCACGGCGTCGGTGTCGGACGGGTCGGGTGTGTCGTGGGACATCGGTCAGCCCGCCGGGGTGGGAGCTGCTGCGCCCGGAGTCTCGTCGGTCGCCTTCTGGGCGCCGGTGCCGTCCATCTTGATCGCATCTGCGGGAAGGGGGCCCACGTCGGCAGGCGGCGGGTTGGCCGGGTCGAACGCGCCGGGGTACGCCGCGCAGGATGCGCCGATCTCGGGGTAGGAGGTGTCCTTGGGACGTCCCGGGTAGACGCCGGCCTGAGAGTTCAGCCGCGTCGCCTTGATGAACTGATCCACCCTGGGATCCGACGCCGAGGTCAGCTTCAGTTGATGGCCCCACGCCTGCAACGAGATCGGGGTGTCGAGGTCGGGGTAGGGCGACATCAGCATGTACTGCTGTCCCTGCACCTTCTTCTTCAGCGTCTCGACGTCGGCTGCGGGCGCGGTCGTGGGGTTGTAGGCGATCCACACCGCGCCGTGCTCCATCGAGTGCACGGCGTTCTCGGTGCGCAGCGGCTTGGGGTAGACGATCCCGGTACACGCCGCCCACACCTGATCGTGCGGTCCACCGAACGGCGGGTTCTTGTCGTAGGCCACCCGCTGCGTGGCCGCCACATGCTGTCCGGCGGGATAGAAGACCTTGGTGACACCGGCGATCTTGCTGGCCGGATCGGGGTTCGAGGAGCTCGGGACGTACTTCTGCTCGGCCTGCTGCTCGTTGTACTTGGGCACCAGGTAGGCGGTCAGCCCGCCGACGATCGCCAGCACCACGACCACCGCTGCGATGGTCAGCCAGGGGATCGGTCGGCCACCGGCAGCCTTGACCACCGGAACGGTTCCCGGTTTGGCCGGCTTGCGCTTGGGTGCCGGTTTCTTCGGGGTCGATCCGCGCCCGGACGTGGTGTCGCGGGAGTCGTCGGTGGAGTCTTCGGTCGCCATGACAGCCTTTCGATTCGTGCTCGCCCCGCCGAGTCTACGGCCGCGGCTCACCCGGTCTGCCGGGCCGGGTCGGTGCAGTTCGGGGCGGCAGCGACCGCGATTGTCCACCGCGTACCACGGCGCAATAGGATGAACTCCCGTGACTCCCACCGATCTCTCCCAGCTGCTGCACGATGTGACCACGTCGGTTCTCACCCGACGCGGCCTCGACGTGTCCCTGGTGCCCGAGACGGTGGTCGTCGAGCGTCCGCGCAACCCCGAACACGGCGACTACGCGACCAACATCGCATTGCAGCTGGCCAAGAAGGTCTCCACCGCTCCGCGCGACCTGGCCGGATGGCTGGTCGAGGAGTTGACCACTCGGCCCGAGATCGCTGACGCCGACCTGGCCGGACCGGGCTTCGTCAACATCCGACTCGCTGCGGCCACACAAAACGCGGTGGTGGCCGATGTGCTGAGCGCCGGGGACACCTACGGCCACGGCGACGACGTGGCCGGGCATGCGGTGAACCTCGAGTTCGTCTCGGCCAACCCGACCGGTCCGGTTCATCTCGGCCACACCCGGTGGGCCGCGGTCGGCGACGCGCTGGGGCGCGTGTTGGCCGCCCGCGGCGCCGCCGTCACCCGGGAGTACTACTTCAACGACCATGGCGCCCAGATCGACCGGTTCAGCCGGTCACTGCTCGCCGCAGCGCTGGGCGAACCCACTCCAGATGACGGTTACGCCGGCGCCTACATCGGTGAGATCGCCGCGGAGGTCGTCGCCCGTCGCCCTGACGCGTTGGGTCTGCCCGGCGCCGATCGGCTCGAGGTGTTCCGCTCGATCGGGGTGGACCTGATGTTCACGGCCATCAAGAAGACCTTGTCCGACTTCGGGACTCGCTTCGACGTGTTCACCCACGAGAACGACATGTTCGACAGCGGCCTGGTCGCCGAGTGCATCGACAAGCTCAAGGCCAACGGCAATCTCTACGAGAAAGACGGCGCGTGGTGGCTGCGGTCCACCGAGTTCGGTGACGACAAGGATCGAGTCGTCATCAAAAGCGACGGCGAAGCCGCCTACATCGCCGGCGACATCGCCTACTTCCAACACAAGCGTCGTCGCGGATTCGATCTGTGCATCTACATGCTCGGAGCCGACCACCACGGCTACATCAAACGGCTCAAGGCGGCGGCAGCGGCGCTCGGTGACGACCCGGCCACGGTGGAAGTCTTGATCGGGCAGATGGTCAACCTGGTGAAAGACGGTGCGCCCCTGCGGATGAGCAAGCGGGCAGGCACCGTGATCACCCTCGACGATCTCGTCGACGCGGTCGGGGTCGACGGTGCGCGCTATTCGTTGATCCGTTCGTCGGTGGACGTCAACCTCGACATCGATCTCGACCTGTTGGCCACGCAGTCCAACGAGAACCCGGTCTACTACGTGCAGTACGCGCATGCGCGGCTCTCGGCCATCGCTCGCAACGCCGCCGATCTGGGCTTGGTCGCGTCCACCGACCATCTGGATCTGTTGGCGCAACCGGCCGAAGGCGACCTCATCCGGACCATCGGCGACTTCCCGTCGGTGGTGACCGCGGCCGCCGCGCTGCGGGAACCGCATCGGGTGTGCCGCTACCTCGAGACCCTGGCCGCCTCGTATCACCGGTTCTACGACCGCTGCCGCATCCTGCCTCAGGGCGACGAGCGGCCCTCCGACACCCATGCTGCGCGGTTGGCGTTGTGTGCGGCCACCCGCCAGGTACTGGCGAACGGGCTTGAGCTGGTCGGTGTCAGCGCTCCGGAGCGGATGTGATGGCGCACCCCGCCGGACCCCGGCACGCTGAGGGCATCGGGTCCACGCGTCCGGGCGAACGCCCTACCGGGGCAGACGATCTGGTCGCCTTGCCGGCCCATGTGTGGCCACGCGGAGCGCGGCGCGGCGCCGACGGTGAGGTCACCCTCGCCGGGGCGTCGGTCAGCGCGCTCGCCGAGCAGTTCGGCACCCCGCTGTTCGTCATCGACGAGGCCGACTTCCGTTCTCGCTGCGCGGACATGCTGGCCTCCTTCGGTGCCACCGGCCGAGTGCACTACGCCTCCAAGGCTTTCCTGTGCGGCGAGATCGCGCGGTGGGTTGCCGACGAGGGTCTGTCGTTGGACGTGTGTTCTGGCGGCGAGTTGACCGTGGCGTTACGCGCCGGGTTCCCCGCGCAGCGCATTGCCTTGCACGGCAACAACAAGTCGGTCGAGGAGTTGACCCTGGCGGTCGAGTCCGGGGTGGGCGACATCGTGTTGGACTCGATGATCGAGATCGAGCGGCTCGATGCCGTCGCCGGCGCCGCCGGAGTGGTGCAGGACGTGCTGATCCGCGTGACCGTTGGCGTGGAGGCCCACACCCACGAGTTCATCTCCACCGCCCACGAGGATCAGAAGTTCGGGTTCTCGTTGGCCGGCGGTGTGGCGATGGACGCTGTGCGCACCGTGTTCGCGACCGACAACCTGCGACTGGTCGGATTGCACAGCCACATCGGTTCACAGATCTTCGATCTCGACGGATTCGAGTTGGCCGCCCACCGCGTGCTGGGTCTGCTGCGCGACATCGTGGCCGAGTTCGGGGTGGACAAGACCGCGCAGTTGTCGATTCTCGATCTCGGTGGGGGACTGGGTATCTCCTACATCCCGACCGACGATCCGCCCCCGGTCGAGCAGGTGGCCGCCACCCTGGTCGACATCGTGCGCCGCCAATCGGCCGCGCTGGGCCTGCCCACTCCGAAGTTGGCGGTGGAGCCGGGGCGCGCGATCGCCGGACCGGGCACGGTGACCCTGTACCGCGTAGGAACGATCAAGGACGTCTCCATCGGCACCGATGCGCATCGCCGCTACGTCTCGGTCGACGGCGGGATGAGTGACAACATCCGAACCTCTCTGTATCAGGCCGAGTACGACGTTCGCCTGGTCTCGCGGGCGTCGACGGCGCAACCCGTGCTCAGCCGGGTGGTCGGAAAGCATTGTGAGAGTGGGGACATCGTTGTCAAAGACTGTTGGCTGCCAGCCGACGTCGCTCCGGGGGATCTACTGGCGGTGGCCGCGACCGGCGCCTACTGCTACTCGATGTCGAGCCGCTACAACATGGCGTTGCGGCCTGCGGTGATCGCGGTCGCCGACGCCCATGCTCGACTCGTCCTGCGCCGAGAAACGGTGCAGGACCTACTCGACCTGGAGGTCACCTCATGAGCGAAGGTCTGCGCCGTCCGATCGGTGTCGCTGTCCTGGGTATGGGCAACGTGGGCACCGAGGTGGTGCGCATCCTGATCGAGAAGGCGGTCGACCTGCACGCTCGCGTCGGTGCGCCGATCGAGTTGCGGGGGGTGGCCGTTCGCGACGTCGCCCGTGATCGGGCGGTCGACCCGGCGCTGATCACCGGAGACGCCGCCTCGCTGGTCACGAGCGACGACGTCGACATCGTGGTCGAGCTGATCGGTGGGATCGACGTACCGCGTGCACTGATCGCCTCGGCGTTGGAGCACGGTAAGTCGGTGGTCACCGCCAACAAGGCACTGCTGGCCGACTACACCGGCGAGCTCGCCGGCATCGCCGCGACAGCCAAGGTCGACCTGTACTTCGAGGCCGCGGTGGCCGGGGCCATCCCGGTGATCCGTCCGCTGATGCAGTCATTGGCCGGGGACACCGTGCAGCGCGTGGCCGGCATCGTCAACGGCACAACGAATTTCATTCTCTCGGCGATGGACGCCGACGGCGATGACTACGCCGTGGTGCTCGCCGAGGCCGGTCGGTTGGGGTACGCCGAGGCCGACCCGACCGCGGACGTGGAGGGCTACGACGCCGCATCCAAGGCGGCCATCCTGGCCTCGTTGGCCTTTCACACCCGGGTCACCGCAGGCGATGTGTACCGCGAGGGCATCTCCACGATCACCGCCGATGACCTGGCCAGTGCAAAGTCGTTGAACTGCACCATCAAATTGCTGGCAATCTGTGAACGCATCGCCGATTCCGTTGGCAAGGAACGTATCTCGGCCCGCGTGTATCCCACGCTGGTGCCCAAGACGCACCCGTTGGCCGCGGTCAACGGCGCCTTCAACGCCGTGGTGGTCGAAGCAGAGAACGCCGGGCGGCTGATGTTCTACGGCCAGGGCGCCGGCGGTGCGCCGACCGCGTCGGCGGTTCTGGGCGATCTGGTGATGGCTGCCCGCAACAAGGTGCATGGTGGGCGGGGCCCGCTGGAGTCGACGTACGCGTCGTTGTCGATCGCGCCCATGGGCGATGTGCTGACCCGCTACTACGTGTCGATGCGGGTGGCCGATCGCCCCGGTGTGCTCTCGGCGGTGGCCGCCGAGTTCTCCAAGCGTGACGTCAGCATCGCCACCGTGCGCCAGGAGGGCGCCGATGAGAACGCCCGGTTGATCGTGGTCACCCATCGGGCTCCGGACGCGGCGCTGGCGCAGACCGTGGATGCTCTGAAGGAGCTCGACGCCGTGGCCGAGGTGGCAAGCGTGTTGCGCCTCGAGGGAACCGATGAGTGAGTTGAGGAACCGATGACCAAGCCGAGCACCGCCGTGCACACCGCATGGCCCGGGCTGATCGAGGCGTACCGCCACCGACTGCCCATCGACGACGACTTCACGGTGGTCACCCTGCTCGAGGGCGCCACCCCGCTGGTGCCTGCGCCGCATCTGTCCTCGCTGACCGGATGCGAGGTGTACCTGAAGGTGGAGGGGCTCAACCCCACCGGATCGTTCAAGGACCGCGGCATGACCATGGCGGTCAGCAACGCGGTCACCCTCGGCAAGCGTGCTGTGCTGTGTGCCTCCACCGGCAACACCTCGGCCTCGGCGGCGGCCTACGCCACCCGGGCCGGCATCAGCTGCGCGGTGCTCATCCCCGAGGGCAAGATAGCCATGGGCAAGCTGGCCCAGGCGGTCATGCACGGGGCCAGCATCATCCAGGTGCAGGGCAACTTCGACGACTGTCTGGAGTTGGCGCGCAAGGCGACTGCGGAGTTCCCCGAGATCGAACTGGTCAACTCGGTCAACCCGGCGCGGATCGAGGGTCAGAAGACTGCGGCCTTCGAGATCGTCGACGTGTTGGGTCGCGCCCCTGACGTGCACGCGCTGCCCGTGGGCAATGCGGGCAACATCACCGCGTACTGGAAGGGCTATCGCGAGTACCACGCCGACGGCATCTGTTCGACGCTGCCGCGGATGCTCGGTGTGCAGGCCGCCGGCGCTGCCCCGCTGGTCTCGGGTAGCCCGGTCCGCAACCCCGAGACGCTGGCCACCGCCATCCGGATCGGGTCGCCTGCCAGCTGGAACCAAGCCGTTGCCGCACAACAGGAATCGGGCGGTCAGTTCATCGCGGCCACCGATGAGAAGCTGCTCGAGGCCTACCGACTGGTGGCCGGTCGCGAGGGCGTGTTCGTCGAACCGGCGTCGGCGGCCAGCGTGGCCGGGTTGTTGGCGGCGCACGCGTCGGGATGGATCCGCGGCGGCGAGACCGTGGTGTGCACGGTGACCGGCGTGGGGCTCAAAGACCCCGACACGGCGCTGGCCGGAATGCCGCCGGTGTCCTCCATCCCGGTCGATCCGGTGGCCGTGGCTCGCGCCCTGGGTGTGGGGTGATCTGATCATGTCGGGGGACGATGCTCTTGGGGCCTCAGTCGTCGGCGAAGGCGTCGATCATGCTGCGCTGCATCAGCTTTCCCCCGATGTGTCCTGCACTGTGCGGGTCGCCGCCTCTACGGCCAATCTCGGGGCCGGGTTCGACTGTCTGGGGTTGGCGCTCGACCTCAGCGACGAGGTGCGGGTGCAGACCACCGCGGTGGGCACCGCGGTGACGGTGACCGGCGAAGGTCGCGACGGTGTGCCACTGGATGATTCCCACCTCGTGGTGCGTGCGCTGCGCCGCGGGCTCGCGGTGGCCGGCGCCTCGGCGGCAGGTCTGGACGTGGTGTGCGTCAACGCCATCCCGCATTCGCGCGGACTGGGCTCGTCGGCGGCAGCCGTGGTCTCCGGGCTGGCGGCAGCATCCGGGCTCGTGGTCAAAGCTGGTGTGGGCGATGCGTTCTCGCCCGAGCTGCTGGTGCAGTTGGCCAGCGAGTTCGAAGGCCACCCCGACAACGCGGCGGCCAGCGTGCTGGGTGCTGCCGTGGTGTCGTGGACCGAGAACCACGACGACGGTCACGGGCCGCGATATCGCGCCCGTCGACTCGAGCTGCACCCCGACATCCGGTTGACGACGCTGGTGCCGCGCACCGAGTCGTCGACCGCCCAGACGCGTGGACTGTTGCCCGACGTCGTGCCCCGCGCCGATGCCGTGTTCAACCTCAGCCGAAGTGCATTGGCGGTGGTCGCGTTGACCGCAGATCCCGACTGTCTGCTGGCCGCCACTGCAGATCGGCTCCACCAGGGCTATCGCGCCCCGGTCCTGCCCGAGACGACCGCGGTGGTCGCCGCGTTGCGGGGAGCTGGAGTGGCGGCGTTCGTCTCGGGTGCGGGCCCGTCGGTGATGGCGTTGCACGTCGGGGAGATTCCCCGCGACGCTCTGGCCACAGCCTTCGACCTCAGCTTTCAGGTACACGAGCGGGCGCTGGGCGGGCCTGTCACCATCGCCTGATCCGCCCGTCGGCGCCGGCCGGTCGGCGCATCGGTGCAGGACACGCGCCTGCACGGACCTTGCCCATCGACCAGATCGTGGTTAGCATGAGCACGTCTGCTGAGTGTGGCGGAGGTTTCAGGCCGCTCTCGACCATTGATCACCCATCTGGTGACGCTCCCCGGTGCACGCCGTTCACACCAGAACCGGCCGGTGGGCCACGAACCGCCGATCGCGATCGACTTGCTCCCCGCACGCACAACGGTCGAGCGGCAGACCCACGACTTGAGCCCAGTCCATCTCGACGGGCCACGCGTCCCGGTCACCTCGACAGGGATGATCACGACCCCCGACGCAGACGCGTTCTGCGGGGGAACGAAAGGAAATCCGTGACCGATACGGACCTGATCTCGACACCCTCGACCGAGGCGTCGTCTGAGTCAGCGGGTGATTCGCACACCTCAACTCCTGCGAAGGCCAAGACCTCATCGGGCCGTTCAGGCGGCTTGAACGGGATGGTGCTCACCGAGCTTCGGCAACTGGCCGGTGAGCTGGGCATCAAGGGGACCTCAGGAATGCGCAAGGGCGACCTGGTCGCCGCGATCGCCGACCGGCAGGGTGGGTCGTCGGCCGCCGCGTCCGCGGCCCGGTCCAACGGCCGCCGTCCCGCACCCGAGACGTCAGCTCCCGAGCCGACGGCTCCAGAGCCCACGGCACGTGAGACCGCCCGGTCCGGCGCGTCGGCGCCCGATGACACCGCAGCTGCGACCGCGGGGTCGTCGAGCGGGCCCTCGACCGCCGAGCCTGCCTCCTCGGACACCACCGACCGCACGACTGGGCGCCGTAACCGGACCTCGAACGACGCTGACAGCGGCGGCTCGGCAGACACCGACACCCGGACCGAGAACACCGGTGCCGAGCGCACTCGGCGCCGTGAGCGCAGCGGCGGCGACCGCAACAACACCGATCGCAACAACACCGAGCGCAACAACACCGACCGCAACGGTGGGGAGCGCAACGGGGGCGAGCGCAACCAGAACCGGGACAACCAGAACCAGAACCGCGACGGGTCACGTTCCAACGGTCCGCGCGATGACTCCGACGACGAAGGCACCGGCCGCGGTCGGCGTGGCCGTCGGTTCCGCGAGCGGCGGCGTGGACGTGACCGCGATGGCGTCGGTGGCGGTGAGCGGGACACCACCGTCTCCGAGGACGACGTCTTGCAGCCGGTCGCGGGCATCCTCGACGTTCTGGACAACTATGCGTTCGTCCGGACCTCGGGCTACCTGGCCGGTCCCAACGACGTCTACGTGTCGATGAACCTGGTCCGCAAGAACGGTCTGCGGCGCGGCGACGCACTCACCGGCGCCGTCAAGCTGCCGCGGGACGGCGAGCAGAACAATCAGCGCCAGAAGTTCAACCCACTGGTACGCCTGGACTCGGTGAACGGCGGCGACGTGGAGGCTGCGCGGCGGCGCCCGGAGTTCGGCAAGCTCACCCCGCTCTACCCCAACGAGCGGCTGCGCCTGGAGACCACCCCCGAGCGCCTCGACACCCGTGTCATCGATCTCATCATGCCGATCGGCAAAGGCCAACGCGCACTGATCGTCTCGCCGCCCAAGGCCGGTAAGACCACCATCTTGCAGGACATCGCCAACGCCATCTCGATCAACAACCCCGAGTGCTACCTGATGGTGGTGCTGGTCGACGAGCGACCCGAAGAGGTCACCGACATGACCCGGTCGGTCAAGGGCGAGGTCATCGCCTCCACCTTCGATCGCCCGCCCACCGACCACACCTCGGTGGCCGAGCTGGCCATCGAGCGCGCCAAGCGTCTGGTCGAGAACGGCAAAGATGTTGTGGTGCTTCTTGATTCGATCACCCGACTGGGTCGCGCCTACAACAACGCCTCACCGGCGTCGGGCCGCATCCTCTCCGGTGGTGTCGACTCGACCGCGCTCTACCCGCCCAAGCGGTTCCTGGGTGCGGCGCGCAACATCGAGAACGGCGGATCGCTGACCATCATCGCCTCGGCGCTGGTCGAGACCGGGTCCACCGGCGACACGGTGATCTTCGAGGAGTTCAAGGGCACCGGCAACGCCGAACTCAAGCTGGACCGCAAGATCTCCGAACGTCGTGTTTTCCCGGCGGTGGACGTCAACCTGTCCAGTACCCGCAAGGACGAGCTGATGATGTCGGCCGACGAGTTCGCCATCGTCCACAAGCTGCGGCGGGTGCTCTCGGGTCTGGACTCCCAGCAGGCGATCGACCTGCTGCTCAGTCAGCTCAAGAAGACCAAGACCAACATCGAGTTCTTGATGCAGGTGCAAAAAACCGCACCTGGATCAGGCGGCGAGGACTGACCTCGGCCTGGCCGGTCACGCGAGCAGGCCGGTCAGGCGTCGGGAACGGCGTCGGCCGGCAGCGGTGGCGGTTCGAACGCGGGTGGATCGGCCACGTCGAACACCCCGTTCGCCGCGCAGGTTCCGCCCACCTCGGGGTGGGCGCGGAACGTCGGCTGCTCGGGGTAGACATTTTTCTGCGGGTTCTGCTTGGTTGCGGTGATGAAGTGGTCGATCCGAGGATCGCTGGGCGAGTCGACCTTGAGCTGATGTCCCCATGACTGGATCGACACCGGGCGATCCAGACCCGGGTACGGAGACATCAGCAGATGGTCGCGTCCCCGGACCTTCGCCGCGAGCACCGCGACTCCAGCCGCGTTCACGCGTGCGGGATCATAGGTGACCCAGGTGGCACCGTGTTCCATCGAGTGCACGGCGTTCTCGCTGCGGATGGCCCGCGGGTAGACGATCCCGGTGCACACCGCCCAGACCGCGTCGTGCCGACCACCCATCGGCGGGCTGAACTGATAGCGCACCCGCTTTCCCGGTCCGACGTGTCCCCCCTGATAGAAGTGCCGCACGACACCCGGGATGCGCATGCTCGGGTCGGGATCTGCGGCGGTCGGCACGAACGGGGTGACCCGGTCGTCACCGTCGGAGGAGGGGCGGGTGAGGACGAATACGGCGACACCGCCGATGATGGCCAGCACCAGCGTCGTCACCAGCGCCGAGATCAGTTGTGACCGCCTGGGAATCGCCATGGTCGAAACCTCCGTCAGCCGTGGCCGGGTACCGAACGCTGGGACGTGCGAGACCTCTGCGATCTCTGAGGTCAACGCTACGACCCCGATCCTACGGATCCGGCGAGGCGGATCTCGCGTGCGACCGCGAACCGCCGGTGATGAGCCGATGGCGGTGAACCGGTGCTCGACGATCGGCACCGGCGAGCCGCGGAATACCCGGCGCTGATCACAAGTTGAACGGCTGGCGAGTGCATTGCAGACAAGCGGTCGGCCAGGCACGGATTCGTCGGCTGACCTCCTCTTCTGGCATACTTGCCCCGGTTGGGCACCACCCCGGTACCCACCTGTCCGGTTCCGGTTCACACCGCTGGACGCGAAATCTGACTCGCGCCCACCTCGCGGTGACCCGGCGGCCACGAAAGGGACATCACATGAAGCAGGGCATCCACCCGCAGTACTCCGACACCACGGTGTTGTGTGGCTGTGGCAACACCTTCCAGACCCGCAGCACTCGCGACGGCGGCCAGATCACGGTCGAGGTCTGCTCGCAGTGCCACCCCTTCTACACGGGTAAGCAGAAGATCCTCGACACCGGCGGTCGCGTGGCCCGTTTCGAGAAGCGCTACGGCAAGCGTGCCGCCAAGGGCGCCGAGGCCGACGCCACGTAGCAGGCTCCACGACGCCCGCCCTTGCGCATCGCGCGGGGCGGGCGTCGTCGTCTGTGTCGCCGGGTGGCGACGTCAGTCTTTGATCAGCGTGCGTCGAGAACGGAGTCCGTGTGAGCCCCCAGAGCCCCTCGGCCGTCGACGACGTGCTCGCCGAGTACGCCGGACTACAGGCGCAGATGGCCGACCCGTCGTTGCACGACGACCCGTCCACCGCCCGCCGCGTGGGCAAACGGTTCGCGGAGTTGGCCCCGGTCATGTCGACCCACCAGCGCCTACAGGCCGCCCGCGACGATCTGCAGGCCGCGCGGGAACTCGCCGCAGACGACGCGTCCTTCGCCGCCGAGATCCCCGAACTCGAGCGCACCGTCGCCGAACTCGACTCCGCGTTGACCGACCTGTTGGCCCCGCGTGATCCGCACGACGGCGACGACGTGGTGTTGGAGATCAAATCCGGTGAGGGCGGTGAGGAGTCGGCACTGTTCGCCGCCGACCTGGCCCGGATGTACCTCAAATACTGTGAACGTCGCGGATACCGTGTCGAGGTCCTCGGAGTGACCGAGTCCGACCTCGGCGGATACAAGGACGCCACGCTGTCGATCAAGGCCAAACCCGGTGCCACCGAGGGTGTTTGGGCTCGGATGAAGTTCGAAGGCGGGGTGCACCGGGTGCAGCGGGTCCCGGTCACCGAGTCGCAGGGGCGCATCCACACCTCGGCGGCGGGTGTGTTGGCCTACCCCGAACCCGACGAGGTGGAACAGATCGCCATCGACGAGACCGACCTGCGGATCGACGTGTACCGCAGCTCGGGCAAAGGTGGGCAGGGCGTCAACACCACCGACTCGGCCGTGCGCATCACCCACCTGCCCACCGGCATCGTTGTGACCTGCCAGAACGAGAGATCACAGCTGCAGAACAAGGCGCGCGCCATGCAGGTCCTCGCGGCCCGCTTGCAGTTGCTCGCCGACGAACAGGCCCAGGCCCACGCCGCCGAGGGACGTGCCGCCCAAATCCGCACCGTCGACCGGTCCGAACGCATCCGCACCTACAACTTTCCCGAGAACCGCATCACCGACCACCGGATAGGGTTCAAGGCGCACAACCTCGACGCCGTGCTCGACGGTGACCTCGACGCGCTGCTCGACGCCCTGATCGCTGCCGATCGACAGGCTCGTCTCGAGGCGCAGTGACTGTGCGCTCGGTCATCGCCGCGGCCGCAGCAGAACTGGCGCGCGTCGGGATCGACTCGCCGCGCGTGGATGCCGAGCTGCTGGTGGCGCATGTCCTCGGGGTGGACCGAGGTCGCCTCATCGCGGCGCCCGACCCCACGCCCGCACAGATCGATGCTCTCGGTGTCGTGCTCTCGCGTCGGATTGCGCGAGAACCGTTGCAGCACATAGTCGGACGGGCGCCGTTTGGGCCGATCGAGCTGCTGGTCGGGCCGGGTGTGTTCATCCCTCGCCCCGAGACCGAGGTGCTGCTGCAGTGGGCGCTGGCGCAACTGGCCGGGCGTCGCGGCGCCAAGGTGGCCGACTTCTGCAGTGGCAGTGGGGCATTGGCTGTCGCCGTCGCCACGGGGTGTCCGACTGCCCAGGTCAGCGCCGTCGAGGTCGACGATGAGGCGTTGACCTGGTTGCAGCGCAACGTCGAGGCCGCGCCCGCCGATGTCGCAGCACGGATCGAGATCCGGGTCGCCGACGTGCGGGTGGCGGCTGACCTGGCGGACCTCGAGGTGGACCTGGTGGTCGCCAACCCGCCCTATGTGCCCTGGACCGACGACCTCGATCCCGAGGTGCTGGCCCACGATCCGCATCGTGCCCTGTTCGGCGGCGACGACGGGATGTCGGTGATCATCCCGATGATCGAGGTGATCGCCACGGTCCTGGTGCCGGGTGGGTGGTGTGGCATCGAGCACGACGACACCACCGGCGACGCGGTGACGGCGGCCCTCGACGCATCCGGGGCCTTCGACGAGATCTCCGCTCACCGTGACCTCGCCGGGCGGCCGCGGTTCGTCGCGGCGCGGCGTCGGCCGGTCGAGGCGCAGCGCACGGGTGCGGAGTGATCAGTTCGACGTGTAAGGATGGATGCCGTGAGCACCGAGTTCGATTGCAATCAGCCCGATTCGCGGGCAGCCGGCGTGCGGGCTGCGGTCGGTGCGGTCAAGGCTGGTCGACTGGTTGTCCTACCCACCGACACGCTGTACGGAATCGGTTGCGACGCATTCGATTCCGATGCGGTGAGCAGTCTGTTGGCGGCCAAGGGGCGCGGCCGCGACATGCCGGTGCCGGTCCTGGTGGGTTCGTGGGACACCGTGGACGGACTGGTGCTGTCGGTGTCGCAGCGGCTGCGCGAACTCGTCCGCGCGTTCTGGCCCGGTGGACTGAGTCTCGTCGTCGAGCAGGCGCCGTCGCTGGCGTGGGATCTCGGCGACACCCGCGGCACCGTGATGTTGCGGATGCCGCTGCACCCGGTGGCCATCGAAGTGTTGCGTGAGGTCGGCCCGATGGCGGTGTCGAGTGCCAACAAATCCGGGCAGCCGCCCGCCACCACGGCCGCCGAAGCGCGCGATCAGCTCGGCGACGAGGTGGCGGTCTATCTCGACGGTGGGCCCGCCGCGAAGGCCACTCCTTCGACCATCGTCGACCTCACCGACGCAGCACCCAAGATCCTGCGGGTGGGTGCGGTGTCGGCCGAACAGATCGCCGAGGTCCTCGCGGTGGAGGTCGACTCATTGCGGTGAGTCCGAGTGCGGCCGGTCACCGGTGATGGGTGCGCCAGCTTGTAGCGTTGAACCGTGATCGAGGCCATGACCCCTGTGGGCAACAGCGGGACCGGTGTCCCGCTGCGCGAGCTGATGCTGGTGGGTCTCACCGCTGCGGTCATCACCTATCTGGCCACCGCTGTGGTGCGGATCGTCGCGACCCGGGTCGGTGCGGTGGCGGTGCCCCGCCAGCGCGACGTACACGCCATCCCCACCCCACGGCTCGGGGGAGTGGGCATGTTCCTGGGGGTCATCGCCGCAATCGTGCTGGCCCAGCAACTGCCCGCCTTGACCCGCGGATTCGCCTACACCGACGACATGGACGCAGTGGCTGCAGCCGCCACGGTGATCGTCGTGGTCGGGATCATCGACGACCGCTGGGGGCTCGATGCGCTGACCAAGTTCGTCGGGCAGCTCACCGCCGCCGGGGTGCTGGTGCTCATGGGCGTCAGCTGGACGGTGCTCTACGTCCCGTTCGGCAACATCGACACCGTCGTGCTCGACCCGCTGCAGTCGGGACTGCTAACCATCGCCATCACCGTCGCCACCATCAACGCGATCAACTTCGTCGACGGACTCGACGGCCTGGCCGCCGGCCTGGCCCTCATCTCCGCGGCGGCGATCCTGCTGTTCTCCGTCGGGCTGCTGCGCGATCAGGGGGGCGACGTCAGCTACTACCCGCCCGCGCTCATCTCGGTGAGTCTGGCCGGCGCCTGTCTGGGGTTTCTGCCGCACAACTTCCAGCCCGCCCGCATCTTCATGGGCGACTCCGGTTCGATGTTGATCGGGCTGATGCTGGCCACGGCGGCCACCAGCGCCTCGGGTCGCATCGCGGTCTACGCCTACGGGCCTGCCGACTTGTTCTCATTGCTCTCGCCCCTGATCCTGGTCGCGGCGGTCATGTTCATCCCGATGCTCGACATGCTGCTCGCCATCATCCGGCGCACCCGGGCGGGCGTCGGCTTCCACACCCCCGACAAGATGCACCTGCACCACCGACTGCTCGAACTGGGCCACTCGCAGCGCCGCGTCGTCTTGGTGATCTACCTGTGGGTCGCGGTACTGGCGCTGAGCGTCGCCGCGAGCACGGTGTTCTCGGTTCGCGTGGTCGTCCCGGCGCTGGCGGCCGGCTTGGTGGTGGCTCTCGTGGCCACCGCCGTCCCGCGTCTGCGTCGACGCATCCGGGGCGATCGAGACGTCGCCGAACCTGTCACCGCTGCGTGATCGGCCCCCACGATCATGGCCTCTCGCCCGTGCAGTACTATCCCGTGTAGTAGATGATCTCCGCTGGTGGAGGGCCTCGCGCCGCGAGTTCAACCCCGTTTCGGATATCGCCTGAAGTGTTGATAGGGTCACAGCGACCGACGAGCGCGCACCGAGATCACATGTGCAGTGCTCGCAGGACGCCGCCCACACCGTGCAACTGGCTTCGCGCTCGATGACGAGCGCGGAGTGCTCCGACTGGAGGAGAGGCAGATGACGACGTCAGCCCCTGACTCGGCACCGGTCTATCCCGACATCCCGCTCAGCATGGTTCGTCCGGCCCTGCTCGCAGGCGTCGCCGCGGTCATCGCATTGATCGTCAGCGGCGTCCTCGGCCATCTGCTCTTCGGCGTGTTCTTCACCGCCGGCATGGCCATGATCCTCGGCAACGCGAAGATGGTGCAGGCCACCGTCGGCGCGGTCACGGCCGAGGACAACCCCCGCAAGAAGCCGGTCGTACTCAACACCGCGGTCCGGCTGGGCATCATCACCGTCGTCGCGCTCGCGGTGGCCTTCTTCTTCCGGCCCGACGGACTCGGTGTCATGTTCGGGCTCGCGCTGTGTCAGGTGATCGTGGTGCTCGCCACGGTGATCCCCGTGATGAAAGGACTCCGCAAGCAGTCATGACCGCGTCGCTGACCCTGGCCGAAGAGGCCGAATCCGAATCCAAGATCGAGGTCGGACACCACATCGTCCGCGAGTTCTTCGGGATGTCCTTCAACCTCGACACCATCATCGGGACCTCGGTCGCGGCGCTGATCCTGCTGGCTCTCGCCTTTGCGTTGAAGGCGAAGTTCACCACCAGTGGTGTGCCCAGCGGTGTGCAGCTGTTCTTCGAGGCCGTGACCAAGCAGATGCGTGGACAGGTGGAGAGCTCCATCGGGATGAAGGTGGCGCCGTTCGTGCTGCCGCTGGCCGTCGCACTGTTCACCTTCATCCTCATCTCCAACTGGCTGGCGGTCATCCCGTCGCAGTACGGGCACGACGGGAAGGCCGCCGAGTGGCTCAAGCCGCCGGCCTCCGACATCAACTTCGTCTACGCGCTGACGCTCGTGGTGTTCGTCTGGTACCACGCCGCCGGCTTCCGTAAGCGCGGCATCTTCGGATATCCGGTGAAGCTGATCCGTGGCCATGGCATCGGCTTGGCCCCGATCAACATCATCGAGGAGATCGCCAAGCCGGTCTCGCTCTCCCTGCGTCTGTTCGGCAACGTGTTCGCCGGCGGGATCATGGTCTCGCTCATCACGTTGTTCCCCTGGTACCTGATGTGGGGACCGAACGCCGTCTGGAAACTGTTCGACCTGTTCGTCGGCCTCATCCAGGCCTTCATCTTCTCGCTGCTGACAATCCTGTACTTCAGCCAGTCGATGGAGTCCGAGGACGCGCACTGACCTTCCGGGTCACCCTGGAATCAACCACCACCCGGTGCCGACACCGTCGACACCACAACAGACCTGGCAAAGGTTGCCGGTACATCGAAAGGGAAAGTCACATGGATCCGAACCTCGTTAGCATGGGCGCACTCATCGGCGGCGGCCTGATTCTGGGCGGCGGCGCCATCGGCGCCGGTATCGGCGACGGTCTCGCCGGTGCTCAGCTGATCGCCGGCATCGCGCGCCAGCCCGAGGCGCAGAGCCGCCTGTTCACCCCGTTCTTCATCACCGTCGGTCTGGTCGAGGCCGCGTACTTCATCAACCTGGCCTTCATGGCCCTGTTCGTCTTCGCCAACCCGGCCAAGACCTACGGCGGATAGCAGACCGCTTCCACGCACCCGGGCTGACAGTTAGGAAACGACGCACATGCAGGTTTTGGCTGCGGAAGGCACTCAGAACTTTCTGATACCGAACGGCACGTTCTTCGTCGTTCTCCTTATCTTCTTGATCGTGCTCGCGGTCGTCGGCAAGTTCATCGTGCCGCCGATCAAGCAGGTTCTAGAGGAACGCGAGAATCGGTTGTCGCAGACCGCGACCGACGCCCGGAAGGCAGCCGAAGGGTTTGAGCGGGCCGAGGCCGAGTACCGGGAAGCCATGAAGTCGGCTCGCGGTGAGGCCACCAGCATCCGCGATGACGCCCGAGCCAAGGGCCGCGAGGCGCTCGAGCAGATGCGTCAGCGGGCCACCGCCGAAGCCGACGCGGCACTCGCCGAGGCCAACGCCGATCTCGCCGCACAGGGCGAACAGGCGGCGGCCCAGGCTCGGGCCGACGTCGACTCGCTGTCGTCAGCGCTGGCCAGCCGGGTGCTCGGCGTCGACGTGACCTCCGGCCAGTCCAGCGTGAAGGGAAGCTGACCACATGGAGATCTTCATCGGGCAACTCATCGGGTTCGCGATCATCGTGTATGTGCTCGTGCGCTTCGTGGTTCCGCCGGTCCGTAAGGCGATGACCTCCACCCAGGACTCGATCGCGGCGCAGATCGCCGAGAGCGACGAGGCCAAGAAGCGGCTGGCGGAGGCCACTGCGGCTCACGCCAACGCAGTCGAGGAAGCGCGCGCGGAGGCCAGCCGCATCCGCGAGGAGGCGCGTGCCGACGCTCAGGCGATCAGCGTGCAGATGGCCGAGCAGGCCGACGCCGAGGTCAAGCGGATCACCGAGCACGGCAAGAGTCAGGTCGCCCTCAACCGCACCACGCTGGTGCGTCAGCTGCGGTCGGATCTAGGCCTGGCATCGGTGGACCTGGCCGGCAAGCTGGTTCGGGACCACCTGGCCAACCCTGCGGCGCAGCAGGACTCGGTCGATCGGGTGATCACCGAGCTCGGCCAGATGGTGGGCTCCGATTCCGACGCCCCCGGATCGCTCCGGGTCAGCTCGGCAGCCGATCTGGTCGGGATCCACTCCATGCGTGCCGCCAGCCGCGACTCGGTGCTGGCGTTGGCCGCCGAGTTCGACCGTGTCGCCGCCGACGCGGACCCCGCGTCGTTGACCGCCCTGTCGACGGAGCTGACCGACGCGGTCGCGCTGCTCACGCGGGAGCCGGTGTTGCGCAAGCATCTGGCTGAGCCCAGCGACGACACCGCGCCGAAAGAAGCGCTGGTCCACGGGGTCTTCGGGTCCAGCCTCTCGGCGGGCGCGCTGTCGTTGGTCCGCAGTGCTGCGCTCAGCCGCTGGTCCTCGGTCAGCGACCTCACCTTCGCTCTCGAGCGGGTGGCTCGGTTCGCGCTGTTCTCCATCGCCGAGAAGGCCGGGACCATCGAGACCGTCGAGGACGAGTTGTTCCGCTTCGGTCGACTGCTCTACGCGCAGCCGCAGCTGTCCAAGCTGCTCTCCGATCATCACGCCCCGGTGGACGGGCGGTTGTCGCTCCTGGGATCGGTGTTGGCCGGTCGCGTCGACACCACCACCGACGCCGTCCTCACCCAGACCGTGCGCCTGCTGCGTGGGCAGCCCGCAGCGGCGGCGGTGACTGATCTCGCCGAGATCGCTGCGGCGCGTCGTGGCGAGTCGGTGGCTCATGTCGTGGCCGCTGCGCCGCTCACCGACGATCAGCGGAGCCGTCTGACCGAGGTCCTCGGTCGCGTCTACAACCGGCCCATGTCGTTGCAGGTCGAACTCGACCCGGCACTGCTCGGCGGGCTGCGCATCACGGTCGGTGACGAGGTCATCGACGGCGACATCGCCACCCGCCTCGCGAAGGCTGCGGCGGAACTGCCCTGATCCCGCGGAGGCCGGTCGCCCCGGCATCCGATGAACTTCAAGACCCATCCCTACCCAAGGAAGACGAATACCCATGGCGGAGTTGACGATCTCATCCGACGAGATCAAGGGCGCAATCGAGCAGTACGTCTCGTCGTTCACTGCTGATGCGACGCGCGAGGAGGTCGGCATCGTGACCGACACCTCCGACGGCATCGCACACGTGAGCGGCCTTCCCGGTGCAATGGCCAACGAACTGCTGGAGTTCCCCGGCGGCGTGCTGGGCGTGGCCCTGAACCTCGACGAGGATGAGATCGGCGTGGTCATCCTTGGTGACTTCGACAAGATCGAGGAGGGCCAGCAGGTCAGCCGCACCGGCGACGTGCTCTCGGTGCCGGTCGGTGACAAGTTCCTCGGACGCGTGGTCAACCCGCTGGGTCAGCCCATCGACGGTTTGGGCGAGATCGAGTCCGACGAGCAGCGTGTGCTCGAGCTGCAGGCGGCCACGGTGCTGGAGCGTCAGCCGGTCGAGGAGTCGCTTGCCACCGGCATCACCGCCATCGATGCCATGACCGCTATCGGCCGCGGCCAGCGTCAGCTCATCATCGGCGACCGCAAGACCGGCAAGACCGCGGTGTGCATCGACGCAATCCTCAACCAGAAGGCCAACTGGGAGACCGGCGACCCGGCCAAGCAGGTGCGTTGCATCTACGTCGCCATCGGTCAGAAAGGTTCGACGATCGCCGGCGTCAAGAAGGCGCTCGAAGAGGCCGGCGCGCTGGAGTACACCACCATCGTGGCCGCGCCCGCGTCGGATTCGGCGGGCTTCAAGTGGTTGGCCCCCTACACCGGTTCGGCCATCGGGCAGCACTGGATGTATCAGGGCAAGCACGTTCTGATCGTGTTCGACGACCTGACCAAGCAGGCCGAGGCCTATCGCGCCATCTCACTGCTGCTGCGTCGTCCGCCGGGCCGTGAGGCCTACCCCGGTGACGTGTTCTACCTGCACTCCCGTCTGCTGGAGCGTTGCGCGAAGCTCTCCGATGCGCTCGGCGGTGGGTCCATGACGGGCCTGCCGATCATCGAGACCAAGGCCAACGACGTCTCGGCGTTCATCCCGACCAACGTCATCTCGATCACCGACGGCCAGGTCTTCCTCGAGTCCGACCTGTTCAACAAGGGTGTTCGTCCGGCCATCAACGTCGGCACCTCGGTGTCGCGCGTCGGTGGTGCTGCGCAGACCAAGGGCCTCAAGAAGGTCAGTGGCTCGCTGCGTCTGGAACTCGCCCAGTTCCGTGAGCTCGAGGCCTTCTCGGCGTTCGCCTCCGACCTCGACGACGCGTCCAAGGCCCAGCTCGAGCGCGGCGCTCGCTGGGTGGAGCTGCTCAAGCAGGACCAGTACAGCCCGGTGTCGGTCGAGGACCAGATCGTGTCGATCTATCTGGCCGGTGAGGGCTTCTTCGACTCTGTTCCGGTCGAGGACGTCAAGCGGTTCGAGACCGAGCTGCGCAGCCACCTGCACCATGCTGCGGCCGGGGTCTACGAGTCGATCGCCGGAGGCAAGGTGCTCGCCGACGACCAGGCCGAGGCGCTCGAGGCAGCGACCAACCGGTTCAAGCAGGGCTTCCTGGCCAGCGATGGATCGCGTGTGGTGAACGAAGAAGAGGCCGACGCGTTGCATCCCGACGAGGTGGCCAACGAAGAGATCACGATCCGGAAGTCCTGACCGAGAAATGAATTCTGATCGAGTGACCAACCCGAAGGAGGTGTGAGGCAGGCATGGCGAGTATCCGCGAACTGCGTTCACGCATCAGGTCGGTGCAGTCGACACGCAAGATCACCAAGGCCCAGGAGCTGATCGCCACCTCCCGGATCACCAAGGCACAGGCGCGTGTCGCCGCGTCGAAGCCCTACGCCCAGGAGATGACCTCGGTGTTGACCGAGCTGGCCAGCAACGCCGGCTCGCTCGACCACCCGTTGCTCGTGGAGCGTCCCACCCCCAAGCGCGCAGCGGTCCTGGTGGTCACCAGCGACAGCGGCCAGTGTGGTGGCTACAACTCCAACGTGCTCCGGGAGACGCGAGAGTTGTTGGCGCTGCTGGAGTCCGAGGGCAAGCAGCCGCTGATCTTCGTGATGGGCAAGAAGGGTCTGCGCTACTTCACCTTCCGCGACATCGAGGTCAGCGGCTCGTGGACCGGCTTCTCGCAGCAGCCGCGCTACAGCGACGCCAAAGCGGCCACCGACCGCCTGGTCGAGCTGTTCTCGGCCGGCTCCGAGGGTTCGGTTTCCGAGCACGAGGAGGCGCCCTCGCTGGCCGGTGTCGACGAACTGCACCTGGTGTACACCCGGTTCATCTCGATGCTGAGCCAGGTTCCCGAGGTCCGTCGGATCGCTCCGCTGGTGGTGTCCGAGGGCGAGTCGACGTCGTCGGAGACCGTCGGGCGCAATTACTCCTTCGAGCCGGGGGCAGACACTCTGCTGTCGGCACTGCTGCCCAAGTACGTGGCCACCCGCGTTTACGCAGCACTGCTGGAGGCTGCGGCATCGGAGTCCGCTGCCCGTCGGACGGCCATGAAGGCGGCCACCGACAACGCTGACGAGCTGATCACCGACCTGTCTCGGCAGGCCAACCAGCTGCGGCAGGCGCAGATCACCCAGGAGATCAGCGAGATCGTCGGCGGCGCGAGCGCGCTCGCAGAGTGAGAAGTCGCGGCGTAGCCGCAGCACACGACACGTAACGAGTTGTAACGGCCACCAGGCCAGGAAGTGACCACAATGAGCACTGCAGTAACCGAAGCACCAGGCGGTTCCGCGGCGACCGATTCGGCCGGACGCGTCGTCCGCGTCATCGGCCCCGTGGTGGACGTCGAGTTCCCCCGTGGTGCGGTCCCCGAACTGTTCAACGCGCTGCACGCCGAGATCGCCCTGGCGTCGGTGGCCAAGACGCTGACCCTCGAGGTCGCCCAGCACCTCGGTGACAACCTGGTGCGCACCATCTCGATGCAGCCCACCGACGGGTTGACCCGTGGGACCGTGGTGACCGACAGCGGCAAGTCGATCTCGGTCCCGGTCGGCGACGTGGTCAAGGGCCACGTGTTCAACGCTCTCGGTGACTGCCTCGACGCCCCGGGCACCGGTCGCGACGGACTGCAGTGGAGCATCCACCGCAAGCCGCCTGCCTTCGACCAGCTCGAGGGCAAGACCGAGATCCTCGAGACGGGCATCAAGGTCATCGACCTGCTCACCCCGTACGTCAAGGGCGGCAAGATCGGTCTGTTCGGTGGTGCCGGTGTCGGCAAGACCGTTCTGATCCAGGAGATGATCACCCGCATCGCCCGCGAGTTCTCCGGCACCTCGGTGTTCGCCGGCGTCGGCGAGCGCACCCGCGAGGGCACCGACCTCCACCTCGAGATGGAGGAAATGGGCGTTCTGCAGGACACCGCGCTGGTGTTCGGTCAGATGGACGAGCCGCCGGGCACGCGTATGCGCGTCGCCCTCTCGGCCCTCACCATGGCCGAGTACTTCCGCGACGAGAAGCACCAGGACGTGTTGTTGTTCATCGACAACATCTTCCGGTTCACCCAGGCTGGTTCCGAGGTGTCGACCCTGCTCGGTCGTATGCCCTCGGCGGTGGGTTACCAGCCGACCCTGGCCGACGAGATGGGTGAGCTTCAGGAGCGCATCACCTCGACCCGTGGTAACTCGATCACCTCGCTGCAGGCGATCTACGTGCCCGCCGACGACTACACCGACCCGGCGCCGGCGACCACGTTCGCTCACCTCGACGCGACCACCGAGCTTTCGCGCCCCATCTCGCAGCTCGGTATCTACCCGGCCGTCGACCCGCTGACCTCGACCTCGCGGATCCTCGAGGCCTCGATCGTCGGCGACGAGCACTTCCGCGTCGCCAACGAGGTCAAGCGCATCCTGCAGAAGTACAAGGAGCTGCAGGACATCATCGCCATCCTGGGTATGGACGAGCTCTCCGAAGAAGACAAGGTGACCGTCGCGCGTGCGCGTCGTATCCAGAAGTTCCTCGGCCAGAACTTCCTCGTCGCCGAGAAGTTCACCGGCCAGAAGGGCTCTGTCGTCCCGCTCAGCGACACCATCGAGGCGTTCGACCGGGTCGCCAAGGGCGAGTTCGATCATCTGCCCGAGCAGGCGTTCAACAGCTGCGGCGGACTCGACGACGTGGAGGCGGCAGCCCAGAAGATCGCAGGGAAGTGACCCCACATGGCTGACGCAGGCTTTCCGATCGATGTCGTTTCGGTAGAGCAGCGCCTGTACTCCGGGCAGGCGTCGTTCGTCATCGCCCAGACCACCGAGGGTGAGCTGGGCATCTTGAAGAACCACGAGCCTCTTCTGGGTCAGCTGGTGCCCGGTGGGTTCGTGATGATCGAACAGACCGACGGCACCCGGCGGGTGGCCGCGGTCGAGGGTGGGTTCTTGTCGGTGACCGGTGACTCGGTCACGGTGTTGGCAGAATCCGCCGAGTGGGCCCGGGACATCGATGTCGACGCCGCGCGCGCCGACCTCGAGAAGTTCGAGGAGGGCTCACCGGGTCACGATCGCGCACTGGCGCGGATCCGCGCGGTGGAGCAACTCGCACAAGAGAAATGACGCGTTCCTCGCTGCACCACCCGGTCTCCGGGTCATGGCTGTGCGGTGAGGCGTGCGTAGAGGCGACAACGATCCCCGCATACGAAAGTGTGCGGGGATCGTCGTGTCGCTGGGTAGATCTGTCGATGGAGAGGAAGCGTCGATGGTCGAGGTGGTGATCGGTGCGGCCGTGGTCCTTGTGGTGATGGCGGCCCTCGGGGTACTGCTGGCGGTCCGGGTCAGTCGCCTGAGGAGCAGCGGCACCGCAGTGCTGTTCCGTAGCCTGCCCGCCGGTGACGACCGTGGGTGGCGACACGGGACCATTCGATACACCGATGACGCAGTGCGGTTTCATCGGTTGAGCAGCCTGCGGACCGGTCCCAGCCGGGTGTTCGCACGCCAGTCGATCGAGTTGGTGGGTCGGCGGGCACCTGCGGGAACAGAGTTCGATGTGCTCGACGCGATGACGGTCGTCGCGATCCGCGTGGGCGAGGACCGCTACGAGATCGCGATGAGCGCAGGCGCGATCACCGCCTTCAGCTCCTGGTTGGAGTCGCGTCCGTCGGTACGTTCGCAGCGTCGCCGATCTGCCTGAGCGCTGAGGTCAGTCGCCGTCGGGGTGAGGCGGCCGTTGACGGTCGCCGCCGGGAGCCCACAGCACATCGCCGTCGGTGTTCACCGCGCGCGAGAGGATGAACAGCAGATCCGACAGTCGGTTGAGGTAGCGCGCGGGCAGCACCGAGGTGTCGTCGGGGTGGGCGGCGATGGCCGCCCAGGCTGAGCGTTCGGCTCGCCTGGTCACCGTGCGCGCCTGATGCAGCAGCGCGCTGAGCGCAGTCCCACCCGGCAGGATGAACGAGGTGAGCGGCGGGATCCCCTCGGAGAACTGGTCGCACCAGGCCTCGAGAGCGTCGATGTAGTCCTGTTTGACCCGCAGCGGCGGGTATTCGGGGTTCTCGACGATGGGTGTGGCCAGATCGGCACCCGCGTCGAAGAGATCATTTTGGATGGTGCGCAACACCGTCAGCACGGTGGCATCAGGTGCCCCGAGCGCGACTGCCACACCGATCGCCGCGTTCGTCTCGTCGCAGTCGGCGTAGGCGATCACGCGCGGATCGGTCTTCGACACCCGGGAGAAGTCGCTGAGCCCGGTGGTCCCGTCGTCGCCGGTCCGGGTGTAGATGCGTGTGAGGTGAACAGCCATGCGCTCAACCTACGTTCTGCGCCGCAGGACCGACCACGGCGCGCCCTCGCGGCTAGGCTGTGCACCCATGGCACCTCGCCCGTACTCCGTGTCTCGGTCCATCCAGATCGACGCTGCCGCCGACCACGTATTGAGTTCGCTCGTGGATTTCCGGGAATGGCGGCACTGGTCGCCGTGGGAGGGGATGGATCCCGACCTACGCCGCACCTACAGCGGGCCCGGATCCGGTGCAGGCGCTCAGTACTCCTGGACCGGCAACCGCAAGGCGGGCGCCGGGACGATGACGATCACCGAGGTCGACGCCGCGCGCGTCGAGATCGTGCTGGCCTTCACCAAGCCGATGAAGTCGCAGAGCCTCACGGTGTTCGCTCTCGTGCCCACCGGTGAGGCCACGGTGGTGACGTGGACGATGTCGGGCGCCAACTCGGGGTTGGCCAAGATCTTCTCCAGTCTGGTGCCGATGGATCGCCTCGTCGGTGGCGATTTCGAGAAGGGGCTCGTTGCGCTGAAGTCGCACGTGGAGAAATCGGGCGCACGGTGAGCTGCGGGCGGCGGCGGCACGGCCTGTCGTTAGGCTGGAGGGTGTGAGCGACCGATTCCTGGTGACCGGCGGGGCATCCCTGCAAGGCAAGGTCTCGGTGGTAGGCGCGAAGAACAGTGTGCTCAAGCTGATGGCGGCGGCCCTGCTGGCTGAGGGTGCCACGGTACTCACCAACTGTCCTGAGATCGCCGATGTCCCATTGATGGCCGACGTCCTGCGCGGTCTGGGGGCGACAGTCACCCTCGACGGTGACACGGTCGTCGTCGACACCCCGGCAGAACCCAAGTTCCACGCCGACTTCGACGCAGTGAAGCAGTTTCGTGCATCGGTGTGTGTGCTGGGACCACTGCTGGCGCGCTGTCACCGTGCCGTCGTGGCGCTGCCGGGTGGCGATGCGATCGGGTCGCGGCCCCTCGACATGCACCAGGCGGGCTTGCGTGCGCTGGGGGCGAACAGTGCGATCGAGCACGGATGTGTTGTGGCGCAAGCGGATTCATTGAAGGGCGCACCCATCGCGCTGGAGTTCCCCTCGGTCGGAGCCACGGAGAACATCCTGATGGCGGCCGTGCTCGCCACCGGGGTGACCACCATCGACAACGCGGCGCGAGAACCAGAGATCGTCGATCTGTGCGACATGCTCGTACAGATGGGAGCCGAGATCTCCGGTGCCGGCACCTCCACCCTGACCGTCACCGGAGTCCAGCGGCTATCGCCCACCACCCACCGCGTGGTGGGCGATCGCATCGTGGCGGCGACCTGGGGGATAGCGGCCGCGATGACGCGCGGAGACGTCGAGGTGACCGGGGTGGACCCGGCGCATCTGCAGCTGGTCCTGCACAAACTGGCCGATGCCGGCGCTGTGGTCACGCGATTGGACAACGGGTTTCGTGTCACGCAGCGGGAGCGGCCGACCGCGGTCAACTTCTCCACGCTGCCGTTCCCCGGATTCCCCACAGATCTGCAACCGATGGCGATCGGGCTCGCCGCGGTTGCCGAGGGCATGTCGGTGATCACCGAGAACGTCTTCGAGGCACGGTTCCGTTTCGTCGAGGAGATGGTGCGACTCGGGGCTGATGCCCGCACCGACGGTCACCACGCGGTGATCCGCGGGATTCCGCAACTCTCCAGCGCGCCGGTGTGGAGCTCAGACATCCGGGCGGGTGCGGGCCTGGTGCTGGCGGGGTTGGTGGCCGACGGGGTGACCGAGGTGCACGACGTCTTCCACATCGATCGCGGCTATCCGGCGTTTGTCGAGAAACTGTCCGGGCTCGGCGCGGACATTCGTCGCGTCGCCGGCTGAGTAGAGCCGGACGCGCCGGGTACCGGCGTCACGGATGGGATGTGTCGGGCGTCACGTAGCGCGATGGGTCGCCGCGGGCGTGAAACTGGGCCGGATGCGGGTGTCCCCACCGTCGTTGAGCAGCGCACATGCCGTCGAGTCAGCCCCATGTGCAGGCAATTTGACCTCGTTGTCCACAAGCGCGTAACTTTCTCCGAGTCAGCGCGCCACGGCGCCGCCCCGGGACGGAAGTCCAGGGGAGAGGGAAATCGGGCTTGCGCAGACGAACAAGGCATAACTGCTTCGCGACAGCGATGCTGCCGTGCCACTCCAACCGCCCCAGAGCCCGATGGAAGCGCAAGTTTGCTTCCGACGGACACCTCTGCTAGGTTGGAAGAGTTGCCCCGGAGACGGGCAGCAACAGACAACTAAGTTCGAGAAAGCAGCCCTGTTCAGGGGAAATGCGTCTCGGATGTGTGTTCTTTGAGAACTCAATAGTGTGTTGACATTTTGTTTATGCCATTTTTTTTGGCCTGCCTGTTGTGGGTGGGTTGTTTTTTGTTGTGCCAGCGCTTTGTGTGTTGGTTTGTTTTTTGGTTGGGGTTTTGCTCTGCTGGGAAACGTTGTGTTGATTCGGCTGTCTGTGCCTGTGGGTGTGGGTGGTTGTTTCGTTTGGTTTTTC
>NZ_JAHCSG010000006.1 GCF_018474015.1 Williamsia sp. CHRR-6 | reverse complement strand
TCGGCGAGGTGGGTGTCGGCGAGGTCGCGTAGTTCTGGTGCGGTGGCCGAGGGGATTTTCGCCAGCACGTCGAGGACGGCGTCGACGTGGTCGTGGCCCAACGCGCCGTCGGCCATGGCGGCGGCGGGTCGGGCGCCGGGACGGGCCGGAGGCTGTCCGGCCCCCGGTCGAGCCGCAGGCGGCCGCGGTGCGGGGGTCGGGGCCGAGGAATACGGGTTGTTGCCGACGCGCGGGGTACGCGGACCTGGCTTGGGACCACCGGGACGTGCCGGCGCTGCCGGTACCGACGCCGACGCCGCAGGAGCCGCGGGACGCGGAGCCGGTGCGGCGGGTGCTGCCGGAGCCGGAGCAGCAGGGGCTGCGGGCGCCGGAGTCGGGGCCGCTGCCGCCGGTGCAGGTGCCGGCGTGGGAGCCGGGGCCGGCGTGGGAGCCGGGGCTGCCGGCTTGGCCGACCGACCCGGCGTCGGCGCGGGCTTGTTGCGGGGGCCGGGCGTGGCCGGAGCACCCGCCGGAGCGGCCGGGGCCGCTGTGGATGTGGAACCGGCGAACGATTCTCGGAGGCGACGGGCGACGGGAGCCTCCACCGTCGACGACGCCGATTTGACGAACTCGCCCTGATCGCTCAGTCGAGCGAGGACTTCCTTGCTTGTGACACCGAGTTCTTTCGCCAACTCGTGCACGCGGGCCTTGCCTGCCACTGCTCTCCTCACTTGTGAGGTCGAGCGGGCTTCCCGCTACGACCTCGGATTACGTCCGAAACGTGCTCATCGTGGGTACTTCACGGTGTGCTCATGTCTTCTGCTACCTGTCCTGCCGACGGCTGTCGTCGCCGGCGCTCCACCGATCGCGATTGCGCGACCGGCTCTCGCTTCCCCACCGGTGCGGCACGGCGACGGCCGTGACGCGGGTCGAGATCATGTCTGCCCCTGCTCAGGGTCGACCACCGCTTCGAACTGTCGTCCGAGGGCAGCGGCGTCGACCACCAGAGCAGGCACCTTCAGTGCCGGACCGAAAGCGCGTCTCCGCAGCGCCAGACGCAGACAGTCCGCGTTGCGATGCAGCCAGGCGCCTCGTCCCGACATGGTCGACGTGGGATCGACGATCACGTCCATCCCACCCTGATTCTGCACGGCCACCCACCGGATGAGGTGGGCAGCCGATTCGCGCTGGCGACATCCGATACATGTCCGCACGGGACCGGCCTTCACCAGCGCTTGCTCGACCACAGGGAAGTCTACCGCCCACCGCAAATCTGATCGCGTCGCGCCCGACACGCCGCTACGAACAGGCAACCTGCACGCCGGGTGCGGACTCGCACGATCATGATTCCTCGCTCGGGTCCCCAGGGGCCTCGGCGTCGGATCGGATGTCGATCCGCCAGCCGGTGAGGCGGGCCGCCAGGCGTGCGTTCTGGCCTTCCTTGCCGATGGCCAGTGACAGCTGATAGTCGGGGACCACCACGCGGGCCGCCTTGGCCACCGGGTCGACCACGGTCACCGAAACGACCTTCGAAGGCGACAACGCGTTGCCCACGAACACGGCGGGGTCCTCGTCATAGTCGATGATGTCGATCTTCTCGTCACCGAGCTCGCGCATCACGTTGCGCACGCGTTGGCCCATCGGGCCGATGCAGGCGCCCTTCGCGTTGAGGCCACCCACCGAGGTGTGCACCGCGATCTTGGACCGATGCCCGGCCTCTCGGGCAACCGCGACGATCTCCACCGCGCCCTGCGAGATCTCGGGCACCTCCAGCGAGAACAGCTTGCGCACCAGGTTGGGATGCGTTCGCGACAGTGTGATCTGCGGTCCCCGGGAGCCACGGAGCACCCCGACGACGTAGCACTTGATGCGGTCGCCGTGACGGTACGTCTCACCGGGAACCTGCTCGGCCGCAGGCAGCACCCCTTCGGTACCCGCGGTCTCGCTGCCGATGTGCACGATGACCAGCCCTCGAGCGTTGGCGCGAGCGTCCTGCTGCACCACGCCACCGACGATCTCGCCCTCGTGGGTGACGTACTCACCGAAGCTGCGCTCGTTCTCGGCGTCGCGCAGCCGCTGCAGGATGACCTGGCGGGCGGTGGTGGCAGCGATCCGGCCGAAACCCTCAGGTGTGTCATCCCACTCCGAGATCACCTCGCCGTACTCGTCGAGGGTCTGTGCCATCACCCGCACCTCACCGGACTTGCGGTTCACGTCCACCCGCGCGTGCGCGGAGTGGTCCTCGGTGTGTCGGTAGGCCGTCAACAGTGCGGTCTCGATGGCGGTGATCACCGTCTCGATCGGGATCCCCTTGTCCGCCTCGATCATTCGCAGGGCGGTTATGTCGATGTTCATGTCGTTCCTCTCGACGTGGACGATGCGCGACGCCGTGCGGGAGCGGCGTCAGAGGTGGTCTGCTCGGGCGAGTTGGTCGTCAGGCGAGTTGGTCGTCAGGCACGGTGGTCGTCAGGGCTGGGGTCGCGCGGGTGATCGGTCACCTCGCGCAGGTCGGTGAGGTCGCGCGGCGGCGGCGGTGCCCCGGCTGCGGGAAGTCCACACAGCTCGCGTTCAGCGGCGGTCGGTCCGCTGAAGTCGACTTGGACCACCGCTCGCTGCACCCGATCGAGGGCGACGGTCCGGATGTGCGGGCGGCCGCGTGCTCCCAACACCAGCTCCACCGTCGCCTCATCGGCACCGAGCCGACCGACCCGACCTGCCAGTGGTTCGCGTTCTTCGAGCATCTCCACGATCACCTTGCGCCCCTGGGCCCGCCGCCAGTGGCGAGGCGCGGTCAGCGGACGGTCGACACCGGGTGAGGTGATCTCCAGGGTGTAGGCCAGACCACCGAGAACCGGTGCCGGGTCGGCGTCGAGGACGTCGGACACCGCTCGCGACAACTCGGCCAGCTGATCGAGTTCGGTACCGGAATCGGAGTCCACGACGACACGGATCACGCTGCGGTCGCCGTTGCGCATGACCACGACATCCTCGAGATCGAGCCCGGCCGAGGCGATGAGTGAACGGACGGAGGTGGCGACCCGGTCACTGTCATCGGACATGCCGACCTCCTCGTCTGTAGTTGTCCCAACCGAACTCGACTGCTGCGGCCGCGGTCGTCGGGTGCTGCGTGAGGGTGCAGTCTACCCCGCCTTCGTCGCCCCCCTGACCCATCCGGGAGGCGACGCCGATGTCAGCACGCGCCCCGACGTGCGGGTCCGGCCGAGGCTGGCAGGATGGGCGGCTGTGAACCTTCAGTCGTCACCGCGCACGGGCCGAGTCGACTCCCACCTCACGCCGTCGATCATGGCGTCGGAGGTGTCGCGTCGCACCGTGATGCGTTACGCCGCCGTTGCCGCCGCCGTCGCCACGGTCCCGGCCACCGCCGCCTGCTCATCGGGGCAAGGAATCGATGCCGACACCATCGTGGCGCGCCGACTGTCCCCGCTGGCACAAGCCGCCTCCGCCGAGGCCGAACTCGCCCGCACCCTGAGCACACGCGTACCCGATCGCGCGGCTGCACTGCTGGTCATCGCGAACGAGCGCGACGCGCACGCCCGCGCATTAGACGACGAGATCGCGCGCCTGGCACCAAGACTCGCGCGACCGGGCACGGCTTCAGGGCTCGCGGCCCCGGCGTCGCGCACATCGCCGCCCACCACCCCTGGGGGGTCTTCGAGCGCACAACCCGCTGCCCCGCCGACCCCCACGGTCGAGACACTGCGGGCGCGCCTGTCCGAAGCGAAGTCGGCGAGTACCGCACTGGCCATCGACTCCGATGGCTACCGCGCGGGTCTGCTGGGTTCCATCGCTGCGTCGGTGAACGCCCACCTCGAGGTGCAGTTGGCGTGAGCGAAGCCACCGACGCCATCGTCGCCGCCATCGGCGCGCAGGACGCGGCCATCTTCACCTACGGCATCGCTGCTGCGTACGCCGCGGCCGGTCGCCGATCGACACTGGACGAGTATCTGGCCGAACACCGTTCTCGCCGTGACGAATTGGCGCGACTACTGGCCGCCGCCCAGGTGGCGGTACCGGTCGCGGCCCCCGGCTACGTGCTTCCGGTCGAGGTCACCGGTCCGACCGGGGCGGTGCAGGCCATGTTGGCCGCCGAGCAGGACTGCGCGCGCGCTTGGCGATCGATGGTGGAACGCTGCGATCAACCCCAGCAACGGGGTACCGCGGTGGCCGGGCTCAGCGATGCCGCCCGGCGCGCGGCCACCTGGCGGTTGGCGCTGCGGATCACGCCGGCCACCGTGGCACTGCCGGGCACCTGAGCTCCCGCCGACCTCGGCTGCACCAGGGCTTTCGGGGCTCGGGGGCGGGCAGGGTCAGGCGCGCTCACCGATGAGGTGGCCGACCACCTCATCCAGTGCGATCTCAGCGACGTCCCCGGTGATCCGGTCGCGGACCTCCACCACACCGTTGCTGAAGCTGCGTCCGATGACCACCGTCGTGGGCACCCCGAGCAACTCGGAGTCCTTGAACTTCACCCCGGGTGAGGCCTTGCGGTCGTCGAGGAGCACCTCGGCGCCGGCGGAATCGAGCGCGGTCGCGAGCTGCTCCCCGGCCGCTGCGGCCGCGGCGTCCTTGCCGTTGGCCACCACGATCTGCACACCGAACGGTGCCACCTCACGCGGCCACGCCAGGCCCTTCTCGTCATGGGTCTGCTCGGCGATCACCGCCACCAGGCGCGACACCCCGACACCGTAGGAACCCTGGATGAGCCGGACCGGTTTGCCGTTCTCGCCCAACACATCCACCTCGAAGGCGTCGGTGTACTTGCGTCCCAACTGGAAGATGTGCCCGATCTCGATCCCACGCGCCGACACCAGCGGACCCCGGCCGTCGGGCGAGAGGTCGCCGTCACGCACCTGCGCAGCTTCGATGGTCCCGTCGGCGACGAAATCGCGACCGGCGACCAGGTCGACCACATGCTTGCCCTGTTCGTCAGCACCGGTGATCCAGGCGGTGCCGTCGACCACCCGCGGGTCGACGAGGTAGCGGACCTCGTTGGCCAGCAGCGCCTTCGGGCCGATGTATCCCTTCACCAGGAACGCATTCGCGGCGAAGTCGGCGTCATCGAGCAACGCAACCGACGACGGCTCGAACGACGCCTCGAGTCGCTTGAGATCAACCTCCCGGTCACCGGGCAGACCGATCCCCACGATCTCGGTGGCGCCGTCAGCGTGGGTCACCTTGACGAGGATGTTCTTGAGGGTGTCGGCGGCGGTCACCGTGCGATCGAGGGCAGCGTTGGCCCAGTCGACCAGGGTGGGGATGGTCGGAGTCGAACCGGTGTCGTAGACCACTGCCTCGGCCAGCCCCTCGATCGGACGAGCCGGGGGTGCCGGGGTCACCACGGCCTCGACGTTGGCCGCGTAGCCGGACTCCAGGCAGCGCACATAGGTGTCCTCGCCCACCTCACTCTCGGCCAGGAACTCCTCAGATGCACTGCCCCCCATGGCCCCCGAGGTGGCCGCGACGATCACATAGCGCACGCCGAGTCGGGCGAAGATCTTCTGATATGCCTCGCGGTGGGCGTCGTAGGACGCCTTGGATCCGCCCTCGTCGAGGTCGAAGGAGTACGAGTCCTTCATCACGAACTCGCGGCCCCGCAGGATCCCTGCGCGGGGGCGTTCTTCGTCGCGATACTTGGTCTGGATCTGATAGAGGGTGACCGGCAGGTCTTTGTACGAGGTGTACTCACTCTTGATCAGCTGCGCGAACAATTCCTCGTGGGTGGGTCCGAGCAGCATGTCGGCACCCTTGCGATCCTTGAGTCGAAACAACGCGTCGCCGTACTCCGACCACCGCCCGGTCACCTCATACGGCTCGCGCGGCAACAGGGCCGGCAGCGAGATCTCCTGCGCCCCTATGCGATTCATCTCTTCTCGCACCACGTTCTCCACGCGGCGCAGCACCCGCAGACCCAACGGCAGCCAGCTGTAGACGCCTGGAGCCACCCGCCGTACGTATCCGGCACGTACCAACAGCTTGTGGCTGGGTACCTCGGCGTCTGCGGGATCGTCGCGCAGGGTGCGCAGGAACAAGGACGACATTCGGGTGATCACGAGTAGCCAGCGTAGTGGCTGACCGGCGGCGCACTACCCTCGACGCTGTGCTGATCATCCTGCCGCCCTCGGAGACCAAGTCCGACGGCGGAACCGGTCCGGCACTACGACTCGAGGGGCTCACATTGCCCACGCTGACCCCGATCCGGCGCCGGATCGCCGACGCGCTGGTGGATTTGGCCGACGACGTGGAGGCCAGCGCCGCGGCCCTGGGGCTTGGACGCACCCAACTGGCCGAGGTGGCCCGCAACGCCTCGCTGTTCTCTGCACCCACCCGACCGGCGCTGGAGCGCTACACCGGGGTGCTCTACGACGCGATCGACGTGGCCGCACTCAGTGCCGCAGCGCGGCGTCGCGCCGACGAACGCCTGCTCATCGGGTCGGCGTTGTTCGGAGTGGTCGGTGCCACCGACCTGATCCCCGCCTACCGGCTGTCGGCGGCCTCACGCCTACCGAACCTGGGAACGCTGGGCTCGCAGTGGAAACCGGATCTGACCACAGCGCTCAACGGGCTGGGATCCGATCTCGTCGTGGACCTGCGGTCGGGCGGATATCGCGCCCTGGGACCGGTGCCCGGCGCCGTGGAGGTCACCGTGTTGACCGAGAAGCCCGACGGAACCCGCAGCGTCGTCAGTCATTTCAACAAGCACCACAAGGGGGTGCTGGTGTCGTCCCTGCTGCGCAGTCGCCGCACGGTGCACGACATCAACGTGCTGGCCGCGGTCGCTGCAGGCGGCGGTCAACGCACCGAGATCGCCTCGGACCGTGAACTGGTGATCCTCACCGACTGACCTGCACCGCGTGGCAGGCGTCGATCAGCCGCCCACCCGGTCGAGGTCGGCCTCGACGCCTTTCGCGGCAGCTTCCTGCGCCTGTTGCCCCTCAGCCACCTGCTCTGGGGTGTAGCGGACGAACATCACGACCGCGCCCACGATCACCGCGATGACGGCTGCGCTCACGAACGCCACCGAATAGCCCTGGGACAGCGCGAACAGTTGAGCATCGTTCATCTCCGCCACTGGCCGAGTGGTACCACCCTCGGCCAGGGTCTTGGAGGTCACAAATGCACCGACGATCACCAGACCCACACCCCCGCCGAGGTTTTGCAGTACCTGAACGATCGCGGTCATGGGGCCGATCTCGGTGACCTTCACCCCGGCCACCGCCGACAGCGTCAGCGGGATCGACGACATCCCCACCCCGAATCCGATGGCCACCACCGGGATGAGGATGTCGGGAAAGTAGTTCGGGGACCGGGTGCAGATGTGCGCCGCATACAGACACCCCGGCAGGATGCTCGCCCCACCGATCAGCACGATCCACCGGCAGCCGATCGTCTGGGCCAGCCGGGATGCCAGGGTGGCGCCGACGGCCAGACCGAACGCGAACGGGACCACCGACAGACCACTCTTGAGCGGCGAGTAGTCGAGGATGCCCTGCAGGTAGAGCGCGATGTAGACGGCCATGCACATCAGCAACGCCCCGGCGAGCAGGATCGACGCGAACACCGCCACCCGACTGCTGTCACGGAAGAACTCGAACGGCAACACCGGGTTGGCCGCGGAGCGTTCCACCACGTAGAAGGCGATCAACACCACGACGGCGAGAATCGCCGGCACCAGGACCATCGGTCGAACCCAGCCGCCGGGCCCCTCGTTGACGGCGAACACCAGCAGCGAGGCACCGACGGTGACCAGGATCGCCCCGGGGATGTCGAGGGCGAGGCGCTCACCCTGTGACTCGACGAGGAACGCGATCCCACCGACGACGACGAACACCCCGATGGGGATGTTGATCAAGAACACCAACCGCCAGCTGATCTCGGTGAGGGCACCGCCGGCGATCAGCCCGGCGACCGATCCGACGCCGGTCATGGCCGCGTACACGGCGAACGCGGTGCTACGCGCCTTCCCGGGGGCGTAGGTGGTGGCCACCAACGCCATCGCCGTCGGGGCGGCGATGGCTGCCGACGCACCCTGCAGCGCGCGACCCACGACGAGGCTGGCCTCGTCCCACGCCAGTCCACACAACAGCGAGGTGAGCGTGAACAGGGCCACGCCCACCACGAACATGCGTTTGCGGCCGAACGTGTCACCCAGACGCCCACCGAGGAGCATCAGTCCACCGAAGGCGATGACGTAGGCGGTGATGATCCAGTTGCCGCTCGACTCGCTGAGACGCAGCGCATCGCGGATACGCGGCAGGGCCAAGGCGGCCACGGTGCCGTCGAGCACCACCAGCAGCTGCATTCCACCGAGAACGAAGATCGGCCAGCCGAAGACCTTCGTCGCGCCTGTCGACCCGTGTGCCATCTCCCCGGTGCCAGTCATGGGGACAAGCTACCCTCCCGCACCTCCGACACTCGATTCGCCGGGCGCTGACCAGCGCGAACAACGAATCTCAGGCCGGCGAGGATCCCACCGATCCGGTGCGGGCGTCGAAACCTGCCACCGCTCCGATCACCACGATCGCCGGTGGCCGCACCCCCGCGTCACCGGCCGCCCGACCCGCCTGCGCGAGCACCGTGTCGGTGCGTCGCTGACCGGGCATCGACCCGTTCTCGATGATCGCCACCGGGGTACGCGGGTCACGGCCCGCGGCGATGAGGGCGTCGGTGAACAACTCGAGGCGCTCGACCGCCATCATCAACACGACCGTCCCACGCATGCGGCCCAGGGCCGACCAGTCGACCAGCGAGTCAGGATGGTCGGGGGCCAGGTGACCGGACACGATGATCACCTCGTGGGTGATCCCGCGATGGGTGACCGGGATGCCCGCCGATGCCGGTGCCGCGATCGCACTGCTGATGCCGGGGACCACGGTCACCGGGACACCGGCGGCCACACACGCCGCCAACTCCTCGAATCCGCGCCCGTACACGTAGGGATCGCCGCCTTTGAGGCGCACCACGAACCGACCGGCCCGCGCGTGCTCGATGAGCGCATCGTTGATCGCCTCTTGCGCCATCGCACGCCCGTAGGGCACCTTCGCGGCGTCGATGATCGTCACCGTCGGCCCCAGTTCGGCCAGTAGCTGCGCCGGCGCCAGACGGTCGGCCACCACCACGTCGGCCTGGGCCAGCAGTCGGCGGCCGCGCACGGTGATGAGGTCGGGATCACCGGGGCCGCCACCGACCAACGCCACCCCGGGCGCATGCGGGGCAGTAGGCACCGCCGACAGATCCCCGTCGAGCAACGCCGAGCTGATCTCGTTGCGCACCCGCGCCGACCGGCGGTGATCGCCGTCGGCCAGCACCCCGACGGTCAACCCGTCGTGGCGGATGGAGGCAGGGGTGACCGCGCTGCCTGCGCGGGCGATGTCGGCTCGCACGCAGAAGATCCGCCGCCGATCCGCCTCGGCGACCACCGCCGCGTTCACCTCGGGATCGTCGGTGCACGCCAGCGCGTACCAGGCGCCGGAGAGGTCACCGTCGCGATATGCCCTGCGCTGCAGGGTGATCCCCGGGAACGACTCCACGGTCGGGGTGGGGTCGATCGCGATGACCTCGATCTGCGCTCCGGCGGCCGCGAGCGCTCCGAGCCGTCGGGTGACCACCGAACCCCCACCGACCGCCACCACCCGACGGCCCCGCAGGTCGAGTCCGACGAGGTAGTGGTCGGGTCCATCCGGCTCGCCCGACACGGCGGTCACCGGCTCACCCGCGGCGGGGTCACGAGGTGGGTGCGGCATGCTCAGACGGTACCGACCGCTCATCGACGCTGCCGGTGGCCGGGTCGCACCGGCGCGCGGCGCGGGCCGCGGCCAACAGCCGAACGGTCGCCTGCGGAACACCCGCCGGGTGCAGGTGCAGGTAGGAGGCGTGTACCGATCCGGCAACCACTCCCTCGGTGGTCGGCAGCCCAGCAGCGCGCCAGGCCCATGCCGCCTCGGTTCGATCACCGAGTCCGGGACGATCAGACCGCGATTCTGCGGTCTCGGTCACCGCGCTGCGGTGGAACTCGTGTCCGGTCACCCGGGTTCCGGCGACGAACAGCGGTGAGTCGGACAGTGCGACGGCATCGCGGTAGCCCAGGGTCAGTCGGGGACCGAATCGGCCGTGGCGTGCCACCACGTCGGCCATCGGATGTCCGTCGAGGTCGCGACAGAGGTAGAGCAGTCCGGCGCACTCGGCAGCCACCGGCCGCCCGGCCCCGGCATGATCGCGGATCTGTTGGTGCAGTTCGACGTTCGCCGCAAGCTCGGCGGCATGCTCCTCGGGGAATCCCCCGCCGATGAGCACCGCGTCGGTCTCGGGGGGCAACCGGTCGACGAGCGGATCGAAGGAGATCACCTCTGCGCCGGCCGCGGACAGCAACTCGGGCTGCTCGGCGTAGCCGAAGGTGAACGCCGCACCGCCGGCCAGCGCGACCCGCACCGGCGCACCGCTGTGCTGCACCGCGCCGCCGTGTGCGATCACCTCGTCGGCAGCCGACCAGGCCGGTGCGGCCAGCGGTCGTCGCGCCGACCCTGCGGCCACGATCGCCCCCAGATCAGCGGTTCGACCGAGGAGTTCGGCCATCGCCTCGACCGCGGAGTGGGCGGCCCCACCGTGCTCGGCGGCCGGGATGAGGCCGAGGTGACGAGAGGGCACGACGAGGTCGGTGACCCGGGGAAGCACCGCGAACACCGGCAGCCCCACCCGATCGCAGGCCTGCCGCAGCACCCATTCGTGTCGAGGCGAGCCGACGCGGTTGAGGATCACCCCGCAGATGTCCACCCCCGGATCGAAGGTGCGCAGCCCGTGCAGGACTGCGGCCAGGGTCTGGCTGTGTCCAGAAGCGTCGACCACCACGATCACCGGCGCGCCGAGGAGCGCGGCGACATGTGCGGTGGACCCACGGGCCGGACCGTCGGTGACCGCTGCGGCCACCTCGCCACCGGAGTCGTCGATACGACCGTCGAACAGCCCCATGACGCCCTCGACGACGGCGATGTCGGCGCCCCGACAGCCGGCGACGAACAGCGGCGCCACCCGATCGGTGCCCACCAGATTGGGGTCGAGGTTGCGACCCGGACGCCCTGCGGCCAGCCCGTGGTAGCCGGGGTCGATGAAGTCCGGCCCCACCTTGAACGGGGCCACGCGGTGCCCGGCCCGCCGTAGCGCCCCGATGAGACCTGTTGCCACCGTTGTCTTCCCGCTGCCCGAGGCGGGCGCGGCGATGACGACGGTCGGGATCGAGGTCACCACTCGATGCCCTTCTGACCTTTGCGGCCGGCATCCATGGGGTGTTTGACCTTGGTCATCTCGGTGACCAGGTCGGCCGCGTCGATCAGCTCGGCCGGTGCACGCCGTCCGGTGATCACCACGTGCTGGCGACCGGGACGGTCGCCCAACACCTGCACCACGTCGGCCACGTCGATCCACCCCCAGGCCAGCGGGTAGGTGAACTCGTCGAGCACATAGAAGTCGTGCGCTTGTGCGGCGAGTCGCCGCCTGATCTCAGCCCAGCCCTCGCGGGCCTGATCGGCGTGTTCGATCTCGGTCTGATCGCCGTGTCGGATCCAGGACCATCCCGAACCCATCTTGTGCCAGTCCACCGGTGCACCGAGGCCGTTGCGCTGGTTCAGCTCGCCGAGCGCCCGCATTGCGGTCTCCTCGCCGACTTTCCACTTGGCGTTCTTCACGAACTGGAACACCCCCACGTCCAGACCGGCGTTCCAGGCCCGCATGGCCATCCCGAACGCCGCCGTCGATTTGCCCTTGCCGTCGCCGGTGTGCACCGCGAGCAGGGCAGCGTTGCGCCGCTGGCGGGTGGTGAGGCCGTCGTCGGGGACGACGGGAGGAACACCTTGAGGCACCGAGGTTCTCCTTTGGATCGCTGGCTGGACGGCGGGCTGGGGATTCGGGCTGGGGATGTGGACGGTTCGGCCCGTGGATGCAGTGGTGGGGTCAGGCCACCGACCGCCGGACCGCACCCACCACGGCATCGGTGGTCACATCGCCCACGTCGAGGTGGCGGGCACCGAGGTGCCCTGCCAACCGTGCGGCCAGACCGAGGCGCACCACACCCTGTTCACAATCGACGACGACGCTGTGCACCCCGAGTCTGCGAATACGGTCAGCGGCCGCCATCGCCCGCGGCACCGCCCCTGGTCCGCTGGTGGCGCGCCCGTCGGTGATGACGACCATCAACGATCGGCGCCGTGGATCGGTGTGGCGAGCTCGCTGGATCACCGCGGCGGCTTCGATGATCCCTTCCGCCAACGGGGTTCGGCCCCCGGTTGCGATACCGGTCAGCCCACGCAGAGCCGCGGTCACCGACCGGGTGGGCGGGACGACGAGGTGGGCGCCGGTGCCCTTCAAGACCACCACCGCCACCCGGTCGCGACGTTGGTAGGAGTCACGCAGCAGCGCCGAGCATGCACCGCTGACCGCATCGAGCCGCTGACGCGCGGTCATCGACCCCGACAGGTCGACGGCGAAGACGACGAGGTTGCCTTCGCGACCCACGCGGATTGCGCCGCGCAGATCGTCGGGCTCGACAGTGAGGCCTCGACCGCGGGAATCGGCCTGCCGCTCGATCGCGGCGAGCACCGTGGCGTGCAGGTGGATGCCTGCCGCGAGCACCTGCGGGGAAGCACCCACCACCGATCCACGCCGGCTACGTGCCGGTGATCGCCGTCCCGGATCGCCGTCGCCGATCCCGGATACACGCAGCGCGCGGACCACGCGCCCAGGGATGGGTACTGCCCGCGTCGGCGGCGCGGGCATCGGCTCGGTCGAGGCACTGCGGTCCGCCCCGGACTCACCGGTCGACGATTCTGCTGATGGTGCACCCGAACATGACTCGGGCCCCGGCGCCCCTGCCGACGAGTCGGGTGCAGATGAGTCAGGACCGGACGGGCCGGTGGTGGGCGGGCAGGGGTCAGACGCGCCCGTGCTCGCCTGCTCCCCCTCGGCGGTCTCCGAGCCCTGTGATGAGACAGTCCCGGGCCCACCCCCTGGGTCGGGATCGGGTTCGGGTCCATCGGCGGCAGCGCGCCCGGCCTGCATGGCGTCGTCGAGGTCGTCGGCAGAGGTCTCGGACTCGTCGAACGCGTCGCGCCGGCGACGGTGCGGCAACGCCAACTCGACGGCCACCCGCACATCTGCCTCGGTCACCTCCTCGGCGCCCCGCCACGCCGCGTGAGCCCGGGCGGCGCGAGCCACCACGATGTCGCCTCGCAGGCCGTCGACCTCGAGGTGGGCGCACACCGCGGCGATCCGACGCATCTCGGCAACCGACAGCACCACCGTCGACAGCCGCGACCTCGCGTCGGAGATGGTCTGGGCCACATCGACATCGGCGGCGCGCCAGGCCTGGGAGAAACTGGCGGGATCGGCGTCGTAGGCCATCCGGCGGGTGATCACCTCGACCCGTTCGTCGACCGCGCGGGGCGCCCGCACACTGACCGCCAGCCCGAACCGGTCGAGCAACTGGGGTCGCAGCTCCCCCTCTTCGGGATTCATGGTGCCCACCAAGACGAAACGCGCCGAGTAGCTGCGTGAGGTCGAGTCGCGTTCCACCGTCACCCGCCCCATGGCGGCCGCGTCGAGCAGCACGTCGACGAGATGATCGGCCAGCAGGTTGACCTCGTCGATGTAGAGCACGCCGCCGTCGGCGGCGGCGAGCAGACCCGGCGTGAACGAGGCGTCGCCGTCGCGCAGCACCTTGTGCACATCTATGGACCCGATGACCCGGTCCTCGGTTGCCCCGATGGGCAGCTCGACGACCCGTCCGGCCTGCCCCGTCACGGTCGGCGGCAACAACGGGGCCAACGCGCGCACGATCGTCGACTTCGCGGTGCCCTTCTCGCCCCGGATCAGCACCCCACCGATCTCGGGTGCGATGGCGCATAGGATGAGAGCCTGTTTGAGACTGTCCTGACCGACCACCGCACTGAACGGAAAGCGTTGTGCGACAACCTCATCAGTCGCCAGCAGCGGGTCTCGGTCGAGATTGTCGGGCGTCACGCGGGCTGCCAGGGCTCCCCACCGCCACGACGCATCGGCACGTGCGGGATCCCGTCGAGCAGGTACTCCGGACCTTCGGGCTTGAACCCGTGCTTGGCGTACATGTCCACCAGGTAGGTCTGCGCGTGGATGCGACACGGATGCGACCCGACCTCGGCCAACGCGGTTCGCAGCAGCCGCGTGGTGTGGCCTTGGCCGCGGTGAGCGCGCTCGGTGCACAGACGGCCGATGCGGAACGACTTGCCATCGTCGTGTTCCTCGAGCAGGCGCAACGTGCACACCACTTCGCCGTTTTCCTCCAGCCAGAGATGACGGGTGTCGGACTCGAGGTCCCGCCCGTCGAGTTCGGCGTAGGCACACGCCTGTTCGACGACGAACACGTCGACCCGCAACCGCAGGATCCGGTAGAGCGTCGTGACATCGAGGTCGAGGGCCCAGCTGCGGTGCAGGGTCGCGGTGGCGGTCATGGGTTGATGAGTATCACACTGCGGTGGTGACCGCCACGCGGTCGCCGTCGGCGGGAGTCTGCGTCGATCCGTCGAGGCGCAGCACGGTCGACGTCCAGTCCCACACCTCTTGGAACAACGACTCGTTGTCGGAGAGCTTCTGGCCGAACGACGGGATCATCTCGGTCAGGGTGGGCTTCCAGCCGGCGAAATGCTTGGGGAAGCACTTCTCCAAGACGTCGAGCATGGCCGGAACCGCGGTCGAGGCGCCCGGAGACGCGCCGAGCAGCCCGGCGATGGTGCCGTCGGCCGAGTTGACCACGGCGGTGCCGAACTCCAGCGAACCGTTGAGGGGACCGGACTTCCGGATCACCTGCACCCGCTGCCCGGCGGTGATCAGCTCCCAATCCGAGCCGACTGCACGCGGGACGAACTCACGCAGGGTGTCGACACGATCGGCGGTGGTGGAGGCCAGCTCGCTGATGAGGTACTTGAGCAGGCCAATCTCTTTGGGCGCCACGCTGACCATCGGCAGCGCGTTGAACGGCGTCACCGACTTGAGCAGGTCGAAGTTGCCGCCTTCCTTGAGGAACTTCGGCGACCACCCGGCGTAGGGCCCGAACAGCAGTCCCGGCTTGTGGTTGATGACCCGGGTGTCGAGGTGCGGCACCGACATCGGCGGGGCGCCGACGGCAGCACGGCCGTAGACCTTGGCTTGGTGCTCAGAGATGAGGTCGGGGTTGGTGCACCGGAAGAACGCACCGCTGACGGGGAACCCGCCGAACTGCCGCGCCTCTTTGATGCCTGATTTCTGCAGTAGCCGCAACGCGCCGCCGCCGGCACCGACGAATACGAAGCCCGCGTGCACGGTGAACTTGCGTTTGGTGCGCTCGTTGACGATCTTGACCTTCCAGCTGCCGTCGGACTGCTGCGAAAGGTTGCTCACCGAGTGACCGAAGTTGACCGAGCCGCTGCCGGCCACGATGTTGAGCAACTTCTGGGTGAGGGCCCCGAAGTCGACGTCGGTGCCGCCCTCGAACCAGTTGAGCGCAACGGGGTCGGAGAAGTCGCGCCCCTGCGACATCAGCGGCAGACGAGAGGCGAACTCGGTCTCGTCGGTGATGAGCTCCATGCCCCGAAACAGCGGATGGTCAGCCAGCGCGGCGTGGCGCTTGGTCAGATAGTTCACGCCTTCGGGCCCGTGGGCGAAGCTCACGTGTGGGATCGGGTTGATGAACTCTGCGGGGGTGTCGAGCAGACCGGTCTCGATCGCGTTGGCCCAGAACTGTCGCGACACCTGGAACTGCTCGTTGATCGAGATGGCCTTGGTGATGTCGATGCTGCCGTCGGCGGCCTCGGGGGTGTAGTTCAGCTCGCACAGCGCCGAGTGGCCGGTGCCGGCGTTGTTCCACGGGTCGCTGCTCTCGGCTGCGGCGGCGTCGAGCCGCTCGTACACGCTGATCGACCAGTCGGGTTGCAGCCGACGAATCAGGGTCCCCAGGGTGGCACTCATGATGCCTGCGCCGATCAGGACGACGTCGGTCTTCTCGGTTGCGTTCTCAGACATGTGCGGCTCAACTCCTTTGTCGTGTCCGCCGGCGCTGCTCGGTGCCGCGCTGGGCGAAACCCGATCAGTGCGACCGGGGCCAGGTCTGGTCTCAGTGTCCCCCACACGCCCGACGGTTGTAGAGCTCCTGTGGGAAACCACACCGCACACGTGGCCTAAAGCACACCACCGTGTCGGTGCTTCGCCCCTCACTCACCCGTGACGCGCCGCCGCGATCGCAGCAGTCCGCCACGCCCAGGACCCCACTACAGTCGTGTCGTGCCGACCGAACACCAGAACTCCAGTGCCGAGACCATCGACGTCCGAGCTTTCGAGCCCCGGTGGCGAGAGGATGTCTTAGGTAACGACTTCGAGGCCGCGACGATTCCCCTGGGCGCCGATCCCGACGGCGAGGCAGCGATCGAAGCGACACTGGTCCGCCACCGGGGTGCCGCCCTCGACGACACCGCACCGGCGGCCCTCTACGTCCACGGCTTCACCGACTACTTCTTCCAGCGTGAGCTCGCCGAGGCCTTCGCTGCGTCGGGGTATCGATTCCACGCTCTGGACCTGCGCAAGTGCGGCCGGTCGTTGCGCCCGGGACACAGCCCGCACTTCACCACCGACCTCACCCAGTACGACGACGAACTCGCGATCGCCCTCGACGTCATCGACGCCACGACCCCGGGGGCGGCCGTCGTGGTGATCGGACACTCCACCGGCGGCCTGATCACCTCGCTGTGGCTCGACCGCATCCGACGCACGGATCCCGCTCGGCACGGCCGGGTGAGCGGGCTGGTCCTCAACAGTCCATGGTTGGACCTTCAGGGCCCGCCGGTCTTACGCGCCAGAATCACCACCTTCGGCATCCACGCGCTGGCCCGCATCCCCGGGTTGGCGACTGCCACCCTGCCCACGAAGGTGCCCGGCGGGTACGGCGAGAGCCTGCACGTCAGCGCTCACGGCGAGTGGGACTACGACCTGAGGCTCAAGCCACTGGGCGGTTTCGATGTCCGCTTCGGTTTCCTCAGCGCCGTACGACGCGGCCACGCCACCCTGCACCAGGGGATCGACACCGGCGTACCGACGATGGTGCTGCGATCGGACCGCTCGATCCTCGGCGGGCCCTACCGACCCGAGATCGACGTGGTCGACACCGTCTTGGACACCGAGCAAATCGCCCGATGGTCTGGTGCGCTGGGTTCGCGAGTCAGCACGGTGGCCGTGACGGGGGCGCGTCACGACGTGTTCCTCTCGCTGCCCGACGTGCGGGCGGCTGCCTACGAGGCGTTGCAGACCTGGCTGCGCGATCACGCCGACACGCTGACCACACGACCCGCGCCACCGTCCTCGACACACCCATCACCGGCGACGCCAGGATCCCCGGTGATCGCTGCCAACGGTCAGGAGGCCACCTCATGATCGACGTCGACCTGGCCATCATCGGATCCGGCAGCGGCAACTCGATCCCCGACGACCGATTCGACGACCTCTCGATCGCGATCTTCGAGAAGGGTATCTACGGCGGCACCTGCCTCAACGTGGGCTGCATCCCCACCAAGATGTTCGTCTACGCCGGCGAGGTGGCCACCACCATCTCCGAATCATCGCGGTACGGAATCGATTCCACCCTGGACACAGTGCACTGGCCCGAGATCGTGGCCCGGGTGTTCGGTCGCATCGACCCCATCTCGGCCGGTGGCCGTGACTACCGGGAGTCACGCTGCGACAACATCACCGTGGTCAATTCCCATGTGCGGTTCACCGGCAACGGCACCGATGGCCGCCATCTGCTGAGCACCGACGACGGCGAACAGGTGCGGGCCACGACCGTGGTGCTCGCCGCCGGTTCACGGCCGGTGATCCCCGAGGTGATCGCCACCAGCGATGTCACCTTCCACACCAACGAGGACGTGATGCGACTGCCGGACCTGCCGCGTCGACTGCTCGTCGTGGGCGGCGGCTACATCGCCTCGGAGTTCGCTCACGTCTTCGGCTCGCTGGGCACGCAGGTCACCGTCATCGCTCGCGGCGCCACCCTGCTGCGCCATCTCGACGACGACATCTCCCAGCGGTTCACCGAGGTGGCCCGCAAGCACTGGGATGTCCGCACCGAGGTCACCATCACCGCCGCACGGCAGGACGATTCCGGCGAGATCACCCTGGAGCTCTCCGACGGATCCACGGTGCTCGGCGATGCGCTGCTGGTGGCCACCGGGCGCATCCCCAACGGCGATCTGCTCGATCTGCACACCATCGGCGTGCAACTCGACGACGCCGGACGCGTGGTCTGCGACGCCCACGGCCGCACCGCGGCACGCGGGGTGTGGACCCTGGGCGATGTCAGCTCGCCCTACCAGCTCAAACACGTGGCCAACCACGAAGCGCGCGTGATCCAGGCAAACCTGCTGCGCGGCTGGGATTCCGGTGATCTCGAGTCGTTCGATCACCGGTTCGTCCCGGCGGCGGTGTTCACCCATCCCCAGATCGCCGCGGTAGGACTCACCGAAGCCCAGGCGCGATCCCAGGGACTCGACGTCACGGTCAAGGTGCAGTCCTACGGTGACGTCGCCTACGGGTGGGCGATGGAGGACACCACCGGGTTGTGCAAACTGGTCGCCGAACGCGGCACGGGTCGACTGCTGGGTGCCCACATCCTGGGTCCGCAGGCCCCGACGGTCATCCAGCCGGTCATCCAGGCGATGTCGTTCGGGCTCGACGCCACCTCGATGGCCACGGGCCAGTACTGGATCCACCCCGGCATGCCCGAGGTGCTCGAGAACGCCCTACTGGGTCTGGAGATCTGAGCCGGCGACGGCAGATCAGTAGGTGGCCGACCGCAGCGCGATCTCGCTGGCCAGTGCGGCCGCCGCGTTCTGCGGCACCCAGTGATCCACCCCACTGAGCTCGCAGTAGCGATAGTCGGAGTAGACGAAACGTCCACTGCCGGTGGCCTGTTCGCCGCCCAGCGCGGTGTCGGCGTCGCTCCAGATCATGGTGGTCGGGACCTCGATGGGGGGACATGCCAGGGTGGCGGCGATGTCGCCGGTGAAGTTCGCGCGATACCAGTTGAGAGCACCGGTCAGACCGTCACGCTCCAGCAGCGGAGCCACCGAATCGTCCGGGACGATCGCCCGCAGGGCGGCCGCGTCGTCGGCCAACAACCGGTCCTCGGCCGCGGGGTCGATCAGGGTGGGGATGTAGGACGATCGTTGCCGTTGATCCGAGGTGGCCAGCGACGCCGCGACCGCCGAGGGATGGCCGACGCTGACCGCGACCAGCCCGCTGACGCGGTCCGGATGTTTACCGGCGAGATGCCATGCCACCTGCGCACCCCAGTCGTGTCCGACCACGAGTGCGTAGCCGATCGAGAGCGCGTCGAGGATGCCGATCGCATCGGCGACCAGCCGATCGATCCGATAGTCCTCGACGGCGGACGGGCGGGCACCCACCGAGTACCCACGCTGGTCGGGTACCACCGTCCGCAGTCCGGACTGGTGCAGGCGCCCCACCACGGCGTCGAAACATGTTCCGCTGCTGGGGAAGCCATGCAGCAGCAGGACGGCGGGCGCGGACTCGGAGCCACCGGTGCGGACGGTGAACTCCAGGTCACCGACGGCCACGGTCGAGGTGTCGACAGTCATCACCACAAAGCCTACGTGCGCGGCTTCGCACCGGGGCCCAGCCCGAGGGTCACCGTCGGCAGATCATGTTCGATCCCCGCGGTGAGCACCGCGTCGAGGGTGGCGGTCCCGATGTGGGTGTCGACCAGATCGGCCATCCGGTCGACCTGGGCCAACCGGGTCGCCTCGAAGTCGGTGTCGGTCGCGACCACGAAACCGTCGAGACCGGCCGCATCGGCCACCTCGGCCAGCAGACCGCGCCGCATCGCGTCATTGGCCAACAACCCGTGCCAGTGCGTTCCCCGCACCGGACCCACGACACATCCCTCGGGGCCATCGGCGTCACTGTCGAGCCAGGGGCGACCGCCGTGGACCTCGGCGCGTCCGTGGTGGATCTCGTATCCCGCCACCGCGATCCCGGCGCAGCGTCCGGTCACCGGGCGTACCGTCTTCTCCGCGTCGAACCGCACCGTGACATCGAGCAGTCCCAATCCCGGCACCTGACCGCGCCCGGATTCGACGTCGTCATCGATGTGAGTGCCCAACATCTGGTATCCGCCACAGATTCCGATCACCGGCCGCCCGGCTGTGGCCCGCTCGCCGAGCGCCCGGTCAAGTCCCCGCTCACGCAACCAACCCAGATCGGCCACAGTCGCTCGCGTACCGGGCACCACGACCAGATCGGCCGCGTGTACTGAGGCGATGTCGTCGACCCACGTGACGTCCACGCCGGGCTCACACGCCAGCGCCTCGAGGTCGGTCGAGTTCGACACACGCGGAAGCCGCAGGGCCGCAACACGCATCCGAGCCGACCCCAGCGCGGGCGTCGACGGACCCACCCGGCGTCCGATCGGGGTGGACAACGAGTCCTCGGCGTCGATCCACAGGTCGTTCAGGTACGGCAGCACACCCAGGGTGGGGCGTCCGGTCAACGCACGCAACGACTCCAGACCGGGGTCGAGGATGGACTGGGCGCCCCGGAACTTGTTGACCACGAACCCGACCACGTGCGCCTGATCTGACGGCGACAGCGCGGCGACGGTCCCCAGCAGGTGGGCCAACACTCCCCCGCGGTCGATGTCGGCGACCACGATGACCGGTAACCCACCGGCCTGGGCCAACCCCATGTTCGCCAGATCACTCGCGCGCAAGTTGATCTCGGCGATCGACCCGGCGCCCTCACAGATCACCACGTCGAAATCCGAACGCAGCGAGGCGAGCTCGCTCGCGACCACCTCGGCGAGGGCGGCGCGACGCTCGTGGTAGTCGTGGGCACCCACCCACCCGTCGGCGCGCCCACGCACCACCACCTGCGATCGCCGGTCGCCGCCGGGTTTGAGCAACACCGGGTTGAACCGGGTCGACGGCGCCAGCCCGCACGCCAAGGCCTGCATGCCCTGGGCACGACCGATCTCGCCGCCGTCGGCGGTCACGACCGAGTTGTTGGACATGTTCTGAGCCTTGAAGGGCGCCACCGACACCCCACGCCGGGCCAGCGACCGGCAGATGCCCGCGACCACCAGGCTCTTGCCCGCATCGGAGGTGGCGCCCCCCACGAGCAGCGCGGCGGCCACCTACTGCGGAGGGAGAGTGAGGATCTCGGCCCCGTCTTCGGTGACCACCAGGGTGTGCTCGAACTGCGCAGTCCACTTCTTGTCGCGGGTGACCACGGTCCAGCCGTCATCCCAGATGTCGTAGGCCAGCGAACCGAGGTTGATCATCGGCTCGATGGTGAACACCATGCCCGGCTCCAACACGGTGTCCACGTTGGGCTCGTCGTAGTGCAACACGACCAGCCCGTTGTGAAAGGTCTCACCGATACCGTGGCCGGTGAAGTCACGAACCACGTTGTAGCCGAACCGATTCGCGTACGCCTCGATCACGCGGCCCACCACGTTGAGTTCACGGCCGGCGCGCACTGCCTTGATCGCGCGCATGGTCGCAGCGTGGGTGCGTTCGACGAGGTCGGCCACCTCCGGGGCCACATCTCCGGCGAGGAAGGTGGCGTTGGTGTCGCCGTGCACTCCGTGGATGTAGGCGGTGACGTCGATGTTGACGATGTCGCCGTCTTCGATGATCGTCGAGTCGGGGATGCCATGGCAGATCACCTCGTTCAGCGAGGTGCAGCAGGACTTGGGAAAACCCTTGTAGCCCAACGTCGACGGGTAGGCACCGTGGTCGACCATGTACTCGTGGGCGATCCGGTCGAGGGCATCGGTGCTCACCCCGGGCGCCACCGCCTTGCCCGCTTCGGCCAGCGCGGCCGCGGCGATCGACCCTGCGATTCGCATCTTCTCGATGGTCTCGGCGGTCTGCACCCACGGCTCGTGACCTTCGTCGGCGTCGGGTCGCCACGCGTACTCGGGGCGCGCGATGGAGTTCGGCACCGGCAGCGTGGGCGAGATGACGCCGGGTTCCAGGACAGTTCGTACGGACATGTCGACCATCCTATCGGCGTGGCACCCCGGCGGAAGCGCGCTGATCAGGCCGCGTAACCCGGCGGCAGTCCGGTGAAGAAGTCCCGGGTGACAGCGACCGCGTTGTCCGAGCTGGCACCCAGGACTACGAGTGTCGCAAAGGCCAGATCGCCCCGGTAGCCGGCAAACCAGGCATGCGATCCGCCGGGGACCTCGGCCTCCCCGGTCTTGCCGAACACCTCGCCCTGATCCTTGATCCGATCGGCGGTGCCGTCGAGGACCACCGCACGCATCATCGGGCGCAGTGCACTGAGCACCGTCGGGTCGAGGGTGGGATGCGGCCCGGTCACCGTGGTGGGTCGCCCGATGATCAGCTGCGGGGTAGGCCGCGAACCGTGCTCGATTGTGGCCGCCACCATCGCCAAACCGAACGGACTCGTCAGCACCTTGCCCTGACCGAAGCCGTCCTCGGTTCGTGCGATCAACTCCGGGGCTATCGGCACCGAGCCGGACTGGATCGGGATTCCCGGGACGTCGAAGCCGGTGCCGATGCCCATGCCTGCGGCCGCGTTGGCCAGGTCCGACGGCCCCATCTGGCTGGCCAGCTTGGCGAACGTGGTGTTGCACGAGCGGGCGAAAGCCATCTGCATCGACACGGTGCCCAACGCGAAGTTGTTGTAGTTGGGGATGGTCCGCTCGCCGATGGTCACCTCCCCCGGGCAGCCGACGAGGGTACCCGGCTGCGAGAGTCCGGTGGAGATGGCGGCCGCCGAGGTAACCATCTTGAACGTCGAGCCCGGCGGGTACTGCCCGATGGTGGCCAACGGTCCGCCCTTGTCGGCCAACGAGTTCTGCGCCACGGCGAGCAACCGTCCGGTGGAGGGCTGGATGACCACCATCATGGTCGCCAGATCCCGACGGTTGTCCACCGCGCGCTGAGCTGCGACCTGCACCGTGCGCGAGAGACTGATGTCCACCGACGGCGCGGGCTGCGGCGCCACCTCGGCCAGTACGTCGGCGGTGGCCCCGTTGGCGTTGAGGGAGAGCACCCGCCACCCGGCCTTGCCGTCGAGATCGGCGGCCACCTGCTTTTTGACCTGCGTCAGCAGGGCCGGGGCGAACGTGGGGTCGGTGGGCACCAGGTCGGCCTGCTCGGAGGCCGACACGCCCGGAACGGCTGCCAGCTGATCGCTGATCTGGTCGTAGCGTGCGCGATCGAGGGTGGCCACGGCGTAGGTGCCGGTGGTCGCGCTCGCGTCTTCGGCGATCGCCTGCGCGTTGAGCGTCGGGTCGAAGCGAGCCAGGACTGCGGTCAACCGCACCGCAGCGTCCCCGATGGAACCCGCCGCGTTGGCGGCGGCGGCGTTGAAGCCGATCCGGAACACCGAACCCGCGACCAGCACCGACGAACCGTCGGCCTCGTCGACCGAACCCACCGGCGCGGTGATCGTCTGCAGTTGCATGCGTTGGGTGGCACCGAGATCGGGATGGATGTCGGTGTTGTCCCACCGCACTTGCCAACCGGAGTCGTTGCGCGCCATGGCGATCGCCCCGGTGTAGGTCCACACCTGACCGCGCGGCAACGTCCAGCGGTACCGCACGCCCACCGAGGCGGTGTCACCAGTGACGCTGGTCTTGCCCACGTTCGCGGTCATGGCGGTGGCTTGCAGTCCGGCCCAGGCGGATTCGATGTCAGCGGTAGCCTGTCGCGGCGAGTCGGTGCTCCTGGCGGCGGCGGCCGTGTCGTGGGCGGCGAACACCGTCAGAAAACGCTGGGCGGCAGCTCGCGGTCCGTTGTCGCTCGTCGAGGTGCATGCCGCCGAGCACAGCACCGACCCCACCGCGAGGAGGACCACCAGAATCTGCACCCGGTGGGCGATCGGGGTCTTGCGCGGTGTGGGGCTGATCATCGGCTCTGATGCTAGGCCGGACCGCGCCCGGGATCACGACGCCACGCAGCGGGTACCCCAACCGATTCGAGGTCCTAGATCGAGGGGGTCAGTCGACGAGAATGGTCGCGAAGGTGCCCACCTCGTCGAAACCGACGCGACGGTAGGCCGCTCGGGCGGGGTGGTTGAAGCTGTTGACGTAGAGGCTCGCGGTGCGGGACTCGGCGGTGATCGCAGCGACCACCGCGGCCGTTCCCGCGGCCCCGAGGCCCTTGCCGCGGCGCTTCGGTGACACCCAGACCCCCTGGATCTGACCGACCCGGCGTGACATCGACCCCACCTCGGCCTTGTACACCACCTCGCCGTCGTCGAACCGGGCGTAGGCCCGACCGGCTCGGATCAACGCGGCGATCCGACGCCGGTACGATCGGCCGCCGTCACCGAGGCACGGGTCGACCCCCACCTCCCCGGTGAACATGTCGATGGCGGCGGGCAGGTAGGCGTCGATCTCGGTGATCCGCACCCGCCGCACACCCGGGTCGGGTGCGATGGCCGGGGGGCCCGACATCGCCAACAACGGCTGATCGGACCGCACCTCGCGCGCCGGACCCCACTGGCTGCTGGCATGGCGCCAGAACTCCATCACGTGCTCGGCCCGACCCACCACCGACGAGCACATCCGCGGAGAGCGCAGGGCCCGGGCGGCGAACGCCGCGATGTCCTCGGCGTCGCCGAGCAGCGGGATGAGGTTCGCACCGGAGAAACAGAGGGCCGTGAGCGGATCGCCGTTGCTCCACAGTTCGCCGCCGAGCGAGCGTGGGCTCACCCCTTGCTCCTCGACTCGCGCGGCGACCATGCACATGGCCACCGGGTCGAGATCGAGGGCGTGACCGACCACCTCGGCATCCCGCGAACCGAGGGGCTTGTCGCCCAACAGCTTCAGAACCATGGCTCCCGGCCCGATCGGAGTGAGAGCGACCCGACGTGTTCGCCGGATCGTGCACAACAGCGCCCGGTCGAATCGTCCGGGTGCACGTGGATGCGTGTCGGGACCGTGATCTCGACGCGCAGGTCAGCTCAGCTGACGGTCACCACCGGGCCACCGACAACCGCGCCATCGTCAGTGTTCCCTGTTTCAGCCGCAATGCGAAGAGCCTCTTCGATCAAAGTCTCCACGATCTGCGCTTCGGGCACGGTCTTGATCACCTCACCCTTGACGAAGATCTGGCCCTTGCCGTTGCCCGACGCCACACCGAGGTCGGCGTCGCGGGCCTCACCAGGCCCGTTGACGACACATCCCATGACCGCCACCCGCAGCGGCACCTCCAGACCCTCGAGTCCGGCAGTGACCTGCTCGGCGAGGGTGTAGACGTCCACCTGGGCCCGCCCGCAGGAGGGACAGGAGACGATCTCGAGCTTGCGGGGGCGCAGGTTGAGCGATTGCAGGATCTGATCGCCCACCTTCACCTCCTCGGCGGGCGGGGCCGACAGCGACACCCGGATGGTGTCGCCGATGCCCTCGGACAACAACGCCCCGAAGGCGACCGCGGATTTGATGGTGCCCTGGAACGCGGGCCCGGCCTCGGTCACCCCCAGGTGCAGCGGGTAGTCGCACTGTGCGGCGAGTTGGCGGTAGGCCTCGACCATGATCACCGGATCGTTGTGCTTGACCGAGATCTTGATGTCGCCATAGCCGTGCTCCTCGAACAGGCTCGCCTCCCACAACGCCGATTCCACCAGCGCCTCGGGCGTGGCCTTGCCGTACTTGGCCAGCAGCCGCGGGTCCAACGATCCGGCGTTCACGCCGATCCGGATGGGGATGTTGGCGTCCTTGGCCGCGAGCGCCACATCCTTGACCCGTCCGTCGAACTCCTTGATGTTGCCCGGGTTCACACGCACCGCAGCGCAGCCGGCCTCGATGGCGGCGAAGATGTAGCGCGGCTGGAAGTGGATGTCGGCGATGACAGGGATCTGACTCTTCTTGGCGATCACCGCCAAGGCGTCGGCGTCCTCCTGGCGCGGACAGGCGACTCGGACGATGTCGCATCCGCTCGCCGTCAGCTGCGCGATCTGTTGCAGCGTGGCGTTGATGTCGTGGGTTTTGGTGGTGGTCATCGACTGCACCGAGATGGGGTGATCACTGCCCACCCCCACCGAACCCACCTGGATCTGCCGGGTACGTCGGCGCGGTGCCAGCACCGGCGGCGGTCCGGCGGGCATCCCCAGACCGATCGGTGTGGACGAACCCGGATTGTTCGGAGCAGAACTCTGCGAGGTCATGAACTCACTTCCTAGAAGACCTTGACGGGGTTGATGATGTCGGCGCTGAGCGTGAGCACCATGAACGCACCCATCACCGCGAGCACCGCGTAGGTGGCGGGCATCATCTTCATGTAGTCGACCGGCCCTCGGGCCACCTTGCCCAGCCGACGGCGAATTGCGTTGCGGGCCTTCTCGTATCCGATCAACGCCATGTGTCCACCGTCGAGCGGAAGCAGTGGCACGAGGTTGAACAGGCCCAGGAAGAAGTTGATGCTGGCCAGCAGGTAGATGAAGAACGGCCATTGGCCTCGGTCGGCGGCCTGTCCCCCGATGACCGAGGCCCCGTAGACGCTGATGGGCGTGTCCGACGAACGCTCACCGCCGGTGACCGAGGTCCACAGCGCGCCGACCTTCTGCGGCAGCGAGAGCAGCGAGTCGACCGTCTTGACAAGCAGTTCACCGGTGAAGGCGACCGAACCCGGCACCGCAGAGAGCACGTTGTAGTGGGTGATGATCCCGGCGTCGGACAGCGATACCCCGATCGCGCCCACGGTGGTCGAGGTGATCGTCCCGTCGGGGGATCGAACCGGGCGCTGCACCTGGGTGACCGGGACTGTCACGTTCTGTTCACGTCCGTCGCGTTCGATTGTCAGCACCGCCGAGGGTCCGGAGGTCTTCTTGATCGTGGCGACCAGATCCGTCGACGTCGCGATCTTCGTCCCGTCGACGGCCACGATCCGATCGCCCTCCCGCAGCCCGGCGGCCTGGGCCGGGGCGGTGCCGGTGCAGGACGACAGTTTCCCGGAGGCATCGGCCGACAGCGAGATGCACGACATCTCCGCGACCCCGACCTTGGTGTTGCCGCTGAGGCTGGGCAGCCCCCAGCCGACCGCCAAGACCATGATGAGCACGAATCCGAGCACGAAGTTCTGTGCCGGCCCGGCGGCCAGGACGACCAGCCGTTTCCACGCCTTCTGCCGGTACATCGCCCGGTGTGCATGGCGCGGGTCGATCTCGTCGTAGGTGGTCATCCCGGCGATGTCGCAGAAGCCGCCGAGGGGCAGCCACTTCAGTCCGTATTCGGTCTCGCCGCGCCGTGTGGACCAGATGGTGGGGCCGAAGCCGACGAAGTAGCGGCGCACGTACATGCCGGTGCGCTGCGCGGCCCACATGTGCCCACATTCGTGCCACGCGATGGACAGCAGCAGACCCACGGCGAACAGGACTGCTCCCAGGATGAACCCCACCTGCGCTTCTACCTCCTTAGCCCCGCGTCGCCGACCAACTCGGCGGCTCGCCGGCGCGCCCACGAGTCCGCTGCGAGGACGTCCTCAACGGTACCCGGCTCACGCGCCCACTCGTTCGCCTCCGCCAACACGTCGGCGACGATGCCGACGATGCGCCCGAACGTGATGGCCCCGTCGAAGAATCCTTGGGCGGCAGCCTCGTTGGCCGCGTTGAACACTGCGGTCAGACTGCCCCCGCCGCGCCCCGCCGCGCGGGCGAGCTCGATGGCCGGGAACACCACGTCGTCGACCGGCTCGAACGTCCAGGTGGCGGCGTGGGAGAAGTCGCATGCGGTCGACGATCCGGGCACCCGGTCGGGCCACCCCAAGGCCAGCGCGATCGGTAGTTTCATCGACGGCGGTGAGGCCTTGGCGATGGTGGCTCCGTCGACGAAGGTGACCATCGAGTGCACGATCGACTGCGGGTGCACGGTCACATCGATGCGGTCGTAGGGCACGTCGAAGAGCAGGTGCGCCTCGACCACCTCCAACGCCTTGTTCACCAGGGTTGCCGAGTTCAGGGTGATCATCGGCCCCATCGACCAGGTGGGGTGTCGTCCGGCCTGCTCGGGGGTGACCGACTCGAGCTGTGCGGCGGTCCATCCGCGGAACGGGCCGCCGGATGCGGTGACCACCAGCCGCTCGACCTCCGCGGTGGTGCCCGCGCGCAGACACTGCGCGATGGCCGAGTGCTCGGAGTCGACGGGGATCAGCTGCCCAGGGGCCGCAGCGGCCAGCACCAGCGCTCCCCCAGCGACGAGAGATTCCTTGTTGGCCAACGCAAGTCGCGCACCGGTGCCCAGGGCAGCCAGCGTGGGCCGCAGCCCCAGCGATCCGACCACCGCGTTGAGCACCACGTCGGCCTGCACCGACTCGATCAGCTCACACATCGCCGACTCGCCGCCACGGACGGCGCCGCCCAGAGCCGCTCCGACCTCGATGGCCGCCGTCGGATCGGCCACCGCCACCGCCTCGGGGCCCAGCCCCCAGGTACGGGCTTGAGCGATCAGCAGGTCCGGGTTGGACCCGCCTGCGCCCAGGCCGACCACCGAGAACCGGTCCGGGTGCTCGGTGATCACCTCCAGCGCCTGCACGCCGATCGAGCCGGTGGAACCGAGGATCAGTACACGGGTGGTCACCGCGTCATTGTGGTCGGCCGATGGTGGGCATGCCAATGTCGTGCGATGTCGGCGCGGCGGGCGATCCACACCCGCTCATGCGACTCGATGTGGTCGAGAACCCGTTCCAGAGCTGCGATCCGCGCCGGTCGGCCCATCAGCCGACAGTGCAATCCGACCGACAGCATCTTCGGCGACCCGGCGATGCCCTCGGCGTAGAGCGTGTCGAACGCATCGCAGACATAGGTCTCGAAGTCGGCACCGGTGGCAAACCCCGAGGACGATGAGAACTTCATGTCGTTGGTGTCGAGGGTGTAGGGCACCACCAGGTGATCGACCGGGGCGTCGGATCCGACCCGAACCCAGTACGGCAGGTCATCGGCGTAACTGTCGGAGTCGTAGAGAAAGCCGCCGTGGGAGACCACCAACGATCGGGTGTTGGGCGAATCACGACCGGTGTACCAGCCCACCGGCGGTGACCCGGTGATCTCGGTCAGCAACTCCACCGCCCGGTGCAGGTGGTCTGCCTCGACGGCTGGATCGATCTGCTGATAGTTCAACCAGCGGTAGCCGTGCGCAGCGATCTCATCGCCCCGAGCGGCGAACGCGGCGGCGACCTCGAGGTTGCGGGCCAGGGCCTGGGCGACGGCGAACACCGTCAGCGGCAGCGCCCGCCGATCGAACAACCTCAGGATGCGCCAGACCCCCGCACGAGAGCCGTACTCGTAGAGCGATTCCATACTCATGTGTCGGTCCGGGAACGCCGCAGGCGCGGCCATCTCGGAGAGAAAGGTCTCACTGGCCGCGTCGCCGTGCAGCACGCTGTTCTCCGAGCCCTCCTCATAGTTCAAGACGAACTGGACGGCGATCGCGGCGTTGTCCGGCCAGCGCGGATCCGGCGGATGGGCCCCGTAGCCGACCATGTCGCGCGGGTAGTTCTCGGAGCGATATGACATGAGCGACACGCCGTCATTGTCACACCCGGCCTCGGTGGCCGCAGGCCGTCGGACGACCGACGATATGCTGAAGCACACCACCGTCCGCGCCCGCGGGAAGCGGCGCAGGAGCACGAGGAGACACAGTGGCAAGCAGCGAGGTCGAGCACACCAAGCACGGCGAGGTCGCACACGAGCCGATCGACACCGGCTGGGCCCGTGAACCCGCCGACGCCCCGAGCGCACGTTTCGGATGGCACGGCGAGAACAAGACCACGATGCGGGTGGCGGGCTGGCTGGCCGGGGTGCTGCTGCTGGCGATGCTGATCGGTAACCACAAGGGCCGGGTCGAGGACCTCTACCTCATCGGCATCACCGCGGTGCTGTGGTTCATCCTCATCCGCGATCTGGTGCTCAGCCGCGGCAAGTGGAAGAACTGATCACCCCTCTGCGGCCAGCTGACCGCAGGCGGCCGAGATCTCCCGGCCCCGGGTGTCGCGAACCGTACACGCCACACCACCCTCGTTGACCAACGCCACGAACCTGCGCTCCACATCTTTGGGTGCCGCATCCCACTCGCTACCCGGCGTCGGGTTCAGCGGTATCACGTTGACGTGCGCCAGATTTCCCAGATGCTGTCGCAATCGGGTGGACAACAACCGTGCCCGCCACGGCTGATCGTTCACGTCCCGGATCAGCGCGTACTCGATCGAGACACGACGGCCCGAACGATCGGCGTAGTGGCGTGCCGCCGCGAGAACCTCGTCGATGGGCCATCGGTTGTTCACCGGCACCAGGGTGTCGCGCAGCTCGTCATCAGGCGTGTGCAGCGACACCGCGAGACGAACCTGCAGCCCCTCGTCGGCAAGCCGACGAATAGCCGGTGCCAGCCCCACGGTCGACACCGTGACCGAGCGCTGCGAGATCCCCAACCCGTCGGGAGCGGGCGAGATGATGCGCAGCAACGCATCTCGTAACCGGTTGTAGTTGGCCAACGGCTCACCCATGCCCATGAACACCACGTTGGACAGCCGCCGCGCTCCGGCGAGCTCCCCGTCGGCCACAGCACGAGCCGCGGCGCGCACCTGATCGACGATCTCGGCGGTGGACAGATTGCGGTCCAACCCACCCTGGCCGGTGGCACAGAACGGACACGCCATCCCACAACCGGCCTGACTGGACACACACACCGTGGTCCGATCGGCGTAGCCCATCAGCACCGACTCCACCATCGTCCCGTCGTGCAGGCGCCACAACGTCTTGCGGGTCGTCCCGTCGTCACAGGCGATGTGACGGACCGGGGTCATCAAGGTGGGGAACAGTCGCTGCCCCACCGCCTCACGGACCGCCGCGGGCAGATCGGTCATCTCGGCCGGATCAGCACACAGCCGCCCGTAGTACTGCCGCGCCAGCTGATCGGCCCGGAACCGGGGCAGTCCTAGGCCCACCACTGCGTCCACGCGGCCGTCGGCGTCGAGATCGGCGAGGTGGACCGGCGGCCGACCGCGGCGCGGGGCGTCGAACACGAGGGGCAGGGAAGGACCGGGCATGGTGTGACGTTCCTGTATGAATACGGAGAAGTCCAATCGAACGGTGGCACCACCGTTCGAGCGAGCATCACAACGATAGGACGCATCCCCCATGACTCAACGCGCCGACTCCGCTCCCGACGGCGACGCCGCAGACGGCGCGGGCCTGCCTCCGGCTGCGGTCGATCCCGACACCGACATCTCGGCCGCCCGCCGAGCTCTCCGAGGAGTCAAGTACACCCGTACCGCCTCGGCCTGGGCCGGCCTGATCACCGGCGCCGCCCTGCTGATCCTCCTGCTGGTGTTCATCCTGCAGAACCTCGAGAGTCAGCAGACCCACCTGTTGTTCTGGACGGTGTCGCTGCCTCAGGGTGTCGGTCTGCTCATCGCAGCTGCCGTGGGCGCATTGGTGGCCGGAGTAGTCGGGGCCGCACGGATCCACCAGGTGAAACGGGCCATCAAGAAGGCGTGATCAGGGGGGTCAGCTCAAGCCCCTAGATCAAGGCACTGAGCACGGCCCACACCACGAAGGCCGAGGGCAGGATGGAATCGAGGCGATCCATGATGCCGCCGTGTCCGGGTAGCAGCGTGCCCATGTCCTTGATGCCGAGGTCACGCTTGACCTGGGACTCCACCAGATCGCCCAGAGTCGCGCACACAACCAGGACCGGTCCGAGGATCACGCCGATCCACCACTGGCCCTCGACGAGGAACGTGACGGTGCAGACTGCACCCACCGTGCCGAACAGCAGCGACCCAGCCATGCCCTCCCACGACTTCTTGGGGCTGATCGCAGGCACCATCGGATGCCGCCCGAACAGCACACCTGCGGTGTAACCGCCGACATCGGAGCACACGACGACGATCATCAGGGTCAACACGCGCGCCCAGCCGCGATCCTGCAACACCAGCAACACCGCGAACGATGCCAGCAGCGGTAGCCATGCGAGCACGAAGATGGTGACGGCGAGATCGCGAAGGTAGTTGACCGGCGCCGCAGACGTGCCCTGCGACAACAACTTCCACACCATGGTCACCAGAACGGTGGCCATGAACGACACCAGTACCCCGGTGACACCGAACGGCCACGCCGACCACATGATCGCCTGGCCGCCGACGAACAACGGGAGCATCGCGACGCCGTAGCCGCCGGTCCGCAGCCGCTTGATGACCTCCCATTCGGCCACCGCGATCGCCACCGCCACCACCGGAATCCATCCGATCGGCGCGAAGATCAGGGTGAGCAGCACGCCGACACCGAGGGAACCGCCGACCGCAATCGCGGCGGGTAGGTTGCGTCCGGCGCGAGAAGTGGCCGGCGGTGCCGCCGCAGCGTCACCTTCGGGGCCCGACGGTTGACCGGACTGGGTCCGCGTCGGTTCGGTTTCGGTCACACCACGTCTCGTCTCTCCCGTTGCCACTCGATCTGCCGCCTCGCCGTGTCCCACCCAACAGGCCGACACCATCTCGGGGTGGGACCTGCGGGTCATCAGACCTCGAGCAGCTCGGCTTCTTTGTGCTTGACCAGGTCGTCGATCTGGCTGACGTAGCCGGCGGTGGTCTTGTCGAGATCCTTCTCGGCCCGACCCACCTCGTCTTCGCCGGCCTCACCGTCCTTCTGGATGCGCTTGAGTTCGTCGACAGCCTTGCGACGAACGTTGCGGATCGAGATCTTGGCGTCCTCACCCTTCGCCTTGACCTGTTTGACCAGTTCACGTCGGCGTTCCTCGGTGAGCTGCGGGATGCCGATCCGGATGATCGTGCCGTCGTTGCTGGGGTTCACCCCGAGATCTGAGTTGCGGATGGCGGTCTCGATGTCCTTGAGCGAACTCGCCTCATACGGCTTGATGACCACCAGCCGCGCCTCGGGTGTGGTGATCGAGGAGATCTGGGTGATGGGGGTGGTGGCGCCGTAGTAGTCGATGACGATCCGATTGAACATCGATGGGTTGGCGCGGCCGGTGCGGATCGACCCCATGTCGTCCTTGGCGACACTGACGGCCTTCTCCATCTTCTCCTCGGCGTCGAAGAGTGTTTCGTCGATCACGGGTTTGCCTCCGTCACGGTGCTGGACTGCGTGGTGCTGGGTCGCGGGTGCTCGGGGTGGGGGTGCTCGGGGTGGTACCGGATCCCGCGTGCTGGGGTTGTTCTCACGTACTGACCAGTGTGCCGATCTTCTCACCTGCGACCGCCCGCGCGATGTTGCCCTCCTGCAGCAGGTTGAAGACGAGAATCGGCATCTTGTTGTCCATACACAGACTGAAGGCGGTCGAGTCGGCGACGGCAAGCCCCTTCTCGATCACCTCACGGTGAGTGATCTGGCTGAACAGGGTGGCAGACGGATCGACGCGCGGGTCCGCGGAATACACCCCGTCGACCGCCTTGGCCATCAACACCACTTCGGCCTTGATCTCCAGTGCGCGCTGCGCAGCGGTGGTGTCGGTGGAGAAGTAGGGCATGCCCATGCCCGCACCGAAGATCACCACGCGCCCCTTCTCGAGGTGCCGCTGGGCTCGTAGCGGCAGGTAAGGCTCGGCCACCTGTCCCATGGTGATCGCGGTCTGCACCCGCGTCGCGACGTTCTCCTTCTCCAGGAAATCCTGCAACGCCAGGCAGTTCATCACCGTACCGAGCATGCCCATGTAGTCCGAACGGGCACGATCGAGGCCACGCTGTTGCAGTTCGGCCCCGCGGAAGAAGTTGCCGCCACCGATGACCACCGCCACCTGGACCTGACGTGCCACCACGTCACGGATCTGGGCGGCGACGGTGGCGACCACATCGGGATCGAGCCCCACCTTGCCGCCACCGAACATCTCACCGCCGAGTTTGAGAACCACCCGCCGATAGCCTTTGCGCGTGGCCGAACCCTCGTCGGCGGCCGTCTGCTCGGTCATGCGTCACCCTTCGTGTCATCACGGCACCTGCGAGATGCATCTTCCGGCACACGCGCCACCTCGGCGCGTGACGGAGTCTGGCCCGGTGCCCCGATGATCCTATGCGGTCAGCGACCGCCATCGCGCCCCCCACGTCACGGCCGCCACATACGACGACAGCCCCACCGGATGGCTCCGACGGGGCTGCCGACGTGGGTTGTCAGGCCTGGCCGACCTCGAACCGGGTGAACGCGACGACGGTGACACCGGCCTCGTCCAGCACGGCCTTCACCGTCTTCTTCGAGTCCTGCACCGAGGACTGGTCGATCAGCACGACGTCCTTGTAGAACCCGGTGACACGACCCTCGACGATCTTGGGCAGCGCCTGCTCGGGCTTGCCCTCCTCGCGTGCGGTCTGCTCGGCGATGCGCCGCTCGTTCTCGACGATGTCGGCAGGAACCTCGTCGCGGGTGGCGTACTTCGCCTTGAGCGCGGCCACCTGCATGGCGGCCGCCCGAGCAGCCTCAGCAGCGTCGGGGCCGTCGCCGGTGTAGGACACCAGCACACCGACCGCGGGAGGCAGGTCGGAGGCCCGCTTGTGCAGGTAGCTGGCGACGGGTCCGTCGTAGGCCACGACGCGCCGCAGCTCCAGTTTCTCGCCGATCTTGGCCGAGAGCGCGGCCACGGCCTCGCCGACGGTGCCACCGTCGAGCGGTGCTGCCGACAGCGCCTCGAGGTCGCCGGCCCGGCTCGCCACGGCGGCGGTGACGATCTTGTCGGCCAGCTGCTGGAACTCGTCGTTCTTGGCGACAAAGTCGGTCTCGCAGTTGATCTCGATCATCACGCCGTCGCGGGTGGCGACGAGGCCCTCAGCGGTGGAGCGCTCAGCGCGCTTGCCCACGTCCTTGGCGCCCTTGATGCGCAGCTCCTCGACAGCCTTGTCGAAGTCGCCATCATTGTTGGCCAGTGCGTTCTTGCAGTCGAGCATGCCGGAACCGGTCAGTTCGCGGAGCCGCTTGACGTCGGCGGCGGTGTAGTTCGCCATCAGTGGCGAGCCTCCTTCGATCTCGGGCGGGCGGCGGGCGCCCAAAGCGCCTGTCGCACACCACATTGGTGATGTCACGCGTCGTCGGGCGACGCCGCGAGAGTGTCGGGTCCGATCACAGCGACGGTGCCGGGCCGGGTGGCCCGACACCGTCGGCTGCAACGAGATCTCACGCCGAGGGGGTCCTCGGCGGGGCGTCAGGCGCCGGCGTCGGCCGCCGGAGCTGCCGCAGCCTCGGCGACCGGGGCGTCGCCCACGGGTGCGGTCGCCTGATCCAGCAGCTCCTGCTCCCACTCGGCGAGGGGTTCACCGGCTCCCACCTCGGGCTTGCTGTCGCCGTCGGCACCACGGCTGGCACGCGACTGCACACCCTCGGCGACCGCTGAGGCCACCACGCGGGTCAGCAGGGCGGCACTGCGGATGGCGTCGTCGTTACCCGGGATCGGGTAGTCGACGAGGTCGGGGTCGCAGTTGGTGTCGAGGATCGCGATGACCGGGATGTTCAGCTTGCGGGCCTCGCCGACGGCGATGTGTTCTTTGTTGGTGTCCACGATCCACACCGCAGACGGCACCTTGGCCATGTCCCGGATGCCACCGAGAGTGCGGTCGAGCTTGGTCATCTCACGCGTGAGCATGAGGATTTCCTTCTTGGTGCGACCCTCGAAACCGCCGGTCTGCTCCATGGTCTCGAGTTCCTTCAGGCGCTGCAGGCGCTTGTGGACGGTGGAGAAGTTGGTCAGCATTCCGCCGAGCCACCGCTGGTTCACGTAGGGCATGCCGACGCGGGTGGCCTCGGAGGCGATGGATTCCTGTGCCTGCTTCTTGGTGCCGACGAAGAGGATGGTGCCACCGTGGGCGACGGTCTCCTTGACGAACTCGTAGGCCTTGTCGATGAAGGTCAGGGTCTGCTGCAGGTCGATGATGTAGATGCCGTTGCGATCGGTGAAGATGAATCGCTTCATCTTCGGATTCCAACGTCGGGTCTGATGCCCGAAATGAGCGCCGCTGTCCAGCAGCTGCTTCATGGTCACGACAGCCATGTCGATTGTTCTCTTCTCGTGTGCAGTTGGTCGTCGGTCACGGTGTGGCCGACCCTGACGTCTGTCACCGAGTCAGACCCGGAGCGATTCCGGGACCGCCTGCTCGGAGGTCGTCGGGCGTGTATCCCGCGAGGCGGGCGCCTGATCACAGACGTGCGAAGTCACCCGATCGTTCGTGGCCATGCGAGATCAGTCACGAACGACGGAGTGCAGGAGCAAGTGTACGCAGGTCGGGCGTGGTGACGAAATCGCCGGGGCCGCCACGACACGCCCCGCTGGGCCGGGAACCGGCGGGCTGCGATGTGCGTCGTAGGACCATGCGAGCACTGCGGTCCATCGGTCTTTCCACCCGTCGGTCCATCGGCCTGTCCATGGGCCGGATCCTCGGCATACCGATCCTCCTTGCGGCGATCGGTCTCACCGTCACCCCACCCTGGGCGGTCGGCGCACCCCCCATCCCGGGCGGCTACGGCTGGCCGTTGTCCCCGCGACCGACGGTGGTGCGAGGCTTCGATCCACCCGCGCAGCGCTGGCTGGCCGGGCATCGCGGAGTCGATCTGGCGCCGACCGGGGGTCTGGGGACGGGATCGGCAGTGCTGGCGGCGGGTGTCGGCGTGGTGCACTTTGCCGGATCGGTGGGTGGCAAGTCGGTCGTGTCGGTGTTGCACCCCGACGGCCTGCTGACCACCTACGAGCCGGTACGCCCCGCGGTGGTCACCGGCACCCCGGTCACGCGGGGAACAGTGCTGGGCACCGTGCTGGGCGGGCACCTGGGCTGCGTCGGCACGTGTCTGCACTGGGGCGCGCGTCGTGGGACCGGCTCGGCCGCAACCTATCTCGACCCGCTGGCACTGCTGGGAGTGGTGCGGGTCCGCCTCAAACCACTGAACGAGGACGATGCCGGCTGATCAGGCGCGCGGGTGCGCCTGCCGATGCACCGCACGCAGCCGTTCGACCCCCACATGGGTGTAGAGCTGCGTGGTGGCCAGCGAGGAGTGTCCGAGCAGTTCTTGCACCACGCGCAGATCTGCGCCGCCCTCCAACAGGTGGGTGGCTGCCGAATGCCGCAGTCCGTGCGGCCCGATGTCGGGGGCACCGTCGACTGCGGCGGTCGCCGCGTGCACCACCCGTCGCGCGGTGCGCGGGTCGAGTCGCCCACCGCGCGCTCCGAGTAGCAGCGCCGCCCCCGAGGTGGGTCCGACCAACGCTGGGCGCCCCCGCTGCTGCCATTCGGTGAGGGCGGCCGCTGCGGGTACCCCGAACGGCACCGACCTCTGCTTGTCGCCCTTGCCGATCACCCGCAGCACCCGCCGACCGTCATCGATGTCGCCGACGTCGAGGCCGCACAACTCACCGACGCGGATCCCGGTGGCGTACAACAACTCCAGGATCAGCCGATCGCGCACACTGACCGGGTCGGCCGGGTCGGCGCGGCGGGTGGCGGCATCGGTGAGGGTGCGCGCCTGCTCGGTGCTGAGCACCGCGGGCAGCGTGCGATGAGCCCTGGGTGCCTGCAGCCGGGTGGACACGTCGTCGGCCAGCAGCCCTTCACGAGCAGCCCAGGCGCAGAAGGTCTTCGCCGACGACACGTGGCGGGCCACCGTGGTGCGGGCCGCCCCGCGGCGGGTGGTCTCGGCCAACCACGCGCGCAGCACCGCCAGGTCGATCTCGGCGATGGACTGTCCTCGGGCCCCGGCGAAGCTGACCAGTGCCCGCACGTCGGCCAGGTAGGCGCGGACGGTGGCGGGACTGCTGCCCTTCTCGAAGCGCAGATACGCCTCGAAGTCGGTGAGCCGTGCCGATGCCGTCATGGTCGAAAGCACACGTCAACAGGTAGCTCCGCGCAAGCAGCCACGCGGCATACGCAGCTGAACGTGGTGTATCCGACGGCCTCTCGCCGGTCGCGCGACCGCGGGTTCACGCTCACGGTGCGATACCGGCGGCCGCTTCGCGGGCTCGCAGCTCGGCCTTCCACTGCCGGAACCCTTCCTCGGTGCGTCCGCGCCGCCAGTACCCCGAGATGGATGCATCGCCCGCAGGGACTGCGCGTTCGCGACGGATGTAGCGGCGCAGGTTCGACATCACCGTCTGCGCCTCACCATGGATGAAGACCTGTACGCGTCCCGGTAGCCACGGTGCGGCGCGGACGGCGGCGATGAGCGGGGCGTTGTCGCCGGTGACGGCGGGATCGGCCGAGTCCGACGGCGCGCCGCGATGCACCCAGGTGATGCTCGCGCCCGGCGGTGCGGACAACTCGATCTCGTCCTCGGGTCCAGCGACCTCGATGAACACCTGCGCCACGGCATCGGTCGGCAGCGCCTCCACAGCGGCGGCCACCGCGGGCAGTCCGGCCTCGTCGGCGGCCATCAGATGCCAGTCCACCTCCGCCGAGGGTCGGTAGCCACTTCCCGGCCCGAGGAAGCGGATCGTCTCCCCGGGCTGCGCTCGCAAGGCCCACGGTCCGGCCACACCGGCCTCCCCGTGGACCACGAAGTCGACCGCGATGCGACGGCGCTGCGCGTCGACCGAGCGCACCGTGTAGGTGCGCACGGTCGGCTGATCCTCCGGGGCGAATTCCGAGCGGATCCTTTCCAGGTCGAACGGTTCCGGGTACTCGACACCCGCCGCAGGGAACAGGAACTTGATGTAGGAGTCGGTGTCCTCCGACGCCTCGAAGTCGGCAAAGCCGTCACCACCCAGGTACACGCGGATCATGTGGGGACTCAGGCGGCGGGTCTCGAGGACGGTCATGCTGGTGAGGCGCTTGGCCATGGCAGGGCTCCTTGCTGTCGCCCGACCACGCTACCCGAGGTTTATTAGGACAGCCTAAGTCAGGCGTCGGTGGGTGCAGCCCAGCTGTCGCGCAGGCCCCACGCCTGCCCGTATCCGCCATCGGACTCCGACCGCGCCATCAACTCCAGGAACGGCTGCGCACCGAACGCCTCCGGTCCCAACACACCCGCCCCGCTCCACGTTCCGGCGGCCAAGAGTTCCAGTGCCACAACAGGTCCCAGCGCCGTCTGCCACACCACGCATTGCGTGCCGTACTCACGCATGGTCCATTCGTTGTCGCTGACGTGGTAGAGGTAGACCTCACGCGGGCGCCCGTCGCGGGTGCCGGTCACCCAGGTCCCCGCACAGGTCTTGCCGGTCATTCGAGGGCCGATGGTGGCCGGATCGGGCAGGGCCGCAGCAACCACGTCACGCGGCGCCACCTCGACCGGCCCGGCAGGCGATCGGACGGTGATCGCAGCGGTGGAGTCGAGGCCCAGGGTATGCAGGGTGCGCAGCACACCGATGAACTCCGCACCCAGCCCGTACTTGAAGGTGACCCGCCGCGCATCGAGCCATCGCGGCATCAACAGCACCTCTTCGTGCTCCACGTTGACGCATTCGACCGGACCGATCCCGTCCGGGAACTCGAAGACCTCCGGTTCGGAGAACGGCGGGGTGGTGAACCAGCCGCGGTCCTTCTCCCAGATCACCGGCGGGTTGAGGCATTCCTCGATGGTGGTCCAGATGGAAAACGACGGGGCGAAGATCTCGTTGCCGTCGTCGTCACGCACCACCAGGTTGGCCCCGTCGCGGGTGCCCAACTCCTCGACACTGTCGAAGAGCTCGTCGCAGGCGTACCGGGCGAAAATGTCGGACAGTCCGGGTTCCACACCCATCCCGACCAGCGCAAGCCGACCCTGGTCGCGCCAGATCGAGTCCGCCGCGAACTGCGCCTCCCCCAACATCACCCCGGTCTGGGCGTAGGGCCGCTCGGGATGCGGCGAACTCAGGCTCATCGCCATGTCGAGGTAGTCGGCACCAGCGGCGAGAGCTCCGGCGAACACCGTCGGGACGAATGCGGGCTCGACCGCATTCATCACGTGGGTGATCTGATGCTCGGTCGCCAAAGCAGCCACCGCATCGGCATCGGAGGCATCGATGTGAGCAGCACTGAACCGAGCCGCCGACGGTGCGTCCACCCGATCTGTCACCGCCGCCACGGTGCGTTGCGCGCGGGCCAGGTCGTAGTCGGAGACCACCATCGCCTCGAAGAACGTTCGACGCGCAGCGATCTTGGCCAACGCATCGCCCACGCCACCGGCACCCACCACCAAGATCCTCATCGCCTCAGGGTAGTCACCGGGCGCCCTGCACCACCGGTGAACGCCAACCACCGTCGATGGCCTCGGCAAGTCCGTGGATGTCGAGCACCGCCAGCGCCGAACGGGTCGAGGGCACGTCCACCCCGACCGCGAAAGCGATCTCGGCGACAGTCGCCGACCCGCTGCGCGGCAACGCATCCCGCACCCGCGCCGCGGTGTCGTCGAGGTCGATGGCCGGTGAGACACCGTCGGTGCCGTGCCCTCGATCGCCGACGGGCACCGCCCCGATGCTCAGTCCGTCCGGGCAGATCATGCGCTCGATCCCGGCCCCGTCGACGATCACCTGAGCCTGCTCTTCGCTGATCAGCTTGTGGCAGCCCACCGACATCGCCGACGAGATCGGGCCGGGCACCGCCCCGAGCGGAAGTCCCAGCCAGCGAGCCCATTTCGCGGTGTTGGCGGTGCCGCTGCGGCGCCCGGCCTCGACCACCACCACCGCGCTCGACAGCGCCGCCACCAGTCGATTGCGGGTGAGGAATCGGTGCTTCATCCCAGAGGTACCGGGCGCGTACTCGGTCACCAGTCCGCCAGTCGCGGCGATCTCGGCGAACAGTTGCCCGTGGGGGGCCGGATAGTCAACGTCGATCCCGCAGGCCAGCACCGCCACCGTGGTCCCGCCGCCACCGAGGGCGCTGCGATGCGCTGCGGCGTCGATCCCGTAGGCACCACCGGAGACGATGGGGCGACCACCACCGATCAGATCGTCGACCAGCAGCCCTGTGCAGTGCCGACCGTAGGCGGTGCACGCCCGTGAACCGACCATCGCCACCGCGCCCTCGACCAGATGGTCGAGTCGACGACGACCACGAACCCACAGCGCCAGCGGCGGACCCGAAGTCGCCGCCTCAGGGGTGCGGGTCAGTCCCAGCAGTGGCCATCCCGGCCACTCCGGGTCATGCGGGGTGACCAAACGTCCGCCGAGTCGATCGACCACGTCCAGATCTGCTGCGGCGGTGTTCTTCTCGAATCGAGCCGCGGTGGCAGCGAGCACCTTTTCGAAGCCGGCGGGGACCCGACGATCAGCGACCGCACGCGCCGCCTCGAGCGCACCGAGGTGTTCGACCAACGCGACCAGCGGCCCGCACGGCGGCTCGGCCACCGCCGAGAGATAGGCCCACGCACGCCGTTCGGCATCATCCATCACCGCACCTCCTGAGTCGTCACCGCGCACCTGATCGCCCGGTGTGCTCACGCGTAGCCCCGATCGCGGAACAGCAACGCCTGGGCCACCTGCGCCTCTGTCGGAGCCGACAAGCCACCGAGATCGGCCAGCGTCCACGCCAGGCGCAGTGCACGATCGGCACCACGCGCCGAGATCCGACCATCGCGGAGGAACAACTCGATGGGCCTGAGGGCGGCCGACGGCAATCGGAACTCCTGGCGCAGAACCGATCCCGGCACCTCACTGTTGGTCTGCCAGCCGTGTTCAGCCCACCGCTGCCGAGCGATCTGCCGCGCCGCGCCGACCCGGGCCCGTACCACGGCACTGGATTCACCGACGGTGTCCATCAGGGCGGCGTTACCGGGTGGATCCATGCGCACCCGGATGTCGACACGGTCCATCAGGGGCCCGGACAACTTGCCCAGATACTTTCGGCGCACCTGTGCTGAACACACGCAGTCCACATCACGCGCAGGCGCACACGGACACGGATTGGCCGAGAGGATCAGTTGGAAGCGGGCCGGCAGCACCGCGACACCGTCGCGTCGCATGATGCGGGTCTCCCCTTCCTCCAACGGAGTTCGCAACGAGTCCAACGCCTTGACCCCCATCTCGGCACATTCGTCGAGAAACAGCACCCCCCGATGGGCACGGGAGACCGCACCGGGCTTGGCCATCCCGGTTCCCCCACCGACCAGCGCAGTCGACGACGTGGAGTGGTGAGGTGCGATGAACGGCGGCTCGGTCACCAGCGGGTGATCGGCGGGCAGGCTGCCCGCGATCGAGTGGATGGCGGTCACCTCCAACGATTCCATCTCGGTCAGCGACGGCAGGATGCCGGGCAGGCGCCGGGCCAGCATCGTCTTGCCGATCCCAGGCGGGCCGGTCATCAGCACGTGATGGGCGCCGGCGGCGGCGATCTCGAGCGCGTAGCGGGCCTCGGTCTGTCCCACCACGTCCGCCAGATCGGGCACCCCGATCGGCGGGGGTGGAGACGCCGACGGATCGACGGTGTCGAGCGCGCGATCGCCGGCCAACCAGGCCATCACCTCGGTCAGGTGCGTCGCTCCCCCGACGTCGAGGCCTGAGACCAGCGCGGCCTCAGCCACATTCGCCAGTGGCACCACCACGTGGGTGAACCCGGCGCGGCGAGCGGCAACCACCGACGGCAACACTCCACGCACGCCACGGATGCGGCCGTCGAGACCCAGCTCTCCGAGGAACACCGTGGAGTCCAGACGGTGGGTCGCCACCTCCCCGTTCGCCGCCAACACCGCGATGGCAAGGGCCAGATCGTAATTCGATCCACTCTTGGGCAGGCTGGCCGGTGACAGGTTCAATGTGACACGGCCATCGGGCCACGGCTTCTCCGAGTTGGTGATGGCGGCCCGCACCCGATCGCGCGACTCCTTGAGCGAGGCGTCGGCCATCCCGACCAGGGAGACACCCGGCAGTCCCTGTCCGATGAACGCCTCGATCTCCACCACCACACCGTCGACTCCACTGATGGCGACTGTGCGTACCCGGCCCAGCGACATCAGAACACCCCCCGCAGATGCCGCAGGTGAGCTCGCCCGGTCGAGTCGATCGACACCGCGATGACATCGAATCGCACTGCCGGCCAGCGTCGTTGTTGTTGGGCCAGCCACAGCTGGATCAACCGCCGCAGGCGCCGGTACTTGTCAGCAGTGACCGCGGCCGCGGGGTCGCCGAAGGTGGTGCCGGTCCTGGTCTTGACCTCGACGGCGACCAACACGTCGCCGTCGAGCGCGATCAGATCCAACTCACCGTAGCGACAACGCCAATTTCGTTCCAGGACTTGCCAACCCGACTTCTCCAGGTGGTCGGCGGCGGCGTCTTCGCCGCGGCGGCCGATGATCTGGCGGCGTCGGTCGGGTTCTCGTCTGCTCGTTGCCATGGGCCCAGCGTGGACCTCGTCGACCACCGACCCACCCGCTCAGCGGGCTGTGGGGACCAATTCTGTGGACAGTGCCGAAGCTGTGTAGAACGCCGTCCTGCGACGATCAGATCGCGTCGCTATCAGTCCGGCAGCGCACCGTCTTCGGGCAGCCGTAGCTCGGACTTCTCGAGCTCTTCGATGTTGACGTCCTTGAACGTGATCACGCGCACCTGTTTGACGAAACGTGCCGGGCGGTACATGTCCCACACCCAGGCGTCAGCCAGGCGCAGCTCGAAGTAGACCTCACCGTCGGCGTTGCGGGGCATCAGCTCCACCGAGTTGGCCAGGTAGAAGCGCCGTTCGGTCTCCACCACGTAGGTGAACTGACCGACCACGTCCTTGTACTCGCGGTACAGGGAGAGTTCCATCTCGGTCTCGTACTTCTCGAGATCCTCAGCACTCATGTGGCAAGCCTAGTCACCCGTCGGACCGCACACTCACCGGGTGAGGCAACCTCGGACCGCGTCTCATCGCGCGCGTTGCGGTTGCGCACGCTGCGCCACGTTCCGATACGACATCCGATGCTGAACCGATGGGCCGAGTTCGTCGAGGGCCGACATGTGCAGCGCGGTGCTGTACCCCTTGTGCACCGCGAAGTGATAGCCCGGAAGCTCGTCGTCCATGGCGACCATGATCCGATCTCGTGTCACCTTGGCCAGGATGCTGGCGGCTGCGATGCAGGCAGCCGCGCCGTCGCCGCCGATGACCGGCAGCGACGGCGCGGTCAGTCCGGGCACAGCGAATCCGTCGGACAGCACATACCCCGGCGCCACCGCGAGCGTCGCGACCGCCCGGCGCATGCCTTCGATGTTGGCCACGTGGACGCCGATCCGGTCGACCTCGTCGGCCTCGATGACCACCACGCTGGTGGCCACGGCGTGCCGGATCACCGAGGTGTACAGCCGCTCTCGGGTCGCCTCACCGAGTCGCTTGGAGTCGTCGAGATCGGCCAGCGACCGCAGCTGCGCGGGTTTGAGGACGCATGCGGCCACCACCAGCGGCCCGGCGCACGCGCCGCGTCCGGCCTCATCCACACCGGCCACCGGACCGAGCCCGGAGTTGCTCAGCGCGAACTCGAAGGTTCTCAGGCCGCCCGCGCGCCGAACCGGCGCGCGTGGTGGCCACCGACTGCTCGCGTACACCAGAGGCCTACCGCTGGGGGTTGTGCGAGCCCACCCCACCGAGCCGTGAGAACGGGTAGATGATGAAGCGCACCTTGCCGCGGATGTTGCCGATCGGCACGGTGCCCATCAGCTCGTCGGAGATGTGGAAGCGGGAGTCGGCCGAGTTGCCGCGGTTGTCGCCCATCACCCAGACATGACCCTTGGGGACTGTGATCGGCCCGAAATTCGGTCCGAGGCAACTGGTCGTCCGATTCGACGCGGGGTCGGTGGCGAAGGAGTCCTTTTGTTGCAGCGCACGGTCGATGTAGGGCTCGTCGAGGGGTTTGCCGTTGACCGTGACGCCTTTGCTGTCCGCGTTGTCGCACTCGACGGTCTGCCCGCCGGTCGCGATGACGCGTTTGACGAGGTCGTTCTCGTCGGGCGGCGCAAACCCGAACCAGGACAACACATCCTGTAGGCCACGAATGACCGTGTTCTTCGATCGTGGTGAGGTCCACTGTGAATCCCAGGACCGGGTCGGGGCCTTGAACACCACGACGTCGCCCGGCTCGGGGTCGCTGAACCGGTAGGTCAGCTTGTCGATCACGATGCGATCGTTGGTGCATCCGGCGCAGCCGCGCAGGGTGTTCTCCATCGATTCCGACGGGATCACGTACTGCCGACCGACGAAGGTCTGCAACACCCAGGTGAGCACCAGGACGCTGATGATGATGATCGCCGTCTCCCGCAGGAACGACCGCGCCGACGACGAAGACCCGCCGCTGGCGGATACGTCTGCCTTGGTCCGCCAGGGTGTGGCACCCGCTGCATCCGGCGCTTCCGGCTCGGTGGAGGAGGACCGATCACCGAGGCCACGGGATTCGTCGTCGGCGGGATTGGGGCGCGGAGTCTGTGGCACTCGACCAGCCTAGAGGACGATCGAGGACGACCGACCGGCCGGACTCGAGCCGACCGAACAGGTCCGAATCAGCGCTTTTCCTTGATCTTTGCGGCTTTACCACGCAGATCACGCAAGTAGTACAGCTTGGCGCGGCGCACATCACCGCGGGTGACGACATCGACCTTGGCCAGGGTGGGGCTGTGCACTGGGAAGGTGCGCTCCACGCCGACACCGAAGGACACCTTGCGCACGGTGAAGGTCTCGCGCAGGCCGCCGCCCTGACGTCGGATGACGACGCCCTTGAACACCTGGACGCGCTCCTTGGAACCCTCGATGACCTTGACGTGGACGTCGAGGGTGTCGCCGGGGCGGAAGTCGGGAATGTCGTCACGCAACGACTGCTGGTCGAGGAAGTCCAGGGTGTTCATCTTCGGAGTCCTATCTGATTCTCACTGGGAACAGAGGAACCTGGCGGCCGGCGCCTGGAAGGGCGGCACGGTTCGACCGGTTCGTGCTCAGGTCGTGGGTCGGTCGCGGCGCCTTGAACGGATCTGCAATCGACAAGGGCGAGCGGCAACCCCACGATTGTGCCAGATCAGCCACACCAGACGAAATCGTCGAACCGCGGCCGTCAGCGGCGCGAGGCCGGATCCCGGTGTCGATCGATGGACTGCTCGGCCGTCGGCGAGTCCCCGCGCGGGTCGACGACACCCGTGGCCGACCCCACTGGGTCGGGGGAGGCCTCCACGCGTGCGGCATCGGCGGGGCGGGCCCAGGCCCGCGACGGGCCGAACACTCGCGGCAGATCGTGCGGGGGCGGCGGTGCTGCGTGCACCACCTCGTCGAGCATTGCCTCGGCTGCGGCCTTGACGTGCGGAACATCGGGTCGTCCGGCCATCAGGTCCTGCAGGTAGATCTTCGCCCGGATCACCGGACGTCGGATTCGGCGCTCGCGCCGCAGCGCGCGCTGCATTCGCCTGGGCCGGTTGGTGTAGCGCCATCGGGCCCAGGGTGAGCCTGGGCGTGCCATGCGCAGGGCACCCACGACCAGCAGCGGCCAGAAGAAGATCCCGATCAGACCTGTCCAGATCTTGCCCTTGACGAGTACCACGGCCGCCAACCCGATCCCGACCGCGGCGAAGACCAGCCCAACGACCACCTCCACCAGCGGAGCATCGGGCCCGAACGCCGACAGCTCGAACAGCTCCATCGGACGAAAACCCAAGAGCACCATGCCCGTTGCCCCGAGCGCGGCGAAGACCGCATCCACCGACGCGCGACCCTCCTCGGCCCAGTAGACATCACGCAGATAGAAGATGAGCGCGAACTCGTCGAGCACCAGCGCGGCACCGATCCCAAAGGCACAACTGAGCACCGACAGCGTGGCCTGGGAACCGGTGATCGACACCGCGATCAACGACACCCCCGAGACCAACGAGAGCACCACTCCGAAGACCATGTGATGGATATGGGTTTGTCCGGCGCTGACGTTGCCGAACCACCAACGCACCTCGGCGCGGATCAGCCGCACGCTCACTCGCGTCACGAGGAATCCGCCGATGAAGCCCACAAAGAAGAACAGCAGGGGCAGACGACCGGCACCGACGATGTCGTTGGTGTACCAGTGATGCATGTGTCCAGGTTAAACCGCCGACCCATCGTGCGAGGTCAGGTTGGTACCGGGCCGCACGGTCGATGGACCGATCAGGATTCGCCCGACTCCGCCTGCAGGCGTTCGATCAGATCGGGGCGTCGCAGCGCGGTGCGCGCACGCGCCTGCTCACGCCGCCAGCTGTCGATGGCGGCGTGATCGCCGCTGAGCAGGACCGGGGGCACGGCGTGACCGCGCCACACCTCGGGACGGGTGTAGCACGGCCCCTCGAGCAGACCGTCGGAGAACGAATCCTGTTGGTGTGACGCCTTGTTGCCCAGCACGCCGTCGATGAGTCGGACCGAGGCCTCGATCATCGCCACACACGCCACCTCGCCGCCGATCAACACATAGTCGCCGATCGAGACCTCCCGAACGCGCGCCCGGGTCGCGGTGTCGTCGATGACACGCTGGTCGATGCCCTCGTAGCGGCCGCAGGCGAACACCAGGTGCGACTCGGTGCTGAACTCCTCGGCAACCCGCTGGGTGAACGGTTCGCCTGCGGGCGTGGGCACCACCAGCAGCGCGTCGTCGGGGCACACCTCGTCGAGGCACTCGCCCCACACCTGGGGACGCATGACCATGCCGGGCCCACCGCCGTAGGGCGAATCGTCGACCGCACGATGCACATCGTGGGTCCAATCGCGTAGGTCATGGATGTCGAGGGTGATGATCCCGCGGTCTATGGCCCGACCGAGCAACGCCATCCGCAGCGGCGCGAGGTAGTCGGTGAAGATGCTGACCACGTCGATCCGCATGACCGGGCCGGCTGTCACTGCAGCTCGAGTAGTCCGTCGGGTGGATCGATGACGATGCCGCTCGTCGACACGATCGGGACGATCTCGGTGACGAAGGGGACGAGGATCTCGGCCCCGGCGTCGGTCTTCACCACCAGCGTGTCGCCACCGGGCAGGTGCAGAATCTCAGCGACCACACCCACCGCGTCGCCGACTCGGGTGGTGACGGCGACGCCCTCGAGTTCGTGGTCGTAGAACTCGTCGGGATCGTCGCCGGAATCCACGGCGGCGCTGTCGATGAGGAACAGCAGCCCCCGCAGGTCGTCGGCGCGGGCGCGATCATCGATCCCGGCCAACGCCAGCAACAGCCGACCGCTGTGGTCGCGGGCCGACTCGACCACGTATTCGCTCTCACCGCGGCCTTTGGGGAGGCGGCCTCGCAAGCGTGAACCCACCGCGAAACGGGTGTCAGGGTCGTCGGTACGCACGTCGACGACCACCTCGCCTCGGACGCCATGGGATTTGACCACTCGTCCGACGACAAGGTCCATCGGGGCGATCAGGTCAGCGATCGGTGTCGACGATGTCGAGGCGAAGACCACGACCACCGATACCGGCGACCAAGGTGCGCAGCGCGGTCGCCGTGCGACCGCCACGCCCGATCACCTTGCCCAGGTCGTCGGGGTGCACGTGCACCTCGACCAGCCGCCCGCGGCGACCGGTGATCATCTCGACCGACACGTCGTCGGGGTTGGCGACGATGCCGCGCACGAGGTGCTCGACGGCGTCGGCGACCACAGCACTCACGCGCCGGCCTCGGTCTCCGCAGCTGCGGGCGCCTCGGCGGCGGTCTCGGCGGGAGCGTCGGTGGCGTCAGCGGCAGGACCGTCGGCCTTCTTGGCGGCCTTCTTCTTGGGGGTGGTGGCCTCGGCGACCGGCTCGTTGTCGGCGGCGGCGAGCGCGGCATTGAACAGGTCGAGCTTGCTGGGCTTGGGCTCCTTGACCTTCAGGGTGCCCTCGGCGCCGGGGAGGCCCTTGAACTTCTGCCAGTCACCGGTCACCTTGAGCAGCGCAGCAACGGGCTCGGTGGGCTGGGCACCTACGCTCAACCAGTACTGGGCGCGCTCGGAATCGATCTCGATGAGCGACGGCTCTTCCTTGGGGTGGTACTTGCCGATGGTCTCGATGGCGCGGCCATCACGACGGGTGCGGGCGTCGGCGACGACGATCCGGTACTGCGGGGTGCGAATCTTGCCGAGGCGGGTGAGCTTGATCTTGACGGCCATGACTTCTTCTCTCAGTGGTCACTGCGCAATTCAGCGGCCCACCCGGTGTGGTGGGCCCGGTTTTGCTGCTTGAGGTGGTGTGACCGTCGGGCGGTACGGAACCGGTGCCGACGAACCAGGGTCTGATTGTGCCAGAGCCGCCCGAGCACCGTGAAATCGCGACGGCGGCGCAGTGGACCATCGGCGTCAGAGGACGACGCCTCCACACACCACGGCGACCGGTGCCCGCAGAGCCGCGATGTCGATGCGAGGGTCGGCGGCGAGCACCAGCAGGTCGGCCCGATCCCCCACCTCGCACCGTCCCGCCGACAACCATCGCCGAGCGGCGACGGTCGCCGCGGCCAGCGCACCGGTGGCGCCCCAGCCCAGTCCAGCCAACGCCGCCACCTCGTCGACGATGCGACCGTGCTCGACGAAACCGCCCGCGTCGGTGCCGGCGAACACCTGCACCCCCGCCTCGACCGCAGCGGCGAACACGGCTGGAGCCCCGGCGTGCAGCGCGCGCATGTGCGCGGCGTAGGTCGGGAACCGATCGGCGCCCTCGGCGATCGAGGGAAAGTTCTCCACCTGGATCATGGTCGGCACCAGTGCGATTCGTTTGGTGGCCAGCTGCTCGATGAGATCATCGGTCAGGCCGGTGCCGTGTTCGATGCAGTCGACGCCTGCCGCGATGGCCCCGTGCAAGGCGTCGGTGCCGAAGATGTGGGCGGTGATCCGAGCACCCTCGTCGTGCGCGGCCGCCACGGCCGCGACCAGCTGATCGTCGGTCCACAGCGGAGCGAGATCGCCGATGTCACGATCGATCCAGTCCCCCACCAGCTTCACCCATCCGTCACCGGCCCGAGCTTGGGTTCGGACCTCGGCCGCCAGCGCATCCGGGTGCTCGAGTTCGACGCCGTAGTCGCGCAGGTACCGCTTGCGACGGGCGATGTGTCTGCCTGCCCGCACGAGCACCGGCCCACCGGGGTCGCCGTCGAGGGGATGAGTGTCCACCGGTGAGCCGACCTCGCGGATCAGCAGGGCACCCGCGCGTGCATCGGCGGCTGCGAACGCGCGCGCCTGCTCGATGGTCACCCCCATCCCCGGGGCGATTCCGACGTGGTTGTGGGCGTCGACCAGACCTGGCACGATCCACCCGCCGTCGGCCACGGTCACCGCATCCGGCAGCGGCCCCTCGACGACGACGCCGTCGGCGATCCACAGCTCCACGTCACGATCCTCGACGGAATCGAGGCCACGCAGTTCGGAGTCCGGGACCACCTTCCCCAGCCCGGGAACTCGACCCCGGATGTGCAGTTGATCCACGCCGAACCTCCTCTGCGGCAACCGCATTCGCGGCAGATCTCAGCCGCGCTTCTTCGGCTGGAACTGCGAGATGTCGATGCCCTCGAGCCCCGGCGGGAGCTGATCGAGTCCGGGCGGCATGTTCGACAGATCGGGGAATCCGGGTGGCATGCCCGGCATCCCAGGCATCCCGCCACGCACCTTGGGCGGGGTGGGCCCGCGCCCGCCCTTCTTGCCTTTCTTGCCCTTCTTGCTGCGTCGGTTGCCCCCGGGCATGCCCATCCGGCCCGACATGGCCGACATCATCTTGCGGGCCTCGAAGAAGCGGTCCACCAGCTGGTTGACCTCACTGACCGCCACCCCGGATCCGTTGGCGATGCGCAGACGGCGCGAGGCGTTGATGATCTTGGGGTTGTCGCGTTCGGCTGGGGTCATGCCGCGGATGATCGCCTGCACCCGGTCGAGTTGTTTGTCGTCGACCTGGCTGAGCACGTCCTTCATCTGGCCCGCGCCGGGCAGCATCCCCAGGATGTTGCCGATGGGCCCCATCTTTCGGATCATCTGCATCTGCTCGAGAAAGTCCTCCAGCGTCAGCTCGCCCTGGGTGATCTTGGCGGCTGCCGCCTCGGCCTGCTGGGCGTCCCAGTGCTCCTCGGCCTGCTCGATGAGCGACAGCACGTCGCCCATGCCCAGGATGCGACTGGCCATCCGGTCGGGATGGAAGGTGTCGAACTCATCGAGTTTCTCGCCCGTGGAGGCGAACATGATCGGTTTCCCGGTGATCTCGCGGACCGACAGCGCTGCGCCGCCGCGGGCGTCACCGTCGAGCTTGGTCAGCACGACACCGGTGAACCCGACTCCGGCAGCGAATGCCTCAGCGGTGGTGACGGCGTCCTGGCCGATCATCGCGTCGACCACGAAGAAGATCTCGTCGGGTGAGATGGCGTCGCGGATCCCCGCGGCCTGGGCCATCAGCTCGTCGTCGAGACCCAACCGGCCGGCGGTGTCGACGATGACGACGTCGTGCTGACGTGAGCGGGCCTCGGCGATACCTGAGCGAGCCACCTCGATGGGATCGGCCGCGCTGATGCCCAGCTCGCCTTCGCCGCCGACCGACGTTCCCGGATGCGGGGCGTACACCGGTACCGCGGCGCGTTCGCCGACGATCTGCAGCTGCCCCACCGCACCCGGACGCTGCAGGTCACAGGCCACCAGAATCGGGGTGTGCCCCTGCTTCTTGAGCCATGCGGCCAGCTTTCCGGCCAGCGTCGTCTTTCCGGCACCCTGCAGACCGGCCAGCATGATGACCGTCGGCGGGGTCTTGGCGAAACTGATGCGCCGGGTCTCTCCACCAAGGATGCCGACGAGTTCCTCGTTGACGATCTTGACGATCTGCTGCGCCGGGTTCAGCGCACCGGAGACCTCCGCACCCTTGGCACGCTCCTTGATCCGGGCGATGAACCCGCGCACGACGACCAGGGAGACGTCGGCATCGAGCAGCGCGAGCCGGATCTCCCGACACGTGCGGTCGATGTCGGCGTCGGAGAGCTTTCCCTTGCCACGCAGGTCTTTGAGGGCCCCGGTCAACCGGTTGGACAGCGAATCGAACATGCCCCCACCCTATCCGCACCGGATCCGCAGGCCCCGGCGCCGCGGCTCACCCGCCGATGGGCACTCCGGATCGACTCGATCCCGATGCGGTCGGCCCGTCTGGAGACGAAGACACCGGCTGCGGTGGCGGGACCACCGTGAGAACCCCCGCCGCCAACGCCTGCCGGACCGCAGGACTGTCCTCGCCGAGGACGAGGCAGAAGGTGTCGATCACGGTGCCGCCCATCGTCTGCACGTTGGCCCATTCGATGGTGGCGCCGTGGCGTTCGATCTCGGCCGCGATCCGACACAGCAGCCCGATCCGGTCGGCAGCACGCACCTCCATGATCGCCCGCGTGTGCAGGCGCTGCGGATCGTCGGGGACGTCGAACCACAGGACCCGCGGTGGGGCCAAGGCGAACAGGGCAGGCACCGCCACCGAGGCGCCCTCGGTGTCGGCAATCGGCGGCGGTGCCACCGGGATGGGCGATTCTCGTTCTCTCGCATCGATTCTCGCCACCACGTCGAGGGTTCCCGCAGTCGCCTGCAACAACTGCTGGCGCAACAGCCCAGCATCGGGCGGGTCACCGAAGAGCGGGATCACCCGGAAGGTGTTGACGACGCTGCCCGCATGAGCCTGCACGTCGGCGCTGCGACACCGCAGACCGTTGAGTGAGAGCACCCCAGCCATCCGTGACAACGCGCCCGGCTGATCCGGGGTGATCATGGTGACCACGTGGGTGTGTTGCCCGTCACCGGGCTCGATGCCGACGAACACTCCGCCCGCCTCGGCTCGGCGGCGTTGCTCGGCGGTCAAGGGTTCAGGGGGATGCTGTTCCTCACCATCCATGGCGGCCAGGCACTTTCGCACCAGATCACCGATCAGCGACGCCTTCCAGTCACCCCACACCCCCGGCCCGGTCGCCAACGAGTCGGCCTCGGCCAGAGCGGCGAGCAGTTCCAACAGTTGCCGGTCGCCGCCGAGGGTGTCGATGACCTCACGGGTGGTGGCGGGGTCGTCGAGGTCGCGCCGGGTGGCGGTGATCGGCAGCAACAGGTGGTGACGCACCATCGCCGAAAGGGTGGCCACGTCCTGTGGCCACAACCCGAAGCGGTTGCCGATCTGGGTGGCCAGCTCGGCCCCGACGATGCTGTGATCGGATCCTCGGCCCTTGCCCAGATCGTGCAGCAGAGCGCCGAGGACCAGCAGATCGGGCCGAGAGACCCGGGTGGTCATGTGCGATGCGTTGGCCGCCGTCTCCACGAGGTGCCGATCGACGGTCCAGGTGTGGATCGGGTCCCGCGGCGGCAGGTCACGCACCGCACCCCACTCCGGGAGCAGCCGCCCCCACAGTCCGGTCCGGTCCAACGCCTCGATCGGGGCCACCATGTGGCGGCCGGTGCCCAGCAGCACCAACAGATCGCTCAGTGCCTCCGATGGCCATGGCTCACGTAGCTCGGGGGCGTAGTCGGCCAGCCGACTCAGAGTGGAAGCGCTGATGGGCAACCCCGTGCGTGCCGAGGCGCTGGCCACCCGCAGGATCAGGCCGGGGTCCTTCGACGGGATGGCGTTGCGTGCCAGCACCACTTCCCCCGCGTGCTCGACCACGCCTTCGTCGAGGGGACGGCGGACCGGCGAGCGCCGCAGCTTCGACAGACCGCGTCGCGGCAAGGCGTTGCCTGCCGTCCGCAGACCCACGTCGACGGCGTAGCTGATGGTCCGCGCACTGTCGCTGATGATGCGGGCGAGGTCGAACCGGTCACCGATGCGCAGCGCGGCAGCGATCTCGTCGGCATCCTGTGCGCGCAACTGCTCGCGTGGTCGCCCGGCGATCCGGTGCAGTTCGGTACGCATGTCGAGCAGCCGACCGTATGCGGTGTGCAGCCCACGCCCGGGCGAGTCCGGCCGCAGATGGCCCATCCCGTCGGTCAGCTGGGCGATGGCCAGCGCGCCGAGCATCTGCACATCGCGCAGACCACCGCGACCGTTCTTCAGGTCGGGCTCGGCGCGGTGGGCGATGTCGCCGCTACGCCGCCAGCGATCGCCGGCCTGCTCGACGAGCTCGGGGAACCGGGTGCGAATGTCGGTGCGCCACTGGGTGCGCACCCCGCTGATCAGCAGCTCGGTGAGCCGCTCGTCGCCGGCGATGTGACGGGCCTCGAGCAACCCGAGGGAAGCGGTCATGTCTGATGCCGCCACCTGCAACGCCTGCGGCACGGTCCGCACGCTGTGATCGAGCTTGATGTTGGCGTCCCACAGCGGGTACCAGAGTCCGTCGGCCACCTCACCCACGCGCTCGGGATCCATGTCGTCGTGCAACAGGATGAGATCGAGATCGGAGTGCGGCAACAACTCTCGGCGACCGAGGCCGCCCACGGCAACGATGGCGAAGCCGCTGTCAGGGCGCACCCCGATCTCGGCTCCCTTGGTGGTCAACCAGAAGTCGTGGAGGTCGACGAACACCTCGCGTAGCGCGGGCGCATCGACGCGTTTGGCGCCGGCTGCAGTGGTGAGCAGTTGCTTGCGCGCAGCGACCAGATCCGTTGCGGCACCAGATGTCTCACCAGACGGGGAAGGCCCCGCGTTCGACGTCTTGTCGGACGCGGGGCCTGCCTGACGTGGTTCGCCGTGCGAGGTGGATCCGCCGTTGACGAAAGGCACGCAGATCTGTTCCGGGTCAGAGCGCGTCGGAGCCGCGTTCGCCGGTGCGCACTCGCACCACCGAGTCGACCGGCGACACCCACACCTTTCCGTCGCCGATCTTGCCGGTCCGTGCGGCCTCGACGATCACGTCGACGACCTTGTCCACTGCACTGTCGTCGACGACCACCTCGACGCGCACCTTGGGCACGAAGTCGACCGAGTACTCCGCTCCTCGGTACACCTCGGTGTGGCCCTTCTGGCGACCGTAGCCCTGCACCTCACTGACCGTCATGCCCAAGACACCTGCCTGCTCCAGGCCGGTCTTGACGTCCTCGAGCGTGAACGGCTTGACGATTGCGGTGATCAGCTTCACTGACTTCATCCCTCCTTGCCGAGAGCGGTCCCGCTCTGGCTGAAAACGCTTCCGGTACCACCGCCAAGGGTGGCGTAGTCATACGCCGACTCGGCGTGCTGCGACTCGTCGGCTCCTTCGTCCTCGCCCTCGGCGTCGATCCGCAGGCCGATCGTGTACTTGATCGCCAGCGCGATGACAGCGGTGGCGACCGCAGAGTAGCCGAGAACCGCGAAGGCTCCGACCGCCTGCTTGCCCAGCTGATCGAATCCGCCACCGTAGAACAGCCCGTCGACGGCAGCCGGGGCCTCCTTGGTGGCCACCAGACCCACCATCAACGTACCCAACAGACCTCCGACGAGGTGGACGCCGACCACGTCGAGGGAGTCGTCGAAGCCCAGCTTGAACTTCAGACCCACGGCCAGCGCACAGATCGCACCGGCGACGACACCGATGGCCAGCGCGCCCACCACGTTCACCGACGAACACGACGGGGTGATGGCGACCAGTCCGGCCACCACGCCGGAGGCGCCACCGAGCGAGGTGGCGTGACCGTCGCGGATGACCTCCACGACCAACCACGCCAGCATCGCTGCGGCGGTGGCAACAGTGGTCGTGACGAAGGTGGAGCCGGCGATACCGTTGGACGTGGTGGCCGAACCGGCATTGAAGCCGTACCAGCCGAACCACAGCAGACCGGCGCCGAGCATCACGAACGGAAGGTTGTGTGGACGCATGGGCGTGGTCGGCCACCCGCGTCGTTTGCCCAGGATGATCGCGAGCACCAGGCCCGCGATACCGGCGTTGATGTGCACCGCGGTACCGCCGGCGAAGTCGATCGCCTTGAGCTTGTTGGCAATCCAGCCGCCCGTGTCGCCGGTGTAGCCGTCAAAGGCGAACACCCAGTGCGCGACCGGGAAGTAGACGATCGTCGACCAGAGCGCGGTGAAGGCGGCCCAGGCACTGAACTTCATGCGATCGGCGACCGCACCCGAGATCAAGGCCACCGTGATGATGGCGAACATGAGCTGGAACATCACGAACACGGTGAGCGGGAGGCTGCCGAAGACCGGGATGTTCACCGCGTCAGATGCCTCGGTGCCGGTGGCCTGATCCGCGGCGACCGCAGCCGCACCGTTGCCACTGATGACACCCTTGAGCCCGAAGTACTTCGCCGGGTCACCGATCAGGTTGCCCTTGTCCTCACCGAAGGCCATCGAGAATCCGTAGAGCACCCACAGCACGGTGACGATGCCCATCGAGATGACGCTCATCATGATCATGTTCAGCACGCTCTTCGCGCGCACCATGCCGCCGTAGAAGAACGCCAATCCCGGGGTCATCAGCAGCACGAGCGCCGAGCTCGCGAGCATCCAGGCGGTGTCGCCGGTATCCGGGACACCCATTACGGGGTAAGCCACCCTAATTCCTCCTCGATTTCTGCGACCGCGGGCTCACGCCGCGGCGTCGATCTGCCGAGAAGGTTCCTATCCCGATGTTTCAGCCATGGCGATAGCGTGTTTCTCCCACGTGAACGGAACGGCCATCAATATTTCCGCCATGTATCGCCGCAGCTCGCCGATCACGTTTCTACAGCGAACTAACTCCAAAACTCGGTCACAACGGGCAAATACCGCGTGTCCGACACTCTTCAGTCGAGCAGCGCGTCGACGAACGCACGCGGCTCGAACGGGGCCAGGTCATCGGCCCCCTCCCCCAGCCCGACCAGCTTCACCGGCACGCCCAACTCGTGCTGCACATGGAAGACGATGCCGCCCTTGGCGGTTCCGTCCAGCTTGGTCAACACCACCCCGGTGATGTCGACAACCTCGGCGAAGACCTTGGCCTGGGCCATGCCGTTCTGACCGGTGGTGGCGTCGAGCACCAACAGCACCTCGTCGACCTTCGCCTTCTTCTCGATCACCCGTTTGACTTTGCCCAGCTCGTCCATCAGCCCGGTCTTGGTGTGTAGGCGCCCGGCCGTGTCGACCACCACCACGTCGGCGCCGTCGGCCACCCCGGCAGCCACCGCATCGAAAGCCACCGATGCCGGGTCAGCTCCCTCCTTGCCGCGCACCACCTCAGCGCCCACGCGCTCGGCCCACGTCTGCAGCTGATCGGCCGCGGCGGCCCGGAAGGTGTCGGCTGCGCCCAAGGTCACCCGACGGCCGTCGGCCACCAGCACCCGCGCCAACTTGCCCACCGTGGTGGTCTTGCCGGTGCCGTTCACACCCACGACCAACAGCACTGCGGGGGTGTCGGCATGCGGGAGTGCTCGGATGGAGCGGTCGAGGTCGGGCAGCAGTGCCTCCACGAGCACCGATCGCAACAGCTCCCTCACCTCAGCGGGCGTGCGGACCGTCGAGGACGCCAACCGGGTACGCAACTTCGCGACGATGTCGATCGAGGTGGCGGTACCCAGGTCGGCACCGAGCAACGTGTCCTCGACGGCCTCCCACGAGTCCTCGTCGAGGTTGCCGGTACCGAGCAACTTGAGGACCCCCTTGCCCAGGGCGCCCTGTGACCGCGCCAGCCGGCCCCGCAGACGATGCAGACGGCCGCTGACCGGTTCGATCTCGTCGAGTGGCGGCGCCGAGTCGAGCAGCGCGTCGGTGTCGGTGCCCGGCTCGACGGCCGGCTCGACGTCGGTGTCGACCGCACCGGTTTCCGGCGCAGTCGGATCTGCAGATGCCCGCCCAGCAGAGATCGAATCCGCCGGAAGGTCGGGCAGGTTGACCTCCTGGATGGACCGCCGCTGAGAATCCCGGGGCACCGAGGCGTCGTCACCGACCCGGGGCTGACCGTCGGTGTCGGTCCGCTCGGGCAGCAACGTCGGCGGTTCCACCGTGTCCGTGCCGCCCTGCGAGAAGCTGAACCCACCGGTGGCGGTGTACCCGCCCGAGCGGTCCACCTCACGGGTGCTCGAACCGGGCGGCGTCTGGTCGTCGAGGTGGATCTGGCGCCGCCGGGACAACAGCAGGCCGGTGCCCACGCCAATCGCCAGCAGCACGAGGACGGCGACGACGATGGCAATGATGATCTCGGTGCTCACCCGGCCATTGTGTCAGGACCCGGGTCGCAGGCTCGGGCTGCGGGCGCCGCGCCCGCGTTCAGGTCCCGATGTCCACGCCCCGCAACCGCTGCGAGATGACGGTGGTGATCCCATCGCCCTGCATGCTCACGCCGTACAACGCGTCGGCGATCTCCATGGTGGGCTTCTGATGGGTGATGACGATCAACTGAGACCGCTCCCGAAGCTGTTCGAACAACATGATCAGCCGCCGAAGATTGGTGTCGTCGAGCGCGGCCTCCACCTCGTCCATCACATAGAACGGTGACGGTCGGGCCCGGAAGATGGCCACCAGCATCGCGACCGCGGTCAGCGACTTCTCGCCGCCGGAGAGCAACGACAGTCGCTTGACCTTCTTGCCCGGCGGACGGGCCTCCACTTCGATGCCGGTGGTCAGCATGTCGCCGGGATCGGTCAACAGCAGCCGCCCCTCACCACCCGGGAACAGCGTGGTGAACACGGCCGCGAACTCGCGCTCGACATCGGCGTAGGCCTCGGTGAACACCTGCAGGATCTTCGCGTCCACGTCGTCGACCACGTCGAGCAGGTCACGGCGGGCACTCTTGACGTCCTCGAGCTGGGTGGACAGGAACGTGTAGCGCTCCTCCAGTGCGGCGAACTCCTCGAGCGCCAACGGGTTCACCTTGCCCAGCGTGGTCAGGTCCTTCTGCGCCTTCTTGGCGCGGGCCTCCTGAGTGGCGCGATCGAACCGCATCGCGGTGGGCGCCACCACCGACTCGCCGCGCTCGCGAGCCTGGTGATACTCGGCCATTTCCAGCTCGGTCGGCGGCATCTCGACATCAGGTCCGTACTCGGCCAACAACTCGTCGAGTCCGATGGCGAGGGAGTCGCGGATCTGCTCTTCGAGCTGTTCCACCCGCAGCGTGACCTGGGCGCCGGCAAGCTCGTCGCGATGCAGGTCCTCACGCAGGCGCGACAATGTCGCGCCGAGCTCGGTCACCGCCGCGCGGGCGGCGTCCCGCTCGGCCACCTGGGCGACCCGACGCTCCTCGAGGTCGTCGCGGGTGGACTGCGCGGTGGCCACGGCAGCGTGTAGCCGTTGCGCGATCTGGTCCGCGCCCTGCACCACTGCGGCAGCGACGGCCGCCGCATGCGCGCGGGCCCGGTTCTGTTGCTCAGCGCGAGCCCGCGCTTGACGTTCCGCCGCGGCCGACCGACGCAGCGAGTCGGCCCGACCCCGAACCGAGGCCAGCCGCTCCTCCGCGGTCCGCAGGGCCAGACGAGCCTCGGTCTCCTCTGCGCGTGCGGTCGACACGGCGGCTGCAGCAGCCACACGCTCGGCGTCAGCCCCGCCGTCGGTCTCGGTGTCGGCCGGTTGGGCGCGCGCCGCGCGCAACCGCTCCTCCATCTCCTGCAGCTGCGCCAATGCCTGGCTACGACCCGACTCCACCACGGTTCGCTGCGCGGTGAGGCGCTCCTGTTCATCGCGCGCGGCCCGAACACTCTGGCCGAGGCGAGCCAGTTGCTCGTAGACCGCTCCGACGGTGGCGTCGGATTCGTGCAGCGCGGCCAACGCCTCCTCCGCCGACTCCCGACGCTGCTCCTGTTCGGCGGTGGCCCCGGCCAGCGCCGCGGCCAGCTCTGCGGCCTGTCGTCGCGATGCCGCGAGATCGGCTGTGGCGCTGTCGATGTCGGCCTGCACCTCGATGGTCGACGGCCCCTTGCCCGAGCCGCCGCTGATCCATCCTGGTCCGATCACGTCCCCGTCGAGGGTCACCACGTCGAGCCGGCGACCCTGATCGCGGGCGGCGGCGACCACCGCCGCGGCCACCGCGTCGTCATCGGCGATGACCACCCGCGCCAACACCAGATCTATTGCGCCACGCAGGGATGCAGCCACCGAGACCACGCTCGCAGCCCAGCGTGCACCCGGCGGCAGCGGCTGCGGGTCCGATGCCGGACGAGCCACCCCCGAGATGACCAGCGCCGCGCGACCCGCGTCGGCCGACTTCAAGGCGGCGATGGCCGCGCGCGCACTGGGCTCATCGGATGCGATCAGCGCATCGACCGCCGGGCCCAACGCCGCCGCGATCGCCGCCTCGTACCCGGGATCGGTCCGCAGCTGATCCGACAACACCCCGCCCACACCGGCCTGCGCATGCTCGAGCAACCACGCTCCGCCGTCGCGGCGGGTCAAGCCCATCGACAACGCGTCGATCCGAGCGGTCAACGATGCCACCCGCTGTTCGGCGGCACGCTCGGCCGCCTGTAGTTCAGCGACCCGGGCGTTGGCGGCGTTGAGGGCGGCGACGGTGCGCTCATGGTGTTCGTCGAGTCCCTGCTCGGAGGCGTCGAGGTCGGCGATGGTGGCCTGCACCGCGTCGAATTCGACCTGCGCGGCCTCGGCACGCGCAGCCGCATCAGCGATCGCCGCGGTGAGACGCGCAGCCTCGGCGTCGGTCGACTCGGCACGAGTGGCCAGGTTGGTCACCTGACCTTCCAGACGTACCAGGCCCTCGCGACGGTCGGCCACCGCACGCACCGCAGCCATGTGTGCCGATTCCGCCGCCGCAGCCGCAGACTCTGTGGCGGCCAATGTTTCTCGGGCGATCTGAAGTTCCTCGAACGCCACCTCGACGCCCGCGGTCAGGGCAGCTTCCTCCTCGGCGGCCGCGGCGGCCTGCGCCTCCAACGCATCGGGGTCACGCCCGGTCTCGACGATCACCGGCTCGGCCAGATGCCGAGCCCGCTCGGCGGCCACCCGTCGCGTCGCATCGACCCGCTCGGCCAACGCCGACAGCCGGAACCACGACGAACCCGCCGCAGCCGCCGCGGGTGCGATCGCGGCGACCGCTCGCTCGTATCGGTTCATCGCCGTCGTCGCCTGCTCGAGCTGTCGGGCCACCGCATCGGCCTTGGCTCGCAGCTCGCGTTCGATCTCGGCCCGATCAGCCGCCGAAGCCCGCAGCGTCACCAGATCGTCGGCGGCCAGCCGAAGCCGCGCATCCCGCAGATCTGCCTGCACCGTCTGCGCTCGGCGGGCCACCTCGGCCTGGCGACCCAAAGGCTTGAGTTGACGACGCAACTCGTCGGTCAGGTCGGTGAGGCGAGCGAGGTTGGCCTGCATCGCATCGAGCTTGCGGACGGCCTTCTCTTTACGCTTGCGATGCTTGAGAACACCGGCCGCCTCCTCGATGAAGGCACGGCGATCCTCGGGACGGGACTCCAGGATCGCCGCCAACCGACCCTGACCGACGATCACATGCATCTCGCGGCCGATACCAGAATCGCTGAGCAGTTCCTGCACGTCCATCAGCCGACACGAGGTGCCGTTGATCTCGTACTCACCGGCGCCATCGCGGAACATCCGCCGGGTCACCGACACCTCTGAGTAGTCGATCGGCAGCGCACCGTCGGAGTTGTCGATGGTCAGCGTGACCTCGGCCCGACCCAGCGGCGCGCGACCAGAGGTCCCGGCAAAGATGACGTCCTCCATCTTGCCGCCGCGCAGCGCCTTCGCCCCCTGCTCCCCCATCACCCAGGTCAACGCATCGACGACGTTCGACTTCCCCGACCCGTTGGGTCCGACCACGCAGGTGATACCGGGTTCGAACTTCAGGGTGGTGGCCGACGCGAAGGACTTGAATCCCTTCAGCGTCAGGCTCTTGAGGTGCACGGGTGAAGAGATTACCCACCGCACCCGACGTGCATCGCCATCGGCGGTTCACCGACCCGCAAGGTCGGCGTCACCTCCTCGGGCGAGTGATTCGAGCTACCGCTCGGGCCAGCAATTCGAGCTACCGCTCGGGCCAGCAATTCGAGCTACCGCTCGGGCCAGCAATTCGAGCTACCGCTCGGTGAACCCGGTCAGCCCGCCGCGCGCCGCACTCACGTCGTCGACCACCAGGTCCACCCGGCCTGCGGTGTCACCGCTGCGCAGCCGGGCCAGCAGGGCGTCGACGGCGGCACGCCGACCCTCCGCAATCACCAACACGCGCCCATCGACAAGGTTGGTGGCGTGGCCGAGAAGTCCGAGTTCCAGCGCTTGCGCGCGCGTCCACCATCGGAATCCCACGCCCTGCACGCGGCCGTGCACGTAGGCGGTCAACCGCACCGGCGGGTCGATGGTCATGACCGCATCAGACCTCGCGGGTGCCGGTGATGTCGAGGGTGACCGCAGTCCCCGCCTTCAGCGTCCGCCCGACGGTGCAGGCGGCGTCGACGGCACGTTCGACCACCGTCAGCAACCGCGTCGCGGTCGCCTCGTCAAGGGCCGACAGATCGAGTTCGAGCACCTCGTGCAGGGCCGGGTAGACCTCGTTGTCGCGGTCGGCCGCTCCGCTCACCCGGATGGTGGCCGGGTAGTCCTCACCGAGCCGACGGGCCAGCGGCACATCAGAACTCATGCCGGTGCACGCACCCAAGGCGATCTTCATCAGCTCACCCGGGGTGAACACTCCGGGACAGTCCTGCGAACCGATGAGCACCTCGGCGCCACGCGAGCTGCGCCCGGTGTATCGGCGGGTCCCGGTCCGCTCGACCCACAGGTCGGTGCCCGATCCGGTCGGGTCAGACCCAGCGGCTGCAGACCCCGCCGAAGCAGGTCCGGTCGGATCAGGTGTCGTCGCATCGGGTGCTGGGTTCATGGATCGATTGAACACCCCGATCGTGTTCCCGATTCCCGCGCCCACCACACCGTTCACCGCACGAAGCGATATCCCATCCCGGCCTCGGTCAGCAGATGTCGTGGCGTCGTGGGGTCGGGTTCGAGCTTGCGGCGCAGACCCGCGAGGTACACCCGCAGATAGTGGGTCTGCGTCTCGTAACCCGGCCCCCACACCTCGCGCAGGATCTCCCGCTGCCCCACCAACTTCCCCTCGTTGCGCACCAGCATCTCCAGCACACCCCACTCGGTCGGGGTCAGGTGCACGTCGGCCCCATCGCGACGCACCAGCTTGGCTTGCAGGTCCACCACGAACGACCCCGCGTCGACGATCGGCTCGGTGAGCCCAGGCGCCGGCGCACCGGCCCGACGCACCGCCGCCCGCAACCGGGCGAGCAGTTCTTCCATCCCGAACGGCTTGGTCACGTAGTCGTCGGCACCGGCATCGAGTGCCTGCACCTTGTCGGCGGCGTCGGTTCGGGCCGAGAGCACGATCACCGGCACGTCGGTCCAGCCGCGCAACCCGTCGAGCACCTCGAACCCGTCGAGATCAGGCAGTCCCAGATCGAGAATGATCACCTGCGGCTTGGTCTGTGCAGCCGCACGGAGTGCGCCGGCCCCACTGGAAGCGGTGGTGACGTCGAATCCGCGGGCGCGCAGGTTGATTCGCAAGGCCCGCAGGATCTGAGGTTCGTCGTCGACGACGAGCACCCGGACATGATCACCGGTGATCGACTGCGACGGTGTCTGCGACATCGCCACCTCCTTCCTGATCGCGGGCGTCGGACGGCCCGTGGGTGTCGAGCTCGACGGTCAGCGTCAGTCCCCCACCCGGGGTCTCACTCGCCTCGATGACCCCGCCCATCGCCTCGGTGAAGCCTTGGGCCACCGACAATCCCAACCCCACCCCGGAGGTCTCGTTCTGATCGCCGAAGCGACCGAAAGCCTCGAAGATGTGGCTACGCGTCTGCACCGGAACTCCGAGACCGTGATCGGCCACCCTGATCTGTGTCCGTGCTCCAGCATCTCCGGCCCCGATGGTCACGGCACCGACCTCCACGGGGCCAGAACCGCCGTGGCGCAGCGCGTTGTCGATGAGGTTGGCCAGAACACGTTCCAAGAGAACCGAATCAGCCTGCACCACAGTGGGTCCCACGTCGACCTGCACCCGGTTGACCAGCCGATCGGCGTACGCCGACATCCCCAGCAGCACCCGCCCCACCACTTCGGCGAGGTAGACGGTACGAACCTGCGGGCGCACCACACCCGCCGCCAGACGTGAGGAGTCGAGGAGATTACCCACCAGCGCGGTCAGGTGATCGGCGGATTCCTCGATGGTCGCCAGCAACTCGGCGGTGTCCTCGGGCGAGAACGACACGTCGGTACTGCGCAGGCTCGACACCGCCGCCTTGACCGCCGCCAGTGGCGTCCGCAGATCATGGCTCACCGCTGCCAGCAACGCCCGCCGCAGTTGGTCGGTCTGCGCGAGAGTGTCGGCGCGTGAGGCCTCGCGGGCCAGCCGGGCGCGCTCGGCCACCCCGGCCGCCTGCCGGGCCACGGCGGTCAACACCCGGCGATCACGACCGGCCGGCGAACCACCGCACAGCAACAACGCGAAGTGTTCACCGCCGCTGCACACCGTGTCGGCCTCGGCCGGGGTCGTCGGCGGATCGTCACCCACCGCCCCCTCGACACTCACCCCGGTCCCGCTGCCCAGTCGCACCAGTGCCGCCGATCGCTGATCGAAGGTGCTGCGCACCAACTCCAGCAGCGAGTCGAGGTCTTGGCCGGTGAGCACTGCGCCGGCGAACGTGGCCAGCAGCTCGGCTTCCCGGGCCGCCTTGATCGCTTCTCGGCGCCGGACGGTGGCCGAATCCACCAGCACCGCAACAGCGATCGCGATCGCGAGCATCACCACGATGGTCAGCAAGTTCTCCGGGCTCTCGATGGCCAGGCTGTATCGGGGTTCGGTGAACAGGAAGTTGAGCAGCAGGCCCGAGGTGATGGCGGTCAACGCCGCGGGCAGCACACCACCCAACATCGACACGGCCAACACCACGACGAAGAAGATCACCGTCTCGCTGGCGAAGCCCAGCCAGCGATCGGCGAACAACAGCACCCCGGCGGTGGCGAACGGCACCACCACCGCCAGCACCCAGGTCAGCGGACGCTGGAACCTGGTCCCGCGGATGTCGAAGGGGTTGCGTTGCCGCACTTGGTCATGGGTGACCATGTGGACGTCGATCGACCCGGATTTGCGGACCACGGTGGTGCCGGTGCCCTCGTCGAGCAGACGCGCCCACCGCGATCGGCGGGAGGTACCCATCACAAGCTGGGTGGCGTTGACCCCGCGGGCGAAGTCCAGCAGGGTGTCAGGAACCGAGTCGCCGACCACCGTGTGGATCCGGGTACCGAAACCCGCGGCCAGCTCCCCGAGTCCGGGGATCTCCCCGGTCAGCCGGTCGATCAACCCGTCGCCGCGCACCACGTGCACCGCGATCAACTCAGCACTCGATCGCGAGGCGATCCGGCTGGCTCGACGCAACAGGGTGGCCGACTCGGGTCCACCGGTGATGGCGACCACCACCCGTTCCCGCGTCTCCCAGGTGGCCGTGATGCCATGCTGCGCCCGGTAATCCGACAGCGAGTCGTCCACCCGATCGGCCAACCACAGCAACGCCAGCTCCCGCAGCGCGGTGAGGTTGCCCTGCCGGAAGTAATTGCCCAACGCCCCCTGCGCCCGCTCACCGGAATAGACCTTGCCCGCGGCCAACCGCCGCCGCAGCGCCTCCGGCGCGATGTCGACCAGCTCGATCTGATCGGCTGCCCGCACCACGTCGTCGGGCACGGTCTCACGTTGCAGCACACCGGTGATCTGGGCGACCACGTCGTTGAGACTCTCCAGATGCTGGATGTTGACTGTCGAGAGCACGGTGATCCCGGCGGCGAGCAGGTCGCGGATGTCCTCCCAGCGTTTCGCATTCGCCATCCCCGGGGCATTGGTGTGGGCCAGTTCGTCGACCAGCACCACGTCAGGGCGACGGCGCAGCACCGCGTGCAGATCGAGCTCGTCGAGCACGGTGCCGCGGTAGCGCACCGGCATCGTGGGGATCATCTCGATGCCCTCGAGCATCTGCGCGGTCGCCGCCCTCCCGTGCGTCTCCACCACCGCCGCCACCACGTCGGCACCTTCCGCGGCCAACGTCTTGGCCTGGGCCAACATCTCATACGTCTTGCCCACCCCGGGGGCGCAGCCGAGGAAGATCTGCAGCATCCCGGTCCGTGCGGCCGGTCCGGGGTGAGCGACTCGATCGGCTCGTGCCGAGGAGTGGGCCACCTCGTCGCGCCCCCGATCGTCGGCAGGCATGGTCGAGCTCGACGTCATCGCCTGATCTTCCTCCACCGATGCCTCGACGTGCCACCGCCGCACCAGCTCGGGGTACCTACTGGCACGTGGCCGCAACGAGCCCGAGCCCGACGTTCACCTTCAGCACGTTGACCCGCGGCTGCCCCAAGAACCCCAACTGCCGTCCGCTGGTGTGCTCGTCGATGATCGCGCGCACCCGCTCCAGTGACATCCCGGTGACGCGGGCGATCCGTGGCGCCTGCAGCCGGGCGTAGGCGATGCTGATGTCGGGGTCGAGACCAGAACCCGGCCCGGTCACCGCATCGGCGGGCACGCGCTCGGGCGACACGCCTTCGCGAGCGGCGATGGCGGTACGCCGAGCGTTGATCCAGCCCAGCAGTTTCTCGCTGTTGGGTCCCTGTTGGCTGGCCGCAGACGCCGACGGATCGCCCGTCGCGAAGGGGTCGTCGGCCGAACCCACGACGCGCGCGTGTAGGTAGGGATCCGGCGCACCCTTGGGAGCCTTCGGATCAATGCCGAGCAGCCCCGAGCCGACCACGCACCCGTTGCGATCGGTCACCTTCGAGCCCTCGGCCTTCGCCGAGACCACTCGCGAGATTCCCCAGACGGCAGCGGGATACACCGCACCGAGGATCACGGTGAGGCCGATGAGAACAGCCAGACCGACCAGGAACTGACGACCGAAGAGTCGGAAGACGAGCATTGTGGGCTACCCCATTCCCGGGATGAAACGGACGACGAGATCGATGAGCCAGATCCCGACGAACGGCGAGACGACGCCACCGACGCCGTAGATGAGCAGGTTGCGACCGAGCAGCGCCGAGGCCGAGCTGGGCCGGTATCGAACGCCGCGCAGCGACAGCGGGATCAGCGCGATGATGATCAGCGCGTTGAAGATCACCGCCGAGGTGATCGCCGACTCCGCCGAGTGCAGTCGCATGACGTTGAGGTCGTCGAGCTGGGGATAAATGCCCGAGAACAGCGCGGGCAGGATGGCGAAGTACTTGGCCAGATCGTTGGCCAACGAGAAGGTCGTCAGCGCACCGCGGGTGATCAGTAGCTGTTTGCCGATGGCCACCACGTCGATCAACTTGGTGGGGTCGGAGTCGAGGTCGACCATGTTGCCGGCCTCTTTGGCCGCCGAGGTCCCGGTGTTCATCGCCAGGCCCACGTCGGCTTGGGCCAGGGCCGGCGCATCATTGGTGCCGTCGCCGGTCATGGCCACCAGCCGACCTCCGGTCTGTTCCTTGCGGATCAACGCCAGCTTGTCTTCCGGCGTGGCTTCGGACACGAAGTCGTCCACGCCTGCGGTGGCAGCGATGGCGGCCGCGGTCCGCGGGTTGTCGCCGGTGACCATCACGGTGCGTATACCCATCGCCCGCATCTGCTCGAAGCGTTGCGCCATACCGGGTTTCACCACGTCCGACAGTGCGATGACACCGAGCACCGCCACCGGATCGGTGCCGGTGCGTTGGGCGACCACCAGCGGCGTGCCGCCGCTGCCCGCAATCTGATCGACCGCATCGGTCACCTCGACGGGAGCTGTTGTCCCGCCCTCACGCGCCCACCGGATCACCGCGTCTGCGGCGCCCTTACGGATGGCGTGATCGGTGGCGGCCAGATCCAGCCCACTCATCCGGGTCTCGGCGGTGAAGGCCACGATGTCTGCGGTCCCGGGATCGGGGGTCAGTGCGGCCACGTCGACGCCGTAGTCGTCGCGTGCGAGATCGATGATGCTGCGGCCCTCGGGAGTGTCGTCCCCCAGGCTCGAAAGGCATGCCGCACGCGCGATCTCGTCCACCGACACACCTGGGGCGGCGACGAATGAGGTCGCGCGCCGGTTACCGAAGGTGATGGTCCCGGTCTTGTCCATCAGCAGCGTGTCGATGTCGCCGGCCGCCTCGACCGCGCGACCCGACATGGCCAACACGTTGCGCTGCACCAGCCGGTCCATGCCGGCGATACCGATCGACGACAGCAGCGCACCGATGGTGGTGGGGATCAGACAGACCAGCAGGGCGATCAGTCGGATCGGATCGGGGGTTTCACCGGCGTACTGCTGCATCGGCCCCACCGCCACGACGGCGAGCAGGAAGATGATGGTCAGGCTGGCCAGCAGGATGTCGAGTGCGATCTCGTTGGGCGTCTTGGTGCGTGACGCGCCTTCGACCAGGGCGATCATCCGGTCGACGAACGACTCCCCGGGTGCGGTGGAGATCTGGACGACGATGCGGTCCGAGAGCACCACCGTGCCACCGGTCACTGCACACCGATCGCCGCCGGATTCCCGGATGACCGGGGCGGATTCACCGGTGATCGCCGACTCGTCGACCGTCGCGATGCCCTCGACCACGTCGCCGTCACCGGCGATCACCTCGCCGGCCTCCACCACGATGCGATCGCCGATGACCAGTTCGCCACCGGGCACCTCGGTGATGGAGCCATCGGCCCCGATGCGGCGGGCTACCGTGTCGCGCTTGACCTTTCGCAGGCTGGCGGCCTGCGCTTTGCCGCGGCCCTCGGCGACCGCCTCGGCGAGGTTGGCGAACAACACCGTGAACCACAACCAGAAAGCGATCGCCCAGGAGAACACCGACGAGTCGCCGATGGCCAGGAGGGTGGTGATGATCGCGCCGAGGTACACGACGAACATGACCGGGTTGCGAGCTTGATCGCGCGGGGTCAACTTGCGCACCGCGTCCGGGACGGCCTTGATCAACTGCACGGCAGAGAATGCGCCCGTGGTGACCAGTTCGGCGGGTTCACCTGCCGCCGTGGTGCTCTCGGTGTCGGTGATTGTCATGCGAGTGCCTCCGCGATGGGCCCCAGCGCCAGAGCCGGGAAGAAGGTGAGTCCGGCAACCAGCACGATGGTGGCCGTCAACAGGCCGGTGTACAGCGCTCCGTGGGTGGGTAGCGTGGCTGTGGACGCCGGTTTGGGTTTCTGGACGGCCAACAGACCAGCCAGTGCGAGGGTGAACACGATCGGTAGGAACCGACCCAAAAGCATGGCCACCCCCAGCGAGGTCTGAAACCAGTCGCTGGTGACGGTCAGGCCACCGAAGGCGCTGCCGTTGTTGTTCGATGCCGAGGCGTAGGCGTAGAGGACCTCGGTGAACCCATGGATGGATCCCGGTGTCCCAGGATCGCCGCTGTTGCCCTGGAATCCGGTGGTCGAGGACAAGGTCACGGTGATCGCGCTGCCGACGAGCACCAGCGCAGGCATGATCAGGATCGACAGGGCGGCGACGGTGATCTCGCGTTGACCGATGCGCTTGCCGAGGAATTCTGGGGTCCGGCCCACCAACAGTCCACCGACGAACACCGCGATGATCGCCAGCACGAGGATCCCGTACAGGCCGGTGCCGACACCGCCGGGAGCCACCTCACCGAGCAACATGTTCCACAGGACCGCCCCGCCGGATGCGGCCGAAAAACTGTCGTGTTGGGAGTTGACGGCACCGGTCGAGGTACCGGTGGTGGCCACGGCGTAGAGAACCGAGGCCGGTATCCCGAACCGCTGCTCCTTGCCTTCCATCATGGCCCCGGCCGCGGTGCCCGCGACGCCGCTGGTGCGTTCCTCGAAGCTCCAGGCGATGGTCAACATGATGCCGAACAGGGTGGTCATCACGGCAAGGATCGTCAGGCCCTGACGCCGGTCGGCGACCATCGTCGAGTAGGTGCGCGTCAGGCACACCGGGATCAGCAGCAACGCGATGATCTGGGCGATGTTGGTCAGCGGGGTGGGGTTCTCGAACGGGTGCGCCGAGTTGGTGGCCAGTGTTCCACCGCCGTTGGTACCGAGCTCTTTGATCGCCTCCTGCGAGGCGAACGGGCCGACCACCGCCTGTCCCTTGGCGCCGTCGAGTCCGGTGAAGTCAAACCCCGAGTGCCAGGACTGCACCACGCCCTGGGCCACCAGCAACACAGCGAAGATCAGGCTGAGCGGCAACAGGATTCGCAGAGTGGCACGGACCACATCCACCCAGAAGTTGCCCAGCTCACCAGATCCCGACGCCGAGATGATCCCGCGGATCAGTGCGACCGCGACCGCGAGACCGACTGCGGCCGACAGGAAGTTCTGCACCGCCAGCCCTCCTGCGGTGGTGAGGTTGCCCATCACCGCCTCGGGCGTATACGACTGCCAGTTGGTGTTGGTGACGAAGGAGACCGCGGTGTTGAACGCCATCGCACTGGGCACGCCAGGACGCCCACCCGAACCCGGTAGATGACCCTGGATGCGCTGCAGCACATAGAGGAACAACACCCCCACCAGCGAGAAGGCAAGCAGCGCAGTGGTGTACCCGACCCAGGTCTGACGTCCGGTCGGATTCACCCGAACAGCCCGGTAGAACCAGCGCTCGACAGCGAGGTCGCGACCGGAGGTGAACACCCGCGCCATGTAATCGCCTAGGGGCACATAGAAAAGGCCGAGCACCACGATCACCGAGGCGAACTGCAGCGCGGCGGCAAGAGTCGAGTTCACGCCGTTCAGAACCTCTCGGGGTAGAGCAGAGCGGCGACGAGATACACCGCGACCGCGACCACCACCACCAGCAGTACGACGTTGATCACGCCGGCCGCGGTCATCGGGACATCCTTGCCGAGACGAAGCGCAACACCAGAACACACAGACCGAAGAGGCCCAGGATGGTGAGCACGAACATCAGATCCGCCACACGAACTCCTACGTTGGGCGGCCGGGCTCTTCGTCGGCCCGACCTGCGCAGTCGATCGTGGACCGCGATGTGCAGCCAGTCCGCGGTGTTAACGCCCTTTCGACGCTCTCACCTGCGGCCTTAACGAGATGTTTGCGCGGGGGCGGCGACCTGTCGTGCGCCGTCGAGTCCGATCAACCGCAGCGGCAGCCGAGTGCAAGCGAGGTGATCGACCGCAGCATCGGCCTCGATCAGGTCACCGGTGGCCACATGAGGATCGGCCGAGACGATCGCCCGCCCATGGCTGTTGACCAACGTCGCTCGAGCAGAACGGAATTCGTCGAGGAAGAGGTCCTCCAGCGTTTCCACGAGGGTGTCGGCGCCTACCACCCCCAGCATCTCGCCGTCGACGATCACCGGCACGGTGTGGGTCATGACGTACTCGTCGGAACACACGAAATCCACATACGGGCCGGTGACATGCGGATGCCTGCTCATCGAGGGCGTTCGGAACCACTCGTTGCGGGTGTAATCGAAATCCGATCCGTGCGACGGAGTGTGATCGGCGAGCAACGTCTCGTCCTGACCCTGCCACCAGGCCAGGTAGAGCGAGCGATCGGCCAGCGCACCGGGCGCGGCCACATAACCGGCGCCGATGATCGGCGAGGTACGAAGGTGCCGGCGAACACGATCCTCGATGGCGGCGCTCGCCGCGGCGGCTGTCACCGGCCCGTGGCTGAACAGCGCCACCAGCGTCTGCCGAACGGCGACGAGTTCGGATTCCACGGCATCGAAATAGCGCTCGACCGTGGCCGCACAGGCGGCCAGGTCACTCTCGCGTGTCGCCCTCACATCGCCCCCTGTTCTCGCGCACGCCGCGCGTGCCGGCTGATCATCGCACTGTCGCATGGATCTCGGCGACGCGTTCGAGTGCCTCGGTGACATGCACGCGCATCCGTCGACGCGCGGCCTCACCATCGCGGTCGGCGATCGCGGCGATGATGGCGCGATGGTGGTGCGCCACCTGCACCCGGCAATCGCGGTCGGCCAGCGGGATACGCAACAGCGACCCGAAGTCGGCCTCAAGGGTGACGAACTCCCTTGTCACCCTGGCTGAGTGGGTGAGAGCGGCGATCGACAGTGACAGTTCGGCATCGGCCCGCCGCCACCGCCCTACGTCGTCATCGTCTTCGGCGGGCAGCAGCGAGTGCAGGAACTCCACGTCGTAGGGGTCGGCACGCTCAGCCGCGAGCTCGGCGATGCCCGTGGCGATCAGTCGGTACATCACCCCTCGGTCGCGCAGTTCCACCCGACTCATCGAGGCGAGGCGACGCGTGTCGTGAGCGTCGGTGGTGACCGGAGGCCGACACACGAAGCTGCCGCCTCCGCGACCGCGGGTGGTCACCACCAGACCCTGACTGCGCAAACCGGTCAACGCCTCGCGTGCGGTGACCGTGGCGACCCCGAGCATCGCGGCCAGTTCAGGCTCACTGGGCAGCCGCTCCCCGTCGTCGAGCACGCCAGATCGGATCGCCTCGCCGAGGCGTTGTTCGACCATCGCTGCCCTGCCCTCGGCAGCGATGGGCGCAAAGATGGCCGCGCGTGCTCGGGTCGTGGTCAGACGTCTGGCCTCCATCGGCGACCTCCTGTCGGCGGGGCGAAAGACACGGGTGCGCGCCAGATGGCTTCCACGTCGTTACCGAGTGCTAACAAAAAACACTGGGCTTTTAACATCTAGTTCTATATCTTATAGCGATCCGGCCGTGCTGTCCTCCACGAGCCGGGACGATGGAACGGACCTGCGACTGATGACGACGAGTACCGCTGCCACCACCCGATCATCGAAAGCGGCTGTCACGCCCGCGATCTCGATGCGCGGGGTGACCAAGACCTTCGGGGACGTCGCGGCCGTCGACAACCTTGATCTCGACATCGCAGACGGGGAGTTCTTCTCGATGCTGGGTCCCTCGGGCTCGGGCAAGACCACCGTTCTGCGCCTGATCGCGGGCTTTGAGCAACCGACATCGGGAACGATCACACTCGCGGGCACCGACGTCACCGGCGTCGCCCCGTTCGACCGCGACGTGAACACCGTCTTTCAGGACTACGCGCTCTTCCCACACATGACGGTCCTGGACAACGTCGCCTACGGGCTGCGCGTGCGGGGGGTGGGCAAGTCTCGGCGCCGGACCGAGGCGCTCGAGGCGCTGGGCACCGTGCAGCTGGCACACCTGGCCGATCGGCGACCCCACCAGCTTTCGGGCGGACAGCGCCAACGTGTGGCCCTCGCCCGCGCGATGGTGGTCACCCCCCGGGTGCTGCTTCTCGACGAGCCGCTCGGTGCACTCGATCTGAAACTGCGCGAGCAGATGCAGGTGGAGCTCAAACAATTGCAGCGCGACCTCGGCATCACCTTCGTCTTCGTCACCCACGACCAGGAAGAGGCACTCACCCTCAGCGACCGGGTGGCAGTGTTCAACAACGGGTCGGTGGTCCAATTGGGGACTCCGCAGCAGATCTACGAGAAACCCACATCGAGATACGTCGCGTCGTTCGTCGGCACCTCGAACATCTTCGACGACGCCACCTCCGTCGGGTTGTTGGGCCGCAGTGGCACGTTCGCACTTCGCCCGGAGCGGATCACCCTGCGCACCGATGGCGGTGGGCCCACCACTTCGACGGCGGGCACCATCGCCCGCCGCGGGGTCATCGTCGAGAGCATCTACCTCGGCAGCGGCCACCGGGTGCACGTGCGGCTCGACGACGGTACGGGGCTGATCGTCCTGGAGCAGGGAGCAGGCGAGTCCGACGACGGCGAGCGAGGCGCTGCGGTGATCGCCAGCTGGAACGAACGCGACCTCGTCGCATTGTCTTGACCCCTCGGCACCTGGGTGCCCACGTCCTGATCAACGGTCAGGCGCATTGCCCCACAGGCTCTTCCATCATCCATCATCCTCACGACAGGCGGAGACAACCATGAGCACGTCCAACTCCAGCGCAACCACACGACTGGGAACCCTCGTCGCGGTCGCGGCGCTGATCAGTGTCAGCGCCGCGTGTAGCAGCGACTCCGACACGTCCACCTCTGCACCCACCAAGCTCGGCACGACCGAGGGCCGCGTATCGATCCTGGCCTGGCCTGGCTATGTCGAGAACGGTAGCAACGATCCGAAAGTCAACTGGGTCAGCGGTTTCGAGAAGCAGACCGGGTGCAAGGTGACCTCCAAGACCTACGGCACCTCCGACGAGGCGTTCAACCTCGCGAAGTCGGGTTCTTACGACGTCGTGGTCGCCTCGGGTGACCTGACCGCCCGGATGGTCGCCTCCAAGCAGGCCGCGCCGGTGAACACCGGTCTGGTGCCCAACTACGCCAAGATCTTCGACTTCTTGAAGAATCGGGAGTGGAATACTTTCGACGGCAAGAGCTACGGGATTCCGCACGGCTACGGCGCGAATCTGCTGATGTACAACGAGGAGAAGGTGTCACCGGCGCCGACGTCGTGGTCCTCGGTGTTCGACGGCGCCTCGAAGTACAAGGGCAAGGTGACCGCCTACGATTCACCGATCTATATCGCCGACGCGGCACTCTATCTGATGAAGACGAAGCCGGAGCTGGGCATCAAGAACCCGTATGCGTTGGACGACAAGCAGTTCGCGGCCACCGTGGATCTGCTCAAGAGTCAGCGAAGCAACGTCGGCGAGTACTGGTCGGACTATCTCAAGGAGGTGTCGGCCTTCGAGACCGGCGATTCGGTCATCGGCACCACCTGGCAGGTCATCGTCAACTCGATCACCAAGGCGAAGGTCAAGGCGATCGTCCCGACCGAGGGCGCGACGGGCTGGTCGGATACGTGGATGGTCTCCTCGCGCGCCAAGAACATCAACTGCGCCTACGCATGGCTCGACTACATCAGCTCACCGAAGGTCAACGCCCAGGCCACCGAGTACTTTGGCGAGGCACCGTCGAGCCAGGAGGCCTGCCAGTTCGCCTCCGACCCCAACTTCTGCTCCACCTACCGCGCCGGCGACAAGGAGTTCGCCGAGAAGCTCTGGTACTGGCGGACTCCCGTGGCCAAGTGTGTCGACGGACGTACCGATGTGACCTGCGCCGACTACTCGAAGTGGGCCAAGGCGTGGACCGAGATCAAGGGCTGAGGCGACGATGACCACCACCCTCGATGCGCCGGGCGACACCTGCGCGCCGGTGCCGCCGCGGCCTCGGTCACCGGCGCGCGCAGTCTCGTCGTACCTGGCGAAGCGGCCGCGCACGCGGCTGTCGCTGTTGCTGGCTGCGCCGTTGACCTGGTTGGTCGCGGTGTACGTGGTGGCGTTGGCGGCGCTGCTGGTCACCGCGCTGTGGACGGTGGACAGCTTCACCGGCGACATCTCCAAGACGATCACCTTCGACAACCTCCGCTCGATCACCACCGAGGCCCTGTATCGGACGGTGACCCTGCGGACGCTGGGGGTGGCGGTGCTGGTGACGATCATCGATGTGGTGATCGCGTTGCCGATCGCGTTCTACATGGCCAAGATCGCCTCGCCTCGGGCCCGGCGGCTGTTGGTGATCGCGGTTCTCACCCCGTTGTGGGCGAGCTATCTGGTGAAGGCTTTCGCGTGGCGCTCGATGCTGTCGTCGGATGGGATCGTCTCGTGGACAACCGATCACCTGGGTCTGGGTCGTCTCGGTTACGGGCTGACTGCGGTGATCATCACGCAGGCTTACATCTGGCTGCCGTATGTGATCTTGCCGATCTTCGCCGGGCTCGAGCGGGTGCCTGACTCGTTGCTCGACGCGTCGTCGGACCTGGGGGCGTCGACGGCGGCGACCTTGCGCAGGGTGGTCGCACCGCTGATCCTTCCTGCGGTCATCGCGGGTTCGATCTTCAGTTTCTCGTTGACCCTGGGTGACTACATCACCGTCAACATCGTCGGCGGTGCCACCCAGATGCTGGGCAACTTGGTGTACACGAATGTCGGTGCGGCGAACAACCTTCCGTTGGCGGCGGCGATCGCGCTGATCCCGATCGTGATCATGGTCGGGTATCTCGCTGTGGCCCGCCGCGCGGGAGCGCTCGACAAGCTCTAGCGCGGGAGCGCTCGACAAGCTCTAGCGCGGGAGCGCTCGACAAGCTCTAGCGCGGGAGCGCTCGACAAGCTCTAGCGCGGGAGTGCTCGACACTCTCTAGCTCGGGATGTTCCTGCTCCGGCCACGCACAGAAAGTACTTCGAACATGGTCATCGGACCCTGGGTTCGCAGAGGATTCGCCGCGACGACGGCACTCGTCCTCGCGCTCATCTATCTGCCGTTGCTCGTCGTGGGAATCAACTCGTTCAACTCGAGCAACACGTTGAGTTGGCCTCCACCGGGTTTCACCCTCACGTGGTGGACCCGCGCGTTCGGTAACCAGGGTGCCCGTGATGCCCTGATCACCAGCGTGCAGGTGGCGCTGGCGTCCACGGTGATCGCGTTGGTGCTGGGCACACTGATGGCGTTTGCGCTGCAACGGTATTCGTTCTTCGGCAAGTCGTCGGTCAATCTTCTGGTGATCTTGCCGATCGCGTTGCCCGGCATCGTGACCGGTATCGCGTTGAACAACGCGTTTCGCGGGATCCTGGGGCTACAACTGACCCTGGTGACCGTGGTGATCGCCCACAGCACGTTCTGCATCGTGACGGTGTTCAACAACGTGCAGGCCCGGTTGCGGCGCATGGGCAACAACCTCGAGGAGGCGTCGGCCGACCTCGGAGCGGGTATCTGGACGACGTTTCGTCTGGTGACGCTGCCTCAGTTGCGGCCGGCGCTGTTGGCCGGCGGCCTGTTGGCGTTTGCGCTGAGTTTCGACGAGATCATCGTGACGTCGTTCACCGCCGGTAGCGGGGTGACCACGCTGCCGATCTGGATCCTGGACAACCTGTTTCGACCCAATCAGGCTCCGGTCGCCAACGTGGTCGCCGTCGTGTTGATCATCGTCTCGGTGGTCCCGATCTGGTTTGCCCAACGGTTGTCCGGTGACACCGAGACGGTGCGCTGAGGCGCTGGGGCCGGTCAGGAGGCGGCGAAGGCTTCGGCGAGGACGTCGAGGCCTTCGTGGAGCAGCTCGTCGCTGATCGACAGCGGCGGCAGCAGCCGCAGCACGTTGCCGTAGGTTCCGCAGGTCAGCACGATGACCCCGGCGGCGTGCGCGGTCATCGCGATGGCCTTGGTCCGCTCTGGATCGGGGGTGTCGGTGCCGGAGTGGACGATCTCCACGGCGATCATGGCGCCGCGTCCGCGGATGTCCCCGATGCGGTCGTCGGTGGCGGCCAGCGCGTGCAGCCGTGCGAGTATCACCGATTCGATGGCGCGCGCCCGGTCGATGAGACCGTCGGACTCGATCGTCTCGATGGTTGCCAGTGCGGCGGCGCACGCGATGGGGTTGCCGCCGTAGGTTCCGCCGAGACCGCCGACGTGGGGGGCGTCCATCATCTCGGCTCGCCCGGTCACCGCGGAGAGCGGTAGGCCGCCTGCGATGCCTTTTGCGGTGACGATCAGGTCGGGCACCACACCTTCGTGTTCGCAGGCGAACATCGTTGCGGTGCGGGCGAATCCGCTTTGCACCTCGTCGGCGATGAACACGACGCCGTTGTCGGTGCACCAGTCTGCGATCGCGGCGAGGAATCCGGGTGCGGGCACGATGAATCCGCCTTCGCCTTGGATCGGTTCGATCACCACTGCGGCGAGGTTGGCTGCGCCGACCTGTTTGTCGATCACCGACAACGCGCGCTGCGCCGCTGCAGGCCCGTCGAGGCCGCCGTCACGGTACGGATACGACATGGGTGCGCGGTACACCTCGGATGCGAACGGTCCGAACCCGCTTTTGTAGGGCATGGATTTCGCGGTCATGGCCATCGTGAGATTGGTACGCCCGTGATAAGCGTGGTCGAAGGCGACGACCGCGCTGCGGCGGGTGTGAGCTCGGGCGATCTTGACCGCGTTCTCCACCGCCTCGGCGCCGGAGTTGAACAGCGCTGAACGCTTGTCGTGGTCGCCGGGGGTCAGTCGCGCCAACGCCTCGCATACCGCCACGTAGGACTCGTATGGGGTGACCATGAAACAGGTGTGGGTGAAGGCGGCGACCTGCTCGGACACTGCGTCCACCACCCGTGGGGCGCTGTTGCCCACGGTGGTGACCGCGATTCCTGAGCCCAGGTCGATGAGGATGTTGCCGTCCACGTCGCGCACCACGCCGCCGGATGCGGCTTCGACGAACACCGGCATGGTGGTACCGACCCCGGCGGCCACCGCGGAGTGCTTACGCGCCATCAACTCTCGTGAGCGGGGACCGGGGATCTCGGTGATCAGACGGCGGGCTTGTTCGAGTATGACGGTCATGGGGCTCCTGCCTCGGATCGCTGCGGTGTCGACTCATGATCCCCGAACTGCGGCGATGCCGTCCAATGCCGAGAGATACAAGCGACTATGCTTTTTGTGCATGGAGCTGCGGACCCTGCACTACTTCGTGACCGTGGCACAGGCGGGCACCGTCAGCATGGCGGCCTCTCAGTTGCACATGACTCAACCCGCACTGTCGCGCCAGATCCGCCAGCTCGAACACGAGTTGGGCGTGGAGCTGTTCGTGCGCACGTCGGGGCGATTGGTGCTCAGCGCAGCGGGCCGGGCGTTTCTTCCCCACGCACTCGACGTCCTCGATCGCGCCCGCATCGCGCGCGCCGCGGCCAACGCCACCGCGTCTGGACGTCTGGAGACCATCACCATCCGCGCCCCCGCCACCACCATCAACGACGTCATCGCACCGTTCGTGGCGACCCTGTCCCCCACCGATCCCACCCCGCAGGTGACCGAAGCCGACCCGCTGACCACCCGTGGCGAGGTGGATCAGGACACCGATCTGGTGATCCTGCCCCACACCGCCCCACACACCGCAGCCAGCGAGCCGATCGCGGTCCTGCCGCTGTGGGCATACGTGCCCCTGGGGCACGCCTGGTCGAGCCGCCGACGCATCGACATCACCGAACTGGCGGAGCAGACGGTGTTGGCTCTCACCCTGGGGAACACGCCACGTCAGATTCTCGACGACGCCCTGGTGCGCAGCGGGGTGTCTCCCGGTGCGATGCGCGAGTGCGCTCACCCTCAGATCGCCCAGGCGCTGGCCGCGGCCGACCGAGGTGTAGCCGTATTGTCCGATGACCCACGGTTCGGGTTGCACGCAGTGATGATCGACACCGAGGACGGTCCACTGCAGATCCAACTGGTGGCGGCCTGGGATCGCTCCCATCACGCCGGGGAAGCATTGCGGCACATGGCGTGTCGACTGCGTGCGTTCTGCGGCGAACGCTACGGCGCCGACGCCGTCAGATTCCCCGAGGCCGCACCTGACACTTCGGGCAGCTGAACGAGCTGCGGTTCATGAACTGTTCGCGACGCATGATCCGCCCACACCGACGGCACGGCTGTCCTTCGCGGCCGTAGGCGTTGAGTGATCGCTCGAAGTATCCCGACTGCCCGTTGACGTTCACGTAGAGACGGTCGAATGAGGTCCCGCCCTGCTCAAGAGCCTGGGCCATCACCTCGCTGGCAGCGTCGAGGAGACCACGCAACTTGGGCCGAGACAGCTCGTCGGTCATCCGAGCGCCGTGGATCTTGCTGCGCCACAGGGCTTCATCGGCGTAAATGTTGCCGACACCGCTCACCACGTTCTGATCGAGCAGCGCCCGCTTGATCTCGGTGTGGCGGCTGCGCCACACCGCGACCACCCGATCGGGGTCGAAGTGCGGGTCGAACGGATCGGGGCCGATGTGGCTGATCGTGCTCGGGATCAGCTGGGCTGCACCAGGTTCAGCTGCCTGCTGCGCGGGGTCGACAACGTAGTCGTCAAGGAACCAGCCGCCGAACGTGCGTTGGTCGACGAACCGTAACTCGCGCCCATCGTCGAGTTCTGCTCGCACCCGCAGATGAACCTCGTCGGGCGCGCCGGGATCGCACACCAGCATCTGTCCACTCATCCCCAGATGGATGACCAAGGCGACATCCTCAGGGGCAGAGGCAGACTCACCGCCTGGCGTACGGGTCAGATCAAGCCACAGGTACTTGCCTCGGCGTCGCGCGGCGGCGATCCGACTGCCCGCCAACGCACCCGCCAGATCGGCTGCACCCGGCAGATGTCGGCGTACCGCGCGGGGATGGCGCACCGACACCGAACCGAAGGTGCGGCCGACGGCGTGGTTGTGCAGGCCGAGCCGCACCACCTCGACCTCGGGGAGCTCGGGCACCTCTCAGCTCGCCCCGGCGTCGGGATCGGACGCGGACTCGGGGTCCTCGCGGGCGGCGATCTGCTGCCAGGCCGTGGCGGCCGCCTTCTGCTCGGCCTCTTTCTTGGTCCGACCCGTACCGACACCCTTGGGTTCGCCTGCGACCATGGCGGTGGCGGTGAACTCCTTGGAATGATCGGGACCGGTCGAGGTGATCTGGTAGGTGGGAACCCCGAGTCCGCGTTCGGCGGTCAGCTCCTGCAGCGAGGTCTTCCAGTCCAGGCCCGCCCCCATCACCGCTGAGCGCCGAACCGAGCGAGCGAACAAGCGTGACACCACTTCCCGCGCGGTCTCGAAACCGTGGTCGAGATACACCGCGCCGAGGATCGACTCCATGCCGTCAGCCAGGATGCTCGCCTTGTCCCGGCCGCCGGTCAGCTCCTCACCGCGGCCCAACAGGATGTGGCGGCCCAGTCCACCTTCACCCAGACCACGGGCCAGGTCGGCAAGGGCGTACATGTTCACCACGCTGGCCCGGATCTTGGCCAGTTCGCCCTCGGGCCGCTCGGGGTAGGTGCGGTAGAGGTCTTCGGTCACCACCACGCCCAGCACGGAGTCACCCAAGAACTCGAGCCGCTCGTTGGTGGGAAGCCCGCCGTTCTCGTAGGCGTAGGAGCGATGGGTCAAGGCCAGCGCCAACAGTTCCGGGGAGATCTGCACCCCGATCGCCTCGAGCAGCGGGGCCGGATCGGCGACCAGCTCCGGAATCGCAGACGCGACCTCGGCCTCGCTCGCAGTGTCGCTGCGTTCAACCATCAGTCGGCAACCACGCCCTCGGGCCCGGCCGCCCCGAACCGTTCCTGCAGCTTGGCCCACCGGGGATCGATGACGTCGTGGCCGTGATCGGGTTCTGCGGTGTCGAGCCGAACGCCGCACTCCACGCACAGTCCAGCGCAGTCCACACGGCACAGCGGCGCAGACGGCAGATCCAGACACACGGCATCGATCACGGCCTGCTCGAGATCGATCAGATCGTCGTCGATGCGGTGGATGTCGTCGGCGTCTGAGGTCTGGTCGGTGATGCTGTCGGGGTAGGCGTACAGCTCGGTGAGGAACACGTTGACTGCGCCGGCCACCGGCTCAAGGCATCGCGCGCAACGGCCGACGGTCTCCCCCGCGGCGGTGCCGGTCACCAACACACCCTCGTTGACCGATTCCAGCCGCAGATCGAGGTCGACCTCGGTTGCGGCGGGGATGGAGATCAGGTCCAGCCCGATGTCGGTCACGCAGGTGACGGTGCGGTGCACCTGGGCCATGGTTCCGGGACGACGGCCTAGCGACCGGATGTCGAGTACGAAGGGGCCCACGGCCGAACCGGGGCGAACGCGCTGATCAGACACGCGCCCGACGATACGTGATGGGATCGTCGCTTCCCAGTTCACGACCAACCGGGCCGAGCCGACGACGCTACTGCGGTCAGACAGCTACACCGGTGGGAAAGTCCGCGGTACGCGGCCGATCGCCGTAGTCGTGCAGACCGGCGCCCGTGCGCAGCTGTTGGCGCCCCCGGCTGACCGAGCGCATGGTGCCGGTGAGCAGTTCCTCGAAGTCGGCGAGCTTGTTGTCGACGTAGACATCGCACTCACCGCGCAGGCGATCCGATTCGGAATGTGCCGCATCGATGATGCGGTCGGCCTCGGACTTGGCTGCCGCCACGACCTCGGTCTCGGACACCAGTCGCTGTTGCTCGGCGATACCCTCGGCCACCGACTTCTCGTAGGTGGCGTTGCCGGATTCGATCATCCGGGCCGCCTCGGCGCGGGCCCGTCCGGTCACGGCCTCGAACTCGCGCGCGGCACCGGCGGTGGTGCGCTGGGCTTCGTCGGACGCCTGGTTGACGAGGTCGGTGGCGTGCGCCTGGGCCTCGGCGACCATGCGGTCGGCGTGCGACTTGGCTTCGGAGAGGATGCGATCGGCCTCAGCGCGCGCATGGGCCACCATCGAGTCGGCCTGCGAGGTCGCTTCACCGATCGTCTTGTCGGCGTGCGCGCGGGCGTCGCCGACCAACTTGTCGCGTTGGTCGAGTACATCCTGGGCATCGTCGAGCTCACCGGGGATGGCGTCCTTGACGTCGTCGAGCAGCTCCAACACGTCGCCGCGCGGCACCACACATCCGGCGGTCATCGGGACTCCCCGCGCCTCCTCGACGATGGCGACCAGTTCATCGAGAGCTTCGAATACTCGGTACACAGCTACCTCTGTTTCTCGCCGATGCCCGAGGGCACGCAACTAGAGTGATTGGTGTTGTTTCTGTGGTTATTGTGCCCAGTGGTTCCCGGTTTTCGTGGTAGCCGGTCGTGGCGTGTCGAACACGCCTGCTCGAGGATCACCGACCCACCTTCGCTGCGACAGCGGAGTAGACCGGCTCGGGCAAGAACGGGGCCACGTCACCGCCGAGTTTCGCCACCTCTTTGACCAGCGAGCTCGACACGTGCGCCCACTGCGGTTCGGTCAGCAGGAAGAACGTCTCGATCCCGGCCAGGTCGCGGTTCATCTGGGCCATCGGCACCTCGTACTCGAAGTCCACCGAACTGCGTAGCCCCTTGACGATGGTGGAGTAGTCGTTGCGGGCGAGGTAGTCGACGAGCAGTCCCTCCCACCGGTCCACCCGCACACCGGGCAGATGCGCGGTGCACTGCTCGATCAACTCGACGCGCTCATCGATGGTGAACATGCCCTGCTTGGCCGGGTTGACCACCACGGTCACCACGAGTTCGGAGAAGCGCTGCGCGCACTGTTCGATGACGAACAGGTGGCCGCGGGTCAGCGGGTCGAATGAGCCTGGGCACACAGCACCGGTCATACCGGCCAAGCTAGCAGCCGAACCGTCCAGCCGACTCGGCGTGAATGTCGCGACCGGTCACCGATCGACCGCGACGGCGATGTCGATCCGGGTCTCGCCGTAGGTGCGCGACAGCACCTCGGCGAACGCGTCGGGCCACACGGTGGCCGCCGACCGTGCCGAGCGTTCCACGGCAATCATCGTCTCCGAGTGCACCCAATCTCCGGCGGCCAACGCTACGAGGTGGTCGGTGATGACCGCACCGTCGAGGTCGTAGGGCGGATCGCAGAAGACGAGATCGAATGCGCCAGACGCACGACCGCAGAGCACCGCAGTCACCGGTCGGCGTCGGATGTGCAGACGGGCGGCATCGAACCCAGCCGTTTCCCGGTTGCTCGCGATCGTCGCTGCAGCTTTGACATCGGATTCCACCGACACCACCGTGGCCGCACCTCGCGACAGCGCCTCGAGCCCGAGCGCACCGGATCCGGCGTAGAGGTCGAGCACGGACAGACCCTCGAGGTCGATTCGGGCTTCGAGTATCCCGAACAACGATTCGCGGACCCGGTCGGAGGTGGGTCGCGTCCCCGACGGCGGCGCCGAGATGGGACGCCCCCGAGCCGTACCGGCGATGATCCGCATGAACGTCATTGTCGGCGACCCGACACCCGCCGGGCACACCCGGGGGTCGATGTCGAGACAGTCAGACCTCATCCGACCGCCCACCCATCATGGGCGAGTGGGCGGTCACCACCAGGATTCAGGCCAGTGCGAGGAACAGCTTCTCGAGCTCGGACTCGGTCATCGGCTCCTTGGCCCCGGGGTCACCGGTGATGCACTCCCGCAGACCGGTCGCCACGATCTTGAAGCCCGCCTTGTCCAAGGCCCGTGACACCGCAGCGAGTTGGGTGACAACGTCCTTGCAGTCGCGGCCGTTCTCGATCATCGAGATCACGCCGCCCAACTGCCCGTGCGCGCGTCGCAGTCGGTTCAGCACCAGGGCGATCGTCTCGTCATCTCCAGTCATGGCAGTCCTCCCGTAGGTCAACCCAATCGTACCCCCGGGGGCATGGATCCCCCGGGGTCGACGGTGGTGAGGTCAGGCGGCACTGAGGGCAGCGATCGCCTTGCCGAGGAGTTCGGCGGCCTGCGAGGCGACTGGGACCAGTCCGGACTCATTGGTGACTGACACCATGAGGTCGGGGTTCATCGCCTCGACGATCATCGTGCGCCCGGACTCGTCGGTCGTGTCAGCGCGAACCACCACATTGCACGGCAGTAGCATCCCGATCTGAGGCTGCACTCCGAGTGCCTTGTGCGCCAGCGTGGGGTTGCAGGCGCCGAGGATCGTGAATTGCTCCATGTCCTCGCCGAGCTTCTGCTTCAAGGTCGCCTGCACGTCGATCTCGGTGAGCACGCCGAACCCCTGGTCCTTCAGAGCGGTGGTCACCTTCTCGCGCGCGGTGGCGAAGTCGATATCGGTCAGCGTCGTGCGCAGTCCGAGTTCCATCGTTGTCTCCTTCATCTCGTGTCCTGGGGTCAGTTGTGGGCAAAGCTGATGGTCGGCAGAACCCGTCGCAGCCATGCGGGTGACCACCACCCTGCGTGACCGGTGATCCGGAGCAGGACCGGCAGCAAGATCAGCCGAATGAACACAGCGTCGAGCAGCACCGCCACACCCAGGATGATGCCCATCTCCTTAGGCGGGAGCGGATCGGCGAGAGCGAAGCTGAAGAACACCGCCACCATCACCGCAGCCGCGGCGAAGATCACTCGACCCGAGTGAGCCATACCGTCGATCTGAGCCTCGTGCGCGTCGCCCGATTTTTCATAGTGCTCCTTGGCAGTGGCCAACAGGAACACGGTGTAGTCCATTGCGATGGCGAAGATCATCGCGAAGAAGAACACCGGGCCCCACCCGTTGAGGAATCCCTGCGGCGTAAATCCCAGTAGCGACGCCCCATGGCCGTCCTGGAAGATCAGCTTCGCGACACCGAATGCCGCGCCAGTCGAGAGCAAGCTGACGACCGTGCCCAGCAGCGCGATGAGAGGTGCCTGCAACGCAACGAGCAATAGCAGGAAGCCCATGACCAGGATGACGCCGATGATGATCGGCAAGTAGTCGTTCAGGGCGGTCTGCAGATCGAGGTTCTCCGCCGGCGCACCCCCGACGAGGGCGTCGGCCGGGAGCCGATCACGCAGGGTGTCGAGAATCGACTCCATCTGCGCATCCGACGGGTCCACCGTCGGGATCGCCTGCATCAGTGCGTAACCCGAGCCATCGCGTGCAGGCTGGGGCGGGGTGACCATGGCGATACCCGGGCTCGAGGACGCCACGGCTGCAGCCGCCTGCGCATCAGCGACCGGCGCGATGACCTGCAGAGCCCCAGGCGCGCCTGGGCCGAACTGCTCTTGAACCAGCGCGTAGCCCAGCCGCACCGGGGCGTCCTCCGGGACCACCGAGATCGACGGCATCGCGACCTTGAGCCCGAACACCGGCAGGGCCAAGAGCACCAGGATCCCCAGGGAGACGATGGCGAACGGCCACGGATGCTTGTGCAGCAGCGATCCCCACCGGTGGAACATCGGCGAGCGGTGCTCCTGCTTCTTGGCGTACGGCAGCGACACCGCGTTCACCTTTGACCCGAGGGCGCCGAGCACGGTGGGCAGCAGGGTCAGCGTCGCAAGCAGCACGAAGATGACCGCAAGCATGATCCCGACCGCCATGGTGCGGACGGCCGGCGCCGGGACGAGCAACACCGCCGACAGGCTCACCAGGACGGTGAGGCCCGAGAGGAAGACGGCCTTACCTGCGGTGTCCATGGTGTCCACGACGGCCTGCCGCCGATCGCCACGCTGTTTGAGCGCATCGCGGAACCGCGAGACGACGAACAGCGCGTAGTCGATCCCGAGTGCGAGGGCGAACATCATCGCGAAGTTCATCGCCCACACCGAGATCGGGGTGATCTGGTTGAGCAGCACCAAGCCGCCGGCCGATGCGACCAGTCCGGCGATGGTCAGCAGCAACGGCAGACCCGCGGCCACCAGCGAACCGAACGCAAGAACCATGATGGCGAGGGTGACCGGCCACGAGAACAGTTCTGCCTTGATCATCGCATCGTGATTGGCCTTGTTGAAGTCGGCCCACAGCGCCGATGCCCCGGTCGGGTAGACCTCGATGCCGTTCTTCGACAGCGCAGTCAGCTTGGACTTGTGATCGTCGACGGCCTTCACCATCTCGTCGGTTGACGCATTGGCGCCGGCGATGAGGATGCCGGTGCGGCCGTCGCGACTGATCGTCATCCCGGGCTGCGGCGCGACGATCTCACCGAATCGCGAGTCCGACCCGAGTTCACGACCGATCTGGGTGAACACCGCCTGCATGGACGGGTCCGAGACCGTCTTCGAATTCGAGTGGACGACGACCTGGACCGCCGAGGAGGCGTTCCCACCGAAGTGCTTCTGCGCCAGATCACGCACAGCAACGGACTCCGAGCCGTTGGCCTGCCATCCGGCGCCCGCGAGCGATGAGAACACCGACGGCGCGAACGCGCCGAGGACCACGATTGCCGCCAGCCACACGCCGAAGACGATCCGACGGTGATCAGTTCCCCAGCCACCGATGCGACCAAGAACACCCGGAGTGGAGTGCTCAGATGCGCTGGACCGGTCGGGTGGCGCGGATGTGTCTGTGCTTGTCACTTTTTTCGTCCTGTCAGTCGAGTGAAGATTGATTCGGTCTGGGTGTTCGCGTGGCCGTCACACCACTGCGAGTCGGGTATCCGTCGCTTGACGAAATCGACGTGACGACCACACCCGGCCCACGTCGTCTTTCCGCATGTCCTGCACTTCACCGCGTGGCACACGGGTCAGCCCTCCTGCCCTGTCGTGAGAGTGGGCGGCCCCGAACGAGGCCGCTGCAGTTGGGCAAACGCTGGCGTCCTGGCCAGCACTGCCACTGCGTCGAGAAGGTCGTCGGCAGCGTCGCCTGTTGGGATCTCGGTGATCACCGGCCCAAAGAAGGTGCGGCCGTCGATCGCGACGAGCGGCGTGCCCGACGGCTCGCCGTACGCGGCCACGGCGACGGCATGGGCGCCCGCGACCGCCTCATCGAGCGCAGGGTCGTCGATGGCATCGGCCAACGGCGGGTCGAGCCCGCACTCGGCGAGCGCGGCTCGCGCGACGTCTAGGGTCACATCGGCGTGATCACGATGGATCCGACGCCCCAGTGCCGCATAGAGATCGGCGAAGGAGTCCGCAGGGGCGGCGGCCAACAGTCGGCCTCCCGCGCGTGAGACCGCCATGTGGTGCGCCATAACGGGATTCATGTCGCCGGCGGCGATCGCTTCAGCGTTCAGAACCACCAGGCTCATCTGCCGCAGACGCAGCGTCACGTCGTCACGGCCCGCGACACCAGTGAGCCAACGCGACGTGGCCCACGCGAACGGACACGCCGGATCGACGTAACACTCGACGTTCATCCAGCCTCCTCTCAAATACCCCCATGGGTATATTTGCAGACGGAGCCGATCCTCCGCAAGCAGTGATCGACTTTCGCAAAAATACCCATGGGGGTATAAATTGTCCAGCGTTCGGCCGGACCAACGAGCCGACGAGTTGAGGGAGGAATCCACGTGATCAGCACCGCAGATGTTCGCTCAAGAATGACTGTCGAACGAGCGGTACCCGCGTTGGCAGGCGTGATGGTGGCCCTCAGTGCCGCACTGGCGCTGACGGTATCGCCGTGGTGGACGATCGTGACATTCTTCGTCGCCGCCAATCTGCTCTTCTACAGCGCCGTTGGGTGGTGTCCGGCCAGCCTGCTCATGCGGAAGGCAGGATTGCGGTCCTCACCGTGACGCGGGACCGCCGAGCGACAAATATGCCGAGCGACAAACATGATGTGCGCGGGGCTTCGCCGCGCCTGACTAACCGCCGCTTGCGGTCATGGTCCAGCGGCTAGGGTGCACCCCGTGGTCTTGAGTTCGCGCATGCCGGATCTGAACGCGCTGGAAGTTCTCCTCGCCGTCGCTGCTCACGGCAGTCTCACTGCGGCCGCGCGTCATCTGAACCTGACACAGCAGGCCGTTTCGGCTCGAATCCGGTCGATGGAGGCGCTGACCGGGGTCCAGATGGTCATCCGAACGAGCCACGGTTCCACACTCACCCCCGCTGGGCATGTCGTCGCAGGATGGGCCGACGGACTTCTCGACACCGCTCACCGCATCGACTCGGGGCTGGCCTCGCTCCGCACGGACGCCCGCGCGCATCTTCGCATCGCGGCGAGCCTCACGATCGCCGAACAGCTGCTACCCCACTGGTTGATGTCACACCGAGCGCAGGCGCACCGGCACCAGGTTGAGCCCCCAAAGGTGACAGTGGTGGCATCCAACAGTGCACAGGCGATCGCCGCCGTGCGCGACGGCGATGCAGATCTCGGCTTCGTCGAGAGCCCGGGAACACCCAAGGCGGTACGCAGTCGCATCGTCGACCACGACGAACTCGTGGTGGTGGTCGCGCGAGCGCACCCCTGGGCGAAACGCACGGTTCCGGTGACAGCCGAGGAGTTGAGCGCTACGTCCTTGGTCACGCGCGAATCAGGTTCGGGCACTCGCGAGTTCCTTTCCGACGCAATACGTTCAGCGCTTGGTCCCAGCCACCCGCAGGCGGCGCCCGCGATGGAGATGCCCACTACATCGGGCGTGCGCTCTGCCGTTCTGGCAAACGCGGGCCCGGCAGTTCTGAGTCGCCTCTCGGTGGTTGATGACCTCACACTCGGTCGGCTCGTGGCCGTCCCCCATGACGGAATCGTTCTCCGTCGCGACTTGAGAGCCGTGTGGATGGGTGGACGGATTCCCCCGGCCGGAGCGATCCGGGATCTCGTCGGACACGTCGCCGCGCTGCGAAACTGAGAGCGACGAACTGCAACACCCGGTGAGACGTCTGCAGCAGAATACAAACCCGATTTGTGACCTCACAAACGCTCACGCTCTGGTCCTGCACATCTACGGCCCGGAGACTCGAGGCATGGCAAGCACAGTCGATCTCGTACCGCAGCGACGCACTCGGGTTGGGCATCCGGAGGCGGAAGTACGCATTCTCGAGCACATCACCCCGAACTGGTTTGCTTCGGTCATGGGAACGGGAATTGTCGCCAACGCCACCGCCACCCTGCCCCTACAGCTCACCGGGTTGCGGGTTTTTGCAACGGTCGTCTGGCTCATCGCTTCGGTGGCGCTGAGCGCGTTGGCGGTCGCATTCGCCGCGCACTGGGTGATGCACCGCGGCCACGCTCGCGCCTATGCCACACACCCGGTGGTGTCGCAGTTCTACGGCGCCCCGCCGATGGCAATGCTGACCGTGGGTGCCGGAGCGATCACCCTGGGGCCGGCTACGCTTGGCCCGAACGCGGCACTGTGGGTCGGCGTGGTCTTCTGGATCAGTGGAACACTAACCGGTCTGGCCACCAGTCTTTGGATCCCGTACCGGATGATCACCGCTCACGACCACGACATGTCGAAGGCGTTGCCCGCGTGGTTGATGCCGGTCGTGCCTCCGATGGTGTCGGCATCCACCGGGGCGCTGTTGCTCGATCACGTCGCGGCCGGTCAGCCGCGGCTGACGCTCATCGCCGCCTGCTACGCGCTGTTCGGCCTCACGTTGTTCCTCGGGCTGATCACGATGACGATGATCTACTCGCGCCTGGTCCACAGCGGCATGCCCGCCGTTCAGGCCGCGCCCACCGTGTGGATCATGCTCGGCATGATCGGGCAGTCCATCACCGCAACGAACCTGCTCGGTACCCGCGCCGCGACGGTATTCGTCGGCGCGCAAGCAGCCACCGCAACTGGTCTCCACATCTTCGGCATCGTTTATGGCTTCGCGATGGGAGGGTTCGGTGTCATGGTGTTCGGCCTCGCGGTGATGCTGACCGTGCACGCCGCGCGACACGGGCTGAGCTTCTCACTGACCTGGTGGAGCTTCACCTTTCCCGTTGGTACATGCGTAACCGGTGCAACTGCGCTGGGTACTGCAGCTGGCATAACGATCATCCACACGTTAGCCATCGGCCTCTACGCCCTGCTCGTGACGGCCTGGGCTACCGTGGCCGTCCACACTGTCCGCGGCATGATTTCCCGGAACGTGTTTCTCCCCGCCTGAGTATCGTCGAGTGGGTGCGAATCCGAAGTCACGTCGCATGGGCACCCGGCGAGCCCACCGAGCCTGATCCCGATCTCACCGGATGCGTAGACCGGGTCGCCGACACGCTGCGCGGCGCCCGAGTGGTGGTTCTCAGTGGGGCGGGCATGTCCACCGAGTCAGGCATCCCCGACTACCGCAGTCCGGACTCGCAACCTCGCGCCCCGATGACCATCGACATGTTCCTCGCCTCACCTGAGTACCGGCGGCACTATTGGGCGCGAAACCATCTGGGGTGGCGCCACATGGATGCTGCGCTGCCGAACCGGGGCCACCGAGCCATCACCGACCTGCAGCGTCTGGGGATCGTCACTGGTGTCATCACCCAGAACGTGGACATGCTGCACACCAAGGCCGGCAACGCACCGGTGCTGGAATTGCACGGCTGCTACGGACGTGCCTGCTGTCTGCGTTGCGACTGGCAGATCTCACGGCATCGGCTGGCCGAGATCCTCGAACCCCTCAACGAGGGGTTCACCACGCGTATCCGCAACCGGGGTGCCATCGAGGTGGCGCCGGATGCAGATGTGGCGGTCAGCGACACCGAGGACTTCGTGATGATCGACTGTCCGGCCTGCGCAGGCCCACTCAAACCCGCCATCGTCTACTTCGGGGAGAGCGTGCCCCGTGACGTGGTGGACCGCGCCTATGCGATGGTCGACTCCGCTGACGCACTGGTGGTGCTGGGGTCTTCGCTGACGGTCATGTCCGGTCTGCGATTCGCCAAACACGCACACCGCCACGGCAAGTCGCTCGTCGTGATCAACCGCGGCGCGACTCGCGCCGACGACATCGCCGAGGTGAAGGTCGACCGGCGGTGCGGGGAGGTCCTCGACGGACTCGTGCAGCGCTACGCCTCAGGCCACCGGGACCAGGTCGTCGGCGTGCACCACCGGGCGTCGTAGGCCTGAGGGAAGGTCGGCCGTCGAGCGCCCCACCATCTCGGCCACCTCGGTGGCGTCATAGGCGATCACGCCCCGGGCCTGCGGCGCGCCGTCGTCGGTGACGATGTCGATGACGTCGCCGGCCGAGAACGTACCCGACACGCCGGTCACTCCTGCCGGCAGCAGCGATTTGCGATGCGAGATCGCTTGGGCGGCACCGGCATCGACGGTGATGGACCCTCGGGTCTCGGCGGCGTGACGCACCCAGAACCTACGGGCTGACAGCCGCGTGGGTCGCGCCGCAAACGCGGTACCCACCGCAGCGTCACGCAGCGCCGCGTCGGCCTGCGATGCTGCGGCCAACAACACCGGCACCCCTGCATCGGCGGCCAACCGCGCCGCCGACAACTTCGACGCCATCCCGCCGGTGCCCAACGCACCACCGGAGCCGGCGATCACCCCGTCGAGGTCGGCAGGACCAGCCACCTCTCGGATCATCCGCGCAGCGCCTTTGCGCGGATCGCCGTCGTAGAGGCCGTCGACATCAGAGAGCAACACCAACGCCTGCGCGCCGGCCAGGTGGGCCACCAGCGCGGCAAGTCGATCGTTGTCCCCGAAGCGGATCTCGTCGGTGGCCACGGTGTCGTTCTCGTTGACCACCGCCACCGCACCCAGTGCACGCAACCGGTCGAGGGTGCGTTGGGCGTTGGCGTGGTGTTCGCGGCGGGAAATGTCGTGTGCGGTCAACAGGACCTGTCCGACGGTGCGACCGTGTCGCGCGAACGAGGTCCCCCAGGCGTGGGCCAGCGCCAGCTGCCCGACACTGGCCGCGGCCTGCTTGGTGGCCAGGTCGGTGGGCCGCCGTTTTAGTCCCAACGGCGCCAGACCTGCACCGATGGCACCACTGGACACCACGATGACGTCGGTGCCCGCTGCCATCCGCGCCTCCAACGCATCAGCCAGCGCGTCGAGTCGTGGCAGGGACAGTCCGTCGGAGAGGTCGGTCAGGGCCGACGAGCCGATCTTGACCACGATGCTGCGTGCATCAGCGATCTGGCGGCGCACATCGAGTTGCTCGTCGACCATCACCGCGCCGACCACGTGCTCACGCCTGGTCGTCCTCGTCGTCGAACTCCCCCGCCGACGCCGACGACAGCTCGCGCTCATCGCCGTCGTCAGGTCCAGACGCGAAACCGCCTGGCACATAACCCATGTCGATGTCGTCGCTGTGCACCCGCCGCGCCGAGCGCGCCACCTTGCGTTCGGCCGCACCGATACGTTCGGTGCGGTCGAGGCGAATGTCGGTGCCACGACCGGTGATCGGGACGACATCGCCGGTGGGCAGCTGAGGCTCCCAGTCGAAGGTCACGTCACCGATGGTGACCGGCGCCCCGGGGGTGGCACCCTGCTTGACCAACTCGTCCTCGACGCCGAGACGGTTGAGTCGATCGGCCAGGTAGCCGACGGCCTCGTCGTTGTCGAACGCGGTCTGGCGGATCCACCGTTCCGGCCGTTTACCGCGCACGATGAAACCACCAGGGTTGTTCGGGTCGGCGACCACGGTGAAGCCGGTGTCGTCGACGGCCTTGGGCCGGATGACAGCGCGCCGCGGCGGTGGTGGCGGGTTCTCGGTCCGATGCCTACGCACCAGCTCGGCCAGCGCGAACGTCAACTCTTTGAGTCCCGCGCGACTGACCGCCGAGATCGCGTACACCGGCCAGCCACGCTCGGTCAGCTCGGGGGTGACCAGCTCGACGAGGTCGGCGGCGTCGGGTACGTCGATCTTGTTGAGGATGACAACGCGGGGTCGGCTGGAGAGGTCGGCCAGACCATGCTCTGCACTCAATGCCGGTGTGTACGCTGCCAATTCGGCCTCCAGCGCGTCGATGTCCGACAGCGGGTCACGACCGGGATCCAGGGTCGCACAGTCGACCACGTGCGCCAGCACCGCGCAGCGTTCCAGGTGACGTAGGAAGTCCAGCCCGAGTCCTTTGCCTGCTGAGGCGCCCGGGATCAGCCCTGGGACATCGGCCACGGTGAACACGTCGGCGCCCGCGGTGACCACACCCAGGTTGGGGACCAGGGTGGTGAACGGATAGTCGGCGATCTTCGGTTTGGCCGCCGAGAGCACCGACACCAGCGAGGACTTACCCGCCGAGGGAAACCCCACGAGCCCGACGTCGGCGACTGATTTCAGTTCCAGGACGAGCTCGTTGACCTCACCCTCCTCGCCCAGCAGCGCGAACCCGGGGGCCCTGCGCGCGCGAGATGCCAAGGCCGCGTTCCCCAGTCCCCCACGTCCACCAGTGGCCGCAACGAACTCGGTGCCCGCGCCGACGAGGTCGGCCAGCAGCCGACCGTCCTTGTCGAGAACCACGGTTCCGTCGGGAACCGGGAGCACCAGATGCTCGCCGTCGGCGCCGTCGCGGTTGGATCCTGCGCCCGGTTTGCCGTTGCCTGCACGGGCGTGGGGGCGGAAATGGAAGTCGAGCAGTGTGTGAACCTGCGGATCGACCACCAGGGTGACGCTGCCACCGTTACCGCCGTTGCCGCCGTCGGGCCCTCCGAGGGGTTTGAACTTCTCGCGCCGCACTGACGAGCAGCCGTGACCGCCGTTGCCCGCCGTGGCGTGAATCGTCACGCGGTCGACGAATCTCGACATGTCAGCCTTCCTCGAAAGGATCGGTGAAAAAAACACAGGAGGCGGGTCGGGTATGTGGTCACCCGGCCCGCCTCCTGTGGAGGTTGAAGCGTGGTCATGAACGCCCGAGGCGTCCACGAGCTCGTAGCGAACTCGCCGCGCGGTCAGGCCTGCGCGGGCTCGGCAACGATGTTGACGGTCTTGCGGCCACGCTTGGTGCCGAACTCCACCGCACCGGCCGACAGGGCGAACAGGGTGTCGTCGCCGCCGCGGCCAACGTTCACGCCCGGGTGGAAGTGGGTGCCACGCTGGCGGACCAAGATCTCACCGGCGCTGACCTGCTGGCCACCGAAACGCTTGACGCCGAGCCGTTGTGCGTTGGAATCGCGACCGTTGCGCGAGCTGGACGCACCCTTCTTGTGTGCCATGTCGTGTCTCCTCGTTCAGAAGTGGAAAAGGTGAGGGCGTCGGACTACTTGATCCCGGTGACCTTGAGGACCGTCAGCTTCTGACGGTGGCCCTGACGCTTGTGGTAGCCGGTCTTGTTCTTGAACTTGTGGATCTTGATCTTCGGGCCCTTGACGTGCTCGACGACCTCACCGGTGACCGACTTCTTCGCCAGTGCGGCGGCGTCGGTGGTGAGGGTGGAGCCATCCACGACCAGGGTGACCGGCAGGGTCACGGTGGCGCCGACGACACCGTCGATCTTCTCGACCTTCACCAGGTCGCCCTCAGCGACCTTGTACTGCTTACCGCCGGTCTTGACGATCGCGTACGTTGCCATTCGGCCTTACCTCTTACTGTCTCGTCTCGTGCGCGCCCGCGCGGGTGCGCTGGCGGTGCTACTTCTCGTGTGCGCGTCGTGACAGCGGTGTTCTCGGCGGAGAACACGGCATCAGTAGACGCTGTGGGTCGGGCCCGGCAACCGGGAACGCCCTTGCCTCGACGGGCCGAGACGCCGTGAAGGCAGCCTCGAGCATCGTCATGTGGCGACCGACCAAGGTTACGGGAGTGTCGTTCTCCAGGTCAAACTGCGAGAACCCGCTGGTCGCACCCGGTAGGCCGCCCCGTCGGCCCGGCTTGTGGAATCGACCGGGCAGGCCACCGGGTTGCCGCTCAGTCCTCGACCGGAGGGCCGGCAGGCCGTCCGGCTGCGCGACGACGCGGCCGCCGCCGAACCGCCACCACTGACTCGTCGACCGTCACCCCAGTGGAAGCACTCGCGCCCGCGCCGACAGTGGTGACCGGTGGACCGCTCGATACGACTGCGGCCACCGCCTCTACGGTGCCCGCCACGGCAACGGCGGCAACCGGAGCCGCCGCCGGTCGACGTGCGGCTCGGCGACGCCGCGGCCGGGTGGCAGCCCCACTCGTCGATTCCTCGGTGGGTGGGGCCTCGGTGGGTGCGACCGCGTCGGTCTCGGAGGTCCGCACCCCTGCGGACGCGTCGTTGACCGCACTGCGCCCAGCTTCGGCCTGCCGACCACCGGTGTCCGGAGCATCGGCCCGGGGAGTCTCGCCGACCGGGGTCACGGTCTCGGGAGCCTCCACGTCGGCAACCTCGGTCATCGGGGCGTCGGTGGTCGGGGCCTCGGTGGTCGGGGCCTCGGTGGTCGGGGCCTCGGTGGCGGAGGGCTCGGCCGTCTGGGCGTCGATGCCGGCTGCGTCGTGGTCGTGGCTTGCCATCGCACGGAACATCGGGTGTTCGGCGGGACTGTGGGCCGACTTGGTCTCGGCTGCGTTGTCGCCCTTGCGTTTTCCACCCCGCCGCGCTCGCTTGCCACCTTCGGCGCGTGGCGCCTCCTCGGCAGGGCGCACCTCTACCGGAGTGGCGTGCACGATGATCCCGCGACCGTTGCAGTGCGAGCAGGGCGAGGAGAACGCTTCCAGCAGGCCGGTTCCCAGCCGTTTACGGGTCATCTGGACCAGTCCGAGGGAGGTCACCTCCGACACCTGGTGGCGCGTCCGGTCTCGCGACAGCGCCTCGGTGAGTCGGCGCAGCACCAGGTCGCGATTCGACTCGAGCACCATGTCGATGAAGTCGACGATGATCATGCCGCCGATGTCGCGCAGACGCATCTGCCGAACGATCTCCTCGGCCGCCTCCAGGTTGTTGCGAGTGACGGTCTCCTCGAGGTTGCCGCCTGAGCCGGTGAACTTGCCGGTGTTCACGTCCACCACCGTCATCGCCTCGGTGTGTTCGATGATCAAGGTGCCTCCGGAGGGCAACCACACCTTGCGATCGAGCGCCTTGGCCAGTTGCTCGTCGACCCGGTGCACCACGAACGAGTCCGGTGCGTCAGCGTGCGGGCGTTCGAACCGCTCCAACCGCTCCACGAGATCCGGTGCCACCGCCTCGACGTAGTCGTGCACCTGCCGCCAAGCGGTGTCGCCATCGATGACCAGCCGGGAGAAGTCCTCGTTGAACAGATCGCGGACCACCTTCACCAGCAGATCAGGCTCGGAGTAGAGCACCTGCGGCGACGTACCCTTGCCCGAGCCGGCACCGGCGACGGTCTGCTCGATCTGCTCCCACTGCGCCTTGAGCCGATCGATGTCAGCTGACAACTCCTCGGCACTCACACCTTCGGAGGCCGTCCGGATGATCACACCGGCGTCATCGGGCACCAGCTTCGACAGGATCTGCTTGAGGCGGCGACGCTCGACGTCGGGGAGCTTGCGACTGATCCCGGTCGACGATCCACCCGGCACGTAGACCAGGTAGCGGCCGGCCAGCGAGATCTGCGTGGTCAAGCGAGCACCCTTGTGACCCACGGGGTCCTTGTTGACCTGCACCACCACCGGGTCACCGGGCTTGAGGGCCTGTTCGATCTTGCGACTGCCGCCGTCGAGTCCGGCGGCATCCCAGTTCACCTCACCGGCGTAGAGCACGCCGTTGCGGCCGCGACCGATGTCGACGAATGCGGCCTCCATGCCCGGCAGCACGTTCTGCACGCGCCCCAGGAAAATGTTGCCCACCAGCGACGACGAGGTCGACGTGGTGACGAAATGTTCGACCAGCACACCGTCTTCGAGGACCGCGACCTGCGTGTAGTCCTCGGTGACACCCTCGGCGTCATCGGACAGACGCGCATTGGCGGCGCGCTCGCGCACCACCATCACCCGGTTGACGGCCTCACGCCGGGCCAAGAACTCCGACTCGGTGAGGATCGGCGGACGACGACGTCCGGCATCACGACCGTCACGGCGACGCTGACGTTTGGCCTCGAGGCGGGTGGAGCCGGAGATCCCCTGAACCTCATCGCGATCGCGTTCACGGGTCCGCGACTTGGCCCGTGGCTCACGTTCGTGGACCACGGTGTTGGGCGGATCGTCACCGCCGGCGGTGTCCTCGGCATCGGACCCACCGCGGCGACGACGCCGACGCCGACGCCGACGAGTGCCGGTTCCCGACTCGTCGTCGTCAGAATCGTCGCCCGCATCGGCATCGCCATCGCTCGCGGACTCCGAGGCGGCGTCCTCGGCGGCGGTCTGCTCATCGTCGCCGTCGGACTTCTTCGACGCCTTCTTCCTGCCTGCCTGCTCCTCTGAGGGCTCGTCGCCGTCCAGCGGCCCTGCCTCGGGCTCACCTGACTCGTCGCTGCCTTGCGCGTCGGTCTGGTCACCGCGGCCACGGCCCCGGCCACGACGTCCCCGACGTCGACGGCGAGAGCCGCCGCCGGACTCTGAGTCGTCGTCGGTCCCCTGCTCGCCGGAGTTCAGTTCGGTGTCGCCCGACTCGGTGGTGCCCGATGCTGCGCTGTCCGACTCTGTGGTCTGCGACTCGGCAGCGTTGGACACACCGGTCGCGGTGGTGTCCGCCTCGGTGGTCTCGGGGGCCGTCGATGTCACTGCACCGGTCGACGCCGGTTCGGAGTCAACCGACTCCGCATCTGAGGTGTCGACCGCCTTCTTGGTGCCACGACGCCGACCGGGTTCCCGGCGCGGCTCCTCCGGTACCTGCGGCTGCAAGAACAACGGCGTCTGGGCGGCCGAGTCGGTCGCGCTCACCGCGGGCTCCTCGACGACGATGGCCGAGAAAAGGGAGGTCTGCGGAGCCGGTGCGGCGGCCTGCTCTGCAGGCGCGCTCGACGTCGGCGCGGTCGAATCGTCGACCTCGGGGCCGGTTTCAGCCTGCTCGACTAGTCGACCCTGGACCGAGACTGCGGCACTGCGATCGATGCTCGACTGTGGGCTGCGCGCGGCGACGCCCAGCTCGCCGAGGACGGCCAGCACTTCCTTGCTGCTGATGCCGAGCATGCGCGCCAAGGCATGTACCCGCATCTTGTGGGGGAATTCCTGTGGGGAGACGATCCCGTTCTGGTGTTCCTCGGCGACCTCGTCTGTGGTCGGTTCCTGTTCACGATCGTTGCTGTCGGACACGTGGTCTCCTAGGAGCCCCCGGGCGCATCACGTCGACGCGGCCTCACGAGGGCTGATCTTGTGTGTCGAGACGCATGCGCCCCGATTTGTGTGGTCTCGCGGTGCCCGACGTCGGTTGTGCCGTTGACGGACCACGCCTGATGGCTGATGGCTGACCCGGTGGTCCAAGAGATCCACACCGCAGAGAGCGCCGTTGTGATCGACGCTGCCACGCCAGGTGTGCTCGACGCCGTCGCGTTGTTGTGATCAACGCACAGACGGGGACCGTGAAGCCGGTTGGTCATCGTGATCGCCGACGACATGTCGACGGCGACTCCTGCGAGTATCCCACACACATCGCGCGGCGCCGCGCACTGCGTCATTGGCGTCGGTTTCGCGCCCCGGTCACCGATCGCACGGCATCGGCCACGACCGCAAACGACAGCGCCCGCCGAAGCGATGACGACACCGCTGCGACGGGCGAGGACCGGCGGTGGTGCCGATCAGCTGGACGGGTGAACACCGGCCGCATGAGATCGGGCCGGTGAGATCGGGCCCGGTGGACCGATTCAGCCCAACGAGGGGAACCAGAGCGCGATCTCGCGGGCGGCGGACTCGGGCGAGTCCGAACCGTGCACCAGGTTGTTCTGAGTGCTCAGTGCGAGGTCGGCGCGGATCGATCCCGGGACTGCCTTCTCGACCGGATCGGTGCCGCCGGCGAGCTGTCGGAACGCCGCCACAGCGCGATCGCCTTCGAGGACCGCCGCCACCAGCGGGCCGGAGGTGATGAACTCCAGCAGCGACGGGTAGAAGGGTTTGCCCTCGTGCTCGGCGTAGTGGCCCCGCGCGACGTCGTCGGTGGGGGTGCGTAGCTCCATCGCCACCAGCGACAGACCCTTGCGTTCGATTCGGTTGATGATTTCTCCGACCAGTCCGCGGGCGACGCCGTCGGGCTTGATCAGGACAAGAGTGCGTTCGGTCACGCGCCACACAGTAGCCGACCGCATCGCCGGGGAATCGGGTGCGCAGGCGTCGGCACCGCGCGCTGCTGGCGACCGGTCAGTCGCAGTAGCTGCCCTCGACCGCGAAGAAGCCGTAGTCGAAGAGTCGACCGGCGGCCGGACGCGGGTCGATGACGATCTGCAGACAGCCACCGGGTGAGGCCAGGGCCGAGTCGACGGTGGCGTCGAACCGCGCCGCGAACGCGAGGTTGGCGGCCCGGAACTGCGGGGGCACCGGCAGGGATGCGATGAACTGGGCGACGTTCATCTGTCGGGCGCGTCGCGTCAGGTCATGGGTGGCCAGGTAGCCGAACTCCGAACCCGACACCGGGGCGGGCGCCCCGGCCAGGGGCGTCGACAGTGACGGCGGCGCGGTGTTGATCGCCGGGCTACCCGGAGCGACCGGGGTCACGACAGTGGGAACCGGGATCGTGGCGAGGGCACCAGGTGGCGGGACCGCGGGCGTCGGCGCGGCCGTGGCGACTGCGGACGTGCCCGTGGACATGATCCCGATCGCAAGCGCAGCGGCGAGGACGGTGCGGGAACGCGACATGAAGTGATTCAGCCTCTCGGTGACGGAACACACCTGGCCCGGCGTGACGCACAGAACACTAGTCGACGATGGGCTGCTGACCCGGCAGCTGGCCGCGGGCCATGCGCTGCTCCACGTCACGCTTGATGTAGGCGATGTAGATCCACACCAGACCGAAGATCACCCCCACCACAGCGATCGACCAATGGAACAGTCCCCCGACCAGCACCACCACCTGCAGACCCAGGTCGAACTGCAGCGCCCAGGACCGCCCCTGCATCCCCGCGCCCAGCACCATCGCCAGGGTGACCACGATCAGAAAGCCACCCGAGGCCCAGGTGAGTCCACCACCCACTTTGGCCACGATGGGCAGCGCCAACAGGATCACGATCGCCTCCAGCACAAGGGTTCCCGCCATCACCCCGCGCAGACCCTTCCACGGGTCGTTGGCCGGCGGGGTGAACCGCTGCGCTCCGGGTGATCCGGTGTCTCCGCGTGCTCCGGTCATGCCGGTTCCTTTCCGAACAGTGTGCGGGCCGCGCCGGCGGTGACCACCGAGCCGGTGACCACCACTCCGGCCCCCGAGATCTGATCAAGGTCGTCACCAGAGTCCTCGGCGGCGACGATCGCGGCCTCGACGGCGTCGGGGAGCAACGGGTGCACCTCCACCCGATCGTCCCCGAAAATGGGACGGGCCAGATCGGCGAGCACCTCGGCGTCCAGCGCACGCGGGGAACCGTTGTCGGTCACCACGATCGCGTCCACGGCCGGCTCCAACGCGCCCAGGAAGCCGGCCGCGTCTTTGTCGCCAAGCATTCCGACCACCGCGATCAGCCGCCGGAAGTCGAACTCCTCGGCCAGGGCGGCGGCCAGAGCTCGCGCACCGTGCGGGTTGTGAGCCGCATCGAGGAACACCGTCGGTGCCGACCTCACCCGCTCCAGCCGGCCGGGAGATGTGGCGGCCGCGAAACCGGCACGCACGGCATCGGCATCGAGTTGGCGCTGGGCACCGGCCCCGAAGAACGCCTCGACGGCGGCCAGGGCCAGCGCTGCGTTGGCCGCCTGATGTGCCCCGTGCAGCGGCACGAAGATGTCCTCGTACACGCCACCGAGGCCTTGGATGGTCACCACCTGTCCGCCGACGGCCAGGCTGCGTTCGAGTACGCGGAACTCCGAATCCTGGCGGGCGACGAGCACCTCGGTCTCGGCGACCCTGGCCATCAGGACCGCCGCCGCCTCGGGATCCTGGGCGGCGAGGATCGCCACCGGATCCACCGGCACCAGGTCTTCGCGAGCCTTCTTGATGATCCCGGCCTTTTCGCCGGCGATCGCGGTGATCGTGTCACCGAGGTAGTCGGCGTGGTCCATGGCGATCGGGGTGATCACCGCGACCGACGGGTCGATGACGTTGGTGGCGTCCCAGGTGCCGCCCATCCCGGTCTCCACCACGGCCACATCCACCGGAGCCTCGGCGAACACCGCGTAGGCCATCGCCACCAACACCTCGAACTTGCTCATCCGAGGGCCACCGGCGGCCAGCGAGGAGTCGTCGACCATGGTGATGAACGGCTCGATGTCGCGGTAGGCCTCGACGTAACGGCGCGGGCTGATGGGCGTGTTGTCCACGGCGATGCGTTCGGTGGCCAACTGCAGGTGCGGACTGGTGATCCGACCGGTCCGACGATGCAACGCGGTCAGCAGCGAGTCGATCATCCGAGTCACCGATGTCTTACCGTTGGTACCGGCCACATGGATCGAGGCATACCCACGCTGAGGCGAGCCCAACAGATCCATCAGCGCGGTGATGCGATCCAGCGACGGCTCGATCTTGGTCTCGGGCCAGCGGGTGTCGAGTTCGGCCTCTACATCGGCGAACTCAGCCAGATCGGCAGCGGTAGGCCGATCCGGGGCCATCCCAGGTGCGCCGTCGTCGACGCTGGTCACGACTCACCGAGGGCAGCCAGCTTGGCTTGCAGCCGGGCCACCTCATCAGCGGCGATCTGTCGCCGGCCCTTGATCTTGTCCACCACCGCATCCGGCGCCTTGGCCAGGAACTGTTCATTGCCCAGTTTCGCCGACGTCTGCGCCAGCTCCTTCTCGGCTGCCGCGAGATCCTTTGCCGCGCGCCGCTTCTCGGCCTCGATGTCGACCGAACCCGAAGTGTCGATCTGGACGGTCACCGTGGCGGCACTCAACCGCACCTCCACGGTCGCGGTCGCCGCGAACCCCTCGGCAGGTGGGTCGAGGCGGGCCAGGAAGTCCACGTAGGGGCGCGCGTCGAGCAGGTCGGCGGCCCCGATCCCCTCCAGATGGGCCGCCACCCGCTGCGAATCCCGCAGACCTTGATCGCTACGGAACCGGCGCACCTCGGTGATCAGCTTCTGGGTGTCAGCGATCCGTTGTGCGGCAACGGTGTCGGGTGTTCGCCCGCTCACGGTCGGCCAGTCGGCGCGCACCACCGTGGGCCTGCCGGTGAGGCTGGTCCACAACACCTCGGTGACAAACGGCATGACCGGATGCAGCATCCGCAAGATGGCGTCGAGCACGGTGCCCAACACCACGGCCGTGGCGGCAGCGCGAGGCTCGTCGACGGTGCCGTCGGGGCGGGCAAAAACCTGCACCTTGGCCAATTCCAGATACCAGTCGCAGAACTCGTCGCGCGCAAAGTGATACAGCGCTTCGCACCCGCGCGCGAACTCGTAACTCTCGAAACCAGAGTCGGCGTCGGCGATCACCTCGTCGAGCCGACCGAGGATCCATCGGTCGGCGTCGGTCAACTGCTCGGGTTCGGGAAGGTCGCCGATGCGGGCCCCGTTCATCAACGCGAACTTGGTGGCGTTGAACAGTTTGGTGGCGAAATTGCGCGACGCCTCGGCGTGATCGTCTCCCACCGACAGGTCACCACCGGGGGTCGCGCCCCGCGCGAGGGTGAACCGCAGTGCGTCGGCGCCGTAGCGGTCCACCCAGTCCAACGGGTCGATGCCATTGCCTTTCGACTTCGACATCTTGCGCCCGTGCTCATCACGAACCAGGCCGTGCAGGAACAGGTCTCGGAACGGTACCGGTGCGTCGGGGCCGAGATCGGCGGCGACATAGGTCCCGAACATCATCATCCGCGCCACCCAGAAGAACAAGATGTCGTATCCGGTGACCAGCACGCTGGTCGGGTAGAACGTCCGCAGATCGGTCGTGTCCTCGGGCCACCCCATCGTCGAGAACGGCCACAACCCCGACGAGAACCAGGTGTCGAGCACATCGGGATCCTGCTCGTAGCCTGCGGGCGGCTCCTCCCCCGGTCCCACGCACACCACGTCACCGTCAGGGCCGTAGAAGATCGGGATCCGGTGTCCCCACCACAGCTGCCGCGAGATGCACCAATCGTGCATGTCATCGACCCACCCGAACCAGCGCGGCTCCATCGCCGCCGGATGAATGGTTGTCTGCCCGTTGCGGACTGCGTCGCCTGCGGCCTTGGCCAGCGTCTCCACGCGCACCCACCACTGCATGCTCAGGCGAGGTTCGATGGGTTCGCCGCTGCGCTCGGAGTGGCCGACGCTGTGCACGTAAGGCCGGACCTCCTTCACGATGCGCCCCTGCTCGGCCAGCGCCTCACGGATGGCGGTGCGGGCGACAAACCTGTCCATCCCGTCGAATCGTGTTCCGGTGCCTGTGATCTGGGCGGACGTGTCCATGATGGTCGGCATCGGCAGATTGTGGCGCTGGCCGATCGCGAAGTCGTTCGGGTCGTGGGCCGGGGTGATCTTCACTGCGCCGGAACCGAATTCGGGATCGACGTAATCGTCGGCGATCACCGGGATCATCCGATCGACGAACGGGTGGGTCAGCTCGGTACCCACCAGGTGGGCGTAGCGCTCGTCGTCGGGATGCACCGCGATCGCGGTGTCGCCCAACATCGTCTCCAGCCGCGTGGTGGCGACCACGATGTGTGGTCGGCTGTCGTCCATCGAGCCGTACCGGAAGCTGACCAGCTCACCCTCGACGTCGGAATACGACACCTCGATGTCGCTGATCGCGGTCTTGAGCACCGGCGACCAGTTGACCAGCCGCTCGGCCCGGTAGATCAACCCGTCGTCGTAGAGGCGTTTGAAGATGGTCTGCACCGCGTTCGACAGACCCTCGTCCATGGTGAACCGCTCACGCGACCAGTCGACGCTGTCGCCGAGTCGACGCATCTGGTCGCCGATGGTGCCGCCGGATTCGGCTTTCCACTGCCACACCCGCTCGATGAACTTCTCCCGGCCGAGGTCGTTTTTCGTGACCCCCTCGGCGACGAGGCTCTTCTCCACCAGCGACTGGGTGGCGATACCGGCGTGATCCATGCCCGGCAGCCACAGAACCTCATAGCCCTGCATACGGCGACGGCGGGCAAGCACATCCATCAGGGTGTGGTCGAGGGCGTGTCCCATGTGCAGCGAACCGGTGACGTTGGGCGGAGGCAACACGATCGAGTACGCGGGCTTGCCGCTGGTGGCGTCGGCGGTGAAGTAGCCACCGTCGATCCAGCTCTGGTAGAGGTCCGATTCGTGGTCGGCAGGATCCCAGGCCTTGGGCAGCGGAGTGGTCACCACCCGATTCTAGGTAACGCCGGTGGCGCGACGGTGCGCGGGAACTGCCGCGATGGCACCGTCAGCGGCCGGCGGCCGCGGTGCGCAGCCGATGTAGGTCTTCGGGGGCGTTGACGTTGGTCAGCCACTCGGGGGTGCTGATGGCCACCCGGTTGGTGGTCAGCGAGTCCACCGCGGCCAACATCCGGCGCTCACCGGTGGCAGCGAGATCCCGGATGCGTCGGGCACACGACGTGCGGTACACGCCCGCGAACGGGTGCACCCGATGGGTGTCGACGGCGATGGCCGCGTCGTCGCCTGCCCGCAGACCGACCAGCAACTCGTCGACGATCATCGCTGAGATCAGTGGCATGTCGGTGGCACAGACGAATGCGATCTCGTGGCCGGCGGCTGCGGCGTCGGCCAGCCCGGCGGCCAGGGCGCCCAGTGGACCTGCTCCGGCCTGTTCGTCGGTCACCCAGTGCGCCTCGGGGCCACCGGTGCCCTTGAGTGTCCGGTAGGCAGGTGACGAGGCGGCCGCGACGACCGCGATGGGCTGGCACCGGCCCGAGAGCTGCCCGACGATCCGGGCGAGCATCGGCTCGCCGTTCCAGTCCAGTCCCGCCTTGTCCGAGCCCATCCGCCGGGACGCTCCACCGGCCAGCACAACGCCTGCAACATCAGTCATCGCCCAAGTTTGCGTGACGCGACACCGGCGCGGGGCCACTATGGAGGAATGGCATCAACCGAATCCGACCGCGGCAACGCCGAATCGAGCGGCCGACCGTCGCACGAACCCCACCCGGCGACCGGAACCGCCGTCGAGGAACCGACCCGCAACGTCGTCACCCACCCCAAGTCCTACGCCGCCGGTGTGCCCGCAGTCCTGGTGTCGATGCAACGTGGGTTCACCCAGATGGGACCGATGCGCACCGCCAAGACGCTGCTGGCACTGAACCAGCGTGACGGTTTCGACTGCCCCGGCTGCGCATGGCCGGAGAAACCGGGTGGCCGCAAACACGCCGAATTCTGCGAGAACGGCGCCAAAGCCGTTGCCGAGGAGGCGACCAAGCGCACCGTCACCCCGGAGTTCTTCGCCGCCAACAGCGTCGAATCGTTGCGACACCAGTCCGAGTACTGGCTCTCACAGCAGGGACGTCTCACCCACCCGATGGTGCTGCGCCCCGGTGACACCCACTACCAGCCCATCGAGTGGGACGCCGCATATCGGCTCATCGCCGATGAGCTCAACGGCCTGGACTCCCCCGACGAGGCGGTCTTCTACACCTCGGGACGCACCAGCAACGAGGCCGCCTTCGTCTACCAGCTCTTCGCGCGCAGCCTGGGCACCAACAACCTGCCCGACTGTTCCAACATGTGTCACGAGTCGTCGGGGCACGCACTGTCCACCCAGATCGGGATCGGCAAGGGCTCGGTGTCGGTGCTCGACATCATCGACTCCGACCTCATCGTGATCGCCGGGCAGAACCCTGGCACCAACCACCCCCGCATGCTCTCGATCCTCGAGGAGGCAAAGCGCACGGGCGCCGCCATCGTCGCGATCAACCCGCTCCCCGAAGCCGGTTTGCTGCGGTTCAAGGATCCCCAACGCGTCAACGGCGTGCTGGGTAAGGGCATCACGATGGCCGACGAGTTCTTGCAGATCCGCCTCGGCGGCGACATGGCCCTGTTCCGCGGCCTGGCGGCACTGCTGCTTCGTGCCGAGAAGGCCGCCCCGGGAACGGTGTTCGACCACGAGTTCCTCGAACGACACTGCGACGGGGTGGATGAGTACCTTGCGTCGCTGGCCGATGTCGACTTCGAGGAGATCCTCACCGCCACCGGCCTGTCGATGCAACAGATCGATGATCTCGCCGATCGCTGGATCTCCTCGCAACGCATCATCGTGTGTTGGGCCATGGGTCTGACCCAGCACGCTCACGCCGTGGCCACCATCGAAGAGGTGACCAACACCCTGCTGTTGCGCGGGATGATCGGGAAACCCGGAGCCGGGGTGTGCCCGGTGCGCGGTCACTCCAACGTCCAGGGCGACCGCACCATGGGCGTCTGGGAGCAGATGCCCGAATCCTTCCACTCGGCAATCGATTCCGAGTTCGGCATCACCACTACGCGCACCCACGGTTTCGATGTCGTCGACAGCATCCGAGCGATGCGCGACGGCAAGGCGAAGGTGTTCATGGCCATGGGAGGCAACTTCGTCTCCGCCACGCCCGACACCGAGGCGACGCGCGCAGCCCTGGGTGGCTGCCGGCTGACGGTGCAGGTCAGTACCAAACTCAACGCCTCTCACCTGTACGGCGGCCGCACCGCGCTCATCCTGCCCACGCTGGGTCGCACCGACACCGATGTGCGGGGTGGCGTGAAACAGAAGGTGACGGTGGAAGATTCGATGGGGGCAGTGCACCTGTCGCGGGGTTCGCTGCCGCCGGCGAGCGATCAGCTGCGCAGCGAGGTCGGCATCGTCTGCGAGCTCGCGGCCACCGTGTTCGGGGCCGAGCACCCGGTCGACTGGTCGGCGATGGCCGCCGACTACGACACCATCCGCGACCACATCGCACGGGTGATCCCCGGCTTCGCCGACTTCAACACCAAAGTCCGCGCACCCGATGGCTTCCTGCTGCCTCACCCACCACGCGACCGACGCGAGTTCGGCACCACGACCGGCAAGGCCCGCCTGCGCACCAACCCACTGACCTGGCTTCCGGTGCCCTCAGATCGGCTGATCCTGCAGACCCTACGCAGCCACGACCAGTACAACACCACCATCTACGGTCACGATGACCGCTACCGCGGCATCACAGGCAATCGTCGCGTCGTGATGGTCAACCCCGACGACATCACCGCGTTCGGACTCCATGAGGGACAGTCGGTCTCGCTCGTCTCGGAGTTCCGGGCGGCCGACGGCCGAATGGAGGAACGCCGGGTGGATGACTTCACCGTGGTCGGGTACCCGACACCACGCGGCAACGCCGCCGCCTACTACCCGGAGACCAACCCACTGGTGCCGTTGGACCATGTGGCGGCCAAGTCGAACACGCCGGTCTCCAAGGCCGTGACCATCCGCATCGAACCCCGATCCTGATGGGGCGCAGGACGACTCGGGTCCGGGTCCGCAGGATTCGCGATGGCGGCGTATCCGACCGACCCGACACCCTCGCGGTCGAGGAGCCCCTGGAGATCCAAGTGGGTGGCGTCACCGTCACCACCACCATGCGCACGCCGGGTGCCGACATGGACCTGGTGCGGGGATTCCTGTTGTCCGAGGGCATCATCGCCCATCGAGACGACATCGCCGAGATCCGGTACTGCGACGGCGTGGACGCCTCCGGCGCCAACACCTACAACCTCGTCGACGTCACGTGGACCCCCGGACGCGAGCGTCCGGTTCGTCCCCGCACCACCACGACCACATCGGCGTGCGGGGTGTGCGGTACCGCGAGCATCGACGCGCTGAGCACCACCGCCACCTACGCCGTCGGGGGCGACGAGACCACCCTCACTCCGGCTGCGGTGAGCGCCATGGCAGATCAGATGAGAAACGCGCAGAACGATTTCGCCCGGACCGGCGGAACCCACGGCGCTGCGCTGTTCGATCTCGCGGGCACGCTGCTCGCCGTCCGGGAAGACGTCGGTCGCCACAATGCGGTCGACAAGGTACTCGGGTGGGCTCTGGGCCAGGACCGAGTACCGTTGCGCGCCACGGTGATGATGGTGTCGAGCCGCGCCTCGTTCGAACTGGTGCAGAAGTGCGCGGTGGCCGGTGTCCCGATCATGGCCGCGGTCTCAGCGCCGTCGTCGTTGGCGGTGCAGGCCGGTGAGACCCTTGGGGTGACGGTCGTCGGTTTCCTACGGGGAGCCTCGATGAACGTCTACAGCCACCACCACCGCATCGACGTGTCGGCTCAGTCGGGGTCCCCTGGCGGCGCGATGTCCCCCGAACCGCCGAGGATGGCCGGCAGCGGCACCGATTCGCCTAGAACATGATGGGCGAGAAACGATTCCACGACCTGGTACCAGACGGTGGCGTGCTGCGGTTTGAGAATCCAGTGGTTCTCGTCGGGGAAGTAGAGAAACCGGTGCTCGGTGGTTCCGTCGTCGGCCGCAGGCAATCCCGACTCCGCCAGCAGCTCGTACCACAGCCGTAGCCCTTCGCCGATGGGCACGCGATAGTCCTTGTCACCGTGGATCACCAGCATGGGAGTCCTGATGTCGGCCACGAAGAGGTGCGGCGAGTTGGCCACCGCCATCTCCGGTGTCATCTCACGCGCCCAGTAATAGGAAGCGTCGGTGGTGGGTCCGAATGAATCGAGCGCCCACAAACTGGCGTGAGTGACGATCGCCTTGAACCGGTCGGTGTGGCCGGCCACCCAGTTGGCCATGTAGCCACCGAACGAGCCGCCCATCGCGGCGGTTCGCTCGGCATCGATCCGAGGGTCTGCGACCACGGCGTCGGTGATGGCCATCAGATCGGTGAACGGCTCGGCACCCCAACGGCCCCAGCCCCGTTCGATGAAGTCCTGGCCGTAGCCGGTGGACAGAGCCGGGTCGGGCAAGAGGACCGCATAGCCCTTGGCGACCATCAGCCACGGGGTCCATCGCCACGACCACGCATTCCACGAGCCCAGCGGTCCGCCATGGATCCACAGCAACAGCGGGACCGGAGCGTCGGAAGATGCATGGTCGGGCAACACCAACCAGCCACGTACGGTCGTCCCGTCGGCCGCCTGGGCCACGACGTCCTCGACCGCCCCGGGCACCTCGGGCAGCGAGACCGGGTTGTCGAGCACAGTGACCGCGCCGGTGGCGATGTCGATCGAGACGATGTGGGGCGGTTGCGCGATAGCTGATCGGACGGCGAACAGCGTTGCGCCATCTGGGTGGACCACGACGCTGCTGTAAGCGTGGTCACCGGAGGTGATGGCGCGCACCGCCCCGGACTCGGCGACGTCGAAGATGTGTGCGCGTCCGTTGTCGTCGGCGGTGACGATCAGCGACGTGCCGTCGGCTGACCATGCCACGCTGCTGGGCCAACGATCCCAGTCACCGGCCCACTCGGTTCGGTCACCGCCGGCTGCGTCGCAGACCCCCAGGGTCATCCGCGGCGCGTGATCGGGGCTGGAGATCGATTCTCGGATGAACGCCACACGGGTGGCGTCCGGGGACACGATCGGAGCGCCGTACTCGGCGTCGTCGGTGTCGACGAGAACGGTGCGCGCGCCCGTGCCCAGGTCCACGCGCACCAGGGTGCTCCGCTGAGCGGCCAGCGGGGCACCGACGGTCCAGGTGACCACGGCAAACGATCCGTCCGGCGACACCGCGACCTGCGACTCGCGCAGGGCCACACCAGGATCGGCCAGCAGTGATGTCGCCGTGGGATCGGTCTCGGCCTGCGGATACACCGAGAACAGATGCGTGCGGTCCGGACCGATGTCGTGGTCCCAGTACCGAACCGGATAGCTGTCGTGCAGGATCGCGGTCACCGACGTCTTCGAACGGTCTGCGCGGATCGCGGCGTCTCGGTCGGGTGATCCACCGAGGACATCGCCCAGAGCCAGTACGCGCGGCGCGCTCGATGCGGCGGCCAACGACCCGAATCCGCCGGGCCGGGTCAGCACGCAGCGACCCTCACCGACCGCCGGAAGTTGCCACAGCGCAGTCGCTTTGGCATCGGAGTGATCGGAGTCGGCCCCGGCCGCCGGCGTGGTCGATGTGCGCAGGAACCACAATGCGCCGTCGCCGTCGAACACCGGGCCGGTGGCACTGTCGGTCCCCTGGGTGAGCTGCACTGCCGACGTCGAGCCGGTCGGATCGATCTGCCACAGCGATGTGACGTAACCGGTCTTCTTCTCGTTCAGTGCGGAGACTTCGGCAACCAAGCGCGACCCATCCGGCGAACCGGTCAGAGAGGTGATCCGAGACAGGGCGACGAACTCGGCGAGGTCGGTGAACACGTTGTGGGGCAATCGGTTTCTCCACGATAGAAGTCGATCCGGCGCCGATCGCCGGTCGTTTGACGTGCTCAACACTATCGCCAGGCCGTTGCACGCGCAGCCGAAACCAGTGGGACCTGAACATCGGTGACAAGCATCCTTGACACCAAGGCGTCAAGGATGCTTGTCTTCACCCGTGCACCGCCCACCGTCGGAGACCCACGTACGCCTGGCCCGAACACGGGCAGCGCTCACCCAGCGCGAGCTGGCCGAGTTGGTCGGGGTCAGTCGCCAGAGCATCGTCTCGATCGAACGAGGCGACTACGCGCCCAGCGTGTATCTGGCCATCCGACTGTCGCGGGTACTGCGCACTGATGTCGAAGAGCTCTTCCCGCTCACCCACGAGGACTGACGAATGACACGATTCCACGCCACCCTGCGCGCCATCGGCGATCTCGACGACGACTTCTACGCCGAGGAGTTCCAGCGTGACGCCTGGAATGAAGCATCTGCGATCGGTTTTCAGCTCTGGCTGTGGTCGGCGCTGATCGCGGCGGCCATTCTGCCCTGGATCGGCGGGTCGGCCGGTTGTTGGACGGCCTTGGGGCTGCTCGTCGCAGCGGGATCGATCTCAGCAACCGTCGTCCGATACTTCCGGATGCGCAGCCGGATCGATCCCCACGCCTCAGCGCGGTGGCGCCGCCCCCGAACGGCTCTGGTTCTCACCCTCTACGCTGCGGCAGTGTTCGGGCTGGTCGTTCACCTCGCCGATTCGGTGCCCGGCGAGCTGTGGTTCGGCGCCGTCATCGGCATGGTGGCCGGTGCCACGGCGGCCGTGGTGGCGACCATGCGCGCGCGCCGCGACGCCGCAGGTCCCGACGACGACGAGTAGGCCGGTCGCCGGCGAGATCCAGCGAGAACGTCAGGCGAGTTCGAGCAGTCCCGTGAACTCCTCCGGACGCTCCTTGGGCACACACAGGATGTTGTGGGACACCAGGTTCACGAACACGTTCTCCGGATTGCCCAGGAAGTTGTCCGGGTTGAACATCTGCACCTCGTGGGCGTACACGCGATAGTCGAGCGCGCGGGTGAGCGCGATCAGTGCAGGTCGTGTGGGTCCCGGGTTGGCTTCGAGGTACAGCAGCGGGCGGGTTCGGCTGATGGTGCCCTCGGCACCCATCAGGAACGGGATCTCGAAACCCTCGATGTCGGCCTTGATGAGGTCGACTCGGGCGAGCGCGAGCTCGTCGAGGGTGACTGCGGGCAGCTTGTCCACACCGACGGCCTCACCCATCTCCGACAGGACGCGGGTGGCGGCATGCGCGCTCACTCCGCCCACGTTCACAGCCTCGGCGTAGTCGGGCAGGGGCAGATGGATCTCGCCGGGAGCACACGACACCATCGCCAGCTCGGTACGGACCGTGGTGATCCCGTTGGCGGCGAGGTTGTGATCCAGCAGCGCCTTCACGACAGGTTGGCCCTCGATGCCGAGGACATTCACGCCCATCTTGGCCAGGGCTATGGTGTGAGCGCCGATGTTCGAACCCGCCTCCACCACGTGGTCTCCCGGGCGGAGGATCTGGCGAAACAGGTCGACCTCGCCCTCAGACCATTCGCCGTAGAGTTCGAGCGCGCGACCGATGTACATGTCGTTGGCGAAATAGGAGATCTCGCCATGCCGGTAGTTCATCCGCCGCAGGATTTCGGAGTCGATGCTTTTCGCCTGGGTCACTCCGCGAGCGTACGCGACAGCGTGGCACGCGCAAAACGCACGTGTCAGAAGGCGATTCGACGTTTAATCAAGCAAATCGTGCGCCCAGTTAGCGAGTATAGCGAAGGTTTTACCCGACTCGTACGATTCGCAACGACTGCCGCCGCGCCACGCCGCTACGGGTGATCGCGATCATGCCAGGCCGAAGCCGACGACGACGGTCGAGGTGAGGACAGATCATCGTCGGGCCGTCGAACCGACCGACCCTTCTCGACCGCCTCAGGCGGTCTTGTCGCGGCGCTCGTCGCGGCGCGGCTTACGGGGGACGATGGTGGGAAGGACGTTGTCGCGCACGGTTTCTCCGGTGACGACGACCTTGGCGACGTCGTCGCGGCCAGGGATGTCGTACATGACCGGCAGCAGGACCTCTTCCATGATGGCGCGCAGGCCACGAGCCCCCGTGCCGCGATGGATGGCCTGATCGGCCACGGCCTCGAGCGCATCGGGGGTGAACTCCAGCTCCACCCCATCCATCTCGAACAGTCGAACGTACTGCTTGACCAGCGCGTTCTTCGGAGTGGAGAGGATGGAGACCAACGACTCCTTGTCGAGGTTGGTCACCGAGGCCACAACCGGTAGGCGGCCGATGAACTCGGGGATGAGTCCGAACTTGATCAGGTCTTCGGGCATCACCTCGGCGAAGTGGTCGACCACCTCGTCGGTGGACTTGCTGGCCACCTCGGTGCCGAACCCGATGCCGCGCTTGCCGATTCGATCCGACACGATGCGCTCGAGGCCCGCAAACGCGCCGGCCACGATGAACAGCACATTGGTCGTGTCGATCTGGATGAACTCCTGATGCGGATGCTTGCGGCCGCCCTGCGGCGGAACCGACGCCTGCGTGCCCTCGAGGATCTTGAGCAGCGCCTGCTGCACACCTTCACCGGAGACGTCGCGCGTGATCGAGGGGTTCTCACTCTTGCGGGCGATCTTGTCGACCTCGTCGATGTAGATGATCCCGGTCTCGGCCCGCTTCACGTCGTAGTCGGCTGCCTGGATCAGCTTGAGCAGAATGTTCTCGACGTCCTCACCCACGTAGCCGGCCTCGGTCAACGCGGTGGCGTCGGCGATCGCGAAGGGAACGTTGAGCATCTTCGCCAGGGTTTGCGCAAGATAGGTTTTGCCGCATCCGGTGGGACCCAGCATCAGGATGTTCGACTTGGCCAGCTCGACCGGCTCCCCACCGCGAGCATCCTTGCGGTCACCGGCCTGAATGCGCTTGTAGTGGTTGTAGACCGCGACGGCCAGTGTGCGCTTGGCGGTGTCCTGCCCGATGACGTAGTTCTCCAGGAAGTCGCGAATCTCCGACGGCTTGGGAAGTTCATCGAGCTTGACGTCGCTGGTCTCGGCCAGCTCTTCCTCGATGATCTCGTTGCACAGGTCGATGCACTCGTCGCAGATGTACACGCCGGGGCCCGCGATGAGCTTCTTGACCTGCTTTTGACTCTTCCCACAGAAAGAACACTTCAGCAGGTCGCCACCGTCTCCGATTCGGGCCATCGTGTGCTTCTACCTCTTCCTAGTGCACCGGCGCGTGTGCCTCGCTCCGGGCGGTCCACCCCGCTCGCCAGTATCACTGACCGTACTCGCGAGCCGACCGAACTTCGACCGATAAACGCATTGTCAGATCCAGCGCGAGCTCTCGCCCCCACCTGGCCCGTGACCACGCGGCCCCGGGGTTACAGGATCTCCCGGCCCACGAGACACCCGGCGGATGCCCGGGTGCGCGGCGTGTCGCGGGAGATCTCGGCTCAGGACTTCTTGGCCGACTTCTTGCGGTAGGCGAACACCTCGTCGATGATCCCGTACTCCTTGGCATCGGCGGCGGTCAGGATGTTGTCGCGGTCGGTGTCCTTGCGGATCTTCTCCGCGTCCTGACCGGTGTGGATCGACAGGATCTCGTCGAGGCGACGACGGATCCGCTCGATCTCGGCGGCCTGGATCTCGAGGTCGGAGACCTGGCCCTGGTACGAGCCGCCCGTGCGGGGCTGGTGAATCAGCACGGTCGCGTTCGGCAGCGCCGCCCGTTTGCCCGGGGTGCCACCGGCCAGCAGTACAGCCGCCGCCGACGCCGCCTCACCGAGGCAGACGGTGACGATGTCGCAGTGCACGTACTGCATCGTGTCGTAGATCGCCAGCATCGCCGGCACGCTGCCACCCGGCGAGTTGATGTACATGGTGATGTCGCGGTCGGGGTCCTGAGACTCCAACACCAGCAGCTGCGCCATCACGTCGTTGGCCGAGGTGTCGTCGATCTGCACTCCGAGGAAGATGATGCGCTCCTCGAACAGCTTCGCGTACGGGTTGTACTCACGCATGCCGTTGGGGGTGTGCTCGATGAACGAGGGCAGGATGTAGCGGCTCTGCGCGCCGGCCGGGGCGAATCCACCCGGCGCGGGCAGGGCCGGACCGGCGGGGCTGGCAGATGAACCGAACAGGTTGCTCATGAATGTCTCCGAAGAATCTGGGGTGACCGAGAAGTCTGGGTAACCGAGTGGTGTGCGTGGGGGCGGACGGTCGGATCAGGCCCGGCTGATCACGTGATCGACGAAGCCGTACTCCTTGGCCTCGGCTGCGGTGAACCAGTTGTCGCGGTCGGCGTCGGCTTCGATCTTCTCCAACGGCTGGCCGGTGAACTCGGCGTTGAGCCGGTTCATCTCCTTCTTGGTCTGCGCGAACTGCTCGGCCTGGATGGCGATGTCGGCGGCGGTACCACCGATACCAGCCGACGGCTGATGCATCATGATCCGCGCGTGCGGCAGAGCGTGACGCTTGCCCTTGGCCCCGGCGGCGAGCAGGAACTGCCCCATCGACGCCGCCATCCCCATCGCGTAGGTGGCCACGTCACACGGCGCGAGCTGCATGGTGTCGAAGATGGCCATGCCTGCGGTCACCGATCCGCCGGGTGAGTTGATGTAGAGGCTGATGTCCTTGGTCGGATCCTCGGCGGCGAGCAGCAGGATCTGCGCGCACAACCGGTTGGCGATGTCGTCGTCGACCTGGGTGCCGAGGAAGATGATCCGCTCGCGCAGCAACCGCTCGAAGACCGAGTCGGAGAGGTTGAGACCCGCGACGCCCGAGCTGGCGCTGACGCCGGTACCCATCGCTGGGAGGTGGATGTTCGATTCGGCCACAGTTCCTACCTTCGACATTCGTGGACCCTGCTCGGTCCGGACGGTGGTGTGCGACCGCTGCATCGGTGCGGTCGCCTGACAACGACACTAACGAACACAGGCGGCTCCGATGCGTCGGTGCCGCCTGTATTCGCTGACAGCGGATCGATGTGCGCGACCCGCGACCGTGTTCGCTACTTCGCGGCCTCGGCCTCGGTCTCGTCGGTCCCAGCCCCGGTCGCGTCGGTCCCGGTCGCCTCGGATTCGTCGGCACCGCCGAAGAACTCGGTGGTGTCGATGGTGGCCCCGGCGGTGTCGGTAGCACTGACCAGACCGATCACGCCGGCCAGAGCCTTGTTGCGACGTACGTCGGCGTAGATCGATCCGACCTGTCCGGCCTGCTGGAGCTGACCGATGAAGTCCTGAGGTGCCATGCCGTAACGCTGGGCCTGGAACAGGATCTGCTGGGTCAGCTCATCCTGGCTGACCTCGGTCTCGCGCTGCTCGGCGATGGCGTCGAGTAGCAGCTGGGTCTTCACCGAGCGCTCGGCGGACTCGCGTGCCTCGGCCTCGAACTTCTCCCGGGTGGTGCCCTGGGCCTCGAGCAACGAAGCGAGCTGTTCCTCATCGTGATTCAACGAGTGCAGCACCTGGTGTAGCTGACCGTCGACCTCTTCGGCGACGATCTTCTCGGGCAACGGGACCTCGACGACCTCGAGCAGCTTGTCGAGCACCGCGTCGCGAACGGCCGAGGCCTGCTCCATCTTCTTCGACTGGGCGACGCGCTCACGCAGGTCGGCCTTCAGCTCGTCTACGGTGTCGAATTCGCTTGCCAGCTGGGCGAAGTCGTCGTCCACGGCGGGCAACTCGCGGGTCTTGACCGAGTTCACCTTGACTGTGACCTCGGCCTGATCGCCGGCGTGTTCACCGGCGACCAGAGTGGTGGTGAACGTCGCCGTCTCGCCCGAGGACAATCCGATCAGGGCCTCGTCGAGACCGTCGATGAGTTCTCCCGAGCCGACCTCGTGCGACAGGCCGGTCGTGGAGGCCTCGGGGACCTCCTCGCCGTCGATTTCGGCGTTGAGGTCGATCGAGACGAAATCGCCGTCAGCGACCGGCCGTTCAACACCGACGAGCGTGCCGAACCGGGCGCGCAGCGACTCGAGCTGCTCGTCGACCGCTGCGTCATCGGCCTCGATGGGCTCGACCTCGACGCTCAGCGTGGCGAAATCGGGCAGCGTGATCTCCGGACGCACGTCGACCTCGGCGGTGAAGGTGATCGACTTGCCGTACTCGAGCTCGGCGAGGTCGATCTCGGGCTGACCGATTGCCTTGGTCTCGGTTTCGGCAACCGCCTCGGAGTACTTGCCGGGGATGGCGTCGTTGACCACTTGCGCGAGCACCGCGTCGCGCCCGACCCGAGCCTCGATGAGCTTCGCGGGCGCCTTGCCCGGACGGAAGCCCGGGATGCGGATCTGCTGGGCCAGCGACTTGTAGGCACGTGCGAAATCCTGCTCGAGCTCCTCGAAGGGGACCTCGACGTTGAGTTTCACCCGCGTCGGGCTCAGCTGCTCGACGGTGCTCTTCACGAACTTGACTCCTTAGCTGGTGACGATGTCGACCGAACGGCGGACATCGGTTTCGACCGCATGCCTCACGGGCAGCGGTTCGAGGGTCGGGATGACAGGATTTGAACCTGCGACCCTCCGCTCCCAAAGCGGATGCGCTACCAAGCTGCGCCACATCCCGGAAACCCTGCGCATGACCGCAGACGGCGGTCGTGACCGGCGGCTCGACGAGGGCCGGACACCGTGGCAAGGCAACACACGAATAGTACGGGTAGGCCGCGCACCGCGGAGAATCGGTCACCGGAGTAGCCCGGTCAGCCGCAGGGCAGGAGTCCGCGAGGTGCGGGTTTCGATCCGCGTTCGCAGTGCGGTAGCGTTTGCAGGCGCATGCGGCGGCCCGGAGGCGATCCCACCGGACGCAGCGTGCTCCGCGGGTGTAGCTCAATGGTAGAGCCCTAGTCTTCCAAACTAGCTACGCGGGTTCGATTCCCGTCACCCGCTCCACCCACCCGGCCCCGGCGTCCGAGCAGTTCGGACACCGGGGCCGGGTGCGTATCGGCCGGCGTTTCGCGGGACCGACGGCGACACATCGGCCACAACAGCCTCATTGACCGTGTTTCGCCTCAGTCATCGGAGCGTCGGGTTGGGTCCCCGGTGGCCCCGTGCCACGATGAGGTCCCGACGCGCGCTGATGGGCGTTGACATTGCCGCCACCCGAAAGTCAGGTTCTCCGAAGTGTCACCCACCAGGTCCTCCCGATCTCACCGAATCGCTCTTCGCACCGTCACCATCGCGGTGAGCGGTGCGGTGGTCCTCGGCGTCGCCCCCGCCGTCGCCGACGCCGCACCCACGGCTCCCCCACCCACGGTGCCCGGGCTGCCCGGCGTCCCCCTGCCGGACTTCCTGCGACCGCTGTTCCCGGCCCCGATCAAACCCGCCCCCACACCGGCTCCGAAGCCGCCGGCGCCCGCGCCGGCGCCGGATCCGGCACAACCCGCGCCCCCGGTGGCCACCAAGACCGGCTGGGTTGCGTTGGCCGACGATGCCTCCCACCAGCTCACGGTGTGGCACAACGGCAAGGTCGTGCGGACCATGCCGATCTCGATGGGGTCGAGCAACCACCCGACCCCCAACGGCGTGTACTTCACCAAGGAGAAGTACCGCGACATGTACATGGACTCGTCCACCTACGGCGTCCCGATCGACTCGCCCGGCGGCTACCGGACCTACGTCGAGTACGCCATCCGGATGAGCTGGGATGGCATCTTCCTGCACGGGGCACCGTGGTCGGTCGAACAGCAGGGCCGGTCCAACGTCAGCCACGGGTGCATCAACGTCAACCTCGACAACGCGCGGTGGGCCTACGAGAACTTCCCGTCGGGAACCCCGATCGTGGTGCGCGGCACCATCGGCGGGCAGTACGTCCCCGGCAGCTGACCCCTCAGGGGGCGGTCAGACCCCCAACTCGTGTTCCTGGCTCGCCCCGATCACCCGGGAGATGGCGCGCATCTTGTTGACCGCATCCAGTGCGGCCACCTTGTACCCCTCGGCCAGCGTCGGATAGTTGAAGACCGCGTTGACCAGGTAGTCCACCGTGCCACCGCAGCCCATCACCGTCTGGCCGATGTGCACCAACTCCGCGGCGTTGCTACCGAACACGTGCACGCCCAGCAGGGTGCGGTCGGTGGCGTGCACCAACAGTTTGAGCATCCCGTACGAGTCGCCCATGATGGCCCCGCGGGCCAGCTCCTTGTAGCGGGCCACACCCACCTCGAACGGGACGTTGTCGGTGGTCAGCTCGTCTTCGGTGGCTCCCACGTAGCTGACCTCGGGGATGGAGTAGATCCCGATCGGTTGCACCCCGCAGTCACCGCCCGCCGGTTCACCGAACGCGTGGTAGGCCGCGCGGCGACCCTGTTCCATCGACGTGGCCGCCAACGCCGGGAAGCCGATCACGTCGCCCACGGCATAGATGTGGGGCTGGCTGGTCTGGAAGTTCTCGTTCACCACCAACCGACCGCGTTCACCGCCGGACAGGCCTGCCTTGTCGATGTCGAGTTCGTCGGTGACGCCCTGGCGCCCAGCCGAATACAGCACGGTGTCGGCGGGGATCTTCTTCCCCGACTCCAGCACGGTGATGGTGCCGCCGGAATGCGTCTCCACCGTCTTCACCGACTCGGAGAAGCGGAAGGTCACTCCGCGATCGCGCAGCTGATACTGCAACGCCTCGATGATCTCCTTGTCGCAGAAGTCGAGCATGGTGGGACGTTTCTCCACCACCGTCACCTTGGTGCCCAGCGCAGCGAACATCGACGCGTACTCGATTCCGATCACCCCGGCACCGACCACCACCATCGACTGCGGCACATGGTCCATGCCCAGGATCTGATCGGAGTCGACGATCGTGGCGCCGTCGAAATCGACCGAGCTCGGTCGGGCGGGACGGGTCCCGACCGCGATCACCACGTTCTCGGCGGTCACGGTGGTGCAGTCACCGTCGACACCGTCGACTGCGATCTGATGGGGGCCGATGAACCGCGCGCTGCCGATCAACAGGGCAACGCGGTTGCGCGCCAACTGATTCTGGATGACGTCGATCTCTTTGCCGACGACGTGCTGGGTGCGAGCGGACAGATCGGCGACGGTGATGTCGGCCTTGAGCCGATAGGACTGACCGTAGAGCTCCCGCTGCGACAATCCCGTCAGGTACAGCACCGCTTCGCGCATGGTCTTCGACGGAACCGTGCCCGTGTTGATGCACACCCCGCCGACCATGTCCCGGCGCTCGATCACCGCGGCGCGTTTGCCCAGCTTGGCCGCAGCGATCGCGGCCTTCTGCCCGGCTGGGCCGGATCCGATGACCACCAGATCGAAATGGTCCACTGTTCTCAACTCCGATGCCTGGGGCGGATGGGGCGCGTCCAGTGTGGCAAACGGCCTGGCACCGCATGTTTCTTCCAGGTGAAGCGTGGTTTACCGAATGGTCGGCGCCATCAGTCCGGCTGACAGCTCGGGCACCAGAACAGGTTTCGCCCCTCCATCACCTCACCGAGGATGGTGTTGCCGCACACCCGACACGGCTGACCCCGGCGGCGGTAGACGTAGTTGCGCGGACGTCCGCGCGGGCCACCGGGACCGTGATCGTCCTCGGGGCGGATGGTGATGATCTTGCCCTTGCGAACCCCGAGGGCCATCAGGTCGACCAGGTCATCCCATATCGCGTTGAAATCACGCTCCCCCAACGCTTTTCCTTCACGCATGGGGTTCACCCCGGCGCGGAACAACACCTCGGCCCGGTAGACGTTACCGATACCGGCGATCACCTTCTGGTCCATCAGCAAGGCCCCGACCGCGCGGGTGGACCGGCTGATCCGGCGGAGCGCACGCTCGGGTTCGGCATCGGCACGCAGCGGATCGGGACCCAACCGAGAAACCAGCGCGTCGAGGTCCTCTTCGGTGAACAGCTCACATGCGGTCGGCCCGCGCAGATCGCCGCCGTGGGTGTCGCCTTCGATCCGCATCCGCACCTCGCCGACCGGTGGCGGCATGGGGGCCTTGACATCCGAGAAGCGACCGAACAGCCCAAGGTGGACATGCACCATCGCGCCCGAATCGTAGTGGTGGATCAGGTGTTTGCCCCAGGCTTCCGCCTTGGTGAACACCTGTCCGTCGAGCTCGTCAGCCTCCTCGGCGAATCGGCCCTGAGGACTCGACACCGCCACCTGCTGGTTGCGGAAGCGCCGCTGATGCAGCCGGGCGAGCCGGTGGATCGTGTGTCCTTCGGGCATGTCGTCAGGACGCCGGCAGCTCCGGCGCTACCCCGGTCTTCTCGAACTCGGCCAGGATATCGATGCGCCGCTGATGTCTTGGCTCCTCCGACCACGGTGTCGCGAGGAAGGCGTCGACGATGGCCAAAGCCTCGTCGGTGCTGTGCATCCGACCCCCGATGCCGATGAGCTGAGCGTTGTTGTGCTGACGCGCCAACTGTGCGGTCTCCACACTCCACGCCAGCGCGCATCGGGCCCCGGGAACCTTGTTGGCCGCGATCTGTTCGCCGTTTCCGCTGCCGCCCAACACGATTCCGAGGCTTCCCGGATCCGCGACGACACCTGCGGCCGCGGCAATACAGAACGCCGGGTAGTCGTCGAGGGCGTCGTAGACGTGTGCACCGCAGTCCACGACGTCGTGCCCGGCCGCCTTCAAGTGGTCGGCGATCAGGTTCTTGAGTTCGAATCCGGCATGGTCGGCACCGAGGTAAACGCGCATGTCGTCGATTGTGTCAGGTGCCCACGCCCCGGTGACCATCGCGGTCAGTCGAAGCGAGGACCCTCGTCGCGGCTGCGCTTGAGCTCGAAGAAATACGGGTAGCCGGCCAACAGCACCGACCCGTCCCACACGCGACCGGCATCCTCACCACGGGGGATACGCGAGAGCACCGGGCCGAAGAACGCGACATCGTTGATGTGGATGGTGGGGGTGCCCACGTCGTCACCCACCTTGTCCATGCCGCGATGGTGGCTGGCCCTGATCTCCTCGTCGAACTCGGTGGAATCGGCGGCTGCGGCGAGGTCGGCCGGCAGCCCGGCCTCCTGCAACGACACCCCGATCGCCTCGTCATGGTCTTTGATCCCGTTGTTGTGGATGGTGGTTCCCATCGCGGTGTACAGCGGGCCCAAAACCTCGGGTCCGTGTGCGGCCACCGCAGCGGCCAGGACCCGCACCGGTTTCCACGCGTTCTTGAGTGCTTCGGCGTAGTCGGCGGGGATGTCCTTGCCCTCGTTGAGCACTGCCAGGCTCATGATGTGGAACTGCACGTCGATGTCGCGGACCTGCTCCACCTCCAGGATCCACCGCGAGGTGATCCAGCACCACGGGCACAGCGGGTCGAACCAGAAGTCGACCCGGTCGCGGGTGGTGTTGGCGGAGGTGTCGGGTGCGGCGGCGGTGGCGTTCATGCAAGCTCCTCAGCGACGAAGTCGGGCGCTGACCGAGACCGCTCATCCCGGATGAGGGTTGCGGTGGCGATCAGCGTCGGGTCAGACATCCGTGCAACCGCCCACCTCGGTCCGATAATTCCCGGACACCGACCACCGGTGCACCATCCCGACCGACGATCATGGAGCAATGGCACCCGTCGACCCCTCCCACGACAGCCCCGGATCAGGTCTGGGTCGGCCGAACCTGACCCACGAGCAGGCGATCGAGCGCAGTGCCACGGTGACCGTCGAGTCCTACGACATCGATCTCGACCTGACCGAGCCCGACGCAGCGACCTTCCGAAGCGCCACCACGGTCGTCTTCACGGCCACTCCCGGGGCCTCGACGTTCATCGATCTCATCGCCCGCCGAGTCGTCTCCGCCGAGCTCGACGGCGTGGCGCTCGACGTCTGTGGCTACACAGCCGAATCCGGGCTCGTCGTGGCGGACCTGCGGGCGCACAATCGCCTGACCGTGGTGGCCGACTGCGAGTACTCGAGCACCGGCGAGGGACTGCATCGTTTCGTCGATCCGGTGGACGCACGGATCTATCTGCACACCCAGTTCGAGACGGCCGACGCCACACGCGTGTTCGCCTGCTTCGATCAGCCCGACCTGAAGGCGGCCGTATCGGTCTCGGTGAGTGCACCGCCGGACTGGTCGGTGGTCTCGAATGCGCGTCGTGATGACGCTCGCAGCGGTCCTGGCCGACACGTGTTCGCCACCACCGAACCCATCGCCACCTACCTCGTGGCGGTGGTCGCCGGACACTACGTCGGGTTCACCGACACCTATCGCGACGAGTTGGCCGAAGTGCCGCTCGGGCTGTATTGCCGCGCCTCCCTTGCCGATTCGTTGGACACCGAGCGCATCTTCGCCGAGACCCGGCAGGGTTTCGCGTTCTTTCACCGGCACTTCGGGGTGGCCTATCCGTTCGGCAAATATGACCAGTTGTTCGTTCCCGAGTGCAACGCCGGGGCCATGGAGAACGTCGCGGCGGTCACCGTCGACGACCGGTACGTGCTGACCTCCCGCGCGACGGCGGCGGTCGTCGAACGGCGGGCAGCCACCCTGCTCCACGAGTTGGCGCACATGTGGTTCGGCAATCTGGTCACCATGGCGTGGTGGGATGACCTGTGGCTCAACGAATCCTTCGCCACCTACGCAGCGGCATGGTGTCAGGCCGAGGCAACCGAATACGTCAACGCGTGGACCACCTTCGCCATCGACGAGAAGGTCTGGGCCTATCGACAGGATCAGCTGCCCACGACGCACCCGGTGGCCACCCGGATCAGCGACGTGGCGGTGGTGGACGCCCATTTCGACGGGATCACCTACGCCAAGGGCGCGGCGGTCATCCGTCAACTGGTCGCGCACGTGGGCGAGCGGCGGTTCCTTCGCGGCCTGCGAACCTATTTCGATCGCCACCGCTTCGGTTCCACCACCTTCGCCGATCTGCTCGCAGCCCTGCAGGAGACATCAGGTCGTGACCTCGACGACTGGGCGCAGCGCTGGTTGAGCACCACCGGAGTCGACGAGTTCCGACTCGAGACTCAATGCACAGCAGGCCGATTCACCTCGGTTGACATCGTCCGCACCCAAGGAGGTGAGCATCGGCGGCCGCATCGTCTCGCCGTCGGTGTCTACGATCACCCCGGTGGTGCCGGGTCCGAACAGGGGCGCCTGGTCCGCGTGGCGCGCACCGAGGTGGACGTACGTGGCGATCGCACCCCGGTGCCAGAACTGCACGGCGTGGCCGTCGGGGTGCTCAGCGTGCTCAACGACGACGACCTCAGCTACTGCCTCGTCGACCTCGGCGACGCAGTCGGTACCGCGATGCGTCGGGTGCGTGACATCACAGATCCGTTGACCCGCAGCGTCATCTGGACGTCGTGCTGGGAGATGACCCGGTCGGCTCGGGTCCGGGCCCGCGACTTCGTGGCGGCGGTGCTCGCCGCGGTGGGCACCGAGACCCAGATCCCGATCATCGCAGCGCTTCTCGGGCACGCCGCAGTGGCGCTCGATCGGTACTGCGATCGAGCGTGGGCCTGGACCGTCGGCTGGTCGCGGTGGTGTGACCAGCTCACCGATCTGGCGCGCTCGGCCGCACCCGGCTCCGACCATCAGCGTGCCTTCGTCACGGCTGTGCTCGCAGGCGTCCTCGACAGCTCCGCCGCTGCCCTGGCGCGGTCTCTGCTCGACGGCGCCGACCCTGCGCGGGTGGGATTGCCCGGCCTGGCCGTCGATCCCGATCTGCGCGGTGCGATCGTGGTGGCGTTGGCTGGATCTGGTCACCTCGCCGGCGAGCACACACCGGCTGTCGACATTGGTCCCGACTGCGCGCCGGACAACGCGATCATCGATCGCTACGCCGCCGACGACCCGACTGCAACCGGCGTCCGAATGGCGGCAGCAGCTCGCGCAGCGCTGCCTACGGCAGCAGCCAAGGCGTGGGCCTGGAATCAGATCGTGCACTGCGAGGACCGCTCCAGCGCCCTGATCCGCTCGATGGTCGACGGGTTCGTCCGTCCAGGCCAGGCGACGCTGCTGGCCCCGTACACGACGGACTATCTCGTGGCGATCCGATCGCTGCAAGAACGCCGGGGCACCGAGGTGGCACTGACCATCGCGGCCGGCCTGTTCCCGGTGTGGGCACAGGACGCCGCAGACCGCACCCGCATCGACGCCGCACTGTCCGGCGAGTTGTCCGACACGGTGCGTCGAACGGTCCTCGACGGCTGCGCCGAGCTGGATCGGGCGATGGCGGCGCGCGCGTTCGACCGCGACCCCGTCATCGGGCGATGACGCACTGAGCAGACGACATCGGCCGCACCTGTCACGGGTGCGGCCGATGGTTCGGGATCACGCCCGAGTGCGGTCTTCTGCTCAGGAACGTTCCACAGCGGTGGCCATCACTCGCAGGGCGGCGATCAGGCCGTCCACGAGGTCGCCGCCACGAAAACTCGCGATGGCGGCGGTGACGCCGAGTTGCGCGACGCGGTCGTTGACCCGCGAGGCCACCTGCGCACCCGACACGACGACGATGTCCTTGGTGTCGGGCGATACCGCGATCAGTGCCGCATGGGCCGGCTCGAGCACGCTGGGCAGGACTGCGGTCGCAGCGGCCAACGGGTCAGAACCGAGATCACCGATGTAGATGGAGAAGCGCACATGGGTCTTCTCGGTCGCGGCGATCAGCGCCTCGTCGAGTGCGACGAGTTCGTCGACGGCGAACGGCGGCGTCTCGGGCAGCGAGCCCGGCCAGCGGGCCGCAGACACTCGACCACTCGGTGTGACGACCGCGCCGACGGGCAGGTTGTCCAGATTGCCCGAGACCTGCTTGATCTCACCACTTGCCACTTGCCGAGCCTCCGATCAGATCGTCGTGGCCCGCGTGGTGCGCAGGCGGCGCGACCGGCGAGACCTCGGTTGCGCTGAGCAGCAGCGGCGGCCGCTTCCACTCCTGGTCCAGGGTGTAGTTCTCCGACTTCGCATGCTTCACACCGAAGGCGTATGCCATCGAGACGATGCAGGCCAGAACCGAAATTCCGCAGAGGACCACGATCGGGAACCCGATCCAGACGATCCAATCTTCCATACTCACGTCCCATACCCTTCAGCTGACTTCGAGATCTGCTGGGGGAAAATCTAACCGACGGGCACGCTCTGGGCGTAGTCGGGTACGACACAGCGTCGTTGCAGATCGATCGCGGCGACGCCTCGACACCGAGACGCCCAGTGCCGTGGTTCAGGCAGCACCGATGTCGATGTACTGAGTCCAGACCGGGTCGATCTCCTTGACCGTGGCCAGCAACCGCCAGTGTCGGCCCTTGGGCGGGGTCAGCGACGCCCGCAGCGTCCAACCGAGTTCCGACAGCAACCGGTCGGCCTTCTTGTGGTTGCAGGCCGCACACGAGGCCACGCAGTTCTCCCAGTTGTGCGCACCGCCGCGGCTACGTGGGATGACGTGATCGATGGTGTTGGCCTTGGCCCCGCAGTACCCGCACCGGAACTGGTCGCGATGCATCAGCGCCGCCCGCGTCATGGGGATCTTGGCCCGGTACGGCACCCGCACGTAGGTGCGCAGGCGGATCACCGACGGGATCGGCATCGACAGGTCGGCGGAGGTGATGGCCGGGCCCTCGGCGTCGGTGTGCACCACGTCGGCGCGTTCGCGCAGGACCAGCACCACCGCGCGACGGATGGATATCGCGGTGAGCGGTTCGTAGGTGGCGTTGAGGAGCAGAACCCGATGCTTTCCCCAGACCGCAGTGGTCGAGGCGCCGGCCGATGGTGCAGCGGTGCCCGGTGAACCCGACTCACCACCGAGCGACGCGCCCGACGCAGCCGAAACCGAAACCAGCGGGTTCACCCGCTCCGATCTCTTTCGCATCCGAGCCATCCGACCTCCGAGTGTGTCGTCGACTCCAGTTGACCACGGATCTGCCCTGATTGCACAGGATTAACCGGCCGCCGGTGGTGGCCATCAGGTGAATCGACGCCGTGCATCGGTGAACCCCCGGTGTCCGAACGCGGATCGACGTGACGATGAGGAACACTGGGGAGGTGACCGATGGTGCATCGACCTTCTACGACGCGGTGGGCGGCGCGGCCACCTTCGACGCGCTCACCGCACGGTTCTACGCCGAGGTGGCCGCCGACGACGTCCTGCGCCCGCTGTATCCCGAGGACGACCTCGAGGGGGCGCAACGGCGACTACGCATGTTCCTGGAGCAGTACTGGGGCGGACCACGGACCTACTCCGAGCAGCGTGGACATCCTCGGCTGCGGATGCGACACCAGCCGTTTCGGATCGGCCCCATCGAACGCGACGCGTGGCTGCGCTGTATGCACATCGCGATCGAGTCGATCGGCCCCGATCGACTCGACGACGAGCATCGCCGTGCGCTGATCGACTACATGGAGATGGCCGCGCAGTCCATGGTCAACGCCCCACTCTGACGAGGTGATCCCGACGCCGCACTGCGCCGACGAGGTCGGCATGTCGCGGTGGTGCACAATGATTCGGTGACCGACGCAGCCCGCGAGATCGAATCCGGATCAGCCGCCGACGAAACCACCGGACCCGAATCCTCTGATGCCCCAGCGGTCTCGGCGGTCGAGACGCCGTGGTGGAAGTCCGCGATCTTCTACCAGATCTACCCGAGGTCGTTCGCCGACAGCTCCGGCGACGGGGTGGGTGATCTACCTGGTGTGGTGGAGAAACTCGGTTACCTCGAGTTGTTGGGTGTCGACGCACTCTGGCTCAGTCCGGTGATGCGCTCACCGATGGCTGATCACGGTTACGACGTGTCCGATCCTCGCGACATCGATCCGCTGTTCGGGGGAATCGAGGCGATGGACACGCTGATCGAGGAGGCGCACGCACGCAGCATCCGCGTGACGATGGATCTGGTGCCCAATCACACCAGCGATCAGCACCGCTGGTTCGTCGAAGCCTTGGCCGCGGCACCGGGCAGCGCGGCGCGCGATCGCTACATCTTCCGCGACGGTCGCGGGGCCGACGGAGGCGAGCCACCCAACAACTGGCCGAGCATCTTCGGTGGCCCGGCCTGGACCCGGATCACCGAACCCGACGGCAGCCCCGGTCAGTGGTACATGCACATCTTCGCCCCCGAACAGCCAGACCTCAACTGGGAGAACGAGGAGATCTTCGCCGATCTCCAAGAGACACTGCGGTTCTGGCTCGACCGAGGGGTGGATGGCTTCCGCATCGACGTCGCGCACGGCATGGCCAAACCCGAAGGCCTGCCCGACATGGACGACGATCAGCGGACCGGTTTGCTGATCAACGACGACGACGATCCGCGCTTCAACAACCCTGGCGTGCACGCCATCCACCGACGTATCCGATCGGTGCTCGACGAGTATCCCGACGCGGTCACCGTCGGCGAGATCTGGGTGCGTGACAACGCACGCTTCGCCGAATACGTGCGGCCCGACGAGTTGCATCTGGGCTTCAACTTCCGACTCGCCGAAACCGACTTCGACGCCGACTCCATCCGGTCGGCGATCGAGAACTCCTTGGCCGCAGTCGAATCCGTGGGCGGCAACCCCACGTGGACGTTGTCCAACCACGACATCGAACGCGAGGTGACCCGCTACGGCAACGGCGATCAGTCGCGCGGTCTGGCACGCGCGCGGGCGATGATCCTGGTGGAGTTGGCGCTGCCGGGGACAGTGTTCCTCTACAACGGGAGCGAATTGGGCCTACCCAACGTCGACCTCCCCGACGAGGCACTCCAGGACCCGGTGTGGGAACGCTCCGGTCACACCGAACGTGGTCGCGACGGATGCCGGGTCCCGCTGCCGTGGGAGGGAACTGAGCCACCGTTCGGGTTCAGCACCGCCGCCGAGACCTGGCTGCCGATGCCGGCGCAGTGGTCGGAGTTGACCGCCGAACGCCAGCTCGAGGATGTCGACTCGACGCTCTCGCTATATCGCATGGCCATCGAACTGCGAAAGACCCGACCGGAATTCCGTGGGACCGACATCCAGTGGTACGGCGCGCCGGCCGGGTGTCTGGCGTTCCGCCGGGCACTGGGTCGACTGACCTGCGCGGTGAACACCACCGACGAGCCGGTCGGGCTGCCCGAGGGCGAGGTGCTGCTGGCCAGCGCGCCGCTGATCGACGGCATGCTCGCTGCCGACGCTGCCGCCTGGCTGGTCTGAGGACCTCAGGTGAACAACGGGATGGCCGCTGTGCGTCGCTGATACACCGATCCGTAGCGGGCGTCGAGGCGAGCCCACACGGTGGTGGCCCGCACCCGGACCGGCTCGTCGGCGGCGATGTCGGCCAGCGGCGAGGTCGCTGTCACCGCTCCCCCGGCGGCATCGACGACGAATCCCATCGCCGTGAGGGCGAACACCGAACGCAGGCTGATCTCCACCGGCCGATCGACGCCCGCGCCGGTCACCGACAACACCGTGTGGTCGAGCAATTCGGTCGGCGGGCCCAGCGGTCCGGCCTCGGTGCGCGCCAATGTCGCTCCACCCCTGGACAATTCGACTACGCTACGCGCCGGGACGTCGTCGATGTGGACGAATCCGCGTTCCGGCGGCAACGCCCCCTGCCACGCACTGTCGAGGGAGTATCCCGGATCGACCGTGAGATCTGCGGTGGACGGGCGCAGCTCCGTCTGCAAAGTGGCTGCGTCGAATACCACGTCGAGGGCCTCGATCTGCAGCGCGACCACCCGGGTGGCGAGCACGTCGAACGGGGTCTGAACCCACGCTCCGACCGACCCGTCGCCGCGACGCCGCAACCGTACCAGCGCCGTGTCATCCACCCGCAATGCATGAGACAGGAAGGCGTACAGGTCGTTTCGGTCCTCTGAACGCGCGAAGACGATCATCGCAGCATGCTGCGCAGTTGCCGAGCCGCCACCGACAAGGTGGCGATGTCGTGTCGTCCGGATTCGACGATCTCGGCGATGATCGTGCGTGCGCGGGCCAGTCGCGACGAGCTGTGCGTCTCCCATTCGGCGATCTTCTCCGCCGCCGACTCCCCTGGTTCGTCCACGTCCAACACCGCCAGGGTGACGCCCTGCAGCACGGCGAACAGGTCATCGCGTAACGCCAAGCGGGCCAACGATTGCCAGCGATCAGCCGAGTCGAGACCGGACACGGCCGAGAGCAGTCGTTCGATCCCCAGATGATCTAGCAGCGCGTAATACAGTTCGCCCACCTCGATCTCGGTTCGATCGGCGATCTCGGCCGCGTCGATGATGTCGAGCAGCCCGTATCGGTGCAGGCAAGCCGCGACCTCGTCGGCCAGGTCGTCGGGTACGCCCGCGGCCCGCCATCGATCGGCACGTTCCGACACCTCTGCGGTAGACGACTCCCGCAACCAGCCGGCCAGCTCGGGGTCCAACGCCGCCACCCGATGCTGGTAGCGGATGACCTCGGATGCCACCGGCAGCGGCTGCGGCCGCGTGAGCAGCAGACGGCGTGACGCCCGGAACACCAACCGTCGCGTGTATCCGATCATCTCGTCCTGCAACGGGATGGGCGCCCGCGCCTGCACGATCCGACGCCACAGCGCCGGTAGGCCGAATACCTCGGTCACCACCGCATATGCGCGCAGCGCATCCACCGAGCTGGATCCGGTGGCCTCGACCAGCTGGAACACGTGTGCGATGCCGGCCGTGTTGACCACGTCGTTGACCAGGGTCGTGGTCACGATCTCGCGACGCAACGGATGGGTGGCGAATGCTTGCGCGAATCGCTGGCGCAACGGTTGCGGGAAGTACTCGACGAGTCGCGGCGCGAACACCTCGTGATCGGGCAGGTCGGTGGCCAGCATCTCGCGCTTGAGTGCCAGCTTCACGTGCGCCATCAATGTGGCCAACTCAGGTGAGGTGAGCGGGTTACCGCGCGCACGCAACCCCTCGGGCAGCGGCAACGCCTCGAGTTCGAGATCCACCCCCTCCACCGACGCCAGGTGCTCGAGCAACCGAGCATGTACCTCCACCATCGAATCTGATTGCGCGCGTGCATATCCGAGCTCAAGATTCTGAGCCCGATTGTCGGCGAGGACGAGTCGGGCCACCTCGTCTGTCATCGAGTGCAGCAAAGCGTCGCGTTCACCCGCAGCCAACCGGCCGGCGTCCCGGTGGGTGTCGAGCAGGATCTTGATGTTCACCTCGTGATCGGAGCAGTCGACGCCGGCCGAGTTGTCCAGCGCATCGGTGTTGATGCGACCGCCCGACACCGCGAACTCGATCCGACCGTGCTCGGTCACACCCAGGTTTCCACCCTCGCCCACGATCCGGGCTCGCAGCTCGCGACCGTCCACCCGGATGGCGTCGTTGGCCTTGTCCCCCACCGCCGCATGACTTTCGGTGGATGCCTTGACATAGGTACCGATGCCGCCGTTCCACAGCAGATCCACCGGAGCCAGAAGTATGGCCCGGATCAACTCCGGTGGGCTGAGGGTGGTGGTGTGCGCGGGCAACCCCAGAGCCCGGATCATCTGCGGGGACACATCGATCGCCTTGGCCTCGCGCGAGAACACCCCGCCGCCGACGGAGATGAGGCTCGGATCGTAGTCGGCCCAGGAAGAACGAGGCAGGTCGAACAGGCGACGACGCTCGGCGAAAGCCTGGGCCGCAACGGGTTCAGGGTCGATGAAGATGTCTCGGTGATCGAAAGCGGCCACCAGCTCGAGGTGTTCGGACAGCAGCATCCCGTTGCCGAACACGTCGCCGCTCATGTCACCGATACCCACCGCGGTCACGGTGTCGGTGTCGACGTCGACCCCCATCTCGGCGAGGTGACGTCGCACCGATTCCCAGGCGCCCCGGGCGGTGATTCCCATCGCCTTGTGGTCGTACCCCACCGAGCCACCCGAGGCGAAGGCATCACCCAACCAGAATCCGTGGTCGGCGGCCACCGCGTTGGCGATGTCGGAAAAGCTCGCCGTCCCCTTGTCAGCGGCGACCACCAGGTACGGGTCATCGCCGTCGCGACGATGGACCCCGGCAGGTGGACGCACCGACTGCACCGGCTCGCCTGACTCTGCGGTCTGTGCGTCGGTCGAGGTGACCAGGTTGTCGGTGAGATCGAGCAGGGCAGAGACGAACTCGCGATAGCAGGCGACTCCTGAGGTCCCCGCGGCGTCACGATCGACGGTCGCATCACCGGTCGGCACCGGTGGGCGACGATCGACGAATCCACCCTTTGCGCCCACGGGGACGATGACCGCGTTCTTGACCGCCTGCGCCTTCACCAGGCCCAAGATCTCGGTCCGGAAGTCCTCAGGCCGGTCCGACCAGCGCAGTCCTCCGCGGGCCACCGCCCCAAAGCGCAGGTGGACGCCTTCCACCCGAGGCGACGTCACGAAGATCTCGTGCTCGGGCCGTGGCTGCGGGGTCTGCGGGATATCGCGTGGGGCCAGCTTGAACGACAGCGTCGACGGTGCCGCACCTGCTGCCGAATCTGGTTGCGAGGTGTAGAAGTTGGTCCGCACCGTGGCCGAGATGACATCGATGAACGCCGAGATCACCCGGTCGGAGTCGAGATTGAACACGCCCGAGGCCATCTCGGTCAGTCGGGCGAGTACCTGGGTGCGCGCGGCCTCATCGGCCCGTTGCGGGTGCAGAGACACTGTGAACAACTCGACCAGGGCGGCGGTGATGTCGGGACGTGACCCCAGCACGCTCACCATCCGCCGGGCACCGTAGCCGAAACCGCACTGCCGCAGGTACCGCGCGTACCCGCGCAACATGGCCACCCCACGGTGGTCGAGTCCGCAGCGCAACACCAACTCGTTGAACGGGTCCACGTCTGCCGCACCCGACCAGATGTCGGCGAACGCATCGGTGAACCGGCGCGACACGTCCTCGGCGTCGGGTGCCACGCTCACGCCTGCCGTCGGCCGCACACCGAGATCGTAGATCCAACAACGGATCCCGTCGGGCCGGACGATCGCGGTGGGGTATTGATCGATGACGTCGACGCCGAGGCTGCCCAGCACCGGCAGGATGTCGGTGAGGGTGGCGCAACGGCCACCCAGGAGTAGGCGCAGTTCCCACGCCCCGTCCTCGGCGCAGTCGAGGGACACGTGGAAACCCTCGGGCGACAGTCGCGCGATGACCTCCAGTTCGTCGAGGGCCGCCTGCGGATCACGTCGACTGCGATAGGACTCCGGCATCACCGCGGCCAACGCGACGACCGCATCGATGTCGAGTCCGGTTGGGATGCTGCGTTGTTCGGCCACTGCGGCCAGGTCTTCGTCCCAGCTGCGCGCCGCCGCAGCCAACTCCGACTGCACCGCCAGCCGCCGCGGGTCGGACAATGATGCGACGGCGATCTGTTCAGCAGTGCTGTGGTGCACCCGCATCAGCAGGTGCACCACTGCCATCGCCGAATCGCTGATACGAACCGCGTATTCGACGTCGTCGCCGTCGAAGGCGTCGATGAGTATGGCCTGCATGGTTTCTCGCAGCCGCGTGGTGTAGCGGTCACGGGGCAGGTAGACGTCGGCCACGAGTACCTCGGCAGCCGGGTCGGCACGTAGGTACAGCCGGACCGACCGGCCTGCCGTCGAGTCCAACACGTCGAGCAGGGCGGTTCGGAGGGGCTCCACCGGCGCGGAGATCAGTTCCGAGCGCGGATAGTTCTGCAGCAGCCCCAGCAGCTCTGATCCGGTGTAGGAGTCGTCGTCGGCACCGGCGAGCACCGCGTGCACCACATCGCGCAGCACCGGGATCTCCAGCGGCGATGCGGTCCGTCCGCGAACGGTCAACTCCCCCACCACCGCGATCACCGCGCCGGGGTCATCGGGATCGTTGACGCGCACCACCAACGGATACTCGGCGCGCGTCAACCCGGTCACCAGATGAGTGCGCGCGATGCAGACCGGTACCTCGCCCCGCGTACCCACGGCAACGGGCGGCAGCGGCATCTGCGCGTCTCGGAACACACCACGCGGCTCACTCCAGCCCGTACCGTCCCCACGCAGGCTTCCCATCACGAGGAGATGGTCGTCGAGCAGCCACTCGATCAGGTCGGCGTGTTCACCGGTGGTGTGCCCGGCGTCGACCTGTCGCACACGATGCGCCAGATCCGACAGCCGGCGACTGATCGCCTCGGCGTCGACCCGGGCGTGGCGCACCCGACCGAGCACCGTGCGTACCGCTGCGTCGAGTTGATCGACCGCCCCGGTCCCCGCCAGCTCCACCGAGATCCACGATTCACGGCGACCCTCCCGCTGACCGAGCGGGTGTACCCGCAGCAGTTCGCCGTCGGCCGACCGCTCCACCGAGAGGATCGGGTGATCGACCCGGGCGACCACGACACCTACCCGCTCGACCGCGCCCACGATCGCCTCGACCAACAGTGGTTGGTCGTCGAGGACCACTTGAACCGAGGTGCGACCGTCCACGACCGACACGTCGAGGAGCGGTTCGGATTCGGTGCGTACGCGCCCCAACCTCAGGTGGCGTTCGATCCGGTCCAATCGACGACCGTCGGCCTCGAGCGATCGAAGCGGGGCGCCGTCGGGCGCCGCGCTGGCGCCGTGGTCGGCGACGCCGAGCGGTGCGTAGTAGTGGTCAACGATGTCTGTGGCCGAGATCGACGCCGCCGTAGACACTCTGGCGTCAGTCCCGAGTGAGCTTGCGATGGGTGACCGAGTGCGGCCGCGCGGCGTCGGCGCCCAGCCGTTCGATCTTGTTGGCCTCGTAGGCCTCGAAGTTGCCCTCGAACCAGAACCATTGGCCCTCGGACACATTGCCCTCCCAGGCGAGGATGTGGGTGCAGGTCCGGTCCAGGAACCAGCGGTCGTGGGAGATGACCACCGCACAGCCGGGGAACGAGTCGAGCGCGTTCTCCAAGGACCCCAGGGTCTCCACGTCGAGGTCGTTGGTGGGCTCGTCGAGCAGGATCAGGTTGCCGCCCTCTTTGAGCGTCAGGGCCAGGTTGAGGCGGTTGCGCTCGCCACCGGAAAGCACCTCGGCCTTCTTCTGCTGATCGGGTCCCTTGAAACCGAAAGCGCTGACGTAGGCGCGCGAGGGCATCTCGTTCTGGCCGACCTCGATGTAGTCCAGGCCCTCGGACACGACCTCCCAGACGTTCTTCTTGGGGTCGATGTTGGCCCGACCCTGATCGACATAACTGAGCTTGACCGTCTCACCGATCTTGACGGTGCCCGAATCGGGCTCCTCGAGACCGACGATGGTCTTGAACAGGGTGGTCTTACCGACCCCGTTGGGGCCGATGACACCGACGATGCCGTTGCGCGGCAACGTGAACGACAGATCCTTGATCAACACGCGCCCGTCGAAGCCCTTGTCGAGGTTCTTCACCTCGACCACCACGTCGCCCAACCGCGGCGGGGTGGGGATCTGGATTTCCTCGAAGTCGAGCTTGCGCAACTTGGCCGCCTCGGTGGCCATCTCCTCGTAGCGGCTCAGACGGGCCTTGTTCTTGGTCTGACGTGCTTTGGCCCCTGAGCGCACCCATTCGAGCTCCTGCTTGAGGCGCTTCTGCAGCTTCTGGTCCTTCTTGCCCTGGACCTCCAGGCGCTCGGCCTTCTTCTCCAGGTACGTGGAGTAGTTGCCCTCGTAGGGGTGCAGCTTGCCGCGGTCGACCTCACAGATCCAGCCGGCGACGTGGTCGAGGAAGTACCGATCGTGGGTGACGGCGAGCACGGCGCCGGGGTAGCTCGCGAGGAATTGTTCGAGCCACAGCACACTCTCGGCGTCGAGGTGGTTGGTGGGCTCGTCGAGCAGCAGCAGGTCGGGTTTGCTGAGCAGCAGTTTGCACAGTGCCACCCGGCGCTTCTCGCCACCGGAGAGGTGGGTGACGGGTTCGTCGGCGGGCGGGCACCGCAGCGCGTCCATCGCCTGCTCCAGCTGAGAATCGAGGTCCCAGGCGTCGGCGTGATCGAGTGCCTCTTGAAGCTTGCCCATCTCCTCCATCAGTTCATCGGAGTAGTCGGTGGCCATCAGCTCGGCGATCTCGTTGAACCGGTCGAGATCACGCTTGACCTGTCCCATGCCCTCCTCGACGTTCTGGCGAACCGTCTTGTCCTCGTTGAGTTCGGGCTCCTGCATGAGGATGCCGACGGTGGCCTGTGGGTCCAGGAACGCCTCACCGTTGGACGGTTGGTCGATGCCAGCCATGATCTTGAGGATCGAGGACTTTCCGGCGCCGTTGGGTCCGACGACACCGATCTTCGCGCCCGGATAGAACGACATGGTCACGTCATCGAGGATCACCTTGTCCCCGTGTGCCTTTCGGACCTTCTTCATGGTGTAGATGAATTCCGGCACTGTTCGGTCCTCCTGCCGGGCAGATCAGTGGCCCGGTCGTTGCTCGATGCCGCGATGTCGCGACCTGTCTCCGGGGTTCAAGCCTACTGACCCCGAGGCCGCGGTCAGAACACCTCCTCGGGTCCACCGCGCGGCGATCACCCCGAGCCCGGGGGATCGGACGAGGTCGCAGCCGCAGCAGGGGCCACCTGTACCGGGGTGGATGCGGGCTCGCCCGCCGTGGTGCTCGGACCCGTCGGAGCCGGCGCATCGGAGCCTGAGGCAGCCACCACCGTCCACCCGGACGACGACTGCTCGAGCACCTCGACCCCACGCGAATCGGTGATGAACAAGCGATCGCCCGCCCATGCGATGGCCGCATCCGCCGGCACCGCGCGCGTGAACAGCGCTGTCGGTTGCAGCGCAGATCGGATGACGAGGGTGCCTGACAGCCCGGTCTGGGCCAGCTCGGCAATGAACCGACCCGACCCTGAGACCACCGTCGACACCGGGCTGGGCGAGCCGCCGGAGATCGGGTCGGTGTCAGGGGGCGATGCACTGGCCGGGGCGTCGCCGGAGGTCGAGCCGGGGATGGACGTCGTCGAGTCACCCGGTGGCGGCGTGCTGCTGCTCGGCGGGGTGGTGCTGCTTGAGGTGGTCGATGTGACGGCATCCGAGGGGGTGGTCGTCGGTGTGCTGCCGGTGGTGCTCGTGGGGGTGGTGGTCTCGGTCGACGGCCCCGGTGAACCGGTCGATGTCCCCGGTGAACCGGTCGATGTCCCCGGTGAACCGGTCGATGTCCCCGGTGAACCGGTCGACTCCACTGTCGGGGCTGCTTGCGCCAAACGCAGGGCAGCCGCCGAGGAGGTGACGGTGTAGCTCTGCGGGGGTGCCGCAGTGGTGGCGACGTTGCCCGTGATCGTGCAGATCCGCCGACCGGTCAGCGGCACCACCCACATCCCGGTGAACAGCACCCGGCCCGAGAGCATGCCGTCGGAGAGCCGCACGGTGCGTAGCCACACGTATTGCTCGCCCGTCCCGACGAGGCGGGTGACATCGGCTGCGGTCGGGGTGTAGCTCACGGTGGCACCCGCGGCCGCCGCTGGTAGGAGTTGATTGGTCTTGACCGGTCCGGTGGCGCCTGGCCCGGTGTAGAAGGTGAGCAGGTATGCGTAGCCGGGTCCCACTCCGGTCCATGACAGCACCGCATCACTCAGGGTGAGGACGCTGGTCGTCGAACACCGCAATCCGGCGGGCATGAACGCCGCGAACCCGTTGCTGGCGTGGGTGGATCGGGTGGTCGCGGTCACGGTGAGCGCGGCTCGCGCCGGTGCCGCCTGCACCGTCATCGCGGTCACCGCCACCAGTACCGTCACCGCCACTGCGGTCGATGTGGCGGCGGGAGTCGCCCGATGGCGGCCGACCGGGCGGGGGCCACCACGCTCCTCCTCGGGCGCTCGAGTACGCCCAAAGGCCCACGCGAGCAACGCGATTGCCACCAGCGCCCCGAGGACACGACCGGCCGGACTCGACACCCAGCTCAGGACGTAGCCGGCTCCCGGGATGACCAGGGACACCCGGTCTCCGGTGCCCACCACATAGGGCGCCGGGTCCGGGGCGGCGTTGGCGTCACCTTTGAGCACGACCGTTGCCGCGACCTGCGACCGGGCGGTCACCGCCACCACGCGGTGCATCACTCGCGGACCGTAGGGCGAGCGGACCGAGACGATGTCACCGACCTGCAGCTGCGGGCCGGAAACCTTCTGCGCCAGTGCGATCGACCCGGCCGGCGCGGTGGGGGTCATGGAGTCGGTGCGCACGATGAGGGTCGTCAGGCCGAACACCACGCCCGCGCCTGCCATCAGCAGACACAACAACCCCCCGACCGCAGCGAGGGTGAGCGCGATGTCGGCGGGGCGCGAGAGGCCAGACGTGCGCGGGGCACCGGACCGATCTGCCGGCCGCAGCGGTACGTCGTCGGGTCGACGCTCGGCGACGGCGGTCATCACGCGGCCTCGGTTCCGGTGAAGGTCATGTCGGCGAAGAAGCTCTTGCTCTGGTCGAGATCCCGCAGTCCGAGGTCAGCGCTGTAGACCACACAGAATGATTCACTCTGCCCGACCGCCAGCGGCCGGGCGGTGACGATCCAGGGGTAGTTCACCTGGGCGGCACCGGTGGGACCGATGCTCTGCAGCTGCGTACCCGTGCAGGTGCCGACCCCGTTGGCGTTGGTGGCGGTTCCCCCGGGGAACAGTGCGAACTTGGAGAAGTAGATCAGCCCGGCCGCCCCCGTGAGGTCGGCGGAGTCGAAGCGCAGCGTGGCGGTGTAGGTGAGGTTGAATGCCCCGGCGTTGGCGACGGTGAACACCGCTGCGCGGCTCTGGCCGGGTGCGATGTTGGTCAGCGTCAGCCCGGAGAAGGTGGCGGCGCGCTGTCCGTCGACGGTGAGGTCGACTGAGCCGATGGTGAAAGTGGCGCTGGCACTGGTGTCGTCGGACCAGTAGGCCAGGGTGCCCACGGATCCGACTCCGAGCATCAACCCGGCGGCGAACACTGCACGCAGCCGCACCCACGGGCGGTGGCGCCACGTCTTCATGTCTGCACTCCACCGAAGGTGAAGGTGGCGGTGTAGGTGGCACCGGAGGTGGCTGCGGCCGAGATCGTCGCGCGCAGACACACCAGGGTCGAAGCCCCTTTGGTGAGCGTCCGGGCGGGCGAGGCCGTGGTGAGCGCAGTGCCTGGCAGGGTGGCCGCCGACGACCCGTCACAGTCTGATGCGCCCTGGCCGGCCCCTCCGGACAACGCCGAGGCCGACAACGTCAGATTCGGCGATGATGCGGTGGCCGAGGTGAGTTTCCATGCCAGCCGGGCATCGCCCGCGTTGGCCAGGGTCAACGATCGTGTTCGGATGGCCCCTGGCCGCAGTTGGGATCCGCCGAGCGCGGCCAGATCGACCGTGTCGGATCCGTTGGCGGTGAGCCGCAGGATGCCCGAGGTGATGGTGGCCCCGGTGGTCGTCTGGGTACGTGACCACGACGCCATCGTCTCGCGGGTCGCCAGTGTTGCCAGCAGCATGACCACACCAGCGGTCGCGATCACCACCGCCCAAGCCCGTCGCGACATCCGAGGTAGGCGAGTTGTTGTCGTCATGGCCTCGAGACGGCGGCGGCAGATGCCTTGGCTCGTCGGTCGTCTCGTACGCCACTGATGATCATCGCGCCGGCGTAGGTGAACAGCGTCGCCACCACCAGCCCGATGACCACCGTGCGGACCGTTCCGGTCAGCATGGCGTTCACCCGCCCGAGGTAGGGCACCGAGTACCACACCACACCTCGGATCTGTTCGGGGAGAACCGGATCAGGATCAGGAGTGGGGTTGGCATCGCCTTTGGTGATGAATCGCAGCCGGCCGGCACCGTCTGCGTAGGTCGAGACGATCCGATGGGTGACCACGGCAGCACGTCCCGAGCGCAGTTGGTAGGTGACCACCTGTCCTGGTCGCAGCTTCGACGTCGCCGTAGGTCGCACGACGACCAACGAACCAGGGTCATAGGTGCCGGTCATCGAGCCCGTCGTGATGGTGTAGGGCGTGGCGCCGGCGACCCTGGGGATCACGACCCCGACGAGCAGGACACCGAACACGGCCACGATCACCACGACAACCGTTGCGTCGAAGGCGAATCTGCGCCATCTCCGTCGATCCCGAGCGGGGTCGGCCGAAGCGGGGAGCAGCGGCTCGGGTGCGGTGGGATCGAGCGAATCAGGTGTTGCCGTGTCCGCGTGGAGCGGGCTGATGGCCCAGGTGTGAGACCCGGACCTCTGGCTGGTCACCCGAGGTGAAGCCGGGGTGCGCACCCGATCACGCAGCAGATGAGCAGGATCCACCTCACCCTCGTCGCGGATACGGGGAAGGACCGCAGTCGCCTCGGGGTCGGTGGCGACCCCGACGCGATCGGCGCGGCGTCGACGGTCGGACACCGCCGGATCAGGCGCCCGGGTTGTCGATCTGGACCAGCGACACCTTCAGCCCGGTGAGATCGAGGGTGCTCTTCTGGCTGGTGTTGTCGACGACGGTCCCGAACGGGAAATCGATGGCCACCGAGACAGCGATCTGGTCGCCATTGTTGGCGCCGGTGATCGGGACGGCGGTGGTACCCACAGTGGTGGTGCCTCGGATGGTGGCGGTCACGGTGGTGGTCACCTTGCCCACGAGCGTTCCGGTGATCGATGTCGTGTCGGCGGTGAGGTTCGCCTGCAGGTTGTTGCCTGCGGCCTCGACGGTGTAGGTGGCGGTGTAGGTGAGCGTGTCCCCGGGCACGATCTTGAAGGTCGTCGTGTCGATGGTCGCCCCGGTGCCGTCTTTCCACGTACCGGCACCGGCGGGCTGCAGACTCAACGCGCCGGAGGTGATGTTCGCGCCGGACACAGTTTCCTGATCGCTCCAGTAGGCCAGTGAGCCGGCGCCACCCAGCAGGAGAGCCGACGCCGCCGCAGCGGCCGACACACCTTTGGTCTTCTTGTTCATCGATGGTCCTCGTCTGCGCCCCCGAAGCGGACGCGGTCAGTGCTGCGAAAGGGAGGCCGAATCGGGCAACGACCACCGAGGTGACCAGCACGAGTCCGACGTCCGCACTGTACGACTCATCCACTATTTTGAATCATCATTTCGTGAAACCGTATTGAAGTGACAATCACGTTTCTCAGATTCACGCTCGCAAACACCTACTCCTGGCCGACCATCGCCGCGCCACCGATCCCGGGCGTTCGAGCGCCGAGATATGATCGGCCGCGTCACGTGGCGCGTACGCCTCCGTAGCTCAGGTGGATAGAGCAAGGGCCTTCTAATCCCTAGGTCGCAGGTTCGAGTCCTGCCGGGGGCACCCGTCCGGCTGCTCGTTTTGCCCGTATCACGCGATCGCACAGTGGATCTGAACTACAGTCTCGCCATGCGGGCGCGCACAACGTGGCTGATCGGGTTCCGGCTGCTCGCCGGGCTGGCGGGTCCGGCCGCGGTCATCACCGAGGTGGTCGTGTTGGTGCACCGGGGCACCTTCGACGCCGGAAATTTCCTGAGCTACTTCACCATCCAGAGCAACATCCTGGGTGGCGCGACCCTGCTGATCACGGCGGCAGCGCCGTCGAACACCACGTGGCTGCCCCAGCTACGCGGTGCGGCGACCACGTATCTGGCCACCACCGGCATCGTGTTCGCCACCCTGCTCGCGGGTATCGAGAACGCGACCTTCACCACGGTGCCGTGGGACAACGTGATGCTGCACTACGTGATGCCGGTGGTGATGGTCGTCGACTGGTTACTCGACCCACCCGCCTCGCCACCTCGGCTGCCGAATGCACTGTGGTGGTTGGCCTATCCGCTGGCCTATGTCGCCTACAGCCTGATCCGTGGCCCGATCGTGGACTGGTATCCCTATCCATTCCTGAACCCGAGCAGCCACGGGTATCTGGGGGTGGCGATCGCGGGCACCGGTGTCGCAGCGATGATCCTCGCCCTCACGTGGCTGATCACGTGGCTGCCCAACCACCTTCCGGCGCGATCGGTCACACGGTGATTCATCACACGCGCAGCGTCACCGTGGTTGCCGACACCTGCAGTTGCACCGTCATCAGAGGTCCAGGCAGGACTGCGTTGGTTGAAATCGAGGTCGACGGTGCCCATCGGTCCGGTGATGAGGATGTTCGACGGCACGTCCCACACACCCTTGCGGCGCAGCTTGTCCCAGTTCGCATCGAATTCGACCGGCCGGGCCACCGAGTGCTGACCGGACGGCATCACGGTCGTCGCCGTCGGGAGAACGTCGGGAAACAGTGCGCTGGAATTCGGCAGCCCGTCGAGTACTCCACGTAGATCCGCACGCGTGAACGTGTCGATCCGTCGTATGCACTTTGTTGCACAGTGCGTGATTGCGTATTACCGTCATCACCATGGCCCTCGAGCACGCGATCTTGGTGTCGCTGGCCGAACGGCCCGGCACCGGCTACGAGATCGGTCGACAATTCGATCGGTCCATCGGCTACTTCTGGTCGGCCACCCACCAGCAGATCTATCGCACACTCAAGAAGCTGCATGACGACGGTCTCGTCGAGTTCGAGGCCATCACTCAGGATTCCCGCCCGGACAAGAAGGTCTACACCCTCTCCGAGCGCGGCCGAGACGCGTTGCGGGACTGGGTGTCACAGCCCGCACCCATCCCCCGGCTACGTGACGAACTGTCGGTGAAGCTGCGCGCCGCCCGCCACGGTGACCTCGGGGATCTGATCACCGAGATCCGTCGACACCGCGACCTGCACGCCGAACAGCTACGCCTCTACCGCAGCTTCGCCGAGCGCGACCACCCCGGCGGACCGCCTGATTCCGGTCGGCGATTGCACCAGTACCTGGTGCTGAGCGGGGGCATCCGCACCGAGCAGGCCTTCGTCGACTGGCTCGACGAGGTGACCGTCGCGTTGGAATCCGAACGTGACCAACAGTTCTCGACCACCCCCACCGAAAGGGCATCCTCATGACCGAACCGACCGGCCACCACCCGGAGTTGTTCGAACCGTTGCACCTGGGACCGATCACCCTGCGCAACCGCATCGTCATGGGCTCGATGCACACCGGACTCGAAGAGCGATTCTGGGATACCGGGCGTCTGGCCGCCTATTTCGCCATGCGTGCTCGCGGCGGCGCCGGGCTGATGATCACCGGCGGGATCGCGCCGTCGCGGACCGGGTTGCTGTTGCCGTTCGGCGCCAAGATGACCAATCGCCTCGACGCGTGGCGACACCGTCGCGTCACCCGCGCGGTACACGCCGAGGGCGGCCTGATCGCCATGCAGATCCTGCACGCCGGCCGCTACGGCTACACCCCGTTCAAGTTCAACGTCTCCTGGGACAAATCACCGATTCACCCGTTTCAGCCGATCAAGCTGAACGACTTCATGATTCGCCACATCGTGCGCAGCTATGGACGCAGCGCTGAACTGGCGCGCCGCGCCGGTTACGACGCGGTGGAGGTGATGGCCGGTGAGGGCTACCTGCTCAACACCTTCCTGTGTCCCCGCACCAACCAACGCACCGACCGGTGGGGCGGATCAACGGAGAACCGCCAGCGCATCGTCCTCGAGATCATCGACGCCATCCGCGCGGCGGTGGGGCCCGACTACCCGATCATCGTGCGCCAGTCGATTGCCGACCTGGTCAAGGGCGGTCAGACCTGGGATGAGATCGCAGGCCTCGCACGCGCTCTGCAGGCGCACGGGGTGACCGCGATCAACACCGACATCGGGTGGCATGAAGCCACCGTGCCCACCATCGCCACCTCGGTGCCGCGCGCTGCGTTCGTGAAGTTCACCGAGCGCCTGCGCGACGAGGTGGACATCCCACTGATCGCCTCCAACCGGATCAACGCTCCCGATGTCGCCGAGGAGATCTTGCGCCGCGGGCGGGTCGACGCCATCTCCATGGCCCGCCCGCTGCTGGCCGATCCCGAACTGCCCGTCAAAGCCCAGCACGGCCGCGCCGACGAGATCAACACCTGCATCGGGTGCAACCAGGCCTGCCTGGACCACGCATTCGTCGGCAAGAAGGTGTCGTGTCTGCTGAACCCGCGTGCAGGTCGTGAGACCACTCTGGTGTTGTCCCCCACCCGGATTGCCCGCCGGGTCGCGGTCATCGGGGCAGGTCCAGCCGGGCTCGCCGCGGCGGTGTCGGCCGCTGAACGCGGGCATCGGGTGGAGCTGTTCGAGGCAGGTGCCGCGATCGGCGGCCAGTTCGCGATCGCTGCCCGCATCCCCGGCAAAGAGGAGTTCGCCGAGACCATCCGCTACTTCACCCGGCAGCTCGAGGTCCGCGGCGTGACGGTCCACCTGTCCACCCGCGCCACCGCCGAGAACCTGATCGCCGCAGCATTCGACGAGGTCATCGTCGCCACCGGCGTCACCCCGCGTATCCCCGACATCCCCGGCATCGACCATCCTTCGGTGCTCACCTACGCCGATGCGGTGCTGGGCCATCGGGAGGTGGGCGCGCGGGTGGCGGTGATCGGCGCGGGTGGCATCGGATTCGACGTGACCGAGTTCCTGACCGTCGAGGACTCGCCCACTCTCGACCTCAAGGAGTGGGAGCAGGAGTGGGGGGTGTCCGAAGACCTCACCGTTCCCGGCTTCGTCACCACACCACGACCGGCACCGGCGGCCCGCACCGTCTACCTGGTGCAGCGCAAGGCCGGTGGCCAAGGACGCGGACTGGGAAAGACCACCGGCTGGATCCATCGTGCCGGGGTGAAGATGAAAGGTGTGGAACAGATCTCGGGAGCTCGCTACGACCGCATCGATGACGAAGGTCTGCACCTGAGCTTTCCTGACTCCGACACCCCGGCTCGAGTGCTGGCGGTCGACTCGGTGGTGGTGTGCGCCGGACAAGAGTCGGTGCGCGACCTCGTCGCGCCGCTGACCACCGCCGGCGTGCAGGTCACGGTTATCGGCGGCGCCGACGTGGCCTCCGAACTCGACGCCAAGCGGGCGATCCGCCAGGGCACCGAGGTGGCCGCCGGACTCTGACGCCGCGCGCACGGCACCAGCGGGAGGTGCCCGACCTGCGGGCACGGTCATCGACGCAGCGGCCGGGCCGATACGATCGGGCCCATGCCGGTACCACTTCCGACCCCGTCCGCTCGCGCTGTCGTCACCGGAGCCTCCTCAGGTATCGGCGAAGCCCTCGCCTGGGAACTGGCCCGACGCGGCCACTCCCTGATCCTGGTGGCGCGCCGCGGCGACATCCTCGAGGCGACCGCAGAGAAGCTGCGCGCCACGCATGGCATCACCGTCGAGGTGCGCGCCACCGACCTCTCCGACACCCGTGCGTTGGAGATGTTGTGTGCGCAACTAGCCGACCGCGAGGTGTCGATCCTGTGCAACAACGCCGGGATCGCCACCTTCGGTCCGCTGATCGATCTCGACCCCGAGTACGAGCGGGCTCAGCTGCGGCTCAACGCCACTGCGGTGCATGACCTCACCCTGGCCGTGCTGCCGGGCATGGTGTCACGTCGGGCCGGTGGCATCCTGATGGTCGGGTCGGCCGCGGGCAACATGCCCATCCCCAACAACGCAACCTATGCCGCATCGAAGGCGTTCGTCAACACGTTCAGCGAATCACTGCGTGGGGAAGTCGCCGCCCACGGCGTGCATGTGACGTTGCTGGCACCAGGGCCGGTGCGCACCGAGGAACCCTCCCCCGACGAGGCGAGCATCGTCGACAAGATGGTCCCTGGGTTCCTGTGGGATGACAGTGCCGGGGTCGCGCGTCTGAGCCTGGATGCGTTGGCGCGCAACAAGATGCGCGTTGTACCCGGCGTCCTGTCAAAGGCGATGTCGGTGGCCGGCGGGTACACCCCGCGCAAGATCGTCGCCCCGATCGTCGGCAGCTTCTACCGCAAACTCGGCGACTGATCACCGACTCGACGCGGTCACCAATGGTTGCGTGTGCCGCTCGGCGCGGTTGCTCAGCCGCGCGGTGAGTCGATCGGCCTGGAGCGCTCTGTCCACCGGGTGCCGTCATGCCATCGCGTCAGCCTGGGGTCATGCGGGTCGGGGTGCCAGCCCGGCAACACTGCGACACCGGGCCGGGGATGGCTCGAGGTGCTGCGGCCAGCCGCTTTGATCGCGACTACGACCACGCCTGCCACCACCGCGGCGAAGACCATCGCGCACAGGAACAGGAGGATGAGCGTCATCGCTTGCGTCGCCCCGCCCCGAACAGCGACCGCGTGATCTCCCGGCCCAGGGCGGTGCCGGCTGAGCGCAGAAAGCTCTTGACCGCAGGGTTGCCCAGTACCTCCTGAACCATCCCCGGCTCTTCCTTCTTCGGCTTGGGTGCCGGTGCAGGTGCCGGTGGAGCCGACGGCGGTGCGACCGGATCCGGTTCCGGGGCAAGCACTTTGGCGTTCAACTTCTCGTAGGCCGATTCGCGATCGATGGATTGGCCGTACTTCTGGTGCAGCGGGCTCGCGGTCGCCGCCGCAGTGATCGCCGGGTGGCCGATGGTGTCCATCAACGACCGCGGCGGACGAATGACCGTCCACGCCACCGGGGTCGGCGCACCCTTCTCCGAGAGCACGGTCACGATCGCCTCGCCGATGCCCAGCGAGGTGAGCGCCTTCTCCAGGTCATATGCGGTGGAGGTCGGATAGGTCTTGACCGTGCGCGACAACGCTTTCTGGTCATCGGGGGTGAACGCGCGCAACGCGTGCTGGATGCGCGCGCCCAGCTGCGAGAGGACCTCGTTGGGGATGTCGGTGGGCAGCTGCGAACAGAAGAACACCCCGACCCCCTTGGATCGGATGAGCTTGACCGTCTGCACCACCTGCTCGACGAACGCCTTCGACGAGTCGGTGAACAGCAGGTGCGCCTCGTCGAAGATGAAGACCAGCTTGGGCTTGTCGATGTCACCGGCCTCGGGCAGGAACTCGAACAGGTCGGCCAGGATCCACATGAGAAACGTGGAGAACAGCGCAGGACGTGCTGCCTGGGTGCCGAGTTCGAACAGGGTGATGATGCCCTTGCCATCGGCACCGAGCCGGATGAGGTCGCCCGGTTCGATCTCGGGCTCGCCGAAGAACGTGTCGCCGCCGTCGGCCTCGAGGTTGGTCAAGGCCCGCAGGATCACTCCGGCGGTGGCCGAGGAGACGCCGCCGATCGACTTCAGGTCTTCCTTGCCCTCATCGGAGGTGAGGTGGGTGATGACCGACCGCAGATCTTTCAAATCGAGCAGCGCCAGCCCGCGGGCGTCGGCCCAGTGGAAGATGAGCCCGAGGGTGGACTCCTGAGTGGGGTTGAGTCCCAACACCTTGCTCAACAAGATGGGTCCGAAGGAGGTGATGGTGGCCCGAATCGGTACGCCAATCCCCTCGGTCCCCAGCGAGACGAACTCACACGGGAACGCGCTCGGCTGCCATGCGTCGCCGATGTCGTTCGCACGCTTGGTGATCCGATCGTTCGCCGCACCGGGCGCACTCAGTCCGGACAGGTCGCTCTTGATGTCGGCCATCACCACCGGGACCCCCGCGGTGGACAGTTGCTCGGCGATCACCTGCAACGTCTTGGTTTTTCCTGTTCCGGTGGCACCAGCGACCAGGCCGTGACGATTCATCATCGCCAGCGGGATGCGGACCTGCGCGGTCGCGTCGATCACCCCGTCGACACTGACCGCGCCGAGTTCCAGGGCAGCACCGTCGAAGTTGTAGCCGGCGGCGATCTCCTGCGCCGGTCCGCTGGCGCTCGGGGTTGCCGGTGGTTGTGTGCTGCCCGCTTCGGTCACGTCTGTCGAACCTCTCCGTCGTCGGCGTCTGCCGCCGCGCGCCCCCACGACGCACGTCCGGCAACACAATATCTCCGATCGTCCTGTTGGCTAAGGTTGTCGGGTGCAGGACAAACTCGTATGGATCGACTGTGAGATGACCGGGCTGGACCTTCGGCGCGACAAGCTGATCGAGATCGCCGCGCTGGTCACCGACAGCGACCTGAACATCCTCGGCGACGGGGTGGACGTGGTCATCCACGCCGATGACGCCGACCTCGACGCCATGCCCGACGTGGTCAAGAAGATGCACGCGGCGTCTGGTCTGACCGACGAGGTGCGCGCGTCCACCGTCACCGTGCCCGAGGCGGAGAAGATGGTCCTGGACTACGTGCGCACGCACGTCACCTCCTCTGGCGCAGCGCCGCTGGCGGGCAACTCGATCGCCACCGACCGCGGGTTCATCGCCCGCGACATGACCGCATTGGACAGCTACCTGCACTACCGGATGATCGACGTCAGCTCGATCAAGGAGTTGTCTCGACGCTGGTATCCGCGGATCTACTTCGGTCAGCCCGAAAAGGGCCTCGCCCATCGCGCGCTGGCCGACATCCGCGAATCGATCCGCGAGTTGCGGTACTACCGGGCCACCGCCTTCGTCGCCCCACCCGGCCCGGACACCGCCACCATCGAGAAGGTGGTCACCGACTTGGGCCAGGCCTGACACCTCGACTGGGCGCAAAACCCCGTCGAGTGGGCGGAAGTACGGTGTCGACTGGGCGCAAAACCCCGTCGAGTGGGCGGAAGTACGGTGTCGACTGGGCGGAAGCGGTGCGATTGGTATTCGGTGGCACGCAGCGGATAGAGTGTGGTCCTGGTCGCGGCGACACCGGGACCGATGGTGGATGTAGTTCAGTTGGTAGAGCACCAGGTTGTGATCCTGGCTGTCGCGGGTTCGAGTCCCGTCATCCACCCCGACGACGAATGCCCCTCCCGTTCGGGAGGGGCATTCGTGGTTTTCACGCCTCAGAGCGAGCGCGAGATGATCTCCTTCATGATCTCGTTGGTGCCCGCGTAGATCTTCTGCACGCGCGCGTCCGCCCACATCCGACCAACGGTGTACTCACTCATGTAGCCGTAGCCGCCGAACAGCTGCACGCACTCGTCGAGCACGGCCATCGCCCGCTCGGTGGTCCACCACTTGGCCATCGCGACGGTGGGGATGTCGAGTTCGCCGGCGAGATGTTTGACGATGCAGTCATCGACGAACACCCTCGCGATCTTCGTCTCGGTGGCGGCCTCGGCGAGCTTGAACTTGGTGTTTTGGAAGCCGAACACCTGGCGCCCGAACGCTTCTCGCTGTTTGGTGTAAGCGATGGTCTGGGCCACCGCCGACTCCATACCGGCCACCGAGGCCACCGCGATGAGGAGCCGTTCCTGCGGAAGCTGTTGCATCAGTTGAATGAAACCCAACCCCTCAGCGGCACCGAGCAGATTGGACACTGGTACCCGGACGCTGTCGAAGAAGAGCTCGGAGGTGTCCTGGCCGCGCTGGCCGATCTTGTCGAGGATGCGGCCCCGCCGGAACCCCGCCCGATCTGCCTCGACCAGGATCAGTGAGATCCCCTTGGCCCCTTCGGCGCTGTCGGTCTTGGTCACCACGATGATCAGGTCGGCCTGAGAACCGTTGGTGATGAACGTCTTCGAGCCGTCGATGACGTACTCGTCACCCTCGCGGACGGCGCGGGTGGTGATCGACTGCAGATCCGAACCGGTACCCGGCTCGGTCATCGCGATGGCTCCGACCACCTCCCCCGATGCCATCTTCGGCAGCCACGCCGACTTCTGCTCCTCGCTGCCGTACGCCAGCAAGTAGTGGGCGATGATCCCGTTGTGCACCGCCGCACCCCACGACGAGTCACCGATGACCGCCTGCTCCTCGAGCAACACAGCCTCGTGGGCAAAGGTGCCACCGCCGCCGCCGTATTCCTCGGGGATGGACATGCACAGCAATCCCAGTTCACCGGCACGATTCCAGAGGTCTCGGTCCACGTGATGCTGATCGAGGTATTTGCTGACATTGGGCGCGAGGTCTCGACTCATGAACGAGCGCGCCATGTCTCGCAGGTCGGACAGTTCATCGGTGATCCAGGGTGATGTGGTGGGCATCGACGGTGGCCTCTCTGGTGCTCGGCAGATCGGCTCGACAGCCGACCATTACATCAGCGAGCGTAACACCGTCGGATGGCAGCTTTACTTCACGACCGCCCACTTCGACGACATACCCTGGTCTCGGGGTTTCCAGACGCGATCAGTCGCGGCCGGCGTTACCGCGCTTCCACACGTCCCATGGGATGTTCCAGTCACCGAGGCCGTCGTTGCCGGGCAGGATGTCGCCGACGGTGTTCTTGACGATGACGATGTCCCCACGCAGCGAGGTGTTCATGAACCACTCGGCGTTCTCAGGGCTGAGGTTCAGGCACCCGTTGCTGACGTTGCTGTTGCCCTGGGCATACAGCGACCACGGTGCGGCGTGCAGATAGATACCGCTCCACGACATCTGGGTGTCGAAGTAGACGGTCTCGCGGTATCCGCCCGGTGAGTTGACCGGCACGCCGTAGGTCGACGAATCCATGATGATGCTCGGGACCCGGTCACCGACGATGTAGGTGCCGCGGTTGGTCGGCGTCGAGTCCTTGCCCATGGACGTGGGCATGCTGCGCACAGTCTTGCCGTTGATGTTCACCACGACCTGCTTGGTGCGATCGTCGGCGGTGGCGATGAGCGAGCGGCCGACGGTGAAGTCGAGCGTTTTGTTCTGCTCGCCGAACAGACCGTCGCCGAGATCGATGCCGTAGGTGTTGACATCGACGTGCACTTTGGTGCCGGGCTTCCAGAAATTCTGTGGGCGCCAACGCAATTCCGAATCGCTGAGCCAGTAGAAGGCACCCTCGACCGGCGGGTTGGTGGTCACCTTGATGGCGCGCTGGGCGGTGAGCTTGTCGGTGATCGGTTCGTCGAACCGGATGGCGACAGGCTGACCGATACCCACCGTGGAGTTGTTCTCCGGCAACAGGAACGTGTCGGTCACGTTGTTGGGGGCCCGGGTGGTGAACGACAGCTTGGTCGACGACGTGCCGGTGATGCCGGCGACATCGGCCGACAACGTGTAGGTGCGGTCGAACCCGAAGGGCTCGACGCTCGTCCAGGCGGTGCGGTCAGAGTTGAAGGTGCCCTTGATCTGGCGGCCGTTGGCGGTGGGGATGCGGACGTCGGTCAGCTCACCAGCCGCAGCGCGCACGGTGATCGGGGCGCCCGGCTGCACCCCCACCATGCGATCGCGCAGCGGCTGTCCGGCGAACCCGGTGACCACGATCGAAGGACGCAGCAGGTCGTCGAACGACGCGTTCGTCGCCACCTCGTTGCTGTACCTCGGGGCCGGCGCCGACTGCGAGCACGCAGCCAGTGAGGCGACCACCACCATTCCGATTCCGACAGACGTCCAGCGGTTGCGTCCACCGTGCAGCCCGAAAACCATCACACTCCCACCATCGCGCGCCACCGGCGCAGTCTTCGTGTCCACATCGAGTCGTCTCGCGGGGCGACGTCGCAACCCGCACAACCCGGACGCCACGTGTCACCTGCGGATACGCCGCCCGGGTCGGATCGATGGACCAAGTGTACGAGACGATTGCGATCCGATCGACGTTCAGTCGGGCCGTGGTGCGTCGCCGATGCCCCCAGCGGCAGCATCGCCCTGGCGATTTTCATCCGGGAGCGTGGACCTGTTATTGTTTCGACTCGCACGATCTGGCGCCATTAGCTCAATTGGCAGAGCAGCTGACTCTTAATCAGCGGGTTCGGGGTTCGAGTCCCTGATGGCGCACATACGCTTTTCTCTCTCACGCGATACGCCCGTCGTCACATGGCCGGTGTGCGGCGAGACACCACCACCCGACCGCCCCGGCCCGGCGCCAACGCGACTCCCCTCGAGTGCCATCGCTCGCCCCGCTGCGTGGTCGGTTGCACGTCGAATTCTCGAAGCAGCGTGCGCAGAACGACTTTCAGCTCCATGGTGGCGAAGGCGGCACCGATACAACGCCTGGTGCCACCACCGAAGGGCATCGGAGAGGTGGTGTCGGCGCGGCCGCCGACGAACCGATCGGGATCGAAACGGTGCGGTTGGTCGAACACGTCAGGGTCATCGTGTACTAGCCCCATCGCAGCGATCAGTGTCTGGCCCTTACGCACGGTCCACGGACCGAGGGTGAACTCGTCGACCATCACCTGTCGCACCGTGAGATCAATGACGGACCGACTCCGCTGGACCTCGAGAATCGTTGCGTCCAAGAGGGTTTCATCACCGGCGTCGAGTTCGGCATTCAGCCTGAACAGCACCTCGGGATGGCGTCGTAGCCGCTCCACCGCCCACGCCAACGTGGTGGCGGTGGTTTCGTGACCCGCGCTGAGCACGGTCAACAGCTCATCGGAGATCTCCGCGGGCGTCATGGCCGAGCCGTCGTCGTATCGGCTCTGCACCATCATCGCCAACACGTCGTTGCGGTCGGACAACTGCGGATCGTCCTGCGCTGCAGCGATCAACCGCCCCACGACCGCGTCGTACTCGCGTCGCCGACGAGCCAGGGCACCCCACGGGCTGTGATCGCCGAGCACCGCCAGTCGTGGCACCGGTACCACCTGCAGGCGTGACCCCAGCTCTACCAGAGCGGGCACGATCACCCTCAGTCGTTCGAACTCCTGCCCATCGGCCCCGAACACCGCCCGCAGGATGATCGACAGCGTCAGCCGCATCATCGACGGCTGGACGGCGAATTCCTTTGCGCTCGGCCAGGTGTCGAACTCACGGAGGGCCTCGGTCTCCATCAGCGCGGCGTAGGACGCCAGCCGCCGTCCGTGAAACGGCGGCGCCAGCAGCTTGCGTCGGTCGCGGTGTGGGTCGCCGTCGAGCGCGAACATCGAATTGGGGCCCAGCACGCGCCCGAGGTTCTGATCGATCTGACCGAGAAGGTGCGGCGGTGTCGTGAACATCTCGCGCACCAACTCCCGGTCGGCGACGATCACCGACGACCCGAACACCGGGAGATCGGCGGCGAACACGCTGCCGTGGCGGCGGCGCATCGAGCGCATGGCCCGCCGTCGGTCCAGCACGATCATCGCGGCCACCACCGCTGCGGGGATGCGAATCCGCGGTGGGACGCCACCGAGCGATCCGCGCTCGGAGTCGGGCGCGCGGGTCGTCGTCGATGGGCTCATGTCGCCTCCAGGGTCGAGTGGTGGGTACATCGATGTACCCACGCGCAGGGTACGTCTATGTACCCAAGCTTGTCCACGACTGACAAGGTGACGGCCCCACCCGACGGCGCGCTACGTTGGCAGACATGATCGCCGCTTCACCCGTCGCCGCCGGGACGACCGTGGCCCAACGGTTGATCGACGCGCTGGCCACCACCATCGCCGACAAGGGGCTCACCGATTCCACCGTGGCCGACGTGGTGCGGATCGCGCGGATGTCCCGTCGCGCGTTCTACGAACACTTCACCGACAAGAACGACTGCTACCGAGCGCTACTGCAGGACCGCACCGAACGTCAGATCGAGGCGATCAGGGCCGCAGTCGATCTCGAGGCTCCGTGGCGCGATCAGGTTCGTCACGGGATAGCGGCGTGGTTGGCGCAGGCGCAGGCCGACCCCACGTTCACCCTGAGCTGGATCCGCGACGCACCGGGGCTCGGGTCACGCGCCCGCGAGGTGTCGCGTACGGCGACCGACGCGTTTGCCGCGCTGGTCGTCGCGGTGTCACACAACGAGAAGTTCCGGGAAGCCGGCATGGGACCACTTCCCGAGAACGCCGCCCTGATCCTGGTGGGTGGCTTGCGTGAGCTGATCGCCACGCAGGTCGAACGGGGCTTGTCTCCGGCCACGTTGGCCGATGACGCGGTGGCCGTGGCGTGCGCGGTGCTCACCGCGTATCCCTCCGCCTGATCGCTGCGTGGGGCAGTGATCACACGCGCGGCGTCAGCGAACTATCTTGCGGATCGTCAAGACGACGACGATGACGCCGATACCGATGAGCGGGTACTTCACAGCCGGTTGATTCAGCGTGGCCACCACTGCGTTGCCGGCGTCGTCGGCCAGCCGCTGCGGGTTCGCGCGCACCGCCAGGGTGTCCAGCGTGGCGGCGAGTTCTTCGCGCGCGCGGGCGATGTCGCGTTCGATGCGGTCGATGTCGCGGGCCACGAGTCCTCCGTCTGGGTCGGTGTTGCATGTCGATCAGTGGTGTCGATGCATTCGGAGCTGCACTCCGGTGTCCGGTCTGGCGGGTGTCCGGTCAGGCGCGAGCCGCACCGATGACTCCCACGGTAGTTCACTGCGCCCACCAGGGTCGCGACCACCGCCCGATTCTCTCGACTACCGTGGCCGAGGTGACCTCAGCCTCGCGACTCTCCGCCGGAGACCCTGCCCCCGCGTTCAGCCTGCCCGACGCCGACGGGAACACCGTGTCCCTCTCGGACTACGCCGGACGCAAGGTGATCGTCTACTTCTACCCGGCTGCGTCCACACCGGGCTGCACCAAGCAGGCCTGCGATTTCCGTGACAACCTCGCCGAGTTGGAGGGCGCAGGCATCGAGGTGGTCGGCATCTCGCCGGACAAGCCCGCCAAGCTGGCCAAGTTCCGCGATGCCGAATCCCTCACCTTCCCGTTGTTGTCCGACCCGGACAAGACCACGCTCACCGCGTGGGGTGCCTTCGGCGAGAAGACCATGTACGGCAAGACCGTCACCGGAGTCATCCGTTCGACCTTCCTCGTCGACGAGGAAGGTCGCATCGAAGTGGCTCAGTACAACGTTCGGGCGACCGGACACGTGGCCAAGCTGCGTCGCGACCTGTCGGTCTGATCCACGCCACCTCCGCACCACTGCATGCCTGTGTCTGATCGCCCCACCCGCGGACCGGGAACCGTTGCCCCGCAGGGGCTGCAGTCCGCGGGGCCACTGGTGCCACGAAAGCGGCCCACCCAGGAGCGCAGCAAGCGCAAGTTCGAGGCGATGTTGGGCGAGGCCCGAGCGCTGCTCATCGAGGTCGGGTTCGAGTCACTGACGTGCGAAGAGATCGCCGCGCGAGCCGACGTGCCGATCGGCACTCTCTATCAGTACTTCGCCAACAAATATGTGGTGGTGTGCGAGCTCGACCGTCAGGACGCGACGGCCGTGCAGTCCGCGCTGGCCGCATTCGCGGCCGAGGTGCCGTCGCTGCAGTGGCCGCGGCTGCTGGAGAAGTTCATCGACCACCTGGCGCAACTGTGGCGCGATGATCCTTCACGGCGCGCGGTATGGCTGGCTGTGCAGTCCACACCGGCCACCCGCGCCACGGCGATGGTGCACGAACGGGCATTGGCCGAACAGGTGGCCAAGATCATCGCACCACTCACCCCACATCAGCGGGAACGGCGGGCGATGATGTCAGAAGTGTTGGTGCACACCGCATATTCGCTGCTGAGCTTCTCGGTACACGACGGGCAGAACCACCCCGACACCGTCGCCGAACTCAAACGGATGCTGGGCGGCTACCTGTTGCTCGGCGACGGCGGGTCGAGCCCGGACACGACCTGACCCGGTCCCCGTCCCGAGCAGGCCCCGTCCCGAGCAAGCCCCGTCCCGAGCAGGCCCCGGATGGTCGTCGACTGCACCCGCCGGCACCGGCGGGACGATCAGGTCACCGGAGCGTCCTCGAGGATCGCCACCGCGGCTGCCGTCGGACCGTCGTGGGTCAGCGAGATGTGCACGGTCGTCTCGCGTAGATGCTCGGCGATGTCACCGGCCAACCGGATCGCCGGCCGCCCCCACGTGTCGGTGACCACCTCGATGTCGCTGTGCCGGATCACGGGCAGCGCAGGTGATCTCGCGAATCGCGACACCGACCAGGCCTTGATCACGGCCTCCTTGGCCGCCCACCGCCCGGCCAGGTGATGGGCTTCTCCCCCGCTGCCCGAGGCGGCGTCACGCCGTTCGCCCACGGTGAACCGTTGGGCGAACGACGTCCCCGGCTGGCGGAGTTGCTCGGCGAACTCCGGGATCGACACCACATCGATCCCGACTCCGATCACGCTCACCTGAGTTCGGCAGCAGCGATGACCGCCGGGTAGTTGCCATCGCCGGCCAGACGCGCAGCCGGATCCAACAGCAGCTGCGCCTCGCGCTCGGTGTCGACACCGGCGTCACCGAGGCGCCGGTTGGGGGGTCGCTGATACATCGGCACCCCGCCACACATCGCTTCGAGCATCCGCTGGCCTCCGTCACGCTCGCGTTCGCACGCGCGACGGCGGTACTCCGCCCGTTGCGCCGGATCCAGGCTCGCCACAAAGGCTTCCGGATGGACCACGGCGATCAGCCCGGACACGTGTCCGAAGCCCAGGCTGGTCAGCAGCCCTGCCTTGAGCGGGAACCGCGACCCGGTGCGCAGCGGTTCGGTCAGCCACACCAGGTGCTCGTGCTCGGCCATCGCCTCGTCCACACAGTCCAGGCTGCGGTTGGGTGGGATGACGCCGTCGCGCAACATCTGACACATGCCGATCAGCTGGAAGGCCGCCGCACCACCCTTGGCGTGCCCGGTCAAAGACTTCTGCGACACCACGAACAGCGGCGCCCCGTCGTTGCGGCCCAGTGCTGCGGCCAGCCGCTCGTGCAGGTCGGCCTCGTTTGGATCGTTTGCCTTGGTGGAGGTGTCGTGCTTGGACACCACGGCCACGTCGTCAGCACTGACACCGAGCGCGGCGAACGCTGCGGCGAGACCGGAGTGTTCGCGTCCGCGCGCCGCACCCAACGCCCCGATACCGGGGGCCGGGATGGAGGTGTGGACACCGTCGCCGAAGCTCTGCGCCCAGGCCACCACACCCAGCACCGGTAGCCCCATCTGCGCGGCTACGTCCCCCCGGGCGAGCAACACTGTTCCGCCACCTTGGGATTCGACGAAGCCGCCGCGGCGGCGGTCGTTGGCCCGGGAGAACCGGCGGGGGTCGATGCCCTTGTCGAGCATCTTTTGCGAGTCGGCGGTGGCTGACATGTCACCGAACCCGACGACACCCTCGACACCCAGATCGTCGAAACCGCCGGCCACCGCGAACAGGGCCTTGCCGAGTCTGATCTTGTCGACGCCCTCCTCCACCGACACCGCTGCGGTGGCACACGCCGCAACCGGATGGATCATGGCGCCGTAGCTGCCGATGTAGGACTGGACCACATGGGCGGCAACCACATTGGGCAGGGCTTCCTGCAGGATGTCGTTCGCCTTCGACTCGCCCAGCAGAGTGTCGATGTAGAGCGAGCGCATCGACTCCATCCCGCCCATGCCGGTGCCCTGGGTGTTGGCCACCAGGCCCGGGTGCACCCACCGCATCAGCTCCGAGGGCTCGAAGCCTGAGGCGAGGAACGCGTCGACGGTGGCCACCAGGTTCCACAGCGCCACCCGGTCCACCGACTCGGCCATGTCGGGCGAGATGCCCCAGCGGGTGGGGTCGAACCCGGTCGGAATCTGTCCACCGATGCTGCGCGACAACGTGAATCGACGCGGCACCCGGATCTCGGTCCCGGCGCGCCGGGTCACCTGCCATTCGCCGGATCCGGAGTCGACGGCGATACGGGTGCGCTCGGGTTCGGCGGCGGCGAACGCACGCGCCTCCTCCTCCGACGCCACGGCGAAGGTCAGGTCCTCGTCGAGGAACACCGAGGTGAGCAACGGCGCGGTGGTGTCGACCATCGCGCCTTCGTCGACGAATCGCCGGATGCCGCAGCGCTCGATGACCGCATCGTGGTAGCGGTCGGCGATCTCGCTCTCGTGCACCGCATCACCCGATTGCGCGTCGTACCAGCCGGGCTTGGGAGTCTGCTCCCAGACGATCAGTCCGGTGTTCCAGGCGAGCTCCAACACCCCTGCCGCCGAGAGGGTGTCGTCGACCTCCATCTCGAATCGGGTACGCGCGCTGCCGTATGGGCCCAGCTCGCCGGCCCCGACGATGACCACCAGATCGGCTGGATCGACGTCGATGGTGGGCCAGCTGGGCGTGGTGGCGACTGCCGGGCGAGCCGGCGCAGGCAGGGCGGCGACCGAGCCGACGGCCGATTCCTCGGCGACCGCAGAGTCGTCGGTCGCACCGTGGGCGGCAGCCTGCTCGGCCAGCGCCTTGAGATCGAGTGCACCCGCGTCGAGGCCGGCGGTGAAGTCGGCGACGATCGGCGCGGTGCGGGCCGATTCGCGGACGCCCGGCACACACAGTCCGAGCAGCTCGTCAGCCATTTCCTCAGTGGCCCAGGTGCGGACCCCGGCCGCCTCGACTGCGGCCACCATCCCGTCGTTGTGGCCCATGAGCCCGGTGCCACGCACCCAGCCGATCAGCGCATGAGCGAGGGTGACGGTGCGGTTCCACGAGTCCTCGGCAGCCCAGCGGGTGACCAGCGCGTCGAGCGCGGCCTTGCTCTCGCCGTACGCGCCGTCGCCACCGAACATCCCGCGATTGGGTGAACCGGGCAAGACCACGTGCAGACGAGCCGCGAGGTCGTGGTCGGCGGCGATCGACCCGAGCCCGGCGATCAGCCGCTCAACCGACCACAACAAGACCTTCATCTCCAGCTCGGCCCGACCACCCACGTCGGTCAGGTCACCGGCCACGCGAGGTGCGGCGAACGGGAACAGCAGCGTCGGTTTCAGCGCCGGCTTGAGCAGACCCGTTGTGCCACCCAGGTTCTCGGTCTGCTCAGATCCGATCCACTCGACCAGGTCGTCGACATCGGTGTAGGAGGCCATGTTCGTCGGCACCACCCACAGCGCGGCACCGACACGAGCATGGTCGCGGTAGAGCTGCTTGAACAGCGACACCCGCGCATCGTCGAGTGCAGAGGTGGTGGCGATGACGGTGGCTCCGCCGGCGAGCAGCCGACCGACCACCGCCGAGGCGATCGAGCCACGCGATGCTCCGGTGACCACAGCTACCTCAGACTGCCACTGTCCGACGCCGGGATCCTCTGCAGCATGGGCGATCTCGGCGTAGATGCGGGCGTGCACCGGGTTGCTGACCGCCAACGCCTTGCCCTGCCACCAGGTGGCATGGCGAGCAACGATGTCACCGGCTCCGGCGAATCGGGAGGCGATCGTGTGGAAGTCGACGTCGAGCTCGGTCTCGGACGCCATCCACAGCCGAGCGAGATCCTCACGGGCGCTGGCCCACCGGTCGTCGAACAGCACGGCACGACGCTCGTCGAAAGCCGGTGCCACCGTCCGCATCCAATCCGATCCCAGCTCGGCGCTGACGCGTTGCACCACCGCGGAGTTGTCGTCGGCAGCGAGCTCCTGCGCCGACGGCTCGTCGGCCAAGCCCAGCTTGCTCAGGATGGTGCGGGCCGCCGTGGCCAGCGCGCCCGAGCGTCCGGTGAACTGTTCGGTCAACTCACCGAGGGCAGCGAGATCGACCGAGCCCGCCGATGCACCGCCGACACTCGGCTTGGCCACCGCCACACCACGTTCGGCGGCCACCGCGAGCACGGCGGAGTCGATGAGCGCGTCGAGGGCATCGGCCGTGGCGATCGGTCCCGACACCAGCGAGCCCAGGTCACCTCCTCGTACCGACACGCCGTCGCGACTGCCCAGCGCCACGGCGACTGTGGTGTGCAGCGCCCAACCCGGGCCCAGCTCCCACACCGACGACACCCGGTCGGCGATGTGAGAGGACCGCTTGTTCACCGGGCCGAACACCTTGCGGATCTGGTCGTTGAGGGCGTCGGTCAACACCGAACCGAACGGCTTGTAGCCGCGAGCAAGGGAATTCACCGTGGAGGCGAGCGCGGCCATGTCGGCCTCAGCGGCACCGTCGATGGCACCGAGCCCCAACTCGCCGCCGATGTCGAGCAGCAGCTGGTTGCGGCGTGAGGACACCCCGTCACACAGCGCCTCGATGGTGTCGACGGCTCCGATCTGATCAGTGCGCATCTTGGTCCACAGTGCGATCACGGCGCGCACGGCATCGGCGGGGACGAAAGCGATGTCCTCGGGTCGAGGGCCCGCGGCCGCTGGTGCGACCGGGGTGGCGACCACCGGCGCGGCCACCGGTTGCGCGGCCGGTTCGTCGGTCACCGACGGGGAGCCCTCGGACGCCGAATCCTCGGCGGGCTCGTCGATCTCGACATCGGGATCCTGGGCGACGATCACCGCGTTGTCGCGCTCGAGGTTGAGGACCTGTACTGCGGCGCGTCGGTAGCCGTCCAGTTTCAGGGTGTTGGTGGCCAGTCCGGCCAGGGTGGGGGCCGCGGCCACGCCGATCTCGACGAACCGGTCGACCCCGAGGCCACCGACGTCGGTACCGGAGAACAGCAGATCCTGGGTCTCGATCCAGCGCACCGGGCTGGCGAACTGCCAGGCCAACAGCTCCACCAGGATGATGCGGGCCAACGAGATCCGATCCGCCGCAGCGCGGTCCCAGTCCGCGAGAACCGCATTCAGTGGCTCCGACGGGACCAGGGCGGCGATCTCGGCGACGAATGCGCGATCAAGGCTGAACACGCGAGGAACCAGGTTGGGCACGTATCGCCCGATCAGGATGTCGGGATCGAACGACTCGGGCAGCAGCTCCTGCAGTTTGGTGCGGAACTCGGCCACGCCGGCCCGCAACACCGTGGAGTGGAAGGGCACGTCGATACCGGGGATCAGGATGAAGGCACGCTTGCCACCGACCTGCGCGCGGCGCCGGTCGATCTCGACCTCGAGGTGCTCGAGGCCACGCACCGTGCCCGCGATGGCGTACTGCGATCCGAGCAGGTTGAGGTTGACCACCTCGAGGAACTCACCGCAGGAGGCGCCCACTCCGCTGACAAAATCCACGACGTCGGCGTCGGCGAGGGCGAACTGGCTGGGGCGAATGGCGGCCATCCGATAGTTGCTGCGGCCCAGGTCATCGCGAGGAACCAGATGGTGCATGGCCTCGCCGCGCTGGAAGACCACCTCCAGGACCGCTTCCAGGGGCAACACACCGGCACAGGCGGCCAGCGCGTTGTACTCGCCCACCGAGTGACCGCAGGTGATGGCGTTGTCGACGAAGCCACCGGCCTCTCGCAGCTCGGCCACCTGAGCCACCCCGAGGGTGGCCATGGCCACCTGGGTGAACTGCGTCAGGAACAGCACCCCGTCGGGATGGGAGTAGGTGACACCGTTGGCCACCAGAGTGGTCGGGTTGTCGCGCACCACGGCCAGGATCGAGAAGCCCAGGGCGGCCCGGGTGTGCTGGTCGGCGCGATCCCACACATCGCGGGCGGCTTTCGACCGGCTACGCGCAGCCAGCCCCATCCCCTTGCTCTGGATGCCTTGTCCAGGGAAGGCGTACACGGTGACCGGGGCGGCCAGCCGCGCAGTCGCGGTCATCACCAGGTCGTCACCGACACTGCAGGTGACCTCGACCACCTCGCAGCCGTGGTCGAGCCCGACGCGGTCGACGCGCACACTCACTTCGTCATTCGTGCGGACCATGCCCATGAACCGAGCCGTCCAGCCCAGGATCGGACGAGGCGCGGGGATCGGGTTCTTGCTGTCGGCGGCGGTCACCACGTGTGCTGCGGCCGCCGAGAGCCACATCCCGTGCACGATCGGCTCGCCGAGACCCGCCAATCGCGCTGCGGCACTGTCGGTGTGGATCGGGTTGCGATCGCCGGAGACGAGTGCGAACCCGTGCATCCGCGACGGCGCCACCACGGTGACCTTGCGCAGCAGTCGGCGTGCCGCAGACGTCTCCTCGCCGATCGCTCCTCCGGCTCGAACCGGATCGGTCAGTGGCGCAGACCCGAAGCGACCGCGGATGGCGAATCGCTCGGTCATCGTGGCGATCTCGGTTCCGGCCTCGTCGGCGACGACGACCGCGACCTCGATCATCCGACCGAGGTCGGTGTCGACGACGGCGCCCGACCGCGCGGTGATGACCAGATCGGTGTCGGTGCGCGGCAGGGTGGCGACAGTGGCCACCGTGTGATCGAGGTGCACCAGGTCGAGCAGGCCCTCCACGATCGGGGTACCGGACTCGGAGGTGGCGGCACCGATGACAGCGAAGACGGCGGGCCAGCACAGGCCCACCATCGCATCGGGCACCGCGAACCCCGACGAGCCGGAAGGCACCGACGCACTGAACCGTTCGGGCAGGGTGGCGGCGGTGACCGCGGAGTGATCAGCGGCCAGGTCGGCCGTCCAGCGCGCGGTGGTGATCGCCACACCGTCGGTGACCGAGGGCAGTGAGCCGCCCGCGGCGACGGCCAGGATGGCACGCATCGCTGCGGCCGCGTCCTCGAGAAGCACACGCGGGCAACCACCGTCGACGATCCCGGCGTCGACGACCATCGCGATCTCGACGACGGTGTTCGCGATGGGCACCCGCAACACGGCGCCATCGGAGGTGCGTTCGAGCACCGAGCCGGTGGGTTCGTGTTCGGCCCGATCGGCGTTGGGCATGGTCCAGCGGTCGATGCCGCCGAGCAATGCGATCGGGTTGCGCACGATGCGCCCGGCCCACACCACGCTGTCGGATTCGATGACGTCGACGAGGACACCGGATCCGTCCACCACCCCCAGCGCGCGCCGGCTCGACGCCGGGACCGGGGTGACACCGTCGGCGCGCAGCTGATCGACCACGTGAGCCTCGAACCGGTTCAACAGCTCGCCGACCGGTTCGTCGACGCGGGTGATGCCACCGACGGCCACGGTTCCCGGGATGATGCACACCTCGTCGGCGCGATAGCGCGGGTCGTGCGCCTGCCACAGTGAGTCGCTGCGCCACCAGCGCCGCACATCCTTGTCGACGACGGGCACGAAGTTGACCGGCTTGCCCGGCGTCCGGCAGAGCTCGAGGAAGAACACGACATCGGCGGGATGCAGTATGTCGCACTCGATCTCGGGGTACATGCCGCGCAGGACGTCGATGGCCACGTGCGGGTTGTCGGCGGCTGTCGACTCCGCGAACATCGTGGGAACGGTCCCACGATCGGCCGGATGCATCCGGGCCTCGGTGCGTTGCAGCATCTCGACGAAGCGAGCACGCCAGGTGACGTCGATCCACACCGCCTCGGTGTCGGTGTCGGCACCGACGGCGAGATCGGCGTAGCGAGTCAGCCACTGCCGGTAGGTCATCGAGCTCACGTCACCGAAGTAGGGCTTGGCGGTGGCGTCGAGCGCGGCGACGATCTCGTCGCGGCGATCGGCCACCGCATCGGCGTCGCCGGCCACCTCGTCGAGCAGACGTCCGCAGCGAGAGGCGGCGTTGTCGATCTCGTGGATATCGGCGCCGAGTTGGCTACGGCCACTGGCCATCCCATTCATCGCACGGCCGGCGCCGATCCACTCGTCGCACCCAGGGGTGTCGACCAGCAGCTGTTTGACCTCGGGCGAGGTGGTGGCTTCCAACACGGCCATGGTCACGGTGCCCAGCAGGATGCCGTCGACCGGCATGGCGGGGTAACCCAATGCGGCCGACCATGATCCGGTCAGGTAGTCCGCGGCGCGCTCGGGCGTGCCGATGCCGCCACCGACGCAGATGACCGCGTTCGGGCGGGCCCGCAGCTCGGCGTAGGTCGCGATCAGCAGGTCGTCGAGGTCCTCCCACGAGTGATGCCCACCGGCGCGGCCCCCTTCGACGTGCACGATGATCGCTCGGTGCGGTACCTCGGCGGCGATGCGCACAACCGCACGGATCTGCTCGACGGTGCCCGGCTTGAACACCACGTAGGTGATCCCGGCCTCGGCGAGTTCCTCGACCAGGTCCACCGCGTCGTCCAGTTCCGGGATGCCCGCCGAGATGACGATGCCGTCGATGGCGGCCCCCGCGGCACGGGCCTTCTGCACCAGTCGTTTTCCGCCCACCTGCAACTTCCACAGGTAGGGGTCGAGGAACAGCGTGTTGAACTGCACCTGCCGCCCCGGTTCGAGCAACTCACCCAGGCGAGCCACGTTGCGCGCGAAGATCTCCTCGGTGACCTGTCCACCGCCGGCCAGCTCGGCCCAGTGCCCGGCGTTGGCCGCGGCGGCGACGATGGCCGGGTCGACGGTGGTCGGGGTCATGCCCGGGAGCAGCATCGGTGAACGGCCGGTGAGCCGGGTGAACGAGGTGGACACGGTGGTTGAACCGTCGGGCAGTGTGATCAGCGTCGGCGCGTAGCGGGCCCACGGCTTCTGCACATCGGGAATCCCGCCGGGAGCGAACAGGTTTCGCTGGCCCCCGCGCAGACTGACCGAGATGCACCCGATCCCGTGACCGCGTAGCACCGGCACGGCCAGGCGGGTGGCCACGTCGGCGGGACCGAAGTCGAGCACCCACTCCACGCCCTGCTCGGCGACCGCGTCGAGGGTCCCGACCCAGTCGACGGGGTCGGTGAGGATGGCTGCGGCGTGACGTCCGGCCCACTCGACGTCGAGCCCACACGCACCGGCCCACGCCATCACGATCTCGCACGCCGCGGCCAGGCCGGGATGGTGAAAGGCGACACCCACGCTCAACGGGTCGAACACCGGCGCGAAGGGGCTACCCCCGATCACCTTGTCGGCTCGGGCTGCCGCCTCGGTCGACGCCACCGATTCACACAGCTGCTCGAAGGCGCGAAGGTGACGAGGACTGCCCGAGATGACCACGGCGCGTCGACCGTTGCGGATTGCGGTGGCGGGGACGCCTGCCAGATCCACACCGGAGATCGAGTCGCGGTAGCGGGTCAGAAGCTCGTCGATGCGCGCAGGATCGACACCGGTCACCGAGAGCATCGGCGAACCGTCGGCGGTATGCACCAGGCCCGCCCGGCGCCCGACCAGCGCACCGGCGGCGCCGATGAGGTGAGCCAGCGCGAGCAGTGCGCCTGCACCACCGCTGGCGCTGTCGGGGTCGGCGGTGATGGCCTCGATGGCCAAGACCCCCTGGGAATGACCGACCACGGCGCGGGGTGCCAGCTCGGCGGTGTCGAGACCCTGTTTGCGCAACGCGGCAACCGCAGCCAACTGGGTCAGCAGGATCCCCGGCACCGACTGCGGCGCGCCGGTGAGGACCGCATCAGCGGGTACCGGTTCGTCGGCACCCAATGCGTGCACCCAACTCAGCGGGTGGAATCCATCCGGGCGTACCGCAGCAATGGCGTCGGCCACGGGCTCCAGCAGTCGCTCGGCGGCACCGACGATGCCGGCCACGGTGCGGTCGAGTTCGGCGTCGACGACCAGCTCAGCCAGTGCAGGCAACCACGCCACACCCTGTCCACCGAAACTGACCGCGTAGGGGGCACCCGCGCGCAGACGGGCGATGAGCGTCTCGTCAGGACGGTGTGCTGCTGCGAATTCACCGGGGCCGCTGCGGAACTGGTGGACAGTCACTGGTGGAACTCCTTGTGATCACTTCGACGTCGGGGTACGACGAGGTCACCGGATGTCGTCATCCGGTTGGGGTGTGGGAGGCGTGGATCGCCGTTGTGGCTGGGGTGGGCTCGGCGTCGTCGCCGGAGCAATCCACCACCGGGTGACCGCATCTCACCGTCGAGGCGGTCGAAAATCGTTGGCTCACAACGTGGGCCAGGTCGAGTCCGGGTCGGGTACTCGCCGTGCCACGTCTGGGGCACGCGACAATGTTCGCACAGAAAAATGAGGGTTTCCTCATGTTCTCCGGTGACCGCTCGGTATACCCACCGGTAACCCGACGGGTAACCTTTCACCAAGGGCCGCCGGGGTATCCGGGTCTGGGTATCGGCGCTGTTCACACGTGGGATCGCCAGTGCGACCCACCTTCGCACGTGAACCGATTTTCGTTATCTGATCGTTATCTGATTCGGATCGGGTGCGTGGCGCCGACGCCGGCGCAGCCTTCGTACCGTGAAGGTGTGAACGACTGCGTCTTCTGCTCGATCGTCGCCGGCACCGCACCGGCGCGGCTCATCCACTCCGACGCCGACGTGCTCGCCTTCCTCGACATCCGACCGGTCCGCCCAGGTCACACCTTGGTGATCCCGCGCCGACACATCCCCGATCTCGCCGGTATCCCCAGCACCCTGGGCGCCCGGATGTTCGACACCGCACGGGCCGTGGGAGCCGCTCTGCGGGCGTCGTCGGTGGCCGCAGACGGGGTGAACGTGGCGATAAACGACGGGCGTGCGGCCGCGCAAACCGTTTTCCACAGCCACATCCACGTGGTGCCGCGCCACCACGGCGACAAGATCTCGATGGCGGCAGGGCTGGTGACGCGGCGCGATCGGGACCCCGACGCCACGGCAACCGCGATCCGCGCGGCCTTCGTGGCGCCGGTCGCCGACGGGGAGCGCTGAGAAACCGGCTCTGAGAACCGGTCAGTCGCCGCCGGTCAGGTCGATGGGCTCCCAGGGCTCGCGCGACACCGCAGCCACCGACTCGTCCACCGATCCGGGCGCGACACCGCGGGCCTCGAGCTCGCGCCAGACGCCCTCCAGCGCCCGCTTGGGGTCGAGGAGGTACTCCGACTCGCGGACCCGCCAGAATCGCCAGCCACACCGCCGCAGCTCGCGTTCGCGCTCCATGTCGGCGCGGGCCTGCTCGGGTGTGCTGGTGAACTCGTCACCGTCGCACTCCACGGCCAGCCGCGCGTCGGCCCCGGTCACCACCAGGTCGATCACCCGATTGTTCACCGAGACCTTGGGATTGACGTGGAAGCCGCGAGCCACCAACTCGAGGAAGATCTGTTGCTCGAAAAGGCTCTCGAACGGCTCGACCCGCTCGGTGGCGCTCACCTCGTCGGGCATCGGATCGACCAACGCACCCTCGGTGCGTTCCATGTAGGACAGCAACGAGTACCGCAGATCGTTGTCCTTGAGGGCGTCGGAACCCACCGAGTGGAACAGCCACAGCTGCTCCATGGCCCGCGAGGCCGCCACGTTGAACCGGCGCTGTGACTCGCTGCGGGTCAGCGACACCGGATTCCGGTCGGCCGAGACCACCATCGACAGGAACACCACATGGCGCTCATCGCCCTGGAAGTCCGGCGGGGTCCCGATCCGCAGCGACCGGTCGTACCACTGGGCCGCCGGCAATGCCGCGCGCAGTTTTTGCGCGATCAGGTCGACCTGCCGTTGCCCCTGCAGCACCACGACGCCGAAACTCAGACCCGCATAGGCCGGATCGGCAGCACACGTGACCACCGCCTGCACGAGTGCATCGGCCTCGGCCTGGTTGGTCAGGCCCGCATTGCTGCCCTCGGCAACGGCATCGGAGACGAAGACGGTCCGCAGCGGCGGCAACCGGTCGGCGCCGAACTGACGGACCGGCACCAGCGGCGAGTCCGGGTAGAACTGCCGCGAGGAGTACTCGATGATCTCGGGCATCGACCGGAAGTGCTCGCGCAGCCGCACCACGTGGCCGAATCTGGTACGCAACATGGAGAACAGGCTGGATCGCGGGGTGAGACTGTCGCGCATGTACTGCGGAACGTCCGAGAGGTAGGTGTCGAGCTTGGCGAACACCTCGTCGAGACCGTTGCCGGCGAAACCGCCTGGCGCACACTGCCGGTCGTCACCGACCACGATCACGCGCGGCGCCAGCCAGAGCAGGAACAGGCTGGTGATGTCGGCTTGTGAGGCCTCGTCGACGATCACTACGTCAAACGAGTTCTGATCCGGCGCGATGGAGGAGAGCACCTGCGAGATGGGCATGATCCACGCCGGGACCGCACCCTGGGCCTGACTCATGGCCGACCGGGCGGCCCGGCGGAACCGCTCCGCGTGCTTGCCCGAACCCTTGCCCAGGTTGGTGATGTGGTCGCGGTAGGACTGCAGTGCCTGCACCTGGGCCACCGTCATCTGCTCCAGGCACTCGCGCCACGCGCAGGCCGCGGCCAGGCCAGCGGTGAAGTGGGCGATGTCGGCTTCGACGGCGTCGAGGTCGGCTTCCAGCCGAGCCTCGCGACCGGGGTCGCTGCGGTCGCGCGCCCAGTCGTAGGCGCGGCGCCACGACCACGCGTCGGTCAGTTCCCGCAGCCGAACGTCCCACACCGGATCAGCTGCGTCTGCGCGCAACAGCTTGTGCAGCTGCGGTGCTTTCTGCCGCAGACGCAACTCGAGGAGGTCGAGAGCACCCTGCTGATCGCGTTGCGCGCGGGCGGTGTTCCACGCTCGACGAGCCTCACGGATGGCGTCGGCATCAGCAGCCGCGATGGCGGCGAGCAGTGCGTCACCCTCGGCCGAGGGCCCCTGATCGACCTCGGCCGACAGCACACGAGCGCACTCGTCGAGCTCCCTGCGTGCCAGCACCGCATCATTGGTGGCCGCGATGGCCGCGGTCTGCTCGGCGACGTGGGCCACCTCGTCGATGCTCTTGGGCCGCGGGCCGCCGGGGCTGATGGATTCGAGCGTGCGGACCAACGAGTCGCGCCCCACGAGAAGCTCTGACACCCAGCCCAGACGAGCGTCCAACAACACCAGCTGACCGAGTTGAGCCGAGCGCGACCCCGTGTCATCGACCGGGACACCCACGTCGGCCAGGATCGACTGCACTGTGCCGACAGCCTGAAGTACCGCGAGGTGATCGGCCACCAACTGCATGGCGGTCGCATCGCCACCCGGCGCCCGACCGTCGACGGTGACCGACAGGCCGAGCGCTTCGACCGCACGCTGCTGCGGCGACTTGCGGAACCTCGACTTCCACGACCCGCCTGAGCGCAGGAACTGGGCAGCGTCGTCGAACACCGAGGCGGCCCCCGCCGCGGGAACGCCGTCGACCACCACGTCATGGGTGCCGATCTCACGATCGCGCCGCGTGGCCTCGTCGACGACGGCCGAGATCTGGGTGACTCGGTTCCACAGGTAGGCGGCCTCACCGGAGAGCAGCCGACCAGCCATCTCCTGCAGGTGGTCGGGGAAGCTGCGGACCTCGGTCACCGCGGCCCGCAACTGTTCACAGGTCGACTTGATGGTGAGCAGCCGGGCGCTGTCGACGTCGGCGAGGATGGCCAGCAGCGAGCCGCTACCGGTCATCTTCTCGACCGGTTGCTCCCGGATGCGGGCGCAGATCGCGTCGATGGTGACCGAATCGGGAAGGATCGCGTCGAGATCGGGCAACCGCTGACCCAGCCGGGCTGCCCAGGTGTCGTCGCGGGTGCGCAACAGCTGCAGCAGCCGGTCCATATCGTCGGTGTCCAACGGCGGCAGCGGCGACTCAAGGGGGCCGGGCAGCCAGTCGTACCGGTCGGCCACGGCCTGGCATGAACGCACGATGGCCGCAGCGGTCCCGCTGTACCCGGCCGCCACCCATTCATGCTTCTCGGTCTCGGATTCCCGCAACTGCCAGATCTCACGCAGGATCTGTTCCCGCTTGGCACGAGCCTGATCACGCTTGGACCGCAGGTTCTTGATCTCGGATGTGACCACCCGCGGCTGGAAGGTGCCCTTGCGAGCGGCGATAGCCTCCACGCTCTCGATCAACGACGCCGACCCGTCCTTGGTGACGTCGGTGATGGCGACGGCCAACTCGCGTAGCTCCGGGGGAAGCTTGTCGCGCAGCACCTGCAGGGCCTGGGCCTTCTCCGAGACCACCAACACACGTTGACCCTTGGCCAGCAGCGCCGACATCAGGTTGGCGATGGTGTGGGTCTTGCCGGTCCCGGGCGGGCCTTCCACGACCACGCCGCTGTCGAGGCCCAGCTGAGCCAGGATGTCGCGCTGTTCGACGTTGGACGGCAACGGGTAAAGAGCGTCCTCGACCAGCTCGGCCGCCGACATCGCGCCGGTCGCGGCGAGCCGTTCGATACGTTCGGGAGCCTCGATCGGCTCGACGAGTTGGGCAAGCCCGATGGGCACGTCCACCTCGGGGTCGCGCAACGCGGTCAGCATCGTCTCGTAGTAGTCGAGCATCGGCCCCGACCCACGGTTGCGCAGGATGAGTGCGGGCTTGGACTCGAGGGTGACCGCGGCCGAGTCGATCGGCACCTCGGCGCGCCAGCGCTGCAACACCTCGTCCATCCCGGAGGCCAGGACCGACGGCAGGGCGGAGACGGCGTCAGCGACCTCGGCAGAAGCGTTGAGATCGAATCCGTCGAGCCCGGTGAGCAGGTGGCTGTCCTGCAGGTCCGGAACCGAGTCACCGGCGAGAGCGATGGTGATGACGCCGGCGACGTGATCGTGCTCGGCGACCACGGCCTGGGTGAGCAGGTGTTGGTTGACGGCGACGCCGTCGGCACCGGCGCTCACCCCGAGCAATCCGTCGGCCAGCACCAGCTCGAGGGACTCGGGGCGTTCGGCGAGTCCGTCGATCATTCGCGCGACCAGCGAGAACACGTCCGGTTTGTCCTCGGCACGCAGTTCCATGAACCGCTCGCCGGGAACTGCCTTGGTCCGCACCGGGATCTGCCACTCGTCGCCGAGCCAGACGATCTCCTCGTGGTCGTCGACGTTGCGCACGATCGTGGACCGAGCGCGGATCAGCTCGTGCAGGAACTGCAGCAGTCGCAGTACCCGCGCGCGACGATCGTCGCCGGTCATCGATTCGGTCATCCCGTCCTCTTCGCCCACAAAAGCGCTGTTCGCGGCCACATGCCGATGCTCGAGCTCGACCTCAGGTCCACATGTGACCGTGACCTTGGCAAAACGCTACCCGTGACCATCGTGATTCATCGTCAACAACGATATTCGACGTGGCACACGCGCGGGCGGCTCGGTACCGCGCCGCCCGCGGGCATGCCGGTCGAGCGCCACCGACGAGTCGGGTGCTGCGTGCGTGAAGGTCAGTGCGCCCCGAGGGCGGTACGGAAGGCGGGGAAGCCACCGTCGACGTATCGGACGTTGGTGTAGCCCAACGACGCGATCTGTTCGGCCACCATCCGGGCGCGCGCCTGGACCGAGACCACCGCGATCTCGGTGTCGAGGCTGCCGACCATGCGGCGCGGAGAATTCGGGGCCAGTGCGGCACTGAGGTTGTCGGGCTCGACGACCACCGCACCGGGCAGGCTGCCCTGGTGCCTGGCCACCTGTGGGCGGGCGTCGACCACGATCGCGTGGCCCTGCTGTGTGTGCTCGGCGGCTTCCGTCGCCGAGATTCGATCCACCACTGACACTGGGGATGTCACCGATCCTCGTAGCATCGCCTCCGAGGGTGCCCGGAGGACAGTTCTTCGAATGGGTCCGAAAGCGGGCGTTCACCCGCCCCCGACGGAGACCAGGCGAACGCACCTGTGACGAACATCGCCGGAAACCGACGCAATGTTACGGGAAAGTTTCACATCGGAGGGTCGTCGCGGCGCACAGGCGACAGATCTCGGTCGAAGGTGACGCAGGGACCAGCGAAGATCAGGACCGACCGCGGCCGGCGACCCGGGGCGACCGGCGTCCACCGAAATCACCGCCACGCCCACCGGAACGAGCCGACCCGCGCTGACGGGGTGGACCCTGATCGACACCGATGTTGATGGGCACATTGGAGATGCGGGTCCGACGCAACGCCGAAAGCGTTTCACGCCCGAGGTCGTCGGGCAGCTCCACAAGGCTGTAGTCCTCACGAATGCTGATGTGCCCGAAGTCGCCACGGGTCAGACCACCCTCGTTGGCGATGGCTCCGACGATGGCACCCGGGGTGACCCGATGCTTCTTGCCCACCGCGATCCGATAGGTGGCGAAGCTGGGGCCGCCCTCGCGCCGGCGGCGCGGCGGACGATCGTCGCCGCTCGAACGCGCACCCGCCGGCGGATCGGGGGTCAACAGGAAGCCGCCGTCGCGGGTCTCGAGTGCCAACGCCGCCGCGATGTCGGCCAGGGTCACGTCGTTGTCGCGCGCGTAGTTCTCGACCAACCGGCGGAACATGTCGAGGTGCTCGGACTGCAGGTTCTCGGTGATCGACTCGCCGAACTTGGCGACGCGCTGAGCGTTGACGTCGTCGACACTGGGCAACCCGATCTCGGTCAGCGGTTGACGGGTGGCCTTCTCGATCGAGCGCAACAGATGACGCTCGCGTGGTGAGACGAACAGCAGCGCGTTGCCCGACCTCCCCGCGCGACCGGTACGGCCGATCCGGTGGACGTAGGACTCGGTGTCGTGCGGGATGTCGTAGTTGACGACGTGAGAGATGCGTTCGACGTCTAGACCACGCGCTGCGACATCGGTGGCGACCAGGATGTCGAGGGTTCCGTTGCGCAGCGAGGCGATGGTCCGCTCCCGCTGCGCCTGCACGATGTCGCCGTTGATCGCCACCGCCGAAAAGCCGCGGGAACGCAGCTTCTCGGCCAACTCCTCGGTCGCCGACTTGGTGCGGACGAAGATGATCATGGCGTCGAACTGTTCGACCTCGAGGACCCGCGTCAGCGCGTCGAGCTTTCGCTGGTGGGAGACCTGCAGGTAACGCTGCGTGATGTTCTGTGCGGTCTGAGTCTTGGCCTTGACGGTGATCTCGACCGGGCTCTTGAGGTACTTCTGCGCCAACCTGCCGATCGCCTTGGGCATCGTGGCCGAGAACAGTGCGACCTGCTTGCTGTCGGGGGTCTCGGACAGGATGCGCTCGACATCCTCGGCGAACCCCATCGTCAACATCTCGTCGGCCTCGTCGAGGACGAGGAAGTCGAGTTCGGAGATGTCGAGGGTGCCCTTGTCGAGGTGGTCGATGACGCGCCCAGGGGTGCCGACCACGATCTGCGCGCCGCGCCGCAGGCCGGACAGCTGCACCCCATAGCTCTGGCCGCCGTAGATCGGGAGCACCTTGATGTCGGGCAGATGCGCGGCGTACTTCCCGAACGCCTCTGCGACCTGCAGCGCGAGTTCGCGGGTAGGAGCGAGCACCAGCGCACGCGGCTTGCGTCCGCCGCCGGCGATCTTCGACAGGATCGGGATGGCGAACGCGGCGGTCTTACCGGTGCCGGTTTGAGCCAGACCGACCACGTCACGACCGTTCATCAGCGGCGGGATGGTCTCGGCCTGGATCGGCGACGGGGTTTCGTACCCCACATCGGTCAACGCCCGCAGGACGCGGGGCTCGATGTCGAGATCTGCGAAGGCCACCGATTCGGTCTCGTGCCCGTTGCCGTCCACTGCTACTCCGACGTTTTCTCGGCTCCCGCGCCGATGGATGAGCTCGCGCTGCTTGGGCGGCGCGAGGTGTGCTGAACCCGAACTCTATCCGCCGAACGCGTCGCGACCACATTCCCGCGCGGCCCTGGTGCCGTGGGACACACCGTGCGCGATTCCGATCAGCGCGGCGGGTAACCGCCACCGGGCGCAGGCCCACCGGGATACGGCCCGGCGCCAGGACTCTGACCGCCGGGGTTCTGACCGCCCGGATAACCGCCACCCGGATACGGGTTCCCCGGACTCGGCGACCCTGGGTACTGCGGACCGGCCGGCGGGTACTGCGTGGGCCGATACTGCGGTGCAGGCGGCGCGGGCGGCGGCGACGGTCGCACGGGCGCAGGTGATGGAGATCCCGTGAATCCGCCGGGACCTGGGAATGACGGCGCCTGCGAGGGGTTCTGGCCGTACGACGTCGGGCCGCCCGTTCCGATCGCCGACGGCCCGCCGAACGTCGGGCCCCCGGGACCGCCTTGACCCCACCCGCCTGCGGGCACGGCGTTGCGCGACGAGCGGCGGCGCAGCAAGACGATGGCGAGGATGATCAGGAGGACCGCGACGGCCACACCGGCACCGAGCGCGATGAACAGGACGGTGTTGCTCTTGCCACCTTCAGAGGGTGCGGAGATGAGCTGGACTCCGTTGCGCTGCAAGAACCCTCGTAGCGTGGCCGCGTCGGTGATGAACGAGGTGGTGCCGGTGGTGAATCCCGAGGAGTTGATTCCCACCACCTCACCGGTGTCGTTGTCGACGGCGGGGCCGCCGCTCATGCCGCCCGAGAGCGCGATGTTCACCTCGGTCCGGGGCTGACCGCCCTCGGCGATCTGTTGACTCGACGCGGCACCGGACTTGAAGCTGGGCGCCGGTAGCCGGGACGGATCAGCGACCTGCCGCACGTTGCCGGGGAATCCCGCTGCGGTCAGCAGCTCACCGGACTTGGGGGCCGACTTGGCCACCGGCAGTGGGGGCAGGTTCTTGAAGTTGTTCAGGCGCAGCAGCGCGTTGTCCCCGTCTCCCACCTTCTGGAAGTCGACCACCTGGGCGGTGGTGAACGAACTGATCTTCTGGTGTTCGCCCGGAGGCTGGATCACCTGCACCTCGCGCGCGATCGGCGACCCGGGATCGTCCCCGTCGACCGCCCAGCGTTCGGAGTTGGCCTGATCCAGGAATCGCTGAGCCGACGTGGACGCGATGTTGCCCTTCTTGACCTGTTCCGAGATGAACTCTTCGCGCAGGGCTTCCTTCACGTCGTCGCCGCCGGAGTCCACGCAGTGTCCGGCGGTGGCGATCGCGCCGTTGTTGTCGACCACGAAGCCGGTGCAGGTGACCGAGACCGTGACCTCGTCGCTGCGCCCGTCTCGGTTCGCGGCATTGACCGACGCGGGGATGAACACGTGTCCCGAGTAGTTCATCTGGATGAACACCAGCGAACGCGTGACCTTGTCGTTGATCTCGGTCTGGGTGTCGGCAGCCGCGAGTCCTGGACCGCAGAGCGCGCCCACCAGGAACGTGACAGCAGAGCAGAGGGTGAGCCGCTTGAGCACGCGACGTCCTTCCTTCGATTGAGCGAGCGAATCGTATCCGATCAATCGTGCGGTTGGGCACGACAACCACCGTATGCCCCGGACGGCCGTCTGAACCCAGCCTAAACCGGCATCCCCGACTGCGCGATGGGTCTGACCCGACCCGCCGATCCCGACATGGCGGACTGACTCGAGCGGTCGGCGAGGCGGTAACCTACCTCACAGGCGCCGTCAGGCGTTCGGCCCGAAACCGCCCCCGAACGGGACGGCATCAGACCATGGAGGTCCCGTGCTCGAAGCGTCCACGCCCGCAACGTTCACCGTCGCCGAGAACGCGTCGTTGGTCGACACCCCGCGGCGCTATGCCGCCGAGAGCCCCTCGATGCCGTTGTTCAAACGCCGCACCGGTGCCGCCTGGACCACCGTGACGGCCGGGGAGTTCATCGACCAGGTCGATGCGGTGGCCCGCGGTCTGATCGCAGCCGGGGTGCAGGTGGGCGACCGGGTCGCCATCCTGTCTCCCACTCGTTACGAGTGGACGTTGCTCGACTACGCCATCTGGCGCGCGGGCGGCGCCACCGTGGCGATCTACGAGACCTCCGCACCCGATCAGGTCAAGTACATCCTGTCCGACTCGGGAGCAACCTTGCTCGTCGTCGACAGCACCGAGCACGCCGACCTCCACGCCGACGTGGCCGCCGCATGTGAGGTGCGCGAGACCTTCGTCATGGATGCCGGTGCCGTCGACACACTCATCGCGCGCGGCGAGTCGGTGCAGGCCGCAGAGCTCGATCGGCGTCGGGCCGGGCAGACCGCAGACGACATGGCGACCTTGATCTACACCTCGGGGACCACCGGCAACCCCAAAGGCGTTGCGCTGACCCACCGGAACTTCCTGTCCGAGTGCGAGGGCGTCAAGGAGACCCTGGGCGACATCATGTACCCCGGGCGCTCCACCCTGCTGTTCCTCCCCCTGGCGCATGTGTTCGCGCGGGTGATCGCCGTCGGCGCCGTGGAGAGCGGGGTCACGCTCGGTCACACCGCGAGCATCACCAACCTGCTGGCCGACCTGGACGAGTTCAGACCGCATTACATCCTGGCCGTACCCCGCGTCTTCGAGAAGGTCTTCAACGGCGCGAAGCAGAAGGCACACAGCGCAGGTAAGGGCGCGATCTTCGACCGGGCCGAGGCGACCGCCATCGAGTACAGCCGCGCGCAGGACAGCGGCAAGCCCGGGTTGCTGTTGAGCATCATGCACAAGGTGTTCGACGTACTGGTCTACGCAAAGCTGCGCGGCGCGTTGGGTGGTCGCTGCGAGGAGGCCATCTCCGGCGGCGCGCCCCTGGGCGAACGTCTCGGCCACTTCTTCCGCGGGGTCGGGCTGCCCGTCTACGAGGGCTACGGGCTGAGCGAGACCGCCGCAGCGGTGACGGTGAACCGGCCCGGCGAGCAGCGGGTGGGCACCGTGGGGCGGCCGGTGGCCGGTGCCTCGGTTCGGATCGCCTCCGACGGCGAGGTTCTGCTGCGTGGCCCGATGGTGTTCGACGGCTACTGGAACAACCCCACCGCCACCGCAGAGGCGATCGTCGACGGATGGTTCCACACCGGTGACGTGGGCGCCCTGGACGACGGGTACCTCTCGATCACCGGACGCAAGAAGGAATTGATCGTGACCGCCGGCGGCAAGAACGTCGCTCCGGCACAGATGGAAGACAACGTGCGCGCGAACCCACTGGTCAGCCAGTGCATGGTCGTCGGAGACGCCAAGCCCTTCATCGCCGCCATGATCACCCTCGATCCCGAGGCACTACCGGACTGGCTGCAGCGCAACGAACTACCCGCCGGCACGCCGGTCAGCGACCTCGTCGACCACCCGGCGCTACGCGCAGAGATCGACAAGGCCGTCGAGGTCGCGAACTCCAAGGTGTCGCACGCCGAGGCGATCAAGAAGTATGTGGTGCTCGCGAGCGATTTCACCGTCGAGTCGGGCGAACTGACACCGACCATGAAGTTGAAGCGCAACATCATCCTGCAGAAGCAGACCGCGGCGATGGATCATCTTTACGCCGACAAGAAGTAGCCACCGCGCTCAGCGCTGGAGATACTCGAGGATTCGCGCGTTCACCAGCTCGGGTTGTTCGAGTTGTAGGAAATGTCCCGCGCCGTCGACGATCTCGACCTCACTGTCGGCCACGAGATGGTCGACGGCATCGGCGTAGGTCGATTGCAGACACCCGTCGTCGCGACCGTGCAGGTACAAAATCGGGGTCTGCGGCGCTCGGTTGGATGCGCGTGTGAGCGAACGGTTCTCGTCGGAGCCGGTCCACGGCCGCGCCGCAGCCCGGTAGTAGCTCAGAGCTGCGCGGCGGTGCGCGTGCGTCGGCAGTGCGTCGAACACGTGCGCGAGGTCCTCGGTGGCCGAATACCCCGGCGACCACGCTCGCCACAACCACGGGATCAGCCGATCCAGGCTGCGCTCGGATACGCCCGGTATCTGGTTGAACGCCATGTACCAACTCATCCCGAGCTGGCGGAGAGTGCGCAGCGACCACGAACCCAGGCCCCCAGACGGTGTCAGGAGCGCGGGCATGGGCGGCACCGACATAACCACGATCGCACCGAACGGCTGATCGTCGAGCGCGGCGATCCCGTTGGCGGTGATCGCACCCCAGTCGTGGCCCACCAGAACTGCGTCGTCACCGCCGTCCAGCGCGGCGTGCATGTCGAGGACATCACGCATCAGGTCACCCACGTGCACGGCCGTCAGCGGGATCTCGCTGGGGGCGTACCCCCGGGTGAAGGGCGCGACGACGCGAAACCCGGCTGCTGCCAACACCGGACCCAGGTGGCGCCACGTCCAGGCGGTGTCGGGGTAGCCGTGCACCACGATCGCGAGTCGGTCACCGGGGCGCCCCCACGCGAACGCCGACAGCGAGATGGTCGACAACCGTAGTGTGATCAATTCCGCACCCGGCGGTGTCGGTGCTGGTGATGCCACTGCCATGACTGGGACTCCTGTTCTCGACACCTCATCGGCGGCATGGTCACCGGAATAGCGGTCCTCCGCAGCGGTGTTGGGCCATACATGGTTTACCAACTGACTTCTGAATCCGCGTTGCTCACCCCTGTCACGGTCGGCGCCACCGCTGCAGCAAACCGAATTTTCATGGCTCCCCTGACCCGTCAGCGTGCGCAGGCAGATGGGACGCCAAGCGACCTACAGGTCGAGCACTACCGACAGCGCGCCGGAGCCGGGTTGATCATCACCGAGGCGACACACGTGAGCGCGACCGCAGGCGGCGCGTACCTCAACACGCCCGGCATCCACACCGATCGTCACCAACAGCGATGGGCCGAGGTCGCCGAGGCCGTCCACGGCGAAGGCGGGAAGATTTTCGTGCAGATCTGGCACGTCGGTCGGGTGGCACACCCGCTGATCCCCGGTGGGGAGCATCCTGTCGCACCATCGGCCATCGCCGCCGAGGGCTCGGCTCACACCCCTGAGGGCAGCAAGCCCCTGGTCACTCCTCGCGCGTTGGAGACCGACGAGATCGCCGGAATCGTCGACTCGTTCCGCACCGCAGCACGCCGCGCTGTCGACGCCGGTCTCGACGGCGTGGAGATCCACGCCGCGAACGGCTACCTGCTGCACGAGTTCTTGGGGGACGACAGCAACCAGCGCACTGACGCCTACGGCGGCTCGCCAGCCAACCGCGCCCGCATCGTGGTCGAGACGGTGCAGGCTGTGGTCGACGAGATCGGGGCCGACCGGGTGGGCATCCGCCTGAGCCCCGGCCATCAGGCCAACGGCATGAACGAGGCCGATCCGGTCACCGTGTACCAGGAGTTGCTGCGTACGCTTGCCGACATCCCGCTCGCGTACGTGCACCTGCTCATCGAGCCCGACGACCCGACCCTGGCCACACTGCGCTCGGAGATCACCAGCCCGGTCGTCATCAACACCGGCTTCGTCATCGAATCCGATTTCGCGCAGCTGGAGTCGTTGGTGGCCAACGGAACTGCCGACGCCGTGTCCGTCGGTCGGTGGTTCATCTCCAACCCCGACCTCGTCGAGCGGCTGCGTACCGGCGTCGAACTGACCGCGCCGGACCAGAGCACGTTCTACAGCCCAGGCGCGAAGGGTTACACCGATTACCCGACGCTGGTCGGCCAGTCGGCCTGACAGCTTGAGCCACGCGATGTCGCCGCAGGAGACCTTTGCGGCGGCACTCACGTGTTCGTGAACCGCATCGCAACCGTGTAGTACAACGCGTCGGAGATCACCTCGACATCGTTGGCGGGTGGCTGAAAGCCAGCGTCTACGACAACCGTTCGCTGTCGTGCACGCGGCCTTGCCCTGAGCACAACGCGGGTGGGTACGTCGATCTGCAATCGCCGTGAACGTGGTGCCACCGGGCGAGCGGTAGGCCGGTCGCGCCTTGGCGAAGCATGAATTGGTGGGGAAGGCCGTCATCCGGGCAGGATCGGTGGCCAAGAACTCACCCGTTCTAGCCCGGAACTCGGCGGGATCGCAGATGAAGTGCTCGTCGATGCCAAGAGGCTGAGGTTCGGCACACACAGCGCCGGACCAGTTTCGGTGCTCGCAGCGCAGGGGCGGTCACGCCGCTCGCGCGCTTGGTGCCAACCAGCCACTCGTCCTCGTACTCTGAGACGGGCAGACGACTGTCAGTTCCACGAGCACGAGGAGCACTCAATGATCTTCATCACCGCGAAGTTCAAGATCAAGCCTGAGCACGCCGACAACTGGGCGGAGATCTCCCGCGAGTTCACCGAGGCCTGCCAGGCCGAGGAGGGGTGCCTCTGGTACTTCTGGTCGCGCACGCTCGACGATCCCACCGAGTATGTGCTGGTGGAGGCGTTCACCGACCCCGATGCCGGTGCGGTGCACGTGAACTCGGCCCATTTCAAGAAAGCCCAGCAGGACCTCCCGCCCTACCTACAGGAGACCCCGAAGATCATCTCCCAGGAAGTGGATGCCACCGATTGGTCCGAGCTCGGCGAGCTGGCGGTCGAATAGCCCCGGGAGCAAACACGGTGGATCGACAGTCCTGGAGGAGAACACCCATCGCGACCGAGTTCGTGCGTGAGCACGCGTTCACTATGGCCTGGTTCGGGCTGATCGACTTCATGTAGTTCGGAGGGGGCCAGGAGGATCCGCCTGCGGGCTCGGCAGCGTGCTGCGGTCAGGCTCTCCGCATCTGACGCACCATCTCCCCCACCACCGCAGCGAATCGCCCCGGCAACTCCTGCGGCGGGTTGTGGCCGCAGTCGAAGTCGACCACCCTGAGCAGATCGGTGAACCGCGAAGAATGCTCCGTCGGCCCGTACAGCCCGGCGATGGTGTCCTCGGTCGGCTCGATGACGATGCTGGGCACGGTGATCGGCGGGCGGGTCGTAATGATCTCCTCGGTGGCGGCATACGCCGGATCACCCGGCGCCAGCCCATAGCGATGCCGGTAGGAGTGCACGACCACGTCGACGAAGTCCGGGTTGTCGAACGATGCTGCGGTGGCGGCGAATTCAGAGTCACCGAAGCGCCAGGTGGGCGACCAGTCGGCCCACAGCGTCTGGGCGATCTCCGACCGGTATCGCGTCAGCCCGGCCCGGCCTCGTTCCGAATGGAAGTAGTACTGGTACCAATACCGTTTCTCCAGATGCGGCAGCACCGGGGTCGACATCGCAGACCTGATGTCCTGCAACAGATATCCCGACACACTCACCAGACCTGACACCAACTCGGGCCACACCGCGGCGACGATGCACGCAGCCCGTCCGCCCCAGTCGCAGCCGGCCACCACCGGCCGATCCAACCTCAACGCGAGGATCAGCTCGCGCAGGTCATGCGCAGGCGCCGCCTGCTGACCCGACCGCATCACCGACTGATCGACGAACCGAGTAGGCCCGAACCCCCGCAGGTACGGCACCACGACGTCATATCCCGCGTCGGCCAGCAGGCGGGCCACGTCGTCGTAGCTGCGGGTGTCATAGGGAAACCCGTGCAGGAGAACGACGGACGCCGCACCCCGCGAACCCCATCGCTGCACCCCGACATCCACCACGCCCGCGCGCACGATCTCGACCGGCGGGGAGACGTGAGAAGCCATGCGCAACACGGTAGCGAGCACCGGTCGCCGTCGCCCCGACCGGGCAGATGAACGACGGCGCAATGGATTCGACGTCGTGGCTGATCCCGTAGCATCCCACCCATGCTGAGACGACTCCTCGCTGCCGCCACCGTCCTCGTAGCCCTCATCACCACGCTCGTGATCGGCGGTACCGGCACCGCATCGGCCCGCGGCTGCCCCGATGTCGAGGTCATCTTCGCCCGCGGAACCGCCGAACCCGGTGCGCCGCTAGGGGTCACCGGGGCGTCGTTCGTCGCCGCGGTACGCGGCGCACTGCCCGGTAGGTCGGTCAACGCCTACGCGGTGAACTACGCCGCGAGTTCCAACTTCCGCGACCGGATCGGGTTGGCTCGCTCGGTGACCAAGGGCGTGATCGACGCACAGAACCGGATCACCTTCATGGCCTCGGCCTGCTCTCGCACTCGCCTCGTGCTCGGCGGCTACTCCCAGGGTGCGATCGTCGCGGCGTACGCCACCAGCTCCCAGGTGACCCTGCCCCCGTCGTACACGTTCCTCGCGCCGCCGGTGCTACCCGCAGCGGTGGCTCCACGGGTGGCCGCGGTGGCGCTGTTCGCGGTCCCATCCACCCGCTTCCTCGCCGATGCCGGTGCGCCGCGCTACGTTCCGTCGCCGCTGTACCGAAACCGCACCGTCCGGTTCTGCATCCCCGGCGACAACATCTGCAACGGTGCCCGGTTGGCGCTGCCAGGTCCACTGCACGTGCTGTATGCGGCCAACGGCGACACCCTGCGGGCTGCGGGGTTCGTCCGCAGTCGGCTGTGAGACAGATCTGAACCGAGCTGGTGGTGCGCGAGGGGGGACTTGAACCCCCACGTCCGAAGACACTGGAACCTAAATCCAGCGCGTCTGCCAATTCCGCCACTCGCGCGTGTGCGTCGGAAGTCACGATACCGGTTGACCTGCTTCGTTCGTGCTGGAGGTACCGTCGTTACATGGCTTCTTCAGGAAGGCGACGTCGGCCGGCACTGATCGCGTTGGTCGTCGTGGCTGCGCTCACCTGCCTGGGGCTGGCCTACTGGCAGTGGGTGCGTTTCGAATCCACATCCGGTACCGGCCAGAACCTCGGCTACGCGCTGCAGTGGCCACTGTTCGCCGCGTTCGTGGTGTACGCCTATCGGCGCTTCGTGGTGCTCGAGAGCGACCCGGAGGAGGTACGCAAAACCTCGCCACAAGCCAAGGGGCCCACCGAGATCCCCGCCGAACTACTGCCACCTCGACCGCCTCGCGCAGTGAGCACACTGCCCGCCGACGATCAGCCCCCCGAGGACCGAGTGTTGGCCGAGTACAACGAATACCTGTCCCAGCTTGCAGCGCGGGACAGCCTCACCAGCCAGGAGAAGCAGTGACCAGCGAACCCGACAAGGCCATCGCCTACGCACCCAACGCCACCCCGGAGAAGGTACGGGGTGCGCTGCTGCGGTACCGGGTGCTGGCGTGGGTCACCGGTCTGTGGCTGTTGCTGCTGGTCGTGGAACTGGTCGTGAAGTACGGATTCGGCGTCACCGCCCTGGATTTCGTGCCGTTCGTGCACGGCTGGGTGTACTTCGCCTACCTGCTGATGGCGATCGACCTGGCCATCCGCGTGCGCTGGCCCATCGGCAAGACGGTGATCACACTCATCGCAGGCACCATCCCGTTCCTGTCGTTCTACTTCGAGCACATCCGCACTCGCGAGGTCAAAGCCCAGTACGGCTTCTGACCTGCCCGTGCGTGAATTGCGCTCGCCGGGGGTCGCAATTCACGCACGGGTCGGTCACGACACCCCCAGCTCGCGCAACCGAGGGATCAACAACGCCAACGCACGGCCCCGATGGCTGATGGCGTCCTTCTCGGCCGCCGTCAGTTGCGCCGCGCTGCGACCAGCCACCGCGACCTCGTCGCGATCCTGGACCGGCAGAAAGATCGGGTCGTAACCGAATCCGCCGTCGCCCCGCGGTTCGGTGGCCACTGATCCCCGCCACTCCCCGCGCACCACCGTGCGCTGACCGTCCGGGGTGACCAAGGCACACGCCGAGACGAAACCGGCGCCGCGGCGCTCGAGGGGAGTGTCACGCAGCTGGGCCAGCACCAACTCGAGGTTCGCCTGGTCGTCGCCGTGGCGCCCGGCCCAGCGCGCCGAGAGGACTCCGGGCATCCCCCGCAACTCGTCGATCTCGATGCCCGAATCGTCGGCCAGGCACGCCAGACCCGTTGCCGCGCAACCATCCACCGCCTTGGCCAGCGCGTTGTCCTCGAAGGTGGCACCGGTCTCGGGTGCTTCGTCGAACGGCGGCACCTCGTCCAAACCGATCACCTCGACACCGGCGATGGCCTCGGAGATCACCAAGCGCCGCAGTTCGGCCAGCTTCTTGGCGTTGCGACTCGCCAGCAGCAGCGTCGTCATCCGTCGATGGCGTCGAGCGTCTCGCCGGGGTGCGGTGACCCCAGGGCCGCACGCTGTGCGGCGAACAACGCCTCGGTACCGATGGCCGCCAGGTCGAGCATCTTGTCCAGGGTGGCGCGCGCGAAGGTGGCGCCCTCGCCGGTGCCCTGCACCTCCACCAGCGGACCGGCATCGGTGGCGACGACGTTCATGTCCACCTCGGCGCGGGAGTCCTCCTCGTAGGGCAGATCCAGGCGCACCCGGCCGTCTACCACGCCCACACTCACCGCAGCGATGGCACACGAGATGGGTTTGGGGTCGGCCAACTTGCCTTGATCGTTGAGGTAGGCCACCGCGTCCACCAACGCCACGTAGGCGCCGGTGATGGCCGCCGTGCGGGTGCCGCCGTCGGCCTGCAACACGTCACAGTCGATGGCGATGGTGTTCTCCCCCAGTGCGGCGAGGTCGATGCAGGCGCGCAGGGATCGACCGATCAGGCGGCTGATCTCATGGGTGCGGCCACCGATCTTGCCGCGCACCGACTCTCGCTGCGAACGACTGTGCGTGGCGGCCGGCAGCATGGCGTACTCGGCGGTCAGCCAGCCCAGACCCGAACCGCGCCGCCATCGCGGAACCCCCTCGTCCACGCTGGCGGTACACATCACCCGGGTCTTGCCGAACTCGATGAGCACCGAGCCCGCCGGGTGGTCGGTGAATCCGCGGGTGATGCGGATCGGCCGCATCTCGTCGTCTGCTCTGCCGTCTGCGCGTCTGCTCACCGGGCCAACTCTAACGACCCGACGAACGCGCGCAGGCGGCGATGCTCAGCGCTGGTCGATGCGGCTGGTCAGACGATGTCCAGGGCCCGTCCGGGAACGGCGACGCTGATGGGACCGGAGTAGGTCGTACTCGCCTCGGCGACGATCGCATCCTGATCGGTCCACGGTGGGATGTGGGTCAGCAACAGCGATTTCGCGCCCGCGGCGGTGGCCATCTCACCGGCCTCGGTGCCGGACAGGTGCAGTCCCGGCGGACGGTTGGCGGGGTCATGGGTCCACGACGCCTCGCACAGGAACACATCGGCGTCGCGGGCCAGCGACACCAGGCCGTCGCAGACACCGGTGTCCCCGCTGTAGGCCAGTACCTTCCCCGAGGGAGCCACGACCCGCAGGCCGTAGGTCTCGGGCGGATGCGACACCCGAGTGGGCGTGACTGTGAGTCCACCGACCTCGACTGGTGTCCCCTGTGTCCACGCGTGCACCGTGAACGTGTCGTTGACGTCGTCGATCTGACCGGGGTACTCCGAGGAGGCGGCGCCGATACGTTCACCGGTGCCGGTCGGGCCGATGAGTCGGGTCCGCGACGTGGCAGGTACCGGGGCGAATCGCCGCCAGACCATCAGACCGGGCAGATCGAGGCAGTGATCGGCGTGCAGATGGCTGAGCATGATGGCCACCCCGTTGGGATCGGTGTGCTGCTGCAGGGCCCCCAACACCCCGGGACCGAAGTCCATGACCACCGGTTGTTCACCGGGAACAGACAACAGATACCCCGACGCTGGGCGACCCGGTCCGCCGCAGCTGCCTGAGCTACCCAGAACGGTGAGACGCATGCGCCCACTGTGCCATGGGATGGACCGACGGGGTCTCACGATCGCAGATCACGCGTGTTGGATCTGTCCGATTGTGGGGCCGAGGAAGCGCGCCGACAGACGCGCGAAGGACACCGGGTCGCCGGTGGCCTGGAACACCCGGTGAACGTCCCGCTCGAGATCGGGGTTGGTGATGTCGAGTTCGGTGAGGATCCGCACCACGTCTTTGGCGGTTTCCTCGGCGCTGGACACCAGCGCCACCTCGTCACCCATGGCCAGCTGGATCACCCCCGAGAGCAGCGGATAGTGGGTGCAGCCGAGAACCACGGTGTCGACGCGTGTGTGTTGCAGCGGTTCGAGATACCCCTGTGCCAACCCGAGGATCTGGCGTCCGGAGGTGACCCCACGTTCTACGAAGTCGACGAACCGCGGGCAGGCCACCGAGGTGACCTCCACGTCGGGGGCGGCAGCGAAGGCATCGTCGTAGGCCTGCGACGCGATGGTGGCCGAGGTACCGATGACACCGATTCGACCGGTACGTGTGGTGGCCACCGCGCGGCGCACGGCGGGCAGGATGACCTCGACGACCGGCACCGGGTAGCGCTCCCGGGCATCGCGCAGGCAGGCCGAGGACGCAGTGTTGCAAGCGATCACCAGCACCTTCACACCACTGTCGACGAGGTCGTCGGCGATGGCCAGCGCATGGGCGCGGATGTCGGGGATGCGCAGCGGACCGTAGGGGCCGTTGCGGGTGTCGCCGACGTAGCGGATGTCCTCGCCGGGCAGCTGGTCCACGATCGCTCGGGCAACGGTCAGCCCACCGACGCCCGAATCGAAGATGCCGATGGGTGCGCTCGTGTCGATTCCTGCGTTGCGAGCGGGCGGACCAGAGCCCGATTCGCTCACCGGGCGACCGGCGGAAATCCCGGCGACACCGACGCCGGTGCCGACTTGTCGCGACGGTCTCGACCGGCCAACAGTGCTGCGGCCAGCACCCCGCCCACCGCGCCGAACAGGTGCGCCTGCCACGACACCCCGTCCTGGCCGGGCAGCAGCCCCCAGAGCACCGAGCCGTAGACGACGAACAGCAGCAGCCCGAGTCCGATCTGTCGCCACGAGCGGTTGAACAGCCCGCGCACCAGCAGGAACGCCAGCCATCCGAAGATGATCCCGGACGCGCCGATGGTGACCGCGTGCGACGGCCCGAACAACCACACGCCGAACCCGGACACCACCCAGACGATGACGGTGGTCACCAGGAATCGGCGCGCCAGCAGCAGCAGGAACCCCAACACCGCGCCGACGAGGGCGTTGGAGGTGAGGTGGTCGAATCCGTGATGCAGGAACGGCGAGAAGAACACCCCGGGCAATCCGTCGGCCTCGCGGCTGACGATGCCGTCGTCGTCGAGGTGGTTGCCGCCGAGCTGATCGATCGCCTCGATCACGTAGAGCAGGGCGACCAGGCCCGCCATGATGATCGCCGAGCGCAGCCACAGCTGTGACCGCTCCGATCGTGGCGCCCGAGATCGGGGCGCAGACCCAGGGCCTGAGTATGGTGCGAACGCAGGTGTGTAGGCGGGGACGGCGCCGGGCACACCCGGATATGAGCGTGCCGAACCGGGATCGACACCAGTCATCTCGCGTCCTCCTCCGGTGTCATCAGGCCCACAGCTGGCCTTCCAGCGCGTCTTCTGCATCATCGAGGGTACCGGCGTAGACGCCGGTCGACAGATACTTCCACCCCGCGTCGCAGACGATGAGGGCGATGTCGGCGCTGGTACCCGCGGCCATCGCAGTGCGCCCCACCCCGAGTGCTGCGTGCACGATGGCGCTGGTCGACACACCCGCGAACAGGCCCTCGGACTCGATCAACTCCCGCACCCGGGCGATCGCATCGCGACTGCGCACCGAGAAGCGCCGGGTCAGCACCGAGTCGTCGTAGAGCTCCGGGATGAAGCCCTCGTCGATGTTGCGCAGCCCGTACACCTCCTCGCCGTAGCGAGGTTCGGCGGCGACGATCTGCACGTCGGGTCGTCGTTCACGCAGGTACCGCCCCACGCCCATCAACGTCCCGGTGGTGCCCAGTCCGGCGACGAAGTGGGTGATCTCGGGCAGGTCGGCCAGCACCTCAGGTCCGGTGGTCTCGTAGTGCGCCAGCGCATTGGCCGCATTTCCGTACTGGTACAACATGATCCACGTGGGGTTCTGTGCGGCCAGCTCCTTGGCCACGGCCACTGCGGTGTTCGACCCACCCGCTGCCGGAGAGGGGATGATCTCGGCGCCGAACATCGTGAGCAGGTCGCGACGCTCCGACGAGGTGTTCTCCGGCATCACGCAGATGAGGTGATAGCCCTTGAGCTTGGCGGCCATGGCCAACGAGATCCCGGTGTTGCCGCTGGTGGGTTCGAGGATGGTGCATCCTGGCGTCAAGGTGCCGTCACGCTCGGCCGCTTCGATCATGCGCAGCGCCGGGCGATCCTTGACCGACCCGGTGGGGTTGCGGTCCTCCAGTTTTGCCCACAGGCGCACATGCGGTCCGCCGGCAGTGTCGTCCCAGCGTGGCGACAGACGCTGCAGGCCCACCAGCGGGGTGTGCCCGACCGACTCGATGAGCGAGTCGTAGCGCGTCATCGGCGCCCACCGGCGACGGCAGGCAGGATGGTCACCTGCCCGCCATCGGCGATCGTGGTGTCGAGGCCACCGGAGAACCGCACGTCCTCGTCATCGACGTAGATGTTGACGAAGCGGTGCAGTGTGCCGTCGGCGACCAGTCGCTCGCGCAGGCCGGGATGGTTGGATTCCAGATCGTCGATCAGCTCGGCGAGCGTGGATCCGCTTGCGGTGACCCGCTTCTCGCCGGCGGTGTAGGTACGCAGGATGGTGGGCACGGACACGGTCACGGTCATGGGGTACTCCTCGTCGGTGGTGGATGGATGGTGGTCAGCTCAGCCGCCGTCGATCTCGACGGGCTCCTCGGTGACCTGACCGTCGATGATCCGGAAGCTACGCAGCTCGGTGTGCTCTGGATCCCGGGTGGAGATCAGCACGTAGTGAGCCTGCGGCTCCGCCGCGTAGGAGATGTCAGTGCGGCTGGGGTACGCCTCGGTGGCGGTGTGCGAGTGATAAACGACCACCGCCTCTTCGTCGGCCGCTTCCATCGCGCGCCAGACACGCAGCTGCTCCCCGGAATCGAAGCGGTAGAACGTCGGTGAGCGCTCAGCGTTGATCATCGGGATGAAACGCACCGGATGATCAGACCCTTCGGGACCGGCGATGACCCCACATGCCTCGTCGGGATGGTCGGCTCGAGCATGGCCGATCATCTGATCGACCAGATCGGCCGAGATCCGCAAAACCACCAGTACACACCCTTCGTCTGCGATCAGCGCAGTGCTGAAGGCAACGTCGCGCGAAATGTCGGTATTCCGGCGACGGTCGACGCGCAGAGCACCGCGTCGACCACCGCCCGTCGGACCACCACGGCCGCAGCGGCCGACACCGCCGCCACCAGCGCCACGTCCGGGTTCATGCCGGACGGTGGCCCAGGCGCCGGCTCGATCAGCCGGCCACCGGTGGCCACGGCGAACAGCGTGTCACCGTCGAGCGGTGAGTGCGCCGGCCGGATGGCCAAGGCCAGCCCGTCGTGCGCGGCGATCGCGACCCGACGGGTCGAGGCGGCATCGAGTCGGGCGTCGAAGGCCACCACGCCGATGGTGGTGTTGAGAACGGTCCCTTTGGGCCGCAGCTGCCGGTACCGCTCGACATCGGCGGGGTCGGGGACGCCCAACCGGTGGTGCGCGAGTTCGCTGTCCTCGCTGCCCCAGGGCAGCCCGCTGGCGGGATCGATGACGTCACCGACTGGGTTGGCCACCACCAGCGCGGCGACGGTCACCCCCGTCGCCCCTGGCGCGTCGAGGACCACGCTCGCAGTCCCCACACCGCCCTTGAGCACACCGGCACGCGCGGCGGCGCCCGCCCCCACCGAGCCCCGAGCGACCTGCGCACTCGCCGCCCGCGCCGCGGCCCGACCATCTGCGGGTGTCGGTCGTTGCTGCCATCCGCCGACGGGCAGGTCGAAGATCACCGCGGCCGGGACGATCGGCACCACGTCGCCGAAGGCGTTCATCGGCAGCCCGATCCCGGCCGACGCCAGCTCGGTCATCACCCCGTCGGCCGCGCACAGCCCGAACGCGCTGCCACCGGAGAGGACCAGCGCATGCGCAGTCTGCACCGTGTTCGACGGGTCCAGCAGGTCGGTCTCCCTCGTTCCCGGGCCACCGCCGCGCACATCGACCGCGACGATCGAGCCGGTGGGCGGACGCACCACCGTCACCCCGGTGGCCCACCCCGATCCGGGGGTGGTGTCGGTGGCCAGCACCACGTCGTCATCGATGCGATGGGAGTGGCCCACCGTCACCCCGACCACATCGGTGATGCTGTCGGTGGGTCCGGGACGCCACGATGGGCTCCACCCGGTCACGACGTCACTTGCCCATCAGGGCCACGACCAACAACTCCTGCACGACGGTCAGCCAGTGGTAGACGTCGAGATGGGCGGCCTGCGGATGATCGGGGGGCAGCCGATCGGGGGTGGATTCATCGATTCCCAGCATCGCCCCGAGGGCAAGCCGTACGTCGTTGATCGCGGTCAACCACTGCTCGGCCTGAGCCGGGGTGAGGGTCATGTCGCCCCCGCCGGGCGGCAACGTCGACAGGACCACCCGCGCCGCGTCCGATTTCGCCGCGAGGATGGCCGGCTCGTGCACGCTGCGCAACGCGGCGTTGAGGTCACCGTTGACCGCGTCGGCGATCAGTTCGCGGTCTTGATCTGGACGGTGGAAGTCGGGCAGCAAGCGCGCGAGGGTGAGGTCGTCGGGCGGTGCCGAGTGACCCATCTCGATGCCGGTCAGCTGTGACAACTCGTCCGCCGGCGCGGTCGCCGAACGCTCGTCGAGCAGTTCGAGCATCGAATCGATCAGCGATTCGATCAGTTCGGCCTCATGCGCGTCGAGTCGGGTGGTGATGCGCAGCCCACCACCGCGGCCCCGTCGTCTCCAGTTGTGCACCCCAGCGCTCAGCTGTCCCGCTGCATCGTGGCCCACAGGCCCGCAGCGTGCAGCTTGCGCACGTCGGCCTCCACCTTGTCCCGGTCTCCGGTGGAGACGACCGCTTTGCCCTCGGTGTGCACCTGCATCATCAGCTGCGACGCCCGCGACTCGGAATAGCCGAACACCTTCTGGAACACATAGGTGACGTAGCGCATCAGATTCACCGGGTCGTCCCACACGATCGTCACCCAGGGCCGGTCCAGCGACGGGTCGGAGACCGCTGTGTCGGGTTCGGCGACGGCGGTACCGGCCGGGGTAGCCTCTTCGTGTCCACGAGGGCTCCGCAGCCGACTGTCGCGCCTTGGGATCCTGACGGCGCACACGCGTGCGGTCATCATCAGTCCGCGCATGAGACCAGGGTAGGTGATTGTGAGCACGGAGAACACAGCCCTGTTCACCGATCGGTACGAGCTGACCATGCTGTCGGCGGCGCTGAAGGACGGAACGGCGCAGCGTGCTTGCACTTTCGAGGTGTTCGCCCGACGGTTGCCAGACGGTCGTCGATACGGGGTGGTCGCAGGCACCGGACGGGTCATCGGCGCGCTCGCGGGGTTCCGTTTCGGCGACTCCGAACTCGCCGGGATGTCGGAGTACCTCGACGCCGACACCATCGAATGGTTACGCGGCTACCGCTTCACCGGGTCGGTGGACGGCTACCGCGAGGGCGAGTTGTATTTCCCGGGCTCGCCCGTCCTGAGCGTGCGCGGCACCTTCGCCGAAGCCGTCATCCTCGAGACCGTCGTGCTCTCGATCCTCAACCACGACAGTGCCGTCGCCTCGGCCGCAGCGCGGATGGTCACCGCGGCGGGCGGTCGGCCGCTGATCGAGATGGGCTCACGCCGCACCCACGAACATGCGGCCGTGGCGTGCGCCCGCGCCGCCTATCTCGCCGGTCTCACCTCCACCTCCAACCTCGAGGCGGCACGTCGCTACGGGGTGCCGGGCGCGGGCACCAGCGCACACGCGTTCACCCTGCTGCACACCGGCCCCGGCGGGCCCGACGAGCGTGCCGCCTTCGCCGGCCAGGTGGCCGCCCTGGGCACCGACACCACCCTGCTCGTCGACACCTACGACATCACCACCGGCGTGGAGAATGCGATCGCGGTGGCCGGTCCCACCCTTGGCGGCGTGCGGATCGACTCCGGCGACCTCGGCGTCCTGGCTCGTCAGGTCCGCGCGCAGCTCGATCGACTCGGTGCCACCGCCACCCGGATCGTGGTGTCCGGCGACCTAGACGAATACGCCATCGCCGCGCTGCGCGCCGAGCCGGTCGACGCGTACGGGGTGGGTACCTCGCTGGTCACCGGCAGCGGTGCTCCGACAGCGGGAATGGTCTACAAGCTCGTCGAGGTGGAGGGCGTCGCGGTGGCCAAGCGGTCGAGCCACAAGGAGTCGCGGGGCGGGGCCAAGACGGCCATCCGCACCCACCGCCCCAGCGGCACTGTCGTCGACGAGGTGATCCATCCGGTCGGCTCGGACACCCCCGACACCGACGGTCTGGAGTTTCGTCCCCTGCAGATCCCGTTGGTACGCAACGGAGAACCGGTCGCCGACCTGCCATCGCTGAACGCCGGGCGCGATCACCTCGCCGCGGCGTTGGTGAGTCTGCCGTGGGAGGGGCTGGGTCTCTCGCGCGGCGAGCCGGCCATCCCTACGCGCTACGTCATGCCGTGACAGCACTGCCCGCGGTTCCCGACCTCCTCGCCACCGCGGTCACCGCAGTGGGCGGGGCCACCCGCGACGGGCAGCTGCGGATGGCCTCGGCCGTGGCCCACGCGATCGACACCGGCGAACACCTCGCGGTGCAGGCCGGTACCGGAACCGGGAAGTCGTTGGCCTACCTCGTACCGGCGCTGCGCCACGCCGTGGAGTCGGGGTCGACCGTCGTGGTCTCCACCGCCACCATCGCGCTGCAACGCCAACTCGTCGACCGGGACCTGCCCCGTCTGGCCACAGCGCTGACCGGCCCCCTGGGCCGCGAACCCGTCTTCGCCATCCTCAAGGGCCGCGCGAACTACATCTGCCTCAACAAGATCCACGCGGGCGAATCCGACGAGCCCGCCGAGGAGCTCTTCGACCCGTTCACGATGTCGCGGATCGGTCGGGAGGTGGTGCGGCTGCGGGAATGGGTCAGCGACACCGAGACCGGCGACCGCGACGACCTGCCCACCTCGGTGATGGACCGGTCGTGGCGGGCGGTCAGCGTCAGTGCCCGCGAATGTCTCGGTGCGGCCAACTGTTCGTACGCCGCCGACTGTTTCGCCGAACGGTCCCGCGCACTGGCCGGGCAGGCCGACGTGATCGTGACCAACCACGCGATGTTGGCCATCGACGCGATGAGCGGATTCAACGTGCTTCCCGAACACGGCGTGGTGATCGTCGACGAGGCCCACGAGCTGGTGGACCGGATCACCTCGGTCGCCACCGCCGAGGTGTCGCCGTCGTCGGTGGCCGGCGTGGCGCGGCGGTGTTCCAAGCTCGTGGTCGTGGAACTCTCCGACGACATCCTCGGCGCGGGCGAGATGCTCGAGGACCTGCTGAGCGCGATGCCCGAGGGCCGGTGGACCCGGCTGCCGGACGGCGCGGCCCCCACCTTCGCCGCGCTGCGTGATCGGTTGTGGCGGGCGCGCAGCGCCATCGGTCCAGCTCGTGATGGCACCGATGCGACCGCCGCGGCGGCCCGATCGGCCGCGATCACTGCCGTCGATGATCTGCACGACACCGCGGTGCGGGTGCTGGCCGCATTCGACGAACCCGATGAATCCAAGCGGCGCGACGTGGTGTGGACCGCGGTGGAGACCGTCCGCGAGGACCGTCGGACGGTGCTGCGGGTCGCTCCTCTATCGGTCGGCGGGCTGCTGCGCAGCTCGCTGTTCGCCGATGCCACCGCGATTCTCACCTCGGCCACCCTGACCGTGGGCGGATCCTTCGACAGCCTGGCCGCCACCTGGGGGCTACCGATCACCGCGAACGGGTCGAGCACGGGCGGGTCACCTGTCGAGGTGACCGCCTCGGGCAAGCAGACGCCATCCGACGGCGAATCGCTGCGGTGGCAGGGCGTGGACGTCGGTTCACCGTTCGACTACCCCCGTTCGGCGATCCTCTACGTCGCCGCACACCTCGATCCGCCCGGACGCTCGGCCATCGCACCGGCGACCCTGGAGGAGATGGTCGATCTGATCTCGGCGGTCGGTGGTCGCACCCTGGGCCTGTTCTCCTCGATGCGCGCAGCGCGTGAGGCCGCCGAGGCGGTGCGCGAACGCATCGAGCTGCCGGTGCTGTGTCAGGGCGACGGTGCGACCGGGGCGTTGGTGGCCGAGTTCAGCGCCGACGAGAGGACCTGCCTGTTCGGCACCCTGTCGCTATGGCAGGGCGTCGACGTCCCCGGGCCGTCGTTGTCGCTGGTGTTGATCGATCGGGTGCCCTTTCCCCGACCCGACGATCCGCTCCTGATCGCCCGTCAGGCAGCGGTCACCGCGCGCGGCGGCAACGGATTCCTCTCCGTCGCGGCCAATCACGCCGCTCTGCTGCTGGCCCAGGGAGCCGGTCGACTGCTGCGCGCCACCGACGACAAGGGGGTGGTGGCGGTGTTGGATCCGCGGCTGGTGACCGCGCGCTACGGCGGATACCTGCGTGCATCGTTGCCACCGTTTTGGCAAACCACCGATCCGGCGGTGGTGCGCGCCGCACTGACCCGGCTGGGATCGACCGTCGGGGCCGACAGAACCTGAGACCACGCGCCAAACCACCGCCGCATCACCTACGGTTGAACCGACCGGTCCCCCCACCGGCCGCCCATCGCGACGCGAACCCAGGAGTGTGACCGAAGGTGATTGGCCGCATCGGCATCGACGACATCGAGCCGGTCATCTCCGCTGGACAGTTCTCATCCAAAGCTGTTGTGGGCGAGTACGTTCCGGTGAGCGCGACCGTGTGGCGCGAGGGTCACGACGCCGTCGGTGCCACGCTGCACGTCGAGGGCCCACGTCGCGGACACGCCGTCGAGACCCCGATGCTGCCCGCCGCCGAACCGGACACCTTCAACGCCGCGTTCACCCCCGACACCGTGGGGTACTGGACTTTTCGCATCGACGCCTGGAGCGATCCCTACGCCACCTGGTTCTCGGCGATGACCAAGAAGCTCGACGCCGGGCAGCACGCCGCCGAGCTCGCCAACGACATCGAGACCGGCGCCCGGCTGCTCGAACGTGCCGCCGAAGGTGTACCCGCGTCGTCGGTCGGGCTGGTCCGCGATGCCGTCGACGCGTTGCGCAGCGATCGCGATCTCGCCGTGCGGGTGCGCCCGGCCCTGGCGCCGGAGATGGTGACCCTGCTGACCGATCACCCACTGCGTGAGCTGATCACCCGCAGCCGCGCCCATCGGGTCTGGGTGGACCGCACGCGTGCTCTCTTCGGTTCCTGGTACGAGCTGTTCCCGCGCTCCACCGGCGGCTGGGACAACGAGGGCCATCCGGTGCACGGCACGTTTCTCACCGCAGCCGGCGAGCTCCCGCGGATCGCCGAGATGGGCTTCGACGTCGTCTACCTGCCCCCCATTCACCCCATCGGGCGGGTGAACCGCAAGGGTCGCAACAACACCCTGGACCCCGGACCGCACGACGTGGGCTCGCCGTGGGCCATCGGATCGGCCGAAGGGGGTCACGACGCCATCCATCCCGAACTGGGCACGCAGGAGGACTTCTCCTACTTCGTCTCGCGCGCGAGGGAATTGGGCATGGAAGTGGCTCTCGACCTGGCGCTGCAGTGCGCGCCGGATCATCCCTGGGCGCTGGAGCACCCCGAGTGGTTCACCGTCTCCCCCGACGGCACCATCGCCTACGCCGAGAACCCGCCGAAGAAGTACCAGGACATCTACCCGCTCAACTTCGACAACGATCGTCGCGGCATCTATCGCGCCATCCTCGACGTGGTGGTGCACTGGGTCTCGTTGGGCGTGCGCGTGTTCCGGGTGGACAACCCACACACCAAGCCACCGGACTTCTGGGAGTGGCTGATCTCAGAGGTGAAGAAACGTGATCGCGACGTGCTGTTCCTCGCCGAGGCCTTCACCCGCCCCGCACGGCTCTACGGCCTGGCCAAACTCGGATTCACGCAGTCCTACACGTATTTCACCTGGCGCACCGCCAAGTGGGAGTTGACCGAGTTCGGCACCGAGATCGCGCAGCGCTGCGACGAGGCCCGGCCGAATCTCTTCGTCAACACCCCCGACATCCTGCACGCCAGCCTGCAGCAGGGCGGGCCCGCGATGTTCGCGCTGCGTGCGGCGCTGGCGGCCACGCTGGCACCCACCTGGGGGGTCTACAGCGGCTACGAGCTCTTCGAGTCCGAGGCGGTCCGCGAGGGCAGCGAGGAGTACCTGGACTCCGAGAAGTACGAGCTCCGTCCGCGTGACTTCAAGGCCGCGGCATCGCAGGGTGATTCGCTCGAGCCGTGGCTGAGCAGCCTCAACGACATCCGACGCCGTCATCCGGCGCTACAGCAGTTGCGCCACATCACCTTTCATCATGTCGACAACGATGCGTTGATCGCCTACTCCAAGTTCCATCCCGGTACCGGCGACGTGGTCGTGGTGGTGGTCAACCTCGATCCCCACCACGCGCAGGAATCCACCCTCTGGCTCGACATGCCCGCCATCGGTCGCGGGTGGGGCGATCGGTTCTCAGGCGTCGACGAGGTGACCGGCGAGCACTTCCATTGGGGTCAGGCGAACTACCTGCGACTGGAACCGTGGCGCGCGGTGGCTCACATCGTCGCCCTTCCCCCACTGGATCCGGATGTGGCCCGCGGCCTGGGTTACCGACTTCCCATCGCGGACAGGTGAACTGATGAGCGTCGATCCGAACATCTCAGCCACCGATCTGCACCTGCTGGCCACCGGCACCCATCACGATCCGCACTCGGTCCTCGGCGCACACCCGATGGGATCACACACCATTCTGCGCACGTTGCGTCCAGACGCGACCGCGGTGAGCGCGGTGATCGGCGGGGTGGACCATCCGATGAGCAGGCAGGCGCCGGGCGTGTTCGTCGTGGCCGTCCCCATCTCCGAGCTGATGGATTATCGCTACCGCGTCAGCTATCCCGACGGGCACGGCGGCACAAGCGAATTCGTTGTGGCAGACGGATACCGGTTCCTGCCCAGCCTCGGCGAGTTGGACCTTCATCTGTTCTCCGAGGGTCGCCACGAGCGACTCTGGGACATCCTCGGCCCGCAACCGCGCACCTACGACACCCCGGACGGGTCGGTGGTGGGCACCTCGTTCGCGGTGTGGGCACCCAATGCACGCGGGGTCACCCTGATCGGATCGTTCGACGGGTGGGCGGGCCGCAGCACCCCGATGCGTTCGCTGGGCGCCAGTGGGGTGTGGGAGGTGTTCGCCCCCGACCTGGGCCCGGGTACCCGATACAAGTTCCGGGTGTACGGCAGTGACGGCACGGTGACCGAGAAGGCCGACCCGATGGCCCGACGCACCGAGGTGCCACCGGCCACGGCCTCGATCATCGACGAGTCCAGCCACCGCTGGGGTGACGCCGACTGGATCGCACGACGCGCGGCCTCGACACCCACCGCCGAGCCGATGAGCGTTTACGAGGTGCACCTGGGCTCGTGGCGGATGGGGTTGGACTACCGCGCGTTGGCCACCGAGCTGGGTGACTACGTGACCGCTCGCGGGTACACCCACGTGGAACTGCTGCCCGTGGCCGAGCATCCCTTCGGGGGATCGTGGGGCTATCAGGTCACCTCCTACTACGCACCCACCTCCCGGTTCGGGTCGCCCGACGACTTCCGGTTCTTCGTCGATCACCTGCACGGCCTGGGCATCGGGATCCTCGTCGACTGGGTGCCCGCGCACTTCCCCAAGGACGAGTGGGCGCTGGCCCGTTTCGACGGCGCGCCGCTCTACGAACACAGCGACCCCAAGCGCGGTGAGCAACTCGATTGGGGCACATACGTTTTCGACTTCGGTCGCAATGAGGTGCGCAACTTCCTGGTGGCCAACGCGCTGTTCTGGTTCGACGAGTTCCACATCGACGGACTGCGCGTGGACGCCGTCGCATCGATGTTGTACCTGGACTATTCGCGCCCCGACGGCGGCTGGACACCCAACGTCTACGGCGGTCGCGAGAACCTCGAAGCGGTGCAGTTCCTGCAGGAGATGAACGCCACCGTCCACAAGCACCATCCCGGCGTGGTGACGGTGGCCGAGGAGTCCACCTCATGGCCAGGGGTCACCCGCACCACGAACCTCGGCGGACTCGGCTTCACCATGAAATGGAACATGGGGTGGATGCACGACACCCTGGGCTACCTGTGCCGAGATCAGGTGCACCGCAGCCACCATCACCACGAGCTGACGTTCTCGCTGATGTACGCCTGGAGCGAGAACTTCGTGTTGCCGATCAGCCACGACGAGGTGGTGCACGGCAAGGGAACCCTCTGGTCGCGGATGCCCGGCGACTCCCACGCCAAGGCGGCCGGTGTGCGCGTCGCGCTGGCCTACATGTGGGGACATCCCGGAAAGCAACTGCTGTTCATGGGCCAGGACTTCGGACAACGCTCGGAATGGTCGGAGAACCGCAGCCTCGACTGGGATCAACGCACCGGGTGGGAGGGCGAACTGCACACCGGCATCGAATCTCTCGTCACCGACCTCAACCGGGTCTACCGCCAGACGCCCGCGCTGTACACCCAGGACACCACCCCCAACGGGTTCTCCTGGATCGACGCCAACGACACCGCGGGCAACGTGATCAGCTTCCTGCGTTTCGGGTCCGACGGCAGCGTGCTCGCGTGTGTGTACAACTTCTCCGGCATCACCGTCACCGATTATCGGATCGGTCTCCCGCAGGCCGGCACCTGGACCGAGATCCTCAACACCGACTCCCCGCACTACTCCGGGAGCGGCGAGGGCAACCTCGGCTCGATCGTCGCCGACGGACCCGCCTGGCACGGGCGGCCCACGTCGGCACGGATGACGTTGCCCGCCAACGGTGCCATCTGGATTCAGCCTGCTTGAGGCGACGATTGCCCTCGGGGAGGTCAGAACAGGGCGCTGGCCAGCTTTCGGCGGGCGGCGACCACGAACGGTTCGGCCGGGTCGAAGAGCTCGAACAGCGACAGCAGCCGGGTGCGGGCGGCGGTACGGTCCTCACCTGCGGTCAGCCGGACCAGCGTGATCAGTCGGTCGAAGGCCGCCTCGGGCTGCTGGTTGAGCAGCAGGACGTCGGCCGCGGCGAACTGACCGTCGCGATCGTCGGCGGCCGCGCTGTCGACGATCGCCGGGTCGTGCTGCTGGGCGCGCATCATGAAGTCGAGATTGCGCACCACCGACGCGGCCTCGAGATTGCCGGGGTCAGAATCGGCGATCGCCCGGTAGGCCTGCGCAGCGGCGGCCAGGTCACCGGATTCGAGAAGCTGCTCGGCGGCGGCGACCTGCGGGTCGACGGGTTCAGGGGTCGGGGTCGACGCACCCTCGGTGGGCATCCCGGTCAGCCGGTCGCCGACCTTGGCCAGGATCTCGTTCACCCACCCGGTGATCTGTGCGGCCGGTTGCACACCCTGGAACGCCGCGACCGGCTGGCCCAGCGCGATGGCGATCACGGTCGGCACCGACTGCACCCCGAAGGCCTGCGCGATCCGCGGGTTGGCGTCGATGTCGACCTTGGCCAGCACCCACTGTCCGTCGGCGTCGGCCGCCAACTGCTCGAGCACGGGTGAAAGTTGCTTACACGGCCCACACCACGTCGCCCACAGGTCGACCAGCACCAGAACCTGCTCGGAACGGGCCAACACCTCGGCCTCGAAGGTCTCCTCGGTGACGTCCACGACGGCTGCCGGCGCGGCGGACGCGGGACCGTTCGCGCCGGTCGCACCTGCAGTGGCCGCGGACGTCGCGGGCCCACCTGCGGGCGCGGGTGACGCTCCTCGAGACGGCGGCCGGTTGCGGGCGGCGTCGGCGCGCTCCTTGAGCGCAGAGAGGTCGACGGCTCCGGTCATGGCGGCGGCGCGGGCAAGGGCGCTGGGCTGTGGTCGTTGAGGTCGGCTCACACCACAAGTCTGGCACGTCCACGCAGGCCCAAGCCACGCACCCGCGTCGGCATCAGGCGGACGGGGCCTCGTGCGGGCGCGGGGTCGTCGGTGCTGCCGAGGTGCGGCGCGGTCGGACCACCATGGCCGCCGAGGCGGCGAAGACCAGCGCAGCCACCGCGATCCACAGCGCCGTTCCCAGGCCTGTGTGGCCACTGACGAAACCGATCGAGGCCGGTCCGGCCAGCATCCCCAGGTATCCGGTACCCACGACCGTCGAGATCACGCGACCGCTGGGCCGATCGGTGATGTTTCCCGCCGCGGTGAACAGTTGGGGCACGCCGCCGGCGATCCCGATCCCGAACACCGCCCACCCGATGATCGCGATCAGCGGAGCCGGCGCGAGGATCACCAGCCCCAGACCGACCGCAGCGAGCACCGCGCCGCCCCGGACCACTGCAGCCGGCCCGGCCCGGTGCACCACCCCGTCGACGAGAAACCGACTGATCACCATCGTTGCGCTGAACACCGCGAAGGCGATGGCGCCGATCGCATCCGAGGTGCCGAATCGCTGCACCAAGTGCAACGCGCTCCAGTCGTAGGCGGTGCCCTCGGCCAGCATCAGAGCGAAGGCGACTGCGGCCATCACCGCGATCCGCCGCCGCAAGCCGCGCGGGAAGCCAGCCACCGCCCGGTCGTCGGTCTCACCGGCGGGTACCGGGCGGGTCGCACGCACGAGATGAGCTGCGGTGGAGGCGATCACCACGGCACAGACCAGACCGACGCAGGCCACGGTGGCCGGTACCGGCACACCGAGCACCAACCCGAGCGCGGCCACACCACTGCCCAGCATCCCGCCGAGGGAGAAGAACGCGTGAAACGACGACATCACCGGGCGTGGACAGCGTTGCTCGACCACCACCGCCTGGGCGTTCATCGACACATCGAGTGCGCCGTTGACGAATCCGAACATCGCCAGCGCCAGCGCCAGCGCCCACACCGAGGTCACCGTCGCCGGAGCGATCATGACCAGGCACAGGGCAGCGGCGGCGATCACGACCGGCCCACGTGAGCCCCACCGATCGATGGCCACGCCGCAGAGCTGCATCCCGGCGAACGCTGACCCGCCGAGGATCAGCAGCAGCAACCCCAGGGTGGTGTGGTCGGCGCCGGTGCGGGTGGCGATGACGGGCACGTGGGCCACCCACATCGCGGCCAAGGCCCCGTTGACCGCGAACACCGCCGACACTGCGATGCGGGCGCGGGACGGGGTCGACGCGATCACGGTCGTCGACCCCGCGCTCATCGCAGGGCCTGCTCGATGCGGTCGACTTTGGCGGCCAGCTCGCCGGTCGCGCCCGGCCGGATGTCGGCCTTGAGGACCAAGGACACCCGAGGGGCCACGGCGAGCACGGCGTCGGTGGCGTCCTTGACCACCGCGAACACCTCGTCCCACTCCCCCTCGAGGTAGGTGAACATCGCCGAGGTCTGGTGATCGAGCCCCGAGGCGCGCACCACCGCGACCGCGGCCGCGACGGCGTCGGTCATGGTGCCGTCCTCGTCCACGGCGTTCCCGCCGGACGGGGCGATGCTGAAGGCGACGATCACCCCGTCACAGTCACACGCCACGCCGGTGTAGGGCAACCCGATCGCACAGAGTGCGAGGCCAGGTGTCGGCCCGACCAGGCCTCAGACGGTGGTGGTGGGGTTTGCGGTGGTCGGGGTCGTGACGCCGGTGCTCAGTTCGGCCAGATGGCCGTTGCGCTGCGCCCACGCCTCGAACACCAATGTGCCGAACGGCGGGATGCTCGACACCAGCGCGAGCAGCGTGACGTTGCGTCCCCACGACAACGCGCGGGCGGTGACCAGGGAGATGACGACGAAGGCGATGAACACGATGCCGTGCACCATCCCCGGCACCGACACGGCCTTGTCGTGACCCAACACCCATTTGAAGAACATGGCGATCAAAAGTGCCACCCAGGTGATGGCCTCCAGGACGGCGATGAACCGAAACCGCTTGGCGGTGGTGCTCAGATCGAAGAAGGAACGCATGCCACCATTGTGCCCGATCTGGGAAGGCTGCTACTACTTGCCGTAGTAGAAGCCGATTCCCGGACCTCTCAACGCTTGGGCACGGTGATGATCAGGGCGTCGCCCTGGCCACCGGCCCCACACAGGGCCGCCGCCCCGGTCCCGCCGCCGCGGCGAGCCAGCTCCAAGGCCAGATGCAAGGTGATGCGCGCGCCGGAGATCCCGATCGGATGCCCGATGGCGATGGCACCACCGTTGACGTTGACGATCGCCGGGTCGATGCCCAGCTGCTCGGTCGAGGCCAGTCCGACGGCGGCGAACGCCTCGTTGATCTCGACCAGGTCCAGATCGGCCGGGGTGATACCGGCACGGGCACAAGCCTTCTCGATCGCGTTGGCAGGCTGGGACTGCAGGGAGGAGTCGGGCCCGGCCACCACTCCGTGCGGGCCGATCTCAGCCAGCCACGCCAGCCCGAGTTCGGTGGCCTTGGCCTTGCTCATCACCACCACGGCCACGGCTCCGTCGGAGATCTGCGATGCGTTGCCGGCGGTGATGCTGCCGCTCGCGGCGAACGCCGGACGCAGCCGTCCCAGCGAATCAACCGTCGTGTCGGCACGGATGCCTTCGTCCTCGGTGAACTCGATGGGCTCACCCTTGCGCTGAGGGATGCTCACGGGCACCACCTCGTCGGCGAAGACACCGTTCTTCCAGGCCGCCGCCGCCTTCTGATGCGACTGCGCGGCGAACTCGTCCTGCTGGTGGCGGCTGAACGCCGGGCCGTGGTTGCCGTCGTTGTGCTCTTCGGTCAACGCCCCCATGGGCTGATCGGTGAAGGCGTCCCACAGACCGTCGTAGGCGGTGTGATCGACCAGCTCGACGTTGCCGTACTTGAAGCCGCCGCGGCTGCCCGGCAGCAGGTGCGGCGCCTGCGTCATCGACTCCTGGCCACCGGCCACCACGCACTCGAACTCGCCGGCCCGGATCAACTGGTCGGCCAGGGCGATCGCGTCGATGCCGGAGAGACACATCTTGTTGATCGTCAACGCAGCGACATCCCAGCCGATCCCAGCCTTGATCGCGGTCTGACGCGCAGGCATCTGACCGGCGCCTGCGGTCAGCACCTGCCCCATGATCACGTAGTCGACCACCGACGGATCGACCGAGCCCTTGTCCAGGGCCCCGCGGATGGCGATGGCCCCGAGGTCGACGGCGCTGAGATCCTTCAGCGACCCGCTGAGGCGACCGATGGGGGTACGTGCACCGGAGACGATGACCGAGGTGGTGGTGGCTGTCGACATGGGTGACCTCCTGCAGGTGGGACCGACCGCCGCGTGGTGGCGGTTTCGGGACAACGCTACCGTTGGGTGATGACCGCCTCCGAACGGGCCGATTCGGCCACCGCGCAGATCAGCGACCTCGTCATTGCCGTCGACCATGTCGGTATCGCCGTACCCGACCTCGCAGCGGCCATCGGGTGGTACGCCGAGCACCTGGGTTTCGCATGCCTGCACCAAGAGGTGAACGAAGCGCAGGGGGTCGTCGAGGCGATGGTCGGTCCCGCCGACGCACCGGCCACCGGCGGCACGCTGATCCAGCTGCTGGCCCCGCTGGACGAATCCTCCACCATCGCCAAATTCCTCGACCGCAATGGCCCGGGCCTGCAGCAGCTGGCCGTGCGCGTGCGCGACATCGACGAGGTGATGACCCGCCTGTCCGGCGCCGGGCTGCGGCTGCTCTACGACGCACCGCGGCGCGGCACCGCGGACTCGCGGATCAACTTCGTCCACCCCAAGGACGCCGGCGGTGTGCTGCTCGAACTGGTCGAGCTCGCCGAGCACTGAACCTGCAACCTCGGGGCAGAGCACCTGAACCCGGCTCGCGAGCAGCGCGCTGACGCCCGAATCGTGCGACACACCCGTTAAACTCTGGCGCATGGCCGAACACGATCACGTCTCGTCGTCAACGTTGCCCTTCGCCATCGCGATGCGCGGCTACGACCGCGAACAGGTCGCGGAGTTCTTCGCGCGAACCGATGCCGAGCTCCGCGTGATCGCCGCCGACCGGGACGCAGCCGCAGCGAACGCACGCGAACTCGCCGAGCACCTCGAGGACGCACGCGACGAAGTCGACCAGCTGCGCCGCGAGGTCGACTCGCTGTCGGTGCCCGTCACCACCGCCCAGGGCATGAGCGACCGCATCTCTCGCATGCTGCAGCTCGCCGCCGACGAGTCCTCGGAAATGCGGGCCGAGGCCCAGGCGCAGGCAGCCGAGATCTTGTCGGTGGCCCAACAGGAGGCTGCGCGGCTGCGCGAAAACGCTTCCGAGGAAGCCAATTCGACCCTGGCCGCCGCCAAGGTGGAGTCACAACGTCTGCGGACCGAGGCAGCCAACCTCGAGGCCGAGGCACGCCGGGCCACCGAGGAGAACGCCCGGTTCATCGCCGAGCGCACCGCGGCCATGGAGGCCGAGCATGCTCGCACGATGAGCGCGGCCAAGGCCGAGGCCGAACGGATCGTCGCCAACGCCCGCGCCCAGGCCGCCGAAGCCGACGCCGAGGCCCAGCGCAACCGCGATCGCGTGCAGGAGGACTTCGACGTCACGATGGCCGCGCGTCGCGACAAGACCGTCCAGGCCATCAAGGAACTCGAACTCACCTCACAGGCCACGGCCAAAGACCTGCTCGACAACGCGACCGCTGAGTCCGAACGTCTTCTCGCCCAGTCTCGTTCGATCGCCACCGAGCGGGTCACCCGGTCCGGCGAGCTGGTGCAGAGTGCCCGCCAGCTCCGCGGGCGGCTGCTTGCGCAGATCTCGGAGGTGCGCTCCAGCCTCGACGAACTGCCGCGCATGCTCGCCGAACTCGAGGGCGAGAAGGACATGGTCGATACCGACATCACCGAGTTGATCAACGGCGGACTGGGCGACGCGGCCAAGATCGATCGCGCCACTGCCACCGTTGGTCGCGAGTAGCAAGACCCAGCAGTCTCTCAGCGATACCCGGTGCGGGTGGCACGCCCACGCCAGCAACCGGTGTGCCAGTGGCGCCGATCCTCGCCGTCGCGATCGGTGACCGGCCAGGCCACGACGTGGGCCACCCCGACCACGATGGACTGGTTGCACCCCGGGCACAGATAGTTCTTCACTGCGGCCGACGCCGAGATCGTCCGGACATGGTGATCGATCTCGTATCCGGCAGGTCCGGGTTCCACGCGGTGGGCGCCGATCGACCGCGGCACGGGTGTCGCGCGGCGATCACGGTTGTTGTGACGAGGCATCAGGGTCAGAAGAGTCGGAACTCGGTGCTCTCGGTGCCGCGCAATGCGTCGTAATCTAAAGTGAGGCAACGGATTCCGCGATCCTCGGCAAGAGTCCGCGCCTGCGGTTTGATGACCTGGGCCGCAAACACCCCCGACACCGGAGCCAAGGTGGTGTCCCGGTTGAGCAGCTCGAGGTACCGGGTCAGTTGTTCGACCCCGTCGATCTCACCGCGGCGCTTTATCTCCACGGCCACCGTGGCGCCACCAGCGTCCCGACACAGCAGGTCCACCGGACCGATCGCGGTCATGTACTCCCGCCGAACCAGGGTGTAGCCGGTTCCCAGCGTGGCCACGTGCTCGGCGAGCAGCTCCTGCAGGTGCGCCTCCACGCCGTCCTTCACCAGGCCGGGATCGACGCCGAGCTCGTGGGTGGAATCGTGCTCCACCTCTCCGATCTGGATCCGCAGCTCCTCGCCCGCCTTGTTGGTCACCACCCACAGTGCCGTGGCGGTTGAATCGTCGGGTGCCGGCGACTCGTGCAGCCAGCAGGGTGGACTCATCCAGTTCAGCGGCTTGTAGGCGCGGTCGTCGGCGTGCACGCTGACCGACCCGTCGTTCTTGATCAACAGCAGCCGACGCGCCATCGGAAGATGGGCGGTCAACCGTCCGACGTAGTCGACCTGACACTCAGCGATCACCAAACGCACCCCTCCACCTTAGGTTGCCGCGCGCGACGACTGCGAGGCATGCTGGCGCGGTGGACGCCGACGACGATGCGATGGTCGCCGTGTCCAGCCGCATCGTCTACCGCAACGCATGGATGACGCTTCGTGAAGACACGGTTCGGCGTTCCGATGGTTCCGACGGCGTCTACGGCGTCGTCGACAAACCACCCGGGGTCACCGTGATCGCCGCACGTCCGGGCCCGGCAGAGGAGGAGTACTACCTCGTCGAGCAGTTTCGATACCCGGTCGGTGCGCGGCGGTGGGAGTTTCCCGGGGGTACCCTGCCCGACCAGGCGGTCGCAGCGCCGGAGGTGATCGCGCGCCGTGAACTGGTGGAGGAAACCGGACTCGATGCGGGACGGCTGACCCTGTTGGGCACGATCGACGTCGCCGTCGGGTTCTGCAGTCAGCCCAACTCGGTCTTCCTGGCCGAAGACCTCATCGAGGGTCGAGCGATCCTCGAGAACGAAGAGTCCGACCTGATCGGGCGGTGGTGGTCGCGCCGGGAGGTCGTCACGGCCATACGCACCGGCGCGGTGTGTGATGCGCATTCGTTGGCCGCATGGGCGTTGTTGTCGATCGCCCGGTGACGAGCGCGCCCGAGTTCACTGGCCGCCGGCGTTTCTGATCGCCGGCGCGGTGGAGTTGGGTAGCAGCCACGCCGAACACTCCGGCAATCGCACGTCGACGTCGACGTCGTCGACGAACCGGTACGGAGAACTCAGCAGCATGCCGGTGAGTTGCTTGCGCAGACGCGACAATTCGGCCCGCACGGTGACGGTTCGCGTGGGATCACCGAAGAGATCGGCGGCCATCTGCGACGCGGTTCGACCGTCACGATGAGTGGCCAGCAGATAGAGGATCTCGGCGTGGCGCGGGGTCGGCTCGTGCGTCCATGATCCGATCGCCCCGTCGACGCAGACCAGCGGACGCGAGGTGTCGCTGAGGTCGATCCGGATCTGCCGACGCGACATGTGCGCGACGACATCTGTCGAGCGCACCGGGGCGACCAGCCATCCACCCGGCAACGGTTCGACGTCGCACAAGCCCAGAGTCGGTACGTATACACGGCCGACGTGCATCTCGTCGGGCAACGTCACCCGGTGACGCGAGGCAACAGATTCGACCGCGGCCACCCACCCGTGTCGATCCACGGCCAGCGACGGCTGACGGGTCCGGGCCAGGATCGGCGCCGCGACCGCGCGCAGCCGATCCAACGTGCTGCGATGGAGTTCTCGCAGGTGCGATTCGGCCAGTCGGGCAACGACGTCGACGAGCGCGACGGTCGTCGGGTGAATGGTCGCCGCAGGCCCGCTCACGTCGACCGCGCCGATGACCGAACCCGAACGCGGGTCGTGGATGGGGGCCCCTGCGCAGGTCCACGGGTGATGGCTACGGACGAAGTGCTCGGCCGAGAACACCTGCACAGCACGCCGCGAGACCAGCGCGGTTCCGATGGCGTTGGTTCCCACGGTGTGCTCGGCCCAACTCGCCCCCTCGATGAATCCGAGTCGATCAGCCTGGTCGATCACATGAGCGGACCCGCTGCGCCACAGCACCCGACCGTCGCCGTCGGCGACAACCAGGATGTTGTCGCCTTCCTCCAGCAGGGCACCGAGCCCCAAGGTCAGGTCGTCGATCACGTCGATCAACCCCGACTCGTGTCGCCGCGCCTGCACCTGGGTGGCGTCGAGGGTAGACACCGGTCCAGCGAGCTGATCGGGGTCGACCCCCATGGACAGCAGCCGATCCCAGGACGAGGAGATGATCGAGCGCGGACGAGCCGGGGCCCGAGCACCGGACATGGTCGCGTCGTAGACCGCGGCGAGGGTCCGCGCATGCTCGCGTGGATCGTCGCCGGCAACCAGAGCCGGCTCGGCGACGGGGTGATCAGACATCACCAACAGTGTGCGCCAGGTCACAACCTGTCCGCAATCGCCTGGCGCTCACCTTCGCGGTGCAACGGTCTGCAACTCTTGCCCGCCGTGGGGTCGGCGAGTGTGCTTGCGATCACAACCCGACGATCGCATCGGGTGGGAGTGAGGAGTGACCATGACACAGACATTGGAGCCCGAAACCGCAGTGACCGCGGACGACCCGCACGCACGGATGCTCGCGTGGCTGCGTCGATTCGAGGAAGCGCTGACCACACGTGACATCGACCGCGCGGTCGCCGAGTTCCACACCGACAGCTACTGGCGCGATCTGGTGTCGTTCACCTGGAACATTCGCACCGTCGAGGGCCACGAGCCGATCCGGGACATGCTGAGTGCTCGGCTCGACGACACCGCGCCGACCGGGTTCACCACCGTCGAGCCCGCCACGGCCGAGGGCGATGTGGTGTCAGCGTTCATCGAGTTCGACACCTCGGTGGGGCGCGGCAAAGGGCACGTGCGCATCTCCCCCGACGCTGACGGCGTGGACCGCGGATGGACGCTGCTGACCACGCTGCGCGAGCTCACAGGTCACGAAGAGCACCAGGGCGAACTGCGCGACCTGGGCGCGGTGCACGGCCAGTCGACCGACACGCGGTCGTGGGCCGAGCGCAAGGCCGACGAGGACCGACAGCTCGGGCGGACGGTGCAGCCGTATGTGTTGATCGTCGGCGGCGGACAGGCCGGCATCGCACTCGGTGCCCGCATGCGACAACTCGGTGTGCCGACCATCGTGGTCGATCGTCACCAACGCCCAGGCGACCAGTGGCGCAGTCGCTACAAGTCGTTGTGCCTGCATGATCCGGTCTGGTACGACCATCTGCCGTACCTGCCGTTCCCGGACAACTGGCCGGTGTTCGCACCCAAGGACAAGATCGCCGACTGGCTGGAGTTCTACACCCAGGTGATGGAGGTGCCGTACTGGGGCTCGACCACCTGCACCTCCGCCACCTACGACGAACGCACCGAGCGGTGGACAGTCGAGGTCGACCGTAACGGCGAGCGACTCACCATCACCCCCACGCATCTCGTGTTGGCCACCGGCATGTCCGGCAAGGCGCACGTACCGACCCTTCCGGGCCAGGACGTGTTCACCGGCGAACAGCATCACTCCAGCGCCCATCCAGGGCCCGACGGATACGTCGGTAAACGTGTTGTCGTCATCGGCTCCAACAATTCCGCGCATGACATATGCAAAGCGTTGGTGGACAACGGGATCGACACCACGATGGTGCAGCGATCTTCGACGCACATCGTGCGATCGGAATCATTGATGGATCTCGGCCTCGGTGACCTCTACTCCGAGCGTGCCGTGGCCTCCGGTGTCACCACCGAAAAGGCCGACCTCATCTTCGCCTCGCTCCCCTACCGGATCATGCACGAGTTCCAAAAGCCCATCTATGACGCCATCCGCGAACGCGACAAGGAGTTCTATCAGCGCCTGGAGGCCGCCGGCTTCGATCTGGATTTCGGCGACGACGACTCGGGGTTGTTCATGAAGTATCTGCGCCGCGGGTCGGGCTACTACATCGATGTAGGCGCCAGCGACCTGATCGCCGATGGGACCATCGCGCTGGCGCACGGTCAGGTGGAACGACTCACCGAGAACTCGGTGATCCTCGCAGATGGAACCGAGCTACCGGCCGACGTGGTCGTGTACGCGACGGGCTATGGCTCGATGAACGGGTGGGCCGCCGACCTGATCGGACAGGAGGTGGCCGACACAGTGGGCAAGGTATGGGGCCTGGGCTCGGCGACCACCAAAGACCCCGGCCCATGGGAGGGCGAGCAGCGCAACATGTGGAAGCCGACTGCACAGCCCAACCTGTGGTTCCACGGAGGCAACCTGCACCAGTCGCGACACTATTCGCTGTATCTGGCCCTGCAACTCAAGGCGCGCCATGTCGGTATCCCCACGCCGGTCTACGGAATGCAACAGGTCCACCATCTGAGCTGATCACCAGCCGGTAGCCTCCGCAAGACCGCATACACATGCTTGAGGCCCCCACACTGATCGTGTGGGGGCCTCAAGGGAAGGTGTGTTCGGCGGTGTCCTACTCTCCCACACTGATTAGGGTGCAGTACCATCGGCGCTGGAGGGCTTAGCTTCCGGG
>NZ_JAHCSG010000005.1 GCF_018474015.1 Williamsia sp. CHRR-6 | reverse complement strand
GGACGGGTGGCTTACGTGGCCCAGGTTCCGCGGGTGCTGTCGGGGACGTTTGCCGACAACATCCGACTCGACCATCTGGATCGAGCCATCGACCAGGCCATCGATGACGCCCGACTGCGTCCCGACGTCGAGGCCGCCGGGGGAGTGGACTCGGTGATCGGGCACCGCGGGGTGCGCCTGTCGGGTGGTCAGATCCAGCGCTTGGCCTTGGCCCGAGCGTTGGCGGCCGAACCGGAACTCCTCCTCGCCGACGACGTCTCCAGTGCGCTCGACGCCGCCACCGAGATCGAGTTGTGGACCGCGCTGCGGGCGCGTGGGATCGCGGTCATCGGTGCCACCTCAAAACGGGCCGCGCTGGCACGGGCCGATCGGGTGGTGGTCCTCGAGGCTGGTCGGATGGTGGCCGAGGGTCCTTGGGCCGAACTCAGCCGCGAGTACGCCCATCTGGCGGGCTGATCGATCCTCCCGAAGTGTTCACCTCGTGTTCGCGAGAACGCGGGTGTTCAGGAGCCCAATCCTGATTAGCTGCGCTAATGAACAAGTTTGTGACGGGCGTCCTCATCGCCATGCTGACCGCGTTCGCCGTCGGGTCGTTCGCACCGACCGCCTCGGCGACACCTACCGAGCAGTATCCGATCGACCCGGCCGCCGCGCAGGCCTCCACGGTGTACCCGGGTCCCGCACTGCCCGGCCGGGACTTCGTCGCCGATCCGTCGGTTGCACAGTCGAAGTCGGCGACTCAGGCCGCGGCTGCGCCGTTCGTCACGGTGCCGTCGAACTACGTCTACAACCCGAACCTGCAACCGGTCGCGCGGCATGACTATTGCACCTCGTCGCCCGACAGCTACTTCGCTGCGGACTTTCGCGGACCGTGCGCCCGCCACGACCTCTGTTACGACGCCGCCGACGCCGCCGGTCGGTCGTACACCGCCTGCAACTCGGCGCTGCGCACTGACATGATCACCAACTGCGCCTACGCCTACGGATCAGGTGTGGCGTACACGACGTGCGTGGCCACCGCCGACATCTATTGGGCAGCAGTTACTCTCGCACATCTGTAGCCCAAGCGCGGTGATTGTCGCCCGCCAGCGTGGATCTTGCGCGCGGTTACCGGCGGCAGTGAAAGGTACTCTTGCGGTGTGGGATTCACCGACGCGGAGCTGCAGGCCTGTCGGGGTGCGCTCGTTGACGATCTCGTCGGCGACGACTGTCGGCTGTTGTTCGTCGGGATCAATCCCAGCCTGTGGTCGGCGGCCACCGGCGCGCACTTCGCGCGCCGCGGCAATCGCTTCTATCCGGCGCTGCATCGGGCCGGAATCCTCGATCGGGTGATTGACGCCTCGCGCGGGTGGACCGACGCCGATCGTGCCGATCTGATGGCGGCCGGGGTCGGCATCACGAACATCGTCGGCCGAGCAACGGCGCGCGCCGACGAACTCGACGTCGAGGAGTTACGCGCCGGCTGGCGGCTGCTCGCAGACCGGGTCGACGCCATCGCCCCGACGGTGGTGGCGATCGCGGGGATCACCGCCTACCGCAGCGCATCCGGCGATCGGGCCGCCGGTACCGGGCGACAGTCCGTCGATCTGCGGAATCGACCGCTGTGGGTGGTACCCAACCCCAGTGGCCTCAACGCTCATCACACCGTGAACTCGCTGGCAGCCGCCTATCGCGAGGTCGCGATTGCCGCCGGCCTGACCATCGCAGACCCCGTGAGCGGACCGGTCCACCGCTAGCGTGGCTGCAATGTCTGGCAGGCAGCGTTGCGCGCTGCCTCGATGCCGTACCCCGATGTGGGTGCCACCCGCAGGCAACCGCTACCGCCCGGTATCAGCTGGGTCATCTCAAGCGTTCGATAGGGTCTCCGAGTGGTTCAACAAATCTCGAAGTGGTTGCTGAGGTATTGAGATGAAGCGCTTTGACATGACTGTAGATTTCAATGGAATTGTCATCTTTGATCCCGCCAGATTGTCGGATTACTACGGAGGGATCAAGCGGGGCCATAATGTATGGAGGGACTTCACCACTACCAACATGGGTGATGAAGTCGTACAGCAGGGCATTGTCGTGCCCCTGATTGGTATCAATGATGGTTCATATGAAGTTTACGTACGGTCGGTCAGTGAGCCCAGTTGCTGGGGACTGGATTCCATTAAAGACAATAAAGGGTTCCCACTGCGCGTGTCAGTGAGGTTGGTCATCGCCGATATGGCAGTTCTGTTGGACTGGTACGAGGATGAAGGGTGGTTTGACATTGACTGCGAGCCAGGATTTTATGACGTTGATATCTATGGGTATCGAAAAGTTGTAAGTGGAGCAGTACAGTCTTGCGGCTATGATTTCGTTCTCACCAACGTCGAGAGATTGCCAACTATGACCGCTGAACTAGAGAAGGACATGCAGGTGCTTACCCTCGAGGAGGATTGAGAGTTGAACGAGTTGGATTGCCTGGGTGGACTGCATCCAGTAACTGGAGATGCATTCGTCGGGGTGGCTCCAGAGGAGCTGTGGAAGATATTACGATCATACGAAAGGTCACTTCCAGGCAAATTCATAGACTTCGTGGCGACTTGGGGTTGTTGTTCCTCAGATGAAGAGGTGGTGTTTCGCCTTGCGGGGCAGAGCGCGGTTCATCTTCATGCCGAAAGCGTTGGTATTCCCAATCGCCGACATAATAGTGCAGGATTTTCCCACTTCTATGGTTTGAACCTGGCGGAAGAGACGCTGAACCTGAGTTGGGCGCTGAAAACGTACAATACGCGAATGCCTGAAGGTAGCGTTCCAGTAGCTGCCGATGGTTCGGGCGGGCAGATATGCTATATCGCTGATTCCCCAGTGGGCCCTGGCTTCTTTTGGTGGGACCACGACAACGAATGGGATGAGGATGACTATCGTGTCGATACTGGCGAGGACATGCCCGAGGTGTCAAAGTTTCAGAACGTCTATTTCATAGCCCCGCATTTTGAGGGATTCTTGGCTGCTGCCGAAATTGTTACTGGCCTGCAATCGGAATCGTCCGGTTGACTGTATGTCCTGCGCCATCAAGATGATCGCCGTGGCGATCAACGTCGAAGCGCCGATCGCCATCGAGCGCGACCCGCTGGGCTGGTCCACGCGCGCGCGGGTCGAGCACACGTCGCCGCGTCGGCCGCGCGAGATCGTTGCCGTCTCGCGAACGGCAGGACTGCTCACGCAGCTGGGTCGTCCGGTGGCTCGGTTCGCCAGTTGCTGGTCCGCGGGGCGGCATCTGCGCGGAATGCGGAGCTTGCCCGACTGATGCCGTGGTCATGCACCGCCTCGGACTGATCCAGTGGTCGGGTCCGCGTACGGTAGGTCACATCTGACCGGCGGCAACAGTGTCTGACCGGAAGTTACTGCGGCAAGGAGTTCGGCTCGGTGGGAAAGCTCTCGAACAGGATGTGGCGTGCACTGGGTGCACAGTCGTCGCGCAACCAGTCGAAGTCGATCGCGCTGATCAAGCGCTCGGCCGACCACGACGACTGGGCGGCCGGCCTCGACGATGACGAGTTCGCCGACGCCGCGAGAGCGCTCGACATCTCCGACCCCGCCGGCCGCGACCGCGCGAAGTTCCTGGCGTTGGCCCGCGAGGGAAGCGAGCGGTCGTTGTCGATGCGCCCGTTTGACGTGCAGTTGCAAGGTGCGTTGCGGCTGCTCGAAGGTGACGTCGTGGAGATGGCTACCGGAGAGGGTAAAACCCTCGCCGGGGCGATTGCAGCAGTCGGTTATGCATTGTTGGGCCACAGCGTCCACGTCATCTCCGTCAACGACTATCTGGCCACCCGTGACGCCACGCTGATGACGCCGCTGTTGACGCTGTTCGGCCTGACCGCCGGAGCGGTGTCGGAGAACTCCGATCGCGCCGCCCGCAAGGCGGCCTACGCCAGTGACATCACCTACGGATCGGTCAACGAGATCGGGTTCGACGTGTTGCGTGATCAGCTGGTCACCCACGCCGACGATCTCGTCTCGCCCCGCCCGGACGTGGCGATCATCGACGAAGCAGACTCGGTGCTCGTCGACGAGGCGCTGGTTCCGTTGGTCCTGGCCGGTGCGACCACCGGGGAGGTGCCCGATCGCGTCATCCACGATGCGGTGGCCAAGTTACGCAAGAACCACTACGAGATCGACACCGAGGGACGCAACGTCTTCCTCACCGACGAGGGTGCGGCTTTCATCGAGGCCGAGCTCGGCGACATCAACCTCTACGACGAGGAACACGTCGGCACCACGTTGGTGCATGTCAACATCGCCATGCACGCCCACATCCTCGTCGAGCGCGACGTGCACTACATCGTCCGCGATGGAGGAGTGCACCTGATCAACGCCTCCCGTGGTCGGATCGCGCAACTGCAGCGCTGGCCAGACGGCCTGCAGGCGGCGGTGGAACTGAAAGAGGGACTGGCGCAGACCGATTCAGGTGAGGTGATCGACACGATCACCGTGCAGGCGTTGATCGGTCGCTACCCGACGGTGTGTGGAATGACCGGTACCGCCTTGGCCGCCGGTGAACAGTTCCGGCAGTTCTACTCGCTGGCCGTGTCGCAGATCCCCCCCAACCGCGAGAACATCCGCATCGATGAACCCGACCGCGTGTACGACACCAAGGCCAACAAGGCCGAGGCCGTCGTCGAGTTCGTCAAGGAGATCCACGAGACCGGACAGCCGGTCCTGATCGGGACCCACGACGTCGCCCAGTCCGAGGAACTCGCCTATCTGCTGGACCGAGCGGATGTGAAATGCGTTGTGCTCAATGCGAAGAACGACGCCGAGGAGGCCTCGATCATCGCCGAGGCGGGCGCGCTGGGCGCGGTGACGGTGTCGACGCAGATGGCTGGGCGTGGAACCGACATCAAGCTCGGTGGATCGAGCGGAGAGAAGAACGGCAAGTCCACCGGTGCCCGCGATCAGATCGTCGAACTGGGCGGTCTGTGCGTCGTCGGTACCGGGCGCCATGACACCGAACGTCTCGACAACCAGCTGCGCGGCCGCGCGGGGCGTCAGGGTGATCCGGGCCGGTCGGTGTTCTTCTCCAGCCTCGAGGACCCGGTGGTCGTCAAGAATCTCTCGTTCAAGCGTGACCCGGTGTCCGAGGAACCCGACGGATCGATGGGGGAGAAGGGGATCGAGCTCATCGAGCAGGCCCAACGTGTGGCCGAGGGCATCATGCTCGAGCTCCACGCCAACACCTGGCGCTACAACCTGCTGGTCAACCAACAGCGTGACATCGTGGTCAAGCGTCGGATGGAGCTGCTGACCACCGAGATCGCACTTGAGGAACTCGCCGAGAGCGAGCCGGCCCGCTACGCGCAACTGACCGAGGGCAAGTCGACGTCTGAGGAGACCGAGGCCGCCGAGGGTGAGGCCGATGCTTCAGGCAGCGTGAGCCCAGATGGGGACACCCCAGACGGGGACAACCCAGATGGGGATGCTCCATCTGCGCCGTCGATTCCCGACGAGCCGATCGATCGCGACGTGTTGGTGCAGGCCGCACGCGAGATCGCGCTGTTCCATCTCGATCGTGGGTGGGCCGATCATCTGGCGTTCGTCTCCGACGTTCGCGCCAGCATCCACCTGCGCTCGATCGGCCGCGAGAGCCCACTCGACGAGTTCCACAAGCTGATCCTCGACGAGTTCTCACGCCTGCCGGCGACGGCGGTTGAAAAGACGCGCGAGACGTTCCGCACCGTGGAGATCACCGCCGACGGTGTCGACCTCGCGGGCGCGGATCTGCGCCGGTCGACGACAACCTGGACCTACATGGTCCACGACAACCCGTTCGCCGGTGGTGGTGCCAAGACGCTGCAGGGCATCATCGGCATCTTCCGCTGACGGACAGCAACCCACCCGGATGAACGCATCAGACCCCACCGCCAGGTCGGCCGACGCGATCGAGAACCCCTCGCGCGACCGCATCGTCACCGTCCCCAACGCTCTGAGCCTGCTGCGGCTGCTGTTGGTCCCGGTCTTCGTCTGGCTGTTGCTGGTCGAGAAGGCAGACGGGTGGGCGTTCGTGGTCCTGCTCGTCTCGGGCGTCTCGGACTGGGCCGACGGCAAGCTCGCCCGGCTGCTGGATCAGTCGTCGCGGCTCGGTGCGCTTCTCGACCCCGCCGCGGATCGGATCTACATGATCGTGATCCCGATCGGTCTGGGTGTCCGCAGCATCGTCCCCTGGTGGGTGGTGGGCATCCTGTTGGCGCGAGATGTGTTGCTGTTGGCCACAGTTCCGTTCCTGAGCGCCCGCGGCATCGCGGCCCTACCCTCGACCTACGTGGGCAAGGCCGCCACGTTCGCACTGATGTACGGGTTCCCGCTTCTGCTCGGTGGACAACTCGACGGGGTCCTCGGCGACGTCTTGCGGCCCATCGGCTGGGCCTTCTTGATCTGGGGCACCGGGATGTACGTGTGGTCGTTCGTGCAGTACGTCTTTCAGACCGCTCTGGTGGTTCGACAGTTGCCACCGGTCGGTGGGGTGGGCAGGAGTGATCCACGCTAAGGTTCTCCGCGTGAGTGAGACCGAGGTCCCCGACAACCTGCGTTACACCGTCGAGCACGAATGGATCGAGAAGGTGGGTCCCGGCGTCGTGCGCGTGGGCATCACCGCCTACGCCCAAGATCAGCTCGGCGACGTCGTGTTCGTCCAGCTTCCTGCCGTCGATGACGTAGTGGGCAAGGGCGAGTCGTTCGCCGAAGTGGAATCGACGAAGAGCGTGTCCGACATCTACGGTCCGCTGGACGGTTCCATCGCGGCGATCAACGACGAGCTCGACAGTTCACCCGAGCTGATCAACTCCGATCCGTACGGGGCGGGCTGGCTGGTGGAGATCGTCGTCGGCGAGGATACCGACCTGGGCAACCTGCTCGAGGACATGCTCGACGCCGACGGATACCGGTCGGTCATCGGAGAATGAGCTCGACGCGGAGGGGTACGGTCGTGCGGTGTCGGGTGCCACGGCGCCCGACGGTCACACGACGGCCACGCCGCCTGGTGGGCACACGACCGACTGAGGTGCCCTTGCAGGCACACGGACTGAAGGAGAAGTGGTGAGCGACAACGACAAGGGCTACGACGCGCCGGTGGAGACGACGTCGGTCTTTCGCGCCGATTTGATCAAGGAGCTCGACGCGACCGGTGGGTCGGGTGAGACCTCGGATGCAGGCGTGGAGCGGTTGTCGGCGGGCACGGCTCTGCTGGTCGTCAAGCGTGGTCCCAACGCCGGTTCGCGGTTTCTCCTCGACCAGCCGACCACGTCGGCAGGACGGCATCCCGACAGCGACATCTTCCTCGACGACGTGACGGTGAGTCGGCGGCACGCCGAGTTCCGCCTGGGTGACAACGAGTTCCAGGTCGTCGACGTGGGTAGCCTCAACGGCACCTACGTCAACCGTGAGCCGGTCGACGCGGCCGTGCTGGCCAACGGCGACGAGGTGCAGATCGGCAAGTTCCGTCTCGTCTTCCTCAGCGGCCCCACCGGCGACGGATCATCGGCCGCCGGGTAGCGATGTGACCGCACCGTCCACCGGAGGGCAGTCCGAGGGATCGATGTCGATCGGTGCTGTCCTGGATCGGCTGCGTGGCGACTTCCCAGACGTCACCATCTCCAAGATCCGCTTTCTCGAGTCCGAAGGGCTCATCACCCCGCAGCGTTCTCCGTCGGGGTACCGGCGGTTCACCACTGCAGACTGTGAACGTCTCCGGTTCGTGCTGACCGCGCAGCGGGATCGCTATCTGCCCCTGAAGGTGATCAAGGAGCAGCTCGAATCGATCGATCGCGGTGAGCGGGTGGATCCGGGTACCGCACGGCTGCTGTCCTCGGCACGGTCGTGGGTGGCGCCGGCCACCGACTTCGCACACACCACCGCCCGGATCTCGCGTGAAACGTTGGTGGCGCGGACCGGTGCCACCGACGGCTTCGTCTCGGAGCTGCAGCGCGGCGGACTGCTGACCGCAGGGCCCGGCGGGTTCTTCGACGAGGACGCGGTGCGTCTGGTCGAGGCGGCCGCTGCCTTGGCCGCCTACGGGCTCGAGGCCCGACATCTGCGTACGTTCAAGGTCTCGGCCGATCGTGAGGCCGGTCTGGTCGTGCAGATCGCCACCCCGATAGCCAAGAGTCGTGGTGACGGTGCCCGTGACCGCGCCGAAGAGGTGATCCGTGAACTCGCAGCGCTCTCGGTCACCCTGCACACCCAGCTGGTGAAGGCCGCGGTCCGCGACGCTCTCGACTGAGACGTTCCCACCCGGAGTCACTCAATGACCCTGTATTTCCTTGTCGCCTGCCATGATTGGCGGTGACCCTGATGACCGCCCGTGTACGTTCGCGCGCGGCGCAGCCGTTCGCATCGAGCGCGTGTAGCGTCGGATTCGGCCGGGTGGCGCGCTGCGGTGCCATACGATCAGCGTCACGACACGAGCGCCCGATCAAGGCCCCACGAATGTTCGGTCGTCGACGGCAGGCGGGAGACACAGATGGGCGAGATGCAGGTCGTCGGAATCCGGGTGGAGCCGCCGCAGGGTCAACCGGTGTTGTTGCTGCGCGAAGTGGACGGCGACCGCTATCTGCCCATCTGGATCGGACAGAGTGAGGCGGCGTCCATCGCGCTCAAGCAGCGCGGTGTGGAACCGCCGCGACCGCTCACCCATGATCTGATCGTCAACCTGATGGCTGCGTTCGGCCAGGAACTCCTCGAGGTTCGCATCGTCGACATGCAGGAGGGAACCTTCTACGCGGAGATGATCTTCGCCGACGACCTGCGTGTCTCGGCTCGTCCGTCGGATTCCATCGCCGTGGCGATCCGGGCCGGGGTGCCGATCATCGCCGACGAGGGCGTGCTGGACGAGGCCGGTCTGCTGATCCCCGACGAGGAGTCCGCCGACTCCGAGGAGGTCAAGGAAGACGAGGTGGAGAAGTTCAAGGAGTTCCTCGACACCATCTCGCCTGACGACTTCAAAGCATCCGGCGGAGCTTGATCGGCGCCCGGCGTCAGGCGAACGAGATCTCATTTCGGACACCACGACGTCACAGATCACCCTCTACGTGAGGTCGAGGGTCAGGTTTGCGCGCGTCGCGTTGTCCGCGGGCCGATCGCCCCTTACCGTTTGACTCAGATGTCCGCCACCGGGCGGGACGCCAGCACGGGTCGGATACGACGGCGTAATCTGAGGTCCATCGGTGGAGTTCGCATCGGTGGCCCCGAGGTCGCCGGGGGACTCACCCGATTTTCGAGGAGTAGCAGTGGGCGATCAGCCGCAGGACCCAGCGGGCTCGACCGGCGACGCGCCGTTGGTGCCCCGTCCCACTCAGGGCACTCTCGACGACATCGCCCCCGGGGTCTTCCCCAACGACACCGTCCCAGATGAGCTGGTCGGATACCGCGTCCCCAGCGCCTGTCAGATCGCCGGGATCACCTATCGCCAACTCGACTACTGGGCCCGGACGTCGCTGGTGGTGCCGTCTATCCGTGGCGCGGCCGGCAGCGGTAGTCAACGGCTGTACTCGTTCAAGGACATCCTGGTCCTCAAGATCGTCAAACGACTCCTCGACACCGGAATCTCCTTGCAGAACATCCGCGTCGCGGTTGATCACCTGCGTAAACGTGGCGTCGAGGACCTTGCGCGCATCACGCTGTTCTCCGACGGCACCACCGTTTACGAGTGCACGTCGGCCGAAGAGGTGGTCGACCTGCTGCAGGGTGGTCAAGGTGTGTTCGGCATCGCAGTGGCCGGAGCCATGCGTGAGCTGTCGGGCACCATCGCCGACTTCCCGGGCGAACGCGCCGATGGCGCGGTCAGCGAGGAGGCTCCCGAGGACGAGCTGGCAGCTCGTCGCAAGACCCGCACCCGCCGGACCGGTTAGACTTCCAGAACGTCGCCACGGCACGGGAGAGCGTCACCGACCTGACCGGTCGAGACCGCCGAAGGAGCAACACCTCCCCGTCAATCTCTCAGGCACCCGGACCGTGTTGTGTGTCGACGTCTCTGGAAAGTGGTGACTCGGTCACCCGCCCACGGTGAAAGGTTGCGCCACCGCAGCCGAATCTCTCAGGCGCCCATGCACGACGGGCAGGACAGAGGGGGAGGACTGACACCGCTCGGCGTGTTCGCCGAGCTCGGCGCAAAGGTTCTCTCGTGTCCCAAGCCGTTCACCCGCAACCCTCGCTGTCGTCCGCAGACGTGTTCGCCGACCGCCACGTCGGACCCGATCGCGAGGAACTGCAGCGCATCCTCGACCTCATCGGGGTGAGCGATCTCGAGGACCTGGCCTCCCGGGTGGTCCCGTCATCGATTGCCGACCCCGCCCACGACAACGGCCTGCAGTCGCTGCCGCCGGCCTCGTCCGAGGTGCAGGCGCTGGCCGAGCTCGCCGAGCTGGCGTCCCAGAACACCGTCGCCACGTCCATGATCGGGCTGGGTTATTACGGCACCCACACCCCGGCGGTGTTGCGGCGCAGCATCATCGAGAACCCGGCGTGGTACACCGCATACACGCCGTATCAGCCCGAGATCAGCCAGGGTCGCTTGGAGGCGTTGCTCAACTTCCAGACGATGGTGTCCGACCTCACCGGGATGGATGTCGCCAATGCCTCCATGCTCGACGAGTCGACCGCCGCCGCCGAGGCCATGACGCTGCTGCGACGGGCGACCAAGAACCGCTCACCGCGTTTCGTGGTGGACGCCGACGTGTTCCCCCAGACGATGGCCGTGATCGCCACGCGTGCAGAACCCCTGGGCATCGAGGTGGTCTGCGCAGACCTCACCGAGGGGCTGCCCGAGGGCGAGTTCTTCGGGGTCCTGATGCAGGTCCCGGGCGCTTCCGGCCGGGTGGTCGACATCGCTCCGATCGTCGCCGCCGCCCACGAGCGCGGTGCTCTGGTCGCAGTAGGAGCCGACCTGCTGGCGTTGACGGTGGTTGCCGCGCCCGGCGAGCAAGGCGCCGATGTGTGTTTCGGGACCACCCAGCGCTTCGGGGTCCCGATGGGTTTCGGTGGCCCGCACGCCGGCTATCTGTCGGTGCGCTCGGCCTACGCGCGATCGATGCCTGGGCGTCTGGTCGGGGTGTCCAAGGACGCTGATGACAACCTGGCCTACCGGCTCTCGCTGCAGACGCGCGAGCAACACATTCGGCGCGAGAAGGCCACCAGCAACATCTGCACGGCGCAAGTGCTGCTGGCCGTGCTGGCCGCGATGTATGCCAGCTACCACGGCCCGAACGGTCTGCGCGCGATAGCCGAACGCGTTCACGCGATGGCGATGATCTTGGCTGATCGTCTCGCCGCGGGGGGTCTACGCGTGGTGCATGCGAACGTCTTCGACACCATCCTCGTGCACGTTCCCGGTGGCGCGCAGGACGTCGTCGCCGCAGCCAAGCGGGACGCGAACATCAACCTGCGTCTCGTCGACGCCGACCACGTCGCTGTCGCCTGCGACGAGACCACCACAGTCGAGCACATCGCGGCGGTGGCGGCTGCGTTCGGACAGTCCTGTGACCGCGGCTGGGCCACGACGGTCCCAGCGGTCGCACCGGCACGGTCGTCGGAGTACCTCACCCATCCGGCGTTTGGCAGGTACCACACCGAGACCGCCATGCTGCGGTATCTGCGGCGGCTCTCGGACAAGGACATCGCGCTGGATCGAAGCATGATCCCCCTGGGCTCCTGCACGATGAAGCTCAACGCGGCGGCCGAGATGGAACCCATCACCTGGCCTGAGTTCGCCGGCTTGCACCCGTTCGCGCCCACCGTTGATGTGCGGGGGATGCGTACGCTGATCACCCGGCTCGAGACCTGGCTGGCCGACATCACCGGCTACGACCGAATCAGCCTGCAGCCCAACGCCGGATCGCAAGGCGAGTATGCGGGCCTCTTGGCGATTCGTGGGTACCACCTTGCACGCGGCGATGTTCGGCGCGATGTCTGCCTCATCCCCTCGAGTGCGCACGGAACCAACGCGGCGTCTGCGGTGATGGCCGGGATGCGGGTGGTGGTGGTCAACTGCCGCGCCAACGGTGACGTCGACACCGCAGACCTCAAGGAGAAGATCGCCACGCACGCCGAGGAGTTGGCGGCGATCATGATCACCTACCCCTCGACCCACGGGGTGTTCGAGCACGAGGTCCGAGAGATCTGCTCGGCTGTGCACGACGCGGGTGGCCAGGTGTACGTGGACGGGGCCAATCTCAACGCCCTTGTGGGAGTGGCCCGTCCGGGCCATTTCGGTGGCGACGTCAGTCACCTGAACCTGCACAAGACCTTCTGCATCCCGCACGGTGGCGGTGGCCCGGGAGTTGGCCCGATCGGTGTTCGAGAGCACCTCGCGCCGTTCCTGCCCGGGCATCCCCTCGCCTCGGACCTACCCGGCTCGGCCACCATCTCCGGTGCACCCTACGGGTCGGCCTCGATCCTGCCGATCACCTACGCCTACATCGTGATGATGGGCGCCGAGGGGCTGCGGCGCGCCACGCTGACTGCGATCGCGTCGGCAAACTACATCGCGCGCCGACTCGCCGATCACTTCCCGATCCTTTACACCGGCGACAGCGGGTGGGTGGCCCATGAATGCATCCTGGACCTGCGCCCGATCACCAAAGCGACCGGAGTGACCGTAGATGACGTGGCAAAACGGTTGGCCGACTTCGGTTTCCACGCGCCGACGATGAGCTTCCCGGTGTCGGGCACGCTGATGGTGGAGCCGACCGAGAGTGAGAACCTCGACGAGATCGACGCGTTCTGTGACGCGATGATCGCGATCCGAGGTGAGATCGACGCAGTGGCCGCCGGCGTCTGGCCGGTCGAGGACAACCCGCTGCGCGGGGCACCTCACACGGCGGAATGCCTGGTGGGCGAGTGGGATCATCCCTACACCCGAGAGCAGGCGGCCTACCCCAACGGCCGCCCGTCGGTCGGGGCGCGTGACAAGGTGTGGCCCTCGGTGCGTCGGATCGACGGTGTCTACGGCGACCGCAACCTGGTGTGCAGCTGCCCGCCGATCAGCGCGTTCAGCGAAGCCTGACTGCGTAGGTGATGCTCAGCGACGGGTCATGAGGTCGGTGATGGCGACCGACGCTGCCGGATCGGGCGCAGCCATGGGGTTGGCGGTGACCGGAAAGGAGACTGCGGTGTTCGCGGCCGGTAGCGCTGCGTTCCCCCGGAATCCGAGGCTGGTGATCCGACGCAGTTGTTCGGGTAGGCGGGTGAAGTCGAAGAACTTCGTCACCGCCTCGGCCTGCGCCGCGCTCACCTTGGGTCCGGTGAGATCGACAACCGGGTAGTCGGCCATCGGGGTGACCCCCGACGGGAGAAGTCCGACCACCTGAGGCGGGTTGGCGCCGCGGGTGGCCGCATAGAGTGCCTGCTCGGTCATGGGGATGGCCTGGATGTCAGCGCTTGCCGGTGAGGGTCCGGCGATGATCGGCAGAGCCCGTGCGGCGCTGCCGTCGGGGACCGGGACGGCCCGTTTACGCAGATCCTTGATAGTGGAGACCACCTGCGGCAGCGCGGTGTCGTCGGTGGTGAGACCGGCGGAATCGGTGTGGGTGATCTCGGTGGCCACCGCCTGCGCCGCCAACACCCCGGCATCGAGATCAGATCCGGTGGCGAACCCGATGCGCAACCTGCCCCAGCCCTCCAGGCCCAACTCGGCCAACCCGTCGTCGTTGCGCTGCAGGGGCAGCAACTGCAGCCACGACAGCTTTCCGCCGACGGTCGTGGCGAACTGCGGGGCCACGGCGAGCACCACCGGGGAGGTCACCAACGATCGGGGCGTCCCCTCGACCACCGATGACGCCGAGGCGAGCAGCTGGGCACTCCAGATAGACGACGCCGGTACCCAGGCTGCCGGATAGGGGCCCATCGATGCCGGGTCCCAGGTCCCGGTCAACCCGTCGAGTGTCACCTTGGGGTCACCGGCCTTGACCTGCACGGTGATGCACTTGTCGCGCACCACCGGCCGCGTCTTGCCGAACTCGGTGGCGATGGCCGCCAGTGGGGCGGCGAGGTCGGGATCGCTGATGACGGTCACCGTCTCGGGGCCCTCGGCGCAGGCGTTGGCTGCGGAGTCCCCGTCCTGGGTGAGCCGGTTGCCCAACACCACCCAGCCCACGACCAACGCCGCCACCACCGCGACGGCCAGTACGGTCAGGATCAGACCGCGGCTGACGCCACGGCGTCGGTCCACCTCGTTGCGGTGCTGTCCCACCTGCGCTCACCTCCACCGGTCGACATCTCCGACAGTGTAGAGGTGGCGCAGTGTGGGTCTGGTCACCTCGGGTGACCCCCCGGTGGGGGCTCGGCCGGATCGATCAGGCGTTGGCGGCCTTGAATTCCCGGCGGCGCCGATGCAGGATCGGCTCGGTGTAGCCGCTGGGCTGCGTGGTACCGGCGAGGATCAGTTCCTTCGCGGCCTGGAAGGCGATGCTGGCATCGAAGTCCGGCGCCATCGGTCGGTACGCCGGATCGCCGGCGTTCTGCCCGTCGACCACCACCGCCATCTGCTCGAGCGAAGCGACCACGTCGGCCTCGGAGACGATGCCGTGGCGGATCCAGTTGGCCAACAACTGGCTGGAGATGCGCAGGGTGGCGCGGTCTTCCATCAGCGCGACGTCGTGGATGTCGGGCACCTTGGAGCAGCCCACGCCCTGATCGATCCACCGCACCACATATCCCAGGATCGACTGGCAGTTGTTGTCGACCTCTTCCTTCTTCTCCGCATCCGACCACGACGGGTTCACCGCTACCGGGATCGTCAGGATGTCGTCGAGCGAGGCCGGGTCGCGCTTGGCGATCTCGTCCTGTCGCTCGAACACGTCGACCTGGTGGTAATGCAGAGCGTGCAGGGTGGCGGCGGTGGGAGAGGGCACCCAGGCGGTGTTGGCGCCGGCCTGGGGTTGGGCGATCTTCTGCTCCAACATGTCGGCCATCAGGTCGGGCATGGCCCACATGCCCTTGCCGATCTGCGCCTTGTGCTGCAGACCTGCGGCCAGACCGGTGTCGACGTTCCAGTTCTCGTACGCCTTGATCCACGTCTGGGCCTTCATCTCGCCCTTGCGGATGACCGGCCCCAGTTCCATCGACGTGTGGATCTCGTCGCCGGTGCGGTCGAGGAAGCCGGTGTTGATGAACACCACGCGTTGCGCGGCCGCCTTGATGCAGGCCTTGAGGTTCACGGTGGTGCGCCGCTCCTCGTCCATGATGCCCACCTTGATGGTGTTGGCGGGCAGGCCCAGGACCTGCTCCACCCGGCCGAACAACTCGACGGTGAACGCGACCTCGTCGGGTCCGTGCATCTTGGGCTTGACGATGTAGATCGACCCGGTTCGCGAGTTCTGCAGACCGTCGGTGGCGTTGAGGCCATGGATGCCGATCAACGATGTGAACAGCGCGTCGAGGATGCCCTCGGGCACCTCGTTGCCCTCGGCGTCGACGATCGCGTCGTTGGTCATCAGATGTCCGACGTTGCGGACGAACAGCAGTGACCGTCCCGGGAGGGTGAGGGTGGAGCCGTCAGGCGCGGTGTACTCGCGGTCGGCGTTGAGTACGCGGGTGAAGGTCGTGCCGCCTTTGGAGACCTCTTCGGAGAGATCACCCTTGTTCAGTCCCAACCAGTTGCGGTAGCCGAGCACCTTGTCCTCGGCGTCCACCGCGGCCACGGAGTCCTCGAAGTCCATGATCGTGGTGATCGCCGACTCGACGAGGACGTCCTTGATCCCGGCCGGATCGGTGGAACCGATCGGTGAGCTGGGGTCGATCTGCACTTCGAGGTGAAGTCCGTTGTGCCGGAACAGCACACCGGTGGGCGACGCCGCATCACCGGTGTAGCCGACGAAGGCGTCGGGATCGGCCGGTGCGGTGGTGGAATCACCGGTGAGGGTGACCACGAGTGCGCCGTCGACGACCGACAGGCCGGTCACCGAGGTCCACGACCCGCCCTCGAGGGGGACCGCACCGTCGAGAGCGTTCTTGGCGTAGGCGATCACCTTGTCGCCGCGCACCGGGTTGTAGGCCGAACCCTTCTCGGCACCGTCGGCCTCGGAGATGGCGTCGGTGCCGTACAGCGCATCGTAGAGCGAACCCCAGCGCGCGTTGGCGGCGTTGATCGCGAACCGCGCGTTGAGCAGCGGCACCACCAGCTGGGGTCCGGCGGTGTCGGTGATCTCGCGGTCCACGTTCTCGGTGGTGACCGAGAAGTCCTCGGGAACCGGTACCAGGTACCCGATCTCGGTCAGGAACTCCTTGTAGGTGGCGGGGTCGTAGCTGTAGCTGCGGTGCCACTCGTCGATCTTGTGCTGGATCGACTCCCGGATCTCGAGGAGCTCCCTGTTGCGGGGAGTCAGGTCGGTGATGACCTGGGCGGCCCCGTTCCAGAATGCGTCGCGATCCACACCGGTCCCGGGCAGTGCCTCGGAGTTGATGAAGTCGTAGAGGACGGAGGCGATCTGCACCCCGCCGACCGTGACGCGTTCGGACATGTTGGCCTGCCTTCTGTTGTGGATCGGTCGATCTCGTCGCCTAGATGCTACTCAACGGTAGGTAGCCGACGTCAGGGGAGGTTTTCGGCCCGGATGGTCCTCAGCAGCGACTCACACGCCTGCATCAGATCGGCCCGCACGGCTGCGGCCCGACGGGTCGTCTCCACCTGCAGCCGTACGTATTCCGCGCGTCCGGCCGCGGTTTCGATGGTGATCGGGCTCAGTCCGAGGTCCTCGAAGTCGTAGGGGCTCGCCCGCATGTCCAGCTCGCGCAGATCGAATGCGACGGTCAGCGCGTCGACCACGAGATCCGAACAGATCAGCGGGCTGAGTTTGTGGGCCCACTTGTAGAGATCCATCCCCGCGTGCAGGCAGCCGGGTTGTTCGCTGGCGGGCTGGGTGTCGCGGGTGAGCACAGCCGCGTTACGCGGCACGGCGTCGGCGGTGAAGAACCGAAATGCATCGAAATGGGTGCAGCGCAACCCTATCGACTCCACCGCCGCGTCGGTGTCGGTCGGCGACAGCCGCAACGGGGCGCGGTGGCGCAGCGTCTCGGCGGGCGCGCGGTAGACCATCGCCCATTCGTGGGCGCCGAAACAGTTCAGGCGGGCTGGGCGCCGCGACGTCGAATGCAGCAGATCAGCCACGAACGCAACGGTTCTCGCCCGCGTCGCGAGGTGGGCGCGCGACACGGTGACCGCCACCCCGCCATTGCTCGGCTCGTAGTGGGGGTAGTGGGTGTGGGCGGCGGGTGTCGCGATGGCGATGCCGTGGCCCGGATGCCAGCGGCGCAGTTGCGAAGGCTTGTGGCTGTAGTAGCGGAACAGGAACTGCCACACCGGATGTGGCTCGCCGGCGGGCGTGGTCTGCGGATGTTGCCCCAGCAGTTCGGCCACTCTCGCGACATGGGCGTCGGTGCGCTGTGACACCTCCCGAGCCGACAGGGTGGTGACGAGCATCAGATCCGGTGGGTCTCGTCGCGCACGGTACCCACGAACTCCTCCACCAGGTCTTCCAACGTCACGATGCCCACCGTCGCACCGACCTCGTCGACCACAACACCCAGGTGCGCGCTCATGCGGCGCAGCGTCGAGGTGGCCTGTTCGAGGGTGGCGGTGGCAGGCACCGCAGGCAGCGGACGGATCGTCTCGGCTCCGATCACCGACCCGGGCCCGACGTTCTCGTCGAGGATCTCCTCCAGCACGTCTTTGAGGTGCAGGTACCCCACGAAGGTCCCGTCGTCGCGGCGCACGGGGAACCGGGAGAAGCCGGTTTCCGACACCGCCTTCTCGACAGAACCGAGGGTGGGTCCTGACCGGCCGGTCCGTTCGTCGAGGGTGACCGCGACGCTGCGCAGGCTGGTCAGGCCGATGGTCACCTCGGCGACCGTTCGATCAGCCATCGACAGTGCCCGGCTGAGCCGGTCGTGTTCCTCGGCATCGATCAGGCCCTCCTGGCGGGACTGACCGATCATCTCGGCCAGCTCACCCACCGACACGGTGGCGTCGAGTTCGTCCTTGGGCTCCACCCGCATGAGTCGCAGCACCAGGTTGGCCACCAGGTTGTAGAAGGAGATGAGCGGTCGGACCAGCTTGATGAAGGCCAGGTGCGCGGGGACCAACAGCATCGCCGCCCGTTCGGGTCCGGCGAGTGCGATGTTCTTGGGCACCATCTCGCCCACCAAGATGTGCAGGATCACCACCAGCCCCAGCGCGAGAGCGAACGCGATCGGGTGCAGCAACGCGCTCGGCAGTCCTGCCGACTCCAGCGGACTCTCGATCAGGTGCGCGATCGCCGGTTCGCCCACTCGGCCCAGCAGGATCGAACAGATCGTGATGCCAAGCTGGGCCGCGGCGAGCATCAGGGAGAGCTCCTGCGCCGCCGCCATGACCGTTCGCGCCCGCTTCTTGCCCTGCTGCACCAGCGCCTCGAGCCGGTCCCGTCGCGCCGAGATCAGTGAGAACTCCGCGGCCACGAAGAATGCGTTGGCGGCCAACAACACCACCGTCAAGACGACACCGAACGCATCGCTCATCGGGTCACCCGCCCGCGGGGACCGTCGGAATCGTCGGTGATCGGGCTCAGCATGATGGTCTCGATCCGTCGTCCTTCCAAGGCCACGACCCGCGCTCGCCACCGCGGCGCCGGACGCATCGGCTCGCCGTCGTTGTCACCGTCGTCGGCGCGCTCGGGCAGATCGACCTCGTCGCCCGCGACGGCCAGCCGACCCAGGATGAACACGACCAGCCCGGCGAGTGTGTCGTACTCGCCCTCGGGCGGGCGGTATCCGACCGCTTCGGGCAATTCGTCGATGCGCAACAGACCCGAGCAGCGGAACCCGGTGCCGTCGGGGGCCACGTCGGCCTCCTCGTCGTCGTGCTCATCGGTCACGTCGCCGACGATCTCCTCGATGAGGTCCTCGGTGGTGACGATGCCCGCGGTACCGCCGTACTCGTCGACCACCACTGCCACCTGCATGCCGTCGGCGCGGATGCGCGTCATCACCGCGTCCCCGTCGAGGCTGGCGGGCACGATCGGGACCGGACGGGCGATCGCCCCCAACCGAGTCGAGTCCCGACTGGCCACCGGAACGGTGAAGGCCTGCTTGACGTGTACGAATCCCACGATGTTGTCGAGGTCGCCATCGACCACGATCGGGAAACGGGAGAAGCCCGACTCAGCGGAGGCGATGATCAGATCACGTACGGAGGCGTCCTCGTCGAGCGCATCGACGGTGACCCGTGGGGTCATCAACTCCTCGGCGGTACGTTCGCCGAACTGCAGAGATCGACCCACGATCAGCGCGGTGTCCTTGTCCAGCGCACCTTCGCGCGCTGAGTTGCGCACCAGCGACACCAGTTCCTGCGGCGACCGCGCCGACCGTAGTTCCTCGGCGGGTTCCACCCCCAGGCGCCGCACGATGAGATTGGCCAACCCGTTGAGACCACGGATCACGCCGCCGAAAACCGTGGAGAAGACGATCATCGGCCCCGAGGTGGCGCGCGCTGTCGACAGTGGCCGTGAGATGGCGTAGTTCTTCGGGACCAGCTCACCCAACACCATCGACAACGACGTCGCGATGACCAGGGCCAGAGCGGTCGAGAGCACGGCGGATACGTCCGCAGGCACGCTGACTGCGTCGAAGGCCGGTGAGAACAGTTGCGCCAGAACAGGTTCGGCAATGTAGCCGGTGATCAGCGTGGTGATGGTGATGCCCAGTTGCGCACCTGAGAGCTGGAACGAGAGGGTGCGGTGGGCCTGGGCGACGAGCCGTGACCGACGGTCCCCGCGGTGGCGCAGGTCGGCCTCGACCGTGGAGCGTTCCAGCGCGGTGAGCGAGAACTCCGAAGCCACGAACAGCGCGGTGCCCAGTGTGAGGGCCACGAAACCGAGCAGGCTGGCGACCAGAGTCACTACTTGCATGTCAGCGTGGCCTTGCCGTCCGACGTCGTCGGGTCACCGGAGCCGCAGGTGGGGTGGCGGTGGCCGCGCGCACCAAGATGTCCTCCAGGAGCGCCGGGGAGACTCCGATCGCCCGGGCGCCGAACGGGACGATCCAATCGCGTCAGTCTATCGGGAGACGCAGGTCACCACCCGGTCGGCAGGGGGCGGCCCTCGGCGAACCCGGCCGCCGACTGCACGCCGAGTACCACCCGCTCATGCAGCGCGTCCAGGGTGGCCGCCCCCACGTACGTCGCGGTACTGCGTACCCCCGAGCAGATGTGGTCGATGAGGTCCTCCACACCGGGCCGATCCGGGTCGAGCATGATCCGGGACGTGGAGATGCCCTCCTCGAAGAGCGCCTTACGTGCGCGGTCGAAGGCACTGTCGCCTGCGGTCCGCGCGGCGACCGCCCGCTTGGAGGCCATCCCGAAGCTCTCTTTGTAGGCGCGGCCTGATCGGTCGAAATGCAGGTCGCCGGGCGATTCGTGGGTTCCGGCGAACCATGAGCCGATCATCACGTTGGATGCCCCGGCGGCTACCGCCAGGGCGACGTCACGGGGGTGGCGCACGCCACCATCGGCCCACACGTGGGCCCCACGAGACCGGGCCACAGCGGCACATTCGGCCACCGCCGAGAGCTGCGGACGACCAACGCCGGTCATCATCCGCGTCGTACACATCGCGCCTGGACCCACTCCCACCTTCACGATGTCGGCGCCGGCGTCGAGCAGATCAGTGGTCCCAGCAGCCGACACGACGTTTCCGGCGACGAGGGGAACGCCCACTTCGGCGCGGGCGATGGCGGCGACCGCATCGAGCATCTTTTCCTGATGTCCGTGCGCGGTGTCGACCACCAGCAGGTCTGCACCCGACTGCACCAACGCGCGGGCTTTGCCCACCACGTCCCCGTTGATGCCGACTGCGGCGGCCACCCGCAGCCGACCCGAGGCGTCGACGTTGGGCCGATAGATCTCGGCGCGTAGTGCGCCGTTACGGGTCAGCACCCCGACGATCGTCCCGTCTGGACCGGTGAGGACCGCCACCCCGAGATGATGTTCGGTGATGGCGTCGAACACCGCGCGCGGATCGGTGTGCACTGGCAGCACCACCATGCTGCGGTCCGCCACATCCGACAGCCGGGTGAAGCGATCGACGCCGTGGCAGGCCGCCTCGGTCACGATTCCCACCGCGTTCCCGTCGCTGGGGTCGACCACGACCACCGCACCATGCGCGCGCTTGGGCAGCAACGCGATCGCGTCGGACACCGAGTCGCCGGGACCCAGCGTCACCGGAGTGTCGGCCACGAGGTGTCGGCTCTTGACGAATGCGATCTGCTCGGCCGCCGCCGCTGCGGGCAGATCCTGGGGGAGTACCACCACCCCGCCGCGTCGAGCCACCGTCTCGGCCATCCGGCGCCCGGCCACCGCGGTCATGTTGGCCACCACGATGGGAATTGTCGTGCCCGAGCCGTCGCCGGTGGTCAAGTCGACGTCGAAGCGCGACACGACGTCACTGCGATTGGGGACAATGAACACGTCGTCGTAGGTGAGGTCGGCGGTGAGAATGTGACCCGGCAGGAATCGCATGGCGGTCTCGTCTCAGCTTTGGACTTCTGAACGGTCCTCGCTCCACAGCGTGTGGAACACGCCCTCTTTGTCCACCCGTCGATAGGTGTGGGCGCCGAAAAAGTCGCGCTGACCCTGGATCAAGGCCGCCGGTAGCCGGTGGGCGCGCAGCCCGTCGTAGTAGGACAGCGATGACGCGAAGGCGGGAACCGGGATCCCGAGTTGCGTGGCCGTCACGACCACCCGACGCCAGCTGTCGACGGCGTTCTCGATCGCCGTCCGGAAGTACGGTGCCAGCAACAGGCTGGGCAGATCGGGGTTTTCGTCGTAGGCCTCGCGGATGCGGTTGAGGAACTTGGCCCGTATGATGCACCCGCCCCGCCAGATGGTGGCCATCGCGCCCGGGTGCAGGTTCCAGTCGTATTCCTTGCTGCCTGCGGCGATCTGGTCGAAACCTTGGGCGTAGGCGACCACCTTGGACGCATACAGCGCCGAACGGATGTCTTCGACGAAGGTGTCGACGTCGGTGGGCGCAGGGCCCAGGGTGCCTGAGGCGAGTTCGCGGGCCGCTGCGCGTTGGTCCAGGGCGCTGGACAGCGCGCGGGCGAACACGGCCTCTCCGATGCCGGTGGTCGGGACCCCGAGATCGAGGGCGGACTTCACCGTCCACCGCCCGGTGCCCTTCTGGCCGGCGGCGTCGACGATGAGGTCGACGAGCGGGGTGCCGGTCTCGGAGTCGTTCTGCGACAACACTTCCGCGGTGATCTCGACCAGATAACTCTCCAGGTCGCCGGAGTTCCACTCGCGGAACACCTCCGCGATCCGGGCCACCGGCAGATCCAGCGCGCGGCGCAGCAGGTCGTAGGCCTCGCCGATGAGCTGCATGTCTGCGTATTCGATGCCGTTGTGCACCATCTTCACGAAGTGGCCTGAGCCGTCGGGTCCGATGTGGGTGCAGCACGGCTCGCCGTCGACGTGGGCGGAGATCGACTCGAGCAGCGGTCCTAGCGATGCGTAGGACTCGGCCGGTCCGCCCGGCATGATCGCGGGCCCGTTGAGCGCGCCCTCTTCACCGCCGGAGATGCCGGCGCCGACGAAGTTCAGGCCGCGGTCACTCATGGCCTTCTCGCGGCGAATCGTGTCGGTGTAGAGCGAGTTGCCGCCGTCGATGATGATGTCGCCGGGCTCCATCGCATCGGCGAGCTCGGAGATGACGGCGTCGGTCGCATCACCGGCCTTCACCATGATCAGCACCCGGCGCGGCTTCTGCAGCGCAGCGACGAACTCCTCGATCGTCTCGGTGCGCACGAAGTCGCCCTCACCGCCGTGCTTGTCGATGAGGGCGTCGGTGCGAGCGACAGTGCGATTGTGCAGCGCGACGGTGTGTCCATGGCGGGCGAAGTTGCGTGCGATGTTGGATCCCATGACGGCCAGACCGGTGACACCGATCTGAGCGCGAGCAGTGGTCGACGTAGCGGCGTCGGAGGCAGATTGGTTCATGGCAACCACCCTATTGCCCGTCGCCGGGCTCTGGGGTGGCGGTCAGTACTGTCCTCGATCCGACTCAGCCCGCAGTGATCAGCCGGTGCAACTCGGTGAGCCACGGGACAGCAACGGCCATGGTCGGAAACACCAGGATCCCCGCAGCGGTGAGGTAGGCCAGCGCCGACACGACAGGACCGTGCCGGTCATGCGCGAGGCGTCGGACGCGGACGAGCGTCGTTGGACCGCCCACCGCGAGCGCCCCACGTGGTGCCGTGGAATCGGCGCACGCCACTAGGGCACGGCCCAATGGGGTCGGGCCGGTTGCGCGCACCGCGTGGTCGTCAGCCAACAGCTCGACCAGAAGGCGCACCGCGTCCAGCGCCGAGCCGCTGCGGATGAAACGGGGGAAGGACTCGTGCACCGCTATGAAGGCCTCGAGAACCAGGTCGTGGCGAGCACGTAGGTGTGCGCGCTCGTGGGCGATCACCGCCTCGAGCTCGTCGTGCGAGAGCCGCGCGACAGCGCCGGCACTGAGCACCACGCGTCGGCGCAGACCGGGAAGGCAGTAGGCCATCGGCTCGTCGACTTCCAACATCCGTACATCGCGGGCCAGGAGTTGACGATCGCAGCCGGAGCGGTCGAACCGGTCGAGGAGATCGATCAGGTGGCGATGTGCGGCGCGCCGCGCGCGGGTCTTCACCGCGACCCGTACGACGGTGTACATCAGCCGCGCCCCGATGACGAGGGTGAGGACGAAGACCGCGACGTACACCGTCCACAGCACGACACCGAGCGAGCGGATCTCGTCGAACGGGTTGGTGGTGGGTCGTCCGTCGGGGCCGGGGACCAGGAGGTTGGCCGCGATGGCGAGTCCGCAGCTGAACGCCGACAGGACTGCAGCCAGCGCGACCGACTGCCACAGTGCCATCGCCGCACGCGGCGCCCGCAACGGCCACTGCGCGCGCGAGAGCCACGCGGGAGCGGGTCCCGCGAGGATCAGGGCGAAAGCCCCGAATGCCACAGCGGTCATCGATGTGTCCTCGTCGTGGGGTCAGGTCCACGGTTGGGGTCCGAAAGGGTGGGGTCCAATAAGGTCTGGGTGGGCTGGGGATGGGTGGGCTGGGGGATGGGCGGGGAGTCTGGGTAGCGGGCGCGGGGTGAGCCGAGGTCAGTGATCGCCGACCGAGCGCGCCGCCTCCAACTCGTCGAGGGCCTGACGCAACGCGTTGGCCTCGTCTGCCCCGACTCGACCGACGAAGGACACCAGTGCGGCGTGCCGCGATGTGGTTTCGTCGGCCTCGCGCAGCGCGTCGACCATCAGGCCGGCCACCATGTCCTCTCGACGTCGCGTCGGGGTGTACTGGTGAGCCCGGTCGTCGCGGATCTGCGACACCAGCTTTTTCTTCGCCAGCCGCTGCAGGACCGTCATCACGGTGGTGTACGCGAGTTCGCGGTCACGCGATATGGCCTCGTGGACCTGCCGTACGGTCTGCGGCGAGTCCGACGCCCACAGGTTGTCCATGACTGCACGTTCCAGATCACCCAAACCACTCAACATCCTTCTGATCCTACTGTGCGCTGTTCGGTCGCAGGGATCGGTGATCACCGTCGTTGCTGGTCATTCGGTTCGCGATCGTTGAACGGTCGGAGACCACGCTGCCTTGCCTTCTTAGTTAGCTTAGCCTAAGCTGGTATCAGCGTCGGATCGAGCGAGTGTCCTGAGGGCTGCAGCGACCCCCGATCCACGTCACGGCAGGTCCCACGCCAACCCCCGGCGTGGGACCTGCTGCTGTGTCGTGCCCGTGCTCCTGGCCTCGGATGTCCTCGCGCGCATGGCGGCGGTGGCGTGGCTTATCGTCAGCTGACGGCTACGAAAGGTGCGATGACATGGTCGACCAGGCACAGATGATCGCCGAGATGGGAACCGGGCTGGACACCGCGCTCGGTTTCGAATACGACGTGATCAGCGGTGACGGATCGTCGGCGTCGTTCGAGGTGGGTCCGCAGCACCTCCAGCCCTTCGGCATCGTGCACGGTGGTACGTACTGCGCCCTCGTCGAATCGCTGGCCAGCGTCTCGGCGGCCATGTGGCTGCGCGAACGTGGCGTGACCGGCAACGTGGTCGGGGTCAACAACTCCACCGACTTCCTGCGGGCGGTTCGTTCCGGACGCATCACCGGCACGGCCACCCCCATCCATCGCGGACGGCTGCAGCAACTCTGGCAGGTCGACATGACCGACGCCGAGGGTCGCGTGGTGGCACAGGGCCGCGTGCGGCTGCAGAACCTCGACGCACGCACGTCCTGAGCGCCTCGTGGCCGGCAACCGTGACGACCTGACTGGGGACGACCTGACTCGGGACGACCTGACTGGGGACGAAATGATTCGGGACGACCTGACCCGCGAGCGCACGGGTGCGGACGGGATGTCGAAACGACCGTCAGGTGTGCGGTTCGCCGCCGCCGCCGATCGTCGGCTCGACGCCATTCTCGCCGAGACCGATGCGGCCTTGACCGCGCAGTACCCCGACCGCAGCCGTGGGGTCCAACCCCTGCACACCGTCTACGTATCCGCCGACGTCGTGCACGAGGGAACTGTCGGCGAATGGTCGCAGCGTGCAATCGAGATCGCCACGGGAGCAATGGATGTGCTGGTCGAGATGGCCCCGGTCGGGGCTGTTCGATCCGTCCTGGCGCAGTTGGAGACCGCGCCTATCGTCGACCTGCGCGTGGATCTCGAGGACGGCTACGGCAGCCGTTCCGACGAGGTGGAGGACGCGCACGCTCGCGCTGCCGGTGCGGTGTTGGCAGCGTGGGCGCAGCAGCGGGCCGCGGGGGAGCCCGGCCTGTATCCGACCATCGCGGCCGGGGTGCGATGCAAAGGTCTCGGACCGGTCGAACGCCGTCGCGGCCTGCGATCGCTGGAGGCGGTGCTCGACGGGGCCGGTGGGGTGCCAGAAGGTTTTGTCTTCACGGTGCCCAAGCTGCGGGCCGTCGGACAGGTGGACGCAGTCCTCGCGCTGTGTGAGGAGATCGAACGCGCGCACGGGCTGAGCGCAGGCGTGTTGCGGTTCGAGTTGCAGATCGAATCACCGCAAGCCGTGGTCGGCGCCGACGGTACGGCCACCGTGGCGGCCGCCATTCACCGGTCCGGTCCGCGTCTGACTGGATTGCACTACGGCACTTACGATTACAGCGCAGCATGTGGGGTTGTCGCAGCCCAACAGTCGTTGGAACACCCGTTGGCAGATCATGCAAAGGCCGTGATGGTCACCTCGGCTGCGCAGACCGGGGTGTGGGTGAGCGACGGTTCCACGCAAGTGGTGCCGGTCGGCGACGCCGAGCAGATCGCCACGGCCCTACGTCGGCATCACCGGCTGGTGCGACGGTCGCTGGACTTCGGTGTCTATCAGGGATGGGACATGCATCCCGGGCATCTGATCACCCGATGGTTGGCCACCCAGAGCTTCTTCGCCGACGCCATGCCCGCGGCCGCCACCCGGTTGCAGCGCTACCTCGCCGCCGAGGGTGGCGAGTCCGGTGGCGTGATCGACGAGCCCGCCACCGCGCGGGCCCTGGCCGCCGTCCTCGTACGCGGCTGGGCGGTGAACGCATTCGACGAGCAGGCCGTCGCCACGCACGGCGATGCGCTCACCCCGGCCCATGTCGCGGCACTGGCGTCGGGTTCACCCACGCCCTGAGTAACCGCGCCGAGGCGCGTGCACCGTGGCACTATGAGAGCGCGTCCGCCCGGCATCCGATGGCGGACGGCCAGATTCACGGCGGCGTCGGTACAGGAGGCAGCAGGTGCGACTCTCCACCCATGAGCAGGAACGGCTGATGATCTCGTACGCAGCCGAACTGGCTCGCCGTCGGCAGGACCGCGGACTGCTGCTCAACCATCCCGAGGCGGTTGCTCTGATCACCGACCACGTCCTCGAGGGCGCGCGGGACGGACGGTCGGTGGCCGAGCTGATGGCCAGTGGCCGTGAGGTTCTCACGCGCGAGCAGGTCATGGAGGGCGTCGGCGAGATGATCCACGACGTACAGGTCGAGGCCACGTTTCCCGACGGCACCAAATTGGTCACCGTGCACGAGCCGATCGCATGACCGCGCGCATGGTGCCCGGTGAAGTGCTCTGTGCCCCAGGCGAGGTGGAGATCAACGCCGGCGCCCCCCGCACCACCGTCGAGGTGGTCAACACCGGCGACCGACCGATCCAGGTGGGAAGTCACTTCCACTTCGCGCAGGCCAACGCCGGCCTGGCCTTCGCCCGCGAGCAGGCGCACGGACAACGGCTCGACATCCCGGCCGGGACCGCGGTGCGCTTCGAGCCGGGAATCAGCATGACCGTCGATCTGGTGCCCATCGCAGGCGCCCGCATCGTGCCCGGTTTGTCGCTGACCCCGCCCGGAACGTTGGACTGACATGGCCATTCTGGGCAGACAGCGCTACGCAGAGCTCTACGGTCCGACCGCTGGGGATCGAATTCGACTGGCCGACACCGATCTCCTCATCGAGATCACCGAAGATCGTTGCGGTGGACCCGGCCTCGCGGGCGAGGAGGCCGTGTTCGGTGGGGGCAAGGTGATCCGAGAGTCGATGGGCCAGTCTCGGGCCACCCGTGCCGACGGTGCACCCGACACCGTCATCACCGGAGCCGTGGTGCTCGATCATTGGGGGATCATCAAGGCCGACATCGGAATTCGTGACGGACGCATTGTGGCTCTGGGCAAGGCCGGCAACCCGGACACCATGAACGGGGTGCACCCGGGCCTGGTCATCGGTCCCTCCACCGAGATCATCTCCGGAAACGGCAAGATCGTCACCGCCGGCGGTATCGACTGTCATGTGCATTTCATCTGCCCGCAGATCATGGACGAAGCGCTGGGCAATGGGATCACCACCCTCATCGGTGGGGGGACCGGTCCGGCGGAGGGCAGCAAGGCGACCACCGTCACCCCCGGGGCGTGGCATCTTGCCTCGATGATCGCCGCCACCGACCACTGGCCGCTGAACATCGCGCTGCTCGGCAAGGGCAACACCGTCGGTGCCGAGTCGATGCGTGAGCAGGTGTTGGCCGGCGCGTCGGGGTTCAAGGTGCACGAGGACTGGGGCAGCACACCGGCCGCGATCGATGCCTGCCTGCGGATCGCCGACGAGTTCGGGCTCCAGGTGGCTCTGCACTCCGACACCCTCAATGAGGCCGGATTCGTCGAACAGACCCTCGGTGCCATCGCCGGGCGCGGGATCCACGCGTATCACACCGAAGGTGCCGGCGGCGGTCACGCACCCGACATCATCACCGTCGCAAGCCATCCCAACATTCTCCCCAGCTCCACCAACCCCACCCGCCCGCACACGGTGAACACCCTCGACGAACATCTCGACATGCTGATGGTGTGCCACCATCTCAACCCGAGCGTGCCCGAGGACCTCGCGTTCGCCGAGAGTCGAATCCGCGGGACGACCATCGCGGCTGAGGATCTGTTGCACGACCTCGGCGCCATCTCGATGATCGGGTCCGATGCGCAGGCGATGGGCCGGATCGGTGAGGTGGTGTTACGCACCTGGCAGACCGCCCACGTCATGAAGAGCCGCCGCGGATCGTTGTCGGGCGACGCCGCTGCAGACAACAATCGGGCACGGCGCTACGTGGCCAAGTACACGATCTGTCCGGCCGTGGCCCACGGTCTCGACGACGAGATCGGATCGGTGGAACCGGGCAAACTCGCCGACCTCGTGATGTGGGATCCCGCGTTCTTCGGAGTGCGACCCGATGTGGTGGTCAAGGGTGGGGCCATCGCCTGGGCGGCGATGGGGGATGCCAACGCCTCGATCCCCACCCCGCAGCCGGTGTTGCCGCGCCCGATGTTCGGTGCTGCAGCACCGGTGGCCGCCGACACCTCTCTCACCTTCGTCGCGCCTGCCGCCCTCGAGGCCGGACTGATGCAACGGCTGGGCGTACGGCGTCGGCTGGCACCGGTGAAAGACGTTCGTGCCGTGGGCAAGACCGACATGCCCGGCAACGACGCGATGCCCGAGATCGTGGTCGACCCCGACACGTTCACCGTGCGCATCGACGGCGAGATCTTCGACGAACAGCCCGCCACAGTGCTGCCGATGGCGCAGCGGTACTTCCTGTTCTGACATGGGCGACCACGCGGGGTTGACAGGTACGGGCCATGCGGTCGCCCTGATGTTGACGTTGGCCGACTCTCGTCTACCGATCGGAGGCCACGTGCACTCCGGCGGCATCGAGCAGGCCATCGCCGATCGGATGGTGACCGACGCGGCGAGTCTGCGTGATTTCGTCCATCGTCGTCTCCACTCCAGTGCGCTCGTGGGGGCGTCGGTGGCGGCGTCGGTGGCCGATGGGGTCCTCGACGAGACGCGAGCGCAGGTGGAGGTCGATGCCCGCACCCCGTCGGCGGCCGCACGGGCGGCTTCTCTCGCGCAGGGACGCGGTCTGCTCCGCCTGGCCCGACGTCGTTGGCCCGCAGCCGATTACACCGCTCACGTCCCACGTTCACACCTGCCGGTGATCACCGGTACGGTCGGCCGGATGAGTGGACTCGACGGTCACCAGAGCGCCCTGGTCTTCACCTACACCGCGATGACCGGGATGGCGACGGCCGGACAGCGGCTCTTGGCTCTCGACCCCGCCGAGGTCGCGATAGTCACCCTCGATCTCGCGCCGCTGTGCGCCGAGGTGGCAGCGCGCGCGGCGCGCGACGGACTCGCCGATCTGTCCGATCCGCTGTTCGACGTCCTCGCCGAACGTCACCAGATCCGCGACATGCCGCTGTTCGCGTCGTGACGTCCACAGCACCACCACCGAGTGCACAACATCTGAACTCTACCGACCAGCATCCACCCCACGAGAGAAGGACAGACCGATGCCCCCGCATCTGATCGACGGAGCACCGCACCACCATCACCACGATCGACCGCGGCGGGAGCGATCGGCCGGGGAGGCGTTGCGGATCGGCATCGGCGGCCCGGTCGGATCAGGCAAGACCGCGTTGGTCGCCGCACTGTGTCGTCAACTGCGCCAGGAACTCTCGGTCGCGGTGTTGACCAACGACATCTACACCACCGAGGACGCCGACTTCCTGCGACGCAATGCAGTGCTGCCCGACGAGCGCATCACCGCCGTGCAGACCGGCGGCTGCCCCCACACCGCGATCCGTGACGACATCACCGCCAACCTCGACGCCATCGACGACCTCGTCGCCGCGAACCCGCCGCTGGATCTCATCCTGGTCGAGTCCGGCGGCGACAACCTCACGGCGACGTTCTCCACCGGCCTCATCGACGTCCAGATCTTCGTCATCGACGTGGCCGGCGGCGACAAGGTGCCTCGCAAGGGTGGGCCGGGCGTCACATTCTCCGACCTGTTGGTGATCAACAAGACCGATCTCGCGCCGCTCGTCGGTGCCGATCTGGCCGTGATGTCGGGTGACGCCGCGCGGGTGCGCGAAGGGCGGCCGACTGCGCTCATCTCCCTCACCGACGACCCCGCCGCCACCGACGTCGTGTGGTGGGTCCGTGAGCAGCTGGCAGCCGAGGTCGGCGTCAGCCACTGATGCAGACCACCATCGAGATCGTCGCTGCGATCGAACGGTCGCCGAGGATCCTCGCCGGCGGTGGATTGGCGGTGCGTCGAACGGGACGTGATGCGCTGCACCTGATCTCGACGGCGGCGACCCCGCTGGGCGGCGACACGATCGACATCCGGGTGATCGTGGAGCCTGGTGCCACGCTCTGGCTCGGCTCGGTAGCGGCGACCCTGGCGTTGCCGTCGCTCGCCGATCGGGTCTCGCGGGTGCGGTGGCATCTGGAGATCGGCGATGGGGGCAGACTCACCGTCTCCCCGCTGCCGACGGTGGTGGCCGCCGACGCACGTCACCTCACCGAGATGACGGTGGCTGCCGCACCCACCGCAGTCGTGCATCTCGACGAGGCCGTGCAGATCGGGCGGCATGGCGAGACCGCAGGAACCTGGTGTGGCGCTGTGGCCGTCACCGTCGGAAGCCGTCCGGTACTGGCCCATCGGGTGGACTTGGACAACAGACGTCGGGGCCTGGTCAGTCGATTCCGCTACCCCGACGACCGACCCGGTGTGGTGTCCACGACGCATCTCGCGGTGCGTATGGCGTTGGCCGGCGACGCGAGTCTGACGACCGCACTGGCTGATTCGGTGTCGGCGGCGAGTACAGCCGCCGACTCGCTGATCGATGGGTGACGATTCGGCACCCAGGGTGCGACCGCTGAGATGGCTGCCACCTCCGTGCCGGAGATGCTGCGACCGGGACTACTCGGCGGCAGCTTTCTGCGCTGGAGCCGCGGCGACGGCGGCGGACGCGGGGGCGGCCACAGGTTCGGGGGCGGTGGGTTCGGAGGTGGCGTCGGGGATCGTGGCCTGCCTGCCGAAGTTCCTCATCGCGGTGCGCGCGTAGACCTGCTGCTCGGTGACCGTCAGCTGGCCCCGACCGCGCGTGGTGAACGACACCAGCCAGTCCAGGATGGTCGACAACCGATTGCGGAATCCGACGATGTAGACCAGGTGCAGGGCCAGCCAGCCCACCCACGCGAAGAAGCCCTCGGTCTCGAATCGCTTGTTGGTGAACGGGATCGGAACGCTCATGACCGCGCTGAACCGGGCGACGGTGGCCATCGAGCCCTTGTCCTTGTACTTGAACGGCGAGCGATCCTCCGGCTTCTGCCCAGCCAGTGAAGCGGTGATCGCGTCGGCCGCGTACCGTCCGCCCTGGATGGCGCCCTGTGCCATACCGGGGACGTTCTCCACCGACATCATGTCGCCGACCACGAACACGTTGGGGTGGCCGGGAAGCGCCAGGTCGGGCCCCACTTTGACGCGTCCGGCGCGGTCGAGTTCCACCCCGCTCTGCTCGGCGAGCTGTCTACCCAGGGGGCTGGCGGCCACACCGGCCGACCAGACCTTGCACTGCGACTCGATACGGCGCGTGGTCCCGTCCTTCTCCTTGACGGTGAGGCTGTCGTAGTCCAGGTCGACGACCATCGCGTTCAGCTGGATCTCCACGCCCAGCTTCTCCAGCCGTTGCGCGGCCTTGACGCCCAGTTTGGGTCCCATCGGTGGCAGAACCGCGGGCGCAGCGTCGAGCAAGATCACCCGGGCGCTGGTGGGATCGATGTTGCGGAAGGTGTCCTTGAGCGTCTTGTCCGACATCTCGGCGATCTGTCCCGCCAACTCCACCCCGGTCGGACCGGCCCCGATGACCACGAAGGTCAGCAGTCGTTCCCGTTCGACCGGGTCGTTGGACAACTCGGCCTGCTCGAACGCGCCGAGCACTCGTCCGCGCAGTTCCAGCGCGTCGTCGATGGTCTTCATACCCGGGGCGAACTCAGCGAAGTGGTCGTTGCCGAAGTACGACTGATCGGCACCGGCGGCCACGATAAGACTGTCGAACGGTGTCTCGGTGATCCGGGTGAGCAGCCGCGAGACCACCACCTTGCGCTCGAGATCGATGGTCTGCACGTCGCCGAGCAGCACGCGAGCGTTTTTCTGACGTCGCAGGATCATCCGGGTGGTCGGGGCGATCTCACCTTCGGACACGATGCCGGTGGCCACCTGATACAGCATGGGCTGGAAGAGATGGTGTGTGGTGCGCGCGATCAAGGTGACGTCGACATCGGATTTGCGCAGACGCTGGGTGCTGAACAGCCCACCGAACCCCGATCCGATCACCACGACACGATGGGGGGCCTGTCCACCTGACGTGGGGCTCATGGGCATCTCCTGTTCGTTCTTGAAAGCGCGGTCTCCAGTGCGGTGTTCTGGAGCCACGGCGTCTGGGATAACCGTAGTCAATGAACGACCCCGGTGATGCCCCGAAACCCCATGGATTCGTGCGGCACCTGCATCCAGGCAGATCAGGCGATCAGGTTGCTCAGGTGGCGCACCGAACCAGCCCAGGGGAACTCCTCGGCGGTCCACTGGGTGCGCAGGATCTCGTACTCGACCTCGCCGCGTTCGTGACCGTCGATGCCCGGGTCGGCCGCCAGATGAAGAGCGGCCAGTCGCATCCCGGATTTCTCCATCACGCGGCGTGAGGCGGTGTTCACCGCCATCGTGCCCGCGAAGACCCGCTCGGCACGGCCGTGATCGAAGGCGGTCGCGACCAGCGCACGCGAGCCCTCGGTGGCAAATCCACGCCCCCACACCGCCTGCCGCAGCCGGTAGGTGAGTTCGAGTTCATGCTGCGGGCTGTGGCGCGGTGCGCGCAGGCTGAACCAGCCCAAGAAAGCGCGCTGGGCCGGGTCGATCGCCACCCACATCCCGTCCCCGCGATGCGCTGACATCGCGGTGATGGCCCGTGGGATGACCCAGTCGGAGATGATGTGTGCCGGGGTGGGGCGGCCACCAGAGACATAGCGCATGACCGACGGGTCGCTGTCGAGATCGATCAGCGCGCGAGCATCTGCGGCCATGATCGGCCGCAACACCAGGTGCGGTGTCTCGATGATCATGCGATGCCACCCTCACAGCTCGTGGTCGTCCACCCCGGATCACGGCACCGCGAGAGGGTACCGATCAGTGCACCGATGATACGGCGCGCATCGGGGCGCCGGAGTGTTCGTGGCGTTCGTGTCTTCGTCGCCTGCGTTCGCGGCCTCCCGTCGAACCGGAACGCTCAGCGGTATCGGCCGAACTGGTGTCGCAGGGTGTCTTCGAGTGCAGGAGTCCGGAACGGGTGCCCGATCGCGGTCAGGGCGGCAGGCACGACTCGTTGATCGGCCAGCGCCAGCGCTCGAGATCCCTCCGGTTTGAGCAGCAGACCCGGTGCGAACTCAGGGACCGGCAGAACCGTCGGACGCGACAGCACGCGGCCCAGGGTCGAGGTCCACTCGGCGTTGCGTACCGGTCGCGGCGCCACTGCGTTCACCGGTCCCACCAGACGCTTGTCGAGCGCGGCCCGATAGAAGATGTCGGCGATGTCATCGCCGCCGACCCACGCCAGCCACTGACGACCGTTGCCGATGCGCCCGCCGAGGCCGAGGAAGAACAGCGGGTAGAGCGCCTTGAGCATGCCGCCGGAGCTGGACTGAACCACGCCGGTGCGGATGTTGACCACCCGTATCCCGGCCTCGGCGGCGGGCGTGCACGCCGACTCCCAGTCCTTGACGATGTCGGCGATGGCACCTGAGCCGGCCACGGCGTCTTCGGTGAGTTCTTCGTCCCCGCGGGAGTCCCCGTAGAACCCGATCGCCGAGGCGCATACGAACACCGATGGTCCCCGTTGATCGCGGGCGGCGGCTGCGGCCACCTCGGCGAGCGCACGAGAGGGTTCCACCCGACTGTGACGGACCGCCGCCACGTGGCGATCGGTGAACCGGCCTGCGATGCTCGCCCCGGCGAGGTGGATCAGCACATCGAGACCGTCGAGCAGGTCGGCCGCCGGTGCGGCCGGATCCCATCGGCGCTCGTCAGGCCCGGTCGGTGCGTGCCGGACCAGCGAGATCACTCGGTGACCTCCGGTGGTGGCCAGGGCCGAGAGCGACGTCCCGATGGTCCCCGACACTCCGGTCATCCCGATCGTCAGCGGTGTCGGCTGCAGGGCGCGCGCCCACTTCTGGGTCTCGATGTCAGCGGCGAGCTGTCGGTGTCGGTAGTCGAACATCGAGGCCAGTGCCCGCGCTGGAACCGGCGTGCGCACGGTGTCGGTGATGCGGGTGTGGCCAGAATCCACGGCGTCGAAACGGTGCGTGTGGGTCCATGGGGTGACGAACCGCAGTGGCGCCGAGGTCAGCTTGTCCACGAACTGATTGGGCGGGGAGTAGCCGTCGCGTTGATGGGAGGCCACCCAGGGGATCAAGCCGCCGACGGCGAGGACGGCCTGACCGTCGGCCAGCGAGTCGGTCTCCGATCGCAACTTCATCGGCGCGAAACCCGGCGTCAGGCGGTGGAAGGCCCCCGGACGCTCGTGCCAGCGGAAGACTTCGTCGATCGAGTCGGCGACCACCGACGTGCGCGTGATTCCCATGCCCTCCACAGTAGGCGGCCCGCTCGGTGGGTCGGTGGCGCGCAGGGTGCGCCACTACGCAGACCGCGCCCGAGCGCCGTCGGCCACTGACTGCCGTGACGTCGACCTGCCCATCTGAGGGCCGCAACGCTCCGAACAGTAGGTGGTAGCTGATCAGACCCGACGCCCGCGGCGATAATGAGCGAGCCGAGGACCGTGTCGTCGGCGCGAGCCCGATCCGGAGGCTCGCTGCACAGTCCGACCACAGAAACTCTCGAGGTGACAACGGATGACAACAGGATCTACGGGCGGCTCGTCGCCCACGGTCGCGATCGTCGGGTCCGGGGTGTCCGGGCTTACCGCGGCCTACCTGCTGTCGCACACCCACGCCGTCACGATCTTCGAAGCCGATGATCGGCTGGGCGGCCACGCCCACACCCACCGCATCCCCGACGGTGATGCCGTCGTATCGGTCGACTCGGGCTTCATCGTGCACAACGAGAAGACCTATCCACTGTTGCGGCGGCTCTTCGGCCGACTCGGCGTACCGACTCAACCCACCGAGATGAGCATGAGCATCTGCGATGAGGTGTCGGGCTTCGAGTACGCCGGTGGGCGTGGGATGGGTGGGATCCTCGCCCGTCCGGTGCAGGTGCTCTCTCCTCGTTTTGTCGGGATGCTGTTGCAGGTCAAGCGTTTTCACCGAACTGCTGCGACCTACCTCGACACCGCACCCGAGGACGATCTCACAACGTTTGCAGAGTTCCTGCGGCGCAACAAGTTCGGCGCATTCTTTCGGCGGCACTATGCGATCCCGCTCGTGTCGTGTGTGTGGTCGTCAGGTGCGCAGACCTCGCTGGACTATCCGGCCCGTTACTTGTTCGCGTTCCTGCGCAACCACGGGATGTTGACGGTGAAGGGCTCGCCGCAGTGGTTCACCGTCACCGGCGGCTCACACACCTATGTCGACCGGGTCGCTGCCGCGATCGACGACATCCGGTTGTCCACCGGGGTGTCGGGAATCCTGCGTGACGATGACGGGGTGCGGGTCACCGACGTCCACGGTGTCACCACCCGGTTCGATCGGGTGGTGGTGGCCACGCATCCCGATCAGGCGCTCGCGCTGCTGGCCGATCCGACCGAGGCCGAGAAATCGCTGCTCTCGGCGTTCACCTACACTCCGAACGAAGCTGTGTTGCACACCGACTCGTCGCTGTTGCCGACCAATCGGCGGGCTCGGGCCTCATGGAACTACCTCACGCCACGCGCCGACACCGACCAGGACAAGCCGCCGGTGGTCACCTACTGGATGAACCGGTTGCAGTCCCTGCACAGCGAGCGCGACTACCTGGTGACGCTCAACGCTCGCGAATTGATCGACCCAACCTCGATCATCGCGGTGATGGACTACGCCCATCCCACTTACACGCCGGAATCGGTGGCCGCTCAGTCACGCCTGTCCGAGCTCAACACCGAGACCACCGCGTTCGCGGGGGCCTATCACGGCTGGGGATTCCACGAGGACGGCTGCCGATCGGGCGCGGCGGCGGCCGAACACTTCGGGGCCCGGTGGTGAGCTCATGAGCACCGCACTCGAGTTGCCGCCGTTGCCGGCGATCGTCACCGGCACCGTGGCCCACGCGCGGCGGGGTAGATCGGCCCACCGATTCCGGCACCGCGTCTACCAGTGGTTGATCGATCTCGACGCACCTCCGCGACTGCCGCGCCCGTTGCGGCCGTTCGCCCGGTTTCGATCCGGCGATCACCTCGGCTCGATCGCCGACGGTGGTGCGCCGCAGATCAAGGACAACGTCCTGCGCTACCTCGCGGCCAACGATGTCGATCTCGGGCCACAGCCGCGCATTCTGATGCTGGCCAACGCGCGCGTGCTCGGCTACGTCTTCGATCCGTTGAGCGTGTTCTGGTGTCTGCGTCACGATGGCACCCCAGAATGCCTGGTTGCCGAGGTACACAACACGTACGGCGAGCGCACCGCCTACCTGTTGCGCCCCGATGCGCACGGACGCGCAGAGGCCGACAAGAGCTTCTACGTCTCCCCGTTCAACGACGTCTCGGGTCGCTACCGGATGGTCTTTCGGCTCGATCGTGATCAGGTCGTGGTGACCATCACCCTTGACCGTCCCGGCATGCCGCCGTTCAGCGCCTCGTTCATGGGCGCGCCGACTGCGGCCACCCCACGTCGGGTCCTTCGCGCGGTCCTCACCATGCCGCTCATGCCGCAACGGGTGACCGGACTCATCGCCGCACACGGTGTCTGGTTGTGGCTGCGTCGACTTCCCGTCATCCCACGTCCACCCCACACGCCCCCACAGGAGGTCTGAGATGACCAACGTCGCTGACCCGTTCGCCGTCCGGCGCCCCGTTCTGGCGGGCACCTGGTTCAAGGCCCCGATCGCCAGGCGGTTGGTCGACTATGCGCTCAACAGGGCTCCGGTCAACGTCTTGTTCCCCGACGGCACCGTCGGCGGCAACGGTGGCCCCGACAGCGAGACCCTGGAGATCGTGCGTCCGAAGGTGTTCTATGAGCGCCTCAGTCACAATCCCAAGATCGGACTGGGCGAGGCCTACATGGCCGGTGACTGGCGCGCCGCCGAGGGCAGCGACCTCGGTGCCGCACTCACCCCGTTCGCCGAACGCATGACGACGCTGGTCCCTGAACGCATCTGGAAGCTGCGGGCCGTGGTGGACAAGCGAATTCCCAAGAGTCAGCGCAACTCGGTGGAGGGTTCCAAGCGGAACATCGGTGCTCACTACGACCTCAGCAACGAGATGTTCGCGTCCTTCCTCGATTCCACCATGTCCTACAGCTCGGCGATGTTCGATGATTCCGCAGCCTTCGCTGAACAGGATCTCGAGCAGGCGCAGTATCGCAAGATCGACTCGATCCTGGACATGGCGGCAGTCGGCGTCGGCAGCCGCGTGCTCGAGATCGGCAGCGGCTGGGGTGCATTGGCGATCCGCGCGGCTCAGCGTGGTGCCCACGTGACCACGGTGACCCTCTCCGAGGAACAACTCGGACTGGCTCGCCTGCGGATCGCCGAGGCGGGCCTGACCGATCGCATCGACATCCGCCTGCAGGACTACCGCGACGTCACCGGGCAGTTCGACGCGATCGTCAGCGTCGAGATGATCGAGGCCGTGGGCGAGGAGTACTGGCCCACCTATTTCGCCAAGATCGACGAACTGCTCGCCCCGGGTGGGATCGTCGCTATTCAGGCCATCCTCATGGCGCACGCGCGGATGATGGCCACGCGGCGGTCGTGGGGGTGGATCCAGAAGTACATCTTCCCGGGTGGGCTCATCCCGTCGCTGGAGGCGATCGACTCCACTGTCGTCGAGCACACCACGCTGCGCCGCGACGACCGAATCGAGATCGGCAAGCACTACGCCGAGACCCTGCGCCGCTGGCGGCACCGGTTCAACGACTCGTGGGGTGCGTTCTCGCACAAGGGATTCGACGAGACCTTCCGTCGCATGTGGGAGTACTACCTGGCGTACTGTGAGGCGGGATTCGAATCGGGTTACCTGCAGGTCAGTCAGCTGCGGTTCACGCGGCCCTGACCCTGGGTGCGGGGTGCGCCGCCTGTCTGGGTCGGTCGTTAGCATGGGCGGATGTCGGCACACACCGTCTCGGTCTCCCTGCAATTGCGCTGGGGTGACATGAACACGAACAGTCACATCAACAACGTCTCCATCGCGCGGCTGTTCGAGGAGTCCCGAGTGCGGGCCATGCCGCAACTGATCGCGGTCGATGGTGCCTCGATTCCACTGCGCGAGGCAGACGGCTCGGCAGTGAGTGGCCTGGTGGTGGTGCGCCAAGTGATCGAGTTTTTGGCCACCGCGCCCTACACGCCGGATGACGTCACCGCGACGGTGTGGCTCAGTCGGGTGGGTGGATCGTCGTTCGACGTGTCGGCCGTTCTCCACGGCACCGACGGCACGCCCTTCGCCCAGGCCGAATCGACCCTGGTCGGGGTAGGCCCCAACGGATCATCGGTCGCCCTGCCCGCCGAGGTCGCTGCGGTGATGCGGTCGCGCGCGCAGCCCCCGTTGCCACTGCGCCGTAGCTGAGTCGAGGTGGCCGAGATGCGGGTGCATCGCGCGGAGAGGACCGACCTGCTCGCCGATGCCCTCGGTGTGGTTCTGGCTCAGCCACTGTCGGATCCCTTCGTTCCCGAGGTGGTCGCGGTGCCGGCCAAGGGAGTCGAACGGTGGCTGTCGCAGAGTTTGGCGCTGCGGCTGGGTGTCAGCTCGGCAGCGCTCGGCGATGGGATCGCAGCCAACATCGACTTCCGATCCCCGAGCGACCTCGTCGACCGCATCCTGTCCGCTGCGCGCGGCGTGCACCCCGATGTCGACCCGTGGTCGCCCGCTCGCTTGCGGTGGGCTGTACTCACGGCTATCGACGCCGCGGTGACCGATTCCGAATGCGTGATGCTGGCACGCCATCTCGGCTTCGACGCGGCAGGCGAGGTCGTCGACCGGCACCGCCAGGGGCGCCGGTGGAGTACCGCCGACGACCTCACCCGCCTGTGGCGCAGCTATGGGGCGCAGCGCCCACAGATGCTCGTCGACTGGGCGGGCGGCGAGGACACCGACGGCCTGGGATCACCGTTGGCGCCGCACCATCGGTGGCAGCCGCACATCTTCCGGCGGGTACGGGCCCAGATCGGATCGAGGTGTCCATCCGAGCAACTCGACGAGATCTGTGCGCGAATCGCCCACGGAGAGATGGGTGAGGAACTCCCGGAGCGGATCTCGATCTTCGGTGCCACCCGGCTGTCGGTGGTCGAGCTGGCGGTGTTGCGAGCGGTGGCGCAGACCCGAGCGGTGCACGTGTTCCTGCCGCATCCGAGCGCAGCGCTGTGGGACCGCACGGCGGACTCGACCCTGGTGACCGGATCGCGGTGGACCCGACGTGCCGACGTGGCCTCGCCGGAGGCCCGAAACCCGTTGCTGATCAGTCTGTCTCGGGAGATCCGGGAGACCCAGATCCGGCTGATCGGATCCGGCGACGGGATCTTGGATTCGGAGCTGGTCGCATCGCCGACGGAATCATCTGCACGAGCGGGGGAGTCGGTCCTGGCCCGCCTGCAGGAGAGCCTGCGCACGGGGACCGCGCCGGCCGACCACGGACCCACCCCGCCTGATGGCTCCCTCACCCTGCACGCGTGCCATGGTCCGGCCCGCCAGGTAGAGGTGGCCCGCGAGCTGATCACCGCGATGTTCCGTGACGATCCCACTCTCACCCCTCGCGACGTGGTGGTGATGTGTCCCGACATCGAGGCCTACGCGCCGCTCATCCGGGCCGCGTTCGGTCCGGACGGTTCTGGACATCCGGCGCATCGGCTCCGGGTCAGGTTGGCCGATCGGTCGCTGACGGCCACCAACCAGGTCCTGGACACGGTGATGGTGGTGCTGGGGTTGGCGGGATCGCGGGTCACCGCCAGCGACATCGTCGACCTTGCCGAACGAGCGCCGGTGGCGCGCCGATTCCGGTTCGACCTCGACGACCTCGACCAGATCGGGACGTGGTTGGCCGACTCGGGCGTGCGGTGGGGGATCGGGGAGGCACAGCGATCTGCGTTCGGGTTGAAGGGTTTTCCGCAGAACACCGTCACCACCGGGCTCGACCGCATCCTGCTGGGCGCGGTGGCCGACGACTCCGAACCCCGCTGGATCGGACGTGCACTTCCGCTGGCCGGCATCGACAGTGCCGACATCGATCTGGCCGGTCGGCTGGCCGAGTTCGTCGCTCGGTTGCAAGGCAGCCTCGACGATCTCGGTGGTGTGGCCACCGCAGCGCAGTGGACTGATCGTCTGATCGCGGTGATCACCGGTCTGTGCGAGGTCGCGCGGGCTGACGCCTGGCAGCAGGCCCAGGCGGTGGCGGCGATCGCCGGAGCGATGGCGGGGGTCGAACAGACCGTGTTGCGCCGCGCCGACCTGGTCGCGATCCTCGAGCAGGTGGTGCAGGCTCGACCCACCCGCTCGAATTTCCGGACCGGTGAGTTGACCGTCTGTTCGCTGGTGCCCATGCGGGCTGTTCCGCACCGGGCGGTGGTGCTGCTGGGCCTCGACGACGACGTGTTCCCGAGGATCACCCACGAAGACGGCGACGACGTGCTGGCCGTCGACCCCTGTGTGGGTGAACGTGATCCGCGCGCCGAGGACCGACAACTGTTGCTCGACATCATCATGTCCACCCGTGAACGGCTCGCGATCTGCTACACCGGTGCCGACCCCATCTCGGGCCTGCGCCGGCCCCCATCGGTGCCGGTCAGCGAGATCGCCGACGCGGCGGCCGACATCGTCGGCGCACCGTCGGACACTGTGGTGACGCGACATCCGCTGCACGGCTTCGATCCCGCGAACTTCGATCCGGCCCAACCGTTCAGCTTCGACCGCGGGGCCCTCGCAGGGGCGCGCGCCATGATCGGCCCACCTGTGCAACGGCTGGAGTTCCCCCGTGATCCCTTGCCGCCGGCGTCGCTCGCCGACGTCGACGTGGCCGAGCTCATCGCGTTCTTCGACCACCCGATCAAAGCGTTCTGTCGCCAACGGCTGGGCATCTGGATCCCGTCGGCCGACGAAGCCCTCGATGACGAGATGCACCCTGACCTACCGCCGCTGGACCGGTGGTCGATCGGGGATCGGCTGCTGCGTGAACGGCTCGCAGGCGCCGACCCGGCTGCGTTGCGCGGAGCCGAGTTGAGGCGCGGGACACTGCCGCCGTTCGCGCTGGGCGCTCACGCCTACGACGACATCGATGCCGACGTCGGACGCATCGTCGATCGGGCCGCCGACATCACGGTCACCGCGGCTACCGTGGTGCCGATCGATGTTCCCCTTGCCGACGGCCGACGTATCGTCGGTTCCGTTGACGGAGTGCACGATTCGGTGGTGTTCCGGGCCCACTACTCACGGCTTGGCGTCAAACACCGGCTGGCAGCCTGGATCGCATCGCTGGCGGTGGCGGGCTCGTCGCAACCGGTCACCGCGGTGACCATCGGTCGATCGCAACGGGGACGCTCGGTGTTGCGCTCCGAGCTCAGCACGCCGCCCGATCCGTCGGCGGTCCTGACAACCCTGGTCGAGGTCCGTGATCACGGCCTACGGGTGCCGTTGCCGTTGCCGCCCGGGGCGGGAAGTGAATACGCCACGCGTCGGGCGGCCGGTGCCTCGATCCCCGACGCACTCGCCGCCGCGCGCGAACAGTTCTTTTCGACCTTCGGGGAACACGCGGACGCGCATCTGCACCTGGTGTTCCCCGACGGATTCGACGGCATGACAACGGGACCCGATGCGCTGGGCTGGGATCTGGAGAAGGTGACCGGGATGGTGTTCGCGCCGATGCTCGCCGCCGAGGTGATCCGCCGATGACCGGACCCATCAGCGACACCTTCTCCCTGACCGCGCAACTACCGTCGGGGACCACTGTGGTGGAGGCCAGTGCGGGGACCGGGAAGACCTTCGCGATCGTCGGATTGGCAGCCCGACACATCGCCGAAGGGCTGCCGATCGATCAGCTGTTGTTGGTGACGTTCAGCCGGGTGGCGACCGCTGAGCTCCGGGAGCGGCTTCGCGATCGGTTGGCCGGGCTGGTAGGCGTCGGGGACAAAGCTATGGGTGGCCAGACCCGTTCGGACACAGATGAGCTCGCGCGGTCGCTGGCGTCCGGTGACGCCGCCACGGTCGCACTCCGGCGCGATCGGATCAGGCGGGCGCTGTCGGATTTCGACTCCGCCACGGTGTGTACCACCCACACCTTCTGTTCGCGGATGCTCGACGGCCTCGGTGTCGCCGGTGAACGCGAACGCGGCCTGACCTTGGTGGAGGAGGTCGACGACCTCGTCGATGACGTGGCCGGCGATGTCTACCTGAAGTGGTACAGCGGGTCTCAGCGCCCGCCGTTTCCCTTCCGGCACGCGTCCCCGATCGCTCGTGCCGCGGTACGTCAACCACACGCGATCGTGGCTCCGACTGACGCCGCTGCCGGCTCCGAGCCCGCCGAGCGGGTGCGATTTGTCGCGGCCGTGCGTCGAGAAGTGTTGCGGCGCAAGCGGATGAGTCGGATCCGTGACTACGATGAGTTGCAGTCGATGCTGGCCGCAGTGATCGCCGATCCGGTACACGGTGAGGCCGCGTGCCGTCGCATCCGCGCGCGGTATTCGGTGGTTTTGGTCGACGAGTTCCAGGACACCGACCCCATGCAGTGGGACATCCTGCGTCGCTGTTTCCACGGACACACCACGTTGATACTGGTGGGTGATCCCAAGCAGTCGATCTACAAGTTCCGTGGCGCGGAGGTGTTGAGCTACCTTGACGCCGCAGGTGCGGCCGACAGTCGGCAAGCGCTGGGGGTCAACTGGCGCAGCGACTCTGGTCTCGTCGCGGCCCTGCATCACCTGTACGGCGGAGCTCAGCTCGGTCATCGGCAGATCACTGTCGGCCGGGTGCATGCGGCCCAACAGGACCCGCGGATCCCTGCGCTCACTCCACTGCGGGTGCGTTACCTGCGACGAGCCGGACACGGTCCTCTCAGCGACTCCGGGTTCCCCGCGGTGGCCGCCCTGCGGGAGGCGGTCGCAGCCGATGTGGCCGACGACATCGCCCGACTGCTCCACGACCCGCCGGAGCACACCGATGGCGCGGCCGTCCGACCGGTGCGACCGTCTGACGTTGCGGTGTTGGTGCGTACCCGATCCACCATCGATCTCGTCCAATCAGCTCTGGCCGCACGCGGAATCGCTTCGGTGGTCGGTGCGGGCAACAGCGTGTTCGCCACCGACAGTGCGCGCGACTGGTTCCACCTTTTGCGCGCGGTGGAACAACCCACCCGATCGGATCGCTTGGCGTTGGTCGCGGTGGGCCCCCTGATCGGCCGTACCCCAGCCGAACTCGACGCCGACACCGACGAGGTGCTGGCGCAGACGGCCGACCTTGTCATCGAGCTCGCGGAGATCCTGGTGCGCGCCGGTTTCGCGGCGATGTACGAGACCCTCTGTGCAAGAACCGATCTGCAGGCGCGAATCCTGTCCACGCGCGACGGTGAACGCACGATGACCGACATCGCCCACCTCGCCGGTCTGTGCAACCGCCACGCCGTGGACGCCTCGGCAGGGATCACCCTGCTGCTGCGGTGGTTTCTCGACCGGCTTGCCGACCCGCGCGTCGGCGATCAGAGTGAACAGAGCCGACGCCTCGATCGGGACGCCCAGGCGGTGACCATCATGACGGTGCACGGCAGCAAGGGCTTGGAGTTCCCGATCGTCTACGTACCGTTCGGTTGGGACGCCGCCCGCAACCCGTACCCGGCCACACTCGATCTGCACGACGGGCAGGGCCGCCGCGTCATCGACGTCGGTGGGTCCGAACATCCCGACTTCCGACGCAACCAGAACACCGCCGATGCCGAGGATGCCGGCGAGGAGTTACGCCTGTTCTACGTCGCGGTGACCCGGGCGCGATCGCACGTGGTGGCCTGGTGGGCGCCGGGACACTCGACGGCGGCCGGACCGCTGACCCGCCTCATGTTCGGTCGGGCCGCAGGTGGACATGGGCTCGACGACCCCGCCCGACGCGGCCGGGTCCCTGCCGATACCGAACTCGATGCGGCGATGCACGATTGGGCTCGCAGTGCCGGTGGGTTGATCTCGGTCGAACCGGCCGGGGTGATCCCGCCGATCGATGTGGACCTGACCACCCCCTCCCAAGGCCGGCGTGATCTGCAGGCGGCCCGCTGGGACGGGACCGTCGACCACTCCTGGCGACGCACCTCGTACTCGGCCATCGTGGGCGATCACCACATCCCTGCCGCCGCGGTGGTGGCTGAACCAGAGCGGTTCACCGTCGACGAGCCCGACGACCCAGACGACACCGGGCTGATCACGTCCACATCGCAACCGGCACCGGCGGCAGCGGAGTCGTTGATGAACGGCCTGCCCGGCGGAGCCGCGTTCGGCACGGTGGTCCATGAGGCGCTCGAACGGATAGATCCCGCAGCCGCCGACCTCGACGCCGAGGTGCTGACAGCGTGCACGCACGCCGTGACGGCCTCGGGTCTGACGCTCGATCTCGCACAACTCGCCACCGCGATCTCGGCCGTGGTGCACACCCCGTTGTCGGGACCCGATGATCCCGACGATCTCGAGCTGGTCGATCTCGCCGCGATCACTCGGCGAGATCGTTTGGCAGAGATGGAGTTCGAGTTTCCACTCGCCCCGCGGGCCCAAGCGAGTGCGCTGTCGGGCATCGCCGCAGTTCTCACCGAACACCTGCCTGCCGACGACCTGCTCGCCGGTTACCCCGACGACCTGCGGTCGCTGCCACCCACCGACCTGGCCGGGTTCCTGACCGGCAGCATCGATGCCGTGCTGCGGGTGGGACAGCGGCATCTGGTGATCGACTACAAGACCAACCGGTTGGGCGCGGGTGATCTGACGGTGGAGCACTACACCCCTGCGGCGATGGCGGCAGAGATGCGCCGATCGCACTATCCGCTGCAGGCGTTGCTGTATTCGGTTGCGGTGCATCGCTTCTTGCGATGGCGGCTGGCCGGTTACCGACCCGATACGCATCTCGGTCCGATCAAGTACCTGTTCGTGCGGGCCATGATCGGCCCCGAGACCCCCTCGGGGCGTGGGGTGTTCAGCTGGTCGTTGCCGCCGGCGGCCGTGGTGGCCGTGTCGGATCTGCTGGGGGGCATGTGATGAGCGTCGAGCAGGAGTCGGCCGGCGTGCGTATCGCACGCCACGCCACCGGGCTCATGGCGCGCTTCAACGAGGCCGGGATCATCGGTGCCCCCGACGTGCACGTCGCCACCCGGGTGGCGCAGTTGTGCGGTGTTGCCGTCGACTCCGACAGCCTGCTCGCGGTTGCGTTGACGGTGCGCGCCGTACGTGCGGGCTCGGTGTGCGTGGATCTTCATCGCCTGCGCGACATCCCACCCGATGTCGAGTCCGGCGTCGATCCGGATGACCTGCCGTGGCCCGATCCGGCGGCGCTGCTCGACGCGTTGCGAGCCGGACCACTGACGCGCCCGAGCGCCGACGGCGGTCTGGCGCCGGTCCGGTTGGCCACCAGCGCCGAAGGCGCCGTGCTGATGTACCTCGACCGATACTTTCGCCAGGAGCAACGCATCCGTCAGATCCTGGCCGAGCGAGCCGCGGGCCGACCCGACGTCGATCATGCGGCACTACTGCAATCCTTGGCCCAAGTCTTCTCAGCTGACGATGGCACTCCAGAGGATGGGACCACGGGTGGCGAGACAGGTGCCGGCGCTGTCGATGTCGTCGTCGAACGCCCTGATCGTCAGCGGGCGGCCGCAGTGGTGGCGGCGCTGTCGTGGACGTCGATCCTGGCCGGCGGACCCGGCACCGGTAAGACCTACACCGCAGCGCGGATCATCGCCTTGTTGGCCACCCTGCACGGCGAGGGTATCCGCGTCGCGTTGGCTGCTCCGACCGGTCGTGCCGCCGCCTCGATGCAGGCCGCGGTGACCGCGCAGGCCGCACGCCTGTCATTACCGCCGGTGTCGGCGGTGACCCTCCACCGCCTTCTCGGATCACGGGGACGGTCGAATGCGTTCCGCCACAACGCCGATCGTCCGTTGCCCTTTGACGTGGTGATCGTCGACGAGGCGTCGATGGTGTCGTTGACCCTGATGCGACATCTGCTCGACGCGATGGCACCACATTCGCGACTGGTTCTGATCGGTGACCCCGACCAGTTGGCGTCGGTCGACGCGGGCGCGGTGCTCGCCGACCTGGTGGGCCGCGACGGCGGCGTGGGCGCCGCCGACGATGAAGTGCTCGAGGTGATCGACACGGTGCCGGAGCTGGCCGGATGCGACGCTGCTGAGCGCGCCGAGATGAGCAGGGGCGTGGTGCGGCTGCGCCGGCGCCATCGGTTTGGCACCACCATCGGTGCTCTCGCCGATGCGGTGCGCGACGGGGACGCCGACACCGCGCTGGCGCTGCTCCACGACGCCGATCCCACCGTCGCGTTGGTGGCACCTGAGGAGATCACCGAGGTGCGCGAGGATGTCGTCGCGTGGGTGGCCGCCATGACCGATGCCGCTGCGGTGACCGATGGCGGAGACGCACTCGGCGCGTTGCAGGCCCTGCGCCGCCACCGCGTGCTCTGTGCTCACCGCGAAGGCCCGGCCGGGGTGTCGGTGTGGGGCCGCACCGCGGTGGAGTGGGCGGTAGGCGCTGGTGTGCTGGGTGGGGAGGCGAACCGACCGTGGTATCCCGGACGGCCGCTGCTGCTCACCGAGACCGATCAGCGCGAACGACTCTTCAACGGCGACACGGGGATCGTCGTCGGGGTAGGGGACCGGCTGGTCACGGCGTTCGAACGGCCCGGTGGGGCTCAGCGCATCGCGCCGGGCCGACTGCGAGGTGTCACCGGCGCATATGCGATGACGATCCACCGCAGTCAAGGCAGCCAGTATCACGGCGTCACGGTGATCGTTCCGCCGGCCGAGTCGGCGTTGCTGACCCGGGAATTGCTCTACACGGCCATCACTCGGGCCACCGATCGCGTGCGGTTGGTCGGGACTGAAGCGGGTGTGCGCGCTGGGATCGAACGAAAGGTCCTGCGTGCCAGCGGGCTTCGTACCCCGATAGTCGAGGGCTGATCGGCCGGGGAGCACAGTCAGCGGAGATCCAGGTCGGCCCCGGATCCCACGACATCGCGGCGTAGATACCACTCGGTGCACAGCGCGGTGTCCAGGCGTTGCCGATCGAGGCTGAGCATCGCCGTCAACTCCGGGCTGCGTTCGATCTCAGACCGATGCGAGGCGATGGCGGCGACCTTCTTGTCCCGCCACTGCGACACGTCCAGCGCCAGGTCGATTTCGGAGTCGGGGGTGCCGGGTAACACCTGATCAGCCCGAGGCGCCGTCCCGGTCAGCACCTCCCACAGTGACGTGGTCAGCGACGTCGGAAGGGTGGAGAGGTACACCGACGACACCTGCCAGGGATCGCCGAGGGCGCGATACATCGGAGCGCAGGATGCGGCCTCGACCGCAGCCAACGCCAACCGGTGGGTGGCGATGTGGTCCGGATGGCCATAGATGCCGAACGCGTCGTAGGTGATGACGACCTCGGGTTTGATTCGCCGGATGGTCTCGGTGATGCGACGGATCACCGAATCGACCGGCGCCTGCGCGAGTGGTGCTGCGGCCGGAGCGGATTCAGGGAAACCGATGTCGGCGTATCCCAGCATGATCGCCTCCGGTCCTCCCAACACCTGCAGAGCACGGCCGAGCTCGCGGTGGCGCAGAGTGCCGGGCGTCCAGGTGCAGGTGAGCAGGGACACCTGCGCCCCGAGGTCGACTGCACGCGCCAGGGTGCCGCCGGTCCACAGGGACTCGTCGTCGGGGTGGGCGTGGATGAACAGCACGCTGGGATGCGACACAGAGCTCCTTCATCGGGTGCGATCAGGGGTACGCAGGACCTACTGACCACCCTGCCTCGTGCAGACCCAGCCGGCCGGTCACTGTGGCTGAGGGCCTGCTCACAGCCGCTATCATCGAGAGCCGACCCGCACGGCCGCACCCGCATCGGATCACAGGTGTCGACAACGAGGCGAGGGGCCGCGGGGTCGGTGACCGGACAGAAGTGACAGAGGAGAACGAACGACGTGAGCGCATCAGTCGAAGAACGTGAGTTCCAGGCCGAGACCCGCCAGCTGCTCGACCTGATGGTTCATTCGGTCTATTCGAACAAGGACAGCTTCCTGCGCGAGCTGGTGTCCAATGCCTCCGACGCGCTGGACAAGCTGCGCTTGGAATCATTCCAGGACAAGGACCTTCAGGTCGACACCGACGATCTGCACATAACTCTCGAACGCGACATCGACGCGCGGACCCTGACGGTGCGCGACAACGGGATCGGGATGTCGCGTGAGGACGTGGTCGGCCTCATCGGGACCCTGGCGCGATCAGGCACCGGAGAACTGCGACAGAAGTTGGCCGAAGCCAAGGACGCAGCCGCCTCGGCCGACCTCATCGGGCAGTTCGGCATCGGCTTTTACTCGACGTTCATGGTCGCCGACAAGGTCACGCTGGTCACCAGGCGGGCCGGCGAGACCGAGGGAACTCGCTGGGAGTCCACGGGGGAGGGCACCTACACGATCGAGACCGTCACCGACGCGCCACAGGGCACCGCAGTGACGCTGACCCTCAAGCCGGTGGACACCGAGAACGCCGTCCATGACTACACCTCGGATGTGACCCTGCGGCAGCTGGTGAAGAAGTATTCCGACTTCATCGCCTGGCCCATTCGCATGGACGTCACTCGCACCGAGACCGACGACGACGACAACGAGACCGTGGTGGTCGAGACGCAGACCCTCAACTCCATGAAGGCGTTGTGGGCGCGGTCGAAGGACGAGGTGAGCGAAGAGGAGTACACCGAGTTCTACCGTCACGTGGCCAAGGCGTGGGACACGCCGCTGGAGACGATCGCCCTCAAGGCCGAGGGAACCTTCGAATACCAAGCGCTGCTTTTCATCCCGTCGCAGGCTCCGTTCGATCTCTTCATGCGTGAGCGCACCACGGGTATTTCGCTCTACGTCAAACGGGTCTTCATCATGGACGACTGCGAGGAGCTGATCCCGGAGTACCTGCGCTTCGTCAAGGGTGTGGTCGATGCTGCTGACCTGTCGCTCAACGTATCTCGCGAGATCCTGCAGCAGGACCGGCAGATCCGGGCGATCCGGCGCCGCCTGACCAAGAAGGTGCTCTCGACCATTGGCGAGATCCGGTCGACTCGCCCTGAGGACTACGACAAGCTGTGGGCAGAGTTCGGTCGCGCGATCAAGGAGGGGCTGCTCAACGACCCCGACAATCGTGATGCGCTGCTGGGCATCTCGGCCTTCGAGTCCACCCACGATCCGGACAAGACCACCTCGCTGGCGGATTACGTCTCGCGGATGCCGGTGGGCCAGGATGAGATCTACTACATCACCGGCGAGTCCCGCGCGGCGATGGAGAGCTCTCCACACATGGAAGCGTTCCGCGCCAAGGGAATCGAGGTGTTGCTCCTCGGCGACCCGGTCGACGAGATGTGGGTGACCTCGGTACCGGAGTTCGACGGCAAGCCGTTGCGTTCCATCGCCAAGGGTGAGGTTGACCTCGATTCCGACGAGGGCAAGACCGACGAGGAGAAGAAGGCCGCCGAGGAACAGCGGACCGCGCTGGAGGAGAAGTTCTCGGGCCTGACCACCTGGCTCACCGAGACCTTGTCCGAGCAGGTGTCGGAGACCCGTTTGTCCACTCGTTTGGTCGACAGCCCGGCCTGTCTGGTCGGCGATACCTTCAGCTTCTCGCCGCAACTGGAGAAGCTCTACCGCGCGTCGGGCCAGTTCCTGCCGCCGACCAAACGGATCCTTGAGCTCAACCCCGAACATCAGCTGGTCACCGCGTTGAAGGACGCCTACGACGCGGACCCGGCCGCAGCCGGTCTCGCCGACACCGCAGAACTGCTCTACGGGATGGCGGTGATCGCCGAGGGCGGCGAGCTCAAGGATCCTGCGCGGTTCAGCAAGGTGCTGGCCGACCGGCTGGCTCGGGTCGTGGTGTGAGCCGCCTGCTAGCTTGACGGTCGCGCTTTCGACCGACGAGCAGAGGAGCTCTGGGTGAGCTATCCGATCATCGACACACCCGATGCGGCCAACACGGCCTTCGTCATGATCAGTGCCGCGCTGGTGTTGGTGATGACCCCGGCCCTGGCGTTCTTCTACGGCGGCATGGTCCGCGCGAAGAGCGTGCTCAACATGATGATGATGTGTTTCTCGGCCATCGGGGTCGTGTGGGTGCTGTGGGTGCTGTTCGGGTACTCGATGGCCTTCGGTGACAGCCTCGGCGGGTTCGTCGGCGATCCCACGCAATTCGCAGGTCTACGCGGCCTGTTCGGCGGCAACTATTCGGCTGCCGAACCGGCCAAGGCGGCGATCCCGCTGGTCGGTACTGTGCCGGCGCTGGTGTTCGTGATGTTCCAGGCCGGGTTCGCAATGGTCACCGTCGCACTGTTGGCCGGTGCGGTGGCCGACCGCATGCGCTTTTCGGCGTGGATGGTCGTGGCCGCGGCGTGGGCGGTGCTGGTGTATTTCCCGGTGGCGCACTGGGTGTTCGCCTTCGACGGTCTGGCCGCCGAGCATGGCGGCTGGATCGTCAACAAGCTCAAGGCAATCGACTTCGCGGGTGGGACGGCCGTGGAGATCAACTCGGGTGCATCGGCTCTGGTGCTGGCGATTGTTGTCGGGGCTCGGCGCGGGTGGCCACGCGATCCGATGCGGCCCCACAACCTGCCCGCCGTCATGTTGGGTGCGGGCCTGCTGTGGTTGGGCTGGTTCGGCTTCAACGCGGGTTCGGCCTTGGCTGCTGACGGCACTGCGGCGATGGCGCTGGTCAACACGCTCGGCGCCGGTGCGGTGTCGATGATGAGTTGGCTTGTCGTGGAAAAGGTTCGCCAGGGCAAGGCCACATCGTTCGGTGCAGCTTCCGGTGTTGTCGCGGGCCTGGTGGCCATCACCCCGTCGTGCGCGTCGGTGGCGCCGGAAGGGGCGATCGCCATCGGGGTCGTCGCCGGTGCAGTGAGCTCGTTGGCCATCGAGCTGAAATATCGTTTCGGGTATGACGATTCGCTCGACGTGGTCGGTGTTCACCTCGTAGGTGGCGTCATCGGCACCCTGATGATCGGGCTGGTGGCCAGCAGCGCTGCGCCCGCCGGTGTGGACGGCCTGCTGTATGGAGGCGGGATCGATCAGCTGTGGCGCCAGGCGGTCGCGGTCCTCGCGGTCGGCGGGTACGCCATCGTGGTGACCGCGGTGATCGCATTGGCGGTGCGCGCGACCATCGGACTGCGCGCGGGCGCCCAGGACGAGGTCGACGGTATCGACGACGCCGAGCACGCGGAGACCGCTTACGACTTCAGCGCGGCCCGCGGTGGCCGCCTCGAAGGATGATGGCGTACTCATCGCAGATGAACAGCATCTGTCTGACACACAGACGTCGGCTTTCTGAGACGCAGCCGACGCAGACACGAAAAGTCAACGGACAGTAATGCTTTCCTAGCCTCGACAAGAACTTCGAGGCGAAAGTCGGAATTCATCGGCGCGACGGGTGAACGAGGTGAACCCACCTGCTCCCATTAACGCCGCGTTCACATCACTCGCTGACGCTGCTCCCTGGTCGGCGGCGCACCTGCGTTGCCCGACGCTTTCATGTCACGCATCGAGGAGATCTCCCGGGCCACACCCGGGGATCGTGAACGTCCGAAAGAGGAATCAATGAGCAAGAACTCCACCGCGTTGCGGCGAGCTGCTTCGCTGGGGACGATGGCCATGGTCGGTGCCACCGCAGTCGGACTGGTCTCCCAGGGTGCGGCCAACGCCGATACCTTCATCAAGCTGCCCAACGGTGCGGCCAAGGGCGACGATCTCGCCATCACCCGCACGCACGAGAAGGTGCAGATCTCTCCGTCGTTGGCGGCCAACGGGATCGGGCGCAACGCGTGGGTCTCGGCCGACATCACCGTCTACGCCCCCAAGCTGCCCACCAAGAAGGCAGGCCCCAACCGCGGCGCCGCGGGCGAGACCGCACTGCCGGGCACCAACAGTGCCGAGACCACCGGCGCGGCGGCGACCGTCACCGTCGGCTACATCATCGGCTGCCAGATCCAGGTCAACAACCTGGTGTTCGGTGGAACCAGCGGTTTCAACCTGACCACCACCGGTGTGACCATCACCGGCGGCTCCACCCTGCAGGTTCCGTTGGCTCCCGGTCAGGTCAACTTCGTGGTGCTCAACACCCGCAACCTCGAGAAGGCGGGCACCTACTACCTGTCCTACGACCGCGCCCAGCTGCAGGTGCAGAACTGCGCTGGCTACGCCCAGGCCCGCTCGTACTCGGTGATCGAGACCACCGGAGACAACCACCAGAAGGTGACCCTGTACGGCAAGCCTTTCCCCATCGGCTGACCGACACTTCCATCAGACTCACTGAGAAACAAAGGGATTCAATGATCACCTCTCTTCACGGTTCGCGTCGCATCGTCGCGGTCGCGGGCTCCAGCGCTGTTGTCGCCGTGGCCGCGGCCCTGCTGGCGCAGGGCTCGGCTTCGGCCGACGTACTCCTCAAGCTGCCGTCCCAGGTGCAAAGCCAGACCCTGCCCGACGGCACCAAGATCTCCATCTCGCGCGTCAACGAGCGGGCCATCATCGCTCCGTCGTTGGGTGCCACCCCGCTGCACCGCGCCGCCCAGGTGTCGGCCAAGTACCAGGTGACCACCAGCAAGAAGGCCAAGATCCGCATCGGCGCCGGTTACATCGTCGGATGCCAGGTGTCGATCACGGGTACCTCGGTCACCCCGGGTGTCTCGGGCCAGGATGCGATCACCTCGGCCACCGGTGTCAACGCGATCACCGGCGGCGCCACCTCGGCCGGATCGATCACCCTCGGTGCCGGACAGGCCACCTCGTACTTCATCAACAACGTGGAGAAGGCTGATGACTTCGGTCAGCAGCAGCAGACCACCAACGTGGACTACGAGACCACCAACGCCAAGCTGAGCTACGTCAACAGCCAGCTACAGCTCACCGGCTGCGCCGGTTACGCCCAGGCCCGTTCGTTCGCAGTCATCCGGGTGCGTACCTCGAACGTTGACAAGCAGGTCACCTTCTACGGCAAGCCGTTCAGCATCGGCTGATCCACACGTCTTGACCTGACGGTCAGCTGCCCCCGACTGCGGTCGGGGGCAGCTGTCGTCTTCTGGTGTCACCATGGTGAGGGCGAATTGATAGCGTCGTGCCCGTGCCCACACAGATCGCCCGGCCTCGACATCTCGCCGGCGTGCTCGCGACAGTTGTGGCCGTGGTGGCCTCCATCGTCGCCGCGCCGACCGCATCGGCGGCTCCTGTGCAATACGTGAACCTCGGCGACAGCTACAGTGCCGGTGCCCTCGTGCCCCCGAAACGGGCCGGGTTCGTTGCCCAGTGCCGCCAGTCGAGTCGCAACTACGCGCACGTCATCGCCGCTGCGCGCGGCTATCTGCTCACCGACGTGAGCTGTGGCAGCGCAGCGACGAAACACATGTACCTGCGGCAGCTTCCGGGGACGCGGCCGCAGCTCGACGCTTTGAGTCCAGCAACTCAACTGGTGACCCTGATGATCGGCGGGAATGACGACAACGTGTTCGCCAACTCGGTGAAGGCGTGTGTTGCAGCGTTCGTATCCGCGCCCACCACGCAGGCACCATGTGAGCGTCGCTACGGCGACACTCTGGCCCGACCGGTCCTCACCCGGACCGGACCTGCGGTCACCGCAGTGCTGCGCGCCGTGCACGCCCGCGCCCCGCGTGCCCGAGTTTTCGTCGTCGGTTATCCCGGGATCCTTCCGTCCGGCGGCAACTGTCTGCTCAACCCCATTGCGCCTAGCGACTTTCCGTATCTGCAACGTCTGCAGGCCACCCTCAACGGGGTGATCCGCGCCGCCGCAGCAGCGACGGGGACGACCTTTGTCGACATGTCGGTTGCCTCACGGGGGCGCGACAGTTGTGCGCCCGAGAACGTGCGGTGGATCGAACCGCTGATCTCGTACGGTCGGGCCGCGCAACTGCATCCCAATGCAGCCGGCGAGCAGGCGATGGCGCGCGAAGTCCTCGCGGCGATCGATCAGCGGTTTCGGTGAGCGAGTGTCCTGAGCGGATTGTGGTCGCCGGTAGCTCCGGCTCGGGCAAGACCACGTTGTGTCGCGTTGTTGCGCAGCGGCTCGAGCTCCCGTTCGTCGAGATCGACAGCCTGTTCCACGGACCTGATTGGACTCCTCGCTGCGACTTCGTCGACGACGTGGCCGCGTTCATCGCGCGACCGCGCTGGGTGTTCGAATACGGCTACGGCTCTGTTCGCGATGCTGTGGCTGCCCGCGCGAGCGTCATCGTCTGGCTCGATGTGCCGATCTGGCAGAGCTACGGTGCCTTGCTGCGGCGCACCTTGATGCGGTCTGCGCGCCGAGAAGTGTTGTGGAACGGCAACATCGAGCCGCCGTTGACATCGGTGCTCACCGACTCCGAACACATCCTGCGCTACGCGTGGCGCCACCGTGACAAGTACCGTCGACTTGTACCAGCCGCTGTGCAGGCCAATCCGGGGGTCCGCTTGATCCACTGCCGAACCCGCGACGACGCCTACCGGTGGCTCGACTCGGTCGCACCGTGAACTGGCCGGGCAGGTGGCGGCCACCTGCGTCGTTCACGGCGGGGACGTTTGTGCTGCTCGGCGGCCTGTACTTCGCTCAAGGGCTTCCGTTCGGCTTCTTCACCCAAGCCCTGCCGGTGGTGTTGCGGCGCAGTGGATATTCGCTGATCACCATCAGCGCCACGGGCGTGCTGTTCTTGCCGTGGGCGCTGAAGTTCCTGTGGGCGCCCTACGTCGACCGGTACGGCACCCGTCGTCGGTGGCTCATCGGATTGCAACTCGCCTGTGCGGCCACCGCGCTGGCGTTGGCCGCAGCCGATGTGTCGACGACATTCGCCTGGCTCTTCCTGGGTGTGGCCGTGATCAACCTGTTCTCAGCCACCCAGGACGTGGTGACCGACGGCATGGCGGTGCGGCTGCTCGGCGTGGCCGACAAAGGCATCGGCAACGGCATCCAGGTGGGTGCCTACCGCATCGGGATGGTGGTCGGTGGGGGAATGTTGCTGTGGCTCTATGGTGTTGCGGGATGGCGGCCACTGTTCGTGGTGATGGCCGTGCTGCTGCTCGCGGCGATAATCCCAGTGTGGCTGTTGCGATCGCATGCGGCGCGAGCTGATGCAGGAGGCAGGTCCGCCGATCGTCCGCGCCCCGCGCAGATGGCGGTCATGTGGTGGCACCGGCTGCGACGCCCGGGGATGGTGACGGTGGTCGCGCTGGTGGCCTGCTACAAGTTCGGCAACTCGATGGGATCGGCGCTCATCGGGCCCTTCCTGTCCGATCGGGGATTGTCCATAGGCACAATCGCATTCATCGACGGCGGCTTGTCGTCGGTATCGGCGATCGCCGGTGCGGGGGTGGGTGCGTGGCTGGCCCATCGCTACGGGCGGCGCCGGGCATTGCTCCTGGGCGGGGTGGCGCAGACGGCGGCACTGAGCCTTTACATTCTCTCCTCGGTCGGCATCGGTGGGGTAGGTCTCATCGTGGCAGCCAGCGTCACCGAACACGTGTTGGGTGGGGCCGCCACGGTGGTGGTCTTCTCGTTGATGATGGATGCGGCTGAGCCCCGTTATGCCGGCAGCGATTTCACCCTGTTGGCCAGCGCGGTGGTGGTGGCGCAGGGGGTGGCAGGTGTGGTGGCCGCCGTGGTGGCGCAGGGGTTCGGATATCCGATGATGTTCGCGGCGAGTCTGGGTCTGTCCGGGTTGGGTTGTTACGTGGTGCTGCGGGCGCTGACGCGGGGTGTCGGCACCGCCGATCTGCGGGTGGCGCTGGCGACGCGCTGACAGCTTCCTGGCCGAATCAGGTGGGTGACAATTCCTCGGACAGTTCAGCGTGTCCGGCGTGCGCCGCCCAGCCTGCCGCGGTGGCATGGAAACGGGTGTCGATGGCGCTGCGGTCGGCACCGTGTTCGAGGAGCCACCGACACATGTCGCCGCCGAAGGCACCCGTGAGTGCGGTGAACGGCGATGGCAGTCCCTTCCACAGGAACCCGACGTTGGGATCGGCACCGGCCTGCAGCAGCACGCAAGCGCTCGCGACCGGAAGGCGTTCGGCGGGGGAGTCGGCAGCGTCGGCCGTTTCCATGGGGCGGGTGTCGTGCTCCCGCAGCGCCAGGTGCTCCCGTAACGCCGACCACCCGGCAAAACCGTGTGAGCGGGCCAGGATTCGCTGCGCCCGGTGGAGATCGGCAGGCTGGCCGTCGACGGGGTGGATCGTATCGGCGCACGAGTTCTACTGCCAGTGAGTGCTTTTCACGCTGGGGATCGCGGAATGCGCGCCACATACTTCGCGGGGTTCTTCGGCCAGACCAAATCGGGGTTGTCCGGCAATGTCCACGTCGGCGCGCGCAGGTTTCATCGATCAGGAATGCCAGGGTTGGGCACGACGCCGTCCTTCGCGTGCGATCCCGATGTCCGCGCGCTCGGGGGCGAACGAGGCAGTCCACAATGACGGCTTTTTCAGGTGGGTTGGACCCTGTCCGCGGACCGGAGGCATCCGCAGCGCCCAAGGTGAGCGCATCGGTCGGTCGGTGGCCGGGCAATGGTACGAGTGTGGGGGCGTACCCTCTAGGTGCATGCGCAGATGCGCATGCAGAGATGCGATGCCGTCGAAAGGCCCTCCATGCCGATCCCAGTGACTGACTACAACCACGTGCGACTCACCGTGAAAGACATTGCCGTGTCACGGAAGTTCTACGACGAGGTGTTCGGGTTCGACGTCGCCTACGAGATTGCGCCGGACGCCGATGCAGCGACCCGTGAGCAGTTGGGATTCCTTTTCGGCGGGGTGATCTACGCGTTCGGTGGCGGGCTGTTGGGACTGCGCCCGGTGGCGCCGGGTGACGACGCATTCAGCGAGAACCGTGTGGGTTTGGATCATGTGAGTTTCACGGTGTCATCGTTGGCCGAGGTGCATGCAGCTGCGGCGACCCTGGATGAGCTCGGTATCGCCCATGAACCCGTGAAGGATCTCGGGGCCGCGGGGATCGCGATTCTCGAGTTCCGCGACCCGGACAACATCGCATTGGAGATCACCGGTCCCAACAGCTGACGGCAGCACAGGTGTGATGCGGCAGCCGGAGTTCGGACTGGACGCGCCTGGCGTGTTCGCTGGCTTCGTGGGGGTGAGGTGGTTCTCGACATCGGGTCAGGCCGCGGACTCGTCGCCGTGACGGCAGCACAAGCGCCTGAGCAGCGGAATTGTTGTCGCAGTGGATGTGTGGAGCGACAAGGATCTCACCGGCAACAGCTCAGCTGCGCTGCGCCTCAACGCTCGGCGTCATGGGGTGGCCGAGCGCATCGTGGTCACGACCGCTGATGCCGTGGCTCTGCCGCTCCCGGATGACTCGGTCGACGTTGTGGGCAGTGTGTTCTGCCTGCACAACATTGCTGTCGACGGCGGTCTGGCGGTGGCGTGCCGTGAGATTGCCAGGGTGCTGCGGCCGGGCGGCATCGCAGTGATCGCCGATTTTCCGGGCGTGTCGCGTCATGTCGATGAGCTGCGTGCAGCCGGACTCCAGGTGGACGGGCCGCACCGCGGCGACTCCATCGCCAGGGGGCCGGCGGGATATCTGCTGGCTCGAGCGCCTGCCTGATGTTCGGAAGAACTGACGAATCAAGCTGTGGTTCAGCGCTGTTCGTTCCTTACGCGGTTGACGATCTCTGCTGCCACCTCGGTGGCACTGTTCTCGGGTAGCCAATGGTTGCCGTCGGGGATGGCCACGAAACGGTAGTCGCCGGCGACGAAGCGTGCCGTTGCCTCGGCTCCGGCGCGGCTGAGGTAGGTGTCGTGCTCACCCCAGATATGGGTGGTGGGTACACAAACCCGGCCGATCGGCTTCCCGGACAGGGGGAGTGCCCGGTAATAGTTGAGCGCCTTGCCCAACGCGGGGGTGTCCATCACTGCGGCGCGCACGATCGCGGTGCTCTCGGCGTCGAGTCCGCTTGCATGCATGGTCTTTTCGAAGGTGGTGCCACGCGGCATGAGGAGTTCGGGGATGAACGGGACCTGGAATGCCAGCATGTACCACGATCGTCGGGCCTGATCTGAGTGGCGCACAGCCCAGATGAATGCGCCGGGGTGCGGTACCGACACTGCGGTGTAGGACGAAATCCGTTCCGGATAGGAGGCTGCGGCCGCCCACCCGATCGATGCGCCCCAGTCGTGTCCCACCAGATGCACCGGGCCGCCGAGGGTGTCGATGAGGGCGGCGACGTCGGCTGCCAGTGTGGGTGTCGTGTAGTTCCAGCGTCCGCGGGGTCGGGCGCGGGGACTGTACCCACGCTGATCGGGTGCCAATGTGCGGATGCCGGAGTCGTTGAGGATTGCGGTGACGCGTCGCCACGACTGCCGGTTCTGGGGGAATCCGTGCAGCAGGACTACGGGAATCCCGTTGGATCCGGGGCTGTCGAGCGGGCCGGAATCGGTGACGTCGAAGATGAATGACTCGTGTCGGAACTCCGTGATGGGCGTGGCTGTCATGGATGGATCATCGCATCAGCCCGGGCGTCGCGATGGGACTTGTCCATGATGCACAACGATCATTAGTGTTCGTCGCATGCCGATCGAGCCGGACACCAAGAACTGGACCTGGGTCCTGGAAAAAGGTTGTGATGACTGCGGATTCGATGCGTCGGCGATCGATTTCAGAGATATCCCTGATCTGGTGATGACGAATGTCTCCGGGTGGGAGTCAGCCCTGTCGGTATCGGATCCACGTGTGCGGCCCAACGATTCGACGTGGTCGCCGCTGGAATACGCGGCGCATGTGCGCGATGTCTTCCACATCTTTGCTCGGCGGCTGGCCTTGATGTCGGTGGAGGTCGACCCGTTGTTCGAGAACTGGGATCAGGACGCGACCGCCGTTGCCGAGCGTTACAACGATCAGGATCCGGAAGTCGTTCTGCAACAACTCATCAGCGAAGGACGCGGCGCGGCTGCTGCATTCGAGGCGGTACCTGAGGGTGCCCGTTCGCGGACCGGACGACGCGGCGACGGCAGCGTGTTCACGGTGGAGTCGTTGGGCCGCTATTTTGTGCACGACCCGATCCATCATCTGTGGGACGTGACAGGTGCAGCGCATCGCACCACTTGACCGAGGTATCAGCAGCACGTCGGCCTTCGGTACGGAGGTCGTTTACGGGATCCGACGGCGACCCGAGAATCGACGGCGTGCGCGGCTGATCGCGATGCGCCAGACCGTGCCCGACAGGGCCGCCGATTCACGGAGTAGATCGGCCGGTTCTTTGAGAGCGAGCTGTGCCGCTTCGCGGCTGACGATCGCGGCGGCAGCACGACGGGTGGTGGCATCTGCTTTCGCGAGGCTTCCGCTGTCGTAGGGCGGCTGCGGGTCGTATTCGATCAGCAGCTGCGCAGCGCGCGCGACCGGATCGCCCGCCACCTTGCCCACCAGCCACAGAGCGAGATCGATGCCAGCTGACACGCCTGCACCGGTGACCACCCTGCCCGCCTGCACGATTCGCTGATCATCGACTGCCCTGACGCCGAGGCTGTCGAGGACTGCAAGCTGAGACCAGTGCGTTGTGGCCGACTGACCGGCCAGCAGACCCGCGTGCGCGAGGACGATTGATCCGGTACAAACGCCGGCGGTCCAGGTGGCCTGCTGGTGGACCCGTGTCAGCCAATCGATCAGCTCGGTGTTCTTGGTGATGCTGGCGCTAGCGGTGCCGGACCCGCCGATCAGAACGATGTCCGGCGTGGGTGTCTCGTCGAACGAATGGGTGGCCGCCATGATCAACACGCCGCTGTCGGCGACGACCGGCCCAGGCTCGGTCCAGACGAAACGCACCTCTGATCTCGGGATGAAGCGCAGGACCTCATAGGGTCCGGCGATGTCGAGGACCGTCATCCCCGGATAGACGACGATCGCAATCTGGATGGGTTGTCGCGTCATGGTGCCTCCCGTAGGTCGACGTGCCTCCTGCGAGCGTCGCACACGGATGAGTGAATCGATGCGTCTACAGCCAAAATTGCGTGTTGGCTGCGAGGCATATGCATTGTTGTGATAAAGTGCTCGATAATCTGATCAGCCGAGTTAACCGTATCGTGAGGCAGAGGATGAGCGACGGTGCAAAACGTTATAGCTGGGAGAAGAAAAAGCGGACTATGCTGCGTTTCATAAAGCCCGGAGACTTCTTCTGCTTTCTTTTGCCGTCCGGTAAGTTCGGTTGTGGACGAGTGATATCAAAGGTAAGCGTAGGTCACTCCGCGGAGTTCTATCCCTCCCCCCTGGACGAGCCCGTTCTTTGGGAGAACTGGGCAAATTCCGGTGTTTCTTTCTATGACGTGCTCGACAGCTATTCACTTTTTGATAGAAGACTTGAAGGAGATTGGCGGATTGTCGGCAGCGCTGATATTGAAGAAAAGAAAGTGTATCGGGAGGTCTTTTTTGTGTATGGCTCGTCAGGTGGTAGATACAAGGTCAACCTGATGGGGCAAGAATGTGAATGTAGTGAAGAGGAATATAGGGCGCTTCCGCCATACAGGCCGGCGGGCAATGCAAATATTCTGAGTCGAATGGGCTTTTGAGGCGTGGCGTTGCTAGAAGGCGACGCTTGCAGAACCATGGGTTGCCCCTCAGCGCCTAGCTCGAAACGTCACAGTGACGTTTTGAGTGCGCATGACGACGTTATGTTGGCGAGGCATGAGTTGGATGGCCGAGGCCATCTGGTGGGTAACCGTCGTCCGGTTCGACGACCGCGGTCCGCTGGTGGAGCGCCTTATCGGGGTGATCAGTTGGTGCGGGCAGCCCGCTGGGCCAGCGCATCGGCGAAAGTTGCGTCACGACGTCGGCCTCGCCGAAGTGCGCTGGCGCGGCCAGCAGACGCAGGAGCATCTCGTCCTGACCAGTTAGCTTGACGCTGTCACGGCAATCGCCGATAAGATGCATTATGTCAGGTAGTGGTCGAAAGTGGCTGGTGAACGTGCGGTTGCGCTGACGACGTCCTGACCGGAAGCTTCGAGTTCGATGATGGTCACTGGGCGTTCTTCCTGAGCCCCGAGGCGGACCAACTCATCGGTGCCTATAAGTACACATTTCGTTGACGCGTGCGTCGACCCGTTTCTCCGACCGCTTACGGCGTCGGCAACGCTTCGTCGCCGATGTCGACATCGGGAACGGACACGTGAAAGGCGGGATCATGGATCTGGCCATAGTCTCGGCTGGTGAGCCAGAGCGGGGTGTATATCGCCGAAGTGGAGACGTCGGTCGTTTCGCTGCTATCGAAGGGGCAGTCTCCCGAGGCGGTTGAGGCCCTGCGCCGCCAGGTGCCGATCCAGCGAGAGGCGTTCGACAGCTTCGTTTTCCAGGCAACGCAGTGGGCCAGGGATGACGGGGCTGCGGACTCGTTTTCGTTTGCTTGTGAACGCCTGAGGGCCGCGCGCCAACGGGACGCGGCTGCCATTGGTCAGCCGGTAACTTTGATACCGCCCTCGGTCTCCGACCACGTCGATCGAATCGTGTCTCGGTGGCGGCGAATTCCGCCCATCCCGGGGTCTTTGGAGTTGCCTGGTGAGGAGGCCCAGCTACGCGATGAGCTGTACTCAAGTCTCGGTGGCGATCTTGGTGACGGGCGTGCCGCCGCGGGTTGGCGCGTCCATAGCCGTATGTGGTCGGCGCGAATCTCGGACGGGTTCGTCCATCCAGCAGTCGGCGCTTACCTGTGGCACGACAATGCTGGTCGTTACAGCCAGGATCGCGTGGTCGTTGGTGGTCCGCTGATAGCCGCTCTCAGCGCGGCTGGCGAAATGTGGGGCCGGTGGTGGCGGGAACCGCAGCACCGCGTGGCAATCGAACAAGAGATCACAGCCTTCGCATCCATGCTGGGCTGGGGGCCGTAACGATGAACATTTTGGGTCTGCTGCCTGCCTTGCCTCGTGAGCCCTGAGGGAGGCAATTCGAACACAGGTTCTATGCTGGTGTGATTGTCGGGGAGGTGCATGGTGGGCGAGGCGGGTTCGTTGGTCGCGGACTATGCGGCGGCGTACAGCGCTGCAAAATCGGAACTCATCGGTTCGGTGCTGGGTATCGCCAATTGATCATCGCTCGCGGACGCGTCGATAGTGCACCGCGATGATCCCGCTCCTCAACGTGGTTGCGGAGACCAGATCTAGTGCGCGAGTGCTGGGCAGCCCGCGTTGAAACAGCGTTGGGCCGTGGCCGACGATGCGCGGTTGGATCAGGAACTGGTAGTCGTCGATGAGGTCGAGGCGATCGAGTTCAGTTGCCAGCATCCCGCTACCCAGCAGGACACCGGTCGGAGTCGCATCCTTCAACGCCTGCACCGCAGTGCGCAGGTCGCCGCTGAGGTGATGGCTGTTGGCCCACGGAAACGTGCTTCGGGTCGTGGACACAACGTATTTCGGTTTCACGTTCAGATTTCTCGCCCACTCGCGCTCGGCGTCGGAGGCTTCCACGTCGCCCCGCGCGACCGCCGGCCAGTAGCTCTCCATCATCTCGTAGGTGATGCGACCCCACAGCATCGCTCCCCCGTCGTTCATCAGGCGGGTGAAGTGGGCGTGGGTCTCCTCGTCGGCGATACCTTCCCGATGATCAACACAACCGTCGAGGGTGAGGTTGAGGCTGAAAGTGAGGTTTCCCATGCCGCATGACGCTACTCGCTGCCCCGTTCTGGCCGCCCGATGCTTTCACCAAGCGAAATCCTCTCTGCCTCTGTGGCGTCCGGGGTTCATTGACCGTAGGTATAGCGGAGGTTGGCGTTGATGAGCTCGCCGATCCGCTGGCACATGTTGCGGAACAACTGCTCCTCGGGTGTAGGCGGAATGACCAGCAGCGACCAGCGCAGCGCTGTCTCGCCGCCGGCGTCGGACAGTTCGAAAACGCTCCTTGCGTCGGGGCGCTTGATCCAGATCGACGACCAGGTGACCGTGTCGGGTCGGTGGAATTGCAGGATCCGCGGTGCGATCTCGTCGTCGAGGAGGTGTAACCACTCGCGGCCGGACGTCCGATTAGGGTTGGACAGGTCGTCGAAGACCACCCAGGCGGGGGCGGGTTGCTTTCGCTGTCTGGTCGCGATGATTTCCACGCCGACACCGTAATCGCTTCGATCGTCGCCGCGGCCGCTGCGAGTCGGGCTATCGTCGTTCGATGACAGCAGCGCGAACTGTGCAGGTGACGTTTGACTGCGCCGAACCCGAGAAGGTGGCACGATTCTGGTGCGCCGCACTTGGATACGAGATCCCTGCTCCCCCGTCCGGATTCGATTCGTGGGCGGCGTTCAACGCGGTTCTCCCGCTCGACATCCAGGGGTCCGCGTTCGCATGCCAGGACCCCGCCGGTGTTGGGCCGCGCTTGTTCTTCCAGCGGGTGCCGGAAGGAAAGGTGGTCAAGAACCGGCTGCACCTCGACGTCCGAGTTGGCACCGGATTGGTCGGGCAGGAACGCGTTGACGCATTGGAAGCCGAGTGTGCGCGTCTGGTCGACCAGGGCGCGCAGCGGGTGGAACTGCTCCCCGCATCAGGCGTCGACGAGGCATGCATAGTGATGCGTGACGTCGAGGGCAACGAATTCTGCTTGGACTGACCATTTTTCGCAGTCAGATCGTTACCGACTCGCCCGGTTCCAGTGTGAGGAGCGTGGTTTGCGTGAGGCTGTCCTGACCCAAGAACATGCCTGCCGAGCGGATACCGACCTCGCTGAGCATCACGTCGTGGATCTGGATGCTCTGGCGCGGCTTGACGCTGCGCACGTACTCGATCGCATCGCCCATCGTGGTCCACGGCCCGCTGGTCGGGACCAGCAACGTGTCCACCGGCTCGTCGATCACGAGGTAGGCATCGCCGGGATGTAGCACGGCGCTGTCGATCAGGTAGCCGATGTTGTGGACGCAGGGGATCTCGGGGTGGATCATTGCGTGCTGCTCTCCGAACACGCGCACATCGAATCCTGCTGTGGTGAAACGATCTCCGGCGGCGACAGCGTGCACGCGATCGCCGAACTGGGTCAGTGCGCCGAGTGCGGACTCCGGACCGTGGATGTGCAATTCCGGCCGTGCCTGCAATCCTGCTCGCACGGCGTCTACATCGATGTGGTCGAAATGCTCATGGGTGATGAGGATGGCTTCGGCGGCCGCGATCAGTTCCGCGGCGTCGCTGGTGAACGCGCCCGGATCGATGAGCAGCGTGGCGTCACCCTTGCTCAGGGTGACGGTGGCATGTGTGTGTTTGGTGAGTCGCATGCAGGGGTTCCACTTTCGCTAGATGTACAGGATAACTGTATATGCGGAAATGCAGTTTGGCTGTACGATGTGGGGTGTGAGCACTGGTGAGTCGTCGGTGTCGGCAGTCGAACTCGACCAGGCCGATGAGCTGCGCGAGGCCGTCGGAGAGTTCGTTCGCGCGGTCCGTCATCGGTCTGATCGCATCGGTTCTGGCCAACTGGACACGCTGGGTCTGCTCGCGCGCAGCGATGCGTGCAGCATCGCCGAACTGGCGCGCCAACGCGGTGTCCGCCACCAGAGCATGCGGTCGATGATCATCGAACTCGAAGCTGCAGAACTGGTCTCGCGGGCCCCCGATCCCACCGATGCTCGCGGTAGCCGCACATCGCTCACTCCTGCCGGGCGTCGTCTCGTCGAGTCGGAACGCACTGCACGTGCGGGAGCCATCGCGCTGGCGTCGCGATCGCTGGACGCGCGGCACCGTCGACTCCTGGAGGCGGTGCCCGGGCTGCTGCGCACTCTGACCGCAGCCGTGGTTGCGCAGGAGTGACATGAGCGCCTCAATCGACTTCAAGCGAAGCTGTCAGACCTACCGTGCCACCACCTGTTTCGCCCAGATCGAGGTTCCAGACCGTCGCTACCTTATGATCGACGGCCACGGCGACCCCAACACGTCGGCGGCGTACGCAGAGGCGATCGCGGCGGTCTACCCCGTCGCCTACGCGGTGAAGTTCGCCAGCAAACGGTCTCTCGACAGGGACTATGTGGTCCCGCCACTGGAAGCGCTGTGGTGGGCGGCTGACATGGACTCGTTCACCGTGCACCGCGACAAGACTGAATGGGATTGGACGCTGCTCAGCATGGTGCCCGACTGGATATCGGTCGGTCTGATCGACGATTCGATCGCCGCGGTGCGCGCGAAAGGTGCTGCACCGCAGCTGGACCGCTTGCGCCACAACATCTTGTCTGAGGGTCGCTGCGTGCAGGTGCTGCATGTCGGACCCTATGACGACGAGGCGCAGACCCTGCGTCGACTGCATGATGAGTACATCCCGAACCACGGTCTGACCATGACCGGGCGCCACCACGAGATCTACCTCAGTGATGCCCGTCGAACTGCGCCGGAGAAGCTGAGGACCATCCTGCGCCAGCCCGTGATGATTAGCCGCGCGTAGGTTGTCGGGTATGGATCTGATCACCTTCGCCGCCCCCGGCGGCACCGTCGAAGCCCATGTCGCCACTCCCCCATCTGGGTCTGGCCCTGGTGTGCTGCTGTTCATGGACGCCATCGGGCTGCGCCCCCAGATCGCCACCATGGCTCAACGCATCGCAACATGGGGGTACGTGGTCCTGTCTCCCAACACCTTCTACCGCGAAGGCACCGTTGCTGACCTGATGCCCACCGCCGATCTGCGGGCACCGGGAGAGCGGGAGAAGCTTTTCGCCGCGGTCGGTCCGCGCCTGAGCCGACTGACCGCCGATCTGGTGAACGCAGACATCGAGGTCTATCACCAAACATTGGTGGGTTTGCCTGCAGTGCAGGGCACTTCGGTGGGAACGGTGGGCTACTGCATGGGCGCTCGTCTGATCACCCGGTACGCGGGTGCTCACCCCGAATCGGTGGTGGCGGCCGCGGGTTTCCACGGTGGCGGGCTGGTGACCGACGAGCCCGACAGTCCGCATCTGTCGCTGGCGACCGCGCGGGCCGAGTTCGTTTACGGCCACGCCGACAACGACGGGTCGATGACCCCGGACAACGTCGCCGCCCTCGGTGAGGCACTGGCTGCTGCCGGGGTGCGCGCCACCAACGAGATCTACCCGGATGCGCCGCATGGCTACTCGATGGCTGACACCAGCATGTATCAGGAGGCGGGTGCCGAGCGCAGCTTCGCCGAACTCCAAGCCCTCCTGGCGCGCACCCTCCAGTAGCGGCAACATCAGGGTGAACCCGCCGCTGTGACGCCCGGTGCCGAACCGGCTCTGTCACGCGATCGGCCGCACAGCGCACGCACTGGTCGAGCAACGCTCACAGCGGATGAGGTGGGTACATCCTGGCCGAGTCTGTTCTGCTGTAAGGCATGGCCTCGACACTGATCTTGGGAGGAACTGCGCAGCTGGGTGGTGAGATCGCTGCGGCACTGCTGCGACGCGGCGACGACGTGACGTGCCTGGCGCGTGGACAGGCGGGTCCCATGCCGCCGGGCGTTACCGCTGTACACGCCGATCGCACCATGCCGAATGCGTACGCAAGCGTCCGAGAACACGAGTGGGACAGCGTGATCGAGCTGTCCCACGAACTCGCGTTGGTGACAGGTGCGTTGGCCGCGCTGGCTTCGCGCGCCCGTCACTGGACGCTGGTCTCGACCATCTCGGTGTACGACGACGACACGACGATCGGCGCAGACGAGACGGCCTCGACGGTTCAGCCTGACGACCTCTCCGACTACGGGCAGGCGAAGGTGGCCGCTGAACGCGCAACTGCGGACGCACTCGGCGACCGACTGTTGATCGCGCGACCTGGGTTGATCGTCGGTCCCGGCGACCGCAGTGACCGCTTCGGCTACTGGGTGGCACGCTGTGCTCTCGCGGCTCAGGCGGGCGATGCCGAGCACGAAGAGGTCCTGATCCCTCGGGTCGACGACCTGTGGGCACAGGTCATCGACGTGCGCGATGCCGCGCAGTGGTTGGTCCACGCCGCAGCCACACAGACAACCGGAGTCGTCGACGTGGTGGGCACCCCGGTTCCGCTCGGTGAGGTGATCGACGCCGCCGCCGAGGTGGCTGGTCACCGGCGGCCGCGGGTGGTGGCCGATGACGATTGGTTGGTCGCGCATGACGTCGCCTACTGGGGCGGGCCGCGTTCGTTGCCGCTGTGGTTGCCGCGGGAGATGGTCGGCTTTGCCCGCCGCGCCAACACTGCCTACCGCGCCGCCGGTGGGCAGGAGCGCCCCCTGCGCGAGACGTTGCGTGACACCCTCGCCGACGAGCAGGCTCGCGGTCTCGACCGCGACCGGGTCTCGGGTCTCACCCGATCTGAGGAACTCGAGTTGATCGCAGCGTGGGCCCGACGGTGATCGGTGATCGGTGGAACGTGACCGACGCTGAGGTGGCGCGCCGCTACCCCTGCGATGACCTGGTCGCCCGACCCACCCTGCAGGCATGGCGCGGCATCACCGTCGCGACCACCCCAGAGCGGCTGTGGCCCTGGGTGACCCAGGTTCGGGTGGCGCCGTACTCGTATGACCTTGTGGACAACCTCGGACGGCGGTCGCCGCAGCGGCTTCTCGGACTACCCGAGCCGAAGGTCGGCGAACCGTTCATGACCGCCATGGCTCGACGGTTCGGACCGATCCGCGCCGTCGAGCCCCAGCGCGCGTTCACCGGTGAGATCCTCGGCGCGATCATGTCCTATGTGCTTGTCCCGCAGGAGGAGTCCACCCGGCTGCTGCTCAAGATCGTCACCGACCGAGTCGGACGCGTGGGCGCGCCGCTGCTGGCGATCGGCGATCTGATGATGGCGCGCCAGCAGCTGCGCAACATCAAGCGGCTGGCCGAGACCTGTGACTGACGGCGTAGGGCATGCTGAGAAGTAGCGCAGTCCATCGCAGGGCTGTCAACCGTGAGCCTGCACCCGCCGACAGGAGTCCACATGAACGTCACGGCTGCCGCCGCCGGCACCTATGCCCTCGCGCCTGACCTCGTGGTCAACCGAATGGGATACGGCGCCATGCAGCTGGCCGGCCCGCACGTGTTCGGGCCGCCCGCTGACCGTGACGCTGCGGTCGCCGTCCTGCGCGAGGCGGTCGAACTGGGCGTCGACCACATCGACACCAGCGACTTCTACGGCCCACACATCACCAACCAGATCATCCGTGAGGCCCTGCACCCCTACCCTGCTGGTTTGTGCATCGTCACCAAGGTGGGTGCGCGTCGCGACGCCGACGGCAATTGGCCGCAGGCGCTCTCCAGCGACGAGTTGCGATCGGCGGTGCACGACAACCTGCGCAACCTCGGAATCGATGCCATCGACGTGGTGAATCTGCGGGTCGGCGGATTCGACTCCGCAACAGCAGGTTCCATCGCCGAGCCGTTCACCGCATTGGCGCAGCTGCAACAAGATGGCCTGATCAAGCACCTCGGTGTCAGCAACGTCGACGCCGATCAGATCGCCGAGGCGCGCTCGATCGCGCCGATCGTCTGCGTTCAGAACAACTACAGCGTGGTGCATCGGGTGGACGACCAGATCGTCGACGATCTGGCGGCCGAGGGCATTGCGTTCGTCCCCTATTTCCCGCTCGGCGGATTCACTCCGATGCAGTCGGGCGAACTCGACGCGGTCGCAGCTCGCCTGGAGACCTCCAGCCGCACAGTGGCGTTGGCGTGGCTGTTGGCGCGGTCGCCGAACATCTTGCTCATTCCCGGCACGTCGTCGCCGAAGCATCTGCGCGACAACATCGCAGCGGCCGGGTTGCACCTGCCCGAGGATGACCTGGCCGTTCTCGACCGCATTGGGGCGTGAGCGCCATGGCATCGGGCTCGCTACGTACACTCCTCGCCTCCGCTCGCGAACAGCTCCGTCTGCGCCTGCGCTGGGCGGCGATGCACGGTTTCATCCGCGTGTTGGCTGCCCGCGCCGCCACACGTGGTGACCCGCAGGCCCGGCTGATCGCCGATCCGGCAGTCAAGGCCGATCCGCTGCCCGTCTACGCCGAACTGCGCGCGGCCGGTCCGCTGGTGTCGACGATGATCTCGTCGATGACGGTCGAACACGACATCGTGCACGAGACGCTGCGCTCAGACGACTTCCGCAGCATCGTGCTCGGGTCCAGGTTGCCCGGGCCGCTGCGCCTGATCGACAGCCTCACCCGTTCGCAGACGTTGCACCCGCTTCGACCACCGTCGCTGCTCGCGGTCGAACCGCCCGAACACACCGGTTACCGCAAGCTGGTGTCGTCGGTGTTCACCGCGCGAGCGGTGGCCGGGATGCGCGACAACGTGCAGCTGGTGGCTGATCGACTGCTTGACGAATTGTCCACCGAGACAGGACCGGTCGACATCATCGAGCGGTACTGCGCCCAGCTTCCGGTGGCGGTCATCGGCGATATCCTCGGTGTCCCCGACGCTGACCGTCCGGCTGTGCTCGCGTTCGGGGAAGCGGCTGCGCCGTCGCTCGACATCGGGTTGACCTGGGCGCAGTTCCAGATGGTCGAGTCCGGTCTACGCACCTTCGACGAGTGGCTGACCGACCACATCGCCACCCTGCGCCGCCATCCCGGTGACGACCTGATGAGTCAACTCATCCATGCCACCGAGGACGGGGTGGGACTCAGCGACACCGAACTGCGCGGGATCGCCGGGTTGGTGCTGGCGGCCGGGTTCGAGACGACAGTGAACATCCTGGGCAGTGGGATCGAACAGTTCGTCCGCCACCCCGATCAGCTCGCGGTGCTCGAGGCCGACCCGTCGTGGTGGCCCAACGCCGCCGACGAGTTGTTGCGGCTGCAGGCGCCGGTGCAGCTGACCGCGCGGGTGGCTCGGCGCGCAGTGACCGTGCGCGGGCACCACTTTCAGGCCGGGGAGGTGATGGTGTTGGTGCTCGCCGGTGCCAACCGCGACCCGAAGGTGTTCGACGACCCCGACCGTTTCGACGTGACCCGTGCCAACGCGGCACGGCATCTGTCGTTTTCCGGGGGCCGCCACTTCTGTCTCGGTGCGGCGTTGGCGCGTGCCGAAACCGAGGTGGGGTTGCGGTCGCTGTTCGACCGATTCCCTGATCTCTCGCTCGCTGGTGGCGGGGTGCGCCGCGACACCCGTGTCCTCAACGGCTGGGCTTCGTTGCCGGTTCACCTCGGTCGGTCGACAGATCAGCGCGCCGTCAGCTGAACCGGATCACCCGGTGCGGGTGGTCAAACCGAGTGCGGCGAGATCCCGAACATACTTGGTGATCAGGTCGGCGGTCAGGTGTGGGATGCGCCCATCGTCGCCGACCCCGGTCGCGGCCACCGCCGCCGCGAAGCGCTGCGCGGGGAATGGTGAGCCCGCGTCGGCGGGCTGAGGTCGGGAGTAGGCGTGTAGCAGCGGCAACACCGACGCCTGCCGCTGCTGCTCGGGAAGCGCCCGCAGGCTGCGCTCGAAGCGGTCCACCCACTCGCCGTGGCGGCCGATCCTGGTGATGGTCACTCCGGCCTCGATCAGCCAGTCGACGATCACGTCGAGGGATATGCCGTCGTCGTGTGGGTTGACCACGTTGAACGTGTGCACGCCGGAGGTGACCGATGCGCCGATCGTGGCGATGGATGCGGCGGTGAAGTCTGCGGGCAGCCCGTCGTAGTGTGCTCGTGGTCGAGCGCCGGATGCGTCGGTGGCATAGAAGGTTTCCGGTGCGATCCCGGTTTCGATGAGACTGAGCAGCAGACGGCTGAAGATGTCAGGCGCGTTGAGCTGCCCGGCGAATGTGCTGTGCGCGAGGATCATGTCCGATCGGAAGATGGCCGCAGGCAGGCCACACAGGTCGTTGGCCTCGCGCAGCAGCACCTCCCCCGCCCACTTGCTGGTCCCGTACCCGTTGGCGTACGACTCGTCGATGGCGCGGGTGGCCGACGCGGTGCGGATGTCGAGGTCTTCGCCGAGCACCTGCGGACCGGCCCCGCCGGCCACCGCCACGGTGGACAGGTAGGTGATCGGCTTGACGGTCGAGGTGAGGGCCAACCGGATGAGCTCGGCGGTGCCGACCACGTTGGGGCCGAACAACTGTCGATATGGCAGCACATGGTTGACCAGGGCAGCCGGGTGCACCACGAGATCGACCGTGTCGGCGAGCTGCTGCCAGCGCTCGCGCGACAATCCAAGGTCTGGCTCGGCGATGTCGCCGGCCAGCACGTCGAGATGACCGGCGGCCAGGTCGTGGAACCGTTGCAACAGTGTGGAGTCGGTGTCGAAGGCCGCCGTCAGCCGGGCGCGGGCGTCGGCCTCGTCGCGGCCGCGGACGATGCACACCACGGTGCCGTCCACCGCAGCCATCCGCTCGAGCCACTCCAGGCACAGGAACCGACCGAGGTAGCCGTTGGCTCCGGTCAACAGGACGGTCGACACCGATGTCGACGCTCGGGCCAGGGTGGGGGCTGCGGCCAGGGTGGCTTCGTCGATGAACCGGTCCAAGGTGAGCTCGGCCGCGGTGACCTCGGTGGCCGAGGAGGTGTGCACCGATGCGAACACCGGACGGGGTGCGGCGCCACCGCGTCGAGCATCGATGTGATCTGCGATCGCCTGTAGGTCGGAGCCTGCGCTCATCAACATCCCGACCTCGATGTCGACCTCGAACAGGTCGGTGAGCAGTGTGGACACCGACAGCGCCGACAGCGAGTCACCGCCGAGATCGGCGAACCGGGCCTCGGGGGCCACCGCATCGATCGTCACGCCGAGGGTCGCGGCGACCGCCCGGGTGACGGTATCGACGGTGGCGCGATCCGCCAGGTGGGCGCGCAGCCCGGACAACTCGTCGTCCTGAGCTCGGGTGATCTCGTCGTAGAGGGCTTCGAGCCGCTGCCCGTAGTGCTCGGTGAGCTTGGGCCGCAACAGTTTTCCCACGCCGGAAAGCAGCCCGGCCTCGGCGGTGAACGGCTGCCTCTCGACGAGAATCTCGCGCGGAATCTCATAGGAGTTCAGCCCGGCGCTGCGTGCGGTGTCGGCGATGGCTGCGCTCAGCTGTGCCCGCAGGCGGGCATTGTCCCCGCCTGCGGCCGCGACTGCCTTGGTGGTCGGAACCACCACAGCCAGCAGGTAGGCGCGGGAGCTGTTGCCGTACACGAAGATCTGGTGCACGCCGGGTGCGGCGCTGTAGGTGGCTTCGAGCTGGGCGACCGCCACGAACTCACCCTGCGAGAGTTTGATGACATTTTTGCGGCGATCGAGGTAGACGAACTGGTCATCGCCGACCTGGGCCATCACATCGCCGGTGCGGTAAAAGCCGTCGGCGTCGAACACTTCGGCGTTGAGATCGGGCCGCTTGTAGTAGCCCGGGATCACCGCCTCCGATTTGACCAGCAATTCGCCGCGGGGATGCGGTGAATCGGTGGTGTGATACCCCAGTTCTGGCACGTCGACCAGCTTGGCCTCGGTGACCGCGGCCGCCAGTCTGCCGTTGATGGTGACCGCCCCGGCCTCGGTCGAGCCGTAGCCGTCGGCGATGGGTGTGTCCAAGCAGTCGGCCATGAATTCGGCGATGTCGTCGGTCAGTGGCGCGGTCCCACACAGCGCTGACACGACCCGCCCACCGAACACGCTGGTGCGTAACGACTCTTTGACCGTGCGTGCGAGGTGGTCGGGATCGTGAATGTTGTCGGCAGCCCCGGAGGTCTGGGCCCGATCGAGCTCGCCACGGAAGCGTTGAAAGATCATGTCGCACACCCGTGGCACCAGCATCAGGTCGGTTGGTCGCACAGCCGCGATGTCGTCGAAGAGTGTCGACAGATCGGCGCGAGCCACGAAATAGGCTGTGCCACCGCGCGAGAGCGTGTGCATCAGTGCTGCCCGACCGGCCAAGTGGCTCAACGGCAGATAGTTGATCGTGATCTCGGGTACCGCGGAGGTCGACATGAAGTTGCCCGCCCACAGGCGTGCCGCATGCCCGACGGTGTAGATCGCGCCCTTGGGTGTGCCCGTGCTGCCCGAGGTGTAGAGGAGTCCGGCGAGCTCCGACGAGCGAGCTGTTGCCTGATGCAGCGGAGCCGCTGGGCACTCAGCGCCGTGGGCGATGGCGTCGGCGAGTGTGATGAGGTCCACGCCGAGCGCGTCGAGAACCTCGTGCGCCTCGGTGATCGTCTGCCGGTGATCGTCGTCGGCGCCGTCGTGATCGAAGACGATCACGCTGATCGGGCGTGGACCCGAGGCGATGAGAGCGACCATGTCAGCGAGATGATCGACCGACACTGCGATCGACCGGGGCGCGACCTCGTCGAGGATGGGCGCCAAGCGAGCCGCCGACGCGCTGGTCTGCAGGGGAACGCCCACCACCCCGAGAAGGGTGCTTGCCACTTCGACCACCGCGTAGTCCACACTGCTGAATCCCAAAGTGGCCACCATGTCGCCGACCCGCAGGCCGCTGTCGAACCAGTGGGCGCACAATGCCGTGGCCCGGTCGGCGAGTTCGCGGTAGGTGATCGTCTCGAAGTCGGGTTGCAGGCGGCGGGTGGTGCGGCCAGTGGCCGAGTCGGCGACCGGGCGTGTGCTGCGACGGCCCAGCGCCGGCCGATCGGCATAGTCGGTCATCAGCGCGATGATGATCTCACTGAGCGGGCGGTTGTCGCCGAATCGGCGGGTCACCTCCGGCAGTGGAGTGCTGTCACGGACCTGGGGATCGGTGGCCATGAGTTCGGCCAGGCGCCGCCGACTGCGCTGACTGCGCTGCTCACGCGAACTCGGGCGGTGTTGCACGGGCGATGCAGTGGGGGTGGAGATCGTCTCGGTCATTCGCGCGCTCCTCGTCGTGGCCCTGGTGGGGCCGTGGCATACCCTTTCCTTAGCGAGGCTAATGCATAGAGTGATGGATGCAAATGGGAGGCGCACCACATCCGCGCGTGATGGTGGAACTCAGTCTGATTCGTCGGCGTCCGGCTCTACCGGCTTTCGCGGGTCCTCGAGGAAGGCGATGCTCGCGTCGACGGCCGACGCCGCATCGTCAGGCGTGGCGTAGATCAGTTTGCCCGCCAACGACTCGAGGTTGTCCACGGCGTAACCGACGCGGGTCAACTCCTTGTCGTCGGCGGCGGCGGCTGCGGCGATCAAGCGATCGTCGAGCGCGAACACCGCCTCATCGAGGCGCTCCCGGGCGCGACCGACGACATCGTCTGCGTGGACGGCAGGATTCTCGTGCACGGTGGCGATCGCGTAGCGAATCCGCCGATGCAGGATCGCTTCGCGGGTGTCGGAGGTGGCCCATTCTTTGGGAGCGCGCCCAGGCCGGCCGGGGATCAGGTCGGTGGACCGTGCGAACCGGCGGATCCGCGCTGAGGAATCGAAAGCAAACCACAGGCCACCGGCCAGCACGATCAGCGCGAAGACAACCGCAGCGACGATGATGAGTTTTCCCACCACACCACTCTGTCGGACTCGTGCGGGAAATGACAGTGCGACCCGCGCGGCGCGGTTCAGGACGGGAGGTGACCGAACAGCCGAGGCAGCCGCCGCTGGATGCGTTTGGCCACCATGAGTCGGCTGGCGAATGCGATGATCAGCGACACGATCAGCGCCAAGAAGCTGATGATCCAGGTGTCGGTCAACCCCACGCCGTGGCCGTAGGCGTTGCCGCTGAATCCCATGGCGGTGCCGCTGAGCACCGCCGATCCAAACGCCGGAAGCGAGGCACGGTTCTCCAGCCGGTGCTTCCAGGCGACCGCGTCCTCGCGCATCTTCGCAGCACTCTCACCGGTGGGTACTCCGTCGGGGTCCACGCCCAGTTGGCGGGCGGCCTCGATGGCCAACTCGAAGTCGGGGTCGTCGGCTGCGGTCCAGCCGCGCGTCAGAGACCAGATCCAGCCGCCGACTATCGCGAGATCGCTCGCGATCAGGACCAGCGACACGAAGACCGACACATGACCCATCGTAGTCTCCGGGGTGAACCCGAGCCGACGGCCACACAATCGTTGGCCGTCAGTCGGATTCGGCCGACGCGAATCGGCGATCAGTAGACGTCACGCAGGTAACGATGATCGGCGGCCAGCGCGGCGAGGTGACTCTGAGCGCTGTGCGGTGCCAACTGCGCGTGCTCGGCGATGATGCCGGTGACCGCGAGATCGACCTCGCGTGCCATCTGCTGCGCCCCGCACACGAACAGCGACGCACCGTCGCGCAACCACCGCGCCAGCTCAGAGCCGTGCTCGCGCATCCGGTCCTGCACGTACACCCGATTCCCATCGCGAGAGAACGCGGTGTCGAGTCGCAGCAGACCCTCGGCGACCATCGACTCGAGCTCAGCACGGTAATAGAAGTCGGTCGCCGCGTGCTGTTCACCGAAGAACAACCAGTTCGCGCCCGTGTGCCCCAGCGCCCGACGTTCGTGCAGGAACGCTCGAAACGGTGCGATCCCGGTGCCGGGCCCGACCATGATGGCTGCGGCGCCGGGGTCGGACGGCGGACGGAAGTGGGTCGTGGGTTTGACGAACACCTCCACCTCACGGGCGATGTCGGCCAGGTAGGACGAACACACCCCGAACCGAGCCACCCCATGCACCCGATGGCGCACCGTCGACATCGTGATCTGAACTTCGCCCGGACTGGTGTGCGGGCTCGAGGAGATCGAGTAGAGACGCGGGCTCAGTGCGCTCAGGACATCAACCCATTCCTGCGCGGACGCACGAGTCGGATACTCGCGCAGCACGTCCACGCTCTGGCGCCCCCACATCCACTGGGTGCGACGTTCGACGTTGCCAGGCAACAACAGGGCCTCGAGGTCCACATCGGCCGTGCGGTGGACCACGAACTCCATCAACCTAGGCGTGATGCGTGCGATCTCCAGGTCGCGAGTCAGGGCGTCGAGCAGCGTCGTGTCGGCGCGGGTGGTGTGCACCTCGGTGTCGCCGTCGAGTCCAGTGACCTGCAGCCACTCCTCGACCAGCTCGATCCGGTTGCGCGGCCAGATTCCAAGAGCGTCGCCGGCCCGGTAGTCGATTGCCTCGGGCAGCTCGAAGCCGATCTGTCGCACCTCCTTGTTCGAGCCTGGCGCGGACAACAACTCGTTGCGGCACACCCGCGTCGTCAGTGGCGTCGTGCGATTCCGTCCCCACGATTCGGGGGTGACCGAAGTGATGGCGGCTCCGCTGGCGACAGCAGGGGCGCTGCCCGTGGAGCCGCGATGGTCGGGTCCGGGATCGGTGCCGGCGGGATCGGTGTGGACGTAGGACAACGCGGTGGTGACCGCATCGAGCCAGCGGTTCGCTGCGGGCTCGAAGTCGGGTTCGCAGTCGATCCGATCGATCAAGCGCTGCGCGCCCAACTCCGCGAGGCGAGCGTCGAGATTGCGGCCGTGCGCGCAGAAGTCGGCGTAGTTGGAGTCGCCGAAGGCCAACACCGCGAACTGGAGGCCATCGAGGGCGGGCGCATCGGCAGCGGCGAGCTCGGCCCAGAATCTACGGCCGTTGTCGGGGGCCTCCCCGTCGCCGGTGGTGCTGGTGACGACCAGGAGCGGCGAGTGTGCATGCAGCTCGGCCACCGCCACCTCGTTCATCTCGCGGACCGTGGCGGCGATGCCTGCGGCCCCCAGGCGCTGCGCGGTGAGGGTGGCGAACTCTTCGGCAGTGCCGGTCTGGGAAGCGCACAGAATCGACACCGCCGGTGACGACCCGAGGTCGGGGTTGATCGCGCGCCGACGCGGACCGTACGTCGCGGCCAACAGTCCATCAACCCACGCTCGCTGATCGGGTGGGAACGGGGCCTGCGCAGGCAGACATGGGGTCTCGCCGGGCTGCGGCGGTGCGGTCTGCAGTCCGGTGAAGAACCCGTCGAGGTAGGCACGGTGGTGTGCGTCGAACGCAGGGAGGCGCGCCTCGATCCGCGCCGCGGCCCGCAGCGCATCGATGTGATCGTCTGATCGGTCGACAAGCTCTGGGCTGTCCGTCGGTGCGCTTGGTGTCTGTGCGCCGTGTGTTCGCGGGTCCAGCGGGGTGTCGTGGTCGGTTGCGTCCTGACCGAGCCTCGGGGCCATCGGAGCCGCAGCCACAGCGGTGAGGGCCACGGCGCACACCTTGAACTCCGGTTGGGCCGATTCGGGGTCGACGGCATCGTTGGTGACCGCGTTGATGGCGAGATCGGGTCCGAAGCTGTCCGCGAAATGCATCGGCGCGAAACACGTTCCCGGCCGCACCCGATCGGTGATGGACACCGGCAGTCGCGCCCGCCCGCGCCGCGAGGTGATGTCGACGAGGTGATCGGCGGTGAGCCCCAACGCGTCGGCGTCGTCGGGATGCACCTCGACGAACGGTGCGGGGTTGAGCCGGTTGAGTTTCGCGACGCGTCCGGTCTTGGTCATCGTGTGCCACTGGTGCGGCAGCCGACCGGTGTTGAGCAGGAACGGGTGGTCGTCGTCGGGCATCTCGGCGGGGTCCAGTGCGGGGCGGGCGAGGAACCGCGCCCGGCCGCTCGGGGTGGGGAAACGTGGAGATCCGTTGTGCAGGTATCTGATTGGCGTGCGCGTCGGTCTCGGCTCGGCCGGCGACCCCGAACGCGTTGGGCAGGGCCATTGGATGGGTCCGGTGTGCAACGCTGCGTAGCTCATCCCACGCAGGTCGTATCCGGTGGTCACGTTGGCGAACTGCTGGATCTCGGTGAAGACCTCTTCCGCGCACGCATAGGTGAAGTCATCGGAATAGCCCAGTGCACAGGCGATCTCGGCGATCAACTGCCAATCGGCGCGTGCCTGACCCGGTGGCGCGAGAGCCGGGGTGCACAGCGTGACAGTGCGTTCGGAGTTGACCATCACCCCCTCGGTCTCGGTCCAGATGGCCGCGGGCAGCACGATGTCGGCGTGCGCGTTGGTCTCGGTGTCGACGAACGCATCCTGGACGACCACCACGTCGGCGGCGGCCAGGGCGGCCAGGACGGTGGAACGATTGGCCACGCTGGCAACAGGGTTGGTGCACACGATCCAGCAGGCGCGGATCTGCCCGGTGGCCATCCGCGTGAACATGTCGATGGTCCCACCGCCCACATCGGTGCTGATGGTGCCTGCCGGGCGCCGCCAGACCTGTTCGACGAAGGCACGGTCGGCGGGGTCGGTGACCGACCGTTGCCCCGGCAGCCCCGCGCCCATGTAGCCCATCTCGCGCCCGCCCATCGCGTTCGGCTGGCCGGTGAGCGAGAACGGTCCGCTACCGGTGCGGCAGATCGCGCCGGTGGCCAGGTGCAAGTTGCACACCGCGTTGGTGTTCCAGGTGCCGTGCGTGGACTGGTTGAGGCCCATGGTCCAGCAGCTCATCCAGTTGCCGGACTCCCCGATCCACCGCGCCGCGGTCCGCAGATCCGCCTCATCGATCCTGCAGGTGGCGCTCACCCGCTCGGGTGTGAACTCGGTCAGGAACGCAGGCATCTGTTCCCAGCCCTCGGTGTGGGCCGCGATGAACTCCTCGTCGATGGTGCCCGCCGCCACCAGCAGCGCAAGGATGCCGTTGAGCAACATCAGATCGGTACCCGAGGCGATCTGCAGGAACAGATCTGCCTTGTCCGCGGTGGCGGTACGGCGGGGGTCGACGACGATCAGCCGGGCCCCGGCCGCCATCCGGTCGAGCATCCGCAGGTGCAGGATCGGGTGACAATCGGCCATGTTGGAGCCGATGACGAAGAACAGATCGGCGTGATCGAAATCGTCATAGGAGCCGGGTGGACCGTCGGCGCCGAGTGACTGCTTGTAGCCGGTGCCGGCGCTGGCCATGCACAACCGTGAGTTCGACTCGATCTGGTTGGTGCCGATGAATCCCTTGACCAACTTGGTGGCCAGGTACTGCGCCTCCATCGACATCTGGCCGCTGACGTACATGGCGAAGGCCTGCGGGCCGTGCTCGTCGATGACGGCACGGATCCGTTGGGCGGCCTCGGCCACGGCGGTGTCGGTGTCGACCGGGTGGGCGTCGCCGGTGCGATCGGTCCGCAGCAATGCGGTGGTCAGACGTCCGGGCGCGGCCAGCATGTCGGCGGTGGTGGCGCCCTTGGTGCACAACCGACCGCGGTTGCTCGGGTGCTCGGGATCGCCGATGGTCCGGGCCACATGCGTTGATCCGTCGGGACGCCGACCGATCTGCAGCAGCAGGCCACATCCCACGCCGCAGTAGGCACACACCGATCGGACCATGTGTCCCAGGATGGGCGAGTCTGGGTGGAGAGCGGTTACGCCGTGGTGTGGGCGCGATGACATTCTGCTCACCGCAGCCCGGAAAGTCAGGTGAGGCGCCCGGGCTCCCGCCCGCGAACGGGTCGACGTGGCAGTCGAGATGCTCCGTTCGGCCCTGCGAGGTCGGTGCCGCAGATCGACTAGTGTCGCGCAGGTGAGCGAACACGAATTCGGATTGCGTACCAAAGCAATCCACGCGGGAACTCGCCCCGATCCGCAGACCGGGGCGCGTGCACTGCCGATCTATCAGACCACCAGCTTCGTCTTCGACGATTCGGCGGATGCCGGTGACCTGTTCGCCCTGCAGAAGTACGGCAACATCTACAGCCGGATCGGCAATCCGACGGTGGCCGCGTTCGAGGAGAAGATGGCCAGCCTCGAAGGTGGCATCGGGGCGGTGGCCACCGCGAGCGGTTTGTCGGCCGAGTTCGCAGTGTTCGCCACCCTCGCCGGGGCTGGTGATCACATCGTGTCCGCAGCCGGGCTGTACGGCGGCACGGTCACTCAGCTCGACGTCACCCTGCGGCGCTTCGGGGTGCAGACCACCTTTGTTCGAGGTTCTGATCCCGACGACTACGCCGCCGCCATCACCGACGAGACCAAGCTGATCTACGCCGAGGTGATCGGCAACCCATCGGGCGAGATCGCCGACCTCGAGGGTCTGGCGGAGATGGCCCACGCACATGGTCTCCCGCTGGTGGTCGACTCGACGATGGCCACCCCGTGGCTGTGCCGTCCCATCGAGTTCGGTGCCGACGTGGTGGTTCATTCGGCGACCAAGTTTCTCGGCGGTCACGGCACCACCCTGGGCGGGGTGGTGGTGGAGGCGGGCCGCTTCCACTGGGGATCGTCGCGGTTTCCCGCCATGACCGAACCAGTGGCCTCGTACGGCGGGTTGACCTGGTGGGGCAACTTCGGTGAGTACGGGTTCTTGACCAAGCTGCGCAGCGAGCAGCTGCGTGATCTCGGAGCCAGCCTGTCACCGACCTCGGCGTTTCAACTGGTGCAGGGTGTCGAGACGTTGCCCCAGCGGATGGACGCCCACGTCGGCAACGCGCGGGTGGTGGCGCAGTGGCTGAACTCCGACCCGCGGATCGAGTACGTCCGGTGGGCGGGGCTGCCGGATCACCCGCACCACGATCGTGCCGCGAAGTATCTGCCGGCCGGACCGGGTGCGGTGTTCGCGTTCGGGGTGCGCGGTGGCCGCGACGCCGGACAGAAGTTGGTCGAAAGCGTGCAGCTGGCCAGCCATGTGGCCAACATCGGTGATGTGCGCACCCTGGTCATCCACCCCGCCAGCACCACCCATCGGCAGCTGACCGACGATCAACTCCGCGACGCGGGGGTGGGCGCGGAGCTGGTGCGGATCAGCGTCGGCATCGAGGACGTTGACGACATCCTGTGGGATCTGGACCAGGCCCTGCGCGTGGCGACCGGTACGGACGGAGTGCGGTGATGGCCGTGTCAGCGGGTGGTTCCGAGCGCACCTGGGTGGGTCCCTCGGCGCAGCGACGCCGCGAGATCCTGCGGAGTACCCGATCGATCGCCATCCTCGGCGCGTCGGCCAACCCCGCCCGGGCCAGCTACTTCGTCACCAAATACCTGTCGTCGACCTCCGACTACCGCGTGTATCTGGTGAATCCGACGATCACCGAGGTGGAGGGCACGGCGGTCTACCCCACGCTGGTCGACCTGCCCGAGCGTCCGGACATGGTCGATGTCTTTCGCCGCCACGACGATCTTCCCGACGTGCTGGACGACACCATCGCGGTGGGCGCGCAGACGATCTGGCTGCAGCTGGGGTTGTGGCACGAAACGGTGGCTCGGCGCGCCCAGGACGCGGGTCTGACCGTGGTGATGGACCGGTGCGTCAAGATCGAACATGCGCGCTTTCACGGCGGACTGCATCTGGCGGGCTTTGACACCGGGGTCATCGATTCGCGCCGGCGAGCCGGCATCTGAAGTACTGCCGAGTCGGCATCTGGGGCCCCGGCGAGCCGGCGTGTGAGTCAGGCCGCGGTGAGGCGAAAGACGGGGATGACGCGGCTGGTGCGTTGTTCGTAGAGCGCGAAGTTCGGCCAGATCGCCAGCAGGGCGGTCCAGGCGTCGGCGCGTTCGTGTCCCGACAGCTCGCGGGCCTGCACGGTGGTGGTCTTGCCCCGGATGGTGATGTCAGCGGTGCGATCGTCGGCGATGGCGGCGCGCAGGTTGTGCACCCAGGCTGGTGTGCGCGCATTGCCGAAGTATGAACCGGCGATCAGCCAGCTCGTGTGTGCCTCGGTCTGCCCACGAACCGCGAGCAGCGGGGTCGCGCGCATGATCCCCGTCGAGCGGCCCGGCACCCGCAGCATCAGGTTGGGCAGCCCGGCCAGGTCGAGCAGGCTGATCCGGCCTCGGGTGAGCCGTTGCAGGCTGGAGTCGGTGCGTTCGATGACCGGCAGCAGTCGCGGCATCCAGGCGGTGGACCCCAGCCTGACGGCCAGCGGGGTGAGGACTCCCATGGCGAGAGACGGTAGGTCAGACCATGCGTTGACACCAGGTCGGCCTTGACGTGGCGGGCAAGCGCTTCTGCGATCCTCCCGTGAGGGCTGCCGATGGTTCGCGCGGTACTGTCGTGCGGAACACATGTGCTCCACGCCCGAGCGCAGGGGGCGTTGGGCAGCCATGATGAGCGCGACCGCAACGGAAGGTATCCATCTCTCATGACCGAGCTCGACCCGTTCTACGAAGAAGTCCAGGCCCATTACGACCTGTCCAACGACTTCTTCGACCTGTTCCTCGATCCGTCTCGCATGTACAGCTGCGCCTACTTCGAGAAGGACGACTACACCCTCGAGCAGGCGCAGTACGCCAAGGTCGACCTGTCGCTGGGCAAGCTGGGCCTCGAGCCGGGCATGACGCTGCTCGACGTCGGCTGCGGCTGGGGCACCACCATCAAGCGTGCCATGGAGAAGTACGACGTGAACGTGATCGGTCTGACGCTGAGCAAGAACCAGTACGAGCTGGTCAACGCATCGCTGGCCGAGGCCACCCCCGAGGGGCGGACCGCTGAGGTTCGCCTGCAGGGCTGGGAAGAGTTCGATCAGCCGGTTGATCGCATCGTCAGCATCGGTGCCTTCGAGCATTTCAAAAAGGAGCGGTGGGCGGCGTTCTTCGAGCGGAGCTACAGTCTGATGCCGTCCGACGGCCGGATGTTGCTGCACACCATCGTGCAATTCCACCGGCACACGCTGCGTGAGAAGGGCCTTCCGGTCAACCGCTCGGTGCTCGAGTTCGGCCAGTTCATCGCCAAGGAGATCTTCCCCGGTGGCGAGCTGCCCGAGCCGCATGAGGTGGAGAACGGAGCGCAGGCTGCGGGCTACACGGTCGAGCGCATCCAGCCGCTGCAGCAGCACTACGCGCGGACCCTGGACTTCTGGGCTGCCGCACTCGAGGAGCGTCGCGACGACGCGATCCGGATCGCCTCGGAGGAGACTTACAACACCTACATCAAGTACTTGACCGGGTGCGCGGATTTCTTCCGTAAGGGCTACATCGACGTCATGCAGTTCACCTGCGCGAAGTAGGTCTCCCGTTCACCGATACGGCCCGGATGCGATGTCGCGTCCGGGCCGTGTGCGTGAGTCGGGCGGGTGAGTAGGGCTAGGCCGAGAGCACGGCGAGCATCCCGTCCACCGAGGCCGGCCACCCGAAATCCTCGGCGCGGCAGCGGGCCCGAACTCGTCCGCCACCAGGCAGCGCGAGCACCGAGCGCACGCCGTCGGCGAAAGACGTCGTGGTGTTGTCGGCCACGGCACCACAGTCCTGGCTGATGACCTCGGCGACCGCCGAGGTCCGAGACGCGACCACCGGCGTGCCCGCAGCCAACGATTCCAGCGCCGACAGGCAGAACGTCTCGTGTGGGCCCGGTGCCATCACCGCATCGGCGGAGGCAAGCAACGCGGCCACCTCGGTCCGGTCGTCGACGAAGCCGATGAACTCGACGGGTAGACCGGCGGCGCGTCTGGTCAGCGCGGGCCGGCGCGGCCCGTCCCCGGCGATGACCAGTCGCGCATCGACACCGGAGGCGACCAGCTCGGCGCAGGTGTCGATGCTGCGTTCGACGTGTTTTTCCACCGACAGTCGGCCACAGTGGACCAACAGGTGTGCGGCACCTGCACGCCACGCGTCACCGCGATCAGGGCAGCGTCGTTGGGGGTGGAACAGGTCGAGGTCGACGCCCAGGGGTACGCGGTGGACGTTGGTGGCTCCGATCCGCTCGAACTCGGCGGTCGCGAAACCGGTCGTGCACACCACGGCGTCATGGGTGGCTGCGGTGCGGGCGTTGGCCAGGTCGGCGGCGCGACGCGCCCACGGTGTGGGCAGCACCTGACCGAGCAGCCGGTCCAGGCGCTCGTGGGAGATCATCACCGACGCGATGTCGTGGCGCCGCGCCCAGGGTCCGATGCCACGCAAGGTCAGTCGATCCGAGATCTCCACGGCGTCGGGACGCAGGCCACGCAGCACATCGATCACCTGGAACGGGTCAGCAACCCGATAGCCACCGGTTCCGGGAACCTCCAGCGCGGGAACGGTGATGCGGGTGACGCCGGAGTCGAGCGTCTCCTCGGCGGCTCGGGCGCCTGGGACCACCAGCGCCACCTCGTGGCCCCCGGCGGCATATCCCTGACCGAGTTGGTCGACCGCGGTCCGTAACCCGCCCGAGCGTGGGCCGTAGAAGTTCGCGACCTCGGCGATGCGCATGGTCGGAATTGTCACATCGCCTGCGGGGTCGCCGATGTCGGCGAGATGGCAGTCAGCGCAACACCTGTCGAACAGCGATGAATTCCTGCGCGGGTTCAGCGCTGTTCGTAGCGCGGGACCACGGCGAACACCTCAAGGTCGCGCGGCGCGCCTTTGGCCCGAAAACGCTTGCGCCGTCGCAGGTATTTCTCGGGATCGGTGGCCGCCAGCGTGGCGGCGGTGGCCAGCACCTCTCCCCCGCTCCGGCGTCGGCCACGCGGGCAGCGATGTTGACGTCGACGCCGAGGTAGTCGGTGCCGTCGCGTCGTGGCCGTCCGGTGTGGAGTCCGGCGCGCAGGGCCGGGCGCCACCCCGCGACGGTCATCGCGCTCACCGCGACGGCCGCCTCATGTGCGGCTTCGATCGCATCGCTGCCGTCGAGAAACACCGCCATCAGTCCATCCCCCAGCGACTTCACCACCCGCCCACGCCGATCCACGACGATCGCAGTGGTGGTGTCGGTGACCTGGCGGAGCAGATCGACGGCGTGGTCGTCGCCGACGCGCAGCGCCCAGCTGGAGAAGCCGACCAGGTCGGTGAAGAGGATGGTCACCTCTGCCACCTCGGTGGAGCCACCAGAACTCCGCTCGGCCAGCGACTGCCAGATCTGCACCGCGGTCAACCCGAGTTCACGTAGGGCACTGGGGGATTCGGCGCTCGACCCCCCGATCAGTCGGGCCAAGCGGTCGCTGAGCCGTCGGGGCATGCCGTGGTCACGATCGAGGTCGAGATCACCTGGAGCAGCTCGCCGAGCCGACCGAACCACGCGCACCACGGCTGGCGAGCCGTCCACGCGACCGAGAACCACCTTGGCCCGGTGCAGGCCAGACCCCACCCCACTGGGGCTCTCCGGGGACCGCTCGGTTCCATCGGGTGCCGAGGACGGTGAATCGGGGTCGGTCACCGGCCCCCGATCAGGCGACCGCGCCGGACTTCAACTCCCGCAACGCGGTCCGCAATCCGCGGCGACGGCCGGTAGCGGGGTCGACGAAGGTGTCACGCATGCCCTCACGCACGTTGAACCGCAGTTCCGAGGCCGTTTCCGGGGCGTCGTCGGAAGTGCCCTTGAGCAGCTTGTTCGGGAGTGCGAGCTTGGCGATGGTGCGGAAGGTGAGCGCGTACTGATGCACGATCGACCCGGTGGTGTAAGGCAGGTCGTACTTCTCGCACAAAGCCCGCACCTTGACCGCGATGTCCTCGTAGCGGTTGCTGGGCAGGTCGGGGAACAGGTGGTGTTCGATCTGGTGGCTGAGGTTGCCGCTCATGAAGCGCATCACCGGTCCGGCGGTGAAGTTCGCCGAACCCAGCATCTGCCGCAGGTACCAGCGCGCCTGATCCTCGGTCTCGAATTCCTCAGGAGTGAACTTCTCGGCACCGTCGGGGAAGTGTCCGCAGAAGATGACCATGTAGGACCAGTAGTTGCGGATGAGGTTGGCCACGGCGTTTGCCGACATCGTGGTCCGCCAGTTGGGGCCCGCCAACGCCGGGTAGATGACGTAGTCCTTGGCGACCTGCTTGCCCACCTTCTGGCCGATGATGCGTAGGTCGCGTCGCACCTGACCGAACGACTTCTGCCGCTTGCGCACCTTCTCCAGTTCTAGGTGATGCAGGGCCACGCCCCACTCGAACAAGGTGCCCAGCATGATGTTCACCAGCGGGTTGGCGAGGTAGGCGGGGTTCCACTTCTGGTCCCGGGTGACGCGCATGATGCCGTAGCCCACGTCGTCGTCCATGCCCACGATGTTGGTGAACTTGTGGTGCACGAAGTTGTGCGAATGCTTCCATCCCACACTCGGGCAAGTGGTGTCCCACTCCCACGCCGAGGAATGGATCTCGGGATCGTTCATCCAATCCCATTGCCCATGCATGACGTTGTGGCCGATCTCCATGTTCTCGACGATCTTGGCCACGCCGAGCATGGCGGTGCCGGCGAGCCACGCCGGTGTGCGGTTGCTGAACATGAGCAGGATCCGGCTGCTGACCACCAAGCCGCGCTGGAACGCGATGGTGCGCCGGATGTAGCGGGCGTCGTCCTCGCCACGGGAATCTTCGACGTCACGGCGGATCGCGTCGAGTTCACGTCCGAGCGCTTCGACGTCGGCGTCGGTGAGGTGGGCGTACTTGTCGATGTCGGTGATTGCCATGGCCACTTCCGTCGTTCGTGGTGGAAATCCAGGCGCCGGGTGTGGCGCTCGGACTCACAGGTCAAGCGTGCATTCTCCAGACACCGTGCTGATGCACGTCTGGATGCGATCCCCCTCCCGACGTTCGTCGCCGGAGCGCAGATCCCGAACATAGCCCTCGGTGAGCTGAACTACGCAGGTTTGGCAGATTCCCATTCGACAACCGAACGGGACCTGGATCCCGAGGTTCTCCCCCGCTTCGAGAAGTGTTGTGGCGCCATCGATCTCGACAGACTTGCCAGATTTGGCGAAGGTGACGGTGCCACCTTCGCCACCCTTGTCCGTGCGCGCGATGGCGAAACGCTCGATGTGCAGATGATCGGCGATGCCTGCGCTGGTCCACACGGCTTCCACGTCGTCGAGCATCTGGACCGGACCGCAGGCCCAGGTGGAGCGTGACGTCCAGTCGGGCACCTGCGACCCGAGATCGGTGAGATCGACCTTGCCCATCTCGCGGGTGAGCTGCAGGTGCAGCGTGTATCCGACGTCGGCAGCCGCCAACTGCTCGATCTCGTCGAGGAAGATCACGTCCTCGCGGGTGGGTGCCGAATGAATGTGCACGATGTCGGGGGTCTCGCCCCGAGCCCGGAGCCCGCGCAGCATCGAGATCACCGGGGTGATGCCACTGCCTGCGGTGATGAACAGGATCTGTGCCGGCGCCGGATGCGGCAGGGTGAAGTCGCCCCGCGGCGGGGCGAGCCGGATGATGGTGCCGGGCTTCACCCCGTCGACGAGGTGGGTCGAGAGGAACCCGTCCGGGTTCGCCTTGACCGTCACGGTGATCCGCTTCTTCTGCTGCGGTTCACCGAACGAGGTCAGTGAGTACGAGCGCCAATGCCAGCGCCCGTCGACCTGCAGCCCGATGCCCACGTACTGACCCGGTTGGTAGGTGTGCGAGAAACCCCACCCCGTCTCGATCTCGACGGTGGCGCTGTCCTCGGTCTCCTTGCGCACCGACACGATCCGGCCGCGTAGTTCGCGCGCCGACCACAACGGGTTGATCAGGTGGAGGTAGTCGTCTGGCAGCAACGGTGTAGTGGCCCGAGCGATCAGGCCACGGACGATGTTCGCCTGGGGCCGGGTGGCCTGCACCCCGGCCGCCGGTCGTTTGCTCCACTTGAGCAGGTCCACGTCGCTCCCTCGTGCCGCGTCTGTCAGTGAACGAGTGTTCTGAACCGAATCATACTCATCGACACGTGAGCGAAACCGGAACGCGCACAATGAGTCGCCGGACTCGCCATCGGGGGTGCGGGAGGGTCAGTCCGCAGTTGCGGGCTGCGTGACTCGGGAGCCGGTGGCAGCATCGGAGTCGCCGTCGTCTCGCTTGTTGGCCAGGACGCTCGTCAAGAACGCCGCGCCGATGAAGAAGACGCCGATCAAACCGGTGACCACCTCGTTGATGTGGAAGCGCACCGACACGAACAGGATGACCGCCAAGGCGCCGATGGCCCAGTGCGCGCCATGCTCCAGGTACCGATACTCGGACAGAGTGCCCGCGCGAACGAGGTAGACGGTGATGGATCGGACGAACATGGCACCGATGAAGCCCAGGCCCAACGCGATGATGATCGGGTCGGCGGTGATGGCGAACGCGCCGATGACGCCGTCGAAGGAGAACGATGCGTCGAGGACCTCGAGGTAGAGGAACAGGAAGAACGCAGCCTTACCGGTCGCCTTCACCAGCTTCGACGGCCCGCCGTCTGCGCTCTCCTCGAACTGTTCGGTGTGGAACAACGAACCCAGGCCGTCGACGGCGATGTAGGTGATGAGCCCGAGGATGCCGGCGACCAGGACCGTTGAACGATCCTTGTCCTCGGCCAGGAACTCGGCCATCAGCACCAGCGACCCGCCGGCGATGATGACCGCGAGCTGGTCGAGTTTGCCCAGGCGGGCCAACGGCTTCTCGAACCACGCCAGCCACACCGTGTCGCGCTCGGCGAGGATGAAGTTGAGGAACAGCATGAACAGGAACATCCCACCGAACGCGGCGATCTGCGGGTGGGCGTCGGTGAGGATGGTCTCGTAGCTGCGCGATCCGTCGGGGAAACGTTCGGCGCCGTTCGCGGGGGGATTGAGCGCCAGGTCGAACGCGCGTACCGGGTTGAGTCCCGCGGTCACCCAGACGATCACCAGCGGGAAGATCAGGCGCATACCGAACACGGCGATCAGGACGCCGACGGTGAGGAAGATCTTCTGCCAGAACTCACTCATCCGCTCCAACACGGTCGCGTTGATGACGGCGTTGTCGAATGAGAGGGACACTTCCAGGATGCCGAGGATGGCGCACAGGGCGACGCCCTGCCAGCTGTCGTAGACGAAGGCCGCGATCAGCGAGCCGATGGTGACGAGAACCGACACCCCGAAGATCCGAACAACCACGATGGGTGGCCTTTCCGTTGCGTTGCGCACGACGTGGGCCATGTCGAGCGGTGTGTCGCGACCGACCCGGTCGCGTGGGCGAGGAACGAGCCCACAGCCTAGTGCAACCGCAACGACCCCCGCGAGATCTCGCCTCGCGGGGGTCGTGACGGTGTGATGTGGATCAGACGTTGACCCCGAAGTCGCGAGCGATGCCCGCGAGCCCGGACGCGTAGCCCTGTCCGACCGCGCGGAACTTCCACTCGGCGCCGTTGCGGTACAGCTCGCCGAAGACCATGGCCGTCTCGGTCGATGCGTCCTCGCTGAGGTCGTAGCGGGCGATCTCGGTGCCGTTGGCCTGGTTCACCACCCGGATGTAGGCGTTGCGGACCTGCCCGAACGACTGCGAGCGCGCCTCGGCGTCGTAGATCGAGACAGGGAAGACTATGGAGTCGACCTCTGGCGGCACGGCCGAGAGGTTGACCTTGATGACCTCGTCGTCGCCGTCACCCTCACCGGTGGTGTTGTCTCCGGTGTGCTCGATCGAGCCGTCCGGCGAGGTGAGGTTGTTGAAGAAGACGAAGTGCTTGTCCGACAACGCCTTCTTGTCGGTGCCCGTCCCGATCGCGCTGGCGTCGAGATCGAAGTCCACGCCGGTCGTGGTGCGGATGTCCCAGCCGAGACCCACCGCCACCGCGGTGAGACCGGGGGCCTCCTTGGTGAGGGAAACGTTGCCGCCCTTGCTCAAACTGACTCCCATGTCAGTCCTTTCTCGCTGATGCGTCGGTGGTGATGTCGGCTCCGGGGTCGCTTGACCCCGGTGGCCGTTGTCGACCACGGTACGGGAACTCCGGGTCGGTGGCTGTGAGTTCATCCCTTCGGTTGAGCAGGGCCGACCCCGCACACCGCCGACGACTACCATCGCGTCGGTGACCGCCGGGTGGTTTCGTAGAGGACCTCAATCGGGTGCGCGGCTGCCGTCGGGACCAGAGGCTGCTGCGCGTGAGGCGATGATCCGCGACTTCCTCGAGCTCGATACCCGACTGTCGATCATCACCGAGGGGGTCGACGCGGCAAGCGAACTCGGAACCGATCCCCAACTCGTCGCCGACTTCGCATCGGTTCGGGACACGGTCTACGCCGCGATCGATCGCTACCTTGCGTTGAGCGCCGAGCCGGATTCTTCGACGGGGGCGCCGATTCCGCGCTCGGCTGCCGAATTCTCCTCGTGCTCAACGGCTCTGCGGGATTCGATCGCCACTCTCGATCGGTTCTACACCTCGCATGCGGTGGCCGTGGAGAATGCCCGCGCGAACCAGGCCGCTGTCCCCACCCAGGCGGTGGCGGCCGCCGCGGAGTCCGACGCCGCGCTCGCCGCGGCGCAGGCCCTGCCTGATGAACTGCGGTCCTACTCGTCGGTGCGTGCGGCGATCGATCACCACCAGCAGGTGCGTGCCGATTTCGATGCCGCGCGAGCCGCCGGTCGCACAGCTGCCCTCGCGCGCGCGCGCGACGAGTTGGTCGAGGCGACCACTCGATTGACATCGGTGACTGCGGCTGCCCCGTCCCGGATCGCCGAGGTGACCCGTGCGTTGGCGTCGGTACGCACGCGCTCGGCGGCCGTCCAGACTCGAGTCGAACGCCTGCCCGGCGCGTACTCGGCTCTGCTGCGCGAGTTCTCGTCGAAGTGTTCTGACGACCTGGCCGGTCTGGATCAGCAGGGCGCTCGACTCCTTGCGGCCGCAGGTGAACACATCGCCGCCGCTGCTCAGTCCCTACACTCCGACCCCGACGCCGCTGCGGTCGCGATCGCCGCCGCGCGTGAGGCGCTGGCAGCCGCCGAAGACCGCGTCGACTCCGTGACCGACCGGCTGGTCCGCCTGCGTGAGATCCGAGCCGATCCGGTCGCGGTCGCGGGTAAGGTGCGGTTCCAGATCCGTGATGCCCAATTGCTTGCCGTCAACCGGGGTGTGGTCGGGCAGTTCGGATCAGTCCTCGACGCCGCCTCGGCCCGCCTCGAGCGGGCGGTGCAGGCGTTGGAGGGAACGCACCCGGACTACTGGGGCTATTCCCGTGAGCTCGATGACATCGCCGACTTCGTCGCCGGTGTGGTCGAGAAGATGAAAGGCGGCTCCCGACGGTGAGCGCACTGCAGCGAGTGGTGACGCACTTCCCCATGCTGCACTCCGAGGAGATCGATCGCCTCTTCCATCGACCTCCCACCTCCGTCGACCTCGACGGAGACCGTTCGCTGTTGGCGACCGCGCTGGGGGCGACCCTCTACATTCCCGCGGTGCGGGAGAACCTGGTCGAACTGGTCGTCAAGGCTCAGGCGGCGGGGTCGGTGTCGGTGGTGATCGACCTCGAGGACGCCGTCCCCGACGACGAGGTGAGTCGGGGGCTGTCGGCTGCGATCGCCGCGATCGACGATCTGGCGTCGGTGCCGCGCTGTCCGATGGTGTTCATCCGGGTGCGTCAACCTGAGCAGATCGACGCCGTGATCGAACGCTCGACGACCAGCGCCGCTGCGTTGGTCGGCTTCGTCATTCCGAAGTTCTCGGCGTCGACCGGGGCTGATCATCTGCGCCGCATCGAGCTGGCGTCGGCGGCCGTGGGTCGTCGGCTCTACGTGATGCCGATCATCGAGAGTCGGCAGGTCTTGCACATCGAGACCCGCGAGGCCGAGTTGCGCGGGATCGGCGTGCTGCTGGCGGCCTACGCCGATTCTGTTCTGGCCGTTCGGATCGGCGCGACCGACCTGTGCGGTGCCTTCGGCATCCGACGCGACCCCGACCTCACCATCTACGACGTCCACCCGGTCGCATCGGTGATCGCGGCCATCGTCAACGTGTTGGGCCGGATGGACGGCACCGGGTTCGTGATCACCGGGCCCGTGTGGGAGTACTACAACGCTCATGAGCGGATGTTCCGACCGCTGTTGCGCAACACCCCCTTCCAGGAGATCGATGCGGTGCGGTTCCGTAATCGCCTGGTCAGCCGCGATCTCGACGGGCTGCTGCGTGAGCTGGTGCTCGACCGGGCCAACGGACTGCAGGGCAAGACGGTCATCCATCCCACCCACGTCAACGTCGTTCACTCGGTGTGTGCGGTCTCGCATGAGGAGTACGTCGACGCCCTGGCGGTGCTCGGCCGCACCGATGACACCGCCGCGACCGATCCATCCACCTCGGACACCGGTGGGGTGCTGCCGTCGGTGTATCGCAACAAGATGAACGAGCGCCGCCCACACCGTAATTGGGCACACCGCACCCTCGACCGGGCCGTGGCCTTCGGGGTCACCCGACCCGATGTCGGTGTCATCGAGTTGCTGACCGCAGTGGTCGACCGGTGACCGATGCGGCCGGATCCGACCGGTGGTGGGCCGCACGTGAACTGGGGTTGCGGGCGGTGCCGGTGGGGGGCGCCGGCTGGAGTACCGATGAGCTGATCGTGCCCGGGTTGCGGCGCAATCCGCGGCGTGCGCACCTGTGGGTCTCCACCGTGCTGGGCAAACACATCCCGGTGCCTGCCTCACGCATCATCGCCGCCGGAACCGATCTCGCCGCGGTGGTGGCACAGTGTCTGCAGCCGCGGCCGGCGAGCGACTGCGTGGTGTTCGGTTTTGCCGAAACGGCTACAGGTCTTGGGCATGTGGTGGCCCACGCGCTGAATGCATCGGTGTACCTGCACTCCACCCGCAGGGTCTCCCCACCGGCGCCCACCGCCGCTGTCTTTCAGGAGGGGCATTCCCACGCCACCGATCACCTCATTCAGCCCACGTCGGTGCAGCTGTTGACCGACCGCTGCCCGATCGTGCTGGTCGACGACGAGATCTCTACGGGGGCAACGGCACTCGATGCGATCGCCAACCTGCACGCCTTCGCGCCACGGGACCATTACGTGGTCGCATCGCTGGTGGACCTGCGATCAGCCGCCGATCGGGAGCGGTGCGCCAAAGCTGCTGCGGCCCTTGGGGTGCGGGTTGATTTCGTGGCGCTGGCGATCGGGATCGCCGAGGTGCCGGCCGACCTCGTGGCCCGGGTCGGTGCCCTTCCGGAAACCGCGCCCTCCTCGAGTCATCGGCGTGACACGCCCGGCGCGGGTGAGGTGGTGAAGCTGATGGCCGACTGGCCGACCGATCTGCCCGACGGTGGTCGCCACGGGGTGTTGGCCGGCGAGCGCGACCGGTTCGACGCGGCGGTGATCGCGGTGACCGAGGTGCTGGCGGTGCACCTCGCGGCCGGCCGCCCGGTCCTGGTGCTGGGACATGAGGAGTTCATGTACCTGCCGATGCGGGTGGCCGCCGAGCTCGAGCGTCGAGGTGACTGGCCGTCGGTGACCACCCAGACCACCACCCGATCACCGGCCTACGTCTGCGATGAACCGGATTACCCTCTGCGCCATGGCGTCTCATTTATCGGACCGGAGGTGCTGGCCGGCTCGGACACCGCGGTGCGGTATCTGTACAACGCGGCGATCGAGGCACCACAGGTTCAGCGGGTGCTGATGGTGGACGGTCCCGCCGACACCGATGCCCTCGTCGCCGACGATTCGGTGGTGGCCGCGCTCACCGACAGCGGCCGCGATCTGCTGCTGGTCGTCGTGGGCGGCACCGGGCACGGGGGAACGGATTTCGCGGCGTTGTGTGCTGCGCGCCGGCAGCGAGGTGATCGGCCGTGACGTCGTGTCCTCCCCCGCTGTACGGCCCGCAGTTCGGCAGTTACGCCGCCGACGAGGTGGCCTGGTTGATGACCGACCTCTCCCATGTCGACCTCGAAGCCGATGTGGTGCAACGAGAACGAGCGATCCAGGCCGGCACCGCGCATTACGCAGAGTCGCTGCCGGTCGAGTACCAACCCGACGCTGCCTACCGGGCCCTGTTCGACGAGGTGTTGGCGACCACCGCCGCTCGGCTGGCGCATGCGGTGGGTGTGGTCACCGAGATCGTGCTCGCCGAACGGGGCCAAGATGTGGTGTTGGCCTCGCTGGCCCGCGCCGGAACCCCGATCGGGATCCTGATGCGACGCTGGGCGCTGCGCCACGGACTGTCGCTACCGCACTATGCGGTCTCCATCGTGCGGGATCGCGGCATCGACCGGGTGGCACTGGATCACCTGGCGCGCCATCACGATCCGGCGAGCGTTGTCTTCGTCGACGGGTGGACCGGCAAGGGAGCCATCGCCCGTGAGCTCGCTGCGGCCCTCGACGACGTGGCCGCAGCCGGTGGTCCACGATTCGACCCCGACCTCGCCGTCCTCGCCGACCCCGGGCACTGCGTGTCGACCTTCGGCACGCGCGCGGACTTCCTGATCGCCTCAGCGTGTCTGAACTCGACGGTGTCCGGGCTGGTGTCGCGTACCGTGCTCAACGACCGCCTGATCGGCGAGGGTCAGTTCCACGGTGCCAAGTTCTACGCCGACCTGGCCGCGGTGGATGTCTCCAATCGGCTGCTGGACACGGTGTCGGGGCAATTCGACGCCGTGGCACCTGATGTCGAAGCCGACGTGGTCCGGGTTCGCGGCAGCGATCGCGCGCCGACCTGGGTGGGATGGACAGCAGTTGAGCAGGTTCGACAGCGCTACGGGATCACCTCGGTCAACTTCGTCAAACCCGGTGTCGGCGAGACCACCCGCGTGCTGCTGCGCCGGGTCCCCTGGCGGATCCTGGTGCGCGACCGCAACTCCGCCGACCTGCGGCACATCCTGGCCTTGGCGGCCGACCGTGGCGTCGAGGTGGAGGTGGTCCCTGATCTCCCTTACGCCTGCATGGGCCTGATCAAGGAACTGCGATGAATCTCGGGCGCGCGCTCGACGCGCTGGTTGCCACCGATCTCGACCGCACCCTCATCTACTCGGCGGCCGCGGCCGGAGTCATCGAAACTGCTGCCACCGGAGCTGCTCCCATCGCAGCTGTTCCCACCCAGGACGCTGCCACCGAGATCGCTGCCACCGAGATGTGGGCGCAGAGCGTGCAGTGCGTGGAGATGTACCGCGGTCGTCCGCAGTCCTTCATGAGCCCGCGTGCGGTGGAATTGCTCATCGAACTCGATCGGTCAGCGGTCGTGGTCCCGACCACCACGCGCACCATCGAGCAGTTCAGCCGGGTCGAGTTGCCGATTCCACGCGATCGCCGACGCCCTCGTCTGGCGGTGGCCGCCAATGGCGGCGAGATCCTCCTCGACGGCGTGCCCGACGTGGACTGGCGACGCGAGGTGGACACCCGCGTGGCGGCGGGGAGCGCGCCGCTGGCGGAGGTGACCGAACGCCTGTGGCGCCATGAGGCGGACCCCTGGGTACGGTCGTTACGGGTGGCGCAGGGCCTGTTCTGCTACGCCGTGGTCGATCTCGCGAGCATGCCTGCGACGCTGATCGACGAGTGGCGCGGCTGGGCCGGTGAGCGCGGCTGGAACGTCTCTCGCCAGGGCCGCAAGGTCTATGTCATGCCTGATCCGCTGACCAAGTCGGCGGCGATCGCCGAGATTCGGTGCCGTCACGACCTGACCGGCGGCCGCTTCTTCGCCACCGGTGACGGGGTGCTCGATCGCCCGATGCTCGAGGCTGCCGACCGGGCGATCCGGCCCCGCCACGGCGAGCTCGAGGAACTCTCCTGGCATCACCCGACGTTGTCGGTTACGAAGGCGTCCGGGCTCGATGCCGGAGCCGAGCTGTTGGAGACGCTGCTGATCTGGGTGCGCGAGCCGACCCCTGACGAAGAGACGAGATGATGGCGACAACGCTGACCAAGGGACAAAACGGACCCCTCACCGGCCCCGATGTGGAGATCTCGGTGGATCTCGCGGCCGCCGGGGATCTCTCGGCGCTGCTCGTCACCGACACCGGCAAGGTGCGCACCGACGCCGACTTCGTGTTCTACAACCAACCCTCCGGTCCCGGGGTCACCTTGCGCACGGGCAGCGGTATCGGAATCCTGCAGCTCGATCTCGCTGCCGTACCCGCCGACATCGCGCAGGTCCGCGCGGTCATCACGCTGGAGTCGGGAACATTTGGCGCGGTGGCGGCTCCGGTGGCGCATGTGCGCAGTGGCGGCGTCGCGGTCTTCGACTACGCCATCGACGGGTTGTCGTCGGAGTCGATCGTCATCGCCCTGGAGGTGTATCGCCGCAACACCGAATGGAAGGTTCGGGCGGTCGGACAGGGCTATGCCGGCGGATTCGCGGCGTTGGTCACCGACCACGGGGTGTCTGTCGACGACGCGCCCTCTCCGACTCCGGCGTCACCAGCCCCGGGATCACAGCCCCCGGTCACCCCGACTCCCCCGGTCACCCCGACTCCCCCGGTCGCCCCGACTCCCCCACCGGCTCCTCCGCAGGCCTCGTACCCGCCCCCGTCACACCCGGCCCCGTCCTACCCACCCCCGGGCGCTGCACCGGTGGCCCCGGAGTGGCCGGCGCCATCGACCGGAGAGGTCAGCCTCACCAAGAGCCGACCGGTGAGCCTGGCCAAGGGGCAGCGGGTGTCGTTGAAGAAGGAAGGCGGGGTGGCGCTCACCCGCATCCGCATGGGGTTGGGCTGGGATCCGGTCACCAAGAAGGGCTTGTTCGGGTCGCGTGGCGGGTCGAACATCGACCTGGACGCCTCGGCGATGCTGTTCTCCGGCCAGACTCTGCTCGACCTGGCCTACTACGGGCAGCTGGTCAGCAAAGACGGCTCGGTCCGACATCACGGGGACAACCTCACCGGAGCCGGCGACGGCGACGACGAGGTGATCGACGTCGATCTCACCCGGATTCCGGGCAAGGTCGATCAGATCCTCTTCATCGTCACCTCCTATCAGGGTCAGACGTTCGAGCAGGTCGACAATGCGTTCTGCCGTCTGGTGGACGAGGCCGGCGGCGGTGCCGAGCTGGCGCGGTTCACCCTCGCCGGCGGGATGCCGTTCACCGGGATCGTGATGGCCAAGGTGCTACGTGCGCCCGACGGCTGGAAGCTGCAGGCCATGGGCGAGGGGATGGCGGCCCGTCACCCCGGTGAGGCCGCCAAGCAGGTGACACGCTTCCTGTGACCAGTGGCCGACGCCTCGGCCACCATCGTCGCGGTCCCCGGTGTCACCGGCCCGTTCGATGGTGGCCTCAACGTAGCCGCTCGGCGTCGACCGCCAGGCGCAGCAGTGTGCGACACAACGCGTCGAGTTCCTGATGTTCGGCCCGTTCCCCAACTGCGGTCGCGACATCTTCTGCAGCACAACGTAATTCGAAAAGCCGGTCGCTGAGTTGCTCGGCTTCGGCTGTGCTCAGCACCACCGAACCCGGTGGCAGTGACGTGCGTTCTGTCTGCGCACGTTGTTCGTACGCGCGTTGCCGGCACGCCTGCTTGCAGTATTTGCGTCGCCGCCCGGTCTCGGAGTCCACGACTGGACGGCCGCACCACGCGCAGGCGTACGGGCGGCGGCGGGTGCCCCCGGAGCTGGTCGCAGCCGATTGGACGTCCATCCGGGCAGGGTACCGCCGCGCGTGGTGTGTGACCGGTGCCCAACGCGCAGGTAGCATGGGATTGTTCTGGCTCGTTGACCGATTGGTGACAGCGATTGCCGGTCGGAGCCCACTGCCGTTCACGCGGCCGGGAGGGCTATGCAAAGAGAGGACGACACATATGGCAGATCGAGTACTTCGAGGTAGCCGCCTGGGTGCGGTCAGCTACGAGACCGACCGTGATCACGACCTCGCCCCACGGCGGATCGTGCAGTACCGCACCGACAACGGCGAGATCTTCGATGTCCCGTTCGCCGACGACGCTGAGGTCCCGTCCAAGTGGCCGTGCAAGAACGGTATGGAGGGCACCATCCTCGAGGGTGCCGAGCCCGAGGAGAAGAAGGTCAAGCCGCCGCGCACCCACTGGGACATGCTGCTCGAACGGCGCAGTGAGGCCGAGTTGGAGGAGTTGCTCAACGAGCGTCTCGAACTGCTCAAGCAGCGTCGACGGGGCGTCAGCAGCTGACCGAACCGGTCGCATACGGCGACCATCTGACACCAAGGCCGTCACCTCGGACAGGGGTGGCGGCCTTGTCCGTCGGCCTGTTGGTCGTTGCCCGGCAGCTGGGTCCGGTCAGTGATGTCGGCGACGTAGCTTGTCCATCCGGTGGCGCCAACCCCACTCGGCCACCTTCAAGAACGCCTCGCTCACCACTTCGCCGCTCATCTTGGATTCACCGACTGCACGTTCGGTGAATGTGATGGGCACCTCGGCCACGCTGAAGCCGGCCTGGATGGTGCGCCACGCAAGGTCGATCTGGAAGCAGTACCCGGCTGACTCGACCGAGGCGAGATCGATCTTCTCGAGCACTTCACGTCGGTACGCACGGTAGCCGGCGGTGATGTCGCGCACCCGGACCCCCAGCGCCAGCCGCGAATACGTGTTTGCGCCCTGGGAGAGCAGTTTGCGTCTGGTGGGCCAGTTCACCAGCTTGCCGCCGGGCACGTACCGCGATCCGATGACCAGGTCGGCGCCGGCGTTGATCCGCTCGAGCAGCCGCGCGAGCTGTTCGGGTGCGTGGCTGCCGTCGGCGTCCATCTCCACGATCACCGCGTACTCGCGTTCCAGCGCCCACGCGAATCCGGCGAGGTAGGCCCCGCCGAGGCCGCTCTTCTCGGTGCGATGCATCACGTGGATGCGATCGTCGGCTGCGGCCAGCGCGTCGGCCAGGTCGCCGGTGCCGTCGGGGCTGTTGTCATCGACCACAAGGACATGCACGTCGTGCAGCGACGTGCGCAGACGATCGACGATGGACGGAAGGTTCTCCCGCTCGTCGTAGGTCGGGATGATCACCAGCGTGCCTGCGCCTGCGGGACCGACCGGACGCGATGCGCCGCCCACCGCGTCAGGTGTCTGCGGTGCCATCGGTCTCCTCCGGTTCGGCGTGCGTGCCAGGGGTGGTGACACGGGAGTCAGGGCTGTTCGCATCGGTGGGGTCAGGGTCGGTGGGCGACAAGTCACCGACCGACCGATCGGACCCCGATGCGGCCAGATGTCGGTTCAACCTAATACGTCGGCCAACACTGACCAAAAAGCCGATCAGGGTGAGTCCGACCGCCAGGTGTTGGGGCAGCGGTCCGATCCGGGTGGCGACAGTCTGATCGGTGTGCAGCGGTATCCGCGCCACCAGAGTGGCGGGGGTGAAGAAGCTGGTGCGCGATCGCAGTCGCCCGTCGGGTTCGACGATCGCGCTGACCCCGGTGGTGGCCGCGACCACCACGCTGCGGCCGTGCTCGACGGCACGGATCTGTGACATCGCGAGCTGCTGATAGGTCATTTCGGTGCGACCAAAGGTGGCGTTGTTGGTGGGCACGTACAACAGTTGGGCGCCGGCGCGCACCGCCGATCGTGGTGAGCGGTCGAAGGCGACCTCCCAGCACGTCGACACTCCGATCGTCACCGACGGCGACCCGGCGCGGGGGGTGCGAACCTGCACCACACTCGGGCCCGACCCGGGTCGGAAGTTGCCGGCCCGATCGGCGTACGAGGAGAACAGGCGAAAAAACGATCGCCACGGCAGATACTCACCGAACGGTTGGATGATGTGTTTGTCGTAGCGGCCTATCGCGCCGTCGTTGCCGTTCCACACCAACACCGTGTTGGTCGGCCGGTTGTCCTCGTTGTCGATCAGCGTTCCCACCAGGATCGGCGCGCCGACCGCCACCGACGCGGCGGTGATCTCCTCAGCGGCATCAGGGTTGTCCAGCGGGTCGATGTCCGAGGCGTTCTCCGGCCACAGGACCACGTCAGGTCGGGGCTGTCTCCCGGCCTTGATCGATGCCGCCAACACGAGGGTCTCGCGGATGTGGTTGTCCAGGACCGCGCGCCGCTGCGCGTTGAAGTCCAGGCCCAGTCGGGGAACGTTGCCCTGGACGGCGGCCACGGTCAGGGTGGACCCAGGTGCATCGCGTGCGCGGGTGGCCGCGTGCACCGACGGCCACATCATTGCCGCGGTCACCGGCGCGATCACGGTGATCACCGCGGCCGCGGCGGCCGGACGCACCGCGGTCGGCCACGCGGCGCGGGCACGTACCGCTGCGAGAACCAGCCCAGCTGCGCCGGCACCGGTGAGCGCCACCGCGAAGGTGAGCAGCGGTGCGCCACCGAGCGCGGCGATCGAGACCAGCGGGCTGTTGATCTGGCCGAACGCCGTTGCTGCCCAGGGGAACCCGCCGAACGGAAACGATGATCGGGCCCATTCGACGGTGGTCCAGGTCAGGGCGAACCACACCGGTGCACCGGGCAGGCGCATCATCACCGTGGCCAGCGCGCCGAACAGGGCCAGGTAGATCGACAAGACGACCGACAGGGCGATCCAGGGCACCGGGCCCACATAGACGCCTACCCACGGGATCAGTGGTAACCACAGTCCCAGCCCGAACGTGAAGCCGTACCAGGCGGATCGGCGTGCGGTGGACATGTCCGACGCCAGTACGGCGTACAGCAGGGCGACTCCGAGAATGCCCAGCAGGAAGTGGTTGCGCGGGGGGAACCCTCCCCACATCGACACGCCACCGAGAACCGCGACCAGGGTGCGCAGCACCCGTGGATCCTTGCCGAGCGCGGCCAGGTCGGGCACCTGTGTCACGTGGCACCGAGGTGGATCGGTTGTCCAGCCCGGACGGTCTGCACACAGACCGGCAGTGCAGCGCCCGGGCTCATGTCGGGCAGCGCGGGCACACGCGCACGCGGATCGGTCGACCAGCGTTGCACCTTCTCCGAGGAGCCGGCCGTGACCAGGTTCTCGACCCGCCAGATCGCGTAGTCGGCGGGCGCACCCGGCATCAGGACACCACGCGTGCCGTCGGCGACCCCGGCGGCACGCCAGCCTCCTCGGGTGACGGCGGCGAACGCTGCTCGCGGTGACACCGCGCTGTCAGGATTGTGGTGGTTGACCGCTGCTCTGATCTGCTGCCACGGGTTCATGGCCGTCACCGGCGAGTCGGAGCTGAAGGCGAGGTTGACTCCGGCGCGGGCGAGCCCGGCGAAATCGTTGAGGCCCGCAGCGCGCGCGCCACCGAGCCGCTGCTCGTACAGCTGCCCCGGGCCACCCCACAACGCGTCGAAGATGGGCTGCATGCTGGCGGTCATGCCGGCGTCGGCGAAGACTGCGGCAGCATCGGGACCGACCATCTCGGCGTGTTCGATGCGGTGGTGACAGCGGGCCACGCGGGCGCTGCCGAACTCGGCGAGCAGCACCCGCAGCGCGCGGGTCAGGCAGTCGGTGGCGGCGTCTCCGATGAGATGGAAACCGGCCTGGACCTCGGCTTCGGTGCAGGCCCGCAGGTGTGCGATCACCGCGTCCTCGTCGAGGTAGGACACGCCGTGGTTGTGCAGGTCGTCGGCGTAGGGGTGTGTCAGCCACGCCGTGTGTGAGCCGATTGCTCCGTCGATGAACAGATCGCCGCCGAGCCCGTCGGCCCCGGTGGCGGCCAGCAACGACCGGGCCGCGTCGACGTCGGTGACCGCCTGCCCCCAGTAGCGACGCACCTGCACCGCATGATCCAACGCGCCGATCGCGACGAAGTCGGCCAGACCGCTGATGTCGGGTCCACCGTTCTCGTGGACCGCCACGATCCCGTTCGCCGCTGCTTCGTCGAGGGCTCGTCGCTGGGCCCGGGTGCGTTGCTCGGCGGTCAACAGACCGCGCGCTGCGGCCCGCACCAGGTGGTGGGCCTCGGCGGTCAACGGTTGTTGCGGGTCGAAACCGGCTGCGTCGGCGGCCTTGTCGGCGATCGTGCGCAGGGCTGTCGACGCCACTGCGGAGTGCTCGTCGATGCGCGCGAGGTAGACCGGTCGGTTCCCCACGATGGCGTCGACGTCGTCGGTGGTGGGACTGGCGTGATCGGTCCACGTCGAGTCGTCCCAGCCGAGCCCCCAGATCAGTTCCCCTGGCGGTGTGGTCGCGGCGTACTCACGCAGCCGCGTCAAGCAGTCGGCACGGCTGGTCGCATCCGACAGGTCCAGACCGTTCAGCGACAGCCCGGTGGAGGTGAGATGGACATGGGAGTCGACGAACGCAGGCGCCACGAAAGCGCCGTCGAGATCGGTGACCGGCACCTGCGGATGCAGGGCCCGACCCACCTGGTCCGAACCGATCCACGAGATGACGCCGTCGGTGACCGCCATCGAGGTGGCGTCGAAAGCCTGCGGAGAGTAGACGTGTCCGCCCACGAACAGTTGTGTGCCCACGCCTACCGAGTCTGCCCTGAGTGTCAGGATCGGTCCGGGTCGGGTGTAGTTCAGACGCGGGGGTCGCGGGTGATGCCGTAGACGCCCGGCCGATGCCCATCGGCATCGACGACCTCGCCCTCGACGACGGTCCCCCACCCGGAGGCCGGGGTGAACCGGCCGACCGTCGTCGCGATACGAGCGGCACCGACTCTGGTGACCACCGGTCGCAGGACCGCACGGGTGGGTCGCAACATCAACACGATGCCGAGCACCGTGCTGACCAGGCCTGGGATGAACAGCAGGAACACCGCAACCGCCAACAGCGCGGTGTCGGTGATGGGTCGCAGTGAATCGGTTCGTCCTTCGGCCGCCGCGCGGACCTCGGTGAACACCCGTGCCCCCTGTCGGCGCAGCAGGATCAGCCCGATCACGAAGGCGGCGGCGGTCGCCACGACCGTCCACCAGAACCCGATCCCGTACACCAGGCCGATGAACGCGCCGATTTCCACGACGACGTAGGTGAGAAAGGCGAACAGCTTCATGATCATCAGTCCCTGTGGCGTGTCGGGTCGAGCGTGTCTGACCAGACAACGATCGGGTCGCCGATTTTTCTCCCGGCACCACCGGGGGCTGATCGTCGGTGCGGGTCAGCCGCCCTCGATATCGCCCTCGGTCTCGAGGAACACCTGCTGCAGGCGCTCCAGGGTGTCGGGGCCGGGGTGGCGCCACATTCCCTCGCGGCCGGCCGCCTCCAGGAGCCGCTCGGCGATACCGTGCAGCGCCCACGGATTCGACTCGGCCATGAACTTGCGGTTGGTCTCGTCGAAGACGTAGGTCTCGGCGAGCTTCTCATACATCCAGTCCTGCACCACGTCGGTGGTCGCGTCGTATCCGAACAGGTAGTCCACGGTTGCGGCCATCTCGAAGGCGCCCTTGTAACCGTGGCGGCGCATCGCGTCGAGCCAGCGAGGGTTGATCACCCGCGAACGGAACACGCGCGCAGTCTCCTCGGTGAGCGTGCGGGTGCGCACCGACTCGGGCCGGGTGCTGTCGCCGATGTAGGCCTGCGGCGATGATCCGGTCAGTGCGCGCACGGTCGCGATCATCCCGCCGTGGTACTGGAAGTAATCATCGGAGTCGGCGATGTCGTGTTCGCGGGTATCGGTGTTCTTGGCCGCCACCGCGATCCTGCGATACGCGCTGCGCATGTCGTCGGCGGCGGGAACCCCGTCGAGTCCACGGCCGTAGGCAAACCCTCCCCAGCTGGTGTAGACCTGCGCCAGATCGTCATCGCTGCGCCAGCTCTTGCTGTCGATCAGCTGTAGCAGGCCCGCCCCGTACGAGCCCGGCTTGGATCCGAAGATGCGGGTGGTGGCGCGGCGGTGATCGCCGTGTTCGGCCAGGTCGGTCTGCACGTGGGCGCGCACGTAGTTGTCGGCCGCGGGTTCGTCTAGTCCGGCGACCAACGCGACAGCGTCGTCGAGCATCGCCAGCACGTGGGGAAACGCATCGCGGAAGAAGCCGCTGATCCGCACGGTCACGTCGATGCGGGGTCGGCCGAGTTCGGACAGGCCGATCGGTTCGAGTCGGGTCACCCGGCGCGATCCCTCGTCCCACACCGGCAGCACCCCGAGCAGCGCGAACACCTCGGCGATGTCGTCGCCGGAGGTACGCATCGCGCTGGTCCCCCAGATCGACAGGCCCACCGATCGCGGGTACTCGCCGTGATCGTCGAGGTAGCGCTGGACGAGCGAATCAGCCATCAGCTGACCGGTCTCCCACGCCAACCGCGACGGGATGGCCTTGGGGTCGACGGAGTAGAAGTTGCGTCCCGTGGGCAGCACGTTGATCAGGCCACGCAGCGGTGAGCCGCTGGGGCCGGACGGGATGAACCCGCCGGCCAACGCGTGCAGTACCGCGTCGATCTCAGCGTTGGTCTGACGCATCCGGGGCACCACCTCGGTGGCCGCGAACTCCAGGATCCGAGCCACGGTGTCGCCGTGTCCGGCGGCCACCTCGGCGACCGCGTCCGCCGACCAGTCCGCGTCGGCCATCGCCGACACCAGGGTGCGTGCCTGTTGTTCGATCTCATCGACCCGGTCGCGTACCTCGTCACCGTCCTCGCTGAGCCCCAACGCTTCTCGCAGGCCAGGCACACTGCGTTCGCCACCCCACATCTGCCGGGCGCGCAGCATGGCCAGCACCATGTCCACCTCGGCGTCGCCCCGGGGTGCGCGCCCCAACACGTGCAGCCCGTCGCGGATCTGTACGTCCTTGATCTCACAGAGCCAGCCGTCGACGTGCAGCAGCATGTCGTCGAAGACCTCTTCGGCCGGTCGCTCCTCGAGGCCGAGGTCGGTGTGCATCTGCGCGGCGGTCATCAGCGTCCAGATCTGCTGACGGATGGCCGGCAGTTTCACCGGGTCCAGCGTGGTGATGTTGGAGTGTTCGTCGAGAAGTTGTTCCAGGCGGGTGATGTCGCCGTAGCTCTCGGCACGCGCCATCGGCGGGATGAGGTGGTCGACCAGGGTGGCGTGCGCGCGCCGCTTGGCCTGGGTGCCCTCGCCGGGATCGTTGACCAGGAACGGGTAGATCAACGGCAGATCACCTAGCGCAGCGTCGGTGCCACAGGATGCCGACATGGCCAGGGTTTTGCCGGGCAGCCATTCGAGATTGCCGTGTTTGCCGATATGGACCAGAGCGTCGGCTCCGAAACCGCCGTCGTCTCGAGCCGCCCCGACCCACCGGTAGGCGGCCAAGTAGTGATGGCTGGGCGGCAGATCGGGGTCGTGGTAGATCGCGATGGGGTTCTCGCCGAACCCCCGCGGCGGCTGCACCATCAGCAGCACATTGGCGAATTGCAGTGCGGCGATGACGATCTCGCCGTCGGGGTCTGCTGAGCGGTCCACGTAGAGCTCACCCGGCGGTGGACCCCAGTGCTCGACCACTCGATCGCGGAAGTCGTGCGGCAGGGTGTCGAACCAGCGCCGGTACCGGACGGCGGAGATGCGGACGGGGTTGCGCTGCAACTGTTCTGCGCTCAACCAGTCGGGGTCCTGGCCCCCGGCCTCGATGAGGGCGTGGATCAGGGCATCTCCGTCACCGGCCGCCAGGCCGGGTACCGCTCCTGCTCCGGATTCGGGTCCCAGGTCATAGCCGGCTGTTCGCATCGCCTCCAGTAGCGCGATGGTGCTGGCGGGAGTGTCCAGGCCGACCGCGTTGCCGATCCGGGCATGTTTGGTCGGGTACGCCGAGAGCATCAGGGCCACGCGCTTGTCGCGGGTCGGGATGTGGCGCAGTCGACCGTAGCGGGTGGCGATCCCGGCCACCCGGGCACAGCGTTCTGGGTCGGGCACGTAGGTGCTCAGCCCTTCGGCGTCGATCTCCTTGAACGAGAAGGGAACCGTGATGATCCGACCGTCGAACTCGGGTACCGCCACCTGGGTGGCCACATCCAGCGGCGTCATGCCATCGTCGCCGTCGGCCCACGTCGCCCGGCTACTGGTCAGACACAGGCCCTGCAGGATCGGGATGTCCAACGCCGCGAGTTCAGCAACGTTCCATGCCTCGTCGTCCCCGCCCGCGCCGACGGCCGCCGGCGCGGTGCCGCCGGCCGCCAGCACGGTCACCACCATCGAATCGGCCTGGCGCAGCGCGGTCAGGAGGTCGGCGGGCGCAGCACGCAACGAGGCACAGAAGATGGGAAGTGGTCGGGCTCCGGCATCGACGAGGGCGTCGCACAGGGCCTCCACGTAGCCGGTGTTGCCCGCCAGATGCTGGGCGCGGTAGTACAACACGGCCACCGTCGGACGACTTGGGGTGATCGAGCCGGTCTCGAGCCCGCTACCCCGATGCGCGAGCATCCCCCAGGTCGGTGTGGGTTGGGGCGGGTCGAATCCGTGGCCGGTCAGCATGATGGTGTCGGACAGAAACCAACTGAGCTGCAACAGGTTCGCCGGGCCGCCCTCGGCGAAGTACGCGTGGGCCTGGGCGGCGACGTTCGCGGGCACCGTCGACAGCTCCATCAGTGCGGCGTCGGGCGTGATCTCGCCGCCCAACATCACCACGGGAATGCCCGAGGCGAGTACCGCGGTCACTCCGGAGTTCCACATCTGGCGGCCACCGAGGATGCGCACCACCACCAGATCGGCAGCGGCCAGCATGTCCGGGAGGTCCTCGGCCACGCTGATCCGATTGCAGTTGGCCCAGCGGTAGTCACCGCCGCTGTGGCGGGCGCTGGACAGATCGGTGTCGGAGGTGGACAGCAGCAGGATCACGGGCTTCTCCTCGCCGGGTGTTCGCGCCCGGAGGTCGGGTCGTCGGTCAGGCGTAGGTCTGGCTCCGAGCCGGCCCCCGGGGCGGAGCTGCTCGACACAGTGGCGCGACCGCGCCGGACTCACACCGGCTTCTACACCTGATCGCGTGCGCTCACCCTAGCCTGGGGGTCATGGATCGACCGACCGACCGCTGCCCGGGGGTGTTCACCACCCATCCGGGCGCCGATGGACACGTGGCGCGGATCCGGTTGCTCGGTGGCCGACTCGACCCCGCGGAGCTGGCGGCGCTCGCCGAGTTCGCGCTCGCCCACGGCGATGGCCATCTCGAGATCACCGGACGCGCGAACCTGCAGGTTCGTGGTCTGTCCGCCGACGTCGACCCCCACGGCTTGGTCGAGGCGGGGCTGGTTCCCTCCCCCGCCCATGATCGGGTGCGCAACCTGATGGTCTCGCCACGGTCGGGTCGGGTTTCCGGACACCCGGACCTGTGGCCGGTGGCCGTCGCGGTGGAGGCAGGCCTTCTCGCCGACCCGCAGCTGGCGAGGCTGCCCGGTCGGTTCCTGTTCGGTTTCGACGACGGCGGCGGTGACATCACCGTCCACGGCCCCGACCTCGGGGTGATCGCCCGCGATGACGAGCTGGTGGAGGTGGTGGTGGCGGGTCGGGGCACCTCGCTGGTCATCCCGGCGCGCCACGCACCGGCGGTCATCCTCGACGCGGCGAGCTGGTTCACCGACCACCGCACCGACCACTGGCGTATCGCCGACCTCGATGCGACGCGACGACACGCTCTGACCCAAAGGATCGCGGCGACGGCCGGGCCGAACGTCGTCTCGACCGGTGGGGACGGTCGCGAACAGCGTCGCGGCGATCTGAGCCCGCTCGTCGGATGGTTCGACCAGTCAGATGGTCGGGTGATGCTGGGATCGACGTTGCCGCATGGTCGGGTCCCCGCTCGGACCGCCCAGTTCTTCGCCGCCGTCGACGCGCCGGTGATCGTCACCGGCGACCGTGAGGTGGTGCTGTGCGACCTCGAGGAGGGGGTGGCCGAGACGGTGGTCCGGGTGCTGGCACCGATGGGGGTGATCTTCGACGCAGCGTCGCCGTGGGTGCAGGTGTCCTCGTGTGTGGGGGCGCCAGGATGCGCGAGCTCGGCCGCCGACGTGCGGTCTGATCTCGAGGCCCGAGTCGTCGACGGTGAACCGCCGACCACACGCGAACACTGGGTCGGGTGCGCACGCGGCTGTGGCAGCCCGGGCACCCATCACCTACGGGTGCTCGCCGGGTCTGACGGGTACGAGCGACAGGCCGTGGAACGTCCGCGGCTATCGTGAGCCCCGACATGTACGACTACATCCGTGACGGCGCCGAGATCTACCGGCAGTCGTTCGCCACCATCCGCGCCGAGTCCGACCTGTCGGCGTTCGATCCCGACACCGAGACGGTGGTGGTCCGGATGATCCACGCGTGCGGGCAGACCGATCTCACCGACGACGTGATCGCCACCGCTGCGGTGGTGTCCTCGGCGCGCTCAGCGCTTGCCGCGGGTGCTCCGATCCTGTGCGATGCGACGATGGTGGCAGCCGGGGTGACCCGCAGACGGTTGCCCGCCGACAACGAGGTCCGCTGCTTTCTGTCCGATCCGCGCACTCCAGAGCTCGCCGCCCAGCTCGCCACGACGAGAACCGCTGCGGCCGTGCATCTGTGGGAACCGCACATCGCCGGGGCAGTGGTCGCGGTGGGCAATGCACCGACTGCGTTGTTCGAGTTGTTGACGTTGATCGACCAGGGCTTCCCGCACCCGGCAGCGATCGTGGGTGCCCCCGTCGGGTTCATCGGTGCCGCGGAATCCTGTGCCGCGCTTGCGAATCGAACCGACCTGGAGTTCATCACGGTGTTGGGGCGGCGCGGCGGGTCGGCGATCACCGCCGCAGCCCTCAACGCGTTGGCGAGCTCGGTCGAATGACGCAGACGCGCGGGCGGCTTCTGGGCATCGGCCTCGGTCCCGGCGACAGTGACCTGGTCACGGTGCGGGCGGCCAGGATGATCGGCGAGGCCGACGTGGTGGCGTATCACTGCGCTCGACACGGACGCAGCATCGCACTGTCGGTGGCGCAACCGTACCTGCGGGACGGCCAGATCCGGGAGCAGCTGATGTACCCGGTGACCACCGAGAGCACCGATCACCCCGGCGGCTACCGCGCGGCGATGGACGAGTTCTACACCGACGCGGCGCAGCGTCTGGCCGAGCATCTGCGAGCGGGCCGAACGGTGGCGTTGCTCGCCGAGGGTGACCCGCTGTTCTACAGCAGCTACATGCACATGCACAAACGGCTGGCCGAGGAGTTCGAGACCGAGATAATCCCCGGCGTCACCTCGGTCAGCGCCAGCACTGCGGCCGTCGGCATCCCGTGGGTGGAGGCTGACGAGGTGACCACCGTGCTGCCGGGGACCCTCTCGCGCGCCGAACTGGTGGCGCGGCTGCGCGGCGATCAGGCGATCGCGATCATGAAGTTGGGCAGGACATTTCCCACGGTGCTCGCTGCGTTGGACGATGCGGGGTTGGCCGATCGTGCCCTCTACGTCGAGCGGGCATCCACGTCGGCTCAGCGGGTGCTGCCGGTGCGCGACGTGGATCCCGCTGCCGTGCCCTACTTCTCGATGATCATCGTGCCCGGACCCCGCAACGCGGTACGCAGTCCCGCAGCTGATGCCGCCGCCGCTCCCGGCGAGGTGGTGGTGGTGGGGCTTGGACCGGGCGCCTCGAGATGGACGACCCCGGAGGTGACCGCAGAGATCGAGCGGGCCACCGACCTCGTGGGTTACACCACCTACCTCGATCGGGTGGTCGCCCGTCCGGATCAGCGGGTGCACCGCAGCGACAATCGCGTGGAATCCGAACGGGCCTGCATGGCATTGGATCTCGCAGCCACCGGTGCTCAGGTGGTGGTCGTCTCCTCCGGTGACCCGGGGGTGTTCGCGATGGCCTCAGCGGTGCTGGAGATGGCTGCCGAGGACCGGTGGGCGCACGTTCGGGTGCGGGTGGTGCCCGGGGTGACCGCAGCCAACGCCGTGGCTGCGGCGGTGGGTGCCCCACTGGGCCACGACTACGCGGTCATCTCGTTGTCAGATCGACTCAAGCCGTGGTCGATCATCGAGTCCCGGTTGCAGGCCGCCCTCGACGCCGATCTGGTGATCGCGATCTACAACCCGGGCTCGGCCAGCCGGACCTGGCAGGTGGAGGCGTTGCGCGAGTTGATCATCGACCGCGTGGGACCCGATCGCACGGTGATGGTGGGTCGCGATGTCGGTGGCCCTGAGCAGTCGGTGACCGTCACCACCGCAGGTGCGCTGGTGGCGGCGCAGGTCGACATGCGCACCCTGCTCATCGTAGGGTCGTCGACCACTGCGGTCGTGGCCCGCGCCGCGGGCACCGCTGTGTTCACCTCGCGGCGGTACGCAACAGACTGACCGCGTCGTCGACCGAGTCGACGGCCACGTCGACCGGCACCTGCGGTGGGCGCTGCACCATGACGACCGGCAGACCGAGCTCGCGGGCCGCGGCCAGTTTGGCCGCCGTCAGTTCACCGCCGCTGTTCTTGGTCACCAGAACGTCGATGTCATTGTCCACCATCAGCTTTCGCTCAGCGTCGAGCACGTAGGGTCCGCGGCTGCGCAGGATGTGGTGCCGGCGAGGGAGATTGCAGGTGGGCGGATCGACCACCCGGATCAGGAACCAGGGCTCGGTGAGATGTGCGAACTCGTGGACGTCCTGGCGTCCGGTGGTGAGGAAGACACGGCGGCCGTGCTGACCGACCCAGTCCGCCGCCTCGGCGAGGTCGGGCACGCTGATCCATTGATCACCGGGAACCTGTGACCACGCGCGACGTTGCAAACCGATCAGTCGGATCCCCAGTCGCGTGCACGCCTGTGCCGCGTGGGCCGAGATGTGCTGGGCGAACGGATGTGTCGCGTCGACGACAGTGGTGCATCGGTGGGCACGCAACCATGCGATCAGTCCGTCGACCCCGCCGAAACCGCCCGACCGCACGTCACCGGCGGGTAGCGCGGGGTCGCTCACGCGCCCGGCCAGCGATGACACGCAGGGGATGCGCTCGGCGTGGAGCACCTGTGCCAGGGCGCGTGCCTCCCCGGTGCCGCCGAGGATCAGGATCGGGGCCGGGTCGGTCATCGCAGGATCAAGGTTCATCGCCGGAGCTTGGCGATGCGGGCACGCGAGTACAGGTAGCTGTCGGGGAACCCTTCGGCGGCCAGTGCACGACCGACGAAGATGACTGCGGTGCGGGTGATCCCGGCGGCCGTGGTCTGTAGCGCGAGCTGGGCGAGGTCACAGCGGACGATCTGCTCGTCGGAGCGTCCGGCGTAGGCCACCACCGCGCATGGGCAGTCGCCGCCGTAGTGCGGCAACAGATCCGCGACGATCGCCTCGACGCGATGGGCAGCCAGGTGCAGCGCCAACGTGACGCCGGTGCTCGCCAGTTCAGCCAGCGACTCCCCCGCCGGCATGTCGGTGGACAGGGTGGAAACTCGGGTGATCAGTAGTGACTGCCCCACTCCCGGGACAGTCAGCTCACGTCCCAAAGATGCTGCTGCAGCTGCGAACGCCGGCACGCCGGGCACGATCACGTGGTCGATCCCCACCGCCTCGAGCAGCCTGATCTGTTCGGCGACCGCCGAGTACAACGACGGATCACCGGAGTGTAGACGTGCCACGTCATGGCCGGCGGTGTGTGCGGCGGTGATGTGATCGACGATGTCGCTCAACGGCATTCGAGCCGTGTCGATCAACACCGCCTCGGGCGGGCAGTGTGACAGCATCTCGGCGGGCACCAGCGATCCGGCGTAGAGACACGTCTGACACCGCGCCAGAGTCGCAGCACCGCGCAGTGTGATCAGGTCCGCTGCTCCGGGGCCGGCCCCGATGAAGTAAACGGTCACGACGTCTGTCCCCTGTCATTCTCTGGTGCAACGCTTTTCGTCACGCAGTACTGGGTGACGGGCAGGATGGGTCGCCACGTCGTCATCGACCCCAGCGGTGCAGCCTGATCGATGTGCACTCGGCGTAGGTCCCCGCCCCAGCGGCGAGCACGGTCGAGGACCACCGACTCCGACTCCACGGTCACCGCATTGGCCACCAGCCGGCCACCATCGCCGAGCGCATCCCAGCACCCCTCGAGGACACCCGGTGTGCAGATACCGCCGCCGATGAACACCACATCGGGAACATCGGTGTCGGCGAAAGCCTCGGGAGCACTGCCTTTCACGGTGAGGTTCTCGATCACCCCGTGCGCTTGGGCGTTGCGTCGGATTCGGTCGCGCCGGTCCGGGTCGGACTCGAAGACCACAGCCGTGCACCGTTTGTCGGCGCGCGACCATTCGATGGCGATCGACCCGGCGCCACCCCCGACATCCCACAACCGCTGTCCGGCTCGAGGTGCGAGCAGCGACAGGGTCAGGGCGCGCACCGCCGACTTGGTGAGCTGACCGTCGGATTCGAAGCTGTTGTCGGGCAGGCCGAATCCGAGGGGCCGCCGCGGGCCCTGGCAGTGCACGGCGACGATGTTGAGCGCCGGCGCGTCGGTATGTCCCCAGCTGTTGGCCGGTGCGGCGATGATCAGTTCGCGGTCTCCGCCGAGGTCACCGAGGACGGTCATCACCGACGATCCGTAGTCGTATTCGGTGAGGACCGCGGCCACGAGTGCAGGGGTGCTCGCATCACGGCTGAGGATCAGCAGCCGCTGGTCGTGATCGACCCAGCGCAGGATGGTGCTCGGATGATCGGTGAGCAGCGAACACACCCTCGTCGTCGACAGGTCCCATCCCAGCCGGGCTGCGGCGAGAGAACAACTGGACACCGTGGGGATCACCTTGACCCGGTGCGCTCCCAGCCGGTTCATCACGGTGGTTCCCAGCCCGTGCATCAGCGGGTCGCCTGATGCCAACAGATGCACCGGGCGTGCCGGCGGGGCGTCGAGCAGCGCGAAGAGGTCGGGCATCATCGGCGACGCCCACCTGTGGTGTTGTGCGGGCAGATCCGGCAGCAACGCGAGCTGGCGCGCCGACCCTGCGATGAGTGTGGCCCCGGCGAGTTCGGCGCGGGCGAGGTCGGTCAAACCGGACCACCCGTCGGCGCCGATCCCGACCACCACCACATCGGAGTGGGGCGCGCTCATCGCGGCATCCGGCGCCAGATGGCCTGCGGCAGCATCCGCATCACCACGAACGCCGGTCGGATGGCCCACGGGATCCATACGGTCCGTCGTCGGCGGTGCAACGCTCGGACCACCGCTTCGGCGACCTGATCCGGTGTGCTCGACATCGGCGCGGGCGAGACCCCGGAATCCATCAGTTCTTTGGTCATGGCACCGATGACGAATCCAGGACGCACCAACAGCAGATGGACTCCGGTGTCGTGCAGCGCATCCGACAGCCCGGAGGCAAACCCGTCGAGCCCGGCCTTGGTGGAGCCGTAAACGTAGTTGGCTCGGCGTACCCGTACGCCGGCTACCGAGGAGAACACGATGATGTCACCCGAGTCGTGGGCGCGCATCATCGTCGCCAGCGGGGTGAGGACGCTGATCTGAGCGAGGTAGTCGGTGTGCGCGATCTGCAGGGCATGGGCGACGTCCCGCTCTGCGCGCGCCTGATCGCCCAAGATGCCGAACGCGACGACAGCGGTACCGATCGGGCCGTGGTCGGCGACCACCGAGGCGATCAGGGCTGGATGCGAGTCGGTGTCGTCGGCGTCGAAGTGCATCGTGTGGACCGCGGCGGCGCCGGCCTCGTGCACCAGGTGCACCTGTTCGGCGAGGTCGTCAGGTCGCCGTGCGGCCAACACCACCACCCGACCGCGTGCGATTCGTCTCACCACCTCCAGCCCGATCTCGCTGCGGCCGCCGAACAGCACAACCACACCCGAGAGATCCGGTCGACGTCGGCGCACACCCATGGCCAGATTGTCGCATCGGCGGTGGCGATACCCTCGACCACGTGCCTCGTACCGCCGCTGATCTGACGCCCGCCGCTCTGCAGTTTCTGACTGATCGCCACCTGGCCAGCCTGACCACGATGCGCCGCGATCACACGCCGCATTCGGTGGCCGTCGGCGTCACCTACGACCCCGATCGCACGCTGGCGCGGGTGATCACCTTCGAGGGCAGCCAGAAGGTGCGCAACGCCGAGCGCGGTGGACACGCGGCTGTCACTCAGGTGGACGGTCCGCGCTGGTTGACACTCGAAGGTCCTGTGCGGGTCAGTCGTGACGCCGCCGACATCGCCGAGGCGGTGTCGCGCTACGCCGCTCGCTATCGTCAGCCCAAGGAGAACCCGCGTCGGGTGGTCATCGAGATCGAGGTGACCCGAGTGTTGGGATCACAGTCGCTGTTCACGCCACCCGCACCAGATGACGAGGCGACTGAATAGCCCTACAACTGGGTCAGTCCGTGCGGGCGCCGGTTGACCGACTCGGCACCGTCGGCGGTCACCACCACGATGTCCTCGATGCGCGCACCCCATCGACCTTCGAGATAGATCCCCGGCTCGATGCTGAAGGCCATGCCCGCCTCCAGAACGGTGTCGCCACCGGAAACGATGTAGGGCTCCTCATGAACTGACAACCCGATGCCGTGGCCGGTGCGATGGATGAACCTGTCGCCCAACCCTTCTGCGGTCAACAGATCGCGGGCGGCGGCGTCCACGGCGTGCGCGGTGACCCCGGGAGCGACCATCTCGAATGCGGCCCGCTGAGCCCGTTGCAGGATCTCGATCTGCGCGACGACCTCGGGTCCGGGATCACCGAGACAGTAGGTGCGTGTGGAATCGGAGTTGTACCCCGGCGCCACCGGTCCACCGATGTCGACGACGACGACATCGTTGGCGGTGATCACCCGGTCGGATACCTCGTGATGGGGATCGGCGCCGTTGGGGCCCGAACCGACGATGACGAACTCGGCTCGCGTGTGACCCTCGACGATCATCGCGGCCGCGATGTCGTCGGCCACCTCGCGCTCGGTCCTGCCGACGGCGAGGAACTCGTGCATCCTGGCGTGTACCCGGTCGATCGCAGCACCGGCGCGGCGCAACGCGTCGATCTCGGCGGCGTCCTTGACCATTCGCAGCCGGCGCAGGATCGGGGTGGCCAGCTGCGGAACCACCGGCAGCCGATCGGCCAACGGCAGCAGGTGTAAGGCCGGCAGGGCATCTGACACAGCCGTGACACCGGCACCGATTCCCTTGAGTGCCAACGTGTACGGGTCCTCCCCGTCCACCCAGTCGCGTGTCTCCAGGTCGAGGTCGCCGACCGCCGACGAGCGTAGGGCCGCGAGTTCCATCCGCGGAACCACCACCCACGGGGCTCGGGCAGTCGGGACGACCAGACAGGTCAGGCGCTCGAAGGTGCTTGCCGTCGAGCCGGTGAGGTACTCCAGATCGGGGCCCGGTCCCACGATCACAGCGTCGACGTCGGACTCGCGGGCGAGTTCGGCAACGCGGGCCAGGCGTTCGGAGTACACCGCTGTGGTGAACCGTTGGTCGGTCATGACTCCACCGTAGGTGTTTGGTCACGGCGTTTGCACGTACGCGCGCGCCCATTCTGGTCACGGTCCTGGGTCTGATCGATCACGGTCCTCGCTAGAGTTGGCCCATGACAGCCCCGGTGATGCTGCTCGACGGTGCGAGCCTGTGGTTTCGTGCCTTTCACGGTCTGCCCGAGAAGCTGACCGCGCCCGACGGGCGTCCGGTCAACGCACTGCGCGGATTCCTCGACATGATCGCAGTGCTCGTGGAGCGCGAGCGGCCCCACCGACTGGTGGTGTGCCTCGACCTGGATTGGCGGCCCGCCTTCCGGACCGAACTCATCCCCTCCTACAAAGCCCATCGTGTGGCCGAACTCGTCGGCGGAAGCGACGGTGGGGCGGTCTCGGTGGAAGAGGTTCCCGACACGCTGACCCCGCAGGTCGCGATGATCGCAGATGTGTTGTCCGCGGCGGGCATCGCGTCGGCCGGCGCACCGGGATGTGAGGCCGACGACGTGATCGGCACACTGGCCGACGGAGAGGGCACCGACCCGGTTGTGGTGGTCAGTGGCGATCGGGACCTGCTGCAGGTGGTGTCCGACGACCCGGTTCCCGTCCGGGTGCTCTACGTGGGACGTGGGGTGAATCGCGCGGAGAAGTTCGGTCCCGGTGAGGTGGCCGCGACCTATGGTGTCCCGTCGAAGCGACCAGGAACCGCCTACGCCGAGTTGGCGATGCTGCGCGGCGATCCCTCCGACGGACTGCCCGGCGTCAGCGGGGTGGGTGAGAAGACGGCGTCGAAGTTGTTGCAGCAGTTCGGGACTCTGGCCGAGGTCGAGTCGGCCGCGGCCCAGGGGTCGGACTCGATGACACCACGGATCCGAGCTGCGATCAGCGGTGCCGTCGACTACCTGCAGGCCGCCCGCACAGTCGTGTTCGTGCGCACCGATGCCCCAGTCGAGTTCGATCGTGTCGACGACGTGATGCCCACTGCCCCCGCAGATCCCGACGCGCTGCGCGCACTGGGCAACGAACTCGGTATCGGCTCGTCGTTGAACCGACTCGCCACCGCCCTGCGGTGGGACGAGCGGTTCTGAACGGGCTCGCCGCCGATCAGTTCGCGCTGGGTCGCCCCACCTCGTATGCGCCGTCGTCGTCGAGGAAGGTGACGGTGACCTTCTGCTTGGCGCCGGAGATGGTCACCGAACAGTCGAAGGTGTCGCCCTTCTTCACCTTCTGCCCGCTCGGACAGGAGACCTCGGTGACGTCGGTGGCCTGGTAGTCCTTGGTCAGCACTGACTTCACGCCCGACTCGACGGCAGACTGTGACAGCTTCTTGGTGACCGCGAAGCCGGGGATCCAGAACGCGGTGACGGCCAGCACCGCCACGATGACCGCGACGACACCGGCGCCGATCGAGATCAACAGCGGCTTGCGGTCGCGCAGCGGGCGGTTCATCGAAGCGAACTGATCCTGGCCCGGCCCGCCGAATCCACTCGGCTGCGCAACCCCGAACTGCTGTGCGCCATAGGGGTTTTGGTTGCCGTATCCGCCATAGCCGCCTTGGCCAGAAACGGCCTGGGAGCCATCGGTTGTGGAGTAATCCGGCGTGTAGCCGGTGCCGAAGCCCTGCTGCCCGAACGTCTGCGGCTGCTGTGGGTAGCCCTGCCCGTACCCGTATCCGGCGGCCCCAGACGCATCGGGCTGACCGTACTGACCTGACTGGTCGTAATTGCCCGGGTTGGGTGCAACTCCACCGACGCCCTGCGGCTGGCCCCACGCCTGCGGCGCGGGCGGCTGGTTCCACGGCTGGGCCTGGGTGGGGGCATCAGGCTGCTGGGCCCACGGGTTGGACGTGTAGGTCCCCGGATTCCGGTCACCCTGCTCGGGATTCTGCGGGTCGGTCATCGGTCCTCCGCGGTCGGCACATGACGATCGGCCCACATGTGACGCCGACCTCGTGCGTCGAAGATACCCCACCAGCCGAACCACATCGGTGCGCTGGTCTGGGGTGTCGGATGCTGCCATCGCGTCGAATCGGACGAATCCCGCACGAGCCGTGCGGGATTGCTGCTCATCCCAATTCTGCGGCCACCACTCCGCGTTTGATGCATCCGATGGCCGACTTCGCCGACCGTGCCAGCCGCCCTTCGCCGCCGGTGCACATGCGGATCTGCTCGAGCAGATCAATCACCTGACGCGACCAGCGTACGAAATCGCCGGCCGGAAGCGGCCGGCCCCGTTCGCCCGCCGCAGCCAACGCCTCGCTCAACGACCGGCCCGCGGCCCAGCAGTACATCGCGGTGGCGAAGCCGGCGTCAGGCTCGCGTGTGGGCGAGACCTGATGGCGGTTCTCCAGCGCGGTCAGGGCCCGCCACTGGCGGTGGGTGGCGCCCAACGCATCGCGCAGGGTGGCATTGCCGGTCACCAGGTCGGGACCGGTGTAGGCGTCTCGGCGGGATTCGTAGACCACCGAGGACACCACCGCGGCCAATTCTGGTGGTGCCAGTTCCTCCCACACGCCGGCCCGGATGCATTCGCAGATCAGCAGGTCGCTCTCGCTGTAGACCCGGCTGAGCGTGCGACCGGAGTCGGTCACCGTCACCGTGGCCGACGGCGATGGCGATGCGGGAGCGGCCAACAGGTACCCCAGCTCGGTGAGCACGCCGACGATCCGATCGAACGTGACGGTGAGGGTGGAGGTCCGCTTGTCGACCGCCGAGACCAGCGAGTCGATCTCTCGTATGGCCCGCGTCCGGCGTTCGGCCAGGCGGAACAGTTCGTCGCCGGCGGGTAGGCGATGCGCCGGATGCGCCCGGAGTCGGGCCCGCAGCGACGCCAGTTCACGGTCATCGGCGGCAGCCGCGCGCCGCGACTGTCGACCGCGCGGCATCACGATGCCGGTGTTGCGCAACGACGCAGCCAGATCGCGCCGACCCCGGCCAGTACGCCGGTCGAGCTGTTTGGGCAGACGCATGTCGCCCAGCACCTCAGGTGGGTTCAGGAAGTCGCCACTGCCCACCCGGCCACACCAGGCGTCTTCGCACAGCACCATCGGCATCGGGTCACGCCGATCGGTGGCGGGCTCGAGGACCACCGCCAACCCCCGGTGGCGACCGGCGTGCAGCGCGATGACGTGACCACGTTTGAGTGCGACCAGCTCCTCGACGATGCTGGACTGGGACTGCATACGGCGCGTGAACTTCAACTCGCGTTCACGGGTGCGGATCTCTTCCCGCAACCGCATGTAGCCCAGGAACCCGACGAACGACCCCGATTGCGCGCCCCCGGATCCCGAGCCGTCGGCGGCGGTGTCCCCGGTGCCGGTGGTGTCGGTGCCGAGGTCGCCCGCACCGGGGTCGAGATCGTCGGATTCGATATCGATCCCCAGACGCTCGGCTCGCCCGGTCACCTCGACGTCGATGCGTCGCAGGGCTCGCCGGGCGTTGTCGATCTTGCGGTTCTGACCCACCACCGAACGATCGGTCTGGAACTGCGCGAACGACCGCTCCAACAGCTCCTTGGCCCCGGTCAGACCCAAGCGGCCGATCAGGTTGATCGCCATGTTGTATTCCGGCGCAAAGGAACTGCGCAGCGGGAAGGTGCGCGCCCCGGCCAGTCCCGCCACCCGGGTGGGATCGAGCTCTGGTGTCCACACCACCACGGCGTGACCTTCGACGTCGATGCCGCGACGCCCGGCGCGACCGGTCAGCTGGGTGAACTCTCCCGGGGTGAGGTCGACGTGCGCCTCGCCGTTGTACTTCACCAGCCGTTCCAGGACCACCGACCGCGCGGGCATGTTGATGCCCAGGGCCAGGGTCTCGGTGGCGAACACCGCACGCACCAGGCCGCGTACGAACAACTCCTCGACGGCATGGCGGAACGCGGGCAGCATGCCGGCGTGGTGGGCAGCCAGGCCCCGCATCAATCCTGCCCGCCAACTGTCGACGCGTAACACCTCGCGGTCAGCCGGCCCCAGATCGCCGACGTAGCGGTCGACGATCTCGGCGACGGTGTCGGCCTGATCGGGTTCGAGCAGGTTGAGACCTGACCGCGTGCACTGTTCCAGTGCTGCTTCACATCCCGCACGCGAGAAGATGAACCCGATGGCGGGCAGCAGTCCTTCGCGGTCGAGTCGAGCGATCAGATCAGGTCGTGACACCACTCCCGGTGCGCGCCCACGGTGGGTGGGTCGCCCACGCCCACGGCGCCCGTGCGATCTATCGTGATCGTCGATCACCAACCGCTGCTTGATGAATCGAGTCAGTTCCGGATTGACCTGGGGTCGCTCGTCGGGTCGGGTCCGCCCATCGAAGAGATCGAAGATGCGGTTGCCCACCATCATGTGTTGCCACAGCGGGACGGGACGGTGTTCGTCGACGACGACGGTGGTGTCGCCGCGCACCGTCTGGATCCATTCGCCGAACTCCTCGGCGTTGCTGACCGTGGCCGACAGGCTGACCACGCGCACCTCCGGTTCGAGATGCAAGATGACCTCCTCCCAGACCGCGCCGCGAAAGCGGTCGGCCAGGAAGTGCACCTCGTCCATCACCACGTGGGAGAGTCCCTGCAGGGCAGAGGAATTGGCGTAGATCATGTTGCGGACCACCTCGGTGGTCATCACAACGACGGGCGCGCCGGGGTTGATCGAGCTGTCTCCGGTCAGCAGGCCGATCGAGTCGGGTCCGTGTACGGCGACGAGATCGGCGTACTTCTGGTTGCTCAACGCCTTGATGGGGGTGGTGTAGAAGCATTTCGTACCCGCCGCCAACGCCAGGTGCACCGCGAACTCGCCGACGATGGTCTTGCCCGCGCCGGTGGGCGCGCAGACCAGTACGCCATGACCCTCCTCCAACGCTGCACAGGACCGGCGTTGGAAGTCGTCGAGGGAGAACTCCAGGCGGTCGGTGAAAGCGGCTAGCTGAGGATGGACTTCTGTCTCAGAGGATGTCATCGAACTCGTCTACCCGGCCTGAGCGGGTGGAGCCGGCAGTGGACAGTGGCGAGGCAGCGACCGGTCCCGACGCTCGTACCTGCGACGTCGCCCCGACTGTCGACGGCGTCAGGTTCAACGGCGAGGCCTCATCGTCGGCGATGTCACCCCAGTATTCTCCGTCGCGACGCGCTTTGCGGCGGTCGTGGATCCTGGCGAACTGCACCGCGAACTCGAAGAGAATCGTCATCGCGCCCGCCAGGGCCACCATCGTGAACGGGTCGGACCCGGGCGTGACCACCGCGGCGAACACGAACAGGCCGAAGATCAGTCCTCGGCGCCATGCCTTGAGGCGCGCATAGGTGAGGACCCCGATGAGGTTGAGGGCGACGACCAGCAGCGGTAGTTCGAAGCTGACGCCGAAGATGATCAGTAGGTGCAGGATGAAGCTGAAGTACTGGTCGCCGGCCAACGCGGTCACCTGGACGTTGTCGCCCACCGTGAGCAGGAAGTGGAAAGCCTTGGCGACGACGATGTAGGCCAGGATCGCACCGGAGACGAACAGCAGCGCCGCGGCGCCGGAAAAGTAGCGACCGAAGCGACGTTCGTGTTTGTGCAGGCCCGGGGTGATGAATTGCCACAGTTGGTAAAACCAGATGGGGCAGGCCAGCACGACGCCCGCGGTGAGACCCACCTTGAGGCGCAACATGAACTGGTCGAACGGCCCGGTGGCCAGCAGCCGACATTCATCGTTGGCGGTGATCGTCGCTCGCGCGCTCTCGGGCAGCTGACAGTACGGACCGCGCAGCAGTTCACCGAGGGATTCGACCCGCAAGAAGCCGTGGGAGTACCAGATGAACCCGACGATCGTGGTGAGCAAGATGGCGAACACCGAGATGAGCAGACGAGTCCGAAGCTCGTAGAGATGTTCGACGAGCGACATGGTGCCGTCGGGGTTGAGCTTGCGTTTCCGGCGGCGCGGATCAAACGGGATGCGCACGGTCTGCTCTCGGTTCAGGGTGCGGAGAACTCCAGCGCGGCCAGGTCACCAGGCCGCGCAGACGACGCCGACTGTTGCGGGCGCCGCCGACGTCGACTCAGGCCGAACGCCGCTCACTGTCGGGGACCCCGTCGGTGGTGCGGGCCGCGTCGGTGGGGCTGGGTGCGGGGATCTGTCGGGTCGCGTCGTCGGACGTCGAGGCGTCGGAACGCTTGCCGTCGTTCTGCATCTCCTGCACCTCGCTTTTGAAGATGCGCATCGACCGGCCCAGGCCGCGCGCCGCATCCGGGAGCTTCTTCGATCCGAACAGGATCAGGAACACGATCACCACGACGATGATGTGCCAAGGCTGGATGGCGCCCATGTCTACCTCCGGGGGTTGATTCGTAGTTGATGCTACCGGACCTGGTCGCTGTGACCTCGTCCCGCGGACAGCCCAGACCGCGAGACCCGGCGATCGCTGCTGCAGCACACGTCTGCGGTCACGCAGTGTTGTCGGCGGAGCCGTACGCCTGGAGGGCTTTCGATGAACGGGCGGCGACCTCGGCAGAGATCTCTGGTGAACTCTGCAGCCGGATCTGGCCGCCGAACCCGAGCAGGAAACGGATCAACCATTCGGTCGAGCCGTAGGTCATCGTCGCGATGATCGGCTGTTCAGGCGCGGTGTCGGCCGCTGCCGTCAGCGGCTCGATCAGGTAGTAGTCGATCACCCACGCCACGTCTGGATCGATCTCCAAGGTCACCGTCGGCAACGACGGGTCGGAGTGGAACAGCGCCAGGCTCTCCCCCACCTCGGGGACGGCCGGGACGGTTGCCGGTTCGTCGAGCAACTCGGCGTTCTCGATCCGATCGAGCCGGAACAAGCGGATGGCCTCGGCGTCGCGACACCACGCCTCGAGGTAGCTGAAGGTGTCCACCGACTGGATCCGAACCGGATCGACGGTGCGCTGAGAGACAGCGTCGCGTGAGGCCGAGTAGTACCGGATCCTCAGGGCACGGCGTGAGGTGACCGCATCTCGCACGGTCGCCGAGAAATCCGGTGTCGTTCGGTCGGGCGATACGCCGGACGTGGTGTTCGCCGAGTCGCCTGCGGGGGTCCCGAACGCCTGGTCCACTTTCGCCGCAGCGCGTCGTGCGGCGTCGGTGTCGATGAGACCCGGAACGTCGAGCAACGCGCGCAACGCCATCAGCAGCACCGACGCCTCGGCCGCGGTGAGCCGTAACGGCCGGTCGATACCTGCCGAGAAGGTGACGGTGACGGTGTCGTCGGGTCCGAAGGACAGGTCGATGAGATCGTCGGGGTACCCCCCGGGCAGCCCACACATCCACAGCTGGTCGAGGTCCTTGTCGAGCTGGTCACGGGTCACGCCGAGCTCCTCGGCGGCCCTGCCTTTGTGTACCCCGGGATGTGCCAACAGGTACGGGACCAGTGCCAGCAGGCGGTTGAGCCGGTCAGCGCTCGATCCGCCGCTCATCGCGCGGCTACCAGATCGCGGAGCGCGGCGACGACATGGTCACGCAACTCGTCGGGTTCCAGAACCACTGCATCCTCCCCGGCACCCAAGACCAGTCTGGCGAGCCGCTCCCGCGACCAGGTGTCGAATTCCGCGACGTCGCCAGCCCGACCGGCCCGATCGCCCGGGATGACGCGCGAGGCGATTCGACGCAGCCCCGCCGCCCGATCGGCGGCCAGCCAGATGCGCGCGGGGACGGCATTCTCCTTCTGCTCACTGCGGGAGATGGCGGCGGTGACGATGGCGGTGATGTCGGTGTCGGGGGCGACGACGTCGCCGTCGGAGCCGATCAGCTCCACCGGTTCACCGATACGGGACAGGCGGAAGGTGCGGGTCTCGTCGCGGTCGCGGTCGCGTCCGACGACATACCAACGACCATTGGCGGTGACCACCCGCCAGGGCTCCAGGGTGCGGACAGCCCACGGTTGATTGGAGGCTGAACGGTGTCGGAAGGTGACGGCACGACGGCGGTTCACCGCCGAGAGCAGCGCGTTGAGCACCGATTCTGAACCGATGCCCCGCGGCGAGGAGGCGTGTATGTCGGCCAGGGCGTCGTTGTCGAGGTCCACGCCGGCGGCGCGCAGTTTGAGCAGAGCCGACTGAGCCGCGTTCGCCATCTCGGGGCTGTCCCACAGCGCCGCGGCCATGGCGACTGCGGCGGCCTCGTCGCGGTCGAACTCGATGGGGGGCAGCTCGTAGTCGTCCCGGTTGATCCGGTAGCCATCGCCGGCCGTACCGCCGGGGGTGGTTCCGGTCTCCAATGGGATGCCGAGCTCACGAAGGTCGGCCTTGTCGCGCTCGAACATCCGGTTGAAAGCTGCCCCGGGCGCGGACTCCCCGTACCCGGCGACACTGGACCGAATCTGTTCGGCGGAGATGAACTGGCGGGTGGAGAGCAGGCAGATGACCAGGTTCAGCTGCCGTTCCACTTTGCTGATGCTCACGGACAAAAGACTAGGCCAGCAACTGCTACATCGAGGCGATCAACCGATCGACGCGCTCATCGACATTGCGAAAGGGGTCCTTGCACAGCACTGTTCGCTGGGCCTGGTCGTTGAGTTTGAGATGCACCCAGTCGACCGTGAAGTCGCGGCCCGCCTTCTGCGCGGCGGCGATGAAGTCGCCCCGCAGTTTGGCGCGGGTGGTCTGCGGCGGTTCGTCGACGGCGGCCTTGATCTTCTCGTCGGTGGTCACGCGCGCGACGAGCCCCTTGCGCGACAGCACATCGAACACCCCACGACCCCGCTTGATGTCGTGATACGCGAGGTCGAGCTGGGCGATCTTCGGGTCCGACAGATCCATCGAGTACTTCTCGACGTAGCGGTCGAACAGTTTGCGCTTGATCACCCAGTCGATCTCGGTGTCGACCGACGAGTAGTCCTGGGTCTCCACCGCATCCAGCATCCGACCCCACAGATCGACCACGCGGTCCATCTCCGGATCGGGTCGACGGTTACGCAGGTGTTCGACGGCGCGCGAATGGTATTCGCGCTGGATGTCCAGCGCGCTGGCCTGGCGTCCACCGGCCAGGCGTACCGGGCGCCGTCCGGTGGTGTCGTGGCTGACCTCTCGGATGGCACGGATGGGGTTGTCCAGGGCAAAGTCTTTGAACGGCACGCCGGCCTCGATCATCTCCAACACCAGTGCGGCTGAACCGACCTTGAGCAGAGTGGTGGTCTCGGCCATGTTCGAGTCGCCGACGATGACGTGCAGGCGGCGGTACTTCTCGGCGTCGGCGTGCGGCTCGTCGCGTGTGTTGATGATGGGGCGCGAGCGCGTGGTGGCCGAGGAGACACCCTCCCAGATGTGTTCAGCGCGCTGCGAGAGGCAGTAGGTGGCAGCCTTCGGGGTCTGCAGCACCTTGCCGGCGCCGCAGATGAGTTGGCGGGTGACCAGGAACGGCAGCAGCACATCAGAGATTCGGGAGAACTCGCCCGCCCGCACGACCAGGTAGTTCTCGTGGCAGCCGTAGGAGTTGCCTGCCGAATCGGTGTTGTTCTTGAACAGGTAAATGTCGCCGCCGATGCCCTCGTCGGCCAGGCGCCGCTCGGCGTCGATGAGCAGTTCCTCGAGGACCAGCTCACCCGCGCGATCGTGTTCGATCAACTGCACCAGGCTGTCGCACTCGGCGGTCGCGTACTCCGGATGCGAGCCGACATCGAGGTAGAGCCGAGCGCCGTTCTGCAAGAAGACGTTCGACGAACGCCCCCACGACACGACGCGACGGAACAGATACCGCGCCACCTCGTCGGGACTGAGCCGACGGTGCCCATGAAAGGTGCAGGTCACACCGAACTCGGTCTCGATTCCCATGATTCGTCGGTCCACACCCCAACCCTACCGGTGGGGCGGGACGGGACCGGACAACGTGACCGACTCAGCCGGCGTCGTCGAGGGGTCCCGGCGAGGGGTCGGTGGACGCCGAGGTCTCACCGGACGGGGGCGAGTCGGCCCCGTTCTGCGCGCTGCTGTCCTCGCCTGCAGGGTGCTCGGGCTCCACCTGCTCGGGTAGCAACTCGGTCAGTGTTTCGGCGCTGAGCCGCCGGAACGCACGCCGTGGACGGTTGCGATCGAGGATGGCGACCTCGAGGTCACCGGCGCTGAGAACCCGTGGTTCGGCGGCTGCGGCAGTGCTCGACCCGTTGGGCGTAGGCGGCGTGCCCAGTGCGGCGACGGCTGCGGTCAATGCGGTCTTCAGATCGGCACCCTCGGTGTAGGTCTCACCCATCGCGGTGGCGATCGACTCGGTCGCCCCACCCATCACGAGGAAGCGGGTCTCGTCGTTGATCGACCCGTCGTAGGTGATCCGATACAGCGTCGACGGACGCGTCGACCCGGCTCGTCCGACCTCGCCGACGCACAGCTCCACCTCGTAGGGCTTGGGCTGCTCGGTGAACACCGCACCGAGCGTGTTGGCGTAGGCGTTGGCCAACGACAGCCCGCTCACGTCGGCCCGGTCGTAGCTGTAACCGCGCATGTCGGCGTGTCGGATCCCGGCCTTGCGCAGGCTCTCGAACTCGTTGTACTTGCCGACGGCCGCGAAACCGATGCGATCGTAGATCTCACTGATCTTGCGCAGGGTGTTCGACGGGTTCTCGGCCACGAAAAGGACCCCGTCGGCGTAGGTCAAGGCGATGACGCTGCGGCCCCGGGCAATTCCCTTACGGGCGAGTTCCGAGCGATCGCGCATGATCTGCTCGGCACTGGCGTAGTACGGGAATGTCATGGCTGCGTCCTGCCCCTCATGGTCCTGCCCTCTGTGGTCCGGCCGGCGGAGGCCTCGTACGCGGCGGTCCGGTCGGCGATCACCGCGCGCGCGGCGGTCTCGATCCGATCGGCGGTGACCTCCTGCGCGCCGTCGGCGTCGATGATCACCGCAGTCGGGTAGATGCCACGGGCCATGTCAGGTCCCCCGGTGGCCGAGTCGTCGTCGGCGGCGTCGTAGAGCGACTCCACCGCGATGCGCACCGCTGCATCGGCGTCGAGGTCGTCACGCCACAACTTCTTGAGGGCAGACTTGGCGAACACCGACCCCGACCCGATCGCCTGGAAACCACCGAACTCCTCGTGGCGGTCTCCGGCGATGTCGAAGGAGAAGATGCGTCCAGCGCGGCGGGGGTCGGATGCGTCGGTGTCGTACCCGACCAGCATCGGCAGCGCCGCCAAGCCCTGCATGGCTGCGCCGAGGTTGGAACGGACCATCCCGGCGAGCCGATTCACCTTGCCGTCCAACGTCAGTGGGACACCCTCGATCTTCTCGTAATGTTCGAGCTCGACGGCGAACAGTCGCACCATCTCCACCGCGATCCCAGCTGTCCCGGCGATGCCGGCCGCCGAGTAGTCGTCGGTGACGAAGACCTTGCGGATGTCACGGCTGGCGATCATGTTGCCCGCCGTGGCGCGGCGGTCACCGGCGATGAGCACGCCGCCGGGAAAGCTCACCGCCACGATGGTGGTGCCGTGGGGGATGTTCTCGGCGCCGGTCACCTCGACCGCCGGATCGGGAAGCAGTTCGGGAGCGTGCCGGCGCAGGTAGTCGGAAAAGGAGGACAGATCACGACCGAGCGAGGTGACGTGGTCGCTCACTGGCCGCCTTTCTGGACGTAGGCGCGCACGAAGTCCTCGGCGTTCTCCTCGAGCACGTCGTCGATCTCGTCGAGCAGGTCATCGGTGTCCTCGGCGATCTTCTCTCGCCGCTCCTGGCCCGCGCTGGTGTCCGGGCCCGAGCCGGAGTCGTCGTCTCCGCCGCCACTACGCCGTGTCTGTTCCTGCGCCATCGGTGTCTCCTTCAACGAGCGATCTCACCCCGGGTGTCCGGGACGAGGTCCGTAGGAACACCCTACCGGCAGGGTCTGGCGCGGTGCGGGTCCGCCGACGTCGGCGAGGGGTCAGGTGGTGAGCTGATCGACCAGTTCTGCGGCCGAATCGACCGAGTCCAGCAACGCGCCGACGTGAGCCTTGCTGCCGCGCAGGGGTTCCAGGGTCGGGATGCGCACCAGCGAGTCGCCACCGAGGTCGAAGATCACCGAATCCCAACTGGCTGCGGCGATGTCGGCGCCGAAACGGCGCAGACACTCACCCCGGAAGTAGGCGCGGGTGTTCTCCGGCGGCGTGGAGATGGCCTGGGAGACCTGCGCCTCGGTGGTCATCCGCTGCATCGAGCCGCGCGCCACCAGCCGGTTGTACAGGCCCTTGTCGAGGCGCACGTCGGAGTACTGCAGGTCGACCAGCTGCAGCCGCGGGGCCGACCACGCCAGACCCTCCCGATTGCGAAACCCTTCCAGGATCCGAAGTTTCGCCGGCCAGTCCAGTAGGTCCGAACACTCCATCGGGTCGCGATCCAACTTGTCGAGGACGTCGATCCAGGTGTCCAGCACATGCTGGGCCCGCGCATCGTCCACCCCGCGCTCGGCGTGGAACCGGGCGCACCGTTCGTGGTAGACGCGCTGCAGGGCGATCGCGGTCATCTCCCTACCGTCGGCCAGTGCCACCGCGACCGCCAGGGTGGGGTCGTGGCTGATCTGGTGCACCGCATGCACCGGTCGGGCCAACTCAAGATCGGCGAAGTCGATCCCGGCCTCGATCAGGTCGAGGACCAGGGACGTGGTGCCCACCTTCAGGTAGGTGGCTGTCTCGGCCAGGTTGGCGTCGCCGATGATGACGTGCAGGCGGCGGTAGCGGTCGGGATCGGCGTGCGGCTCGTCGCGGGTGTTGATGATGCCGCGCTTGAGCGTGGTCTCCAGGCCCACCTCGACCTCGATGTAGTCCGCGCGCTGGGACAGCTGGAACCCGGCGTCGTCGCCGGACGGTCCGATGCCCACCCGTCCGGAGCCGGTGAACACCTGGCGGCTGGCGAAAAACGGTGTGAGACCGGTGATCACGGAGGTGAACGGGGTCTCGCGAGCCATCAGGTAGTTCTCGTGGGTGCCGTATGAGGCGCCTTTGCCGTCGATGTTGTTCTTGTACAGCTGCAGTTTCGGGGCGCCGGGCACGCTGGCGACGTGGCGCGCGGCGGCCTCCATCACCCGTTCGCCGGCCTTGTCCCAGATGACTGCGTCCAGCGGATCGGTCACCTCGGGGGCCGAGTACTCGGGGTGGGCGTGATCGACATAGAGCCGGGCACCGTTGGTGAGGATCATGTTCGCCGCACCCACCTCGTCGGCGTCGATGATCGGTGCCGGACCCGAACTGCGGCCCAGATCGAATCCGCGCGCATCGCGCATCGGGGACTCCACCTCGTAGTCCCACCGAGTGCGTTTGGCTCGCGGTACCCCGGCCGCGGCGGCGTAGGCGAGGACGGCCTGAGTCGACGTCATGATCGGGTTCGCCCCCGACTCCCCTGGCGCCGAAATCCCGTACTCGACCTCTGTCCCGATGATCCGCTGCATCCCACGAGCCTAGAGGCACCGACACCGGGCGGGTCGCGACGACCCACCCGGCGCGGTGTGCTCGGTGTCGCCGAGCCGCTCGAGATTACAGATACTGTCCGGTGTTGGTCTCGGTGTCGATGGCCCGGCTGGCGCCGGATGTCTTGCCGCTGACCAAGGTTCGGATATAGACGATGCGCTCACCCTTCTTGCCCGAGATCCGCGCCCAGTCGTCGGGGTTGGTGGTGTTGGGCAGATCTTCGTTCTCGGCGAACTCGTCGATGATCGAGTCGAACAGGTGCTGGATGCGCAGACCCGGAGCCCCGGTCTCCAACTGGGATTTGATCGCGTACTTCTTCGCGCGGTCGACGACGTTCTGGATCATCGCACCGGAGTTGAAGTCCTTGAAGTACATGATCTCTTTGTCGCCGTTGGCGTAGGTCACCTCGAGGAACCGGTTGTCGTCGTTCTCGGCGTACATCTTCTCCACGACGCTCTCGATCATCGCGGCCACACACGCCGACCGGTCGCCACCGAACTCGTTGATGTCGTCGGCGTGGATTGGCAACGTCTCCACCAGGTACTTGGAGAAGATGTCGATCGCAGACTCCGCGTCGGGACGTTCGATCTTGATCTTCACGTCCAGGCGGCCGGGACGCAGGATCGCGGGGTCGATCATGTCCTCGCGGTTCGACGCACCGATGACGATGACGTTCTCGAGTCCCTCCACGCCGTCGATCTCGCTGAGCAGCTGCGGCACCACGGTGGTCTCGACGTCGGAGGAGACACCGGAACCACGGGTACGGAAGATCGAATCCATCTCGTCGAAGAACACGATCACCGGGGTGCCCTCGGACGCCTTCTCGCGCGCACGCTGGAAGATCAGGCGGATGTGCCGCTCGGTCTCACCGACGAACTTGTTGAGCAGTTCGGGACCCTTGATGTTCAGGAAATACGACTTCGCCTCGCGCGCGTCGTCACCGCGGGCCAACGCGATCTTCTTGGCCAGCGAGTTGGCCACGGCCTTGGCGATGAGCGTCTTGCCGCATCCGGGCGGACCGTAGAGCAGGACACCCTTCGGTGGCCGCAGAGCGTAGTCGCGGAACAGGTCCTTGTGCAGGAACGGCAGCTCGACGGCGTCGCGGATCTGTTCGATCTGGCGGCCCAACCCTCCGATGTCCTCGTACCCCACGTCGGGAACCTCTTCGAGCACGAGGTCTTCGACCTCGGCCTTGGGTACGCGTTCGAAGGCGAAGCCCGCCTTCGTGTCGACCAGCAAGGAATCACCGGGACGCAGCAGGCGCTTACCGTTCTCGCCATCCACCTCGCCGGTCAGCTGGTCGGCCAACCAGACCACACGTTCCTCGTCGGCGTGCCCGACCACCAGTGCGCGCTGGCCGTCGGCCAACACCTCGCGCAGGGTGCTGATCTCGCCGACGACGTCGAACTCGCACGCTTCGACCACGGTCAGGGCTTCGTTGAGCCGCAAAGTCTGCCCACGCTTGAGGGTGTCGACCTCGATGTTGGGCGAGATGGTCAGACGCATCTTGCGGCCGGAGGTGTAGACGTCGACGGTGGAGTCGTCGTAGGTGGCCAGCAGTACGCCGTAGCCACTCGGCGGCTGACCAAGACGGTCTACTTCCTCCCGCAGGACCAACAGCTGCTGGCGGGCTTCCTTGAGCGTCTCGAGGAGCTTGGCGTTGCGGGCGGTGAGGGCTTCGATCTGATCGGCGTCCCCGGAACCTGCTGGTCGTCCGAACGGGCTGCGGGTCCCGGTGTCGGGCGCGGGAATCTCCGAACGCGCGTGCGCTCTCGACTGGCCTGGGATCTCGTTCCGGTCAGATTCGGTCATTGCTGACTCCTCTCCGCGGCTGAACGCAATTGCTCAACACCGTTTTCACCACGCTACCGGCGACTGCCAACTGATGCGTCACGTCCCACGCCAGTGGCTGTTGATGTCGCGTTAACTGTCTGTGACACGTGGCGTCACCGGCAGTTGTGTCGATCGTGTTCAGCCCTTGCTGGGGCGTCGTTGCGGGCGTGGGGTCACCGTCCCCGGCGCCAAGCGCCGCGCAGTCACCAGAAAGGCGGTGTGACCTTGCATCTTGTGTGACGGGCGGACCGCCAAGCCCACCACGTTCCAGTCTCGCACCAACGATTCCCACGCGCGCGGCTCGGTCCAACACTGTTGCTCGCGCAGGCCCTCGACCACCTTCGACAGCTGTGTGACCGTCGCGACATAGATGATCACCACACCACCGGGCCGCAGGACCTCGGCCACCGCTTCGAGGGTTTCCCACGGTGCCAACATGTCCAGCACCACGCGGTCCACCGAGGCGGCCGCGCCGTCGGTCGCGGCGTAGGCGACCACGTCGGCGACGGTCAACTCCCAGGTGGCCGGTCGCTCCCCGAAGAACGTCTCCACGTTGCGGACCGCGTGTTCGGCATGGTCTTCGCGCACCTCGTAGGAGATGACTCGACCCGTCGGGCCCACCGCGCGCAGCAGCGAACACGTCAGCGCGCCCGATCCCGCTCCGGCTTCGAGCACCGTGCAGCCTGGGTAGATGTCGCCTTCGGCGACGATCTGGGCGGCGTCCTTGGGGTAGATCACCTGTGCTCCGCGCGGCATGGACAACACGTAGTCGACGAGCAGCGGGCGCAGCGCCAGGTACTGCGCCCCGCCGGTGGAGGTCACGATGATGCCCTCGGCCGAGCCGATCAGATCATCGTGGGCGATGGCGCCCTGGTGGGTGTGAAAGTTCTTTCCCGTCTCCAGATGCACGGTGAACTTGCGGCCTTTGGTGTCGGTCAACTGGACGCGGTCACCGACGACGAAGCCGCCGGCCGTCATCGGGGCGACCGCGCGGGAGTCGCCGCGTCGTGCGGTGTTCTGTCGTACATCGGGCCTACCCTGCCAGGTGTGACGATGGCGATCCACCACCAGCCCGACCCCGCGGCGCGCGCAGCCGTCGCGTCCCCGCGCCCGTCTGCGGCTCCCCCCACATCGCAGACCTCGCGCACGCCCGACCCGCGTGCGCTGGTCGACCCGGTGCCCGAGGGGCCACGGCCACCTGCCCTCTCACCGTCGCGGGCCGCTGACTTCAAGCAGTGCCCGCTGCTCTACCGCTACCGGGCCATCGACCGCTTCCCGGAGACCCCCACGACCGCGCAGGTGAAGGGAACGGTGGTCCATTCGGCTCTGGAAAACCTCTTCGACATGCCCGCGCACCTACGTACCCCCGATTCGGCCGAGATCCTCGTCGACGCTGCGTGGGAGGCCATCTGTCAACGTGAGCCTGCGATGCGTGCCCTGGTCCCCGACGACCAGGTGGAACCGTTCCTGGCCGAGGCTCATCGGCTGATCGACCGGTATTACGAGATGGAGAATCCCACCGCCTTCGATGCCGAGTCCTGTGAGCTGCGCGTGGAGGTCGACATCGCCGACGACGTCACGTTGCGCGGATTCGTCGACCGCATCGACGTGGCCCCGACCGGTGAGGTCCGGGTGGTCGACTACAAGACCGGTCGCAGCCCCAGTGAGCTGTTCGAGGCGCGCGCCCTGTTCCAGATGAAGTTCTATGCACTCGCGATCCTGCGGCTGCGCGGTGTGGTGCCGCACCGCCTCCAGCTGATGTACCTCGCTGACGGGCAACAACTGCGATACACCCCCGAACGTGACGAACTCGAGCGGTTTGCCGGCACCCTGATCGCGATCTGGCGGGCTATCCGCGAGGCCGGGGCGACCGGTGATTTCCAGCCGAAACGCTCCCGGCTGTGTCAGTGGTGCGATCACAAGGACAAGTGCCCGGAGTTCGGTGGCATCATCCCCGAGTATCCGGGCTGGCCGGGGGCCCCGGGCGACGACACCGCGGCCGACTACCTGGCCTCGTGAGCGAGCCCTACTACCGGCGCGCGGGGTCGGGATCCGACGGGTACGAACATCTCTACCCCACCTCGGCGTCGCTGAGCGTGTGGAGCGACACGATGCAGCACGGAGGTCCGCCGTCTGGGCTGCTGGCCCGGGCGATCGAGTCCGTCGCGCCGTCAGGTCTGGCCGTGTCCCGCATGACCATCGACATCCTGGGGCCGGTGGGGCTGTCGGAGAACAGGATTCGTGCGCGGGTCATCCGCCCGGGCCGCCAGATCTGCCAGGCGCAGGCCGAACTCGACGTGCTGGGAGCCGACGGTTCCTTTCGCGTCGCCGCCCGGGCCACCGCGTGGTTGCTCGCCACCTCCGACACCTCCGACATCGCGCTACCCGCGGCATCGGTGAACTCGACACCCACGCTCGACACACCTGCCATGGTGCCCCCGGAGTGGCGCGGGATGGGATGGCTCACCGATGGGTTCATCGCCGGCCTGCAGTTCCATCGCGGTCCCAACCCCGACGGGGTGACCTGGGTGCGCACCACCTCGCCATTGGTCGAGGACGAGGACCCCTCTGCCCTGCAACGGTTCTGTTGCGTCGTCGACGTGGCCAACGGCCTGGGCAGCGGGCTGTCGGTGCGTGACTGGACGTGGATGAACACCGACACGACCATCCACCTGCTGGGCTCGCCGGCCGGGGACTGGTTCGGGATCGATGCCACGTTGCAAGCCGGGGCGGCGGGATTCGGCTACACCGCCGCTGATCTGTTCGACCAGACCGGGCTGATTGGTCGGTCGTCGCAGACGGTTCTGCTCGCACGCCGCAGCTGAACTGCGCGGCCTCGCCGCACCGCAGGTCCGCGGATCGGTAACGGCAGCAGGCGGACTCAGAAGCGGCAGGACCGGATGTCGCTCACCAGGATCGCTTTGGCGCCGATGTCGGCGAGTTCGTCCATCACCGACTGGTGACCACCGCGAGGCACCATGGCGCGCACCGCCACCCAGTCGTCGTCGGCCATCGGTGACACGGTGGGCGACTCGATGCCGGGGGTGATCGCCACCGCCTGGTCGAGAAGTGAACGCGGACAGTCGTAATCCATCATCACGTACTGCTGTCCGACCACCACCCCCTGGATCCGGGCGATCAGTTGGCGGGCAGCCTTGGACGGCTCGTGGTCGGCACCGTGGATGAGCACGGCCTCCGACTCGCACATCGACTCGCCGAAGGCGACCAGATTGTGTTGGCGCAGAGTGCGTCCCGAGCCCACCACGTCGGCGATGGCGTCGGCGACCCCGAGCTGGATGGAGATCTCCACCGCGCCGTCGAGCCGGATGACCTCGGCGACGATCCCGCGACGACTCAGGTCGGCACGCACGATGTTGGCGAACGAGGTGGCGATCCGCTTACCGGCGAGATCGGTGACAGCCATGGTCGCCTCGGCCGGGCCTGCGTAGCGGAAGCTCGACGCACCGAACCCCAGCGCCAACGCCTCGGTCACCGGGGCCAGAGAGTCTGCGGCCAGATCACGGCCGGTGATCCCGAGGTCCAACTCGCCCGAGCCGACGTAGATCGCGATGTCCTTGGGGCGCAGGAAGAAGAACTCGACGTCGTTGGCCGAGTCGAGGACGGTGAGGTCCTTGGCGTCGCCGCGGCGCCGGTAGCCCGCCTCGCTGAGGATGTCTGCGGCGGACTCGGAGAGAGCACCCTTGTTCGGGACAGCTACCCGCAACATGTGTCGGTCCTTTGGATCGAAGGTGGTGAGTGTGAGCGTGCAAGCCGACCGGCAACGGGTCCGGTGCTAGAGATGTCGGTAGACGTCGGCCGGGGACAACCCGCGCTTGATCATCATCACCTGCAGCCAGTAGATCAGCTGCGAGATCTCCTCGGCCAACGAGTCGTCGGATTCGTGCTCGGCGGCCAGCCACACCTCACCGGCCTCCTCGATGATCTTCTTGCCCAGGGTGTGCACTCCGGCATCGAGCGCCGCGACGGTCCCACTCCCCTGCGGCCGGGTGGCAGCACGTTCACTGAGCTCGGCGAACAGCTCGTCGAAGGTCTTCACGAGGTATCAGTCTCCCACGAACCGTCCCGCACTCCGAAGGCGTGGGCCAACGCGGTCGCGTCGAGACCGATCAACCCGTCCCGGAAGGTGCGTCGGGGACCGTCGGGAACCGGCATCTCCGAGGGCACGACCAGCGTGGGGCAGCCCGCCGAGGTGGCCGCCTGCGTGCCCGTCGGTGAGTCCTCCACCGCCAGGCACCGCGATGGATCGGCGCCGACGAGCGCAGCCGCGGCGAGATAGATGTCGGGGGCGGGTTTGCCCGCGGGGACCTCGTCGCCGCAGATGGTCGCGGTGAACCGTTCGCGGCCGATGGTGCGCAGGGCCAGCTCGGTCAGCCCACGTTCGGTGTTGGTCACCAGCACCATCGCGATACCGAGACCCGCCACGGTGTCAAGCGCCTCGACGGCGCCCGGTCGCCACGGGATCGCACCGTCGAACAGCTCCGACACCCGGTCCCGCAGCCACTGCGACCACCGGTCGTAGTCACGTGCGGGCTCATCGATCGCCGCGGCATCGAACACCTTGCTCAGCGCACCCCGCATCGAGTTGCCCAGGGTGGATCGCCGCAACTCGTGGGTCATCACGATGCCCAGCTCGAGTGCGAGCTCGATCATCGCGACATCCCACAGCTTCTCGGAGTCGAGCAGGGTGCCGTCCATGTCCCACAGGACAGCGTCGGGCAGTCCGCCCGCCGACCCGTCGGGGGTGCGTTCGGTGGTCACGCGATCAGGTGTTGAAGTACTTGGCTTCAGGGTGATGCAGGACGAACGCATCGGTGGACTGCTCTGGATGCAGCTGCAGTTCCTCGGAGAGTTCCACCCCGATCCGACCCGGCTCCAACAGGTCCATCATCTTCGCCCGGTCCTCCAGGCTGGGGCATGCGCCGTAGCCGAAGGAGTATCGCGCGCCGCGATATTCGAGGTCGAAGAAGCCCTGTGGGCTGTCCGGGTCGTCGCTGGCGACCGAGAGGTCGCCGAAGCTGAGCTCTGATCGCACCCGCTGATGCCAGTACTCGGCCAGTGCCTCGGTCAGCTGCACCCCGATCCCGTGGACCTCCAGGTAGTCGCGATAGGAGTCGGCAGCGAACAGTTCGTTGGCGAAGTCGGCGATCGGTTGACCCATGGTGACCAACTGGAACGGCAGTACATCCACCCTGCCCTCGGCGACCGCACGTTCGCGCGAGGCGATGAAGTCGGCGATGCACAGGAAGCGAGGGCGCTGTTGGCGCGGGAAGGTGAAGCTGTAGCGCACCGGTGCATCGGGGGTCGGTTCGGTCAGCACATGTACCGTGTCGCCCTCGCTGACGGCGGGGAAATATCCGTAGACCACCGCGGCATGCTGCAGGATGTTGCCGGTGGCCAAGCGCGCCAACCACTCACGGAAGCGTGGGCGACCCTCGGTCTCGACGAGCTCCTCGTAGCTGGGCCCTTCGCCCCCACGGGCGCCGCGCAGCCCCCACTGGCCCAGGAACAGGGCTCGCTCGTCGAGCAGACCGCGGTAGTCGGCCACCGGGATGCCCTTGACGATGCGCGAACCCCAGAACGGTGGCAACGGGATCGGGTTGTCGGCCACCACATCCGAGCGGGCCGGTACCTCGACGGTAGGTGCCTCGGCCTTGCGCTTGGCCGCGATCCGCGCCGACTTCTCATGTCGGGCTTTGCGTTCGGCTGTCTTGGCGTCGGCAGCGGCCTTGGCCTCGGGATCGGCGGCGGTGCCGGTACCGCGCTTGTCGGCCATGATCTCGTCCATCAACCGCAGGCCCTCGAAGGCATCGCGGGCGTAGTAGACCTTGCCGTCGTAGGTGTCGGACAGGTCGTTCTCCACGTACCCGCGGGTCAACGCCGCACCGCCGAGCAGCACCGGGTAGTTCTCCGCCAAGCCCCGGGTGTTGATCTCCTGCAGGTTCTCTTTCATGATCACCGTCGACTTGACCAGCAACCCGGACATGCCGATCACGTCGGCCCGCTTGTCCTCGGCCACTTCGAGGATCGTCGAGATCGGCTGCTTGATACCGATGTTGACGACCTCGTAGCCGTTGTTGGACAGGATGATGTCGACGAGGTTCTTTCCGATGTCATGGACGTCGCCCTTGACGGTGGCCAGGACGATGCGACCCTTACCGTCCTCGCCGGTCGCCTCCATGTGCGGTTCGAGGTGGGCGACCGACATCTTCATCACCTCGGCTGACTGCAGCACGAACGGCAGCTGCATCTGGCCCGAGCCGAACAGCTCGCCGACGGTCTTCATGCCCGACAGTAGGGTCTCGTTGATGATCTGAAGGGGTGGAACCTCTTTCATCGCGTCGTCGAGGTCGGATTCGAGTCCGTTGCGCTCGCCGTCGACGATGCGCTGCTCGAGCCGCTCGAACAGCGGTAACTTGGCCAGCTCCTGAGCGCGAGACTCGCGCGCGGAGGCCGCCGAGACGCCTTCGAACAACCCCATCAGGGTCTGCAGCGGGTCGTAGTCCTCGCGGCCCTCGCTACGGACACCCGCGGTGCCGCGTCGGTCATAGACCAGGTCGAGGGCGACCTCGCGCTGTTCCTCGGGGATCCGCGCCATCGGCAGGATCTTCGAGGCGTGCACGATGGCGGTGTCCAGCCCGACCGCGACACACTCGTGCAGGAATACCGAGTTCAGGACCTGGCGCGCAGCGGGGTTGAGGCCGAACGAGATGTTGGAGATGCCGAGGGTGAAGTGCACATCCGGATGCGTCTCGTGGATCCGTCGGATGGCCTCGATGGTCTCGATGCCGTCGCGGCGGGTCTCCTCCTGCCCGGTGGACACCGGGAAGGTGAGGGTGTCGATGATGATGTCCTCGTCGTGCAGGCCCCAGTTGCCGGTGATGTCGGCGATCAGCCGCTCGGCCACCTCCACCTTCCAGTCGGCGGTGCGGGCCTGGCCCTGCTCGTCGATGGTCAACGCCACCACTGCGGCGCCGTGTTCGACGGCGAGCTCCATGATCTTGTGGAACCGCGAATCGGGTCCGTCGCCGTCCTCGTAGTTCACCGAGTTGACCGCGCAGCGACCACCGAGGGACTCCAGCCCGGCCTTGATCACCGCGGGCTCGGTGGAGTCGAGCATGATCGGCAGCGTGGACGCGGTGGCCAGTCGACTGGCCAACGCGGTCATGTCCTGCGCGCCGTCGCGGCCCACGTAGTCGACGTTGAGGTCGAGCATGTGGGCGCCGTCGCGGGTCTGGTCCTTGGCGATGTCCAGACACTTCTGGAAGTCGCCGGACAGCATCGCCTCGCGGAAAGCCTTGGACCCGTTGGAGTTGGTCCGTTCGCCCACCATGAGGAAGCTGTTGTCCTGGTTGAACGGGACAGCCGAGTACAGCGACGAGGTCTCGGGCTCGTGCCGCGGTTGCCGCGGGGCACGCACGGTGCCCGCCACCGCAGTGGCCAGCTGCCGGATGTGTTCGGGGGTGGTGCCGCAGCACCCGCCGACGAACGACAAGCCGTACTCGCCCACGAAGCCCGACACCGCCTCGGCCAACTTGTCCGGCTCCAACGGGTACACCGCACCGTTGGGGCCCAGCTCGGGCAGACCGGCGTTGGGCATCACCGACACCGGGATGCGGGCATGTTTGGTCAGATACCGCAGGTGCTCGCTCATCTCGGCCGGACCGGTGGCGCAGTTGAGTCCGATCATGTCGACGCCCAGTGGCTCGATGGCGGCCAGGGCGGCACCGATCTCCGAGCCGAGCAGCATGGTTCCGGTGGTCTCCACCGTCACGTGCGAGATGATCGGGATCCGGCGCCCCAACTGGTCCATGGCGCGCTTGGCCGCCAGCACTGCGGCCTTCACCTGCAACAGATCCTGCGATGTCTCCACCAGGATCGCGTCGGCGCCGGCTTCCAACATGCCCAGCGCGCATTCCTGGTAGGCCTCGCGGATCACCTCGAACGTGGTGTGGCCCAGGCTGGGCAGCTTGGTACCCGGTCCCACCGAGCCGAGTACGAACCGAGCCGTCCCGTGTTCGGTCGGTCCCATCTCGTCGGCCACCTCGCGAGCGATCGCGACGCCCTTGCGTGCCAGCTCCCGGATCCGGTCGGCGATGTCGTAGTCACCGAGGTTGGACAGATTGCAGCCGAAGGTGTTGGTCTCGACGGCGTCGGCCCCGGCTGCGAAGTAGGCGCGGTGGATCTCGGCGAGGACGTCAGGCCGAGTGTCGTTGAGGATCTCGTTGCACCCCTCAAGACCCAGGAAGTCGTCGAGCGAGAGATCTGCGGCCTGGAGCATGGTCCCCATGGCTCCGTCACCGACCAGGACGCGTTGGGCCAGCACGTCCATGAAGGTCGTGTCGAAGGCGTCGTTGCGGTTTGGGCTAGACATGGTGCTCAGAGTAGATCGCTCCCCACTGGTGTTCGGTCTCGCTGTGTTCAGTCGCACGTGTTCGATCGGCAGACACGTCGTCACCCGGCTTCGCGTTGCGCCGGTGTCGGTTGCGCAAGCGATGGTCGTAGTCTGGATCGGTGAACGCTGACCGGTCCGTTGACCTGCCCACTTTACGTGCGCCGATCCTCGTCGCGGCATTCGAGGGCTGGAATGACGCGGGTGACGCCGCATCCGGAGCGGTCGAACACCTCGCGCTCATCTGGGACGCCGATCCGCTGTCTGACATCGACTCTGATGACTACTACGACTTCCAGGTCAATCGGCCCACGATTCGGCAGGTCGACGGCGTCACACGCCGCATCGAATGGCCCACGACATCGATCTCGTGGTGCAGTCCCCCCGGATCCGACCGTGACATCGTCCTGCTGCGCGGGATCGAACCGAACATGCGCTGGCGCGGATTCTGTGCCGAGATCATCGGTCTGGCCCATGAGCTGCAGATCCAGACCGTGGTGATCCTGGGTGCGTTGCTGGCCGACGCGCCGCACACCCGACCGGTTCCGGTGACCGGATCTGCCTACAGCGCCGAGTCGGCCACGGCATACAACCTGCAGGAGAGTCGCTACGAGGGCCCCACCGGGATCACCGGGGTGCTGCAGGACGCCTGCGTACGGGCGGGCATACCCGCGGTGTCGTTCTGGGCGGCGGTCCCGCACTACGTGTCCACTCCGCCCAACCCCAAGGCCACGATCGCGTTGCTCAGCCACGTCGAAGAGGTACTCGACCTCGAGGTGCCGTTGGGCGACCTGCCCGCCCAGGCGCTCGAATGGGAGCAGGCCGTCACCGAGATGACCGCGGACGACGAGGAGATCGCCGAATACGTGCGCAGCCTCGAGGAACGCGGCGACGCCGAGCTCAACGTCGACGACGCCATGGCCGCGATCGATGGCGACGCATTGGCCGCGGAGTTCGAGAAGTACCTACGCCGCCGTCGTCCGGGTTCGTTCGGCGGCTGACGCTAGGCTCCGGTCACGGCCAGGTCGCGCCAGCACCCTGCGTTCGACTCGGGTCAGCTGATGCGTTCGATGGACACGACCGGAGTGGTGATGCGCCAGGTACGCACGTCGGGGTCGTCGGCGGCCCGTACCCAGAATTGCGCGGATTCGCCCACCCGGCACGATTTGACTCCCAGCAGCGGGATGTCCTCGGAGTCGCGGCGCAACTTGCTGACCGTCCACGACTCGTCGGTGCTGCCACCCACACCGGGAGCGCGCAGCAACGTCATCTCGTCGAAGTCGATGAGGTACGTCGAGGTGCGGGTGACCACAGTCCACACACCATCGGTGGTGTCGGGGTCCAGCTCGTGCGAATGCGCCACGGGGGAACTGTACCGATCGTCCACCGCAACCGAGCCGAAGGGCGGTCGACATCTCACGGCCCGAGAGGGCCCGAGCCGTTCGGCCTGAGAGGGCCCGAGCCGTTCGGCCCGAGAGGGCCCCAGCGGCCAAGCCCGCGAAGCCGGTGGTTCAGCGGCCCAGCTCGATCCCCAACAGTGCGTCGACGCAGACGGCGATGTCGCGTCCGGCGTCGGGAGATGATCCCAGCCCGCCGATCGCGTCGCCGGCCCAGGCGTCGATCGCGGTGATCGCCTTCGCGGTGTCGAGGTCGTCGGCGAGATGCTGGCGTACCCGTGCGATGGTGTCCTGCGCGGCCGGACCGTTCGCACGCGCCACTGCCGCTCGCCACCGGTCCAGGCGCGCACCGGCCACCGACAGCGAGTCGTCACCCCACATGCGATCGCTGCGGTAGTGATCTGCGATCAGTGCCAATCGGATCGCGGCAGGGTCCACATCGTCGGCGAGCAGCCGGGACACGAACACCAGGTTGCCGCGCGACTTCGACATCTTCTCCCCGTCCAGCCCGACCATGCCGGTATGGACGTAGTGCCGGGCAAGACGTCGCGCACCGGTCAACGCTTCTGCGTGTGCTGCGGAGAACTCGTGGTGCGGGAAGATCAAGTCGCTGCCGCCGCCCTGGATGTCGAACGGCACGCCCAACCGGTTGACGGCGATGGCCGCGCACTCGATGTGCCATCCCGGGCGGCCGGGGCCCTGGTCGGAGGGCCACGACGGTTCGCCGGGTCGCTGTGCTCGCCACAGCAGAGCGTCGAGTGGATCCCGCTTTCCCACCCGTTGAGGATCACCGCCGCGCTCGGCGAAGAATTCGGCCATGGTCGCGCGGTCGTAGTTGGACTCGTAGCCGAATTGCGTTGTCGCGTCGGTCCGAAAGTAGACGTCGGGGTGCTGCGGGTCGTCGACCACGTACGCCGCACCCGATGCGAGCAGTCGCCCGACCGCGTCGGTCACCTCGCCGATCGATTCGACCGCACCGACGTAGTCGCGCGGGGGCAGGACACGCAAGGCGGTCATGTCGTCGCGGAACAGCTGGGTTTCGCGGGCCCCGAGGTCGCGCCAGTCCACACCGTCTCGCTCGGCCCGCTCGAACAGTGGGTCGTCGACGTCGGTGACGTTCTGGACGTAGTGCACGTCGTGACCTAGGTCGCGCAGCACCCGGTTGATCAGGTCGAAGGTGACGTAGGTGGCGGCGTGACCGAGGTGGGTGGCGTCGTAGGGGGTGATGCCGCAGACGTACATCGTGGCCGTCTGCCCTGGGGTCACTGGCCGGACCTGCGCGTCGGAGGTGTCGTGAAGCCGCAACTGTGGTCCGCGACCGGGGAGGGTGGGGATCGCGGGCGTCGGCCAGGATTGCATGCAGCCCACTGTATGGAAGGCGGCGCGATGTCCCGCGAACCGGGTGAGACCGGCCGGCCGGCCGGCCGCTCTACCTGCAGAAAACTGCCCTATGACCCGCTATTGAGGGAGCATTGCCCTCGAACCGGCAGCTGAACGCAGTTCTCGGCAGCGTCAAAAAGCCGGCCAGGGGATCGGTCGGGACCGATCGGGTGTGGGCATCACCGGGCGGTCGATGATCGCGCGGATCCGTTCCACCAGCATCGCCACCTCTGTGGTGGTGATCAGCGTCTGCAGGCGTGTTCGCAGCGCGCCGGTTCGGTCGGTGAGCCGCGCGAGCAGACCTTCGAGGTCGGCCACGAGCTCGGCGGGCACCGGCTGCCCAGCCCATCCCCACAGGACGGTGCGGAGTTTGTCCTCCCGATGCAGACAGATGCCGTGGTCCACCCCGTAGACCGCACCGTCGGCCCCAGCCAGGATGTGTCCGCCCTTGCGGTCTGCGTTGTTGATGACCACGTCGAGCACGGCCATCCGCAGCAGCCGAGGATCGTCAGCGTGCACCAGCGTCACCTCCTGGCCGCGCGAATCGTAGGCCTCGATGACGCGGTGGAAACCGCTGGGGACGGCATCGCTGCGGCACAGATCGACCAGATCGAGCCGACCGTGCGCCACCCCGTCGTCGATGTCGCCATCCCCCGCCTGGTCGTCCCCCGCGTGGCCGTCGTCGGGACCGTCGATCCACCGCTGCACCATCCCCGGCCCGAACTGCCCGTCCCGCAGCACGGTCGTGGGGATGGTCGACCACCGCAGGGCGTCGCTGATCAGGAACGAGCCCACCTCGCGACCGGCCAGGGTGCCGTCGGGAAAGTCCCAGAGCGGCTGTTCACCGCGGACGGGTTTGTAGACGCAGCGAACCACGTCGTCGCGGTAGACCGCGTCGCACACCAGCGTGGCGTTACTGGCTCCGCGCACCTGACCGACCAACTCCAGCTCGCCGTGTTCGAGCACCTCGGCGATGGCGGCGCCGTCGATGCCCCTGGCATCTGTGGCCGTTTCGTCGGCCGGATCGGGCTCGCGGGACGTGGGCCCCACGGTCAACGTCCGCCGGGCGACTCGCCGGGACCGTCGGAGTCCTCGCCCAGATCGTCGTCGGTGTCGTCGTGGTCCGTGCTGTCGGTGTCGTCCCCGTCGAGGGCGTCGCGCAGCTCCGGATCGTCGAACAACGACGGATCGACGAACTCCAGCGACTTGTCCAGGGCCACATCACGTTTGAAGCCGTTGGTGCGCACGCACATGTGGCCGGTCGGGTCCAGGGGCGCTGAACACAGCGGGCAGGGTTCGCGACCGGCGCCGATGACCCGCTCGGAGCGCGCCGCGAACTCGCGGGCGGCGACGGTGGACAAGAACACGCGTACGGCGTCGGGACCCTCGTCGGTGTCGTCGAGAACCACACTCTCGTCGAACTCGCCCTCGGTGATGGCCAACAGCTCCACCACCACCGCCTCGGACTCGGCGTCCCAGCCCAAACCCATTGTCCCCACCCGGAACTCGGCGTCCACCGGCATCTGCAGCGGGTCGAGGTCGCTGATGACGTCGGTGGGCGGCGGCAAGGGTGTGCCGAACCGCCGGTGGATCTCCTCGAGCAGCGCGTCGATGCGGTCGGCGAGGATTTGCACCTGTTGCTTTTCAAGCATCACGCTGACCACCCGTGCGTCATGGGCGGCCTGCAGGTAGAACGTGCGGTCGCCCGGCTCACCGACCGTTCCGGCCACGAAGCGGTCGGGGCTGCGGAACACATGTATCGCTCTGGGCATCACACCTCCTCTGCCGTCATCTCGCTGCCGTCATCTCGATTGTGCAGTCATGTCGCGGTCGGTGCCCCTCCGGTGACGTCGTGGCGACGCCTGTGATTCACGCCGCACCGGTGGCTCCCCCGATCACCGCGTCGTCACCGGTGTCGGTCGGCGCCACGGTACCGGCGGGCGGCGGCACCGGCACCACCGGTTGCGCGCCGGTCGAGTTCACGGTGTGCACGTAGGGCCGCGCAGAGCTGTAGCGGATGACGCTGATGGACGCCGGTTCGACGACGATCCGCTGGAACGAGTCGAGGTGCATGCCCATGGCGTCGGCGATGACCGCCTTGATCACGTCCCCGTGCGAGCAGGCCACCCACACCCCGCCACCGTCGGAGCCCCCGAACTGCGCGTCGAGCTCACGGACAGCGGCCACGGCGCGGCTCTGGACGGCGGCCAGTCCCTCCCCGTCGGGGAACACCGCCGCCGACGGCTGCTGCTGCACCGTCTTCCAGAGATCCTCGCGCAGCAGCTCTTTGATCGGTCGGCCGGTCCACGATCCGTAGTCGACCTCCACCAGACGGTCGTCGATCATCTCCTCGATCTGACGTGCGCCCAGCAACGGGCCGATCGTCTGTGCGCAGCGTTGCAGGGGTGAGCGGACCACCGCGGTGATGGTCGGCACATGAGCCAGCCGCTCCACGATGCTCGACGCCTGATTGCGGCCCACCTCGTCGAGGTCGACGCCGCCGCTGCGTCCGGCGAGCACACCCGCGGTGTTGGCGGTCGAACGGCCGTGGCGGAGCAGGATGACGGTCACCGGACCAGCCTATGCCGACTCGAGCCACCCTCCGGTGTGCGGCGCTGACGGCTCGGCTCAGGTGGCCGAGACCACTCCACCGGCCAACAATCCGAGCACCACCAGACCGACGATCACGCGGTAGGCGACGAACCAGTTCAACGAATGCTTGGCCACGAACTTGAGCAGCCAGGCGATGGAGGCGTAGCCGATGACGAACGCGATGACGGTGGCCACCAGCAGTTGTGGTCCGCTGGCCTGAAGCCCGCTGCCGCTGGGGGCGAAGGCGTCGGGGAGGCTGAACAGACCCGAGGCGGTGACGGCGGGAATGGCCAGCAGAAACGAGAATCGCACGGCCGCTTCTCGTTGCAGTCCGAGGAACAGTCCGGCACTGGCTGTCGCTCCCGACCGCGACACCCCAGGGATCAGCGCCAGACACTGGGCGACACCCATGGTCAGGCCGTCACGCAGGGTCAACTCCTCCAGCGGACGTCGGCGGGTGCCGTAGCGTTCGGCCGCCACGATCACCACCGAGAACACGATCAGCATGGTGGCGATCAGCCAGAGATTGCGTGCGCCGGTACGGATCTGGTCCTTGAAGACGATGCCGAGGACGCCGATGGGGATGGTCGCCAAGATCACGTACCACCCGATGCGATAGTCCAGACCACGGCGGGTGGCATCGCGCAGACCCACGAACCAGGCGCCGACGATCCTGATGATGTCGCGCAGGAAGAAGATCAGCACGGCCGCTTCGGTGCCCAGCTGGGTGACCGCGGTGAACGAGGCCCCCGCGTCGTCGCCGAAGAAGACGCCCGAGACGATGCGCAGGTGCCCGGAGGAGGACACCGGTAGGAACTCGGTCAGGCCTTGCACAGCACCCAGCACCACAGCCTGGGTCCAGGTCATCGCATCAGTCACAAGCTGCAGAGCCTACGTCAGATCTGCGGCACGCTTTCGGCTCGATTGGGGACCGCGGTGCGGGGTGCCGCACTATGGAGTGATGACGCGCAGGACTGTGGAGCGGGCCGTGCCCGCCGGCCGCACCCCGATGGTGGGGGTGGGGTCGCGGGTGCGGGCGGTGAGCCTGATGGTGATCGGCGTGACCCTCGTCGCTGTGGTCGTCGGCTGTGGATCGTCCTCCTCGTCGCCGTCGGTGGCCACGACGGTGCCGCAGACCGCACCGAGTGCCCCGCCCGGGACCGCGGTTCCTGCGGGAACGGTGGTCCCGGCGAGCGCGGGTCGCGGGCTGGTCGTCGACGCTCGTACCCGACAGGTCGCCGCACTCGATGCCGCCGGCCGCTCGGTGGAGGTGTATTCGGCTGCCGCCCAACCCGTTCGGATACGCACCGTGGTGTTGAACACTCCCGCCGCAGCCATCGCCGACCTCGGTGACGGTCGGGTGGGTGCGATCGGCGAGGGGGTGTTGGCGCGGATCGACCTCGCGACCGGTGCGGTGCTCGAACAACGTGTTCCCGTGTCCAGACCGCTGAGCATCGCCTACACCTCTGCGGGAACCGTGCTGGTCGGCACTGCCGACGGCACCATCGTCGACCTCGGCCCCGATGGCGCTGCGCGGCACCGCATCACCGGGCTGGTTCGGGTGGATGCGATCGCGGTCTGGCGTCGCGCCGGCAAAAAGGACCAGGTGGTTGCCCTCGATCGCGCCCAGTCGGCGGTGACCATGGTCGATGTCGACAAGTCCGACCTGGGTGTGGCCCTGCGCGTGGGCGACGGAGCCACCACACTCACCGTCGACCGCTTCGGGCGTTTCCTCTCCAGCGACACCCGCGACGATCAGGTGGTGGTGTTTGCCGGCGACCCGTTGGTCTCGCGGATCCGCTACCCCGTGGCGCCCGGGCCCTACGCCGTAGGATTCGACGACACCCGGGGTCTGATGTGGGTGGTGGCCAACGGGGCCAATCAGGCCATCGCCTACGACCTGTCCACCGGCATCCCGGTGGAGAAGCGTCGGGTCGCAACGGTGGGACAGGCCGATTCGTTGGTCGTGGACAGCTCATCCGGGCTGGTGTTCGTCCTGTCGTCGCGAGGGGAAGGGCTACAAGCCATCTCATGACGGCAGCGACAGGGCACGAGCAGCGAGAGGAGCGGGGTTGAACACACCGGCGCGGGGTGGGCGCAGTCTCGGCTTTCCGCCCGAGTGGACCAGCGCAGACACCGACGAATACGAGTACATCCCGTTGCGATTACCTCCGGACGTCACCCGCGTGACCGCCTCCATGCGGTTGGCCATCCAGGCCGAGTTCGGCGGTTGGGAGATATCTCGGGTTCGCCTGTACACCGACGGCACCCGCAAGGTGCTGCTGCGTCGCAAGCGCCGGGCGCGTGAGAGCCTCGACGAGATGGGATCGCAATGATCAAGCGCATCAACGATGTCGTCTATCCGCTGGTGCTGCGGCTGATGTTCCGGGTACCCGCCGAGCGCATCCACACCATCGTCTCGTGGCTGTTGGCCACCGTCGGCTCGTCGCGGCCGGTCGCAGCCGTCCTGCGTCCGGTGTTCGCCCGCCACGACCCGATTCTGGCCTCGACGGTGTTCGGTGTCCGGTTTCCGGCCCCGCTGGGCCTGGCGGCCGGATTCGACAAGAACGCTGAGGCGGTGAACGCCTGGGGACCAATCGGTTTCGGGTTCGCCGAGATCGGCACCGTCACCGGTCATCCACAACCGGGCAACCCCACGCCTCGCCTGTTCCGGTTGCCCGCCGATCGCGCGCTGATCAATCGGATGGGTTTCAACAATCACGGAGCAGGCGCCGCCGCGGCGAAGCTGGCCACGCGCCGGATGGGTGCTGCTGCGATACCGATCGGCGCGAACATCGGCAAGACCAAGATCGTCGAGGCCGCCGATGCGGTGGCTGACTATCTCACCAGCGCACGGCTGCTCGGGCCGCTCGCCGACTTCGTGGTGGTCAACGTCAGTTCCCCCAACACCCCGGGCCTGCGCGACCTGCAGGCGGTGGCCGCGCTGCGTCCGCTGCTCTCGGCCGTTCTCGACGCGGTGTCGGTTCCGGTGCTGGTCAAGATCGCCCCCGACCTCAGTGACTCCGACATCGACGAGATCGCTGACCTTGCCGTCGAACTCGGGCTCGCCGGCATCGTCTGCACCAACACCACGATCACGCGCGAGGGCCTGCACACCGCCCCCGACACCGTGGCGCAGATCGGGCCCGGCGGGTTGTCCGGAGCGCCGCTGGCAGCCCGATCACTGGAGGTCCTGCGTCGGCTCCACGACCGGGTCGGCGACCGACAGGTGCTCATCTCGGTCGGTGGCATCGAAACCGCCGAGCAGGCGTGGGAGCGGATCTGTGCGGGCGCCTCCCTCATCCAGGGCTACACCGGCTTCATCTACGGCGGGCCGATGTGGGTCAAAGACATCAACGATGGGATCGCCGCCCGGCTGCGCAGCCACGGCTTTTCCTCGCTCGCTGAGGCCGTGGGCAGCGAGGTGTCCGGGCGGAGACGACCCGAGGCGTCCTGATCAGCAGTTGAGCAGGAAGTGTTCGAGCACGTCGACCCCGAACAGCAGTCCGTCCACCGGCACCCGCTCGTCGACGCCATGGAAGAGGCCCGCGAAGTCGAGATCGGCGGGCAGTTGTAGTGGCGCGAAACCGAAACAGCGGATCCCCAACTTGGCGAACGCTTTTGCATCGGTGCCGCCCGAGAGCATGTAGGGAACCGTGCGGGCCTGCGGATCGAAGGCCAGGACAGCGGCGTTCATCGCGTCCACCAATGCACCGTCGAAGGTGGTCTCGTAAGACTCCAGCTTGGTCACCCATTCGCGCGTCACGTCGGGCCCGATGATCGCGTCCACCTCGGCCTCGAACTGTGCTTGGCGGCCCGGTAGCACCCGGCAATCCACCACTGCGGTGGCGGTCTGCGGGATGACGTTGGCTTTGTACCCGGCGTCGAGCATCGTGGGGTTGGCGGTGTCTCGCAGTGTCGCGCCGAGGATGCGTGCCAGCGGGCCCAACTTGTGCAACGCGCTCTCGAGGTCCGGCGAGTCGGCTCGGATCTCCAAGGTGGACTCCTCACTGACCGCGCCGATGAACTCGGCCACCGAGTCGGAGACGATGAGCGGGAACTCGTGTCGACCAAGTTTCGCCACGGCCTCAGCGAGGATGGTCACCGCATTGTGTTCGTGCAGAAACGACCCGTGGCCTGCGGTGGCGGTCGCGGTGAGCCGCATCCAGGCGATGCCCTTCTCTGCGGTCTCCACGAGATAGAGGCGTTTGGGTTCACCTGACGGGGTGTCGACCGTGAGTGAAAAGCCGCCCACCTCGCCGATCGCCTCGGTGACACCGTCGAACAACTCGGGCCGGTGCTCGACCAGCCAATGTGAACCGTAGGCGCCGCCGGCCTCCTCGTCGGCCAAGAACGCGAACAGCAGGTCGCGCGGTGGCACTGTGCCCTCGCGCCGGAACTGACGCGCCAACGCCAACGCCATCCCGACCATGTCCTTCATGTCGACAGCACCTCGGCCCCAGACGTATCCGTCGGACACGGTGCCGGAGAACGGATGAACGCTCCAGTCCTCTGGCTGGGCGGGCACCACGTCGAGGTGGGTGTGCACCAGCAGTGCGCCGCGCTCGGGATCGGTGCCGGGCAAGCGGGCAAACACGTTGCCGCGTCCCGGTGCACCGGATTCCACGTAGGTCACCTCGTAGCCGACCTCGGCCAGTTGCTCCCCCACCCAGCGGGCGCAGGCCTCTTCACCGACGGTGGTGGCCAGTTCGCCGGTGTTGGTGGTGTCGAACTGGATCAGTCGGCTGACCAGGTCGACGACTTCGTCGCGGGCTCGGGACGTGCGGATGTCGGTCACCCATCCATTCCTATCACCTCGCCAGGTCAGGGTGCCGCCGATGATTTGGGATCGGGCGACGGGGTCGGTTAATGTTGGCGGCGCACTCGCGCGACGCATGCGGTCGCGCAGGTCCGGGTGGCGGAATGGCAGACGCGCTAGCTTGAGGTGCTAGTGCCCTATTAACGGGCGTGGGGGTTCAAGTCCCCCTCCGGACACACATCATCGCACTGCCGGTTCGCCACACCGGTCAGCGCAGCGCCCGCAACGCACCCATCGCCGAGTTGACCACCGTGTCGACGGGTCCGTCGGCTGCGATCGACACTCCGGGTTCGTCGGGTGTCAGCGGTTCGAGCGTGGCCAGCTGCGACGCCAGCAGGTCCACTCCCACCGGATGCCCGCGCCGCCGCTCGAGACGCTCCGCCAGTGTCCGCTCGTCGAGCACCAGATGTAGGAATACAAGCCCGGATCCCGCCTGCCGCAACCGATCTCGATAGCGCCGACGCAACGCCGAGCATGCGATCACACACGGACCCACCGTCGCCGCGCGCGCATCCATGCGCGCCACCACCGCGTCGAGCCACGGTAGGCGGTCGGTGTCGGTCAGCGGCACACCTGCGGCCATGGACGCCAGGTTCGCGGCGGTGTGCAGGTCGTCGGCGTCGTCAAAGGGGCGATCACACAGCTGAGCCAAGGCCGCGGCCACAATGCTCTTCCCGCAGCCACTGACCCCCATCACGCACACGTGTGACCGATCGGGAGCACCGCGTTGCATGAAGCAGGTCTAGCACGCCGGTCCCGCGCGTAGGGCGACGACGCCGCGCGCGGGAAGATGCCCCGATCCAGCCATTAGGATCGTCAACCGTGGAACAGGCGGGTGGCGGAATCGATGCGCAGGACATGGCGGTGTTGCACCGTGTCCTCAAGCAGGCCGCTGCGCTTGACTCCGAGCATCCCGATTCGATCGAGGTACAACGTGCGGTGGGCCGGATGTTCAAGCTGGCCAAGCGCACTCGAAAGAAGGAACGCAACCGGGAACGCATCGACGCCGACCGCGCCGTGATCGGCGCGACGGCCACCGGATCGGCGGACCGAATCGACGACGAGACCGCCGGGATCGGGCTCTCCGGCGACGGCACCGGCGTAGTCGGGCATCTGCGCCGACCGCAGGCGTGTTATGTGTGCAAGGCGCTCTACACCGAGATCAACGCCTTCCACCATCAGTTGTGTCCGCACTGCGTGGTGTCCAACCGTGCGCGCCGCGATCAGCGCACCGACCTCAGCGGGCGTCGGGCGTTGTTGACCGGCGGTCGGGCGAAGATCGGCATGTACATCGCGTTGATGCTGCTGCGCGATGGTGCACACCTCACCATCACCACCCGATTCCCCCGCGACGCGGCCAGACGTTTTGCCCGACAACAGGACTCCGGCGAGTGGCTGCATCGACTGCAGATCGTCGGCATCGATCTGCGCAATCCGGCTGACGTGGTCGGTCTCGCCGATTCCGTTGCGGCACAGGGTCGGCTCGACATCTTGATCAACAACGCCGCGCAGACCGTACGCCGATCCCCCGGCGCCTACCGCGGATTGATCGATGCCGAGGCCGCACCGTTGACCGGGGCCGCAGCCGACATCCCGGCGGTCACGATGGGCAACAGCAGCGAACTACACCCCACCGCGCTGGCTGGCGGGTCCGACACCGACGCCGCCGCCGCCGCGTTGGCCGCGCTGGCGATGACCGCCGGGTCGGCGTCGCCGGCGCGGATCGCAGACGGGACCGCCGTCGATGCTGGCGGCCTGCTTCCCGACCTGGTCAGCGAGAACAGCTGGGTTGCCTCGGTCGATCGCGTCGACCCGTTGGAGCTGATCGAGGTGCAACTGTGCAACAGCGTCGCCCCGTTCATCCTGCTCTCCCGACTCACGCCGGCGTTGCGTGCGTCGCCGGCCCGGCGCAAGTACGTGGTCAACGTGTCGGCGATGGAGGGCATCTTCTCGCGCGGCTACAAGGGACCCGGCCACCCCCACACCAACATGGCCAAGGCGGCGTTGAACATGCTGACCCGCACCAGCGCCGGGAAACTCTTCGACGACGGGATCCTGGTGACGGCGGTCGACACCGGGTGGATCACCGACGAGCGACCGCACACGGCCAAGATGCGGCTGGCCGAGGAGGGTTTCCGTGCCCCCCTCGACCTCGTCGACGGGGCGGCACGGGTCTATCACCCGATCGTGGACGGAGAGAACGGGATCGACCTCTACGGCTGCTTTCTCAAGGATTTCCAGAAGTACCCGTGGTGACCGATGCGACGGCGATGATCACGGCCACCGACGACGTGATCACCGAGACCCTGCGATCGATGATCGCGATCGTCCGAGAACTCGGCGACGACCAGATCAACCGGCGGCCCGCGCTGCCGGGGGCCAACAGCCCCTACGTGATCGTCTTCCACTCGGTGGCCGCCACCCGGTTCTGGCTCGGGACCGTGATCGGCGGCGAGCAGATTCCGCGCGATCGTGCAGCCGAGTTCACCGCCACCGGTTCGGTCGCCGACCTGCAGCAGCTGGTCGACTCCCTCGTGGCGCGCATCGTCGAGTGGGTCACTGTCGCGCTCACCGAGGGCGTTCGTGACCGCAGCGGGGTCGGATCGACCCGCCGCCACCAGATCGCCACGGCCACACCGGAATGGATGCTCAGCCATGTGATCCGCGAACTGGCCCAACACCTCGGGCAGCTGGAACTCACCCGCGACGTGCTGGTCGGTTCCGCGCAGCTTTAAGGTCACGACATGGCTGCAGACATCCCCGTCGTCTTCGACTGCGACACCGGAATCGACGACTCTCTTGCCCTGCTGTATCTGCTGGCCCACGGTGAGGTGGATCTGCTGGCCGTGCTCTCGAGCGCAGGCAATGTTCCCGCAGATGTGGTGTGCGCCAACAACCTCGCTTGGCTGGCCCTCTGCGGGCGCGATGACGTGGAGGTCTGTCTTGGTGCAGCGGGTCCGCTGGTGGCCGAGCTGATGACCACCGAGGACACTCACGGCCCGTGGGGAATCGGATACGCCGAGTTGCCCACCGGACTGTCGACGCGATCGCAACGCGATGCCGCTGACGCCTGGATCGAGATCACCACCGATCGGCCCGGCGAGGTGATCGGACTGGTCACCGGTCCGCTGACCAACCTGGCGCTGGCGATCGAACGAGATCCGCTGCTGCCGAGCCGGTTGCGACGTCTGGTGATCATGGGCGGTGCGTTCCACCACCCCGGGAACACCACTCCCACCTCGGAGTGGAACATCGCGGTCGATCCCGAGGCCGCAGCGCATGTGTTCGCCGCGTTCGGCCGCGATGGCGCTCCCACCCCGATCGTCTGCCCGCTCGACCTCACCGAGACGATCGTGATGACACCTGATCATCTCGCGCGGTTGGCCGCAGCTGCCGACAGCTCCCCGATCGAGCAGCCCGGGATCGACGACGAACGCGGAACTCGTTCGGTGGCAAGCAATCCCGTGGTCGCTGCCGTCGTCGATGCGGTGCGCTTCTACTTCGAGTTCCATGCCGACCAGTCCGAGGGCTACATCGCCCATATGCATGACCCGTTCGCTGCGGCCGTTGCCGTGGATCCGAGCATCGCCGCGACCATGTCGGCGTGCGTGGACGTGGAGCTCGGGGGCACCCTCACCCGAGGCACCACGGTGGCCGACCTGCGCGGCATGTGGGGTCGCGACCCCAACGCCGCCATCGCGGTGGCCGCAGACGCCGATGTCTTCTTCGACGACCTCATCGAGCGGATCGCCCACCTGGCCCGCCGGGCAGGCTCGGTGTCTGATTCGTGAAGAATGCACTGAATCAGCGAATTACTCAGTGCACCAGGGCTTTCCATCATCCTTGAGACTGGGTACCGTCGTGGTCCACCAGCTCGAGGAAGATGCACTGAACGTGATCAGACGTAATCGTGGTTTGCTCTGGCCCGAGCCGGCGCGTCGCGCGACACCGACGGGTGGGTGTTTGCGGCTCGTCGCCTGCATGGCGACTCTGGCGGTGATCGCGACCGGGATGGCGGTGACGCCCACCCCCGCGTCGGCTGACACCGAGCCCGCAATCGCCCACCGGTTGGCGTCCAAGCAGCTCAAGGTGGGGTTCGGCGCCGACGGCAGCATCCAGTCGTTGCGAATCAACGGCGACACCTTCGACACGCAGTACGTGATGAACCCGGTGAGCGCGCCTGACGAGGCCGCCGAGCCTGACGTGGGCAAACGTCAATGGCTGGGCAACCTGATGTTCTCCTACGCGCTCGGGGACGGTCCTGCGACCACGAGCGGTGTCGGGGGCACGCCATGGCAGCGCGCGTGGACCACCCTCTCCGGCGACGGACGCACAGTGGAGCAGACCGCGTCGTCGGTGACCGTGACCTACCGCAACTCGCGCACCCCGGGCGGCATCGCCGATTTCACCGTGACCCAGCGCTACTCCCTCGCCCCGGACGGGTCGATGCGGTGGTCTCAAACCGTCGACAACACCTCGGGTCGACGCCTGACCATCGGTGATTGGGGGATGCCGATACCGAACAACGAGACCTTCACCAAGCCCAAAGACGAGATCTACGAGACGCGCGTGTTGGCGCACTCGTTTGTAGGACGAGACGGTTCGTTCATCACGATCGGTCGACCAAGTGGCATCGGGCCATCACTGTTGCTCACCCCCGACGTGGGAACCGGTTCAGGGTTCGAGTACCAGGATCGCTGGCGGGTCGAAGAAGTGGGCCAGACAGCGTGGGCGTCGTCCCCGGAAGGGCTGTCGAACATCAAGGGCCTCAACGTGTTCTACAGCAACTCCACCGCCATTGCCGCGACGGGCCGTGGTTACCTCGACAACACCGCCACCGTCATCGATCCCGGCACCTCGGTCACACACGGCTATCGGATCTCGGCGGTCGCCGACGATGTGGCCCGCCGCGACACTCTCGTCGCGCTGGGGCAACCGGATCTGCAGATGGTGCCCGGGTGGGTGTTGCCGGTCGACCAGCAGGCTCAGCTCGCGGTCCGGGTCAAAGGCACCATCACCTCGGTCAGCGCCCGAACCGGGAACGACCTGAAATCGGCAGTCCGCAGCGATCCCGCCATCCGCTATTCCAGAGCGAACGGCGATTACCGCATTTACACCGTGACCCCCAACCGAAACGCACTGGGCCGCAACCAGATCACCGTACGCTGGCGAGATCCGGCCGGACGGATGAACACCTCGGTCGCCCAGCTGTACGTGTCGGACGCGACCGGGAAGGCGCTCCGCGCGCACGCTGCGTTCCTGGTCGCCAAGACCCAGTGGACCCGCGAACGGGACCGACTCGCGCCCGGCGACATCCGCGACCAGACGTTCGACGACTGGCTGATGAACGCCCGCGACGGATCTGCACCCACCTCCGACAATCCTCCCGGCGGCCGCAACAACGACTTCACCGGATCCTTCGGGCTCGGCGACGACTGGGGTTTCACCCATGCCGAGTTCCTCGCCGCGATGAACCGGATAGACCCGGTCGCCGATCAGATACGCGCGCTCGACGGATACCTGACCACGGCGGTCTGGCAGAACCTCATGGGCAACTCTGCCGACAGCACGAACCCGTCCTACCTGGTCTTCAACTTCTGGGAGCAGGGCCGACCGGGACGCCTGGGGACCACACCGATCTACCGCGGGTACAACTACCCGCACATCTACACGACGTTTTTCGACATGTACCGCATCGCCAAGCAGTATCCGGGCATCATCCGGTTCGCTCATCCCGCGCAGTGGTATCTCGAGGCCGCATACGGCGTCATGCGCGAGCTCTACCGCGGTCCCGTCGGGTACTCGCAGGCCGGGCTGATGGGCGATCAACTGCTGCCGACCATCGTGGAGGCCCTTCGCGATGCCGGGATGACCGCAGAGGCCGACGACATCGACGACGCCCTCGACGACAAATATCAGGCGTTCGCCAAGCAGAAATACCCCTTCGGCTCGGAATACAGCTACGACAACACCGGCGAAGAATCGGTCTACACGCTGGCCCGACAACGTATGGCGACCGACCGAGCACGCGCGCAGAAGACATTTCGCCAGATCGTGGGCAAGACGCTGGCCACCCGAGGACGCATGCCGGTCTGGTATCGCGACGTGGTACCCACCACCATCAACGGGGAGAACTGGTGGCAGTTGCAATACAGCGTCGCACTGGCCGGCTACCCGTTGGACGACTACGTCAATCACACTGCGGCCACCGAGACGGGTCGCGACACCGTGACCCCGTCGCGCCGGGCGGAACTGCAGCGCGCCAACTACGCCGCCAAGACCACCCTGATGGCCGGTGTCAACTCCGGTCAGATCAGCTCCGACCCGGCGAACATCGGGGCCTCCGCCTGGACCTACCAGTCCGAGTTGGGCCGGCTGGGGACCCTGGGTGACGGCGGTGGCCCAAACGTCGAGCAACTCAACGGGTGGCGCAGCCGCAGCGGCGAGAGTGACCTCGGGCTGTGGGGTGTCCTGCAGACCATGAGTACCGACGTCGTCACCGACGATCCCATCTTCGGCTCCCTCACCTACGGCGGGCGATCCACAGCCACCGCGCGGTCCACCACCATCACCCCGGCCGACGGGGTCAACCGCCGACTCAACATGGTGAGCCAACAGCTGTCGGTGTCGCTGGACACCGACACATACCGTCAGGCAACGGTGGCCGCCACCAACAGCGCGCTGCGACTGGACATGGCCAACACCGCAGGTACTTCGCACACCGGGACCGTCCGGGTGTCGGGACTCGTGTCGGGTGCTTATCGGGTATCGGTGGACGGGAAACCTGGTCGGACAGTCGTCGTCGCCCCACCGCGCAACGGTCTGGCACCCACGGTCCGATTCGAGTTCAACGCCCCGCCGGCCCGACGCTTCGGGCTCTCGATCGACCCCGTGGCGACCCCGCCGAACACCGCTCCCGCTGTCGATGCCGGCCCCGATCAGACGGTGACCTTCGGGACCGAGGCCATCACGTTGCACGGATCAGCTCGTGACGACGGGGTTGGTTCGGGTGATGCGACGCTGGCGAGCCGCTGGACGGTCACCGCGACACCTGTCGGTGGTTCGGCACGCATCGACACCGCGGGTTCGCTGCGACCACGGGTCACGGTGAGCACGCCCGGGACCTACTCGTTCCGGTTGTCGGTCTCCGACGGGCGATTGAGCAGTAGCGATTCGGTCTCGGTGGTGGTGCGGCCACGGCCACCTATGCCGGCGCACTGGGTCCACTACACCTTTGACAGCCAGCGCAACCGAACCGTCCCCGACACCTCGGGAAACGGCAACGACCTGCTTCTGTTCGGCCGTTCAGAGATCAGGTCCGACGGTACCGGCAGCCATCTGCACCTTGACGGAACCCTGAACTCGTTCGCCGCCATGCCTGAGAACATCCTGAGTCGCTGCGACAGCTGCACCATCTCGATGCGCTTCCGTGCCGACGCATCGCAGGTGGGCCAGAAGGATCAGTTCCCGTTGTTCGACATCACGGGTCCCGACGAGACGTATTTCTCGCTCACCCCGTTGTCGGTACCAGGTGTCGCGGTCACCCAGATCGCGACGGCGACCACTGAACAGGAGCTGGACTCGACATTCCGCGCGCAACCGGGGCGCTGGACGACCATCTCCGTCACCATCGGCACCCGCGGTCCCTCTCGGGTCGAGTATCAGATGTTCGTCGACGGGACGCCGGTGTCGGCGGTCCGCGATCTGCGTGTCGCTCCCAGTGCGCTGGGTGCCACCCGGATGAACTACCTGGGTCTGTCAGGTCTCGGCGGGCCGCAGTTCATCGGCGACATCGACGATGTCCGCATCGATGGACTGAAGTGATCGCCGACGAGCATTGCGGGACGGCCGCGGGCTAGGGCCGCGGGTGCCGACGGTAGAAGTCCAGGTGCGCGCGCGCGGCCACATCCCAGGTGAGGGCCGCAGCCACCGCCTGGCCCGCGGCACGATCGCGCGTGGTCGACGGGTGTTGGCATGCGTCGCCGAGTTCCTGGGCGAGGCCGGTGACATCGCCGGCGTAGCGCACCGTGTCACCGAACACCTCGCGCAGCACCGGCAGGTCACGCGCCACCACCGGTCGCCCGGCGGCCAGGGCCTCCATCGCCGCCAGGCCGAAGCCCTCCTTGGTCGACGGGAAGGCGAACACCCGGCAGGCGGCCACCAGCGCGGGCAGTTCGTCGTCGTCGACCGCACCGAGCACCACCGGATCGACATTGAATGCGGCACAGGTCGATTCGAACTCGCTGCGGTAATCCCGGTAGTCGAAAAGCGTCTCCCCGCCCGCGATCACCAGGGACATCTCAGGTCGGATGGTCTGCAGGCGAGCGACAGCACGCACCAGATCGATTGTCCCCTTGCGAGGTTCGATGCCACCGACCGCCAGGACGTAGTCGCCCAATCGGTCGGTCCAGCGCCGGCGCGCCCGGGTCGCCTCTTCGGTGTCGGCGGCGGCGGCGGCGAACCGCCCCGCGGCGACACCGTTGGGGATGACGGTGGGTGACACTCCCCACCCGTGGTGTACCTCGTCGGCCACCGCCTGCGACACGCAGATGTGCGCGTACGGGGTGACGATCGCCTTCTCGTGGCATTCCACCAGGATCGGCGTGGTGAAGGTGTCGAGGTGGTGCACGGTCCGGATACAGGTGCCGACGGCATTGGCACTGATGCAGTCCTGTGCGTGGACGATGTCGTAGTCGTCGAGGCGCACCGCTGCCCGCATCCCCTCGATGGAACGCACGATTCGCTCGGTTACCGATTCGCCGTCGACGGTCGGGAAGTCGACCAGTCGGACGGTCACCGCGGGGTCGACAGCCCGAAAGAACCCGACGTCACCGGCCCGCGCCAGCGACCACACCGTCACCCGCGCACCGGCTGCTGCCAACGCCTCGGCCAGATGCAAGGTGTGAACCACCCCGCCACGCGGTTTGGTCGAGTAGGTGATCAACGCGATCGACAACGAGCGGGTCACGGTGCACACGTGCCGGGAACCGACGGCACGTCGGCGTAGGTCTCCACACGACGCTCGGCGAGATGATCGAGAACCCGCCGGGAGCGGGCGATCTCGGCGCTGATGTCCATCGTCACCCGAGCCATCCCGCCCTTGGATCGGGTGGTCGCCAGGATCTCTCCGCCAGGGCCCACGACCTTGGCCTGTCCGAGGAAGCGCAGCGAACCCATCACCCCCGTCTGGTTGGACGACACCAGCACCACCTGGTTCTCGGCGGCCCGAGCGGCGTCGTAGAGATCGAACAACCGTGACTGTCGATCGGCAGGCAGCCGTGACGCGCGATCGGTGACGCTGGCCGGCCAGGCCGACAGGGCGGCGATGACGTGGGCGCCGTCGAGGGCGACCGTGCGGGCGGCCTCGGGGAACGTCTTGTCGTAGTCGATCAGCATGCCCATCCGTCCGACCGGGGTGTCGAAAGCTTCGAACCCGTCACCAGCGTCATAGGCGATCGACTCCCCCGCCGGCTGATGCACCTTGCGGTGGGTGCCCAGCACACCATCCCCGCTGACGCACACCGCGGAGTTGAACCGTCGCCCGTCGGCTTCTTCGGCGTAGCCGACGCAGACCGTCATCGGGCCGGCCGCTGCGGCCACCATCGCGATCTCGGGTCCGTCGACCCGCAGTGTGGGCGGCAGCGCGGTGACGTCGGGCGAACGCAGGTCACCGAGGTATCCACCGAGGGCCGCGTCGGGAAGCACCAGCAGATCCACGCCGTCTCGCGCAGCACCGGCGATGATGGTGCGGATCTTGCTCAGTCCGCGATCGAGGTCGCGGCCGAAGTGTGCGGCCACCGCGCCGATCGTCACCGCACCGGTGGGGCGTGTCACGGTCGGCGCACTCACGCGTCACCCAGGCCGGTCACCCCGGCTCCGATCGCGGTGCTCAGTTCGCCGTCAGGCCAGCGCAGTCGAACCCCTGGCGCCGAGGTGAGTCGACCGCACGCTGTGCTGACCACACCCGCAGGCAGTGGTGTCGGGGACACCGCGCCTGCGCTGATCATCGCGAAACCCGGGAAACACGACAGCCAGGCCCCCATGTCGGTGCCCTCGGGCCGGGGCACCGACGCCATGTCGAGTTCAGCCCCGGTTCCCGACGCCTCGGCCAGCATCCCGAGGGTGCCCACGGTGCCGGCCATGCTGACGTCCTTCGCGGCGGCCGGACGCATGGCCCCCATCAGTGCGCCCATCGCTCGCAGGTCGGTTCCGCCGCGTCCACTTGTCGAGTCCCATTGACGGCCCTGATATCCGCGCCGCCAGGTACCGGTGAGGTCGGCGGTCAGTCGGATCTCGTCGCCGCAGCGACCGCCTCCGGCGCGAATCGGGTCGGCGGCGTGGCCCAGCGCGGTGACCGACAGTGCGCACGGGACGCCGAGTTGGGTGTGACCGCCGAGCACCGGTACCCCCCATGCGGCGGCGGCCGCAGCGAGCCCTCGGATGATGCGGGTGAGGTGCGAGCGGCTGGGCGCACCGACGGCGTCGAGCAGACCCGTGGGATCGGCACCCATGGCCGACAGGTCGTTGAGGTTGACCAGTACCGAACACCAGCCTGCCCACTCAGGATCACGTTCGACCATCGACGGGATGATCGCGTCGCAGGCGGCGATCACATCCGATCGTGGCACCGGGACGCCGTCGTCGCCGGTGAAGCCGGCCGGTCCGAGACCGCCGGGCTGTGCCCGCAGCGGCGCGAGCGCGGCACCGAGGAACGATTTGGTCGCGTCGGCGGTGGCCTGGATCGCGCCGATGGGCCAGCGCATCGCGATGTGTTCGACCCCGCCCACCGATGAGTCGGCATGGTCGACGCCGGTCGCGGCCACCCAGCCGAGCCGCCGAAAGATCGACAGGTGGCGGGCCTGGACCAGAGCGTCGAACCGCAACACCCCGTGGGCCTGCGCGTGCGCGCAGGCGGCGCGGATCAGAGCTGGACCGGCCCCGAGGTGGCGACCGCCGGGTCGGACCACCAGGCGACTGCCTGCCCACCATCCGATGTCGGTGGGCGTGCAGGGTGCCAGACGGACCCCGCCCAACACCGTGCCGTCCGGGTCGAGCGCCACCAGAACGACGGTGCGCGGATCATCGTCGATGTCGTCGTGATCATCGCGGGTGAACAGGTGTTGTTCGACCACGAACGCCTCGCGTCGCAGGCGCCGATACTCGGCGACAACCGAATCAGATTCGGCTCGCTGGATCAGGTAGTCGACCCGAGTGCCGTCCGTGCCAGGGGCAGGGGTGCCGCCCAGCCTCGGTGGTGACCCGGCCAGGATGGAGATCTGACCGGCTGCGAACGGCGTCGAAACCGTGTCGGACAGCATCGGTTCAGCCGCCTACGTTCTGCAGGACACTGCAAGCACCGCAGGCCGCACACCCGGCCCGCTGGTCGGCCCCGAGCATCCCGGTGAACGTGAGGTGTTCGGCCACCTGTCGCGACACCTTTTCCACCAGCGCGGGATCGGGTGCACCCACCCGGTCCGCGTCGACGGCGAGGGTCCCCGGATGTGGGCGGAAGGGGACGACGAACGGGTACACGCCCGCGTCGATGAGCTGACGGGCGCTGGTGACGAGTTCATCGGGGTCCTCGCCCAGCCCGACGATCAGGTACGTCGACACCTGGTTGCGACCGAACACCCGAACTGCCTCGGTCCAGGCGGCCCAGTAGTCGACCAGCGGCACCGTCGACTTGCCCGGCATCCAGCGCCGGCGCACGGTGTCGTCCATCGACTCCACGTGGATGCCGATGGAATCGGCCCCGGCCGAACGCAGTTCGGTGATGGTGGCCAGATCGTCGGGCGGCTCGCACTGGACCTGGATCGGTAGATCCGGCACCGCCGCACGGACCGCGGCCGTGCACCGCGCGAGATGTCGAGCCCCGCGATCACGCCCAGCCGAGGTTCCGGTGGTCATCACCATCTGACGCACCCCGTCGAGTCGCACTGCCGCGGCTGCCACCTCGGCGAGGTCGGCGGGGCGTTTGACCGCCACCGTCGACCCCGTCCGCAATGACTCCTCGATCGAACAGAATCGGCATCGCTGATCCTCGGCGTAGCGGATGCAGGTCTGAACCACTGTGGTGGCCAATACATCTCGCCCGTGCAGGCGCGCGATCTGCTCGTAGGCGACGCCGTCGGCAGTGTGCAGATCGTAGAAGCGAGGCCGGTTGATCACGGCTACGTCGAGGCCGGTGTCCACACCGTCGTAGAGCAACCGTTGCCCGTCGAACTCATACGGGCTCTGCGGGTTTCGGGGCAGCGCGGCGTTCATCCCGTCGATCACGAGATGACCGTCGTCGCTGGGACCGGCTCCGGCCGACCGCGACACCGGTGGTTGGCCGCGGATGCCGAGCAGGGCCAGGTCGACCCGCGTGGATACCGACATCGCCGCCCCCTAGACCATGTATGTGGAGTTGATGATCGCGCCCTTGCGTGCGTAGTAGATGAGGGCGTCCTGGACGTCGAGGGGGTGTGCCGGGATGACGCCGCCGATCAGATCCTCCTCGCGGCCCCCGTGCAGCGCCAGCCCGAAACGACAGCAGTAGACGGTGCCGCCCTCGCCGATGAACGTCTCCAGGGAGTCGTTGATGTTCTGCTCGCCCGGGAAGCCCGAGTCGCCGGTGGTCGGAAAGCCGCGGGTGGCAAGACAGTTGATCGCGCCCGGGCCGTAGAAATAGATGGCCGACTCGAATCCCTTGCGCAGCGCGCGCGTGGCCTGCAGCACGGCGACGAAGCTCACCGACGACTCGTGGGCGATACCGTGGACAAGGGTGAAGTAGGTCTCGCCGGCCTCGGCCTTGAAGTCGGGGAACAGCTTGGTGGAGCCGTAGATGTTGGAACCCTTGGGCAGAGACGGATGTGGGATCTCGGCCAGGGACTTCTCGATGTTGGCCTTGATGGCGTCGTCGATCTCAGACATGTCGTGCCTTTCGCTGGTGCGTCGGTGAATCATCGGGCGGAAGTGGTCGGGCGGGTGTTGTCGAGCGGCAGTGTGTGCGCTGAGTACATCGGCACCCAATTGCGTTGTGGTTATTGACGGAATAACGATCTGTTACGTGATCAGGCAGACCGCCCCTCGTCTCGGGGTTCGGCACGAGCCATCGCGGCGCGGCGGACCTTGCCCGCGGCGTTGCGTATTCGACTCCGTTGCACGGTGACAGAGCCGGGGCTGCAGCCATCGCCCAATCGGGATCGGGCGTGTGCGCGCACCTGCGCGAGATCGACGTCGTGGTCACCGATGTCGATTACCGCGCACATCCGGGTGGTGCCGTGGCGGTCGGGCACGGCGTAGACCACCGCATCGCGCACTGCGGGATGCTCGAGGATCTGGTGTTCGATCACCGCCGGATAGACGACGGCGCCGGCACACGAGATGCGATCGGCGGCCCGATCGATGACGGTGAGCCATCCATCCTTATCGCAGAACCCTATGTCACCCAACGTGTCCCAGCCGTCGACGGTGCGCTGTGACCGGCCGCCAAGGTAGTGGTAGCGAGTCGGTCCGCGCCTCCGCATCCAGATGGTCCCGTGGTGTCCCGGGGCGAGCGGGGTGCCGTGGACGCCGCGGATCTCGATCTCGGTGTCGTCCAGTCCTCGGCCGACGCTCCCGGGGTGGGCCAGCCAGTCTCGGCCGTCGATCATCGTGCGTCCATTGGATTCACTGCCCGCATACACCTCGACGACGCGGTGCGGTCCCAGCCATGCGATCAAGGCGCGCTTGTCCTGCGCGGGACAGGGAGCGCCGATGTGGAGCACCGAATGCAATGCCGGGCAGTCGAATCGGTCGAGTTCGCAACCGAGCCCGACGATCTCATGGATCAAGGTGGGCGACCACACCGTCCACCCGATACGCCATGACCGCAGCGCGGTGAGCACCGCATGGGGATCAGGTCGGGGCAGCAACACCAGGTGGTGATCGGTCATCAGCCCGCGCATGGCGTAGGTGAACGTCGCCGAGTGCCACAGCGGCCCACACACCAGCTGTGTCACCGCCCGCGGGATGAACGGTGCGATCGCCCGATCGGGGTCGAATCGGGCCGCAGCCGTGGCCACGACGACCTTCGGCGTGCCGGTACTCCCCGACGACGTCGGGGCCTTCCACGACCTCGAGGCCAGATCGGGCAACTCGTCGTCGGAGAAGCCGTGCGCGGGGTGATCCAGCGCAATCCAGGGCACCTCTGGGTCCACCGGTGGACTACCGATCGCCAGCGCCGGCCGGACTACAGCTTCGAGCGCTCCCCGCTGGGCGGGGTCGAGATCGGGCGCGATGGGTTGTGGGGTGGCCCCGGCCTTCCAGATCGCGACGCACCACGACACGAACTCGATCGTGGTGTCGGCGGCCAACGTCACCAGATCATCGGGCCGCACCCCACGCTCGATCAGGACCCGCGTCAGCCGGTTGCTGTGTCGGTCGAGCTGCGCAGCGGTCATCGTCGCCGTCGACTCCCCTGCGGGCCCCAGGCAGGCCACCATCACCGCGTCGGGATCGGTGAGCGCCCGCCGACTGATCAGGCGGGAGATCGACTGTTCCACGCGTGCGCTCAGCCGCCGGTGGCCAGCCGCAGCGCACCAGAACCGTGGTGGCGATCGATGATCGACTCGGCGACATGGCGAGAATCAGCATCGATGCCCAGGAACCGCCCCGATCCCCAGGTGTGCATCCAGGGCAGACCGATGAAGCTCAGCCCGGGCACCAGCGTGCGCCCCCGCGTCTGCATCGGACGCCCAGATCCGTCGAAGGCGCTGGCCTCGATCCACCGGTAGTCCGGTCGGTATCCGATGGCCCAGATGATCGAGGTGACACCGGCGTCGGCGAGGTCGAGCTCGGTCGGATCCTCCGACGGCACCCACACGGGTTGATAGCGGGTGGGCGGTGGTGCGTCGAGACGGTTACGCGCGATGTGCGCGTCGATGTCGCGACATATCGAGTTGTACACGGCGTCGGCGGAGTCGAGGGCCGCACTCAGTGTCGGAGCGAAATGCAGTGTGCGGCCTGCCCCGTCGACGAGGGTCCCGTAGAGCCGCATCCCTTCCAGGGCGAACGCTCGCAGGTCTATGTCGCGCCCACCGTCGCGTCCGGTCACGTAGTGGTTCGTCTTCTCCCGGGCGGCGGCACCACCGGGATATTGGCGGACCGGGATGTCGTAGAGCCCCATGTCGGCCAGCCAGGTCATGCAGTCGCGACCCCGGTAGGTGCGAGCCACCCGGGGTGCGTTGCCGACGGCGAGGTGCACCTGACGTCCGGCCAGGTGCAGGTCCTCGGCGATCTGGGCGCCGGACTGCCCCGAGCCGACCACCAGCACCGCGCCGTCGGGCAACTGCTCAGCGTTGCGGTACTGCTCGGAATGTATTTGGTGCACAGCGGGATCCACCCGATCGGCCCAGTCAGGGGTGATCGGCAGCGGGTAACCGCCGGTGGCGATCACCACCTCGTCGCATGTGAGCGTCTCGGTCGCCTCGGCGCTTCGGGTGCCAGATTCGTTGGGGCACAATGTCACCTCAAACCCTCCGGAGGCCGACTGCGCCACTCGGGTCACCCGCGTGTGGGTCCGAACCGGCGGCTCGAACGACTGCACCCAGGTGTTCAACCAGGCCACCACCTCGTCACGGGTCATGAAGCCGTCGGGATCAGGTCCGTCGTAGGGATATCCGGGCAGTCGGCAATGCCAGTTGGGGGTGACGAGGGTGAAGTTGTCCCACCGGGTGTCCGACCACTCGTGCAGCGGCGTGTCGGATTCGACCACCAGGTGATCGACGTCGGCCCGATCGAGATACCAGCTCACCGACAATCCAGCTTGCCCGGCGCCGACGATGATCACCGAGACATGTTCGGCACCAGCAGGATCGGTTACGGACAGGCTCATCAGAACCCCGCCTTGTCGTCGACTTCGGTTGCCGCGGCCCTGCCGCCGGTGGTCGCGGCCGGCGGGGTGGCGGGAACGATGTGTGCGGGCGCGTCGACCGTCGGGTCCAGCACACCGACGACGACGACCTCATCGGAACCGAATCGTGCTGCCCGCGAACGGATCAACTCCAGAGTGGCCATCGCCGAGGTGCAGCCGAACCCGTACTTGGCCCGTACCCGCTCGCTGGCGATGTCCAGGGCGGTGGCGGCCCGACTCACGAAATCTGAGATGGAGTAGACGGTGTGAGCGGCCAGGTGATCGTGCATCACCAGGCTCGGAGAGTAGCAGCGGTCGACCCGTCCGTCGGGCCATCGCACCTCAAAGGTCATCTCAGGCATGGGTGAGGCCTCCGCCAATCGCAGCCCCGTCGGCCATCAGTGCGCCGTAGACGTCGGGGCGCCGGTCCCGCAGGTGGAACATCCCGCCGCGCATCGCCTCGAAGGTGCCCGCGACGTCCACCTCGGCGATCGCCATACCTGAACCCAACAGTGTTGTCGCCAGGACGTTTCCGCCCGGATCGACGACCTTGGCGTTGCCGACGTAGTTCAGGGAGCCGAAGGTCCCCGACTGGTTGGAAGCCACCCAGAAGACCTGGTTGTCCAGGGCGCGGGCCATGTCGAAGAGATTGAACCGGTAGGTCCAGCGGTCCTGCTGCAGATCGGCTGCGGTGGCCGTTCGCGCGGCCGGCCACGCCGAGAGGCTGGCGATGATCTCGGCACCGTCGAGCGCCATCGCCCGGGCGGCCTCGGGAAAGGCCTTGTCGTAACAGATCTGAAGACCGATGCGCCCCGCCGGCGTGTCGAAGGCACTGTAGGACTCGCCCGCCGAATACGACATCCCCTCCCCCAGCGGTTGGTGCACCTTGCGGTAGCTGCCATAGATCTGGTCGCCGTCGAGTAGGGCGGCGGAGTTGTACCGGGTCACCCCGTCCTCGGCCAGCTCGCAGAAACCGATGGCCACGACCATGTCTCGGGCGATGCCGCGCACCCGCGCCAGCTCGGGACCGTCCACCGTGATGGCCGGCGGCAGCGACCTGCTGGTCGTTTTGACGGTGTCGCCATGGTTGCCCAGCGACGACAGGTATCCGCCGATCGCGGCTTCGGGTAGGGCGAGGAAGTCGACCCCGGCCGAGCGGGCTTGGGCGACCAGCGACTCGATCAGCGCGTAGTTCTGGTCGAGGTCGCGGGTGAAGTTCGCAGACGCGGCGGCGAGAATCGTCATTCCGGTGATCCCTGAGTTCGACGGGACGGCCGGTGATCCGGCGTGCGTCCAGTTGACCGGGATCAGATTTCGGGGTGGTTACCGTGAGAATAAGCCGCCGTGAGCGGGTGCTCGCCGACGTAATGTCGATGACATCGGCATCGACACCACTCAGTCGCGATCGAAGATGTCGAGCACCGCCGCGGCCCCCAGCGCGGGGGTCAATTCTCCTGTGCGCACCCGCGTCTCGAGATCGGATCGCGCCGCTCGTACCTGCGGGTGGGTGTCCAGACGCTGACGCAACGCCTCGGCCACCATCGTCCACATCCAGTCGACCTGCTGGCGGCTGCGGCGTTCGGTGAACTGGCCGGCCTCGGCGAGAACCTGTTTGTGGCGGAGCACGGTCTGCCAGAACTCCTCGACACCGGTGTTCTCCAGCGCGCTCATCGTCAGCACCGGCGGCGTCCAGATGGCGTCGTGGGGGTAGAGCAGGTGGATGGCCCCGGACAGCTCGCGCGCCGCTGACCGTGCCTCCCGCTCATGTTTGCCGTCGGCCTTGTTGACCACCACGATGTCGGCCAGCTCGAGGACACCCTTCTTGATGCCCTGCAACGAATCCCCGGTGCGGGCCAGGGTCAGGAAGCAGAAACTGTCGACCATGTTGGCCACCGTGACCTCCGACTGCCCCACCCCGACAGTCTCCACGAGCACCACGTCGAACCCGGCGGCCTCCATCAGCACGATGGTCTCTCGGGTTGCGCGAGCCACCCCACCCAGCGTCCCCGAGGTCGGCGAGGGCCGGATGTAGGCGTTGGGGTGCACCGAGAGTCGACCCATCCGCGTCTTGTCACCCAGTATGGACCCGCCCGTGCGGGTGGACGACGGGTCGACGGCCAGGACGGCCACCTTGTGGCCCTGCTCGATGAGGTACATGCCCAACGCCTCGATGGTCGTCGACTTGCCCACGCCGGGTACGCCGGTGATGCCCACGCGGTAGGCACCGCCGGAGTCCGGTGTCACCGCCAACAGCAGCTCCTGAGCCGAGGCGCGGTGGTCGGCGCGGGTCGACTCGATCAGTGTGATGGCCCGGGCCAGCTGCGGACGATCATCGGCGCGGACCGCATCGGCCAGGGCGGCAGGATCGAGCGGGGGTCGAGGCATGTGGTCGCGACCGGCTCAGCCGGTGGCCGCGGTCAGCTCGTGGCCCAGATCGGCGGCCAGCTTGGTGATCAACTCCACGGCACTGTCGGCGATGACGGTGCCGGGCGGGAAGATCGCGGTGGCCCCGGCGGCGTACAGCTCGTCGAAGTCACCGGGAGGGATGACCCCACCGACGACGATCATGATGTCCGAGCGACCTACCGCGGCCAGGGCGTCGCGCAACGCAGGCACCAGTGTGAGGTGACCGGCCGCCAATGAGCTGACCCCCACTACGTGCACATCGTTGTCGGCGGCCTGGCGAGCCACCTCCTCCGGGGTCTGGAACAGCGGGCCCACATCGACGTCGAAGCCGAGGTCGGCGAACGCCGTGGCGATCACCTTCTGCCCTCGGTCGTGACCGTCCTGTCCCATCTTTGCGATGAGCACTCGCGGTCGACGCCCCTCGGCCTCGGCGAACTCGGCGACCAAGGCGGTGGCGGAGTCGATGTTGCTCACCTGCCCCGCCTCATGTCGATACACCCCGCTGATGGTCTTGATCTCGGCCTGGTGGCGTCCGTAGACCAGTTCCAGCGCCTCGGATATCTCCCCGACGGTCGCCTGGCGCCGCGCGGCCTCGATGGCCAGGGCCAGCAGGTTGTTCTCCATCCCGCCGTCGTCTGACCCGGCGGCGCGGGTCAACTGTCCCAACGCTTCGCGCACCGCCGAGTCGTCCCGGTCGGCGCGCAGGCGAGCCAACTTGTCCAACTGATCGCCGCGCACCTTGCTGTTCTCGACCTTGAGGACCTCGACCTCCTGGTCGGACTCCACCTGGTACTTGTTGACTCCGATCACAGGCTGGCGACCGGAGTCGATACGCGCCTGGGTGCGCGCGGCGGCTTCCTCGATGCGCAGCTTGGGAATGCCCTCGCTGATGGCGGCGGCCATGCCGCCCGCCTCCTCGACCTCGGCGATGTGCGCCCGCGCCCGGGTGGCCAACTGGTGGGTGAGCCATTCGACGTAGTACGAACCGCCCCAGGGGTCGATGGGGCGAGTGGTCCCAGACTCCTGCTGCAGCAACAGCTGGGTGTTGCGGGCGATGCGTGCGGAGAAGTCGGTCGGCAGCGCCAACGCCTCGTCGAGGGCGTTGGTGTGCAGCGACTGCGTGTGACCCTGGGTGGCGGCCATCGCCTCCACACAGGTTCGGGCGACGTTGTTGAACGGATCCTGCGCGGTCAGCGACCATCCCGAAGTCTGCGAATGTGTGCGCAGGGAACGAGATTTCGGGCTCTTCGGGTCGAACTGAGCGACCAGCTCACTCCAGATCAGCCGGGCCGCACGAAGTTTGGCGACCTCCATGAAGAAGTTCATCCCGATGCCCCAGAAGAAGGACAACCGCGGGGCGAAGGTGTCGATGTCGAGACCCGCGGCGATCCCGGCGCGGATGTACTCGACACCGTCGGCCAGCGTGTAGGCCAACTCGAGATCGGCTGTGGCACCTGCTTCTTGGATGTGATAGCCGGAGATCGAGATGGAGTTGAACTTCGGCATCGCGGTCGAGGTGTACTCGAAGATGTCGGAGATGATGCGCATCGACGGCTCAGGCGGATAGATGTAGGTGTTGCGCACCATGAACTCTTTGAGGATGTCGTTCTGAATAGTCCCGGCGAGCTGCTCGGGACCCACACCCTGCTCCTCGGCGGCCACCACGTACAGCGCCAGGATCGGCAACACCGCACCGTTCATGGTCATCGACACCGACACCGAACCCAGGTCGATGCCGTCGAACAGCTGCCGCATGTCGAGGATCGAGTCGATCGCCACCCCGGCCATCCCCACGTCACCCTGGACGCGAGGGTGATCGGAGTCGTAGCCGCGGTGGGTGGCCAGGTCGAAGGCCACCGACAGCCCCTTCTGACCGGCCGCGAGGTTGCGGCGATAGAAGGCGTTGGAGTCGGCGGCGGTGGAGAAGCCGGCGTACTGGCGGATGGTCCACGGCTGGTTGACATACATCGTGGGGTACGGCCCACGCAGAAACGGAGCACTGCCGGGATAGCTGTCGACGGGATGACCCTGTGCCACGGCACTGTCGCGATCGGTGGCCGCGAACACCGATGGCACGTCTATGCCTTCGGGAGTGGCCCAGGTGACCTGCTCGGTGGTGTAGCCGTTGGCTGCAGCGGCCTCGGCGATCACCGCATCGACATCGGCCCGCTCGGCGGCAGTCGCCGGAGACGAGGGTTGATCGGATGCGACCAGTGGTACGTCGGCAAGGCCGCCGGGGACGACGGGATCGGTCATGGTCATGCTCCCTGTGCGGTGGACCCGGTACTCGGGGTGGTGGCCGGCGATTGGGCGCTTGGAGGTGCGAGCAGGTCCAGGATGTCGGTGAGAGCGGCCACCGCGTCAATCCCCGAGCTGAGGAACCCGTCGGGACGGCGATCCTCGGTGAGCTCGGCGGCCACCGACGCCGACCCGGCGACCAGGACTCGTGTCACTCCGGCGGCGCGCAGTGTGGCCACTGCCTCGGTGAGCTCGTCTGCGTACCGCTTGTCGGTGCCACAGATCACCGCGACCGACGCGGCAGCAGTCTGGGCAGCGGCATTCAAATGGTCCGCAGACGATCCCGCTGCCGGTCCGGGGTCGATCGCCACGATCCCGCCTGCGGCCAGCAGGTTCGCGGTGAAGGTGGTTCGCGCGTTGTACTCGGCGATGCTGCCCAGCGGCGCGAGCAACGCCGCCGGGCGGGCGCCGGTGGCGCGCAGGTGTGTATCGGATCGGTCGCGCAAGGCCTCGAAGGCCGCAGCGTAGCGGTACAACCCAGGGTCGTCGGCCGCGGGCGACAGGGGCGCCTCGGACACGTCGGGGAACTCGCTCACCCCGGTGATCGGAACGCGCCGGTGGGCGATGTCGGAGGCGCGAGCCGAGCGCGTCGCGGCGATCGCCTCGGCGAGGCTGCCGTCGGCGAGCGCGGCCCGATGTCCGCCGGCTCGCTCCACCTGTTGCATGAACGTCCACGCAGCGGCGGCGAGGTCGTTGGTGAGTTTCTCGACGTACCAAGACCCGGCGGCCGGATCGATCACACGCCCGAGGTGTGATTCCTCGATGAGCAACAGCTGCGTGTTCTTGGCCATCCGGTCGGCGAACGTGCGCGACACCGTGATCGCCCCGGTCGGCAGGGCCGCGTCGAACGGGAGCACCGTCACCTGATCGGCTCCCCCGACGCCCGCCCCGAAGGCGCCGAGGGTGGTGCGCAACATGTTCACCCACGGATCGCGACGGGTCATCATCGCCGCTGAGGTGACCGCGTGTTGCGGGGCGTCACCGGCCCCGGGGACACCGAAGAGTTCGGCCACCCGCGCCCACACCCGCCGGGCGGCGCGGAAGGTGGCGATGGTCTCGAACTGCGCGTCGGTGGCGGCGAACCGGAACTCGATCTGGCCCAGTGCAGCGGCAGGATCGAGACCGGCGGCCATCATCGCCCGTACGTAGTCGACGCCTGCGGCCACCGCAGCACCGACCTGTTGGGCCTCGGTGGCACCTGCATCGTGGAACACTCGTCCATCGACGGTGATGGCGCGCACGGTGTCGGTCCGAGCCGCGGCCCGGATGGCCAGGCCGATTGCGGCGTCGACGGAGACCGCGGCGCGTCCGGCAAACGCCGCGGTCAACGGATCGGCTCCCAGTGCGACGCTCACCGCAGGTGCCGAGCCCTCGGGGCGGGCGTCGAGCAGGTCGAACAGGGCTCCGGCGACGACCTCGGTGTCAGACCCGACGTCAAGGGTCAGCGGGGCCAGGTCAAGCAACACCCCGTCGAGCGCGGCGGGCAGGTCGCCGGCGGGACTGGTCAGCCAGATGGCGCTGACGCCGGTGGCCAGAGAGTCGAGGATGTCGGCGTTGACCTCGGTGGCGGACTGGCCGCGTCCGCCGAAGTGGGCGGTCACATGCCAGCCACGGTTGACGTCACGAGCCGCGTCGCGACCACGGGTGAACGGGAACCGCCCGGGCAACGCCGGTTCGCCGAGCTCGTCGGTGATGTCGTAGAGCGGTTTGATGTCGATGCCGTCGTAGGTGGTGGTGGTCAGCGCAGCCGACGGTGGGGTGGGGAGGGCGGCCCCGCGACGGGACTTCTCCAACACCCCGGCCACCGCCGACTCCCAGGCCCGTCGGGCCGCAGAGCTGTCCAAGGTCGACTCGTCCGCCACCGGTGGATCTCCCATCGCTCGTCGATCCGATGCGATCGTCGTCGCTGCTCGACCGACCCGACGCGGTCGGCGAGACCACTTCGGATCGACCCGGCGACGATTCGCTGTGACCGATTGCTCGTGATCGTAGCCACCGCTGGAACCGTTTCGGTGCCTGCGAAGACACGGTGGGCACGATCTGTATCCATGACTTGTACCCCACCTCGGAATGAGACCCCCGTCACACCCGTGTGAACGCTCGGTCGGGAGGCGGGTGGCCAGTCTTCGGTAATGTCGAAAACCGTGGTCAAGGCGGTGCGGCGGTGGTGGCGGGTCCTGGCGATGATGGGCGTGTTCGCCGCCGTCGCCGTGGTGGCCGCCGTGGTGGGACTTCCTGACACCGAGCAGTTCCGTACGTGGTCGGCGTCGTTGGGCGGGTGGTTCGTGCTCGTGTTCGTCGTGGTGCACGCACTGGTCTGCATCACCCCGATCCCACGCACGATCTTCACCCTCGCCTCCGGGGTGATGTTCGGGCCGATCCTGGGCCTGGCGGTCGCGGTGGGCGCCACGATGACCGCGGCGGTTGCGGCGTTCGTCCTCGTCCGAGCGGTCGGCGGACACGCCGTAGCCGACCGCATCACTCATCCTGCCGCTCGAGCGGTGGCACGCCGCCTCGACAGACGCGGGTGGCTGGCAGTCGGTTCACTGCGAATGATCGCGCCGGTCCCGTTCTCGATCCTGAACTACCTGGCCGCGCTCTCGCCGATCCGTCTGGTGCCCTATGTGTGTGCCACCTTCGTAGGCATCCTGCCGGGCACAGTGTCGGTGGTCCTGCTCGGCAGCGTGCTCTCCGGCGGCGCCCACCCCGTCAACCTCATCATCTCAGCGGCCGGTGTCGCGCTGGGCCTCATCGGGATGGGCCTCGACGCGTGGCTGCCGGTGACCGAACCCACCGCCGGCACGACGACCGCCGATGACATCGGCGACGATGTTGCCGGCAACCAACCGGCGACCCAGACCACGACCTGACATCAGACCGACCTGCGCGCAGACCGTCGCACGACAACACCGGCGTGCGACAACATCGACCTAGGGAGCAGGCGGCGGCCAGGGCTGGTTCTGCGAGTCCTGGTCCGGGGCGTGGTCGACTCGACCGTCGGCGTGGTCGACCACCCCGTCGATCGGGCTCTGGGCCACCGCCTCAGCGTCGCCGGCGGCCTTGACGACGTGTGGATCGGACTTCAGATCGAACCAGTCCTCGGTGTCGGAGTCGTCGATGGCGACGGCATCGTCGTTGCCAGACGGTTGGTAGCGGAATACCCCGTCATCGCCTTGCTGAGCGAAGGACCTGGCAAAGCCCTGTAGAGCCGACCCGAAGTCGGACGGCACCACCCACACCGAGTTGCCCTCACCAGCAGCCATTTCCGGCAACTTCTGCAGGTACTGGTAGGCCAACAGCTCGGGGGTGGGCTTGGCTGCCTTGATGGCGGCGAACACTCGCTCGATCGACTTCGCCTCACCCTGAGCCTTGAGGTACTGCGACGCCCGATCACCTTGAGCACGCAGGATCTGTGACTGCCGTTCGGCCTCGGCAGCGAGGATGGCCGCTTGCTTGGCACCTTCGGCGGCGAGGATCTGGCTCTGCTTGTTGCCCTCGGCGGTCTTGATCGACGACTCACGCTGACCTTCGGCGGTGAGGATCATTGCGCGCTTCTCACGGTCGGCCTTCATCTGCTTCTCCATCGATTCCTGAATCGACGGCGGCGGCATGATGCTCTTCAACTCGACCCGCGCGACCCGCAGACCCCAGCGTCCGGTTGCCTCGTCGAGAACACCGCGCAGCTGCGCGTTGATCGAGTCACGCGAGGTGAGGGTCTCCTCCAGCGTCATCCCACCCACCACATTGCGCAGGGTGGTGGTGGCCAGCTGCTCCACACCGACGATGTAGTCGTTGATCTCGTAGACAGCTGCCTGCGGGACAGTCACCTGGAAGTAGACAACGGTGTCGATGGAGAGGGTGAGATTGTCCTCGGTGATCACCGGCTGCGGGGGAAACGACACCACCTGCTCGCGCAGGTCCACGCGCGCTCGGATGCGATCGACGAACGGGATGAGCAGGGTGAGTTGCCCAGACACGGTCCGCGTGAAACGGCCCAATCGTTCGATCACGGCCGCCTCGGCCTGCGGGATCAGCGCTACCGATCGGAGCAGGATCACCACCACGACAAGGGCGAGCACCACGGCGAAGATCAGCCCGATTCCCATCAATGACTCCTAGTTTCTCCACACCACAGCCGTGGCGCCGTCGATTTCCATCACCTGCACGTCCTGACCAGGTGCGAATTCGTCGCCCGGGTGCAACGACCGCGCCGACCACACCTCACCGGCGAGCCGCACCTGCCCACCCTGGCCGCTGACGAGCTCGATCACCGTCGCAGTCTTGCCCGGCAGGGCTTGCGCGTTGGTGGCCAACGCGGGCCGCTTGCTCAGCTGTCGGCGGGCGACCGGTCGCACCGTGATCAGGAGCACCACCGAGACGACGGCGAAGACGATGCCTTCGACGAGCACCGGACTGTCGGTGGCGGCCGCGGTCGCGGCCGCCGCGAACGCTCCCCCGGCCAGCATCAGCAGCACCAACTCACCGCCGAGAGCCTCAGCCCCCAACAGGATCAGCGCCACGATCAACCACACTGCCGCGGACATGGCTTCATCGTGCCAGATGCCGGGCGCGCCGGACATCCGACTGGCAAGGTCGACGTCCTGACACCATCAGTTGCGGCGCGCGGGGTCTACTCAGCGGTTGGTGTCGATGGCGGCTCACCTGCCGGAGTCGGTGTCCACTGAGGTCACGAAGTCGATGAGCTCTTCGACGCTGCGCAGCAATTCCACTCGGACATCACGGAAATCGCTCACCCGGCCGTAGATGTGGCGCCACCCGTCCTGCGGGCTGCCCCAACCCAGCCGTCGACACACACCGGCCTTCCATTCCTCCGACCGCGGCACCGTGGGCCACGCGGTGATGCCCACCCGCTCGGGTTTGACCGCTTCCCAGACATCGACGAACGGGTGACCACACACCAACACGTGCGGACCCAGTCCGGCGGTGAGTCGACTCTCCTTCGAATCGGCCACCAGGTGATCGACCAGGATCCCCGCGCGGCGGTGCGGGGCAGGGGCGAACTCGGCCATGACCTGGGCCAGGTTGTCCAGCCCGTCCAGGCTGCACACCACCACGCCCTCGGCGCGCAGGTCATCGCCCCAGATGCGTTCCACCAGAGCTGCATCGTGCACGCCCTCGACAAAGATCCGACTGGCCCGGGCGGTACGGGCACGACGCACCGGCGCCGCCACCGACCCCGACGCGGTGAGCCGTCGCGCCGGGGCGGAGACCACCGTGGGACGGGTCAGGGTGGTCGGTACGCCATCGATCAGGAATGCGGCCTCACGCATCGCGAAGATCCGCGTCCGTCCGGCACGGTCCTCGAGCCGGACGTGCTCACCGTCGTAACCCCGCTCGAAACCGACCACTGCGCCACAGAACCCAGAGACCGCGTCTTCGACCACCAGCCCACGCTCAGCCGGCACCGTCGCGGCCGCGGGGACACGTCGGCGCGCTCGGGATGCCAGTACGTCCGACCCGTATCGGTCGTCACCTCGACTCACACTCACTGTCCCGACGCTAGAGACGATCGACTCCGGGTGCGACCCGCCACGCCGACCCGTCCGGCATCGATCCCCGCGGCTATCGTGGACGGGGATGTCCGAGACCACCCAGCAGCCGTCACCGAGCGGCCTACGCGCACTGACGGCACTGTCCACCTGGGGCGCGTTATGGCGCTCGGGGTCGTGTGCGCCCGACGACGTGCTGGACTCGCTGTCGGATACCGCACTGCACCACCGGGTGGTCGCAGCCGATCACCGTGCCGCCGAGACGTTCTCGTTGGGCGGAGCGCAGGCGGGTGCGGGCGGGCTGTTGGGCGTGCTGCGGGCCTCAGATCGGCTCCGACTCGTGCTGCCCGCGCCCGGCGCCACCTACGGCATCAAGCCGTCACCTGTTCTCGACCAAGCTCTCGACGCCGGCGAGATCATGGTCATCTGGCCGCGAGACGAACTGGACGACAACGCCTTCGGCCTGTTGGCTCGTCCTGCGGGGCTCGACACGATCGTCTGGACGCTGCACGATCTCGGTGCGGTACCGCCGATTGTGGTGGACAGCCTCGCCGCCACCGAATACAGCCTGCGGGAAGGCATCCGGGACGCCGCAACCCTGTTCGCGAGCCTGGGCTCGATCGAGGTCGGGGGCCGCGACAGCGGAACTGATCTGCGGTTGAGGTTGGCGGCGCTCACGCAGCGGGCCGGGGTGGAGCTGCCCCCACAGTCGGAGGACCGCGTGGTGCGGGTGATGACGCAGGCCACCCAGGTGGCGGCGATCGTCGATCTGGTCGCCGAACGCGCGCCCACCTTCGGACTCACCTCGGCGACGCAGTCGAGCGCCGATCACGCCGCCGAGCAGCTGCGCGGGTTGGCCCGGGTGGCCCGGATGACCGCGGTCAACACCCTGCTCAGCATCGCCGACGATCTGCAGGGCTGACTCCACTCAGGCCGAGGCGGGACGCGACGGGCGTTGCGAGACACAACATCCCGGAGCGCAGCGCGTGCCGTTCTCCCGACATCCCAGGCCCGCGTCGAGGGGATCGACCCCGTCGAGCTGCGTGCGCACCGCCGAGACGATCATCGTCACGAACCGGTCGTCGGTGCCCACCGTCGCCGCGCGTTGCATCGGGGTGCCCAACCGAGTGGCCACCTCCCGGGCCTCGGTGTCGAGGTCCCAGACCACCTCGAGATGATCGGAGACGAACCCGATGGGGCAGATGACGAACGCCGGATCACCGGCGCCCGCACGGGACTCCAGATGGTCACAGATGTCTGGTTCCAGCCACGGCACCTGCGGTGGGCCCGACCGGGACTGCCACACGACGTCGTAGTCGGACACCCCCACTGCCGAAGCCACTGCTGCCGATGCCTTCTCGACCTGCTTGCTGTACAGGTGGCCGCCGAGTTCCGGGGGTCCGGCGGCGGCGTCGGCCGCCACCGGGATGGAGTGGGCGGTGAACACCAGTCGCGCACGGTCGCGAACGTCATCGGGTAGCTGTGCGATGGCGGTGGTGACCGCGTCCGCGCAGGCGCCCACCATCTCGGGCCGGTCCCAGTACTGCGGGAGCTTGCGCAGGGTCATCACGTCCGATTGCGCACCGACGCGGGCGTTGAGCGCGTCCAAAGCCCGTCGGATGTCGTCGTGGTACTGCCCACATCCGGAGAATCCGCCCCAGGCCGAGGTCGGGAAGACCAGTACCCGGCGGTGCCCGTCGTCGTACATCTTCCCCAGCGTGTCCTCGATCATCGGATGCCAGTTGCGGTTTCCGAAATAGACCGGCAGGTCGATCGATTCGGCCGACAGCGCGGCCTTCAGCCGTTCGATGATGTCGAGGTTGAGCTCGTTGATCGGTGAGACACCGCCGAAGTGAAAGTAGTGCTCGGCCACCGATTCCAGCCGCTCACGCGGGATCCCACGGCCGCGGGTGACGTTCTCCAGAAACGGCATCACATCATCAGGTCCGTTGGGTCCGCCGAAGGACAGGTACAGCAGGGCGTCGAACGAACTCATGACTGCCCGTCCTCGGGAAACCACGTGTTGTGGCTCGCGCCGCCGTCGACGTAGATGATCGAACCGGTGGTGGCGGGAAGCCAATCGGAGAGCACCGCGCAGATCGACTTGGCGACCGCAGAGGGATCATCGACATCCCAGCCGATGGGCGAGGCACCGTCCCAGTACTCGTTGAGCTGATCGAGCTTCTTGGCGTCGTCGGTGGCGGTGCCCGCAATCGCCTTGGCGGCCAACGTCTTGATGGGCCCGGCGGCGACGAGGTTGGAGCGCACCCGCTTGGCCGCACCCACCTCGCGGGCCACGTAGCGGTTCACCGATTCCAGCGCGGCCTTGGCCACACCCATCCAGTTGTAGTACGGCATCGCGGTGCGCGGGTCGAAGTCCATGCCCACGATCGAGCCACCCTCGTTCATCACCGGCAGTACCGCGCGGGCCAGTGCCGCATAGCTCCACGCCGACACCTGAAAGGCCTGTGCCGCATCGGGTCCTGGGCCGTCGAGGAACGGTTTGGCGTCGGGTCCCATCAGTGTGCGCGGCGCGAACGCGATGGAGTGCAGCACACCGTCGATACCCTCGGGCGCCACCTCGCGCAGCCGGTCGGCCAGGGTCGCCAGATGCTCCTCGTCGGTGGCGTCGAGCTCGATGGCCGGGCCGACCTCTTTGGGCAGCCGTTGGGCGATGCGGTCGATGAGGCGCAGGCGATCGAATCCGGTGATGATCACCCGGGCACCCTGTTCCTGTGCCATCGCAGCGGCATGGAAGGCGATGGACGAGTCGGTGATGATGCCGGTGACAAGGATGGTCTTGCCCTCGAGCAGTCCACTCACGATGATCTCCTAGCGGTGGGTCGGGTTGGGGCGTGGCGAGCTGGGATGAAGCGATGCGCCACAGAACATCTCAGAGTCAGTCCGTGGCGCACGGGCGGGTCAGTGACCCATGCCGAGGCCGCCGTCGACCGGGATGACCGCCCCCGACACGTAGGCCGAGTCGTCGGAGGCCAGCCAACTCACCACGGCAGCCACGTCCTCGGGGGTACCGATGCGTTGGGCGGGAATGAGTTTGAGCGCTTGATCGCGGTAGTCGTCGGGCAGGGCCGCGGTCATGTCGGTGTCGATGTAACCGGGGGCGACCACGTTGGCGGTGATCGAGCGCGAACCGAGCTCGCGGGTCAACGAACGCGCCATGCCGATCAGTCCCGCCTTGGACGAGGCGTAGTTGATCTGGCCGGGCGTGCCCATGGTGGCCACCACCGAACCGAGGAATATGAAGCGCCCGAACCGCTTTCGCAACATCGAGCGACACGCCGCCTTGGCCACCCGGAACGAACCGGTGAGGTTGGCGTCGAGGACCGCGCTGAACTGTTCCTCGGTCATCCGCATCAACAGGGTGTCGGCGGTGGTCCCGGCGTTGGCCACCAGCACCTCGACGGGACCCTGGTGCGCCTCCACCTCGGCGAAGGCTGCGGTGATGGACTCACTGTCGGTCACGTCGCACACCACACCGAACAGTCCGTCGGGTACGCCTGAACCGCGGTGGGTGACCGCGACCCGATGACCGTCGGAGGCCAGCCGCCGGGCGATGGCCAGTCCGATGCCGCGATTGCCTCCCGTCACCAGGACCGACCGTGCGGTGCGACCGTCGGAGGTGGTCGACGCGTCGGTCGACGAGGTGGTGTCTGCCATGGCGGTCAACTTATCGTTCGACGAGCCGGGGAGGACAATCGCATCCACCTACCGCCGCCTCGGCGCCGGGGAACCTCACGGAAGGCGCCGGTTCATCGCGATCGCACCCGCGGCGGCGATCACCACCAGGATGGTCCCGGCCACGACCCAGGGTCGGGAGTTGTCCCCGCGGCGGGTCTCGAAACCGATCTGCTTCTGCAGCGTGTCGTAGACCTTGGTCAGCTCGTCGAGGCTGCTCGCGGTGAAGAAGTCTCCGCCGGACAGCGACGCGATGCGCCGCAACGAGTCGTCGTCGACCGGGACCGGGATGCGATCGCCCTCGAGATCGACGGTGCCGGTTCGGGTTCCGAAGGAGATGGTGCTGACCGGGATCTTCTCCTCCTTGGCCTTACGTGCTGCGGTGAAGGCCCCGCGGGGATCGTTGGGGTCGTCGGGCACGGTCTCCTTGCCGTCGGACTCCAGCACGATGCGCGCCGGTGGTGCCCCCTTGTCGCCACCAAGCACCCCGTTGAGGGTCTTGATCTGCTGGATGGCGGCGAAGATGCCTTCGCCGGTGGCCGTCTTGTCGTCGAGCTGCAGCTTGTCCACCGCGTCCTTGGTGGCACTGCGGTCCGGCGTCGGCGAGACCAGGGTGGTCGCGGTCCCCGCGAACGAGATGAGCCCGAGGTTGATGCCGTCGGTCAACTCGTCGGCGAACTTCTTTGCGGCCACCTGAGCCGCCTTGATACGACTCGGGGCCACATCGGTGGCGTTCATCGAGCGCGACACGTCGATCACCAAGATCACCGTCGCCTTGTTGCGTGGAATCCGCCGGTCGGCCTGTGGACCGGCCAGTGCGATCGTCAACAGGATCAACCCGACCAGCAGCAGCGCGATCGGGGCGTGACGGAGCCGATTGGTCTGCTTGGGCACCACCCGGTCGAGAACGTCAAGGTTGGCGAATTGCACCGCCCGGGAGTGTCGACGGCGCTGCATGATCACGTAACCCGCGGCCAGTCCGACGACCACCAGCCCCAGCAGCAACCACCACGGTGTCGCGAGTCCGAACATCTGCCCTCAGCTCCCGGTCCCGGCGCCCAGTCCGCGCCGTCGACGAACCACGAACCGCACCATGTCGGAGATCCAATCGCGATCGGTGCGCAATCCCAGAACGGGTGCGCCACAACGACGCAGCGTGCGCTGCACCTCGGCCTGGTGAGCTGTGGCGGCGCGGGCGAAATCGTCGCGCACACGCTCGGTGACGGTCACCTCGCGGACCGCGCCGCTCTCGGCGTCGCGCAACACGATCTCGCCCACCGCGGGTAGTTCCAGGTCGCGCGGGTCGAGCACCTCGATCGCGAGCACCTCGTGGTGTCCGGCCACCGCGCGCATCGGGCGCTCCCAGTCGATGGGCCCGAGGAAGTCGCTGACCACGACAGCCAACCCGCGCCGGCGTTCGGGCCGACGAAGGGCGTCGATCCCGGCGTTGAGGTCGCCGCGCACACCGTCCTGCGAGCGCGACGTGCTCGCGATCTCCTTGAGCATGCTCAGCGCGTGGGCGCGTCCGCTGCGCGCCGGTATGCGGACCACCGCGTCGCCGGTGGTGACCACCGCCCCGATCCGGTTGCCCCCTCCGACGGTCAGATGCGTGACCGCCGCGCACGCCGCGACCGCGAGATCACGTTTGGTGTGCGAGACGGTGCCGAAATCCAAGCTCCCCGACATGTCCACGACCAACCAGGTCTCGAGTTCGCGGTCGGCGATCATCTGTCGAACGTGCGGCTGGGTGGTGCGCGCGGTCACCGACCAGTCCATCCGGCGGACATCGTCGCCGGGCTGATAGGTGCGGGCCTCGCCTGGTTCGGACCCCGGTCCCGGGATCAGTCCCAGGTGGTTGCCCTGTAGCACCCCGTCGAGCTTGCGGCGGACGGTGATCTCGAGAGTCTTCAACGCCGCGGTCAAGGTCGGGTCGTCGAGACTTCCCGCACCGAACGACGGCAACCTGTCAGCGTCGACCATCGCGTGCGTCCGGCGCGCCGTACACCGGCTGACCGTAGGCGGGTGCACCGTTGGGACTCTGCGGTGTCGCGGGGGTCGACGGTGCCGACGTGATGGCCTGACCACTCACCTGCGGGAGGCCGACGGTCTGCAGCACACGATTGATCACATGGTCGGCGTCGATCTCATCGGCCAGAGCGTCGTAGCTGAGCACCAGCCGGTGGCGCAGCACGTCGGGGATGATCTCCACGACGTCCTGCGGGATGACGTAATCGCGCCCCCGGATCAAGGCCATGGCACGAGCTGCGGCGATGATGCCCAGGGTGGCGCGCGGTGACGCCCCGTAGGCCAGCCACCCGGCCACGTCGGTCATGCCCAACGCACCGGGGGTGCGGGTGGCGGTGATGACCCGCACCACGTAGTCGACCAGCGCGTGATGGACGAAGACGGTGGAGGCGACCTTCTGCAGGCGCACCGTCGCTTCGGGATCGAGGATCTGACCAGCGGTGGGCGGTGTGGTGCCCATCCGGTAGACGATCTCACGCTCCTCCTCGACTGTCGGGTATCCGACCAGCACCTTGAACAGGAATCGGTCGCGCTGCGCCTCGGGCAGCGGGTAGACGCCCTCGTTCTCGATGGGGTTCTGGGTGGCCATGACCAGGAACGGGTCAGGCATCGGATAGGTGACGCCGCCGATGGACAGGTGCCGCTCTGCCATCACCTCGAGCAGCGCCGACTGCACCTTCGCCGGGGCACGGTTGATCTCGTCGGCGAGCAGGAAGTTGGCCACGACAGGTCCGAGTTCGGTGTCGAACTCCTCCTTGCCCTGTCGATAGATCCGGGTTCCGATGAGGTCGGTGGGCACCAGGTCAGGGGTGAACTGCACACGCGAGAAGCTGCCCCCGATGACCCGGGCGAACGTCTCGACGGCCAGGGTCTTCGCGACACCGGGAACACCCTCGAGCAGGATGTGACCACGGGCGAGGAGTCCGATGAGGATTCGTTCGATCAGCTGATCCTGACCGACGATGACCTTCTTGACCTCGAACATGGTGCGTTCGAGCAGTTTGACGTCGGAATCGCTCAGCGCTGCTGCCGTGGCGGAGCCACCAGCGGTACCCGTGGCGGAGCCACCAGCGGCTGCCGAGGTCGAGCCACCCGAACCCAGGGTGCTTCCGTCGTACGTGGCTGCCACGCGAGATCCTCTCCGAAGTGCTTGCCCCGCCGGGTGAGGCAGGTCTTTCGATCGAGAGTAGCCGTATCGCGCTGCGGCAACCGGTCGGCAGTCGGCGACCAGTGGCCTCTTTGGGGCGGCTATCCGGTCAGACGGACGACGTAGGGCATCGCACCGGAGGTACGCAGCGGCGAGATCTTCACGACGTCGCCGGACTGCGGCGCCTCGACCATCTGGTTGTTGCCCAGGTACAGCGCGACGTGCTCACTGGCGTTGGGCCCGTAGAAGATCATGTCGCCCCGCTGCATCTGTGACAGGGGGACCTGCGGGCCCGAGGTGTACTGATATCCGGTGTAGTGCGGCAGCGAGATTCCGATGCCCGCGAACGCGAACATCATCAGCCCGGAGCAGTCGAACCCGACCTTGTTGTAGTCGCCGTAGCTGTCGGCGACGCCGCCGTCACGGATGCCCTTGGTCGGCCCGTTGCCGTTGCCGCCGCCCCATGCATAGGTGACGCCCAGCTGCGACAAGGCGCGGTTGACCACCGTCTCCACTGCGGCCGGTCCGGTCGCACCCGGGGTGACGGCGGTGGGACCGCCGGATCCACCCGCTGGGGGGGCCGCGGCGGCTGCGGCACCGTCGAGGTCGGTGTGCTGTCCCTGCAGGGAGGCCACCACGTCGGCGAGCAGCTTCTGGGCCGCGTCGGTGGCGAGCTTGGCTGCGGCGGCTGCGGCGACCTGGAACGCCGACTGTGCGGCGGTGGTGATCGCCTGGGCGATGCCGTCGGTGGGGGCGGCGGCCGGGATGCGACCAGGAATCGCCGGAGCGCCCACCGGTGCGGGGGCGACGGGCGCCTGAGGTGCGGGGGCGACGGGCGCCTGAGGTGCAGCTGCGGCCGGCGCCGAGGCCTGATTGCGGGCCGCTGCAGCCTGGGCGCGCAGCGCGTCGAGCCGCTTCTGCGCGGCGTCACGCGCCGCGATCAGCGAGCTCCGCCGGGCCGCCTCGGTGCGCGCTGCCGTCGTGGCTGCGGTGATGGCCGCGATCGCTGCGTCCTTGTGTTTCTGCGCGTTCGCCGCAGCCGAGGCCGCCTGCTTCTTGGTGACGGTGGCGGTGGCGAGGCGGTTGGCCTTGTCGTTGCGCGCGGTCTTGAGTCGTTGGATGGTGGCGCGCTGATCGCGGGTCAGTCGGTCGATGATCCCGGCTCGGTCCAGGACCGCCGACGGATCTGCCGACGAGAGGTAGGTGGCCATCGAGGCCGGGTTGCTGCCCTGGCGGTACAGGCTGCGCACGAAGTCGTCGAAGCCGCGCTGGGCGACGGAGATGGCTGCGGTGGCTCGGGTCACGGCGTCCTGGGAACCCTTGACCGCGAGCGTGGCCAGGCGTTGCTGGTCGCGTGCATTCTGTAGATCCACCAGCGATCGGTTGACCGATTCCCGCTTGATGGCGACGTCGGCGTCGAGGTCGGCCAGACGCTGGTCGGTGTCGGCGATCTGATTGATCAGGGCGGCCAGGCCCGACTGCGGCGCCGGGTCCGGCGCACCCACCACCACTCCGGTCCCGAGTCCCAGCAGGGTTCCTGCCGTGACGAGCGACAACGTCACCGCTGCGGTCACCCGGACGGCGCGCGCGACCATCCGGTCTGACGCGGTGACCAGCCGGTGTCGGGGACGCGCAGCGTCGAGTCGATGACGACCCGCGGAACTGGATGCCGACCGGGTGCGACCCGACCGGGCAACAGCGGCGTGTGATCGGCGGTGGTGACCGCCGGATGCCTGACGTCGCCTCACAGATTGACTCCCTCGTATGGCTGGCGTGCGGCTCGCATACAGCGATCAGCGGCTCCGGTCCGTCCCGCGAGCGGATCGGAGTCGTTGATCATCGAGCTGAAAAAGGTGTCACTGGAGGTGTCAACTTCCCCATCGACACCACCGATGACATGTCGAACCGTACGCCACAATCGCCCCCGTGGAAACATGAGTCACAAATTACAAACGTGTGATTACCTGCGGAAATGCGGTGAACTGCGGGTCTGTGCCGACTTTGGGCGGGAACTACACGACGGGTATTTGTTGCAGATCGCTGACCGACGATGTGACAACGCAGATCACCGCGCACCGCGGACCGGCACCAACGGGGTCGAGCAGCAAGCGGCTAGCTCGGATCGGCCTCGGGGCCGGTCCCCTCACCGCGCGGTGCGCTCGACGCGTTGGTGTCGGTCACCGCCGACCTCCGCCGCGTGCCACGCAGTCGCGCACCCACCGCGCCCAGCACCACCACCAGGATCAGACCCAGCGTGACCACGGTCCAGGGCACCTGTGTCTGTTCGGTCATCCGGTCGAGCATCTGGTTCGCCGACAGCGTCGGGTTGTGGTTGGCGACCCGGTCCTGAGCCTGCTCGAGCTGCACGCGGGAGAAATCGTCGGAGGCGGTGCCCAGCGTGCTGGGACTGAAGACGATGACGGTGCCACCGGTCTTGTGCTGCAGTGCCGTGGCGATGTCGCGCAGATAGGTGAATTTGTCCTGGTCTTGTTCGAGCACGACGAAATACATGTCGTGCCCCTTGGCCTGGGCCTTCTTGCTGACCGCCACCAGGCCGGGAACATCGGCAGCCGGTGCGGACACCCGATCGTCGGCGAGGTCACGCTCGATGTCGGACAGGCTGATGTCGGCGGGGATGATGGTGGGCATACCCAGCACTCCCCCCGGTGACTGCGCGGCTCCGACGGGCAGGGCGAACAGTCCGGCCGGTACCTGTGCGCAGTCGTTCACCATCGGGGCCATCGTCGCGCACCTTTCCCATCGACCACGGCGGGCCGATCCGGCCACACCAACAGGCTCATCGAGCCCCCATCACAGGGCACAGTACGACACAATCGAGGCGTGGACCCGCTGCCATCCCCGTTGTGCGGGGTTCACGAATTCGCGGCACGCCGTCCTGGGTGTTCCCACTAGCAGTACGCGCGTACTGCTAGAGTGGTCGTCGTGCGTCCGACAGCCTCGGACGCCTGCGGATCAGTGTCGGCGCACCCTCGCCGACCGGGAGGTCGGCCCCGCCCCGCCGACGACACAGCAAGAGTGGAGTGGTTGCGTGAGCTCGTCAGTAGATTCATTCGGTGCCAAGGGAACCCTGCAGGTCGGCGGGAACTCCTACGAGATCTTCCGGATCAATGCGGTCGAGGGCACCGACCGCCTTCCCTACTCGCTGAAGGTGCTGGCCGAGAACCTGTTGCGCACCGAGGACGGCGCCAACATCACCGCCGACCACATTCGCGCGATCGCCGGCTGGGATCCCTCGGCCGAGCCGAGCATCGAGATCCAGTTCACCCCGGCACGTGTGATCATGCAGGACTTCACCGGTGTGCCCTGCATCGTCGACCTCGCCACCATGCGCGAAGCCGTCAAGGAGCTCGGCGGCGACCCGGACAAGGTGAACCCGCTGGCGCCGGCCGAGATGGTCATCGACCACTCCGTGATCATCGAGGCCTTCGGCAACGCCCAAGCCTTCGAGCGCAACGTCGAGATCGAGTACCAGCGCAACGAGGAGCGCTACCAGTTCCTGCGCTGGGGCCAGGGCGCGTTCGACGACTTCAAGGTCGTCCCCCCGGGCACCGGCATCGTGCACCAGGTCAACATCGAGCACCTGGCTCGCTCGATCATGGTCCGCCCCAATTCCGAGGGCGCAGTCCAGGCCTACCCCGACACCTGCGTCGGCACCGACTCGCACACCACCATGCAGAACGGTCTAGGCGTCCTGGGCTGGGGCGTCGGCGGTATCGAGGCCGAGGCGGCCATGCTCGGTCAGCCGATCTCGATGCTCATCCCCCGCGTCGTCGGCTTCAAACTCTCGGGCGAGACCAAGCCGGGCGTCACCGCCACCGACGTGGTGCTCACCATCACCGAGATGCTGCGCAAGCACGGCGTGGTCGGCAAGTTCGTCGAGTTCTACGGCAAGGGTGTGGCCGCGGTGCCGCTGGCCAACCGCGCGACCATCGGCAACATGAGCCCCGAGTTCGGCTCCACCTGCGCGATGTTCCCGATCGACTCCGAGACGGTGAAGTACCTGCGACTCACCGGTCGCACCGAAGAGCAGCTCGCGCTGGTCGAGGCCTACGCCAAGGAGCAGGGTTTGTGGCACGACGGCGAGCACGAGCCGGAGTTCTCCGAGTACCTCGAGCTCGACCTGGCCACGGTGGTGCCCTCGATCGCCGGACCCAAGCGCCCGCAGGACCGCATCGAACTGTGGGACTCGAAGAACGCGTTCCGCAAGGACATCCACAACTACGTCGACGACGAGGGCTCGGCACCGGCCGCCGCCGCTTCGACCGGCGGGTCCGGGTCGGCAACCCTCTCCTGGGCCGATGACGACTCGATCCCCAACGCCGCCAAGGGGTCTCAGGGCCGTCCGTCCAAGCCGGTGCTGGTGGAGTCTGCCGAGCGCGGCACGATGGTCCTCGACCACGGCATCGTGTCGATCGCGTCGATCACCAGCTGCACCAACACCTCCAACCCGTCGGTGATGCTCGGTGCCGCACTTCTCGCCCGCAACGCCGTCGAGAAGGGGCTCACCTCCAAGCCGTGGGTGAAGACGTCGATGGCTCCGGGTTCGCAGGTCGTGACGGGCTACTACGAGAAGGCCGGCCTGTGGCCGTATCTGGAGAAGCTCGGCTTCTTTCTGGTCGGCTACGGCTGCACGACGTGCATCGGCAACTCGGGCCCGCTGCCTGAGGAGATCTCCAAGGCGATCAACGAGCACGATCTGACGGCCACCGCGGTGCTCTCGGGCAACCGCAACTTCGAGGGCCGGATCAATCCGGATGTGAAGATGAACTACCTCGCCTCGCCACCGTTGGTCATCGCCTACGCTCTGGCCGGCACCATGGACTTCGATTTCGAGACCGACCCCCTGGGGACCGATACCGACGGAAACCCCGTGTACCTCAAGGACATCTGGCCCTCGGGTGAGGAGATCGAGAAGACGATCGCCGAGTCCATCTCGCCGGAGCAGTACGCGGCCGACTACGCCGATGTCTTCAAGGGCGATGCCCGGTGGCAGAACCTTGCGACGCCCGACGGCAAGACCTTCGACTGGGATCCGAAATCGACCTATGTGCGCAAGCCCCCGTACTTCGAGGGCATGCAGATCGAGCCGTCTCCGGTCAGCGACATCGCAGGTGCTCGCGTGCTGGCAAAACTCGGCGACTCGGTCACCACCGACCACATCTCGCCGGCCTCGACGATCAAGCCGGGTACCCCGGCGGCTCAGTACCTCGACGCCAACGGTGTTGCCCGCAAGGACTACAACTCGTTGGGTGCCCGCCGCGGCAACCACGAGGTGATGATCCGCTCGACCTTCGGCAACATTCGGCTCCAGAACCAGCTGCTCGACGGGGTCACCGGTGGCTACACCCGCGACTTCACCCAGGATGGCGGCCCGCAGTCGTTCATCTACGACGCGGCTCAGAACTATGCCGCTGCGGGCACTCCGCTGGTCGTGCTCGGCGGCAAGGAGTACGGCACCGGGTCGTCGCGCGACTGGGCGGCCAAGGGCACCAGCCTGCTGGGTGTCAAGGCGGTCATCACCGAGAGCTTCGAGCGCATCCACCGCTCCAACCTCATCGGGATGGGGGTCATCCCGCTGCAGTTCCCCGAGGGTGAGTCGCACAAGTCCCTGGGTCTCGACGGCACCGAGACCTTCGACATCACCGGCATCGAGGCGCTGAACTCCGGCACCACCCCCGAGACGGTGCACGTGAAGGCGACCAAGACCGACGGTGGCGTCGTGGAGTTCGATGCGACGGTGCGCATCGACACCCCCGGCGAGGCCGACTACTACCGCAACGGCGGCATCCTGCAGTACGTGCTGCGCAACATGATCAAGCCCTGATCACATCGCGCTGACGTCCACCCCGGTGGTCCGGAGCCCCGGACTGCCGGGGTGCGTCGTATCTACGCCGATGGCGTCGCGTCCACAGCGATGACCCCCAGAGCCGATCACCCCGAACACCGATCACCCAGCCGGATCGGCGGTGTAGCGATCACGTTCGAGCGGCACCATCAGGCGGCCCGAACCTGGCCGCTCCGACCACAGCGAAAGAGGTGACCCGCGTGCCCAAGGTCAGCGAAGATCACCTGGCGGCGCGTCGGCGGGAGATCCTCGACGGTGCCCGACGCTGTTTTGCCGAGTTCGGGTACGACGGAGCCACCGTGCGGCGTATCGAGGAGGCCACCGAGCTCTCCCGCGGGGCGATCTTCCACCATTTTCGGGACAAGGAAGCCCTGTTCCTCGCCCTGGCCCACGAAGACGCCGAACGGATGGCCGACGTAGTGGCCGAGCAGGGTCTGGTGCAGGTGATGCGCGACATGCTCGATCACCCCGATCAGTACGACTGGCTGGGCACCCGACTGGAGATCGCGCGCAAACTGCGCACCGATCCCGACTTCCGCGCCGAATGGATGGCGCGTTCTCGTGAGCTCGACGAGGCCACCCTGGCTCGGCTGGAACGGCAGCGCAGCGCAGGGCGACTCCGTGACGACATCCCCACCGAGGTGATCGTCGCCTACCTCGACCTCGTCCTGGACGGACTCATCACGCGGCTGGCCACCGGTCACCACGGCCGTGAGCTACATGCAGTACTGGATCTGGTCGAGGAGTCCGTGCGTCGTCCACGGCCGTGAGCTGGGCTTTGTGCATCGTTACCGAACCAAAGAACCATCTCTCTCGATTTGTTCCATAGGTTCGATTACCCTTTCGTGACGTAGGTCGCACGGCACCCGCCGTGTGGACGCGCTCACCGACCGAAAGGCCATCGATGTTCCCAGGAGTGTTCGCGGCAACGACGCCCGACAAGCCCGCTGCCGTCCTACCCGCACTCGGGCAGACCCTCACCTACCGCGAACTCGACGAGCGATCGATCCGACTGTCGAACCACCTCTACGACCTCGGCCTGCGCCGCGGTGACTGCATCGCTCTGGCGGCCACCAACGACCTGCGCGTGTTCGAGGTCTATTGGGCCGCATTGCGTTCCGGGCTCTACGTCACCCCGGTGAACTACAACCTCACCGCCGACGAGGCCAACTTCATCATCAGCGACTGCGGCGCCCAGGTGCTGTTCGCCTCCAGCACGGTCGCCACGGCAGTCGCCGACAGCGCGACGATCCCGGGCCTCACCCACCGGATCGCCTGGGGCGATGGCATCGAGGGGTTCGAGAGCTACGACGAGGTGCTGGCCGCGGCATCGACCACACCGCTGGCCGAACAGCCACGGGGACACGACATGCTCTATTCCTCGGGTACCACCGGACGCCCCAAGGGGATTCGACCGCCGCTGCCCCAGGGCGAGGTGGACAAGATCCCCGACATCTACACCGCGATCTTCGCCCCGATGTACGGCTTCGACGCCAGCAGCGTCTACCTCTCCCCCGCTCCGCTGTATCACGCTGCACCGCTGAGGTATTCGGGGATGGTGCAGTCGGTTGGCGGCACCGTGGTGGTGATGGACAAGTTCGATCCCGAGGGCGCCCTGAAGCTGATCGACGAGTACAAGGTGACCCACAGCCAGTGGGTGCCCACCATGTTCGTGCGCATGCTCAAGCTGCCGGCTGAGGTACGCGAAAAGTACGACGTGTCCTCGATGAAGGCCGCCATACACGCCGCGGCACCATGCCCGGTGCACGTCAAGCGAGCGATGATCGACTGGTGGGGTCCGGTCATCGAGGAGTACTACTCCTCGACCGAGGCCGTCGGCGGCACGTTCATCAACAGCGCAGATTCGCTGAGCCACCCGGGCTCGGTGGGCAAGCCCCTGCTCGGCGTCATCCACATCTGTGACGACGACGGCAACGAGTTGCCCGTCGGGGAGACCGGGACGGTGTACTTCGAGCGAGAGGCGCAGGTCTTCGAGTATCACAACGATCCTGAGAAGACCAAGGCCGCAGCACATCCCGACCATCCGCTGTGGGCCACCACCGGCGACGTAGGCCACGTCGACGACGAGGGATTCCTCTACCTCACCGACCGCAAAGCGTTCATGATCATCTCCGGCGGGGTGAACATCTATCCGCAGGAGGCCGAGAACGTCTTGATCGCACACCCCGCCGTGTTCGACGTCGCCGTCATCGGGGTGCCCAACGAAGAGTTCGGCGAAGAGGTGAAGGCGTGCGTTCAGCTCGACGCGGGATACTCGCCATCAGACGAACTGATCGCCGAGCTGGACGCCTTCGCCCGTAAGTCGTTGGCCGGCTACAAGGTTCCGCGCTCCTACGACTTCGTCGACGAGCTGCCCCGCACCCCAACCGGCAAGCTGGTCAAGGGCACACTGGTGGCCGCCTACCGCTGACCACACTCATCTCCGCCAGGAGAACAGATTCAAGCGAGCTCGATGAGCACTGCAACACCCCCGAGGAGCTCATCTCCGCCAGGAGAACAGATTCAAGCGAGCTCGATGAGCTCCTGATACTCATCTGACCAGTGGTCCTCGGTGCCGTCCGGCAGCAGGATCACCCGTTCGGGTTCCAGCGCCGCAGCCGCTCCGGGGTCGTGGGTCACCAAGACCACGGCCCCGGAGTAGGTTCGCAGTGCGTCGAGGACCTGCTCGCGAGAGATCGGGTCGAGGTTGTTGGTCGGCTCGTCGAGCAGCAGCACGTTGGCCGCCGAGGACACCAGACCCGCCAGCGCCAGCCGCGTCTTCTCACCACCGGACAGCGTCCCGGCCGGCTGTTCGAGCTGCGGGCCGGTGAACATGAACGCACCGAGCAACCCACGCAAGTCCTGCTCACCGGCATCCGGCGCGGCGTGCCGGATGTTCTCCCACACCGAGGCCTGATCGTCGAGGGTGTCGTGTTCCTGGGCGAAATACCCGATCTTGAGGCCGTGGCCGGGTTCCAGCGTGCCGGTGTCGGGCTTCTCCACCCCCGCCAGCAGACGCAACAGTGTGGTCTTGCCCGCACCGTTGAGGCCGAGGATCACCACCCGCGAGCCCTTGTCGATGGCGAGGTCGACGCCGGTGAAGATCTCCAGAGACCCGTACATCTTGGTCAGGTTGGTGGCCATCAGCGGGGTTTTTCCGCAGGCGGCGGGCTCGGGGAATCGGATCTTGGCGGTCCGGTCGGCCACCCGTTCGTCGTCGAGCTCAGCCATCATCTTCTCGGCCCGCTTCAACATGTTCTGGGCAGCAACCGCTTTGGTGGCCTTCGCGCCCATCTTCGCCGCCTGCACCCGCAGCGCGCCCGCCTTTTTCTCGGCGTTGGCCCGTTCCCGCTTACGGCGTTGTTCGTCGGTGGCGCGGGCGTCGAGGTACTTCTTCCACGTCATGTTGTAGACGTCGACCTCGCTGCGCACAGCGTCGAGGAACCACACCCGGTTCACCACGTCAGCCAGTAGCTCGACGTCGTGGCTGATGACCACCAGCCCACCATCGTGGTTGAGCAGGAAGCTACGCAGCCACGAGATCGAGTCGGCGTCGAGATGGTTGGTCGGCTCATCGAGCAGTAGCGTCGTGTTCGACTTTCCACCGCTGCCGTCAGACGCCGCGAACAAGATGCGCGCCAACTCGATCCGACGCCGCTGTCCACCCGATAGCGTGCGCAGTGGCTGCTCGAGTACCCGATCAGGCAGGCTCAGGCTGTTGCAGATGCGCGCCGCCTCCGACTCGGCCACATATCCACCCAGCGCCGAGAACCGGTCCTCGAGCTGCCCGTAGCGGTTGACGGCCTTGTCGCGGGCGGTCTCGTCGACCACTTCGGCCATGATCGCCTGCTGCTTCTCCAAGTCACGCATCAACGTGTCGAGCCCTCGCGCCGAGAGCACCCGGTCGCGGGCGAGCACGCTCAGATCCCCTTCGCGGGGGTCCTGCGGCAGATATCCGATCTCGCCGGTATGGGTGACCGTGCCACCGTAGGGTTCACCCTCACCGGCCAGGATCCGCAGCGTTGTCGTCTTGCCCGCGCCGTTGCGTCCCACCAGCCCGATCCGGTCGCCGGGCTGGATGCGCAGCCCCGACCCGGGGACGTTGAGGAGCGTACGGACGCCCGCGCGTACCTCCAGGTCGGTTGCCGTGATCACGACGGTAAAGACTACGCGCTCGCAGATGCGATCCCCGACCACCGAGACCCCGCCCGGACGACCAAGGCTCGGCACCACTCGGTTACCGTCGAGAACGTGAGTGACGCAACAGCACGCAAGGCCGAGCTGGTCGTCATCGGCGCCGGGCCCGCCGGACGCGGCCTGGCACATCGAGCGATCGTGGCCGGCGTGGACACCGTCCTCGTCGACCGCAGGCCCGATCGCCCCTGGGACGACACCTATGCAGCCTGGACCGACGAGCTGCCGTCGTGGGTACCCGACACCGTGACCGCCACCGCGGTGCCCGCGGTCGCGGTGTACGCACCCGACGAGGTGCAGATCCCGCGTGGCTACACGGTCCTCGACTCACCAGGCCTGCAAACGCACCTGGCCATCCCCGAATCCGCGGTGGTGACCGGTGACGTCGCCGAGGTGTCGGACAACCGCGTCGAACTTCGCGACGGGCGGGTGCTATTCGGGGCCACGGTGATCGATGCGCGGGGATCACGCAACACACCCGGTCCCGAACAAACGGCATTCGGGGTGTTCGTCACGCCAGAACGGGCCGCTGCAGTCCTCGGTGCACATCAGGCCGTCTTGATGGACTGGCGGCCCCACTACCGGTCCGGTGGCCCCTCCGACACCGGTCCGGCGAGCTTCCTCTATGTCGTCCCCATCACCTCCGAGCTGGTCCTGATGGAGGAGACCTGCCTGGCCGCCCATCCGGCGGTCAAGTTGGGCGTGTTGCGAGAGCGCTTGCGCAGCAGGCTTTCTCGTCACGGGCTGAACGTCGACGACGCCATCGAGCAGCGCGCCGTCGAGCAGGTCGACTTCACGCTCACCGGTGGTGGCCCGCGACCCTGGCGGCACACCCCGATGACCTTCGGCGCCGCCGGAGCACTGATGCACCCGGCCACCGGCTACAGCGTCGCCACCTCGTTGAGCTGCGCCGACCCGGTGGTGGACGCGATTGCCCGGGGCGACGATCCCGCCGCCGCACTGTGGCCGCAGAGTGCCCGAGCGGTACACCGGCTGCGTCGGCGCGGTCTCAACGCCGCCCTCGCGCTCGACGCCGACGAGACCGTCGCCTTCTTCGGCGCGTTCTTTCGGCTGCCCCCGCACGCACAGCGCGCCTACCTCAGCGACCGCTCCGATCTACGCGGGGTGATGTCGGCGATGCTGGCCATGGTGCGTCTGGCCGAACGACGAATCGGGCTGAAGGTGGCCCACCACGCCGCCGCACCGGCGCGCTGGTAAGCGCCCGGGAGTGATGAGCAGATGGCCCCGCTCAGACGGTGAAGCCGAGGGCGCGCAGTTGTTCGCGACCGTCGTCGGTGATCTTGTCCGGGCCCCACGGCGGCAGCCAGACCCAGTTGATCTCCAACTCGGTACACAGTCCGCTGGCCACCACGGCCGCGCGCGACTGGTCTTCGATGACGTCGGTCAGTGGGCATGCCGCCGAGGTCAGCGTCATGTCGATCTTCGCCTTGGCGTCACCGTCGACCTCGATGCCATAGACCAGCCCGAGGTCGACAACGTTGATGCCCAGTTCCGGGTCCACCACGTCACGCATGGCCTCTTCGACGTCGTCGACCGAGGGCAGCGAGGTGGTCACCTCGGCGGGGGTGTGCGTGTCACTCATGTCAGTTCCTTTCTGCGGACTCACACGCAACAGTCTGTGCGAGAGCATCTTTGAAGGCCATCCATCCCAACAGCGCACACTTCACCCGCGCCGGGTACTTGCTCACACCGGCAAACGCGATGCCGTCGCCGATGACGTCTTCGTCGCCCTCGGCGGTGCCTCGCGAGGTCATCATCTCGTTGAACGACGCCACCGTCGACAGGGCGTCATCGACGCTCATCCCGACCACCTGGTCGTAGAGGACCGAGGTGGCGGCCTGCGAGATCGAACAGCCCTGGCCGTCGTAGGAGATGTCGGCGACCGTCGACAGATCGTCGGACAGCGCCACCCGCAACGTGATCTCGTCGCCACACGTCGGGTTGACGTGATGCACCTCGGTACCGAACGGCTCGCGCAGGCCGCGGCCGTGCGGATGTTTGTAGTGGTCCAGGATCACCTCCTGATACATCTGCTCCATCCTCATGACCGGCCTGCCTCCACCCCGAAGAACCGCTGCGCGGTGCCGATCGCCTCGGCCAACGCATCGACCTCAGCGAGGGTGTTGTAGGCGGCGAACGACGCGCGGGCGGTGGCGGCCACCCCGAACCGGCGATGCAGCGGCCACGCACAGTGATGCCCGACCCGGATGGCGACTCCCTCGTCGTCGAGAACCTGTCCTAGATCGTGAGCGTGGATGCCCTCGACCACGAATGCCACGGCGCCACCGCGGTTCTCGGCATCAGTGGGCCCGATTATGCGGACGCCGTCGATCTCGCCGAGGCGGTGCAGGGTGTGGGCGACGAGGGCATGCTCGTGCGCGGCTATCGAATCCATCCCGATCGCCTGCAGGTAGCGCACCGCCGCCCCGAGCCCGACCACCTGCGAGGTCATCGGAACACCGGCCTCGAACCGTTGGGGCGGTGCGGCGTAGGTGGACGCCTCCATCGTGACGGTCTCGATCATCGACCCACCGGTGATGAACGGCGGCAGCTGCGCCAACAGCGCGCGCTTTCCGTACAGCACGCCGACACCAGAGGGCCCGAACATCTTGTGTCCGGAAAAGGCAGCGAAATCGACGTCGGCAGAACGGAAATCGACCGCCATATGCGGCACCGACTGGCATGCGTCGAGCACCACCAACGCCCCCACCGCACGCGCCCGGCGTACCAGCTCGTCGACATCGGTGACCGCACCGGTCACGTTCGACTGGTGGGTGAAGGCCACCACTTTCACCGTGTCGTCGAGAACAAGCGAGTCCAGGTCGATCCGACCCTCATCGGTGACGCCGTACCACCGCAGGGTGGCGCCGCTGACCCGGCAGAGTTTCTGCCAGGGAACGAGATTGGCGTGATGTTCCAGTTCGGTGACCACCACGGTGTCGCCGGGACCCAGCGGCGTGCCGCCGAGGACCGGCGCGGCCCGGGCGTCGCCGAGGGTGTGGGTGACGATGTTGATGGCCTCGGTCGCGTTCTTGGTGAACACCACTTCGTCGGGGTCGGCACCCACGAACTGAGCGATCAGCTCACGGGCCTGCTCGTAGGCGTCGGTGGCCTCCTCGGCGAGCTGATGCGCGCCACGATGGACCGCCGCGTTACAGGTGGTCAGGAAGTGGCGCTCGGCGTCGAGGACCTGGACCGGCCGCTGTGACGTGGCGCCGGAGTCGAGATACACCAGCGGTTTTCCGTCACGGACGGTGCGCGAGAGAATCGGGAAGTCGGCCCGGCACTGCTCGACGTCGAACGCCGCGGACGAGGAGGTCGACGGCGCGGTTGTCGATGCGGTCGTGGTCATGCGGGGTTCGCCTGCCTTCTGATCGACACGGTTCGGCCGGTGCGCCGATCAGGCGCTGGTGGCCGCACCGGTGAACTTCACGTACCCGTTGGTCTCGAGCTCGTCGGCGAGCTCGGGGCCGCCCGACTCCACGATGCGACCGTCGACGAAGACGTGCACGTAATCCGGTGCGATGTAGCGCAGAATGCGGGTGTAGTGGGTGATGAGCAACACTCCGCCCGGAATCGTGGCGCCGGTCGCGTCGGTCCAGCCGCGCTCCCGGTAGGTGTTGACCCCCGCCGAGACCACCCGCAGAGCATCCACGTCCAGACCCGAGTCGGTCTCGTCGAGAATCGCGAACTTGGGGCGCAGCAGACCCAATTGGAGGATCTCGTGGCGCTTCTTCTCGCCGCCGGAGAATCCTTCGTTCACGCTGCGCTCGGAAAACGCCGGATCGATCTCCAACTCCACCATCGCCTGCTTGGTCTCCTTGACCCAGTGGCGCAGTTTGGGGGCCTCGCCGCGCACGGCGGTCGCCGCGGTGCGCAGGAAGTTCGACATCGACACACCCGGCACCTCGACCGGATACTGCATGGCCAGGAAGAGCCCGGCGCGGGCGCGCTCGTCGACGGTCATCTCCAGAACGTCTTCACCGTCGAGGGTGATCGAGCCCTGGGTCACCTCGTACTTGGGGTGTCCGGCAATTGCATAGGACAGCGTCGACTTGCCAGAACCGTTGGGCCCCATAATCGCGTGGGTCGAACCCGACTCGATGGTCAGATCGACGCCCTTGAGGATCGTGATGGGCTCGGCGTCGGTGTCGGTCTGGGCCACGTTGACGTGTAGATCGCGGATCTCGAGTGTTGCCATGAGAATTGTCGTCCTTAGAGGTGAAAGTGGTCGGTGCGGAGCCGGTTCAGGCGCCCGCGATCTGCAGTTCGGCTTCGATGGCGGCTTCGAGGCGCTCGGTGACCGCGGGGATCCCGATCTTGGCGATCACCTCACCGAAAAACCCTCGGACCACCAGACGTCTGGCCTGATCCTCGGGGATACCCCGCGCCTGCAGGTAGAACAGCTGCTCGTCGTCGAAGCGGCCGGTGGCGCTGGCGTGTCCGGCGCCGACGATCTCGCCGGTCTCGATCTCGAGGTTGGGCACCGAGTCGGCGCGCGCGCCGTCGGTGAGCAGTAGGTTGCGGTTCAACTCGAAGGTGTCGGTGCCCTCGGCGGTGGCCCGGATCAACACATCGCCCACCCACACGGTGCGGGCCTCACGGGCCTTCTCGACCGGAGCGCCATCGGCGCGGGTCTCCCCCTGCAGGGCGCCTTTGTAGACCACGTTCGACCGGCAGTGCGGCTCGGAGTGGTCGACGAGCAGCCGCTGCTCGAGGTGCTGGCCCGCGTCTGCGTAGTACAGACCCCACATCTCGGCGCTGCCTCCGGGTGCGTCGTAGTGCACCAGCGGACTGATCCGCACCAACTCGCCACCCAGGCTCACCGAGAAGTGTCTGATGGTCGCGTCCCGACCCACCCGAACATGATGCGCGGCAACATGAACCGCGTCGTCGGCCCAGTCATGGACGTTGACCACCGTGAGTTGCGCGCCGTCACCGACGATGAACTCGAGGTTCTCGGCGTAGGTTCCGCTGCCCACCTGATCGATCACCACGGCGGCCCGGGCGAATCGCTCCACGCGCACCTGGACGTGTCCGTAGGCGACCTGGCCGACCCCGGGGCCGGTGATGGTCAGCGTGACCGGATCGCTGACCTGCGCGTCGGCGGCCACCGTGACCACCGTCGCCTCACTGAACGACGAGTACGCCTGTGCAGCAATGCGATCGAACGGAACGCCGCCGGTGCCGAGTCGATCGTCGTCGCGACCGACGGTCTCCACGGTCACTCCGTCGGTTGCTCCGGTGACCGCGATCTGCGCCGATCCGGTGGCCGGCGCGGACCCGTCGTGCAGCCCGCGTAGCCGACGAAACGGGGTGAAGCGCCACGCCTCATCACGCGAGCCCGGCACCTCGAATGCGTCGACGTCGAACGATGTGAACAGCTGACCCTTGTTGGTGACCGGGTGGGTGTTCTCCCCGGCCACAGCCGCGACCACCCCGGTCGCAGCGGAACTCGATCCGGTCGTACCGGTGACGTTGTCGTTCGACATCAGCCGACAGATCCTTCCATCTGCAGTTCGATGAGGCGGTTGAGCTCGAGGGCGTACTCCATCGGCAGCTCCTTGGCGATGGGCTCGACGAACCCACGCACCACCATGGCCATGGCCTCGTCCTCGGTCAGCCCGCGGCTCATCAGATAGAACAGCTGATCGTCGCTGACCTTCGAAACCGTTGCCTCGTGGCCCATCGTCACGTCGTCCTCGCGGATGTCCACATAGGGGTAGGTGTCGCTGCGGCTGATCTGATCGACCAGCAGCGCATCACATTTCACTGTCGAACGGCTTCCGTGCGCACCCTTGTTCACCTGGACCAGACCCCGATAGGAGGCCCGGCCACCGCCCCGGGCCACCGACTTGGACACGATGTTGCTCGAGGTGTTCGGCGCGAGGTGCACCATCTTCGAACCGGTGTCCTGGTGCTGGCCGGGACCGGCGAACGCGACCGAGAGCACCTCGCCCTTGGCGTGCTCGCCGGTCATCCACACCGCCGGGTACTTCATGGTGACCTTCGAGCCGATGTTGCCGTCGACCCACTCCATGGTCGCGCCGGCCTCGGCCTTGGCGCGCTTGGTCACCAGGTTGTAGACGTTGTTCGACCAGTTCTGGATGGTGGTGTAGCGGCAGCGACCACCCTTCTTCACGATGATCTCGACCACGGCCGAGTGCAGCGAGTCGGTCTTGTAGATCGGTGCGGTGCAACCCTCGACGTAGTGCACGTAGGCGTCCTCGTCGACGATGATCAACGTCCGCTCGAACTGACCCATGTTCTCGGTGTTGATGCGGAAGTAGGCCTGTAGCGGGATGTCGACGTGGACGCCCTTGGGCACATAGATGAACGAGCCACCCGACCAGACGGCGGTGTTCAGCGCGGAGAACTTGTTGTCGCCGGCCGGGATGACGGTGCCGAAGTACTCGCGGAACAGGTCCTCGTGTTCCTTGAGCGCGGTGTCGGTGTCGAGGAAGATCACGCCTTGGGCCTCGAGGTCCTCACGGATCGAGTGGTAGACGACCTCGGACTCGTACTGCGCGGCGACACCGGAGACCAGACGCTGCTTCTCGGCCTCGGGGATGCCGAGCTTGTCGTAGGTGTTCTTGATGTCGGCGGGCAGGTCGTCCCAGGTGGCGGCCTGCTTCTCGCTGGAGCGCACGAAGTACTTGATGTTGTCGAAGTCGATGCCGTCGAGATCGCTGCCCCAGGTCGGCATCGGCTTGCGCTCGAAGGTCTGCAACGCCTTGAGACGGGCGGCGAGCATCCACTCGGGCTCGCTCTTCTTGGCCGAGATGTCGGTCACCACCGCCGGGTTGATGCCGCGCTGCGCGCTGGCACCGGCGACATCGGAGTCGGCCCAGCCGTACCCGTAGGTCCCGAACGAGTCGATCGTCTCTTCCTGCGTCATTACAGGTGACGTCGCCCCGGAGGTTGGGTGGGGATCGGTGACGGTCATCGCGAGTCCTCTCGTGTGGTTGCGGACGCCGATGCGAGCTGTGCATCGGTGCCCGACGGGCTGTCGTGATCGCTGCGGCGGCCGGTCGGAGCCGACAGCGGTACGTGTGTGGTGCACGCGCAGTCACCGTTGGCGATGGTGGCCAGACGCTGCACATGTGTGCCGAGAAGTTCGGTGAACCGTGCGGTCTCGGCTTCGCACAGCTCGGGGAAGTCAGCAGCCACGTGGGCGACCGGGCAGTGGTGCTGACAGATCTGCACACCCGCGCCGACGCGACGGGTGTTGGCCGAGAAGCCGGCCGTGGTCAACGAGTCGGCGATCTGTTCGGCGGTGGCCACCAGCACGTCGTCCCCGGCGCCACGCGGAACCGGTTCGACGCCGGCGACGATGGCCTCGATCCGATCAGCGGCGAAGTCACGCACGGCCTGCTCCCCGCCCAGATCCCGCAGCCGACGCATCGCGGCACCGGCGAGATCGTCGTAGGCGTGTCGGAGCTTGGCGCGCCCGGCTGCGGTCAGCTGGAAGCGCCGCGCCGGGCGTCCGCGTCCGCGCTGGGAGTGTCGGGCCGAGGTGGTCACGGCGACCACCTCGCCTGCGGCGAGCATGGCGTCGAGGTGTCGACGGACACCGGGCCCGCTGATCTGCAGGTGGTCACTGATCTCGGCTGCAGTCACCGGGCCACGTTCGACCAGCAGTGCCACCACGGCCGATCGGGTCTGGCCGTCCCCGGCGACCACTGCGGTGGCCCCACCCTCCGACGCGGCCGCACCCGCACCGACGGCGATGCCGGTGTCCTCGGGTGCAGTCGAGCTGCGGGTCTGGCTTTTCACAACACAAGTGTTACCTAATTACGGCGACGATGCCACCCAGGGTCACCTTGCCCAGCCACGCGGCGGTCACCCAGTCGGCTCGCCGGGGTGCTCTACGACGCACGTGCGCACTCCCCCGGCCCGACCGGCCCGCTTCGAGGCCACCGGATGTGGGTGCCGCACGGATACAGTCTTCGTGTGTCCGCTCCCACACCCGCCGACTCCGGTGCCGCCGATTCGGCGACACCTGAGTCGCTCGCGACCGGGTCCGGCGGAGCGAAACCCGAGACCGCCGCGCCGCCCGCAGCGTCGAACGTCGAGTCGATGAGCGCGGCGACGATCCGTCGGGCCCGACTCGCCGGACGCCGACTGACGACCTACCTCGGCATCAGCAGACCTGTCGCCGCCGGCCGCGCGCAGAGCACCGAAACCGGTGACTACGGCGCCACCATGGCTCGCATCCACACCGATGAGCCCGAGGTGGGCGACCTCGATGCCCGGGAGAGCCGGGCGATGGTGCGCATCCGCCTGTTCGGTGCGGTGGGGTCGATCTTCATTCTCATCGGCTCGCTGGGCACCGGGAACGTGCCGGTGCTGCAGAACCCGATCTCGGGGGTGCGGTTGCTGTCGTTGCCCTCACGGATGTGGACCACCGCACTGACGTTGTCCATCGCCGGTTCGGTCATCCTGGTGCTGGCGTGGTTGCTTTTGGGGCGCTACGCGATCGGTCGCTATCGCACCGAGTTGGCGCACGGCACCCCACCGCCACGGCGGATGACCCGCGGGCAGGCTGACCGCACGCTGCTGGTGTGGATCATCCCGATCGTGCTGGCGCCTCCGCTGCTGAGCAAGGACATCTACTCCTACCTGGCACAGAGCGCGATCGCCCAGCGAGGGATGGACCCGTACACCATCTCGCCGGTGCGTGGACTGGGTGTGGACCACGTGTTCACCCGCTCGGTACCCAACCTGTGGCGCGACACACCCGCGCCCTACGGTCCGCTGTTCCTGTGGCTGGGCGAGAACATCACCCGACTCACCGGCGAGAACATCACCGCCGCCATCCTCATGCACCGTCTGCTCGCATTGGCCGGGGTGGCGTTGATCGTCTGGTCCCTACCGAGGCTGGCGCGCCGCTGCGGTGTGTCACCGATCGCGGCATTGTGGCTGGGCGCGATGAACCCGCTGCTGATCCTGCACCTGGTCGGGGGCATCCACAACGAGGCGATGATGTTGGGCGGCATGTTGGCCGGTATCGAGCTGTGCTTCCGGGGTATCGACAGCGCCGGTCGGCTACGCCGGGTCGACGCGAGCGGCGGCCGCTGGCGCCGGTGGCTGCCCAGCCGAGCAGGCTGGCTGCTGATCCTCGGAGCTGTGGTGATCACCGCCTCGGCGATGATCAAGATCACCTCGGTACTGGCGTTCGCGTTCGTCGGTATCGCGTTGGCACGTCGCTGGGGCGCCACCCTGCCCGCGCTGCGACACGCTCCGGTGCGCCTGTGGTGGTCGCGATCCCGTGACTCGGTGATCGCGCTGACCGCTGCGGCCTCCGCGCTGGGTGTGGTGTTGATCGCTTCGGTGGTCCTGCTGTGCGTGGCCACCGGACTGGGCTTCGGGTGGACCAGTACGGCTGGCACCGGCAGCGTCGTGCGGTCGTGGATGTCGATGCCCACCCTGCTGTCGGTCACCAGCGGCCGTGTCGGTGTGGCGATGGGTCTGGGCGATCACACGCAGGCGATGCTCGACGTGGCGCGTCCGGTGGCGCAACTCGCCGCCGCCGTACTGATCGTGCGCTGGATGATGGCGGCCCTGGGCGGACGCCTGCACCCGATCGGCGCCCTGGGCGTGTCGATGGCCACCGTGGTGCTGTTCTTCCCATTCGTGCAGCCCTGGTATCTGCTGTGGGCGGTCGTCCCACTGGCGGCCTGGGCCACCGGACGCTGGTTCCGCATCGGCGCCATCAGCATCTCGGCGATCATCGCCATCGTCGTGCTGCCCGCAGGCGCAGGCACCCGCGGGTTCCAGCTCGCCGAGGGGATCATCGCTGCGGTCTTCCTGGTTGCGCTGGTGACGGCCCTGTTCTTCGAACGCATCCCGTGGCGTCGACCACCGGTGAGCGCCCCGTCCGAACGCGACACCTCGGCGACGCGCACCGAGCAGGCCGTCGTCTGAGCTCGCGCGTCGATCGGTGCCTGCGACCATCGCCGATGACCCCACCCGATGCTCCGGTGGTCGGGTGTGACCGATCCACGTGGCGGCGCACGACGCAGGCCGAATACTCTTGGACGTTGTGAACAGCCCGTCGTCCGAATCCGTCGCGTCGTCGGCACCCATCCATCCCGCACCGTCCCCGAGCGCGCCGGTCGATCACGACTCCACGGAACTGGCCCTGTCGGTACGCGGCCTGGTCAAGCGCTACGGCGACATCACTGCAGTCGACGGTCTGGACCTCGAGTTGCGCCGTGGGCAGGTCTTGGCTCTTCTCGGCCCCAACGGTGCGGGCAAGACCACCACGATCGAGATCTGCGAAGGGTTCCTGGCCGCCGACGGCGGCGAGGTCCGCGTCCTGGGCTTGGACCCCATCGCCGACAACGACGCGCTACGTACCCGCATCGGCGTGATGTTGCAGGGCGGTGGGGCCTATCCCGGCGCCCGCGCCGGCGAGATGTTGCGTCTGTGCGCGGCCTACTCCGCCAACCCGCTCGACGTGGACTGGCTGCTTGCCACCCTCGGGCTCCTCGACGCGGTCCGGACCCCGTATCGCCGGCTGTCGGGCGGGCAGCAGCAGCGGCTCGCCCTCGCGTGCGCGATCGTCGGCCGCCCCGAGCTGGTGTTCCTCGACGAACCCACCGCCGGCTTGGACGCTGCTGCGCGAATCCTGGTGTGGGAGTTGATCGATCGCCTGCGCGCGGACGGCGTATCGGTGGTACTGACCACCCACCTGATGGACGAGGCCGAACATCTGGCCGACCATCTGGTGATCATCGATCGGGGCTCGGTGGTGGCCCGCGGCACTCCAGACGAGGTGACCAGCCGCGGCGCCGAGAACGAACTGCGGTTCCGTGCCCCCAGCGGTCTCGACCTCGACCTGTTGGTCTCGGCGCTGGCCGAGGAATACGAGGTCACCGAAACCCAACCCGGGCACTACCTGGTCGTGGGTGAGGTGACGCCTCAGGTGTTGGCCGCGGTCACCGCGTGGTGCGCCCAGATCGACGTCCTCGCCACCGACATGCGGGTGGAGACCCGCAGCCTGGAGGACGTGTTCCTCGAGCTGACCGGACGGGAATTGCGCTGATGACAGGTATCGCACCCAAGACCAGCCGCGCCGCCTCGGGCCGGTTCACCCCCGGGCAGTTCGCGCCCGCGCCCGCGCCTGCGCCGGTGCTGCAGATGATCCTGGCCCAGTCACGGATCGAGCTGACCTTGCTGCTGCGCAACGGTGAGCAGTTGCTGTTGACCATGTTCATCCCGATCACCATGCTCATCGGGCTGTGCCTGCTACCGATCCACACTTTCGGGGAGAACCGGGCCGACCGATTCGTGCCGGCCATCATGACGGTGGCGGTGATGTCGACCGCGTTCACCGGTCAGGCGATCGCCGTCGGCTTCGACCGGCGGTACGGCGCGCTCAAACGACTCGGTGCCACCCCGCTGCCGCGGTGGGGCGTGATCGCAGGCAAGTCGATTGCCGTGGCCATCGTCGTGGTGCTGCAGTCGATCGTGATCGGATCCATCGGTGCGGCTTTCGGCTGGAACCCGACGGCGCTTGGACTGGTGCTGGGTGCGGTGGCGATCGCCGTGGGCACCATGGCGTTCTCGGCTCTCGGCCTCCTGCTCGGCGGCACCCTGAAGGCCGAAGTCGTCCTCGCCTTGGCAAATGTGTTGTGGTTCATACTGATCGGCATAGGAAGCCTCGTGGTGGCGGGCGACAACGTACCGTCCGCCGTCGAATGGGTCGCGCGATCGTTTCCCTCTGGCGCGTTGAGCGAGGTCCTGCACCAGAGCGTGCGCAATTCGGTCGACGTGTACGGATTCCTCGTGTTGCTCGTGTGGGGCGGCGTCGGCGCGGCCGCCGCCGTCAAGTACTTCCGCTTCACCTGAGCCTGGCCGAACGCATCCCGCCGCCCCGATACCATCGAGTCGTGCTCTATCGCGGATTCGTCAACCTCGTCAATCGGCTGCCCATGCCCTCCCTGCGGCTGCAGATCGGTGTCGCTCTCGCGGTGCTGCTCTCACAGGCCGGCATCGCGGTCACCGGGTCGATCGTTCGGGTCACCGCCTCGGGTCTGGGTTGCCCGACCTGGCCGCAGTGCTTTCCCGGCAGCTTCACACCCACGCCGCACACCGAGGTGCCCGGTATCCATCAGGCCGTCGAGTTCGGCAACCGGATGCTCACCTTCGCGGTGGTCCTCACGGCCGCCCTGATCGTCATCGCGGTCACACGCGCCGGTCGTAGGCGTGAGGTGCGCTTCTACGCCTGGCTGATGCCGCTGTCGACGGTGGTGCAGGCCGTGGTCGGCGGATTGACCGTGCTGGCCGGTTTGGCGTGGTGGACCGTCGCGATCCATCTACTGCTGTCGATGGGCATGGTCTGGCTGGCCGTACTGCTTCTGGAGAAGGTGCGTGAGCCCGACGACGGGCACACCATCGCCGTGGTACCGGCCCCGCTGCGCTGGCTCACCGCCGTGAGCGCCGCGATGATGACCGTCGTGCTGATCGCCGGGACGATGGTCACCGGCGCCGGACCCCACGCCGGCGACAAGAGCATCGACAAACCGGTGCCGCGACTGAAGATCGAGATCACCACGCTGGTGCATTTCCACGCCGAGATGGTGGTCGGCTACCTCGCGCTGCTGATCGGACTGGGCTTCGGGTTGCTTGCCGTCGGTGCCCCGGACACGGTTCGACGACGCCTCTATGTAGTCGTGGGGCTGGTGATGGGTCAGGGCCTCATCGGCGTGGTGCAGTACCTGACCGACGTACCGTCGGTGCTGGTGGTGGCGCATGTGGCCGGGGCCGGAGCGTGTGTCGCGGCCACCGGAGCTCTGTGGGTGTCGATGCGCCCGCGGATGGCCATCGACGACACGACCCTCGACGACACCCTTGCCGCCGCGCCGGGCGTTCGCCACTGACCCCTGCCGACCCGTCGCGGTCGACAGCCGCGGCGCGTCGGTTCTCGGGCAGGCCGATCAGGTCCGGGCGACCCACCCGGCCATCTTGGCGTAGTGACCAGGCGCCGGTGTTGCGATGCTGCTCAGCTCACGATCCCATTGCGCCGCAGTCAGTCCATCCACCGCGTCGATCAACGCGTGCGCGGTGGCCACGTCGGCCACCACGCGGTCGCCCATGGTGCCGTCGGCGCCGACCAACATCACGCGCACGCCCGCGCGACCTACCGGTGAGATGACCGCGGTCGCACTGCCCCCGGTGCGGGAGACGAACCCTCGAACCGATCCCACCACCGCAGAACTGACCGTCGCCGCGGTCGTCGGTGCGTCGGTGTCGTTGCTCTCAGCCATGGCTCGAGCATATCGCCTCCCACCTGGCCCCAGCGGCACGCAGTCGCGGGTAGAAACGAGGTATGCATGCAATCCACGTCACACGTCACGGTGGCCCCGAGGTGTTGGAGCACGTCGAGATCGATGATCCGACACCCGGTCCCGGTCAACTGTTGGTGCGGGTGGGCGCAGCGGGGATCAACTTCATCGACACCTACCTGCGCGCGGGCCGATATCCCTCGCAGCCGCCGTACGTGCCCGGCAGCGAGGGTGCCGGGGTCGTGGTGGGCGTCGGCTCTGACGTCGACACCGACCGGGTGGGCACCCGCGTGGCGTGGTGCGAGGCTCCGGGCAGCTACGCCGAGCTCGTCACGGTTCCTGCCGCCCGTGCGGTACCGGTGCCCGAATCCGTAGACGACCCCACAGCGGCAAGCGTGCTGCTGCAAGGGTTGACAGCGCACTATCTGCTCGACGGCAGCGCGCATCCGACCGGTCCTACCGACGGCAACGCCGGCGACGCGATCCTGGTGCATGCGGGTGCAGGCGGGGTGGGTTTGGTGCTGACCCAGCTGGCGGCGGCCCGGGGCATCCGAGTGATCACCACGGTGTCCACCGACGCGAAGGCCGAGTTGTCTCGGTCAGCTGGTGCAGAGACGGTGTTGCGCTACGGCCCGGACATCGCCGAACAGGTCCGTGACCTCACCGGCGGCGCCGGGGTGCGGGTCACCTACGACGGCGTCGGTGCCGACACCTTCGAGCAGAGCCTCGCGGCCACCGCGACACGCGGAACCGTGGTGCTGTTCGGGGCGGCGAGTGGGCCGGTGCCACCGTTCGATCTCCAACGCCTCAACGGCCTGGGCTCGTTGAGCGTCACCCGACCCACCTTGGCCGACTTCATCCGCGAGCCGCGCGAGTTCATATGGCGCACAAGAGAGATCATGGATGCAGTGGCATCCGGAGCGCTGACGATCCGAGTCGACCATCGTTATCGGCTCACCGAGGCGGCGCGAGCACACACCGACCTGGAGGCACGGCGCACAGCCGGCTCACTGGTGCTCGAACCGGCGTCTGCGGCCGGTCGCGATCAGAAGTAGCCGGCGACGGTCGGCAGATTGATCACCGAGTCGATGGCCAGACCGCAGAACACGATGGCCAGGTACTCATTGGACTGCAGGAACACCTTGAGTGGCGCGATTTCCTCGCCGTTGTTGGTGTTGCGCAAGAGCTTGTGGACTGCGAGCAGGAACCAAGCCCCGGCTGCCACCGCGATGACCGCGTAGATCGGCCCGGTCGCCGGGACCAGCGCCAGCGTCGCCACCACGGTGGCCCAGGTGTAGGCGACCATTTGTCGTGCCACCTGGATCTCGGTGGCGATCACCGGCAGCATCGGGACGCCCGCCGCGCGGTAGTCCTCCTTGTAGCGCATCGCCAGCGCCCACGTGTGCGGCGGGGTCCAGAAGAAGATGATCGCGAACAGCACCAGCGGTTGCCAGCTGAGCGAACCGGTGACCGCCGCCCATCCGACCAGCGTCGGCATGCACCCTGCGGCACCGCCCCAGACCACGTTCTGCCAGGTCCGACGCTTGAGGACCATCGTGTAGACCAGGACGTAGAACGCGATGGTGATCAGCACCAGCACCGCGCTGAGCAGATTTGCAGCTGACCACAACACCAGGAACGAGGCGGCCCCCAGGACGAGCCCGAAGATCAGCGCGCTGCGTGGGGTCACGGCATGGCGGGCCAGGGGTCGTCGCTGCGTGCGCTTCATCTTCTGGTCGATGTCGGCGTCGACCACCATGTTGAGCGTGTTCGCACTCGCCGCGCCCAACCAGCCGCCGGCGAGGGTGACGGCGATGAGTTCGATGTCGACGCTGCCGCGCTTGGCCAACAGCATCACCGGCACAGTGGCGACCAACAGCAACTCGATGACACGGGGTTTGGTCAGCGCCAGGTAGGCCAGCGCGGTGTCGGCACCACGCCGGAGCAGCGAACGGGGGCTGTCGTCGACGGTGGAGTCGGGGTGGGTGGTGGTGGAGCCATGTCCTCCACCGCTGTGCCCGATGTCCACTGACTCTCCGTCTCCCATCATGCCCCGCGAGGCATCTGCCGACGGGAGACGCCGCGAGCCAGTCGCCGCGCGCCGAACCCGTGCGCTTCTACTACAGGCAATGGTAGACGCCGACATCGCCGGATCGGCAATTTGGTCGACCTCGTCACGCCACCGCGATCGCGGTCGCGGCTAGGGTTGAGGAGGAGACGGCCTTCGCACCGACACCTACCGACTCTGCATCCGCACCCTCGCGACACACAGGAGAATCGCCATCGTGGCAGTGACAGATGAGATCCGAGACCTGACCCGCCCGGAGCACCCGGACGGTTGGACCGATCTCGACACCCGCGCCGTGGACACCGTTCGGGTACTCGCTGCGGATGCAGTGCAGAAGTGTGGGTCGGGTCATCCCGGTACCGCCATGAGCCTGGCGCCCTTGGCCTACACGCTGTTCCAACGCGTGATGCGTCACGATCCCACCGACACCGAATGGATCGGCCGGGACCGGTTCGTGCTGTCCTGCGGGCACACCAGTCTCACCCTCTACATCCAGCTCTACCTCGGCGGGTTCGGCCTCGAACTCGACGACCTCAAGGCGCTGCGCACCCGCGGGTCGCTGACCCCGGGGCACCCGGAGTACCGCCACACCCGCGGGGTGGAGATCACCACCGGTCCGCTGGGCCAGGGCCTGGCGTCCGCGGTGGGGATGGCTATGGCCGCGCGCCGCGAGCGAGGCCTGTTCGATCCCGAGCCCCCGATCGGGGACAGCGTCTTCGACCACCACGTCTACGTCATCGCCTCCGACGGCGACATCCAAGAGGGCGTCACCTCCGAGGCGTCGTCGCTGGCCGGCACCCAGCAGTTGGGCAACCTGATCGTCTTCTACGACGACAACAAGATCTCCATCGAGCACAACACCGACATCGCACTGTCAGAAGATGTGGCCAAACGCTACGAGGCCTACGGGTGGCACGTGCAGTACGTGCAGGGCGGTGAGAACGTCACCGGCATCGAGGCCGCGGTCGCGGCCGCGAAAGCCGAGACCGCCAAGCCGTCGATCATCATCGTGCGCACCATCATCGGCTATCCCGCGCCCACGAAGATGAACACCGGCGGCGTCCACGGGTCAGCGCTCGGCGCCGACGAGGTGGCGGCCACCAAGAAGATTCTCGGGTTCGATCCCGAGCGTGATTTCGAGGTGGGCGACGACGTGATTGCCCACACCCGCACCCTCGCCGAGCGTGGGGCCGACGCACATGCGCAGTGGTCCACGCGGTTCGAGGCCTGGGCCGCTGCCAACCCCGACCGCAAGGCGCTGCTCGACCGGCTGCTCGCGCGCGAGCTGCCCGCGGGGTGGACAGAGGTGCTGCCCACCTGGGCCGCCGGCGACAAGGCCGTGGCCACCCGTTCGGCCTCAGGCAAGGTGCTCACCGCGCTCGCCCCGGTGCTCCCCGAGCTGTGGGGCGGCTCGGCTGACCTCGCCGGTTCGAACAACACCACCATGGATGGCGAGAAATCCTTTGGCCCCGAGTCGATCTCGACCGAGGATTGGACTGCCACCCCATATGGGCGCACCCTGCACTTCGGCATCCGCGAACACGCCATGGGCGCCATCCTGTCGGGCATCGTGTTGCACGGTCCCACCCGCGCCTACGGCGGCACCTTCATGCAGTTCGCCGACTACATGCGTCCCGCGGTGCGACTGGCCGCGCTGATGGAGATCGACCCAATCTACGTCTGGACCCATGACTCGATCGGACTCGGCGAGGACGGACCGACCCATCAGCCGGTCGAGCACCTCGCTGCGCTGCGAGCCATCCCGAACCTCGCGGTCATCCGCCCGGCCGATGCGAACGAGACGGCCTTCGCCTGGCGCGCCACCCTCGAGCGGGTCGGCGGGGGTGGCCCGGTCGGTCTGGCGCTGACGCGACAGAACGTCCCGGTTCTCGCGGGCACGTCCTATGACGGCGTCTCCAAGGGCGGCTACGTGCTCGTCGAGTCGTCCACCGCCACCCCGGCTGTCATCCTCATCGCCACCGGATCGGAGGTGTCGGTCGCCGTGGCTGCCGCAGAAGCATTGGAGGCCAGAGGAATCGGTACGCGGGTCGTCTCGATGCCGTGTGTCGAGTGGTTCGAGGCGCAGGACGCCGACCACCGCGACGCGGTGCTACCGCCGACGGTGACCGCTCGGGTGTCGGTGGAGGCCGGCATCGCCATGCCGTGGCACAAGCTGGTCGGTGCCGCCGGCGAGACCGTCTCACTCGAGCATTTCGGCGAGTCCGCCGGTGCCGATGTCCTGTTCGACGCGTACGGCTTCACCGTGGACAACGTCGTCGCGGCCGCCGAGCGCTCCATCACTGCTGCGAAGGGATGACCATGACCCAGAACGAGAATCTCGCCGCCCTGTCCGAAGCGGGGGTGTCGGTGTGGCTCGACGACCTGTCGCGCGAGCGCATCACCTCGGGCAACCTCGCCGAACTGATCGCCACCCGATCCGTGGTGGGCGTCACCACGAACCCGTCGATCTTCCAGGCCGCACTGTCGGCCGGTGAGAGCTACGCCGCGCAGATCGGAGAACTGGCTGCGCGCGGTGCCGACGTGGACGCCACCATCCGCACGGTCACCACCGACGACGTCCGCCAGGCGTGTGACATCTTCGCGCCGCAGTACGAAGCATCAGACGGGGTGGACGGTCGCGTGTCGATCGAGGTCGATCCTCGCCTGGCCCACGACACCGACGCCACGCTGGCCCAGGCCATCGAGTTGTGGAAGATCGTCGACCGGCCCAACCTGCTGATCAAGATCCCGGCGACGCTTGCCGGGCTACCGGCCATCACCAAGACGCTTGCCGAGGGCATCAGCGTCAACGTCACCCTCATCTTCTCGGTCGAGCGCTATCGCGCCGTCATGGCCGCATACCTCGACGGCCTCGAGCAGGCCAAGGCGGCCGGCCACGATCTGTCTCGCATCCACTCGGTGGCGTCGTTCTTCGTCTCGCGTGTGGACACCGAGATCGATGCCCGGCTCGACGCGATCGCAACGCCCGACGCCGTGGAACTCAAGGGCAAGGCGGGCCTGGCCAACGCGCGGTTGGCCTACGTCGCCTACCAGCAGGTGTTTGAGGTGGAGTCGCGATTCCAGGGGCTGTTGGCCGACGGCGCCCGTCCACAGCGCGCCCTGTGGGCCTCGACCGGGGTCAAGAACCCGGCCTACCCCGACACCCTCTACATCGATCAGCTGGTTGCTCCCAACACGGTCAACACCATGCCGGAGAAGACGATGCAGGCGTTCGCCGACCACGGCCGACTCGACACCGAGTCCTTGATCGGTCGGGGCCCGGAGTCCGAGGAGGTGTTCGCCGCACTGTCGGCCGTGGGCATCGACCTCGACGACGTGTTCGCCGTGCTCGAGTCCGAGGGCGTCGACAAGTTCGAGGTGGCATGGAACGAGCTGTTGGCCGCCACCGCAGAGCAGCTCGAGTCCGCGTCCCGGGGCTGAGCGGTGGCCAGTGCAGTCGAGTCGGACTGGGTCAACCCCCTCCGGGACTCGCGTGACAAGAGGCTGCCTCGGATCGCCGGACCGTGCAGCCTGGTCATCTTCGGTGTCACCGGCGATCTGGCTCGGCGCAAGCTGATGCCGGCGGTGTATGACCTGGCCAACCGCGGTCTGTTACCGCCGAGTTTCGCTCTGGTCGGGTTCGCCCGCCGGGACTGGGACAACGAGGACTTTGGTCAGGTGGTGCACGACGCGGTTCGCCAACACGCGCGCACCCCCTTCCGCGAGGAGGTGTGGGAGCGACTGGCCGAGGGCTTCCGGTTCGTGCAGGGCTCGTTCGACGACGATGCGGCCTTCGATCATCTCGTCGCCACGTTGACCGAACTCGACGAGCAACGCGGCACCGACGGCAACCACGCCTTCTACCTGTCCATCCCGCCGAAGGCGTTCCCGACGGTCTGCGGGCAACTGCGTCGGTCGGGGTTGTCGCATCAGGCCGACAACCGGTGGCGACGAGTGGTCATCGAGAAGCCGTTCGGCCACGACCTCGACAGCGCCCGCGAGCTCAACACGATCGTCAACAGTGTGTTCCCCGAGGACTCGGTGTTCCGCATCGACCACTACCTCGGCAAGGAGACGGTCCAGAACATCCTGGCGCTGCGGTTTGCCAACCAGTTGTTCGACACCCTGTGGAGTTCGCACTACATCGACCACGTACAGATCACGATGGCCGAGGACATCGGGCTCGGCGGACGAGCGGGCTACTACGACGGGATCGGCGCCGCCCGCGATGTCATCCAAAACCACCTGCTGCAACTGCTGGCGCTGGTGGCGATGGAGGAACCGGTGTCGTTCGAGCCGCGCGAGTTGCAGGCCGAGAAGATCAAGGTGCTCTCGGCGACCCGAAACATCCTGCCCCTGTCCGAGAACACCGCGCGCGGGCAGTATGGGCCGGGATGGCAAGGCAGTCAACAGGTTCCGGGCCTGGTCGACGAGGAGGGCTTTGCCGACTCGACCACCGAGACCTACGCGGCCATCGCGGTGGAGGTCAACAGCCGCCGGTGGGCCGGGGTGCCCTTCTATCTGCGGACCGGAAAACGCTTGGGCCGCAGGGTCACCGAGATCGCGCTGGTGTACAAGAAGGCACCGCACCTGCCCTTCGACGCAACCATGACCGAGGAGCTGGGCGAGAACGCGCTGGTCATCCGCGTGCAGCCGGATGAGGGCATCACCCTGCGGTTCGGTTCCAAGGTTCCGGGCAGCGGGATGCAGGTACGCGACGTGAACATGGACTTCAGCTACGGACAGTCGTTCACCGAGTCGTCGCCGGAGGCCTACGAGCGGCTGATCCTGGACGTGTTGCTGGGTGAGCCGTCGTTGTTCCCCGTGTCGGCCGAGGTGGAACTGTCGTGGAAGATCCTCGATCCCGTGCTTGAGGAGTGGGCCGCCTCCGGAAAACCCGACACCTACGAGTCCGGCAAGTGGGGGCCGCAATCGGCCGACGAGATGATGGCCCGCACGGGTCGGGCCTGGCGTCGGCCGTGACCGACTCTGTCTCCCCGGATCCACTGTCTGCGAAGGAATCTCAGCGATGATCGTCGATTTGCCCGCCACCACCACCGAGGTCGTGAGCAAGAAGCTGGTGTCGGTGCGCGACAGTGGCGGCGCCGTCACCCTCGGTCGGGTCCTGACCTTGATCGTGTGCGCGGACGAGGGTGAGCCGACCGAGGGCGCCATCGAAGCGGCCAATGCCGCCAGCCGCGAGCATCCCTGTCGGCTCATCGTGGTCTCCCGCGGCAACCGGGAGGCGGCCACCCGTCTCGACGCCCAGATACGGGTGGGCGGTGACGCCGGCGCCTCGGAGGTGGTGGTGCTACGGCTCTACGGCGAGTTGGCCGAGCACGCCGAGAGCGTTGTGATGCCCTTCCTGCTGCCCGACACCCCGGTGGTCACCTGGTGGCCTGGTGAAGCACCCGCGACGCCGTCGCAGGATCCGATCGGGCGACTGGGGACGCGACGTATCACCGACGCCACCAAGGCCACCGACCTGGACTCGGTGCTGGCCGGGCGACTGGCCGGCTACGCGCCCGGCGATTCAGACCTCGCGTGGTCGCAGATCACCTACTGGCGTGCCATCCTGACCTCGGGGCTGGACCGCCCGCCGCATGAGCCTGTGGTGCGTGCAGTGGTCTCCGGCCCGGCCCAGTCCCCCGCGATCGACCTGTTGGCCGGCTGGCTGCGGGCCCAGCTCGGTGTGAGTACCGAACGCACGATCGGCAGCTTCGAAGTGCGGCTGGAACGGGCGTCGGGGACCCTGGTGCTGGCGGTGGATCAGAACAACAACGCAGTCCTGACCAATCCGGGTAAGCCAGACGGCAAGGTGGCGATGATTGCTCGTGGTGTGCGCGACCACATCGCCGAGGAGCTGCGCCGCCTCGACCCGGACGAGATCTACCACCTCGCCCTCCAGGGCGTGGCCGAAGTGACGGTGGTTCCCTCATGAATCCAGAAGTGGTTGTCGCCGAAGACAAGTCGGAGCTGGTGGCGCAGGCCGGGGCCCGGTTCGTCGACACGGTGCGGGCAGCTCAGGCCGAACGGGGCACGGCGTCTGTGGTCCTGACCGGCGGCAGCAACGGCATCGCCCTGTTGGAGTGGTTGCGCGAACACAGCTCCGGGGTGGACTGGTCGGCAGTCGACGTCTGGTTCGGAGACGACCGGTTCGTGCCGCACGACGACGCCGAACGCAATCACGGACAGGCCGCGACGGCGTTGCTGGACCACGTTCGGGTCGATCCGGCACGAGTATTCGCCATGGCACCCTCCGACGGCGACTTTGGTGACGACATCGCCGCTGCGGCAGCCGATTACGCGCGGCTGCTCGCCGAGCACGCGAGCGAGGGAGCGCGGGTTCCAAGGTTCGACGTGCACCTGCTCGGCATGGGTGGTGAGGGCCACCTCAACTCGTTGTTCCCCCACACCGACGCCCTCGCCGAGACCACCGAGACCGTGGTGGCGGTGACCGATTCACCAAAGCCGCCGCCGGCCCGGATCACGTTGACCGTGCCTGCGGTCAACCAGGCGCGCGAGGTGTGGTTCCTGGTGGCGGGTACCGACAAGGCCGAGGCGACCGCAGCCGGAGTGAACGGCGGCGACCCGGTGCAGTGGCCATGCGCTGCGGTGCGGGGTACCGAGGCCACGGTGTGGTTCCTGGACCGCAGCGCGGCAGCGCTTCTCTGATCAGCGCGGCAGCGCTCCTCCGGCCCTCGCGGCGGGGCCTATCCGCTGTTTCGTAGTGCGGTGGCCAGACCGTTCATGGTGAGCTGGATCCCGCGTCGCACCTGATCGGAGTCCTCACCGGCACGAAAACGCTTCAACAGCTCCAGCTGCAGCAGGTTCAGCGGCTCGAGGTAGGGGAACCGGTTGAACACCGACCGCGCCAGGGCCGGGTTGTCGGCCAACAGATCGTCTGATTCGGTGATGGCGAAGTACATCTCGGTGGTGCGTCGGTGCTCGTCGGTGATCATGCCGAACACCCGCTCGCGTAGCTCGGTGTCGGCGACCAGGTGTGAGTAGCGTTCGGCCAGGCCGAGGTCCGACTTGGCCAACACTTGCGCCATGTTCGACATCACGGTCGAGAAGAACGGCCACCGGCGGTACAGGTCGCGCAGTGTGTCCAGCTTGGCCGGGTCGTCGGCCACCCATTCGGCGAACGCCGACCCCGTCCCGTACCAGCCGGGCAGCATCACCCGGCATTGGGTCCATGACAGCACCCACGGGATGGCGCGCAGGTCGGAGATCTTCTCGGTCTGCTTGCGGGAGGCGGGTCGGCTGCCGATGTTGAGCGAACCGATCTCCGACAACGGGGTGGAGCTGGTGAAGTATTCAACGAAGCCTGGTGTCTGGTGCACCAGTCGGCTGTAGGCGGCCCGGGCCAGTCCGGCGACCTCGTCCATCACCGCATAGGCCGCCTCGGCGGTGTCGCCGAGGCCTTCGGTGTCGAGCAGGGTCGATTCGATGGTGGCGGCCAGCAGCGTCTCCAGGTTGCGTTTGGCCAGAACGGGTTCGGCGTACTTGGCGGCGATCACCTCACCTTGTTCGGTGATCCGCAGCGAGCCCTGCACTGCGCCGGGTGGTTGGGCGAGGATGGCGTCGTAGCTGGGACCGCCGCCGCGCCCGACGGTGCCGCCGCGGCCGTGGAACAGCCGTAGGCGGATGCCTGCCTGCGCGGCTGCCTCCACCAGGTCAAGTTCGGCGCGATACAGCGCCCAGTTCGCGGCCAAGTACCCGCCGTCCTTGTTGGAGTCGGAGTAGCCCAGCATGATTTCCTGCAGCCCACCCTGAGACTCGATCAACGCGCGGTACAGCGGCACGTCGAGTATCGCCAACAGGGTGGCGGCCCCCTGCTGCAGGTCTTCGATGGTCTCGAACAGCGGCACCACCCGCACGCTGCAGCGGGGGCCGGTGCCGTCGGCGTCGGGTTCGAACAGCCCGGCCTCCTTGAGCAGGATCATCGCCTCCAGCATGTCGCTGACCGAGGTGCACATGCTGATCACGTAGTTGGGCACCGATTCCGGTCCGTAGCGGGCGACTGCGGTTGCGGCCGCGCCGACGATCGCGAGTTCCTTGGCGGCCAGCTTCGCCAGCGGTGCGCCGGGCCGGACCAGGGGGCGACGGTTGGTCAGCTCTCGCGTCAGCAGCGCCACGCGGTCGGCTTCGCCCAGACCGCGATAGTCCGAGTGCACTCCCGACCATCGCATCAGCTCGGCGATCACCTCCTCGTGGACATCGGAGTTCTGCCGCAGGTCCAGACCGGACAGGTGGAACCCGAAGGTGCGCACAGCTTCCCGGAGTCGAAGCAACCGGTCGTCGGCCAGGTCGGCGTCGTGGTTCGCGCGCAGTGACGCGTCGATCACATCGAGGTCGGCGAGCAGCTCTGGGGCGGTGGAGTACGCCGGGGCACCTTCCACCACGAACTCGTCGAGAAGGATGGGCGCGTCGGTCCCGAATCGGTCGAATGCGGTGGCAAGCAGACGGGAGCGTATGTGACGCAGCGCTTCTCGATAAGGTTCATCCGACGGCGGGGTGGCGCCAGAGCCCAGCTGCAGCACCTCGTCGCTGACGGTGGTCAGCCGGGCCGACAAGCTCAGCTCCTGGGCCAGGGTCCGCAGCTCGGTGAGGTGATGTTTCAGGGCTGTGCCTGCGGCGCGACCGGTCGCCAGGGCGACGATCTCGTCGGTCACGAACGGGTTGCCGTCGCGGTCTCCCCCGATCCACGAGCCCATCCGCACGATCGGCTCGTCGCCGAGGCCCGCACCTGGGAACAGCTCGCGCAGGCGGGTGCGCAGCGTTGCGTTGAGGGTTGGGATGACGTCGAAGAACGCGGCGTCGTAGTAGCGCAGACCCACCTCGATCTCGTCCTGGATCCGCAAGCGCTGCAGCCGGATCAACGCGGTCTGCCACAGGGTGAGGATCTGCCTGCGGATGTCGGCGGCCACCTCGGCCTCCTCGTCCGGGGTCAGCTCGGTGCGTGTCCGAAAGCGCATCAGGTCGGTGATCCGACGCTGGGTCTCGAACACGGTGCGCCGCCGCGTCTCGGTGGGGTGTGCGGTGATGACGGGCACCACCACGGCATCGGCGAGGGCACCACCGACGGTGGTGTCGTCGAGATCGGCGGCGGCGAGCTTGGCGTAGGTGGCGGCCAGGGAGCTGTCGACCGGCGGCTCACCCGCGCGGATGTGCAACGTACGCCGACGCTCACGGTGGATGTCCTCGGCGAGGTTGGCCAGCAAGGCGAAGTGGCTGAACGCCCGGATCACCGGGACGGCAGCGCCGATGTCGATCCCGTCGAGCAAGGCGGCCAGATCGTCGCGGTCGATCTCCGAGCGCCGGATGCGAAACGACTCGACACGGGCCCGTTCGACCAGCCCGAAGATGTCCTCTCCGGCGTGTTCGCGAATGATGTCACCGAGCAGACCGCCGAGGAAACGGATGTCCTCGCGCAGCGGTTCGGTTGCGGCGCGGCCGGTCTCGGTCGAGCCGACCGACGCGTGGGCGGGTGACGTGGCAAGGCCGGGGTCAGTACTCGAGGTGGCGACGGAGTCGGTCATGCCCTCAGTATCCCGGGCTCGGCCCGGTCCGGCAGGCCGAGGTCAACTCAGCTTGATGTAGAGACCCACGCCTACGATGAGGATCGACCAGATGACGCCCACGAAGATGGTGAGCCGGTCGAGATTGCGTTCCACGACGCTCGAGCCCGACAGGCTCGATTGCACACCGCCACCGAACAGTGACGACAGACCGCCGCCCTTGCCCCGGTGCAGCAAGACCAGGACCACCAGGATCACGCTGGTGACGACCAAGCCGATGTCCAATGCGAGCTTCACGAGCGGTAGTCCTTCGGTGTCGACGACGGTAGAGGCGGCCACGACGGCCAGTCGAGCCTAGCGTACGGGGTGCGCGCTGCGGCACACCGCGCGCCTGGAGCTCCGGCTCAGGGCAGTGGGCCACCGGCCGCGATCGCCGAAAGGGTTGCGAACTCGTCGGACTTCAACGAGGCACCGCCCACCAGCGCACCGTCCACGTCGGGCTGACCCACGATCTCGCCGACGTTCTTGGCGTTGACCGAACCGCCGTAGAGGATGCGCACACCGGCGGCGACGTCAGCTCCCGCCAGCTCGGCGACGGTCGCCCGAATCGCGGCGCAGACCTCCTGCGCGTCGGCGGCACTGGCCACCCGACCGGTCCCGATGGCCCAGACCGGTTCGTAGGCGATCACGATCTTGGCGATCTGCTCGGCGGCGAGACCGGCCAGTGAGCCCCGGAGCTGGGCCACGTTGTGGGCCACGTGATCACCGGCCTCACGGATTTCGAGCCCCTCACCGATGCAGACGATCGGGGTCAGGGCGTGTCGCAATGCCGCCGAGGTCTTGGCCAGCACGACCTCGTCGGTCTCCCCGTGCAGGGTGCGACGCTCGGAGTGGCCGACCACGACGAACGTGCAGCCCAGTTTGGCCAGGAACGAACCGCTGATCTCCCCGGTGTAGGCACCGGCGTCGTGGGCCGAGAGATCCTGCGCGCCATAGGTGATCAGGAGTTTGTCGCCCTCGACGACGGTCGACACGCTGCGGATGTCGGTGAAGGGCGGGATGACCGTCACATCGACCTTGTCGAAGTACTTGGCGGGCAGAGCGAAAGCGATCTTCTGGACCAACGCGATGGCCTCGAGGTGGTTGAGGTTCATCTTCCAGTTGCCGGCGATCAAGGGCTTGCGGGTGGCCACGAGTTCAGTCCTCCAAGACGGTCAGTCCGGGCAACTGCTTGCCCTCCAAGTACTCCAGCGATGCGCCACCGCCGGTCGAGATGTGGGAGAACCCGTCGTCGGGCAACCCCAGCGTTCGCACGGCAGCAGCCGAGTCACCGCCGCCAACCACGCTGAACGCACCCGCTGCGGTGGCTGCGGCAATCGCCTCGGCGACTCCCCGGGTGCCCGCGGCGAACTTGTCGAACTCGAACACCCCGGCCGGGCCGTTCCAGAAGATGGTCTTTGCCCCACCGAGCACCGCTGCGAACCGCTTGACCGATTCCGGCCCGATGTCCAGACCCATCCATCCGTCCGGGATCTGGTCGGAGGAGACGACCTTCGACTCCGCGTCGGCGGAGAACGAGTGGGCGACCACCACGTCGATCGGCAGATGGATCACGTCTCCGTACTTCGCGAGCAGGTCTGCACAGACCTCGACCTGATCCTGCTGCAGCAGCGAGTCCCCCACCGAGAACCCCTGGGCAGCGATGAACGTGAACGCCATGCCGCCACCGATGACCAGCGTGTCGACCTTGGGCGCCAGGGACTCGATGACGCCGAGCTTGTCTGAGACCTTCGATCCGCCCAGCACCACCGCGTAGGGCCGCTCCACCTCGTCGGTGAGCTTGCGCAGCACGGTCACCTCGGAATCGACCAGACCGCCCGCGTAGTGCGGTAGCAGCTTGGCCACGTCGTAGACCGACGCCTGTTCCCGATGCACCACTCCGAACCCGTCGGAGACGAACGCGCCGTGCGGGCCGACCAACTCGACCAGGGCCTGGGCCAGCGCCTCACGCTCGGCCGGATCCTTGCTGGTCTCGCGCGGATCGAACCGAATGTTCTCCAACAGCAGCACATCACCGTCGGTGAGACCTTCGGCACGTGCCAGCGCGTCGGTGCCCACCACGTCGACCGCCAACTGCACGTTGCGCCCGAGCTCCTGCCCGAGACGCTCGGCGACCGGGGCCAGTGAGTACTGCGGGTCGGGGGCACCCTTGGGTCGGCCCAGGTGTGCGGTCACGATGACCGCTGCCCCGGCGTCGGCGAGCGCGGCGATCGTCGGCGCCGAGGCGATGATGCGCCCGGCGTCGGTGATGGTGGTGCCGTCGAGGGGGACGTTGAGGTCTGAGCGCACCAGCACGGTGCGCCCTGAGACCCCAGCCGCGAGCAGATCGTTCAGCGATGCGATCGACATGAGGTGTTCTCGACCGCCTAGAGGGACTTGCCGACGAGACCGATGAGGTCGACGAGACGGTTGGAGTAGCCCCACTCGTTGTCGTACCAGGAGACGATCTTGGCCTGGTCGTCGATCACCTTGGTCAGCCCGGCGTCGAACAGCGAGCTGTGCGGGTCGGTGACGATGTCCGACGACACGATCGGTGCGTCGTAGTACTTGAGGATGCCCTTGAGCTTGCCCTCGGCGGCCGCCTTCATCGCCGCGTTGATCTCCTCGACGGTGGCTGCGGTCCGCAGGTGCGCGGTGAGGTCGGTGACCGACCCGGTCGGGATGGGCACACGCAGCGCGTACCCGTCGAGCTTGCCCTTGAGCTCGGGCAGCACCAGGCCGATGGCCTTGGCCGCACCGGTGGAGGTGGGGACCACGTTGATGCCGGCGGCTCGAGCGCGACGCAGATCCGAGTGCGGCCCGTCCTGCAGGTTCTGGTCCTGGGTGTAGGCGTGCACGGTGGTCATCAGGCCCTTGACGATGCCGAACTCGTCGTTGAGGACTTTCGCGATCGGTCCGAGACAGTTCGTGGTGCAGGAGGCGTTGGAGATGATGTTCTGGCTGCCGTCGTACTTGTCGTCGTTGACGCCCATCACGATGGTGATGTCCTCGTCGGAGGCGGGCGCGGAGATGATGACCTTCTTGGCTCCGGCATCGAGGTGGCCCTTGGCCTTCTCGGCCTTGGTGAAGATGCCGGTCGACTCGACGACCACGTCTACCCCCAGGTCACCCCACGGCAGCGCGGCCGGGCCTTCCTTGATCGACAGCCCCTTGATGCGCTGGCTGCCCACCACGATCTCATCACCGTCGACGCTCACCTCGTCGGCGAGGCGGCCGAGGATCGAGTCGAACTTCAGCAGGTGGGCCAGCGCCGAGTTGTCGGTCAGGTCGTTGACCGCGACGATCTCGATGTCGGTGGTCCCGAGCGCCTTCTGCGCCTCCACGGCACGGAAGAAGTTGCGGCCGATCCGGCCGAATCCGTTGACGCCTACCCGAACGGTCACAGTGTGCTCCTTGCTGGTGAGAGTGCTTGCTGGTGAGTGTTCTTGCTGCTGATGATGGTCGGAGTGATCGGGTGGCGCACCGCCGGTGATCACCTGCCGTCGGCGTGGACGGCCTCAGCCTAGCGACTGCGGACGCTACTGAGACTAGTGGTGGGGCGACTGGGCATCCCCACTCACCCGGCAACAGGAGATCGGGGCACCCGAGGCACCCGGTGGCCCAGGGTTCACCGGGTCTGGGATTCAGACGGTCGGGGAGGTCAGCGCCGGGCTTCAGGCGTCGTCGAGAAGATCGGAGGTGACCGCGGACTCGGTGTCGGGGATGCCCTCGGTGTGTGCCTTCTTGTCAGCCATCGACAGCAGCCGCCGAATCCGACCTGCGACGGCATCCTTGGTCATGGGTGGATCGGCCAGTTGTCCCAGCTCCTCCAGCGAGGCCTGTCGGTGTTCGACCCGCAATCGACCGGCGGCCACCAGGTGATCGGGCACGGTGTCGCCGAGGATCTCCAGGGCGCGTTCCACTCGGGCGGCTGCGGCCACCGCGGCGCGCGCCGAGCGACGCAGGTTCGCGTCGTCGAAGTTCGCGAGGCGGTTTGCGGTGGCACGCACCTCGCGTCGCATCCGGCGCTCTTCCCAGGTGAGTCGGGTGTCCTGCGCGCCCATCCGGGTCAGCAACGCACCGATCGCCTCACCGTCACGGATCACCACACGGTCGGCGCCACGCACCTCACGCGCCTTGGCCGACACCCCGAGTCGACGCGCCGCGCCCACCAATGCCAGGGCCGCCTCGGGTCCGGGACAACTGACCTCCAGCGCCGAGGACCGACCCGGCTCGGTGAGTGACCCGTGCGCGAGAAACGCACCGCGCCAAGCGGCCTCGGCGTCGGCGATCCCGCCGCCCACCACCTGCGCGGGCAGACCGCGCACCGGACGGCCGCGCAGGTCGAGCAGACCGGTCTGGCGGGCCAACGCCTCACCATCCTTGGTGACACGTACCTGATAGCGCGCGCCCTTGCGGATCCCGCCGCCGCGCACCACGTTGATGTCGGCGTTGTAGCCGTAGAGGTCGAAGATCTCCTTGCGTAGCCGCCGCGCCACGTTGCCCAGGTCAACCTCGGCCTCGACGACGACCCGGCCCGCCACGATGTGCAGGCCGCCGGCGAACCGCAGCAAGGCCGAGACCTCGGCCTTGCGGCAACTGATCTGCGTCACCACGAGTCGGCTCAGCTCGTCCTTGACGGCTGCTGTCATCGCCACCGGTCGTCGTCCTCCTGCCCAGGGCTGCACCGCGAGTTCGTGCGGGTTGACCGCCGAGGGACCGCTCACCGACCGCAACCTCTAGTCGAGAGCGTGCGGTCCGTCGACCGCCTCGACAGCGTAGCCACTGCGCACCTCGCCGCACAGCCCGAGCACCATGCTCGCAAGTTTCTCCGGATCGTGTACGTGGACACCCGGTCGCCCCAGGTCACCGACGTGCAGTCGTGCCCCGAACAGGGCTGCGGCCCGCGCGATGTGGTCGCGTTCGCGCCCCGGCGGCGCCGAACCCGCATCGACCAACACGTCATCGACCCGGAGTGCGTCGGCGTGCGCGTGCAGGACGTGCAGGTGTCGTTCCACCGAGAACCCGCTCGTCTCACCGGGTTCGGGTGCGAGGTTGACGAACAGCATCCGGCGCGCCGGTGTCGCGATGAGGGCCTCGAGTTGAGGTCCCACCAAAACATGCGGGATGACGCTGGAGAACCACGATCCCGGACCGAGGACCACCAGATCGGCAGCCATGATCGCCGACACCGCCTCATCGCAGGCAGGGGCATCGGCGGGCACCAGTCGCACGCGACGAACCTTGCCCGGCGTGGTGGCCACCGCCACCTGCCCGGCGATCACTCGACTTATCCGCGGATCGGCCTCCAGTCCCGACACGTCGGCCTCGATACCCAGCGGCACCGTGGACATCGGGAGCACACGACCGGTCACCCCGAACAGTCCCCGTAGCGCATCCAACGCCGCCACCGGGTCGCCGGTGATCTCGCACAGTCCGGCCAACAGCAGGTTGCCCACCGGATGCCCGGCAAGGGCACCGTGCCCGCCGAATCGGTGTTGTAGCAACGTGACCCAGCGTTGTGGGTCAGCGGCCGGGGCCGCACCGGCGCCGGGCGTCTGGGTGGCCAGCAGTGCCGCCAGGGCCATCCGCAGATCGCCCGGTGGGATCACCGGGAGCTCCGATCGCAGCCGGCCCGAGGAGCCACCGTCGTCGGCGACGGTCACCACCGCGGTCACGTCCTCGGTGATACGACGCATCGCGGTGAGCGTGGCGAACAGGCCGTGGCCGCCACCCAGCGCGACCACGCGACCGATGCCGCTCATTCGCGCCCCAGATCGCGGTGGACCACCCGCACCGGTGCGTCGTCGACGGCGTCGTCGAGCACCGCGGCACCGTCGCGTCCACGCAGTCGCCGCCTCATCTCTTCGGCCATGGCGACGCTGCGGTGCTTGCCGCCGGTACATCCGATGGCAACGGTCATGTAACGCTTGCCTTCTCGGTGATAGCCGCGTGCAGTCAGCCGGATCAGCTGCTCGTAGGCCGCGAGGTAGTCCTGCGCACCATCCTGTCCGAGCACGTAGTCGGCGACGGCGTCATCGCGGCCGTCGAGGTCGCGCAGTTCGGGCACCCAGTAGGGGTTGGGCAGAAATCGCATGTCGGCGACGAGGTCGGCGTCGATGGGCAATCCGTATTTGAAGCCGAACGACTCCACGGTGATCCGCACCCGGGTGGTGGCAGGTTGAGCGAAGGCGTTGTCGATGATCTCGCGCAACGCGGTCACCGACAGCACCGAGGTGTCGACCACCAGATCGGCCTGCTCGGCCACCGGACCGAGTACTGCTCGCTCCCGCGAGATGCCGTCGATCAGCGTGCCGTTGTCCTGTAGAGGATGTCGCCGCCGTACCTGCTCGAACCGACGCACCAGAGCACCGTCGTCGGCGTCGAGGAACAGCAGGCGCGGCGCTCGTCCACCGGCTTCGAGGTCGCGCCGCACGTCGGCCACCTCGGCGGCGAACGCGGTCGCCGTGGCGAAGGCGTTGGCCGAGGCGCGCATCACCACGGCGATCCGGGTCATCGACGGGTCATCGGCCCGGGTCACCTCGACCATGCTCGCGATCATCGACCCCGGTACGTTGTCGGCCACATACCAACCGAGGTCCTCGAGCAGCTTGGCCACCGTGCCGCGACCGGCACCTGACATCCCCGTCACCAACAACACATCGACCGGTCCACCCGACTCGGTGCCGGATTCGGCTGCGTCGGATTCCTGTGCGTCGGATTCCTGCGCGTCGGATTCTGTTGCGCTGGTGTCGGTGTCGGGACCGCTCATCGGTCACCTCCATCGGCGAGGGCTTGAGCCACTGCGGCTGCGGTGGCCGCCCCGATGCCGGGCACGGTGGCGATCTCCTCGACTGTGGCGTTGCGCAGTCGGGCCACCGAACCGAAATGCTGCACCAGCGCCGACCGGCGCGTCTGACCCAGACCCGGTACACCGTCGAGCACCGAGGCGGTCATGCGTTTGCTGCGCTTGCTGCGGTGGTAGGTGATGGCGAAACGATGCGCCTCGTCGCGCACCCGCTGCAGCAGGAACAACGCCTCACTGCTACGAGGGAAGATGACCGGATCCTCGTCATCGGGTGTCCAGACCTCCTCGAGTCGTTTTGCCAATCCCACCACGGCGACATCGGTGATGCCGAGATCATCAAGCACTGCGGCCGCGGCCCGCACCTGTGGACCGCCGCCGTCGACGACGAACAGGTTGGGCGGGTACGCGAACCGGCGGGGCCGACCGGTCGCAGGATCGAGTGCCGCCTCCGGGGCGAGATCGCCTCCGTTGGCCGACGACGCCTCGTCAGCGGACCGGGCCTGCCCGGTTGCGGTTGTGCCGGTGGGTAATCCAAGAGTGCCCGGCCCAGAGTCGTCCCGCGCACCGTGTTCGGGCGTGGGGTCCGGGTCGGCCCGGTGCCGGAGGAACCGGCGGCGTGTCACCTCGGCGATCGAGGCAACGTCATCGGAGCGGCCGTCACCGGCCGCCTCCTTGATCGCGTAGTGCCGATAGTCGGACTTACGCGGCAGCCCGTCCTCGAAGACCACCAGCGAGGCCACCACGTCGGTGCCCTGCACATGGGAGATGTCTATGCACTCGATGCGCAGCGGTGCGATGTCGAGGCCGAGCGTCTCCTGAATCTCGGTCAGCGCGGCCGATCGGGTGGTCAGATCGCCGGCCCGCCGCAACTTGTGCTGGGTCAGCGCTTCACCGGCGTTGCGTTCCACCGTGTCGAACAGCGCCTTCTTGTCCCCCCGCTGCGGCACACGCAGATCGACCGCCGACCCGCGAAGCTCGCTGAGCCACCGCACGAATCCCTCGGGGTCGGGCGGGAGTACCGGCACCAGAACCTCTTTGGGCACGGGCTCGGCCGCAGCGTGATCGCCTGCGACGGCGACCGTGGCGTCCTGGTCGACCTGCGCTCCGTAGAACTGCGTGAGGAACTGCCCGACCTGTTCGGCCATGGCAGCCTCGGCAGCAGAGTCGGCGTCGGCGGCGTCGACCACGTCGGTCCGTTCCACCACCCACCCGCGTTCACCCCGTACCCGCCCGCCGCGTACGTGGAAGATCTGCACCGACACCTCGAGATCGTCGGCCACCATCGCGATGACGTCGGCGTCGGTACCGTCACCGAGGACCACCGCCTGCTTCTCCATCGCCCGCCGCAGTGCCCCGATGTCATCGCGAAGCCGCGCAGCCTTCTCGAAGTCGAGTTCGGCTGCCGCGGTGGCCATCTGGTTGTCCAGATGCTTGATCAACCGGTCGGTGCGACCGGCGAGGAAGTCGCAGAAGTCCTCGACTATCGCACGGTGCTCGGCGGCATCGACCCGGCCCACACACGGCGCCGAACACTTGTCGATGTAGCCCAACAGGCAGGGCCGGTCGATCTGTCGGTGCCGGCGGAACACCCCGGCCGAACACGTGCGAGCGGGAAAGACTCGCGTCAACAGGTCGAGCGTCTCGCGGATGGCCCAGGCGTGCGAATACGGTCCGAAATACCGGACCCCCTTGCGGCGCGGTCCCCGATAGACGAACAGTCGCGGATACTCCTCGTTCAGGGTCACCGCCAGCATCGGATAGGTTTTGTCGTCGCGGTAGCGGACGTTGAACCGCGGGTCGAACTCCTTGATCCAGTTGTATTCGAGCTGCAGCGCCTCGACCTCGGTACCCACCACCGTCCACTCCACCGACGCCGCGGTGGTGACCATCTGGCGGGTCCGGGGGTGCAGGGTGGACAGGTCTGCGAAGTACGAGGTCAACCGCGACCGTAGGTTTTTCGCCTTGCCCACATAGATGACTCGCCCGTGACCGTCGCGGAATTTGTACACACCCGGCTGGACCGGGATGCTTCCCGGGGCAGGGCGATACGTGGACGGGTCAGGCACGATCCCAAGGGTAGTACGCCGCCCTGACGGTTCGGCCGGTGTGAAACTCAGGCCGGCTCGGCCGTGGTTGCCTCAGGCCGGCTCGGCCGTGGTTGCCTCAGGCCGGCTGGGCCGTGGTTGCCTCAGGCCGGCTCGGCCGGGTCCTGAGAGTGGCGCGCATGCAACTCGCGGAACGAGTCCATGGCCCCGACCGCAGCCAACCCGTCGTTGGCCTGGATCGCCATCACCGGCACGTAGTCGTCTCCCGGCAACTCCAACCGAGCCCAATGCCCCTTGTCCGGATACCAGATCCCGTTGACGTCAGCCCAGCCGAAGAAACGCTCCCCGATGAGGTTTCGGACCGCGACACCGTGTGGCCCCACCCGGATTCGCGGTCGGGTGAGCAGCAGGATGACGCCTCCGATGACCACGCCGATCAACGCCAGGCCCACCTGGTCGCTGAGCCGGAAGTCGACCCCGGTGTCCGAACTGCGCAGCAGCACCCCGATGACCACGTGGACGAGGACCACCACACCGGCCACCACCGCGGCGTAGCGAGGCGTGCGCACCGCGCGATAGGTCAGCTCCCAATCGGAGATGTCGTCTGGGTCGATACCACCCCGATCACTCGGAGCAGTCATACCGCCAACCCGCGAGCGCGCAGATCCGCGATGGCGATCGCCGAGGCCAGGGCCGCGGTGGCGGCTTGGGCGCCCTTGTCCTCGGCCGAGCCGGGCAGACCAGCCCGATCCAGCGCCTGTTGTTCGGTCAGGGTGGTCAACACACCGTTGCCGACCGGAGTCCGCTGATCGAGCGACACCCGGGTCAGCCCTGCGGTCACAGCGTCACAGACATAGTCGAAATGCGGTGTGTCGCCTCGAATCACGACACCCAGGGCGACCACGGCGTCGTGGGTGTCGGCGACGGCCTGCACCACCACAGGCAGCTCGATGGCTCCGGCCACCCGCACCACGGTGGGGGTGTCGATGTGCGCCTGTGCCGCCACCCGCAGCGCCCCGTCGAGCAGTGCGGTGCAGATGGTCTCGTGCCACTGCGAGGCCACGATCGCCAACCGCAGCCCGGCGGCGGCTCCGAGTTCGATGCTCGGTTCGCCTGCGCCACTCATGCCGATCCACCCGACACCGGGTCGGCAGCCACGGGATCCGTGGCGTCCGGGCGGCCGGAGTCGGACTCGACGGCTTCGTCGAGCCCGATCAGGTCGTGACCCATACGGTCTCGTTTGGTCCGCAGGTAGCGCAGGTTCTCGGCGTTGGCACGCACCGGCATCGGCACCCGCTCGGTGATCTGCAGCCCGTAGCCGTCGAGTCCCACCCGCTTGGCGGGGTTGTTAGTGAGTAGGCGCATGGACGAGACCCCCAGATCGACGAGAATCTGTGCGCCGAGCCCGTAGTCGCGGGCATCGGCGGGCAATCCGAGCTCCAGGTTCGCATCGACGGTGTCAGAACCGTTGTCCTGCAGCTGATACGCCTGCAGCTTGTGCAGTAGCCCGATACCTCGACCCTCGTGACCACGCATGTAGAGCACCACTCCCCGACCCTCGGCGGCGACCATGGCCATCGCCGCATCGAGCTGGGGACCGCAATCGCAGCGCAGCGACCCGAACACATCGCCGGTCAGACACTCCGAGTGCACGCGCACCAACACGTCATGACCCGCACCGTCCTCGCCGGCGATGTCACCCATGACCAACGCCACGTGCTCGACGTCGTCGTAGATGCTGGTGTACCCGACGGCACGAAAAGTCCCGTGCTCGGTGGGAATTCGCGCATCGGCGACACGCACCACATGCTTTTCGTTACGCCTCCGCCAGGCAACCAGATCGGCGATGGAGATCAGGGCCAGCCCGTGTTCGTCGGCCCAGGCCCGCAGCTCCTCGGTGTGGGCCATGGCGCCCTCGTCCTTCTGGCTGACGATCTCGCACAGGACACCCGCCGGGCCCAGTCCGGCCAACCGGGCCAGGTCGACGGCGGCCTCGGTGTGACCTGGACGTCGCAGGACACCACCTTCGCGAGCGCGCAACGGGACCACGTGCCCGGGCCGGGTGAAGTCGTTCGCACCGGTATCAGGGCTGGCGAGCAGGCGCATGGTCTGCGCTCGGTCGGAGGCGCTGATCCCGGTCCCGATCCCTTCCCGAGCATCCACCGTCACCGTATAGGCGGTGCCGTGCTTGTCCTGGTTGACGGCGAACATCGGTGGTAGTCCGAGCCGATCACAATCGGCGCTCTCAAGCGCGACACACAGGTAACCCGAGGTGTATCGCACCATGAACGCCACCAACTCGGGAGTCGCCTTCTCGGCGGCGAAGATCAGATCGCCTTCGTTCTCGCGATCCTCGTCGTCGACGACCACGACCGCCTTACCCGCGGCGATGTCGGCCACCGCCCGCTCGATGCTGTCCAGCGTCGCCATCACCCCACCTGCCCATCAGATACGACGGAACCATCCGCGCGGGTCGGGATCGACAGGCGCTCAACATATTTCGCGATCACATCCACCTCTAGGTTCACGGTGTCACCGACCGCCGCAGCCCCCAGGGTGGTGACGGTGAGTGTGGTGGGGATCAACGAGATCTCAAACCACGCGTCGGCTGCGCTCGGGTCGGACACAGCCGAGACGGTCAACGAGATGCCGTCGACGGTGATGGAGCCCTTCTCCACGACGTAACGCGCCACCTCGGTCGGCAGCGCGATGCGGATGACAGTCCAGTTCTGTGAGGGACTGATCGACAGGATGCGACCCACTCCGTCCACATGCCCCTGCACGATGTGACCGCCGAATCGACCCCCCGCCGACATCGCGCGCTCGAGGTTCACCGCGGCGCCCGCGTCGAGTCGGGCCAGCGAGCTGCGCCGTAACGTCTCGGCCATCACGTCGACGGTGAAGGAGTCCGGTGTGGGCGCAGACACCACGGTCAGACATACGCCGTTCACGGCGATGGAATCGCCGTGCCGCGCATCGGAGGTGACCAGAGGGCCGCGGACGGTGAACCGCGCCGCATCGGGCAGCTCCTCGCGGGAGACGATGGTCCCACGCTCTTCGACGATTCCGGTGAACACGATGCTCCTCGAGTCTGTTCGACCCAGGGCACGACGACCGCGACCACCGCGGCACGTTCTCGCTTCATCCGGACTATGACCGTCGGCTCCGGGATCACACCGGATCTGCTGACCCCGGAAACACTGGCGGCATCAGCCGCAGCGGTCCCGGGCGCTCGCGGGCTCGACGATCGCTCGCCATCACCGCCGGTGGGGAATCGCACCCCGCCCTGAGAACTTCCACCATCGAAACTAGCACAGCACCCAGCACCCGATCGGCCCGCTCACCTGCAGATAGTGCAGTTCATCGGGTTGATTTCAGCGTGAGCAGAACGTCGTCGCCCAGAGTCTGAACGCCGATCCGTTCGAATCGATGACCATCGGTGAGGGTCCGCACGGCGCCGTCCTCGACCGCTGCTGCACCCGCCCCGAGGATCAACGGTGCCAGGTACACCTGCACGCGGTCGACGAGGTCGGCGGCCACGAAGGCACCGATGACGCGTGGTCCCCCCTCGATCAGCACCGACAGGGCATCGTCGAGTGCGGCCAGCACCGCATGCGGGTCATGGCTGGGCACGATCAGGGTGGGCGCCTCGTCCGAGCGGATGCGGGCGTGCGCCGGCACCGCCCGCAGGCCCATCGCCACCCGGATCGGTTGCCGCGGATACAGGGATCCGTCGGGGCGTCGCGCGGTCAGCGCGGGATCGTCGGTGATCACCGTCCCGGTGCCCACGACGATGGCGTCGAGCTGGGAGCGATCGCGGTGTGCGTGTTCGCGGGCCTGCGCACCGGTGATCCATCGACTGCTGCCGTCCGGCGCCGCGATCCTGCCGTCGAGGGTGGCCGCGATCTTCACCGTCACGTGTGGACGACCGTGTGCGCGGCGGAACAGCCACTCGCACAGCGGACCTGCGGCCACCTCGTCGGCCAGGACGCCCCCGATCACCTCGATCCCGGCGGCGCGTAACGAATCCGATCCCCCGCCGGCGACCGGATCGGGATCGGTGACCGCGTAGGCCACCCGTACGATCCCGGCGGCGCGCAGCGCCGCGGTGCAGGGGCCGGTGCGGCCGGTGTGATCGCACGGTTCGAGGGTGACCACCGCGGTGCCCCCACGGGCCCGCTCGGCGGCGGCGCGCAACGCGATCACCTCAGCGTGCGGACCGCCCACGGGTTGGGTGTGTCCCACACCGGCAACCGATCCGTCCGCGGCCAGGATCACCGCCCCGACCGGGGGGTTGGGGCTGCTGACCCCTCGCGCACCGATCGAGGCCTCGATCGCCGTGCGCATGGCGGCGAGCACGGCCGGATCGACCGACGCTCCGCCCGGCGGCGTGTCAGCCACGCGCGGCGACGGCCTGGGCACGTAGTTGCTCGACCGCCACCGCAGGGTCGGCAGCGCCGTAGACCGCGGATCCGGCGACGAAACAGTCCACGCCGGCCTCGGCGGCCTGCTCGATGGTGTCGGCGTTGATGCCGCCGTCGATCTCGACGATGAGCCGCAGGTCGTGGGCGTCGACGCGGGCTCGGATGGCTCGCACCTTCGCCAGGACCTCGGGCATGAACGACTGCCCACCGAACCCGGGTTCCACGCTCATCACCAGCAGGGTGTCGAACTCGGAGAGGATGTCGAGGTACGGGTCGAGCGCGGTGCCGGGCTTGATGCTCAGTCCCGCCTTGGCCCCCGCGGCCCGGATGTCACGGCCCACCGCGACCGGATCATCGGTGGCCTCGGCGTGGAAGGTCACGTTGTGGGCGCCCGCCTCGGCGTACGGCGGCGCCCACCGGGCCGGGTCCTCGATCATCAGATGGCAGTCCAACGGGATGTCGGTCGCCTTGAGCAGGCTCTGCACCACCGGCAACCCCAGGGTGAGGTTGGGCACGAAGTGTGCGTCCATCACGTCGACGTGCAGCCAGTCGGCTGATCCGACCGCCGCGGACTCCGCGGCGAGGTTGGCGAAATCTGCGGACAGAATCGACGGGGCGATCATCGGCTGAGCCGGGCGGTGCGAGGACATGGCTGAAGATCCTATGCGCGCGCCGGACCGCCACCCCGCGGGTGTGTCTACTCGGTGCCGTGCTCGACGATGGTCACCGCGGCCAGGAACATGGCGTCGGTGCCGTGCCGGTGCGGCCACAGCTGCACGTATGGCGAATCGGGCAGATCAGGCACCGGCACCAACGGCCGGGCATCGATGATCTGTACTGAATCCATTTCGGCCACAACGGATTCGACCACACCGACCGTCTCCGCCGGGTGGGGCGAGCAGGTCGAGTAGACCACCACGCCGCCGGGTCGGGTCATCTCGATCGCGGCACGCAGCAACTGTCGCTGCAGCGCGACGAGCTCGGGCACATCCGATGGTTGCCGCCGCCACCGAGCTTCGGGTCTGCGGCGCAGCGAACCCAGCCCGGTGCACGGCGCGTCGACGAGGACCCGGTCGTAGCCGGGAGTCAGGCGACTGTCGCGGCCGTCGGCGACATGCACCGTCACCGGCAGGCCTGCGCACGCCTGCCGGACCAGTTCGGCGCGATGCTCCGAAGGCTCCACCGCGTCGAGGTGTGCGCCGTCGAGCTCGGCCACGGCGCCCAGCAGCGCGGCTTTCCCGCCCGGACCAGCGCACAGGTCCACCCACCGACCGGTGTCGGGACCCTCGAGCTGCGCCTGGGCCAGCGCCCGCGCGACCAGCTGGCTGCCTTCGTCCTGGACACCGGCCAGCCCGTCGCGCACCGCGTCCAGCGATCCCGGGTCGCCCGCGGACAGGTACACGCAGTACGGCGAGAACCGGCCCACCTCACCGCCGGTGGCGGAGGCGAGTTCCTCGGCCGTGATCAGCCCGGGTCGGGCCGCCAGGTGGACCAGGGGTCGAGCGTCGTCGGCGGCCAAAGCTGCGGCCAGCTCGCCGGCCCCGCCACCCAGCGCGTCGGCGAACACCTGCGCGATCCAACGCGGGTGGGCGTAGCGAAAGGCCAGGTAACCCACCATGTCCTGGGCCATCGGCGGCGCCAGCGCCTCGGTCCACAACTCGTCGTCGCGTTGGGAGATCTTGCGCAGCACGGCATTACAGAATCCGGCCGGGCCCTGCCCGGCCTCAGAACGGATCAGGTCCACCGAGGTCGAGACTGCGGCGTGGGCGCCGATCCGAGTGCGGAGCAGTTGGTATGCGCCCATGCGCAGCACGTCGAGAACCGGTCCGTCGATCTCGGCGACCGGACGACCTGACGCCGCGGCGATCACCTCGTCGAGTACCCCGAGCGCACGGCAGGTGCCGTAGGTGAGTTCGGTCGCCAGCGCGGCATCGCGGCCAGTGATCTTGCGTTCAGTCAACAACTTCGGCAACACCAGGTTGGCGTAGGCGTCGCGTTCGCGGACCGCACGCAACACGTCCCGGGTGGTCGCCCGCACCGGGTCGACAGCCTTGTCCCGGAGGTGGGCGGGGCGGTTGCCCGCTGCGCGCTCACGGCCGCCGGAGGTGTCGGCGCGACGGTTCATCGCAGCACCACACCGTCGTCGAGGTGGGCTCCGCGCGCCCAGTCCGCGGCGATCATCGCCTTCTTCCCCGGGGGTTGAACGGTGCTCAACCGCACCGGCGTCGAACCGGTACCCACCAGCACCTCACGCTTGCCTGCGCGCACAGCGCCAGCCGCCAACGCATCGGCGTCGGGGACCGGTGTCACCACGCCGATCTTCAGCCGCTGCTCCCCCAACCGGGTCCACGGTCCGGGCGCGGGGATGGCCGCACGCACCCGCCGGTCCACGATGTGCGCGGGCTGCTCCCACCGGATCCGGGCGTCGGCGGTACTCACCTTCGGCGCCACACTGACGCCCTCGGCGGGCTGTGGGACGGCCACCAGGTCGCCCCGATCGAGACCGTCGAGGGTGGCGACCATCAGCTCGGCACCTGCGCTGGACAGCCGGTCGAGCAGATCACCAGCGGTGTCGGTGGGCCGGATGCGTTCGGTCAGGGTGCCGTAGGTGGGTCCGGTGTCCAGACCGGCCTCGATCCGGAACGTGGTGGCCCCGGTGAACGTGTCGCCCGCGGCGATCGCCGCCTGCACCGGGGCGGCGCCGCGCCAGGCCGGCAGCAGCGAGAAGTGCAAGTTGATCCAACCGTGCACCGGCAGATCCAGCATCGATGCGGGCACCAACCCGCCGTAGGCGACCACGACCACGCATTCCGGGGCCCACGCGGCCAGCCGATCGCGGACGTCGGCGAGGCGCTCGGGGGTCAACACCTCGAGCCCGGCAGCGTCGGCCACCCGCCCGACCGGCGACCGGGTCACCGTGCGACCGCGGCCTGCCACCGCGTCGGGCCGGGTGATCACCCCGATGACGTCGTGGTCGGGGGCGCCCAGCAGCCGCTGCAGGGTGGGCACCGCGGGCTCGGGGGTTCCGGCGAAGGCGATCCTCACCCGCGCGCCGCCTCGGCGGATTCGGGTTGTGCTGCAGCGACCTGCGGACTGTCGACGGTCACGATCGGATACGAACCCGGATCGTCGGTGATGGTGATGTCGGCGGCAAACCACTGGCTGTGCCGCACCGCACGCATCGCCTCTTTGCGCACCGGGGCGTCGAGCCGCTGCAGAAACAGCACGCCGTCGAGGTGATCGGTCTCGTGTTGGACACACCGCGCCATGATGCCCTCGGCGGTGATGCTGATCGGCGCTCCGTCGCGGTCGACGCCCCGCACGGTGACCCGTTCGTGACGGGTGCATCGCGCGCGGATGCCGGGGATGGACAGACAGCCCTCGAAGTCGGTCTGCTGCTCGGTACCCTCCGCGGTCCAGACCGGGTTGATGATGTGCCCTCGGTGCCCGCCGCACGAGAAGGTGAACACGCGCGCCTCCACACCCACCTGGGTCGCGGCGAGCCCGGCCCCCTCGTGGGCGTCCATCGTCTCCATCATGTCCTCGACGAGTCTGGCCAGCTCGGGCGTGAACTCGGTCACCTCGGCGGCGCGCGCCCGCAGGACCGGGTCACCGAACACTCGAATCGGCAGTACAGCCACCGCAGGTTCCTTTCCACGAGAAGACGAATGAGTCGAGTCTATGGGGGTCACTCGCGCCCGACTCGCACCGCGACCGGCGGGATCACCCGATGGTCGGTGGGTCGACCTGAACCCGCAGCGCCCCGCCGTCGCGCGCCGCACTGCGTGCCACCTGGGCTCGGCGCAGTGCGGCCACCAGGTCGCGACCGCCAGATCGTTTGATCCGCAACAAGATTCGTTCGACATCATCGGCAGATTCTGATCCCGACGGCGGACGCGCACCCGGCGGCAACGGCACCGGACCCAGGGTTTGTGCCTCGTCGGGCAACTCCAGCGCCTGCATGAACGCGCCTACCGCGGTTGCCGATCCGTCCACGGCGATCATCGTGACCGCTGGGGGCAGCGAGAGCTCAGCACGCGCGGCCACCTCGGCGACGGCGAACCCGACCGGATCCCAGCGGATGGTCGCCTGCACCACCGGCAACGACGCCTCAGCGACGATGACCATCGTCCCACCGGCGGCGGCCGGTCGGACCAGGGTGGCCGTGGCCAGCCAGCGCCGCAGGGTCTGTTCACCGGCCCGCAGGTCCGCGCGGTCGAGCTGCGCCCACGTGTCGAGCAGGACCGCCGCGCCGTAACCCCCCGCAGCGGCAGGCTCGGCCCCCGGCGTGGCCACCACCACCCGGGCTCCCCCGCCGATCGTGTCCACCACCCGATCCCCACCCGAGGTCAACACCGGTACTCCCGGAAACGCCCGGCCGAGCTCCTCGGCGGTGCGTCGTGAGCCGGTGGTCAGCGCGCGCAGACCCCGGTCACCACAGTCCACGCAGCGAAACGTGTTCTCTCGGCGACCGCACCACCGGCACGTGATCGGCCCGTCGGTCTCACCGCCGGTGGCCACCGGGCCGTCGAGGGACATCGGTCCGTGGCAGCGACGACACCGCACCCGAGTGCGGCATCCGCGGCAGGCCAGCGACGGATGGTAACCACGCCGCGGCACTCCGATCAGCACCGGCAGGTCGGCGGACAACGCCTGACGAGCTGCGTCGAAGGCGATTTCGGGGATACGGGCCACCCGGGCCAACGGGTCGCGCGCCACCCGACGGTCCTCGTCGCTGATGGCGACGATGCGCGGCACCCGCGCGCGCAGCACCGCGCGATCGGCCACCACCTCGTGCATCCACCCCGAATCGACGAGGGTCTGGGTCTCGGCGGTCCGCGCGAACCCACCGATGACCAGCGCGCACGCTGAGTCGACCGAACGCAGCACGGCCACCTCGCGCGGATGCGGGTACGGCGCCCGCGGTTCGGTGAGGCTGTCGTCGCCGTCGTCCCAGACCACCATCAGCCCCAGATCGACCACCGGTGCGAACGCCGCCGAGCGAGTGCCGACGACCACGTCGGCGCACCCCCGCAGAACCCGCAGCCAGCGGCGATAACGCGCGGTGGGTCCCAACCCGGCCGACAGTGCCACCACCCGGTCACCCAGGGTGGCGCGGCACGTGGCCTCGACCCGGTCGATGTCGCGCTGGTCGGGCACCACGATGATCACGCCGCGTCCGGCGCGCACGGCGACGGCTGCGAGCTCGGCCAACCGGACTTCCCAGCGTTCGCCGGGCAGTGCCTGCCACGCCGCACGTGGTGCGCCGCCTGCGGTGATCGCAGCCAGCAATGAACGCCCGGCCCGGTACTGGGCCCAGGCATCATCTGATGGTGCCGGCGGCGGCGGGAGTGTCGCGAGGTCGAGTGCCCCGGAGTCGACGGCCTGCTCGGTGCGGGCGTGTCGTGGCGGGATGGCCAGGCGCAGGACGTCGGTCGTCATCCCGGCGTAGCGCTGGGCCACGGCACGGCAGAGCCGCAGCAGCTCGGCGGTGAGGACAGGTTCGGACGAGACCACCCGGTCCAGCCAGCCCAACCGTCCGGGGTGATCGCTGGCGTCGAGTCGCTCGACGACGAAGCCGTCCACCAGTCGACCCGCGAAGCGGACGCGGACCCGCACGCCGGGCCGCGCATCGGCGTCCTGGTCGGTGTCGACCTGGTAGTCGAAGGGCCGATCGAGGTGCGAGAGACCCAGCATGGGCAGCACAGACGCCACGGGGAGATGAGCAGCCGGCGTCCGTGAGGCCGCACGTGTGCTCATCTCCCCGGGCGATCCGAGCAGGTCGTCACAGACCGGCGGCGGCCTTCAAGGCGTCGACGCGATCGGTGCGCTCCCACGGCAGGTCCACGTCGGTACGACCGAAGTGACCATAGGCTGCGGTGGGTGCGTAGATGGGGCGCAGCAGGTCCAGGTCGCGGATGATCGCACCCGGCCGCAGGTCGAAGACCTGGCTGATGGCGGCCTGGATGGTCGCCGGATCGATGGTCTCGGTACCGAACGTCTCGACGAACAGGCCCACCGGAGCGGCCTTGCCGATGGCGTAGGCCACCTGGACCTCGATGCGCTTGGCCAGCCCGGCGGCGACGGCGTTCTTGGCCACCCACCGCATGGCGTAGGCCGCGCTGCGATCGACCTTCGAGGGGTCTTTGCCGGAGAACGCGCCACCGCCGTGGCGGGCCATGCCGCCGTAGGTGTCGACGATGATCTTGCGGCCGGTCAAGCCGGCGTCGCCCATCGGTCCACCGAGGACGAACTTGCCGGTCGGGTTGACCAACAGCCGCACGTTCGAGGTGTCGAGGGCACCGAGATCGGCTTCGGCGATCACTGCGTCGACGACGTTGGCCTTGATGTCGGGGGTGAGCATGTTGACCAGGTCGATGTCGGCGGCGTGCTGCGTCGAGAGCACCACGGTGTCCAGCCGGACCGGGGTGTCACCCGCGTATTCGATGGTCACCTGGGTCTTGCCGTCTGGGCGCAGGTAGGGCAGGGTGCCGTTCTTGCGCACCTCGGTCAGCTTGCGCGAGAGACGGTGGGCTAGCGCGATGGGCAGGGGCATCAGCTCGGGGGTGTCGCTGGTGGAGTACCCGAACATCAGGCCCTGGTCGCCGGCACCCTGCTTGTCGATCTCGTCGGTCTGGCCGTCCACCCGCGCCTCGTAGGCGTTGTCCACACCCTGGGCGATGTCGGGCGACTGCGCCCCGATCGCCACGTTCACGCCGCAGGACGCGCCGTCGAATCCCTTCGACGACGAGTCGTAGCCGATCTCGAGCACCTTCTCGCGCACGATGGCCGGAATGTCGGCGTAGGCCGAGGTGGTCACCTCACCGGCGACGTGGACCTGGCCGGTGGTCACCAAGGTCTCCACAGCAACGCGGGAGGTGGGATCCTCCCGCAGCAGCGCGTCGAGGATCGAGTCGCTGATGGCGTCACAGATCTTGTCGGGGTGGCCCTCGGTAACCGATTCGCTGGTGAACAGCCGGGACGCTCCCGAAGCGGACGTGGTCATCTTTTCCTCTCGAACGTGGTCGTCATGCAGGGCGGGTCAATTGCTCGCGGCGAACGCGCCGCCGCGTGGCCGGCAAGGGGTCCCGCCGCGACACACCGCATCGCCGCGCCCACCTGGCCCCGCCCCCGGTGTGGTGGCGGCCACCTGGGCGGCAGACCCGGTGGTGGTCCCCGCACCAAGGGAACAACCTACACACATCCGCTGGTCGCGGCCGACCTGGGCCGCAGGGTTCGGCCGCGGAGAAACCTTGGTCAGCGCCGGTCGCGACGGACCTCGGAGACCGCGTCGAGGATTCGACTCGCCATGAGTGTTTTCGATCCCATCGGCAGCGCCGTCTCGGTGCCGGTGGCGGTCAGCAACCAGCCCGTGTTGTCGTCGGTGCCGAACGCACGCCCGTCGCCGACTGCGTTGACCACCAACAGATCGCAGCCCTTGCGGACCAGTTTGATGCGGCCGTGATCGAGTACGCCGCCGTCGGCGTCGCCGGTCTCGGCGGCGAATCCGACGATCACGGTCTCGTCGGTGAGATCACCGGCGGCTCGTGCGGTCACCAACCCGTGCAGGATGTCGGGGTTGGTGGTCAACACGATCGGATCAGGGTCGGCGCCGTTCTTCTTGATCTTGGACTCCGCACGCACCACCGGCCGAAAGTCTGCGACGGCCGCGGCCATGATGACCACGTCGGCCACTGCAGCGCGTCGGGTCACCTCCTGCTCCATCTCGGCTGCGGTGACCACCGGCGCGATCTCGACGCCCGCGGGCACCGACACCCCGGACACACTGCCCGCGATCAGGGTGACCGACGCGCCACGCTGGACGGCAGCGCGCGCGAGTGCGAAGCCCTGCTTGCCGGAGCTGCGATTACCCAGGTAGCGCACCGGGTCGAGCGGTTCGCGGGTACCACCGGCGGTGATCAGGATCCGCACGCCCTCCAGATCGCGGGGAAGCGCGTCGGGGCGTTCGAGCAGCAGATCGCCGAGCAATCCGATCTCGTCCGGTTCGGGGAGTCGACCGGGTCCGGTGTCGGTACCGGTGAGCCGACCCGACGCGGGCGTCATCACGATCGAGCCGTGCGCCCGCAGCGTTGCCACGTTCGCACGGGTGGCCGGATGCTCCCACATCTCGGTGTGCATCGCGGGTGCGAACAACACCGGGCATCGGGCCGTCAGCAGCGTCGCGGTCAGCAGGTCGTCGGCGCGACCGGTCGCCGCGCGGGCCATCAGGTCTGCCGTCGCCGGCGCGATCACCACCAGATCAGCGCCCTGCCCGACGCGCACATGCGGCACATCGGGGACGTCGTCGAACACCTCGGGTGTGGCGGGATTGCCACTGAGCGCCTCGAAGGTCGCCTGTCCGACGAAATTCAATGCGGCACGGGTGGGTATCACCCGCACGTCGTGACCGGACTCGGTGAAGTGCCGGATCACCCCGCACGCCTTGTAGGCGGCGATTCCGCCGCCCACCCCGACGACCACCCGACGTCGGGTCGATGTCGCGTTCATCGACGTACGCCGTTCGCGCCCTACTCGCCTTCGGTGTGCTCGAGCAGGTCGGCGTGGATCTCACGCAACGCGATCGACAGCGGCTTCTCCTGCAGACCAGGCTCGACCAGCGGGCCCACGTACTCCATGATGCCGTCGCCGAGCTGGTTGTAGTAGTCGTTGATCTGCCGCGCCCGCTTGGCTGCGAAGATCACCAACGCGTACTTGGAGGACGCACGGTCGAGCAGCTCGTCGATGGGCGGATTGGTGATGCCCAGCGGCGTGTCGTAGGCCGGGGTCTCGACGACGTCGGTCACGTCACCACTGGTCGGAATGCTCACGCAAAGTCCTCACTTCATCGGTTCTGGTGTGCGCCCCCAGATCGGGTTCGCACGGTGTCGCTGCTGGTGGACGGGCCACAAACGCCCGCACGGCGACGGTCAGGCGGGATCAGATGGGCCCGCATCTTCCGAGCCCACACGCCCGACCAGCAAGGATAGCAAGGTCTGGGCCACCCGGTCGACTTCGTCGTTGACGATGACGTGGTCGAACTCGTCGGCCATGGCCAGTTCGGCTCGCGCGGTCTCCAGTCGCCGCGCGATGACGTCGGCGGACTCGGTGCCTCGACCGGTGAGCCGACGCACCAGCTCCTCCCAACTCGGCGGCGCCAGGAAGACGGTGATCGCCTCGGGCAGTCGGCGGGCGACCGCTCGCGCACCCGCGATGTCGACTTCGACCAGCACCGGACTACCGGCCGCCAACGCGTCGAGAACGGGTGCTGCCGGAGTACCCGACCGCTGCAAGCCCCCGTGAATCTCGGCCCATTCAAGCAGTTCGCCCTCGGCGATCATCGCATCGAAACGGGCATCGTCGACGAAGTGGTAGTCGCGACCGTCGACCTCGCCGGTCCGCGGCGCCCGGGTGGTCGCCGAGACGCTGAACACCAGCTCTGGCAACAGTTCTCGCAATCGCCGCACCACGCTGGACTTGCCGACGGCAGAGGGACCGACCACAACCACAAGTCGGCCCCTCTGGTCCACGGACAGTTCGGCGGCGGTCATCGCTTCTCAGTTGCAGCGGCCTGGGCTGCTACACCCGGCACCGCGTGGCGCCGCTGGACGGTGTCGTCGCAGATGGCTGACCTCAGCCCTGGTCGAACTTGGCCAGCAGAGCCTTGCGCTGCCGGTCACCGAGGCCGCGCAGACGCCGCGTCGGGGCGATCTCGAGCTCGGTCATGATCTCCTGGGCCTTGACCTTGCCCACCTTGGGCAGGGCCTCGAGCAGCGCCGAGACCTTCATCTTGCCGAGGATCTCGTCGGTCTCGGCATCCTTGAGCACCTGCTTGAGATCGGTGCCGCCGCGCTTGAGCCGCTCTTTGAGCTCGGCACGGGCCCGACGAGCGGCAGCTGCCTTCTCCAGAGCTGCGGCGCGCTGCTCGGGTGTCAACTGGGGAAGGGCCACGGGTTCCTCCGTATTCGTAGAACTTGAGTCGTTGCGGTGCTGCGTTCGGCGCAGCGCTTGCGACCGTACCGACGGGAGCAGGCATTTGCGAGCCCCACCCCCTGTCGACCTGCGCAGGTGTCGGTGTTGTAGGGCGTGGACCCCGCCGATCGAGACCGAGCCGGCCGAGCCGCCGAGCGACCGGCGCCGAGCGCGCAATACGCTGTCCCACAACGGCTTTACGAAAATTGCACCCCATCGACCCGGAAACCTCGCCGACCAGCCCCCGTGACAGGTGTGACTGGTGGGTCGACACCTGGCCGGTGAGACATTCGTTGCGACCCGCGCGTGTCGTCACACGCCTGTGACGTGGGCGAACGACAGCATCGTCGCCACCGACCACCCGATCCAGGGCTGCCGTTCAGTCCAGGGCTGCCTCGAGCTCGTCACGTAGGCGTGCCGCGACTGCCGACAACGCCGACACCGACGGTCCGTGCGCCAAGATCTCCCGCGACGCGGCGGGCAGCAGCCATCGGTGATCGCCTGTGAACACCGCAGCCAGGTCGGCGGCAGTGGCGCCCTGGGCACCGAGGCCCGGGGCCAGGATCGGCGCCTGCAGACCCGACAGATCCAGACCGTGGTCACGCGTGGCCCCTACGACCACACCGGCCACCGCAGCGGGTCCCGAGTTCACCGCGACCACCGCATCGATGATCGACTGCGCCACCGATATCCCCTCCGTCTGAGCCAGCTGCACCGAGCCGCCCTCAGGGTTGGAGGTGCGGGCCAACACCACGACACCGCGCCCGGTCGCCGTCGCGAGGTCCAGCGCCGGTTGCAACGAACCGAACCCCAGATACGGCGACACGGTCACCGCGTCACTGCACAGCGGTGAGGTCGCACCGAGCCAGGCGTGCGCGTAGGCGGCCATCGTGGTCCCGATGTCCCCGCGTTTGGCGTCGGCCAGCACCAACGCACCGGCCTCGGTGGCGGCACCGATGGTCTCCTCCAGCACGGCCAGACCGCGGGAACCGAAGCGCTCGAAGAAGGCGACCTGCGGCTTGATCACCGCCGCCACCGACCCGAGAGCCTCGACACAGATGTCGGCGAATCGGCGCAGCCCGTCTGCATCGTCACCCAGTCCCCACCGCTGCAGCAGCTGCGGGTGCGGGTCGATGCCCGCACACAGCCGACCCCGGGCGTCCACCGCTGCCCGGTGTCGAGCGGCGAAGTCGAGGACAGCCGGATCACGGCGCGGCGACCCGGGATCGCTCACCGGTTCATCGCGGCGTGGCGCGACTGCAGCGACCGCACGCCGATGTCGCCGACGATCGCCGCCTCGATACCCTGCACGGCGGCACCCGCCCCCTGCACCGTGGTGATGCACGGGATGTTCACCGACACTGCGGCACTGCGGATCTCGTAACCGTCGATGCGTGGACCGGAGTTGCCGAACGGGGTGTTGATGACCATGGCCACCGCACCCGATCGGATGGTGTCGACGATGGTCTGTTCGCCGGGCGGCACGTCGGTGTCGGAGTGCTTGTACACCTGGGTGCAGGTGATCCCGTTACGTCGCAGCATGTCTGCGGTCCCCTCGGTGGCCAGGATCTCGAACCCGAGATCGGCCAACCGCTTGATCGGGAACAGCAGGGCGCGTTTGTCCTTGTTGGCCACCGACACGAAGATCGCCCCGGAGGTCGGCAGCGATCCATACGCCGCGGTCTGGGACTTGGCGAAGGAGCGACCGAAGTCCGAATCGATGCCCATCACCTCACCGGTCGACTTCATCTCCGGGCTGAGCAGCGAGTCCACACCGGTGCCGTCCTCGCGCCGGAACCGGTTGAACGGCAACACCGCTTCCTTGACCGCGATCGGTGCACCCTGGGGCAGTGCGCTGCCGTCGCCGGTGGCCGGGAGCAGCCCCTGGGCCCGCAGCTGCGCGATCGACTCACCGAGCATCACCCGCGCGCATGCCTTGGCCAGTTGTACCGCGGTGGCCTTGGACACGAACGGCACGGTGCGGCTGGCGCGCGGATTGGCCTCGAGCACATAGAGGATGTCGTCTTTGAGCGCGTACTGGACGTTGAGCAGACCCCTGACCCCGATCCCCTTCGCCAACGCCTCGGTGGACCGACGAACCGCCTCGATGTCTGAGCGCCCCAACGCCATCGGTGGCAAAGCGCACGCCGAGTCGCCCGAGTGGATTCCGGCCTCTTCGATGTGTTCCATGATCCCGCCGATGTAGACCTCGGTGCCGTCGCACAGCGCGTCGACGTCGATCTCGACGGCGTCCTCGAGAAAGCGATCGACGAGCACAGGGTGCTCGGGGGTGAGCTCGGTGGCCCGGGAGATGTAGCCCTCCAGTGACGGCTCGTCGTAGACGATCTCCATGCCGCGTCCACCCAGCACGTAGGACGGTCGTACCAACACCGGGTAGCCGATGCCCGAGGCGATCGAACGCGCCTCGTCGAACGTCGTCGCCATGCCGTACTTGGCGGCCGGGAGTCCGGCGTCGGCCAGTACCTTGCCGAATTCGCCGCGGTCCTCGGCGAGATCGATGGCCGACGGCGACGTGCCGACGATCGGGATGCCCGCAGCTTCGAGTCGACGCGCCAAGCCCAGCGGGGTCTGCCCGCCGAGTTGCACGATCACCCCGACCACGTCGCCGGATGCGGCCTCGGCGCGGTAGACCTCCACCACGTCCTCGAAGGTCAACGGCTCGAAGTAGAGCCTGTCGGCGGTGTCGTAGTCGGTGGAAACGGTCTCGGGGTTGCAGTTGACCATCACGGTCTCGTAGCCGGCTTCGGTGAGGGTCAGTGCGGCATGGACACAGGAGTAGTCGAACTCGATGCCCTGGCCGATGCGGTTGGGTCCCGACCCGAGGATCAGCACCTTGCGCCGACCGGTCTGCGGGGCGATCTCGTCGGTGGCCGCAGAGTCGATCTCATAGGTGGAGTAGTGATAGGGCGTCTTGGCCTCGAACTCCGCCGCGCAGGTGTCCACCGTCTTGAACACCGGCCTGATCCCGAGCTCGTGGCGCCACCGTGCCACCGCCGCCTCGTCGGCGAAATCGGTACGGCGGGCCGCGATCTGACGATCGGAGATGCCGTTGGACTTGGCCTCCAGCAGCAGGTGGGCATCGAGGGTCTGCGCCGAGGCGATCCGCGCACCGAGTTCACACACACCCTCGATCTCGGCGAGGAACCAGGGGTCGATCTTGGTGGCGTCGAAGACGTCCTGCACCGAGGCGCCTGCATCGAATGCGGCCATGATCCGGTAGAGGCGTCCGTCCCGGGGCACCCGCAGTGACTCCAAGATCTCCTCGAGGCTGCCGTATTCGGTTGTCTCGGTCCAGAACCCGGCCGCCTTGGTCTCCAACGACCGCATCACCTTGCCCAGCGCCTCGGCAAAGCTGCGCCCCAGGCTCATGGCCTCGCCCACCGACTTCATCGTGGTGGTCAGAGTGTCGTCGGCTCCGGGGAACTTCTCGAAGGCGAAACGCGGCGCCTTGACCACCACGTAGTCCAGCGTCGGCTCGAAGCAGGCCGGGGTCTCGCCGGTGATGTCGTTGACGATCTCGTCGAGTCGATAACCGACCGCGAGCTTTGCCGCGATCTTGGCGATCGGGAAACCGGTCGCCTTCGACGCCAGCGCCGACGACCGCGACACACGCGGATTCATCTCGATGACGACGAGTCGGCCGTCGGTGGGATCCATCGCGAACTGGATGTTGCAGCCGCCGGTGTCCACACCCACCTCACGCAGGATGGCGATGGAGAGGTCGCGCATCTTCTGGTACTCGCGGTCGGTCAACGTCATCGCCGGGGCGACGGTCACCGAGTCACCTGTGTGCACACCGACCGGGTCGACGTTCTCGATGGAGCACACGACCACCACGTTGTCGCGGCCGTCGCGCATCAACTCGAGTTCGTACTCCTTCCACCCCAGGATCGACTCTTCGATCAGCACGTTGGCCGTCGGGGACGCCGCCAGTCCCCCACCGGCGATGCGTTCGAGATCGGCTGCGTCATAAGCCATTCCCGAGCCCAGCCCACCCATGGTGAACGACGGCCGGACCACCACCGGGTAGCCGAGCTCGGCGACGGTGTCGTGACACTCCGACATGGTGTAGCAGACCCGAGATCGCGCGCTCTCACCGCCGACCTTGGCCACGATGTCCTTGAACATCTGGCGGTCCTCACCGCGTTGGATGGCATCGAAGTCGGCACCGATCAGTTCGATGTCGTAGCGCTCGAGGATGCCCTGATCATGCAGTGCGACAGCAGCGTTGAGCGCGGTCTGGCCTCCGAGGGTGGCCAGTACCGCGTCGATGGGGTGCCCGGCGTCACGCTCGGCGATGATCACCTTCTCGATGTAGTCGGCCGTGATCGGCTCGATGTAGGTGGCGTCGGCGAACTCCGGGTCGGTCATGATGGTGGCCGGATTGGAGTTGACCAGGCTGACCCGCAAGCCCTCGGCCCGCAGAACCCGACAGGCCTGGGTACCGGAGTAGTCGAACTCGCAGGCCTGCCCGATGACGATCGGACCGGATCCGATCACCAGGACATGCGACAGATCTGTGCGGCGGGGCATCAGACACGGGCTCCTTGCATCAATGTGGTGAAGCGATCGAACAGGTAGGCGGCATCGTGTGGGCCGGCGGCGGCCTCGGGGTGGTACTGCACCGAGAAGGCGCGACCGTCGAGGAGTTCCACGCCTTCCACGGTGCCGTCGTTGGCGCAGGTGTGGCTCACCCGGGCGCGACCGAAGTCGGAGTCGAACTCCTCGCCCGCCTCGCCTTCGAGCGCGAAGCCGTGGTTCTGCGCGGTGATCGACACCAGCCCGGTGGCGTGATCGATCACGGGGATGTTGATCCCGCGATGGCCGAACTTCATCTTGTACGTCCCACGACCCAGCGCCCGCCCGAGGATCTGGTTGCCGAAACAGATTCCGAACAAGGGGATCTCGGCGGCCAGCACCGAACGGGTGAGGGCGACGGCACCGTCGGCGGTGGCCGGGTCACCCGGCCCGTTGGACAGGAAGACGCCGTCGGGCGCCAGCGCGGAGATGGCCTCGGGAGAGACCGTGGACGGCACAACATGCACGCGGATCCCGCGCTGGGCGAACATCCGGGGGGTGTTGGTCTTGATCCCCAGATCGATGGCGGCCACGGTGAACCGGTGCTCACCGTCGGGTTCGACGATGTAGGCCTGCGACGTGCTCACCTCCTGTGCGAGGTCGGCACCGGCCATCGACGGCGCCGAACGCACCCGCTCGAGCAGCTTGTCGATGACAGCGATGGCCGGACCGGAGAAGATGCCTGCGCGCATCGAGCCGTGTTCGCGCAGCACCCGGGTCACTGCCCGGGTGTCGATGCCGGCGATCCCGACCACGCCCTGACGGATCAACTCGTCCTCGAGCGTGGAGGTGGCCCGCCAACTCGACACGCGCCGCGTGGGATTGCGCACCGCATAACCAGCCACCCAGATGCGGCCGTCGCGGCTCTCGTCGTCCTCGGTGTTCCACCCCGTGTTGCCGATCTGTGGGGCGGTGGCCACCACGATCTGGCGGTGGTAGCTGGGGTCGGTGAGCGTCTCCTGGTAGCCGGTCATCGCGGTGCAGAACACCGCCTCACCCAGCGTCTGGCCGTGGGCGCCGAACGCGCTGCCGGAGAACACCTGTCCGTTCTCGAGCACCAACACAGCTGGAGTCATCTTTCGTCCTCGCTCGTCTCGCCGCCCCGGGGGCTCGGCGCCTGATCGGTGGAATCATTTGCGGTAGATGACGATTGACCACCCGCGGTGGTGTCGTCGGGTGTTGGGTCCAGCCGTGGATCATGGGACACCCACAGCGGGTAGCGCGTCTTGTCGTCACCGCGCAATCCGGAGTCGATCTCGGTACCCGAGGGCAGTCGCCATCGGATGACGATCAACCCGTCGGCCGACATCACCTTGCCCGCGAGACCGCGTTCGGTGCGGATCGCGATGGTCGACTCCTGCGGGATCCAGATCGGGTTGGCACCGTCCCGATCGATCAACACGCCGGTGTCATACAGCGAGAACCGAGACTTTGCGCGGTCGCCATAGTCGCCGACGGCGACTCGATCCATCCATCGCGGAGCGATCGTCGATCCCACGTACAGGCCGGTGTCCGGGCCCAGCAGCAGCGTGCCGGGGTCGGCAGGCACTTCCGGGAACACCCCGATCACGTCGTGTTGACGTTGTCCACGGTTGCGCCAGCCGCGCACCATCAGCGCGACGATGCCGCCCCAGGCGATCAACACCACCACGACGACCACCACTCCGGTCATGTCCAACGCACCTCTCCCTCGACTGCGGTCACGCGCCCACGCAGGACGGTCGCGCGCACCCGGGCGGGCAGGGTCATCGACTCGAACGGGGTGTTGCGGGAGCGGCTGACCAACTCCTCGGCGGTGACCGTCCACTCGGCGTCGGGGTCGATGACCACCAGGTTCGCCGGCTCCCCCACCGCGATCGGGCGACCCTGGTCGGGCAGGCCCACGATCGCGGCCGGCCGCTCACTCATGACCCGGGCCACGCCGCGCCAGTCCAGCAGACCGTCGGCGACCATCGTGGCCGCCACCACCGACAGCGCCGTCTGCAACCCGAGCATGCCCGGGCGGGCCTGAGCGAACTCACAGCACTTGTCCTGTTCGGCGTGCGGTGCGTGATCGGTTGCCACACAATCGATCACGCCTTCGGCCAGCGCCGCCCGCAGAGCCTGACAGTCCGATGCCTCGCGTAGTGGCGGGTTGACCTTGTGCACCGGGTCGTAGCCGACGAGGCGGGAATCGTCGAGCAGCAGGTGATGCGGGGTCACCTCGGCGGTGATGGCGATGTCGTGCGATTTGGCCCAGCGCAGCAGCTCCACCGTGCCGGCGGTGGATGCGTGACAGATGTGCACCCGCGCATCGGCGTCGCGGGCCAGGATCGCGTCGCGCGCCACGATCGACTCCTCCGCCGAACGCGGCCAGCCCGCCAGTCCCAGGCGCGCCGCGGTAGGGCCCTCGTGCGCGATGGCGTCGACGGTCAGTCGCGGCTCCTCGGCGTGCTGGGCGATGAGGACACCGAGACCGGTCGCGTATTCCAACGCCCGTCGCATCAGCAGCGGATCGTGCACGCATTTGCCGTCGTCGCTGAACATCCGCACCCGCCCGGCTCCCGCTGCCATCGCCCCGAGCTCGGCGAGTCGGGTGCCCGCGAGCCCGACGGTGACCGCGCCCACGGGGTGTACGTCGACCAGGCCGATCTCCTGCCCGCGTGCCCACACGTGGTCGGTGATGACCGGCGAGTCGGCGACCGGGTCGGTGTTGGCCATGGCGAACACCGCGGTGTAGCCACCCAAAGCCGCTGCGGCCGAACCGGTCTCGATGGTCTCGGTGTCCTCGCGGCCCGGCTCACGCAGGTGGGTGTGCAGGTCGACGAAGCCCGGGAGCAGTACACCGCCGCGCCCGTCGATGTGCTCCTCGACGCCGGCGGACAGATCGGTATCGATCGCGCTGATCACGCCGTCGTCGATCAGCACATCGAGTGGATCGCCTTCGCCGTAGAGGCGCACGTCGGTGATCAACAATTGATGGTTGGAGACGCTCACGCCCCACCTTCCTCGTCGGTACCGACCAGAAGTCGGAACAGCACAGCCATCCGCATGTGCACGCCGTTGCTCACCTGTTGCAGCACCGTCGCGTTCGACGAATCTGCCACCGAGAACCCGATCTCCATCCCCCGCAGCATCGGTCCCGGGTGCAACACGATCGCGTCGTCACCAAGCACTGCGAGCCGAGAATCGTTGAGCCCGTAGCGGATCGAGTACTCGCGCGCCGACGGGAAGAACCCCCCGTTCATGCGTTCGGCCTGCACGCGCAGCACCATCACCGCGTCGAGTCCAGGTAGAGCGGCGTCGAGGTCGGTGATGACCTCCACCGGCCAGTCACGCACCCCGACCGGCAGCAACGTGGGTGGGGCGACGATCACGACCGACGCTCCCAGGGTTGCCAACAGATGGGCATTCGACCGCGCCACCCGCGAATGCAGCACGTCGCCGACGATCGCGATCCGCCGTCCGGCAACACTTCCCAGTCGCTGGCGGATGGTCAACGCGTCAAGCAGAGCCTGCGTGGGGTGTTCGTGGGTACCGTCGCCGGCGTTGATGATCGACGGACCGGTGCCGCCCTCGTTGGTCCAGCGGGCGATCTGGTGCGCCGCACCGGACGCCGGGTGTCGCACGATGATCGCGTCGGCTCCGGCCGCACGCAACGTCTTGGCGGTGTCGCGCAGCGACTCGCCCTTGCCCACCGATGAACTCGAGGCGCTGACGTTGATGACGTCGGCGCTCATCCATTTGCCCGCCACCTCGAACGACACCCGGGTGCGGGTGGAGTTCTCGTAGAACAGCGTCATCACGGTGCGACCTCGCAGCGTGGGCAGCTTGCGCACTTCGCGCCCGGTCAATGCCTGCTCGAACCGCTCGGCCTCATCGAGCAGTCCGGTGGCGGCGTCGAGGTCGAGGTCGGCGACCGAGAGCAGATGCCGCATCAGCGCGCCCGCCCCTCGGCGATGACGACCTGGTCGACGCCGTCGTGCTCGACGAGTTGGACCGAGACGTCCTCGGTCCGTGCTGTCGGGATGTTCTTGCCCACGTAGTCCGCGCGCAGAGGTAGTTCGCGGTGGCCCCGGTCGACCAACACCGCGAGCTGGACCGACGCGGGCCGGCCCAGGTCGCGTAGTGCGTCCAGCGCAGCGCGCACGGTGCGGCCCGAGTAGAGGACGTCGTCGACGAGGATCACCAACGCCGAGTCGACCCCGCCGACAGGAACCGACGTGCGTTCGAGGGCACGGTGGGGTTTGTCGCGCAGATCGTCGCGGTAGAGGGTGATGTCGAGGAAGCCGACGCCGACGTCGACTCCGGAGAACTCAGCGATGCGGTCGGCAAGCCGGCGGGCCAGGGTGGTGCCGCGGGTGGGGATACCGATGATCACCACACGCGGGGCCTCCGGCGTACCCAATGCGGTCTTTTCGATGACCTGATGCGCCATCCGATCGATGGTGCGCTGCACATCGCCGGCGTCCAGCAGGGACCTCGAGGTAGCGGCCCGGTGTTCGGGTTCCGACACGTCGACCTCCTTCTCCGCCTCACAGGACGGATCGTTAAAGGATGTCTTTCCGGTCAAACCTTAACAGCCGGATGGACCTGGCTCCTTACCCCCCGGAGCCCCTCAGGCGTCGGTGACCGGTTTGGCGACCGGCTCGGCGCGCACCGCTGCTCGGACCTGCGGGGCCAAGCCCACCATCCGACCCAATACCCCGTTGACGAAGGCCGGGGAGTCGTCGGTGGAGAGTTCCTTGGCCAGCGAGACCGCCTCGTCGACGACCACTGCGGGCGGTACGTCGTCGGTGTGGAAAAGCTCCCAGGTGGCCAGCCGCAGGATGGCGCGGTCGACGGCGGGCAGCCGCACCAGCGTCCACTCCCGCAGGTGTGAGCTGAGCACGGCGTCGACCTGATCACCGTCGGCGACGATCCCGCCGATCACCTGCGCGGTGTAGTCGTGGATGTCGCCGAAGGTGTCGTCGTGTCGGAAGAGCTCGCGCCGCTGATCGATCAACTCGGCCGGCGACACACCCCTGGCCTCGGCCTCGAAGAGCAGGTCCACGGCGCGGCGACGAGCCTTGTGTCGGGTGCCGGGCTGTTTCACAACCACCCCCGGTCGATCAGTTCCACCGACGGCTCACGAGTTCACACGACCGAGGTAGTTCCCGTCACGCGAGTCGACCTTGAGCTTGTCACCGGTGTTGATGAACAGCGGGACCTGGATCTCCGCGCCGGTCTCCAGAGTGGCGGGCTTGGTGCCGCCGGTGGAGCGATCCCCCTGCACACCTGGATCGGTCTGGGCCACCAGCACCTCCACGGTGACCGGCAACTCGACGTAGAGGGGGGTGCCGTCGTGCATGGCGACCTGCACCTTCATGTTCTCGAGCAGGAACTTCGAGCCGTCGCCGAGTGTCTCCGGAGAGATCGAGACCTGTTCGTAGTTCTCCGAGTCCATGAACACGTAATCGGTGCCGTCGTTGTAAAGGAAGGTCATGTCGCGCCGGTCCACCGTCGCGGTCTCCACCTTCACGCCGGCGTTGAACGTCTTGTCGACGATCTTGCCCGAGAGCACGTTCTTGATCTTGGTGCGCACGAACGCAGGTCCCTTGCCGGGCTTGACGTGCTGGAACTCCTGGATCTGCCACAGCTGGTCGTCCATCCGGAGCACGAGCCCGTTCTTGAAGTCTGCGGTACTGGCCACGTGTTCGTTCCTCTCACCCGGCGTCCGGGCGCAGCGTCATCGACGAGTGCGCGGGCGCGCTCAGATGACGGAAAATGATGTGTCGGTGGTTGTCAGCAGCTCGGGCGATCCCGCCCGCACCACCAGGGTGTCCTCGATGCGGACCCCGCCTCGTCCGGGTAGATACACACCGGGTTCGACGGTGACAGCCGCACCGGAAGGCAGTGTACCAACTGCGGTTTTCCCGATCGACGGCGCTTCGTGGATCTGCAGTCCCACCCCGTGTCCGAGGCCGTGGACGTAGTGGTCGGCGTGTCCGGCGGCATCGATCACCGACCGCGCGGCCGCATCCACCGCCGCCAGATCGGCACCGGGCGCCAACGCCGCCCGCCCCGCGGCCTGCGCCGTGGCCACCAGGTCGTAGATGTCGCGTTGCCATTGCGCTGCCGCGCCCAGCACGAAGGTGCGTGTCATGTCCGAGTGGTAGCCACCCACGACAGCGCCGAAGTCGAGCTTGACGAAATCGCCCTCGACCAACACTGCGTCGGTGGGGCGGTGATGCGGCACAGCCGAATGGGCGCCCGCGGCGACGATGGTCTCGAACGAGATGGCCTGCGCCCCACGCGCGAACATCTCCCACTCCAACGTGCGTGCCACCTGACGTTCGGTGGCACCGGGGGCGATGACGCCCCGCTCGATGATCGCGGCCAGCGCGTCGTCGGCCACCGCGCACGCGGCACGCAGCAATCCGATCTCAACCTCGTCCTTGACCGACCGCAGTCGCTCCACCGCCGACCCGAGGTCGACGAGTCGGGTGGGCGGCGCCGCGGCCGTGGCGGCGGCCTCGAGCGCCCGCCACGCCGACACCGACAGCACGTGCTCCTCCACCGCCACCGTCAGCCCGCGGGTGGCGAGGTGCTCGAGCAGCACCGCCGGACAGTTTCGCCCGAGGATCACCGGAAGATCCGGGGCCTGCTCAGCGACCTGGGTGGTGTAGCGGCCATCGGTGCTGATCCGATCGGCGTCGGCCTCGGTGGCGTCGACGAGCACCGCGGCGTTCGATCCGGTGAAACCGGAGAGGTAACGGACGTTGGTCAGATCGCTGACCAGGGCGACATCGGCCCCGATGTGCTGCAGGTGGGTACGCAGCGCGGCTCGCCGAACGGCATGGTCAACAGTGGTGGTGGAGGTGTCGGTGGTCACCGCCTCACGCTACCGACGCACGCGCGGTGTGGTGCCGCACACACGACGCGGCGGGTTGGGTACGCTCTGACCTCATGGCTTCCTGGTTGATCCGCGGTGTACCGATGGCACTGGTCCACATCGTGGCCCGCATCCTGCTCGGCGTCGCCGTCGTCAACGCCCCACTGCACGGCACCTGGTGGAAAGTGATCGCTGTCGCGGTGGTCATCGTCATCGCCGTCATCTGGGGCGGGATCGACGGCATCTCCGACGGCCGGGCGCACGACGACCCGGACGACTACGGCGACCTCACCGTGCTGTGGCTCAAGGCCGGGCTCGTGGCCGGAGTGATCTCGGGGGTCGTCTGCTGGGCGCTGAGCAACTTTGCGTTGGCCGGGATGGGTCAGAACAGCTTCTTCATCGAGCTCATCGCCGGAGCCTCGTTCACCGCGCTGCTGGTGTTCGTCCCAGCCTTCACCGGAGCCGGCCTGGGCCGCTACCTGGCGCGCCGCGAGGCCCGCTCGGCCGCGACCCACGACCGACAGCCCGAAACCGTCTGAGTCTCGTGCGGCGAGCGTGAGCCGCCGCAACCGTCAGAGCAGGACGCCGCCACCGGAGGCCGGGGCCTGACGGGCCACCGCCGAGTAGGCCGCAGCCAACAGTCCGGGGTCAGGAGCCTCGAGTCGGCCGGGCCGCGCCAACCCGTCGAGGACGACGAAGCGCAGCATCCCCGACCGGTTCTTCTTGTCGCCGGCCATGCCCTGCAACAGATCCGAGAACGCGTCGGCGTCGTATCCGGTGGGCAGTCCGACCGACTCCAGGATGTTGCGATGCCGGTCGGCGGTGGCGTCGTCGAGGCGCCCGGCCAACCGACCGAGCTCTGCGGCGTACACCAGACCAACCGACACTGCGGCACCGTGGCGCCAGCGATACTTCTCGCGACGCTCGATGGCGTGCCCGAGGGTGTGTCCGTAGTTGAGGATCTCGCGCAGCGAGGACTCCTTGAGGTCGGCCGAGACGACATCTGCCTTGACCTGAATTGATCGCCGGATCAGTTCGGGCAGAACAGATCCGGTGGGATCGCAGGCAGCCTGCGGGTCGGCCTCGATCAGGTCGAGGATCACCGGGTCGGCGATGAACCCGGTCTTGATGACCTCGGCCAGCCCCGCGATGATCTCGTTGGGGGGAACGGTCTCCAGGGTCGCGGTGTCGACGAACACCGCGCGCGGCTCGTGGAACGACCCGACCAGGTTCTTGCCCGCGTCGGTGTTGATGCCGGTCTTACCGCCGACGGCCGCGTCGACCATACCCAGCAGGGTGGTGGGCACATGGATCACCGGGACACCACGCATCCAGGTGGCGGCGACGAAACCGGCGAGGTCGGTGGCCGCGCCCCCGCCGAGTCCGATGACGAGGTCGTTGCGTTTCATCCCGATACGCCCGAACACCTCCCAGCAGAACGACGCGACGGCCAGATCCTTTCCGGCCTCGGCGTCGGGGATCTCCACGCGATGGGCGTCGATCCCGATGTCGGCCAGGGCTGCGCGAATGGCCTCGGCGGTCGCCAGCAGCGGCGGCTGGAACAGGATGGCGGCGTGGTCCACCCCCCGCGCCGCCTCCACGAGATCACCGAGCAGACCGCGGCCGATGACCACGTCGTACGGCGCGGCCCCGGTGACAGGGATACGAAGGGGTTCGGTGATCTCGGGCAACGGTCGACCTCCCCGGACCGTCAGGTCCAGTCGATGGCAGATGGTCTCGGCGAGTGCGCTCGGCGAGGAGTCGGTGGTGTCGATGGTGACGGCGGCGACCTGCTCGTACAACGGCAGGCGCGCGGCCATCAGGTCGCGGTAGCGATCTTCGGGGTCACCGGCGGCGGGGTCGAGCAGCGGCCGCTGCGGGCCGGCCGCACGGGCGTAGCCGACGGCCGGGTCAACCGAGAGCGCCACCACCGACTCGGTGCGCAGCCGATGCCGGATCGCGGCGGTCGTCACCGCACCTCCGCCCAACGCCACCACGCCACGGTGACGATCGAGCACGTGCGCCACCACATCGGATTCGATTGCGCGGAAGCCGGATTCACCGTCGGTGGCGAAGATCTCGGGGATGCTGCGACCGGTCCGCGTGACGATCTCGTCGTCGGTGTCGACGAACGTCACGCCGAGCCGATCGGCGAGGGCGTGTCCGACGGTGGTCTTGCCTGCGCCCATCGGACCGATCAGCACGGCGAGGGGCCCGCCGCGCGGGGTCGAGCCGTCGGTCACGGTGCCGGTGGGTCGGCCGCTGCGGAGGTGGCGCGGGCGGCGGCCATCCGGTCGGCGATGCGGCGGCGGTACCGCGCGACGTTGTCGACTGTCTCGGCCACCGAGTCACCACCGAACTTCTCCAGCGCGGCCTGCGCCACCACCAGCGCGACCATGGCCTCGGCCACCACCCCGGCCGCGGGCACCGCACACACGTCGGATCGTTGGTGGATGGCGGTGGCTTCGTCGCCGGTGGCGAGGTCGATGGTGGACAAGGCGCGTGGCACGGTCGAGATGGGCTTCATCGCCACCCGCACCCGCAGGTCGGCGCCGTTGGTCATGCCGCCCTCGAGGCCACCGGCCCGGTTGGTCGACCGGATCACCCCGTCGGGGCCGGGGACCATCTCGTCGTGCGCCTGACTCCCCCGTCGTCGCGCGGTGGCGAACCCGTCGCCGATCTCCACCCCCTTCATGGCCTGGATGCCCATGAGCGCGCCGGCCAGTCGGGCGTCGAGGCGTTGCTCGCCGCTGACGTAGCTGCCGATGCCGACCGGCAGCCCGGTCACCACCACCTCCACCACTCCGCCGAGGGTGTCGCCCTCGCGTTTGGCGTTCTCGATCTCGGCGATCATCGCGGCCTCGGCGGCGTCGGTGGCCGCACGCACAGGGCTGGCGTCGATGCGTTCGAGGTCCTGCGGCCCAGGTGGCGGACCGTCGATCACATCCGAGTCCCCGATGGAGACCACATGCGAGAGCACCTCGGCACCGAGCACCTGCCGCAGGAAGTTTCGGGCCACGGTGCCGGCAGCCACCCGGGCGGCGGTCTCGCGCGCACTGGCCCGCTCCAGCACCGGCCGGGCGTCGTCGAAGTCGAACTTGAGCATGCCCGCGTAGTCGGCGTGGCCGGGGCGCGGTCGGGTGAGCGGCGCGTTGCGAGCGCTGTCGGCGAGCAGGGCCGGGTCGACCGGGTCGGCCGCCATCACCGTCTCCCACTTGGGCCACTCGGTGTTCGCGATCTGCACCGCGATCGGCCCGCCCTGGGTGAGGCCGTGACGGATCCCACCCAGCACCGTCACCTGATCGGCCTCGAACTTCATCCGTGCACCGCGGCCGTAGCCGAGCCGGCGTCGCGCCAGTTGGGTGGCGATGTGGTCAGAGGTGACCTCGACCCCCGCGATCATCCCTTCGACAAGGGCGACGAGGGCCGGACCATGGGATTCTCCAGCAGTTGTCCAGCGCAGCACGATTCCCCATCCTTCCACGCCGCATCGGATGCTCCTGCCCTGGGACGCCTCACACCGCCAGCGGGAGCACCGCCACCGCGGCCAGCCCCAGCGCCGGGCCGTGCGCCACCGCGTCGGGGCCTCGCCCCCGACATCGGCGCACGGCCATGCCGACCAGGGTCAGGGTGACCGCCGCGAGAACCAGTACCGCAGCCCGCGCGGGATCTGCGGCCAGAGCACCGAGCACCACTGCCAGCTTAAGGTCGCCACCGCCACACCCGCCGATGATGCGACCCACGAGATACGGGAGCGCGGCCACGATCACCGCGCCGATCACCTCGGGTGTGCTGACCACCGAGGCCAACACGGCGACGATGGGTATCAGGGTCAGCCGGTTGGGCAGCCGCCGGGTGTCGAGGTCGTGGCGACTCAGCACGGCCAGCCACATCACGATCGACCAGCTGAGCAGGGGATGTCCGAGGGTGTACATCGGCTCATGATGCGGTGACAGATCACCCCGCACGCGACGATCTGGATGGTTGTCCACATCGGCCCCGCTCTGGCTGCTCCTGTGGACCACCACCGAGAAGTCAGGTGGCCGTGTGGTGTTCGGCCGTCACCGTCAGGACCGGGGCTCCAGCGCGGCCGCCATGGCCGCCTGCGGCGCGGGCTGCCCCGTGAACAGTTCGACCTGGGTGAACGCCTGATGTAGCAGCATCACCAGTCCCCCTGCCACCCGGCCGCCGCGCGAGGTGACCGCCGCAGCCAGCGGGGTGGGCCAGGGCGCATAAATCGCGTCGACCAACGCCGGGGTCCGGCTCAAGGTCTGGGCCAGCGGCTCTGCTGCCGCGGCGGGCACCGTGCTCACCGTGACCGCAGCCGCGGCGGCAGCTCCCGCCAACTCCGGCCCGTCCACGAACCCACGCACCGTCACCGCCACCCCCAGTTCGTCGGCGAGAGAACAGATGTCGCCGGCGCGGGCCGAGTCACGTACCACCACCGACACCGATCCCACCCCGGCTGCAAACAATGCGGCCAGGGCCGGACGCGCGGTACCGCCGGCCCCGAGAAGCACCGCCGGAGCGCCGTCGAGACGACCGGCACCGACGTGGGCCAGGGCCCCGGTGACACCGTCGATGTCGGTGCAGTCTGCGTGCCAGCGACCGTCGCGGTGGACGAGTGTGTTCGCCGAACCCACCTGCCGCGCTCGGGTGGTGGCGGTGTCGGCCACCGCGAGTGCCGCCACCTTGCCCGGCATGGTCACCGACAGGCCGACCCAGGAATCATCCAGTCCTGCAACCACTCCCGGCAGGGCCGCCTCATCGCACTCGATACGCCGATAGTCCCAGTCCAGCCCCAGGGCACGGTAGGCCGCCAGGTGCAGATCAGGTGAGCGGGAATGCCCGATCGGCGAACCCAGCACAGCCGCGTGCCGCGACGGCGCAGAGCCGGTCGGGATCGACGTCACTGACATCCGGTGGTGAGGATCTTGTTGGAACACGCCAGCTGCCGGTTACGTAGATGCTGCTCGTAGTCCGGGGTGAACAGGGTGGTGCCCTTGGCGTCGACGGTGACGAAGTAGACCCAGTTGCCTGCGGGCGGATCCAACGCCGCGGTCAGGGCGTCGCGCCCCACCGCACCGATGGGGGTGGCCGGCAGGCCCGACACCCGATAGGTGTTCCACTTGGTCTCGGCGGTGTAAGCGTCGCCGAACACGTCGATGTTGACCACCGCTGCGGTGTAGTTCGCGGTGGAGTCCATCTCCAACTTCTGGTTGCGGCCGAGCCGGTTGGTGATGACGCGGGCCACCTTTCCGTAGTCGGCGGTCATGGACACCTCGCGCTCCACCACCGACGCCGAGACCAGCGCCTGATACGGAGAGAGCCCGGTCGGGTTCTTGTTCAGCAACCCCCACTGCTCGAAGTACCTTGCGCTGCCGACGATCAGATACTTGAGCATCGCGGTCGGCGACAGGGCCGGGTCGATGCTCTCCCAGGCGATCGGCGCGATCAAGCCCTCGATCCGGCGGTGGTCGCCGGTGAGTTTGGCCACGTCGGCGGTGGCCCACTCGGGCACCCCGAGATCGGCCGGGCTGGCCGTGGCCGCCGCCTGAGCCAGTTGTTCGGGCGTGGGGCCGGTCTTCTTGCCGTTGATGGTGACGGTGGTCGCGTCGGCGAGCATCGCAAAGATGCCGACGGTGTTCTTGCCGTCGGCGGTCTTCTTGGTGTCGAGTTGGCGTCCCGCCGGGATGACCAGGCGTCCCACCCGGTTGTCGTCGCCGCCCAACATGGCCACCGCACGAGTGGCGGGGATGCCGGTTCGGAGCTTGTAGAACCCCGCGGAGATGGGCTTGTTGTCGGCGGCGGAGACGAATGCGGCGACGCTGGCCACCACACCGCGATCGTGCAGTATCTCCCCGAACCTGGTCAGGGTGGCGTCCTGCGGGATCTGCACCAACACGTCGCCGGTACCCGCGGTGTTGGAGTAGTCGGAGTCGTCGGTGAAGTAGCCGGTGAACTTCAGTCCCGCGTATCCCACGCCCCCGATGAGCCCGAGCAACACCACCATGACCAGTGCGATGGTCACGCGTCGGCGGGTGCGAGATCGCCCGGTCGAGGTGCGACGGCGACGCGGCGCGATCGCTCTGGACGACCCCGGGTCACCCTCGCCGTCAACGGCGCGAGGATCGGAGACCGCGCCCACCTGTCGGGGGCGCCGGGCCCGCAACGCCTCTGCCGTCGGTGTGGGGTCGGAGGGCCACGGCGACCGGCGGTCTGGGTCGGTTCGCACCTCGGATGCTGGATTCTCCACCCGCTCCGGCCATGCCTCGACGGGGCGGGGGTCGATCGGTCGGGGGTCGATCGGTCGGGGGTCGATCGGGCGGGGGTCGATCGGACCGGTCGGCGGGTCGGCCTGCCGCGCGCGTCGAGAAGGATCCGCAGGCGCGGCGCGTCGGGATCGATCGGTCTGCCGCCGGGGCGGTGGCGGTGCACCGGCCGGGGTTTCTGGGACCGGGTCTCCCACGGGACCGGTGGCCTCGAGATCGCCACGACCCACCATCCAGGCGGGAGTGTCGCGCTCGGGCTCGACAGGGTCGCGTCGGGCCCGTCGATGCGGGCGGTCGTTGGGCGGGGCGTTCTCCAGCAGCCGGCGCAGACGGAGCGTCTCGGTCGGATCGCCCGCGTCGTGGCGGCCGCGCCGTGAGGCGCGCGGTTCATCAGTCACCGAGTTGCCTCGCGCTCGCCGCTCGTCGGGTGGCCCGCAGATCCAGCCACGACTGCAAGATGGCGACCGCGGCAGCTTGATCGATCACCGCGCGTTGCTTCTTGGCCGATCGACCACCGGCGCGCAGCATCTGGGTGGCCACGGTGGTGGTCAGTCGCTCGTCGTGCAACGTGATGGGCACCGGGTCGATCCGTGGCGCCAGCACGGCGACGAACGCCTCGACCGCATCAGCTGCGCGACCGTGCTCGCCACGCAGCGTGGTCGGCAGTCCGACGATCACCTCGACCGCCTCGTATTCGTCTACCAGCGCCGCGATCCGGTCGGCGTCGCGGCCGTCAGCTGTCCGGGCGACCGTCTCGAGCGGGGTGGCGAGCACCCCGTCAGGATCACACGATGCGACGCCGATGCGCACGCTTCCGACATCGACGGCGATCCGCCGTCCACGCTCAGGTGGCGGCGCGTTCGACGACCGGGCGTCGGCTGGGTTCACCCGGCCGCCCCGGCCAACTCCTGAATCCGTTGCAGCGCAACGTCGATGGCGTCGGCATCGGTCCCCGATCCCTGGGCCAGATCCGGCTTTCCGCCACCGCGACCCCCGATGAGTGGCGCCACCTCACCCAACACCGACCCGGCGGCCAGCCCGAGGTCGCGAGCCGCGGCGGTGGTGGCCACCACGAACGGCACCTTCCCGTCCATCGCTGAGAACAGCGCGACCACGCCTGGTTCGCTGCCCAACCGACCGCGCAGGTCGGTGGCCAAGCCGCGCAGATCGCCGGCGGAGAGTCCGTCGTCGAGCCTAGCCGCCACGACCAGCGTCGACCCGGACCGCTGGGCACGCGCGATCAGGGTGGCCGCCGATGCGCGGGCTGCGTCGGCCCGGACCTTCTCCAGTTGCTTTTCGGCCTCGCGCAGGCGCTCCACGATGCCGGCCACCCGATCGGGGACCTGCTCACTGGGCACCTTCAGCGACGACGACACCGCCGCGAGTAGAGCACGTTCCCGGCTGAGGTAACGGTAGGCGTCGAGGCCGACGAACGCCTCGATGCGTCGCACCCCCGAGCCCACCGATGCCTCTCCCAGTACGGTCACCGGGCCGACCTGGGCCGAGGAGGTGACGTGGGTGCCACCGCAGAGCTCCATCGAGAACGGTCCACCGATCTCGACCACCCGCACCCGCTCGCCGTAGTTCTCGCCGAACAGCGCCATCGCGCCCATCGCCTTGGCCTCGTCGAGGCCGGCCTCGAAGGTGTTGACCGGGAAGTCCGACTCGACCGCGTCGTTGGCGATCTCCTCGATCTCGCCGCGCTGGGTGTCGGACAGACCGCTTTGCGCGCGAAAGTCGAACCGCAGGTAGCCGGGTCGGTTCAGTGAACCGGCCTGGGTGGCCCCGGAGCCGAGTACCTGGCGCAAGGCCGCACCGATGAGATGGGTGCCCGAATGCCCCTGGGTGGCGCCGCGGCGATGACGCGGATCGACCTGTGCGACAACCACATCGCCGACTGCGAACTCGCCCGCCTGCACGGTGGCCACATGCCGGAACACAGACTTGGCGATCTTCTGCACGTCGGTCACCTGCGCGCGGGCACCGGCCGAGCTGCTGATCGAACCGACGTCGGCGGTCTGTCCGCCGGCCTCGGCGTAGAGCGGCGTGCGGTCGAGGATGATTTCGACCTGCTGGCCAGGCGTGGCCACCGGCTGCGACGAACCTGCCCCGATGATGCCGAGAACCGTTGCCTCCGAGACCAGCTCGTCGAAGCCGGTGAACTCGGTGGGGCCACGGTCGAGGAACTCGCGGTACACCGACTGATCGGCGTGCCCGGTCTTGCGCGCGGTCGCGTCGGCTTTGGCCCGGGCCCGCTGCTCGGCCATCAACTCGGTGAAACCCTGCTCGTCGACCGTCAGGCCGGCCTCGGCCGCCATCTCCAAAGTGAGGTCGATGGGGAACCCGTAGGTGTCGTGCAGGGTGAAGGCGTCGGCACCGGAGATCTGTTTCTTGCCTGCCGATGTGGTGGCGACAGCGGCGTCGTCGAAGAGTTTCGACCCGGCGGCCAGGGTGGCCAGGAAGGCGGTCTCCTCCCCCACCGCGGTCGCGGTGATCGCGGCGCCCCGTTCGGCCAGCTCGGGGTAGGACGGTGCCATGGTCGCGAGCACCGACTCGACGTAGGCGCCCATCGACACCTCTTGCGATCCGAGCAGACGCGAGGCCCGCACGATCCGACGGAGCAAGCGCCGCAACACATATCCGCGACCGTCGTTGCCCGGGGTGACGCCGTCGGCGATCAGCATCACCGCGGTGCGGGTGTGGTCGGCGATCACCCGGAACCGGACGTCGTCGGCGCTGCCGTCGGGTGCGCCGTAGGTGCGTCCGGTCAACCGCTGCGCCACGTCGATGACGGGCTTGAGCAGATCCGTCTCGTAGACGTTGTCGACGCCCTGCAGGATGCAGGCGACCCGCTCGACACCCATCCCGGTGTCGATGTTCTTCTGCGGCAACGGCCCGAGGATCTCGAACGCGTCCTTGCCTCCGCCCGGACCACGGACGTTCTGCATGAACACCAGGTTCCAGATCTCGATGTAGCGATCTTCGTCGGCTTCGGGCCCGCCTTCGACGCCGTACTCAGGTCCGCGGTCGTAGAAGATCTCCGAACACGGACCGCACGGACCGGGTACACCCATCGACCAGTAGTTGTCCTTGAGGCCGCGGCGTTGGATGCGCTCGGCGGGTACGCCGATCTCGTCTCGCCAGATCCCCTCGGCCTCGTCGTCGTCGAGATAGACCGTGGGCCACAGGCGGGTCGGGTCGATGCCGAAACCGCCCTGCGAGAGCGGGTTGGTCAGCAGGGACCAGGCGAATCCGATCGCCTCGCGCTTGAAGTAGTCGCCGAAGGAGAAGTTGCCCGCCATCTGAAAGAAGGTGTTGTGCCGGGTGGTGATTCCCACCTCTTCGATGTCGAGGGTGCGCACGCATTTCTGGATGCTGGTGGCGCGCGCTGCCGGCGGGGTCTGATCGCCGAGGAAGTAGGGAACGAACGGCACCATGCCCGCGACGACGAACAGCTGGTTGGGGTCGTCGAGGATCAGCGACGCGCTGGGGATCTCGGTGTGACCGGCGTTGACGAAGTGATCCAGGAATCGCTTCCTGATCTCATGGGTCTGCACCTGGTGGTCCTCACTGCCGATACGACGCCACCGGCGGTGGCTGACGGTGTGACCACACTACCGCCTGCCTCCCAGGCCACGGACGATCGACCGGAGCCGTCGTAGCCGGGCCGCGATCTCACGCTCGTGCCCATGGTCGGTCGGCCGGTAGTAGTCGACACCCACGAGATCGTCGGGCGGATACTGCTGTGCCAGCACGCCGTCGGTGACATCGTGCGGGTAGCGATATCCCTGCGCATTGCCCAATGCTGCCGCCCCGGCGTAGTGGCCATCGCGCAGATGTGGGGGCACCAGGCCGATCTTGCCCGCCGCCACGTCGCCCATGGCCGCACCGATCGCCGCGACCACCGCAGGTGACTTCGGTGCGGTGGCCAGGTGGATGGTGGCCTGGGTCAAGGCCAGTCGCGCCTCGGGCATCCCCACCAGCGCCACCACCTGGGCCGCGGCCACGGCCACCTGCAGCGCCGTCGGATCGGCCATGCCGATGTCCTCACTGGCGTGGATCATCAAGCGGCGGGCGATGAATCGCGGGTCCTCGCCGGCGGTGATCATCCGCGCCAGGTAGTGCACGGCGGCGTCGGCGTCGGACCCTCGGATGGACTTGATGAAGGCGCTGATGACGTCGTAGTGGGCATCGCCGTCGCGGTCGTAGCGCACCGCGGCGGTGTCCAGGGCCGACTCGACGTCGGCGAGTCCCACCGTCGAGTCGGGGCCATCGCGCCCGAGTGCCACATCGGCGGCCACGTCCAGCGCGGTCAGTGCCTTGCGAGCGTCACCGCCGGACAGTGCGATCAGGTGGGCGCGAGCGTCGGGGCTGATCGTCACCGCACCGGCCAGTCCCCGATCATCGGTGACCGCGCGGTCGAGTACCTCCCCGATGTCGGCATCGGAGAGCGGCTGCAGCTGCAGCACAAGCGATCTCGAGAGCAGCGGGGCCACCACCGAAAACGACGGATTCTCGGTGGTGGCGGCCACCAGCAGCACCACCCGGTTCTCGACCGCGTCGAGCAGTGCATCCTGCTGGGTCTTGGAGAAGCGGTGCACCTCATCGATGAACAAGACCGTCGAGCGGCCCTCCACCAGTCGGCGCCGGGCCGCGTCGATCACCGCACGCACCTCCTTCACCCCGGCCGACAGCGCTGAAAGCGCCTCGAACCTGCGGCCGGTGGCGGTGGAGATCAACGACGCCATCGTGGTCTTTCCGGTGCCCGGCGGACCGTAGAGCAGCACCGATGCTGCACCGGAGCCCTCGATCAGCCGACGCAGTGGGGATCCGGGGCTCAGCAGATGACGTTGCCCGACGATCTCGTCGACGGTCTGCGGACGCATGCGCACCGCCAACGGCCCGCCCAGGCCCGGGTGGTGTGGAGCGACCGGTTCGGGGTCATCAGGCGCGGCGAAGAGGCCATCACCCTCGGGGTGGGTCATGGGTCTCAGCGATGCCAGGCCGCGTCGAGGGCATCGGCCACCTCAGCGCACGAGTCGCCCATCCCGACCAGTCCGATCCGGCGGCCCGCAGCCGACAGGTCGCGCCACCGCGCCACCAGCACGGCAGGATCGTTGCTGCGCACCGCCAGGCCGTGGGTGCGCTGATCGACGTCGAGATCGGGGTCCAGCATCCAGGCGGTCGACAACCACACCCACAGCGTGCGCGCAGCCAACACCTTGCGGTGCATCTGCCCGTCGTGGACCAGAGCCGGCCAGATCGCCTGGATCTCCGATCGCCAGGCGTCGATCAACGCCGTCTCCAACTCGTCGCGTCGCGCCATCCACCGGGGCGCCAGCTCGGGCACGAAGGTGACCAGCGCGTAGGCGATGTCGAGGGTGGCGTCGCGGAAGCCACCCCACTCGTAGTCCATGAACTGCACGCCGTCGTCGTTGATCAGGATGTTCGGCGGCCCCACGTCCGACGGGCTGAACGCCCGGTGGTCTCCGTCGGAGAACAGATGCGGGCACTGGTGCAGCATCTCGAGGACCTCGGCGTGCAGCCGCACCCCCACCGCGGCTGCGATCAGGTCGGCGGCCACCTGAACCGCCGCACCCGCAGGCACCCGGACCGCCTCGACGGTTTCGTGACCCGGACCGTGCCGAAGCAGGGCCGCGAAGTCGGCCTCACCGCCGACGGTGGCGGCATGCATCCGCCCCAACGCCTGCCCCCAGGCGCTGATGGCATGACTGGTGTCGGACCAATCGGTGCTGCCGAGCAGCTCCACCATCGATCGACCGTCTCCCAGGTCGCTGAGCACCAACAACCGCGCTGCGGTGTCCGAGGCGATCAGCTGTGGTCCCGGCCGGGAGTCAGAAGGCAGGGCGGTGGCGTACTTGTAGGACGCGAGCTCGCGGGCGAACGCGCCATCGTGTGCGTCGGCGGGAAACACCTTGAGCACCAGGCTGCGATCGAGTGAGAGCGGGTTCTGCGCCACCCGGGCTCGCACCACCGAGGTACGTCCACTGCCACCGAGGTCGATCGGGTCGGCCAGGGTGACCGCAGATCCGGCGCGAGCCGACAACACGCGCTCGGCAACACGGACCGCCTGTGCCGGGCGGCTCGGAGTGATGACGGTCATTTCTCCACAAACCTACCCAAGCCGTGCCGCCCGCTGTCGAGGGGAACCGGCAACCCGGACACTTCGACCACCGCTGATCGCAGGCGTGCAGGTGTCCACCTGGACCCGCACCGGGTCGGAATCGAGCTCAGCCCGAGCGTGCGACCTGCATCGACGGCGTGTCGTCCTGGGGTGCCACGTCCACCGACACCGTGATGGTGCTCGATGCCGAATCGGTATAGATGACTCCCCGCAGCGGTGGCACGTCGTCGTAGTCGCGACCCCAGGCCAGCACGACGTAACGCTCGTCGACGAACTTGTCGTTCGTCGGATCCAGCCCGATCCACCCGACGTCGGGCACGAAGACCTGCAACCATGCGTGGCTGGCGTCGGCGCCGACCACCCGTTCACGGCCCGGCGGCGGATCGGTGGCCAGGTAACCCGAGACGTATCGCGCGGCCAGACCCTTGGACCGCAGACACGCGATGGCGACCCGGGCGAAGTCCTGGCAGACCCCTTCCCGACGGCTCATGACGGTGTCGACGCGGGTGCTGATGGCCGTCGACCCGGACCGGTAGGCGAAGTCGGCATGGATGCGTGTGGTCAGCTCGGCCACCACCTCGATCATCGGTCGACCCGCCACGATGATCTCGTCGGCGTAGTCGCGGACTGCGGGAGAGATCTCCGGCGGCATCAGATCCAGGGTGAACTCCACCTCGACCGGGGTCCCCGCAACCCGGGGTCGCGCCGATTCCCAGTTCGCCAGAGCACCGGGGGCCCGCAGGGCCTCGAGGTCCACCGGGTCGACGTCGACGATCGAGGAACCCACCACCTCGAGTCGGCGATGCGGGGTACGCACGTGGAAGTAGGTGTCGCTGTTGCCGAAAACGTCGACACCGGTGGAACGATCGGCGGGTTCGGGATCGATCAGCACCGCCGACTCGATCACTCGTTGTCCGGGCAGGTCACGAGGCAACAGGAAACAGCGACCGTAGGACGAGCTCACCACGTCGTCGTAGTCGTAGACGGTGCGGTGGGTGACCCGATAACGGCGCCGATCACCGGCGGTCGCCGGCACCAGCGGATGGCTCACGGCAGCGCCGTTCGTGCGCCCCACAGTGGGCGCAGGTCCCTGGGCGGGGCGAACCTGGTGCGGTTCAACACATCTGACACCTCGCGCGCGCCCGAGGCGATGGTCTGCATCAACGTCGACAGTTCCTCACGGCGACCGGTGTCGGCGGGCTTGACCAGATCGCCCAGATCGACCCGACGCAACTCGGAGATGAGGTCTTCGACGATTCGCTCGGCGGCGGCCGTCCGGATCGCATCGGGTAGTCCGGACAGATCCGATCGCAGCAGGGTCAACTGGTAGATCATCGAGCGCGGGTTGGAATCGTCGAACATGCTCAGCATTATCACCGGCCGCAGTCGCATCAGCCCCCGGTTGCGCCGCCGGTAGATCACTGACGACTCGTTGGCCATGAGGAACGCCTCGAGCAACCCCTGCTCGATCTCGGGATCGTGGCGAGGCACCAGCACGGCGCGGGTCATCTCAGCCAGAGCGATCGCACGTTCCAGACGTCGACCGATGTCCATGAACATCCACCCCGGGTCGTGCACCATCGACTCGGCCTGCAAGCCGGCCAACGCCAGCAGTCCGTGCAACATCCCCTCGTGGGCGCGGGCCAACTCACCGACGTCCACCCGGTCGAGATCGGTCGCACTCTCACCGATCCCGGGGTCGGTGCCGTAGGACGCCGAGCGGTCCATGGTGTCGGCGACGACCGAGTGGGCGAGGTCGGCCAAAGCACGTTCGATGGTGCCCAGCACCATCCAGGTACTGGTCGACATCTGGTCGCGGACCGCTCGCGCGGCTGCGACGAGCCGGTCCACCGCATGGGCCACCGAACCCGGTGCCGAGCGGGACATGGTGAGGCGGACCAACGTCGGCATCACCTGTTCGATCGGTTCACCTGTGGTGAGCCCGAGGTGCGCGGTCATCGTGGTGGCCTCGGCCACCCCGGACAGGTACACCCCCAGCGCATCGCCCTGTCGCGGCCGTCGAGAATCCCGCGCCTGGAAGCGTTCTCGGGCCACTGCAACCATCCGAACGGTCAGCTCGGCGCGTTCACCGTAGCGCCCCAACCAGAACAGGTCGGCCAGCACCCGCGGCGACTGCGCCGAGTGGTTGGGGTCCCCGAGACCGACGTCGATGGCGACGGCCTCGATACGCCCACTGGACTCGGTGACCCGCGACCCGTCGCCGATCGGTTCGGTGCTGGTGATCCAGACGTCCTTGGCCGCGATGGCGCCCATCGCGGCGCCATCGGCACCGGCGCCGAGCACCATCCCCAATCCGCCCGGCATCACCGAGTAGCCACCCGTGCGCGCGACCGCAAACGTGCGCAGCGCGACCGGCGCCGCCCGTAGCCGCCCGACCGCTCCGGCGAAGGCAGGTGTCATCGACGGTGCGACCGACCAGTGTTCAGGCCGTCGACCCACCCACTGCCAGGTCTGCTCGGCCAGCCGCGCGCGCAGCGCGTCGGCCTGGGCTGTGGTGAGGTGGTGGCCGAGGAGATGTTCGCCGGTGCGTACGTTGTCGAACACCAGCTCCGATGTCCGGGCCATCAGCTCACTGCGCTGCAGATCGTCTCCGCCCCAATAGGTCTCGACGGTGGGAAGGATCAGCGGCTCGTCGATCAGCGCGGGCGCGAGCCGACCCATCACGGTGTGCAGCGCCGGATTCTCCAGCACCCCGCTGCCCAGGGTGTTGACCACGCTGACGTTGCCGCGCGCGATCGCCTCCACCAGCCCCACCACGCCCAGCCGAGAATCTGTGCGCAAGTCCAGCGGATCACAGAACTGTGAATCGACGCGGCGCAGGATCACGTCGACCCGTTTGAGGCTGCCCAGCAACCGCATGAACACCGCGCCATTGCGCACCAGCAGGTCGGCGGCCTCCACCAACGGGAACCCCAGCATCGAGGCCAGATAGGCCTGGTCGAATGCGGTCTCCGACAACGACCCTGGGCTCAGCACCACGACGGTGGGATCGTCGACGCCCCCAGGGGCGTGATCGAACAGCGCCAGCCGCAGGGTGCCCGCGAAGGTGGTGATGGGCCGCGGACCCACCGCCCCGAACAATCCGGACAGGTTGCGCGAACTCAGCCGTCGATCAGCGATCGCGTAGCCGATGCCCGAAGGCGCCTGCGTGTAGTCGCCCCAGAGGACGAAACTGCCGTCGGGTCGCCGACCGATGTCGGCGGCGTGCAGGAACAGTGTGTGTGATCCCGCGGTGGCCACCCGTCCGGCCTTGCGGATGTAGCCAGGGTGACCGAAGACCATCTCGGCGGGGACGAGGCCGTCGGCGATGGTCCGTCGGTCGCCGTAGATGTCGGTCAGCAGTGCGTCGAGCAAGCGTGCGCGCTGGGCCACGGCCGCCTCCACGTCGGCCCAGTCGGCGTCGTCGAGGATCAACGGCACGCTGTCGAGTTGCCAGATCCGTGCGGTCTGGGCCGGGTCGGACATCTGATCGCCGGTGACGTTGTAGGTGATGCCCTCGTCGGCGACCATCGTCCGCAGCCGGGTGCCCGACCGTGCCAGACCCTCATCACCCACCAGTGAATACGCTGTCGCCAGCTCCGACCAGTGCGAACGGATGTTCCCCGCGGCGTCGATGAGTTCGTCGTGCGGATGGGTCGAGGTGCCGACAGACGGATCGTCCAGGTCGACGTCGAAGAGCGCGAAGCGTTCGGCCCGGTACCGGTCGATGACCGGTGCGGGAACTCCGGCGGGTGTCAGACGAGCCGAGGTCACCGCAGAACCGTACGCGCCCGCCGGAGGTCGAGGATCGTCGGCACCCCGAGATCGGTGGCCAGTCGGGCTGCCATCTCCCGCAACGCCGCGGTGTCGACGGGCCCCGGCGTGTGACCGATGGCCTCGAAGCGTCCGTTGCGCCGCGACTCGGCTTCCACGGCGTTGACCGGCGGGCGATCGTAGGCCCGGCCGCCGGGGTGCACCACGTGGTAAGTGGCACCGCCGACAGACCGCCCGGTGGCGGTGTCGACGAGATCGAAGGTGAGCGGGGAGTCGATGCCCACCGTGGGGTGCAGTGCGCTCGGCGGCTGCCACGCCCGGAACCGGATGCCTGCCACCCGCTCGCCGGGACGCCCGGTCGGGGTAAGCGGCAGCGGACATCCGTTGCAGGTCAACATGAACCGGTCGTCATCGCTGCCCTGTACGCGCACTTGCACGCGCTCGACGGAGGAGTCGACGTAGCGCGCCGTACCCGCCCCGGTCGACTCCTCCCCCAGCACGTTCCAGGGCTCGATGGCCCCCCGCAGTTCCAGTTCCTGATCACGGATGGACACCGTGCCCAGGCGGGGGAACCGGAACTCGGTGAACGGGTCGAGCCAGGCGGTGTCGAAGTCGACACCGGCCTCGCGTAGGTCTTCGGCGACGGCTGCGATGTCGTTGATCACGTAGTGCGGCAGCAGGTGCCGTCCGTGCAGGTCGGCCCCGTGTCGGATCAGCTTGCCGCGATAGGGCTCGTCCCAGAACCACGCGACCAGGCTGCGCACCAGCAGCGACTGCACCATGGCCATCTGGTGATGCGGCGGCATCTCGAAGGCACGCAGCTCCAGCAGCCCCAGGCGTCCGCGCGCGGAATCGGGACTGTAGAGCTTGTCGATACAGAACTCGGCCCGATGGGTGTTGCCCGTGATGTCGGTCAACAGGTGCCGGAGCGCGCGGTCGACCAACCACGGCGCCGCGCCACCGTCTTCGCCGGTGAGTCGGTCGATCTCGGCGAAGGCGATCTCGAGCTCGTAGAGGGCGCTCTCGCGGCCCTCATCTGCGCGGGGGGCCTGCGAGGTGGTGCCAATGAACCGACCTGAGAACAGATACGACAGGGACGGGTGCCGCTGCCAGTACCGCAGCATCGACACCAGCAGGTCTGGTCGGCGCAGCATCGGAGAACTCGCCGCCGAGGCGCCGCCGAGGGTGATGTGGTTTCCCCCGCCGGTGCCGCCGTGGCTGCCGTCGAGATCGAACGACTCGGTACCCAGGCGCGCCAACCGCGCCTGCTCGTACAGGGTCTCGAGGAGCGCGGACTGTTCGGCAAACGATCCGGTCGGCTGGATGTTCACCTCGATGACCCCGGGGTCGGGGGTGACGGTCAACGATTGCAACCGTGAATCCGACGGCGGCCCATAGCCTTCCACCACCACCGGCTGATCGCAGGTGGCGGCGGCGGCCTCGACGGCGGCGATCAGCTCGACGAATTCCTCGAGCCGCTGTGTGGGCGGCAGGAACACATGGAGCACGTCGTCGCGGACCTCGGCGACGATCGCGGTGCGCGGAATCGGAGTGCCCGGATCGGTCGGGGCCGCGGTGGCCGCACCCGCCGGTTGCGCGGGCGCCGTGCGTACCTCGGTGGGTTCAGGCGCGCTGCCGATGGCCCCCGTGGGGGGTGTGGACGGGCGCAGCGGGGCCACCGGAGCGGTGGGATCGGCCTCGAACGCGGCGGGCGGATCGGCCCACGACAGCGAGTCCAGCGGGAGCCGCAGACCCGCCGGCGAGGTACCAGCGGTCAGCACCAGACGGCCCCGCCGGGTCGACCAGCCGACCGTGGTCCACGCGGAGTCGTCGTCGGTGCGCGTGATCGGCAGGACGTGTCCAGTGGGTGCGGTGACCGCAGAATCCAAGCGCGCCAACAGTTCCAACCGCGCGTCGGGACCGTCGATGTCGGGCTCGATGTCGGATCCGCGACCCCGCCGCCCGGCGGTGGGGTCGTCGTCGTCGACTGCGGCGGGCGCATCGTCGGGCGTCGGTTCTCCCGGTGGCCGGCGCAACACCTCGGCGAGTTTGAGCAGCGGGTCCTCGTAGACCGGGTGAACCGCAAGGGCCGGGATACCGATCGCCTGCGCTAGTGCTGACATGAACGCCGCACTGCGCGCAGCGGTCTCAGCCGTCGGGTCCGGGGGCACCACCGCCATCGACCGCGCGGCACCCGCGTCGTCAGCCCACGGATCGGCCAGCAGAGAGCGGTTGTGCCACAACGGTTGCCCATCGGTCCGCCACATCAGGGCGATCTGCCAGCGCGGCAGCGGCTCGCCGGGGTACCACTTGCCCTGACTGCGTTGCACCAGGCCGGTCGGCGCATAGACCTCGGCCAGCCGACCCGCCAGTGCTGAGGCCAGCAGACGCTTGTGCGCACCGTCGGCCGCGGTGGTCCACTCGGGCGCGGTCTGGTTGTCGATGGAGACGAACGTCGGTTCGCCCCCCATCGTCAGTCCCACCCCCTGCCGTTCCATCCGCGCATCCACCGCGGCCCCGAGGTCGACCACGCGCGACCACTGGTCAGGCGTATAGGGCAGCGTGACGCGAGGGTCCTCGTGGAACCGGGTGACCGTGTTCGAGAAGTCCATCGTGGCATGGCATTTGCCGGTCGCCCCGGTGATCGGCGCAGCCCCACCGGGATGTGGCGTGGCCGCCAGCGGGATGTGGCCTTCGCCGGCAAACAGTCCCGAGGTGGGGTCCATGCCCACCCATCCGGCCCCCGGCAGGTAGACCTCGGTCCACGCGTGCAGGTCGGTGAAGTCGGCTGAGGGACCCGACGGTCCATCGAGGGCGCGTACGTCGGAGGTGAGCTGGACCAGATATCCGGAGACGAAACGGGCGGCCAGTCCGTATCGGCGCAGGATGTCCACCAGCAGCCACGCCGAGTCGCGGCACGATCCGACCCCGGTGGACAGCGTGACCTGTGGAGACTGCACGCCGGCCTCCAGTCGGACGGTGTAGGCGACGTCGTCACGGACCGCCTGGTTGATCGCCACCAGGAAGTCGATGATCCGGATGGTCTCGGTGGGGCGATGCCGCTCGACCCACGCCGCGGCCAATGGACTGTCGGCGTCCACGGCGGCGGCGTGCCGGCCGGTGGGGCCGGCGGCGACCGGTCGCAGGTACGCCTCCAGATCGGTCCGCATCTCCTCGGGGTAGCTGAACCCGTAGTCCTCGGCCCAGTCCTCGATGAAGAAGTCGAACGGGTTGATGGCGGTCAGGTCGGCCACCAGACCCACGGTGATGCTCAGCGTGGTCGTCGGTTCGGGGAACACCAGTCGCGCCTGATAGTTGGCGAAGGCGTCCAGCTGCCAGTTGATGAAGTGATCGGCCGGTTCGACGGTCAGGGTGTAGGCCTCGATCGGTGTTCGCGAGTGCGGCGCCGGACGCAACCGGACCACGTGCGGGTACACCTTGACCGGACGGTCGAAGGAGTAGCTCGTGCGGTGCTCGAGAGCAACCTTGATGGTCAACGGAAGCAACCCTTTCAGACTGTGACGGGGCGATGGCTGCTCGGGAGGACCCGACATGCCAATCCCATCACAGATCAGCCGGCCCGGCTCGGCCAGACATCCCGCCTCAGGAGTCCGACGGTGGGGTGATCTCGGACTCTCGCCGGGCCGCTCGGCGGCGGGTGCCGACCCACTGGTGCACCCACAGCACCACCATGCCCGCCACGACGATGCCGATCATGTTCACACCCAGTTGTGCCGCCGACTCGGCGGCCACCCGCCACTGCCCTAGCGTCGCCGCCACCACGGCGTACCCTGCGGCGGGCACGGTTGTGACCGAGATGAACACCCCGACCAGCGCCGACGACTTGGCCGAGACCAGCGAGAGCATCCCCGCCGCGCCGGCCAGCGCCGCCACCACGAATGAGAACACCCCGACCTGGTAGATGAAATCGACCTGATCGGCGGCGGTCACGTCGGTGACGGTGACCAGGTCGGTCCACTCGCTCAAGGCGGTCGCGGCCAACGTGACCCCCATGGCGATGGGAAAGCCCACGATCAACGCGGTGAACGAGCGGCGCGCGAGATCGAGCCGTCGACGCACCAGGCCGACCGCGATGCCGGCCAGCGGACCGAACTCGGGGCCCACCACCATCGCGCCGACCACTGTGACGGCCGAGTTGGTGATGACACCCACCGCGGCGATCAGGGTGGCCAGGGTCAAGAAGATGAGGAAGGTCGCGGTCAGCGTGGCGTCCTCGCGGGTGCGCCGCACGAGCGCTTCCCAGATGATCGCGTCCTCGGGATCGCCGGGTACGTCGCGCTCGGCCTTGTCGGCGGCCGCCGAGAGCACGGTGTCCAGGGCTTCCATCGTGATGCACCCGGTGGCCGGTACGCCAATGCTGACCAACGCGGTGAGCAACTCGTCGACCGCCTCGCGGGTGACGTCGGCCTCGATCAGGTCACCGAGCGGCTGCACTGCCGCACCGTGATGGATCACCAGGTGGGTGACCCCGCGATCAGAACGCAGATGTGCGATCACTTCGGCACTGACCGCTGCGGGCGCGATGATGCGGAGATGCTGCACGACAATCCCCGGTCGGTTTCACATGCCTGAGCCCGCAGCGGATCCGGCGACCGGCGGCGTGGCGTCGATGCCGGATTCCTTGCGTTGCTGGGCCGTGATGGCCGCGGGTGCGTCGGTCAGCGGGTCGACGCCACCACCGGACTTGGGAAAGGCGATCACCTCCCGGATCGAGGACTCCCCGGCGATCAACGCGGTGATCCGGTCCAGCCCGAACGCGATTCCGCCGTGCGGTGGTGCCCCGAAGGCGAAGGCGTCCAACAGGAATCCAAACTTCTCCTGCGCCTGCGCGGCGTCGATACCCATGATCGCGAACACCTTTTCCTGCACGTCGCGGCGGTGGATGCGGATGCTTCCGCCGCCGATCTCGTTGCCGTTGCAGACGATGTCGTAGGCGTAGGCCTGAGCCGCGCCGGGATCGGTGTCGAGGGCGGCGGCCGACTCGGGGGTCGGCGAGGTGAACGCATGGTGCAGTGCGGTCCAGGCCCCCGACCCCACCGCCACGTCGCCGCTTGCGGTGGCCTCGGCGGTGGGCTCGAACATAGGAAAGTCGACGATCCAGGTGAACGCCCACGCGTCGGGGTCGATCAGCCCCAGCCGCGTGGCGATCTCCCCACGCGCGGCACCGAGCAGGGCCCGCTGGGCCTTGGGTGCGCCGGCGGCGAAGAACACACAGTCACCGGGCTGGGCGCCGACGTGCGTGGCCAACCCGGCCCGCTCGGCGTCGGAGAGGTTCTTGGCCACCGGTCCACCCAGCGTGCCGTCGTCGCCGATCAGCACATAGGCCAACCCCTTGGCGCCGCGCTGCTTGGCCCACTCCTGCCACGCGTCGAGCTGGCGGCGCGGTTGTGATGCGCCACCGGGCATTACGACGGCACCCACGTACTCGGCCTGGAACACGCGAAACGGCGTGTCGGAGAAGAACTCTGCGCACTCGACCAGCTCGATGCCGAACCGCAGATCGGGCTTGTCGCTGCCGTAGCGGCGCATTGCTTCGGCGTAGGTCATCCGCGGGATGGGGGTGGGCACGGTGACCCCGATCAGACCCCAGATCGCCACCAGGATCTGCTCGGTCAGGGCGAGGACGTCGTCCTGGTCGACAAAGCTCATCTCCACGTCGAGCTGGGTGAACTCGGGCTGCCGGTCGGCGCGGAAATCCTCGTCGCGGTAGCACCGGGCGATCTGGTAGTAGCGCTCCATCCCCGCCACCATCAGCAGCTGCTTGAACAGCTGTGGGCTCTGGGGCAACGCGTAGAACGTTCCCGGACGCAGCCGAGCCGGGACCAGGAAGTCCCGCGCGCCCTCGGGGGTGGACCGGGTCAGCGTCGGGGTCTCGATCTCGACGAAGTCGTGGTCGGCAAGCACGGCGCGGGCGGCGGCGTTGACCTTCGAACGCAGCCGCAGGGCGGCCGCAGGGCCCTCACGTCGCAGGTCGAGGTAGCGGTGGCGCAAGCGCGCCTCCTCGCCCGGCTGCTCGTCGAGTTGAAACGGCAGCGGCGCGGACTCGTTGAGCACCACCAGCGCGGCGGCATTGATCTCGATGCCACCTGAGGCCAGGTTCGGGTTCTCACTACCCTCCGGCCGCGTCTCCACGACACCGCTCACCTGGATGCAGTACTCGGCGCGCAGCCGATGCGCGGCCGCAGCGACCTCGTCGTCCCGGAAGACCACCTGAACCAACCCGGAGCTGTCACGCAGGTCGATGAAGATCACCCCACCGTGATCACGACGACGCGCAACCCATCCGGCGACGGTGACGGTCGCACCGGCACTGTCGCTTCGCAGTGATCCGGCCTGGTGGGTGCGCAGCACGGAGGTCCTCTCGATCGGGGGGCGGTTGGGTCGAATACCGCTCGTCATCCTACGTAGAGTGTGAAACCTGACGCGACCGCGTTTGCTGCGCGCGCCTACGTCACCCGCTCCGCGCGGGAGAAGGAGTTCGGCGATGACTTTTCGAGGTGACGGACCACTGGACACCTCCGGGGTGTCCGGAAGCGGCGGCGGCGGCCGCATCGCGATCGGCGGCGGCGTGGGCATCATCGTTGCCATCGTGGCGGTGCTCTTCGGGGTCAACCCCGGAGACATCCTCGGCGGTGGTGGCGGATCGGGCAGTTCGGTGGCCGGCCAGTCGACATCGGATCAACAGATCGACAACCAGATCCGCAGCTGCACCATCGCCAAGGCCAACACCGACACGATCTGTCGGATAGTGGCAACCACCAACAGCCTGGATCGAGTGTGGCCCACGCTGATAGAGGGCTACGTCAAGCCCAAGACACGCATTTTCGCCCAGTCGGTCACCACCGATGGATGCGGCACCGCGAGTTCGGATGTCGGCCCGTTCTACTGTCCGGGCGATCAAACCGCCTACTTCGATCCCACCTTCTTCGCCACCCTGGCCGACCGACTCGGCGGCAGCGATGCCCCGCTGGCGCAGGAGTACGTGGTGGCGCACGAGTTCGGTCACCACGTGCAGAACCTGATGGGCACGATGGACAAGGCCCAGCGGCTCGGGTCGGCGGGTCCCACCTCGGGATCGGTGCGCCTGGAACTGCAGGCCGACTGCTACGCCGGGGTGTGGGCGTACCACGCCGACAAGGGTCCCGATGCGATGCTCGAACCGCTGACGCAGCAACAGATCTCCGACGTCATCGTCACCGCCAAGGCTATCGGCGACGACACGCTGTCGGGCAACAACGACTCCGAGGGCTGGACCCACGGCTCGTCGGCGCAACGGGTGCGCTGGTTCAGCACCGGGTACCAGAGCGGCGATCCCCGATCGTGCGACACCTTCTCGGCGCGGTCGCTGTGACCACGCCACCGCCATCCCACCCACCCCGAAGCCCCAGCGCGATCGACGCGATCGCCGATGCGCACCTGGAGACGATGGCCGATCTCGACCCGGTGTTCGCCACCGAGATCGGCGTCGGCGGCCGCGACGACCGACTCACCGACTACTCCCCCGCCGGCTGCGCAGCCCGCACCGACGCGGCGCGCCACACGCTGTCGGCGTTGGCGGCGGCCCCCATCACCGACGAGGTCGACCGGATCAGTGTCGCGACCATCTCCGCCCAACTGAATCGAACCGTCGCGATCGACGAGGCCGGGCTGCGTGTGGGCGAGCTCAACGTGATCGCCTCACCTTTGCAGGCCATGCGCGACGCTTTCGACGCGATGTCGGTGGACTCGGCCGATGACCGCACCGCACTGGTGGATCGGGTGGCGGCGGTACCGCGCTGCATCGACGGCATCATCGCCGGGCTGCGGGCTCGTGCTGCCGCAGGGCCGGCACCGGCCCGCCGGCAGGTCGATGCCGTTGCCGCACAGGCTCCCCGGGCGATCACAGGCATCGCCGCGAAGGTGGCCGAGGCCCTGGCCCGGGATGGCGACCTCGAGTCCGCGAGCACCGCGGCGTTGGGCGCCGCGCGCACCGCCCTCGACGACCTGGCCAGGGTCCTCGTGGAGGAGATCGGCCCGACCGCAGTGGATCACGACGCTGTCGGACGCGATCGGTACACGCTGCACTCCGCGCACTTCGTCGGCGACGTCATCGACCCCGAGGAGGCCTACGCGTGGGGACTGGAGCAGATGGCCGCGGTGATCGCCGAGCAGGAGCAGCTCGCCGAGATCGTCGCTCCCGGTGCCGGAGTACGCGGTGCGCTGTCCGCCCTCGACGCCGACCCGCGGTACCTGATCGAGGGCAGTGCGGCGTTCGCGGCGTGGATGCAGGAACTCTCGGATCGATCGTTGACCGCATTGGCAGGAACCCATTTCGACATCCCCGCCGAGCTGGGTCGGCTCGAGTGCTGCATCGCTCCGGCCGCCACAGGCGGCATCTATTACACCGCCCCGAGCGAGGACATGAGCCGCCCGGGTCGCATGTGGTGGTCGGTTCCGCCGCAGCAACAGACCTTCCACACCTGGCAGGAGACCACCACGGTGTTCCACGAAGGGGTACCGGGACATCACCTGCAGATCGGGCAGGCGATGATCTCCCCGGAACTCAACCGGTGGCGCAAGCTGGCGTCGTTCAGCTCCGGGCATGGCGAGGGGTGGGCCCTGTACTCCGAACGTCTCATGGGTGAACTCGGCTGGCTCGACGATCCCGGCGATCGGCTGGGGATGCTCGACTCACAACGACTCCGTATCGCCCGGGTGATCGTCGACATCGGGGTGCACTGCGCGATGCCTGCGCCCGAGGCGGTGGGCGGCGGAACCTGGGACGCCGACAAAGCCTGGACGTATCTCACCGACGCGGTCGCGATGCAACGTTCGGTGCTGCGGTTCGAACTCGACCGCTACCTCGGCTGGCCCGGTCAGGCACCGTCGTATGCCCTTGGCCAACGTGTCTGGCAGCAGGCGCGAGACACCTTCCTGACCGCCGATCCGACGCACACCCTTCGCGAGTTCCATTCGCGCGCATTGCGTCTGGGCGGGGTGTCGCTCGATGTCCTGCGATCGGAGTTCGCGGCCGGATGATCCTGGCCACCGAACCGTGTGGGCGGCGGCGATGAGCGCCGTGCTGCGTGTGGACGATCTGTCAGCCCACCACGGTGATCGCACGCTCTTCGACGGCTTGGATCTCACCATGTCCCCCGGCGAGGTGATCGGTCTGATCGGGGCCAACGGGGCCGGCAAGTCGACCCTGCTGTCGCTGCTGGCGGGCACCGGGACCGCGGAAACCACCGGGCGGATCTCGGTGACGCCGCCCGATGCCACCATCGGGCACCTGCCGCAGGAGATCGCGCGAGTCGACGGCGAGACGGTTGCGCAGTTCCTGGCCCGCCGAACCGGAGTGTCGGCAGCCGAAGACGAGATGAACAGGGCCGCAGAGTCGCTCGCCGAGGATTCCGGTTCGGACGAGGACACCTACACCCCGGCGTTGGAGCGGTGGCTGAGCCTCGGCGGAGCCGACCTCACCGAGCGTGCCGCAGCCGTGGCCGCCGACCTGGGGCTCACCACCTCCCTCGACGCAGAGATGACCACCCTCTCGGGTGGGCAGGCCGCACGAGCCGGATTGGCCGCAATCCTGTTGGCGCGTTACGACATCCTGCTCCTCGACGAGCCCACCAACGACCTCGACCTCGCCGGGCTCGGCCGACTCGAGCGGTTCGTCACCGAGACCGACTGCGCCCTGATGGTGGTGAGCCATGATCGAGAGTTCCTGGCCCGAACGGTGACCGGGATCGTCGAACTCGATCTCGCGCAACAGCAGATCGCGGTCTACGACGGCGGATACGAGGCCTATTTGGTGGAGCGCGAGGTGGCGCGTAGGCACGCCCGCGAGGAGTACGAGGAGTTCGCCGACACCAAGGCCGGACTCGAGGATCGCATTCGGACACAACGCAACTGGCTGGAGCACGGGGTCCGCAACGCCCGACGAAAGGCAACCGACAACGACAAGATCGGCCGGAAGTTCCGCGCCGAGTCGACCGAGAAGCAAGCCGCGAAGGCACGCCAGACCCAACGACGTATCGAGCGTCTCGAGGTGGTGGCCGAGCCTCGCAAGGAATGGGAGCTGCAGATGCAGATCGCCTCGGCACCACGCAGTGGCAGCGTGGTGGCCACGCTGCGCGATGCGGTGGTGCACCGTGACGCCTTCACCCTCGGGCCGATCACCACCGAGATCGGTGCGGGCGATCGCATCCTGGTGACCGGTCCCAACGGCGCGGGCAAGACCACTCTGCTGGGCCTCCTGTTGAAGCGGATCACCCCGGATCGCGGGTGGAGTTCGTTGGGGTCGGGAGTCGAGATCGGTGAGATAGACCAGGCACGTGGCGCCTTCGTCGGGGCGGACTCGGTGGCGCAGGCCGTGCACCGCCACGTCCCCGACTGGTCGGATGCCGAGGTACGGACCCTGCTGGCCAAGTTCGGATTGCGCGGCCCGCACGCGCTACGTCCAGCGCACACGCTGTCGGCGGGCGAACGGACACGAGCCGGGTTGGCGCTGCTCCAGGCGCGCGGGGTCAACCTGCTGGTCCTCGACGAGCCCACCAACCACCTGGATCTACCGGCCATCGAACAGCTGGAACAGGCCATCGAGTCATTCGGCGGAACCCTGTTGTTGGTCACCCACGATCGCCGCATGCTCGACACCGTCCGCAGCACTCGTCGCTGGCATCTCGGCAACGGAATGCTGCACGAGTCGTGACCGAATGGCTTGCGACTTGTATGGGACGTACGTCGGGTGTTCGAACACTACGGGTTCTAGCCTGGCGAGGAGTCACGGAGGGCGGCTCGGTAGCTTCCTGCCGGTCCTGGCGCCGGGGCCTGGCTCTGAGAGGGTTGTGCCCCCTCCGTGATCTCCGTCTGCGATCTGGCTCAACACAGGAATGCCGATCGGGCTGACCGGCGCCGTCGACACAGTGCTCTCGGACAGATCGATCCAGTGTCATTCGAACGCAATATGATTGGCCCCCTGCGCCTCCGTCTGAGGTGACCACGACCCGTGTTTCGACCAAGACTGGCCCTCGACGTCACCCTGGCTCGACGTCACCCTGACAAGACGCGGGAGCTGATCTCAGCGACCACCGCGTCGAGTCCGACGGTGACCTGCGAGCCGTCGGCGAGGTCCTTGATCTCGATCTGATCGGCGTCGAGCTCCCGGTCGCCGAGGACCAACGCGAACCGAGCCCCGGATTTGTCGGCAGCCTTCATCGCACCTTTGAGTCCACGCCCGCCGTAGGCGATGTCGACTGCCACCCCCCGGGCACGCAGGTCCCCGGCCACCGTGACCAACCGGTCGAGCGCCCGCTCCCCCATCGGCACCCCGTAGACCAACACCCGAGCCGGCTCGGCGGTACCCACCCCTTCGACTTCCTGTGCCAGCATGGTGCGGTCGACACCCAGTCCGAACCCGATTCCCGAGAGTTCCTGTTTGCCCCCGAGCTGACTCATCAGTCCGTCGTAGCGTCCGCCGCCGCCGATCCCCGACTGTGCGCCAAGGCCGTCGTGGACGAACTCGAAGGTGGTCTTGGTGTAGTAATCCAACCCTCGCACCAGCCGCGGGTTGATCTCGTAGACCACACCGAGGCGGTCCAGGTGCCCGCGCACCGCCGCGAAGTTCTCCGACACCGAGTCCGAAAGGTAGTCGAGCATGAGCGGCGCATCGGCGGTGGCCGCCTTGATCTCCGGTCGCTTGTCGTCGAGCACGCGCAGCGGGTTGATCTCGGCTCGCCGACGGGTCTCCTCGTCAAGATCGAGTCCGAACAGGAACTGCTGCAACGCTTCTCGGTAGCGCGGCCTGCACGTCGAGTCACCCAGGGTGGTGATCTCAAGTCGATACCCGGCGAGGCCACACCGCCGAAACCCTTCGTCGGCCACCGCAATCACCTCCGCGTCTAGCGCCGGGTCGTCGATGCCGATGGCCTCCACACCGACCTGCTGGAGTTGGCGGTAGCGGCCGGTTTGCGGCTTCTCGTAGCGGAAGAACGGGCCGTGGTAGCTGAGTTTCACCGGCAGCGCCCCCCGATCGAGCCCGTGCTGCAGCACCGCCCGCATCACTCCGGCGGTGCCTTCGGGTCGAAGGGTGACCGAGCGCTCGCCCCGGTCGGCGAAGGTGTACATCTCCTTGGACACCACATCTGTCGACTCACCCACGCCGCGCGCGAACAGCGCCGTGTCCTCGAAGATCGGCAGCTCGATGTGGGAGTAGCCGGCCAGTCGCGCCGCCCGGGTCAGTTCGTCGCGCACGGCGAGGAACCGGGTGGAGGTCGGCGGAACATAGTCAGGGACTCCGCGGGGAGCCTGGAAAACCGAACTCACAGTCCGTTCCGTCCTTTCCTGCGACCCGCCGCGGCAGCGGGATCGACGCCGGGCAGACCGACCAGGAACGGGTTGCTCGCCCGCTCGGCACCCACCGAGGTCTGGGTGCCATGACCCGGTAGCACCTGGGTGGAGTCGGGACGCGTGAGCAGCCGCTCGGCAATGCTGTCGAGTAACTGCTGGTGGTTGCCACCGGGCAGATCGGTCCGCCCGATCGACCCGGCGAACAATACGTCGCCGGAGAAACACACCGGGACCGGGCCGTCGTCGGTGGGCACGTCGGTGGTCAGCAGGACAGATCCCCGGGTGTGCCCGGGCGCCAGATCGACCTCGAACTCGATCCCGGCGACAGTCACCGGCTGCCGATCGACGAACTCGATGACGGTGGCGGGCTCCCGGAACGTCATCCCGCCGATCATCGCCGACATCGCCGGTCCGATGCCGCTGGCCGGATCGGTGAGCATGCCGCGGTCGGCAGCGTGAATGTAGGCCGGGATGTCGAACTCCTCGCACACCTCGAACGCGTTCCAGGTGTGATCGAGGTGACCGTGGGTCAGCAACACCGCGACCGGGACCAATCCGTGTTCGGCGACGACCGACCGGACCGAGGGGGCCGCGTCCTGGCCCGGATCGATGATGACCGCGGATGCACCTGCCTCCGGCGCCACGACGTAGCAGTTCGTCGCGAACATGCCTGCGGCGAAACCGGTGATCAACATCGGGGCTCCTCATCGGGTCGGGACGTGTCCATCATGGCAAACACGTGATCTGTACGACCGTACCGGTGATGGTCGGCCACCCCTTCGCGGCGGTTCACAGGCTGGACTGGCACACTTCAACCGTCCACCGGATAACTGACCGGTCCGCCGCACGCGCGTGCGGCCACGGCGGTGGACGCCCCGCGGAGTAGGTGAAGAAAGGGATCACGGCTGTGGCCACCAACGAGCAACGACGGCAGGAAGCCAAACGCAAGCTCGAGCAGCGGCTTCAGACCCAGCAGCAAGCCGCGCGACGCCGCCAGATCATCGTCATCTCCATCTCCACCGTCCTCACGCTCGCTGCGGTGGCGGCCGTCGGCACCGTCGTGGGCATCAAGATCAACAACAACCGGTACAAGACCTGCGACTACACCGCGACTCCCGCCGAGCAGAACCCGTTCGGTAAAGCGTTGACCATCGCCCCCACGTTGACCCCGGACAAGCGTGGGCAGGCCCAGCAGGCCGTCGATGAGTTCAACAAGGGTAAAGCCGCGCAGCGCACCTCCCCGCTGCCGTCCAAGCGGGAACTCAAGAAGGGCACCGTGACGGCCCGGCTGGCCACTTCGCAGGGCGACTTCGAGATCACCCTCGACCGTTCCTCGGCTGCCTGCAACGTCGCCGCGATCACCTCACTGATCCGCAACAAGTACTACGACAACACCACGTGCCACCGGATGACCGGCGGCACCCCCGAGGCCAAACTGACCGTGTTGCAGTGCGGCGACCCGACCGGCACCGGTGGTGGCGCACCCGGGTGGTCCAGCCCGGACGAGTTCCCCACCGGTCTCAAGATCGTGCCGCAGACCCAGCAGGAGGCGGCCAGCGGTCAGCCGAACAGCGTGGTCTACCCGCGCGGAACGGTAGCGATCGCCAACAGCTACCAGCCCGGCCAGCAGGGTGGACCGGCCAGCGGCGAGAACTCCGGTAGCGCCCAGTTGTTCATCGTCATCAAGGACAGCCAGCTGCCCCCGTACTACAGCGTCGTGGGCAAGGTCGACGCCACGGGGCTGGCCGCGGTCGACAAGGTGCTCGCCGCCGGTTTGACCCCGCGCGTGCAGTACGCCACCGACCAGAACGGAGCGATCACCGACGTGGCCACCACGCCGGGTGACGGCGCCCCCAAGTTGCCGTTGACCTTCACCAAGGTCAGCATCGCCTGATCGCGACGACGGTCAGCTCGCCGAGGTGACTCGGTAGACGTCGTAAACGCCCTCGACGTTACGCACCACGTTGAGCACGTGGCCCAGATGTTTGGGGTCACCCATCTCGAAGGTGAACTTGCTGATCGCCACCCGGTCACGCGAGGTGGTCACCGAGGCCGACAGGATGTTCACCCGTTCATCGGCCAACACCTTGGTCACGTCTGACAACAGGCGATGGCGATCCAGTGCTTCGACCTGGATGGCGACGAGGAAGACCGATGACGGGGACGGCGCCCAGGTGACCTCGATGATCCGCTCGGACTGCTCTTGCAACGAGCCGGCGTTGGTGCAGTCGGTGCGATGCACACTGATCCCACCGCCGCGGGTGACGAAGCCGAGGATCTCGTCACCGGGCACCGGGGTGCAGCACTTGGCCAGTTTCGCCAGCACGTTGTCGGCGCCGGGAACCAGCACGCCCGCATCACCGGCGGGCCGGGTGCGCGTGGGCATCGACGAGGGTGTGGACCGTTCGGCCAGTTCCTCCTCGGCCTCCTCCACACCACCGAGCGCGGCGACCAGCCGACCCACCACATGCTGGGCCGAAACGTGGCCCTCACCGATGGCGGTGTAAAGCGCAGACACGTCGAGGTAGCGCAGCTCGCGCGCAATGGAGGCCATCGACTCGGCACTCATCAAGCGTTGCAACGGAAGTCCGCCGCGGCGCACCTCCTTGGTGATCGCGTCCTTACCGTTCTCCAGCGCCTCCTCGCGGCGCTCCTTGGCGAACCACTGCCGGATCTTGGTCTTGGCCCGCGGCGACACCACGAAGTTCTGCCAGTCCCGCGACGGTCCGGCGGTAGGCGCCTTGGAGGTGAAGACCTCCACCACCTCGCCGTTCTCCAATGTCCGCTCCAGCGCCACCAGCCGACCGTTGACCCGGGCCCCGATGCAGCGGTGCCCCACCTCGGTGTGCACGGCGTAGGCGAAGTCGACGGGCGTGGACCCTGCGGGCAGGGTGATCACGTCCCCTTTCGGGGTGAAGGCGAAGATCTCCTTGACGGCCAGGTCGTAGCGCAACGACTCCAGGAACTCGCCCGGATCGGCAGCCTCACGCTGCCAGTCCAACAGCTGTCGCATCCAGGCCATGTCGTCGATCTCGGCGGCGTCATCGCGCGAGTTGTTGCGTCCCCGGGTCTCCTTGTACCGCCAGTGCGCGGCGATGCCGAACTCGGCGTTGCGGTGCATCTCGTGGGTGCGGATCTGCACCTCCAGCGGCTTGCCCTCGGGGCCGATCACCGTGGTGTGCAACGACTGGTAGACACCGAAGCGGGGCTGGGCGATGTAGTCCTTGAACCGGCCGGCCATCGGCTGCCACAGCGAATGCACCACGCCTACCGCGGCGTAGCAGTCGCGGATCTCCTGACACAGGATGCGCATGCCGACCAGGTCGTGGATGTCGTCGAACTCTCGGCCCTTGACGATCATCTTCTGATAAATCGACCAATAGTGCTTGGGTCGGCCCTCGACGGTGGCCTCTATCTGAGATCCGCTGAGCGCCTTGGTGATCTCGGTACGCACCTTGGCCAGATAGGTGTCCCGCGAGGGCGCCCGGTCGGCGACCAGCCGCACGATCTCCTCGTAGCGTTTGGGGTGCAGGATGGCGAACGACAGGTCCTCGAGCTCCCACTTGACCGTGGCCATCCCGAGCCGATGCGCCAGGGGCGCAATCACTTCCAACGTCTCGCGCGCCTTGCGCGCCTGCTTTTCTGGTGGCAGGAATCGCATGGTGCGCATGTTGTGCAGGCGGTCGGCCACCTTGATGACCAGCACCCGAGGATCACGGGCCATCGCGATGATCATCTTGCGAATCGTCTCGGCTTCGGCGGCGTTGCCCAGCGCCACCTTGTCGAGCTTGGTCACCCCGTCGACGAGATGCGCCACCTCGTCGCCGAAATCTGTGGCCAGCGCACCCAGGCCGTAGCCGGTGTCCTCGACCGTGTCGTGCAGCAGGGCCGCCACCAGGGTGGTGGTGTCCATGCCCAGATCGGCGAGGATGGTAGCCACGGCCAGCGGATGGGTGATGTAGGGATCCCCGGATTTGCGGAACTGTCCGGTGTGATGGCGATCGGCGATGTCGTAGGCGCGTTGCAGCACGCTGACGTCGGCCTTGGGATACAGATCGCGGTGCAGTGTGACCAGCGGTTCCAGGACCGGCCGAATGGGGTTGCGGGTGGCCGTCATCCGGCGGGCCAACCGGGCGCGCACACGGCGCGAGGCCGACGTGGAGCTGCCCACCCGTTCGTCGCGTCCGATGGCGGCAAACGGCGCGGTGTCAGCTGAGCCGGCGCTCTCGACGGTGACGAGAGGAGCCGAGTCGAGAGATCCGGGGGGCGCGGGATCGGAGCCGGGTGGGATCGGCGCGGGCGCTGGTTGCGACTGCGCCACATCACGAGTCGTCGGCTGATCCGTCACGCCCACCTCCTCAGGGGTAGCGATGTGCTGACATCGACAAGGACCCGACCCCAGAAACGATGGTAGTACTCAGCCGAGGGTGAGACTGGTCAGGGCCAGATGCGGGTGAGCCTGTTCGACCAGGCTGCGCCCGGGCAGTCCGTCGATCTCGATGACCACCACGGCGCTGACCACCTCGGCACCTGCCCGACTCAGCAGATCAAGGGTGGCGTTGAGCGTCCCACCGGTCGCGAGGACGTCGTCGACGACGAGTACCCGGGCGCCGCGCAGGTCGATTCCGTCCGCGGGGATCTCCAGTGTCGCCGAGCCGTACTCGAGGTCGTAGGTGGCTGCGTGCACCGGCGGCGGGAGCTTGCCGGATTTGCGGACGGCCAGCACTCCGACGCCCAACCGGACGGCAACGGCTCCGCCGATGAGGAACCCCCGGGCGTCGATCCCGGCGACGAGATCGACTGGGCCACCGGCCGCGGCCACGGCAGCCGTCACGGCCGCAAGACCCGCCGCGTCGGCGAGAACCGGGGTGAGGTCCTTGAAGGCCACTCCAGATACGGGGAAGTCGTCGACCAGCCGGGTCAGGCGTTCGATGGCTGTACGCGCAGCCGTGAGTTCGGCTCCCGCATCGGTGGGCGAGGTCATCGGGTGCGGCGGGTTCGGCACGGTCGATGCCCTACTTCGGCCCGGTCGACGCCCGCATCGGTGGGCGACATCATCAGTTCCGGCGCCGCTTGCCGGTGGGTCGGGGCTCGTCGCGATCGAGCACCGCGGTGCCGGCGCGCTTGCCTGCGCCGACGGATGCGGTGACCGGGGCACCGGCGCGCAACGCCAAGACCTTGGTGGTGTGGCGTTTGATGTCCAGGCGGCGTTCCTTCATCGACACCAGCAGCGGTGTGGCGAAGAAGATCGACGAGTACGCGCCCACGATCACCCCGACGAGCTGGATCAGGCCCAGGTCCTTGAGGGTGCCCACACCCAACAGCCACACGGCGATGACCATCAGCGCGATGATCGGCAGTACCGAGATGACGGTCGTGTTGATCGATCTCATCAGCGTCTGGTTGATCGCCAGGTTGGCCTGTTCTGCGTAGGTGCGCCGGGTGGTGTCGAGCACCCCCTTGACGTTCTCCTCCACCTTGTCGAACACCACCACGGTGTCGTACAGGGAGAAGCCGAGGATGGTGAGCAGGCCGATCACCGTCGCCGGCGTCACCTCCAGTCCGACCAGCGAGTAGATGCCTGCGGTGCACCCGATGTCGAAGATCAGTGACGCCATCGCGGCCACCGCCATCTCGCGATCGAATCGAACCGCGATGTAGACCAGCACGATGATCAGGAAGACACCGAGCGCAAGCAGTGCCTTCTCGGTGATCTCGCTACCCCAGGTGGAGCTGACGTCCGAGGAGTTCACGTCCTCGACCCTCAACGGAGCGAACCGCTGCGCAAGTGCCGCCGACAGTTTCTCCGTCTCGGCCTGGTTGAGCGTCTCGGTGCGGATCTGCACCGTCTTGCTCGATCCTGATCCGGCGGTCTGCACCGTCTGCGGAGACTTGCCCAAGGCGTCGGAGAACGCCTTCTCGACGGCCGAGTTGGTGGTCTGTGAGGACGCCTTGAACGACACCTGCGTGCCGCCCTCGAAATCGATTCCGAGGGTGAACCCACGGATACCGATGCTGGCGAAACAGACGATCATGATGGCCGCGCTGATCGCGAACCACATCTTGCGACGTCCGACGATCTCGAACGCACCGGTGCCGGTGTAGAGCCGCGAGAGCAATGAATGACGTTGGGCCACAGCCTGGTTGCGCGCGTCATCGGCCACGGTCTCGGCGGTGTCGATCGCGTCGTCGGTGCGGGCACGGGTGTCGTCGCTCATCGAGCGCTCTCCTTCTCCAGGGTGGCGCTGCGGTTGGCGGCCAGGCGACGCTCCTTGGCGACCTGCGCGACACCGCCGAGGCCGACAACCTCGGGCCGGGACAGGAAGTTCGACCGACTGGCCAACACCACCAACGGGTTGGTGACCAGGAAGACCACGACGAGGTCGAGGATGGTCGTCAGACCGAGGGTGAACGCGAAGCCACGTACCTGGCCGATGGCCAGGAAGTAGATGGCGGCGGCGGCGATGAAGCTGACCGCGTTACCCGACCAGATGGTGCGGCGTGCTCGCACCCAGCCGCGAGGCACCGACGATCGGAAACTTCGGCCCTCACGCATCTCGTCCTTGATGCGTTCGAAGTAGACGACGAACGAGTCGGCGGTCATGCCGATACCGATGATGAGACCGGCGATGCCGGACAGATCGAGGGTGAAGCCGATGGAGCGGCCCAGTAGGACCAGGATCCCGTACACCATCACACCCGAGGCGATCAGCGACAGCATGGTCAAGAAGCCGAGCATCCGGTAGTAGAGCAGGGCGTAGAGCAACACCGCCACCAACCCGATAGCGCCGGCGATCAAGCCGGCCCGTAGCGACGCCAGGCCCAGGGTCGCCGAGATGGTCTGTGCATCAGATGACTTGAACGACAATGGAAGTGAGCCGTACTTCAAGACGTTGGCCAGGTCTTTGGCGGTGGCCTGGGTGAAGTTCCCACTGACCTCGGTGCTGGGCGTGGTGATGGCGCCCTGGATCTGTGGGGCACTGACCACTCGGGAGTCGAGGGTGAACGCGGTCTGCTTGCCGACGTTCTTGCCGGTGTAGTCGGGCCAGAAGTCCTTGGCCTTGTTCTTGAACGAGACGTTGACGATCCACTCACCCAGCGACTGCGGATTGGTACCCGCCGACGCGTCCCCGATGTCGCGGCCGTCGATGATCTGCGGCGCCAGCAGGTACACCTCTTTGCCGTCCTCCGAGCACGCGACGAGGTACTGCTCGGGATCGTCGTTGCCCTGCAACGGGTCCACGGTCTTCGGATCGCAGTCGGTCTTGGCCAGCTGCGCTACCAGAGCATCAGGCTTGGCGGTCTTCGGGGCCTGACGAAGCTTCTTGGCTTCGGCGATGGCCTGGGCCACGGTTTGTCCGGGCGGGGGCGTGGTCGGTTTCTGCGGGGTGGCGGCCACGACCTGCTCCACCGGTCGCACGTACAACCGGGCCGTCTGGCCCAACGCCCGGGCCTGTCGACCGTCCTTGCCGGGCACGGTGATCACCAGGTTGTCGCCGTTGGTGACCACTTCCGACCCCGACACGCCGAGCCCGTTCACGCGCTGCTCGATGATCTGTTTGGCCTTGTCGAGCTGGCTCTTCGACGGCGCTTTCCCGTCCGGGGTACGAGCGGTCAGGGTGACCTGGGTCCCGCCCTGAAGGTCGATCCCCAGTTTCGGTTTGAGAGAGCCATTGCCGGTGAAGAACACCAACACGTACACGATGATCATCAGGGCGAAGAACGCGATCAACGGCCGTGACGGCGGGATCTCACGCTTGGACGTTGCCACGCTGGTTACGACTCCTCGGATTTGTGCTCGACCGACCGATGGTCCCGGCGGTCCGCACGACAGGCTACGTGGTCACCTCGGCACCGCTGCGCACCGCAGGTCACCCCGGGGACCTCAGTTGTCGCGTTCGGCCTTCTTGTCCAGTTCGACGCGCGAATCGACGTCATCGTGATCGTCGGATTCGTCGTAGTCGTCGTAATCGCTGGTGTCGACGCCGGGGAACGAGGTCGCGACGTCATCAGGGTGCACCACCTCACGCACGGCCAGGCGGTTCCACCGGGTGACGACACCCGGGGCCAACTCGAGGTCGACCACACCGTCCCCGACGGCGACCACGGTGGCGTAGGTGCCCGAGGTGGTCTGCACGCGGGCGCCGGGCTGTAGCGAGTCCTGCATCTCCTGGATCTCGGCGGCCATCTTCTTCTGCCGCCGGACCGACAGGAACATGAAGACGGCAAGGACGACGAGCAGGATGGGGAAGAGCAACTCCATGGTGGAAAACAGTCCTTGGGGTGTTGATGACGGAGACGGGACGGCATCGACCGGGGCCGATGGCCACGGCGTCGGGCATGGTGTGCACGACGCCTGCGCCATCAGTGTGCCACGCTCGAGCGAGAGCGATCACCCCTGCAGGAGACCTACGTCACCCATCGGCATCAGAGATCGGGGTCGAAAAGGGTGTCGGTGTCGCGCACCCGAACACCGAATGCCCCCTGCATCGCGCCCGCGGGCGGGGTGAGGTCGAGGTGTCGCCACGCCGCGGCGGTGGCCACTCGACCGCGTGGGGTGCGCGCGACCATGCCCGCACGGACCAGGAACGGTTCACACACTTCCTCGACGGTCGCCGGCTCCTCCCCGACTGCCACCGCCAGCGTGGACACGCCCACCGGTCCCCCGCCGAAACCCTTGACCAGCGCGGTCAGCACAGCCCGGTCCAGTCGGTCGAATCCCTGCTCGTCGACGTCGTAGACGGCCAGCGCCGCGCGCGCCACGGCCAGGGTGACCAGACCGTCCCCGCGCACCTCGGCATAGTCGCGGACCCGGCGCAACAGGCGGTTGGCGATACGGGGTGTCCCCCGCGATCGACGGGCGATCTCGGCGCCTGCATCAGGCTCGATGCGAACCCCGAGGATGCCCGCCGAACGGCTGAGCACCAGCTCGAGTTCGGCGGGCTCGTAGAACTCCATGTGCGCGGTGAACCCGAAGCGGTCACGCAGCGGCCCGGTCAGCGACCCCGACCGGGTGGTGGCGCCGACCAGGGTGAACGGCGCCACGTCCAGCGGTATGGAGGTGGCGCCAGGACCTTTGCCCACCACCACGTCCACCCGGTAGTCCTCCATCGCGAGATACAGCATTTCCTCGGCTGGCCGGGCGATGCGGTGGATCTCGTCGATGAACAACACGTCACCCTCGACCAGGTTCGACAGCATCGCCGCGAGATCACCGGCACGTTCGAGCGCGGGACCCGAGGTGACGCGGATGGCTGAGCCCATCTCCCCGGCGATGATCATGGCCAACGAGGTCTTGCCCAGACCCGGCGGACCCGACAACAGGATGTGATCTGGCGTCCCGCCGCGCCCCCGCGCTCCGGCCAACACCAGCTCCAGCTGTTCGCACACGCGCGGTTGACCGATGAAGTCACCAAGACTCCGCGGCCGCAGGCTGGAGTCCAGCTCGCCGTCTGAGGTGACCGCATACGGATTCACATCACGTTCCTCGGGATCGAACCCGGCTGGGTCGGCGTCGGTCATCGTGCCCCCTTGCCCAGCAACGCCAGGCCCGCCCGCAGCACGGTCGCCGAGTCGGCGTCGGGATCACCGGCGACGACCGAGGCCACGGCACGCTCGGCGGCCGGTGCTGGAAAGCCCAGTCCCACAAGCGCTTCGACCACCTGATCGGCCACCGACAGCGAGGTGCCGACCGGTGCGCCCGCCACCACCTCCCCGGAGGGCCGACTCACCTTGTCGCGCAACTCCACCACGAGGCGCTCGGCGACCCGCTTGCCGACACCGGGCACCGTGCACAGTGCCTTGACGTCGGAGTCGGCCAGTGCCCGCCGCAGCGCGTCGGGTTCGAGGACGGCCAGGGTGGCCATCGCCAGACGCGGACCCACCCCGGTCACCGTCTGCAGCAGCGTGAACAGGTCGCGGGCATCAGAGCCGGTGAACCCGTAGAGGGTCATCGAGTCCTCGCGCACGATCATCGTGGTCAGCAGCGTCGTCTCGGCGCCGCGAGACACCCCGGCCAGCGTGGACGGTGTGGCGAGCACCCGGTAGCCGACGCCGGCGCACTCGATGATCAGGTGATCGAGGGCCACGTCGAGCACAGGACCGCGCAGGGACGCGATCATCGCGCGCCCCGGGCCGCCGCCACCCGGGCGAGGTGGGTGGCCCGCGCCGCCCGTGCCTGCGCCTGTGCCGCGGCCATCCGTTCGACCATCGGCCCGCGCCAGCAGTGGCAGATCGCCAACGCCAACGCATCGGCGGCATCGGCGGGTTTGGGCGCGGTCTGCATCCCCAGGATCCGGGTGACCATGGCCGTCACCTGCGCTTTGTCGGCCCGCCCACTGCCGGTGACCGCCGCTTTCACCTCGCTGGGCGTGTGAAATCGCACCGGCACGCCACGTTGCGCAGCGGCCAGGGCGATCACGCCGCCGGCCTGCGCGGTCCCCATGGCGGTGCTCACCTGATTCTGAGCGAAGACTCGCTCGATGGCGACCACCTCGGGCGCGTGGGTGTCGAGCCAGTGCACGGCTGCGGTGTGGATGGCCAACAACCGCTCGGACAGGTCCATGTCGGCGGGGGTGCGCACCACGTCGACGTCCAGCGCGGTCACCGAGCGACCGGCCCCCGATTCCACCAGCGCGATTCCGCATCGGGTGAGACCCGGGTCGACACCCATCACGCGCACACGCCACCTCCACCTCAGACGAACAATTGTTCGAGATTGTAGCGGCGACGCGCGACGGTCTCGGTGATCAACACGAGCGCAGTTGCGCGGCAAGAACGTCATTCGTCCAGATACACGCCAGCCAGAAAGGTGTCGAAGTCCCGGCACACCGACATCAGCCGGTCCTCTTGGTGCAGCCACAGGTAGATGTGGCCTCGATCGTGGCTGCGTAGTGAGAGCATGAACCCGTTGCCACCGTCGTCGTAGGCGAACGGCAACATCCCGGCAAGGCTCGGAGTTGATTCCAGATAGTCCCTGGCGAGTTGCTCGATCGGTAACGCGCCGTGCTTGATGGGATGGAATCCGTTGATGGAGAAGATGAACTCATCGCCTCGGACTCGATTGCCCGCCGGGTATCCCCCGTTGTTGGCCAGGTAGAACTCGGTGACGGCGGTGGGCAGCGCAGCTTCGTACATGCGCTCGATCGGTGCGAGGTCGCCACGACTGATCGGGCTCTCGGAATCGTCGAGACGCATCGGCATCCGCTCAGGCGTCGAGCTCGGCGAGGACCTCGTCGCTGATGTCGACGTTGCTGTAGACGTTCTGCACGTCGTCGGAGTCTTCGAGAGCGTCGATGAGCTTGAACACCTTGCGCGCACCGTCGGCGTCGACAGCCACCTCGACCGACGCCCGGAAGCTGGCCTCGGCGGAGTCGTACTCGATCCCGGCCTCCTGCAGCGCGGTCCGAACTGCGATGAGATCGGTTGGCTCACTGATGATCTCGAAGGAGTCGCCGAGGTCGCTGACCTCTTCGGCGCCGGCGTCGAGCACAGCCATCAGGATGTCGTCCTCGGTTTGGCCTGCCTTCTCCAAGGTCACCACGCCCTTGCGGGCGAACAGGTAGGACACCGATCCCGGATCGGCCATGTTGCCGCCGTTGCGGGTCATGGCGGTGCGCACCTCGCCGGCTGCGCGGTTGCGGTTGTCGGTGAGGCACTCGATGAGCACGGCCACCCCGTTGGGGCCGTAGCCCTCGTACATGATGGTCTGCCAGTCGGCGCCACCGGCTTCTTCGCCGCCGCCGCGTTTGCGGGCGCGCTCGATGTTGTCGTTGGGGACCGAGGACTTCTTGGCCTTCTGGATGGCGTCGAACAGAGTCGGGTTGCCCGCAGGGTCACCGCCACCAGTACGGGCCGCCACCTCGATGTTCTTGATCATCTTCGCGAACATCTTGCCGCGTTTGGCGTCGATCACCGCCTTCTTGTGCTTGGTGGTGGCCCACTTGGAATGGCCGCTCATCGAGGTCGCCCCTTTCTCACCGACACGTGTCCGTCAACCGCCCGATCCTACCCGCACCATGGACACGAAGAGTTCGTGCAACCGTCGGTCTCCGGTCATCTCGGGGTGAAACGACGAGGCCAACACCGCACCCTGACGCACCGCCACCACCCGGCCGGCGGCCGGACCGTCGGGCACGGTGGCCAACACCTCCACTCCTGCCCCCACCCTCTCCACCCAGGGTGCCCGGATGAACACCGCCCGCATCGGCGGGCCGTTGATCGTGCGCACGTCGAGATCGGTCTCGAACGACTGCACTTGGCGTCCGAAGGCGTTGCGCCGCACGGTGATGTCGATCGCGTCGAGGTGATGGGCGTCGGGGCGGGTGTCGAGGACGTCGGAGGCCAGCAGGATCATCCCGGCGCACGAGCCATACGCCGGTAGCCCCTGCGCCAGCCGGGCCCGCAGCGGATCTAGCAGCCCGACCAGCTCCAGCAGCCTGCTCATCGTGGTCGATTCACCGCCCGGGATGACGATCCCGTCAACGGCGTGCAGCTCACTGGGCCGGCGCACCGCCACCGCTGTGGCACCGCAATCGTTCAGTGCCGCAACGTGTTCTCGGACATCACCCTGCAGGGCCAACACGCCGATCGTCGGTTGCTCGCGGCTCACGCGCCCTCGGACTTGGCGAATTGGTCGGTGGGCATCTGGCGTCCGGTGCGCGCCAGCCCCTCCTGGGTGACCGCGGCGACCATCCGCCCGGCGGTGTCGAAGATGCGGCCCTGGGTCAGTGCGCGACCACTTTCGGCCGAGGGAGAGGTCTGGTCGTAGAGCAGCCACTCGTCGGCCCGGAACGGCCGCAGGAACCACATCGCGTGATCGAGGGAGGCGCTCTGCGGGATCACGTCGGGGTGGGGCACCCGCGCCGAACCCAGCAGCGTCATGTCGCTCATATAGGCCAGCGTGCACACGTGGAACACCTGGTCGTCGGGCAGCGGATGTCGGTACTTGAACCACACCCGCTGCTGGGCGGCCAGGGAAGGAGCCCGCACCAGGTCGGTCGCGGGAACCAGCCGCAGATCGAAGTTCTCCCATTCCCGGAAGACCGAGGCCTGCAGCGTCACCTCGTTGGGCAGGGTCTCGGGTTCGGGCGCGGGAGGCACGGTGTCCTGGTGCACCAGCCCCTCCGACGGCACCGCGAACGACGCCGACATGCTGAAGATCGCCTCACCCGACTGCACCCCGGTCACCCGCCGCGTGGTGAACGACCGGCCGTCGCGGATGCGGTCGACCAGATAGATCGTCGGCGCGTCCGGGTCACCCGGACGCAGAAAGTACCCGTGCAGCGAATGCACCTCGTAGCGAGTCTCCACGGTGTGGGTCGCGGCGATCAGCGCCTGCCCGGCGACCTGCCCGCCGAAGGTGCGCTGCAACTGACTGGTCTTGGCCTTGCCGCGGAAGATGTCGTCGTCGATCCGTTCGAGCTGCAGGATCTCCTCGATGGTCGCCACCTGTTGACTCCTCTACGTCGCAAATCCGCCATACCGCCACCGCACTCTATTCGGCGACCGCGCACGGTGAGCGCACCGGCCCACGCTGGTCGGACCTGGTCACGCGCAGGCGGGCCGGTCAGACGTCGTCGAGTCGACTCACGGCCGCGACGATCACCGTCACGTTGTCGCGGGCTCCGAGGGCCAGCGCTCCGGCGATCAGCTCCGACGCCGCCGCGGCCGCGTCGGGCGCGTCGGCGAGGATGTCGGAGATCTCGGAGTCGGGCAGCTCACCGGTCAGACCGTCGGAACAGATGAGAACTTTGTCGCCGACGACCACCGGGAACGCGAAGAAGTCAGCCTCGGCGTCCATCCCAGCCCCGACCGCGCGGGTGATCACGTTGCGGCGCGGGTCGACGCGGGCCTGCTCGGCGGTGAGGAAACCCGCCTCCACCAACTCCTGAACCTGGGAGTGATCGGTGGTCACCTGCTCGAGTTCGGACTCCGACCACCGATAGGTGCGTGAGTCTCCGATGTTGACCACCAACCAGTGCGGCACACCGTCATAGGTGACCACCATCGCCCCGGTGACCGTGGTCCCAGCCCGTCGTCCGTTACGAGAGTCGATGTGGTCGATTTCGTCTGCGGCGACATCGAGGGCGTCGAGGACCGCGGCTCGCGTCGACGTCAGATCGCCGGGAACCACGGCACCGAGCGCCGCGAGGACCGCCTCACTGGCGATCTCGCCTCGATCATGCCCACCCATCCCGTCGGCCAACAGGTACCGCTGCCGCGCCACCAAGGCGGCGTCTTCGTTGGCCTCACGCACCAGACCGACGTCGCTGACCGCCGACCATTCGACGCGGAACCCGTCGAAGTCGTGGACCCCGGAGGCCGCCGAATTACGTACGGTGGGAATCGATTCCATGGTCATGCCCGGTTCTGCTCGCGACACTGCTCCGAGTTGACGAGCACACTTCCCCCCCGGGTGACCGTGTCGGTTCCACTGCCCCCGACCACATGCGGACTACCAGCCGCGCTCGGCCAGGCGGTGATCGACCGGTAGCGACTCGACGTTGATGCCGACCATGGCCTCCCCGAGACCGCGGGAGACCTTGGCGAGTACGTCGGGGTCATCGTAGAAGGTGGTGGCCTGCACGATGGCCGCGGCGCGCTGCGCGGGGTTCCCAGATTTGAAGATCCCCGACCCGACGAACACGCCGTCGGCGCCGAGTTGCATCATCATCGCCGCGTCGGCGGGGGTGGCGATCCCACCGGCGGTGAACAGCGTCACCGGCAGTCGGCCGGCCTTGGCCACCTCGGCGACCAACTCGTAGGGGGCGCTGAGCTCCTTGGCCGCCACGTACAGCTCGTCCTCGGGCAGCGAGGTCAGCTTCTTGATCTCGTCGCGAATGGTGCGCATGTGGGTGGTGGCGTTGGAGACGTCGCCGGTGCCAGCCTCCCCTTTCGACCGAATCATGGCCGCGCCCTCGGTGATCCGTCGCAGCGCCTCACCGAGACCGGTTGCCCCGCACACGAAGGGAACGGTGAACTTCCACTTGTCGATGTGGTGGCTGTAGTCGGCCGGGGTGAGCACCTCGGACTCGTCGATGTAGTCCACGCCCAGGCTCTGCAGGATCTGCGCCTCGACGAAGTGGCCGATGCGCGCCTTGGCCATGACCGGGATGGAGACGGTGGCAATGATGCCGTCGATCATGTCGGGGTCACTCATCCGCGACACCCCGCCTTCGGCGCGGATGTCGGCGGGCACCCGCTCGAGAGCCATCACCGCGACCGCACCGGCGTCCTCGGCGATCTTGGCCTGCTCGGCGTTGACGACGTCCATGATGACGCCGCCCTTGAGCATCTCGGCCATTCCGCGCTTCACCCGGGCGGTACCGGCACCGCTGGGCTGCTGGTCGTTGTTCGGTACTCCCACGCTGTTCACAGTGTTCTCCTTGACGACGCTGTCATGACACTTCCGATGTCCACAAGACCACGGACGGTACGACCACGGGGCGAGCACCGGGTGGTGTGGCCCCAGGGGCGATTCTAGGCCCTGATGACCGCCTGACCTGCGGCCGGGCGTGCGGTACTCGACACACCTCACGCGACGACGCGCTCGACGATCTCCAGGTAGCGCGGTTGGGGGGCGGTGCCGCCGAGCTGCAGCAAGCGCACCGGCCGCCGCCGCCGCAACGCGAGCGTGTCGCGGACAGCGTCGTTGTAGAAGCGACGCGAGATCATCACCCGGGTCTCGGCGTCGGCCAGCTCGGCCACCAATTGCGACCGCAGGGCGCCGGTGTCGACGTGGGCGAGGTGGGCGGAGAGTGCGTTCTCGGCCGCCTCTCGTTCCTCGCGCGGCGCGCGTTCAGCCCGATCGGCTGCGGCGACCAGTTCGCGTCCGTCGACGCCCAGGCCCGCCCCGATGGTCCGCGCGACCACGGCGCGTCGGGCCAACGCCGCGTCCAGCGCCTGCCAGGCCAGATCGACCCGCACGTGCAACCGATCGAGGCGGTTGGCGGTCCGATACGCCCAACCCGCCACCACCACCAGGACAACCACCACCACGGCAGCGACCAGAACCGTCAGGGCTGAAACTGTCATCAGGTGCACTCCGTCTACAGGTCGTTGTTCGGTGGGGATGATCGGCGCACATGACTGCACCGGCGTCGAGGAACTGATCGTGCCAGATCCGATTGCCGGGCAAGCGGTATGCGGTCCCAGCAGGCCATGCGGCCAGCCGCGTCGAGCGTGCCGAAGTAAGGCGTCGAGCGTGCCGAAGTTAGGCGTCGAACGTGCCCAAACAAGGCATCGACCGTGCCCAAACAAGGCATCGACCGTGCCGAAGTCGAGCGTCGAGCGTGCCCAAACAGGGCGTCGAACGTGCCCAAACAAGGCGTCGACCGTGCCGAAGTCGAGCGTCGACCGTGCCCAAACAGGGCGTCGAACGTGCCCAACCCTGGTGCGAGGTCCAAGGCGGCACGATCGACGCAGGTTTTCGGCACGATCGACGCAGATTTTCGGCACGATCGACGCGGCTTTTCGGCACGATCGACGCAGGTTTTCGGCACGATCGACGCGGTTGCCGGGCACGTGGTGTGCGGCGAGCAACTGATCAGTCGGTGACCATCACCGGTTGAGCTCCGACGGTCACCGATTCGTACACCTGCATGATCTGATCGGCGACATGGGACCAGTCATAGCGGTCGGCCCGCCCCCGCGCACGCTCGACCAGGGCGGCGCGTTCAGTGTCGTCGCCGAGCAGTTCGCAGATCCCATCGGCCAACGCGGTCGGATCACCGGTTCGGGTGAGGCGACCAGTCGAACCGTCGTCGAGGACCCGACGGAAGGCGTCGAGGTCGCTGGCCACCACCGCAGCCCCGGCCGCCATAGCCTCCACCAGCACGATGCCAAAACTCTCACCGCCCAGATTGGGTGCCACGTAGATGTCGGCCGAGGCCAACGCTCGAGCCTTGGTCGCGTCGTCGACCTGGCCGAGGAACGTCATCCGATCCGACAGGTCCCCCGCACGTCGCCGCAGCGCCTGCTCGTTGCCGGTGCCCACCACCACCACGGACACGTCCGGAAACCGCGCGACCACCCGCGGCAGCGCGCGCATCAAGATGTCGATGCCCTTGCGGGGCTCGTCGTAGCGCCCGAGGAACACGATCGTGCGACCGGGGCGCGGGTATCCCGGCAACGGCGTCGCGTCGGCAAAGGCGGCCACGTCGATGCCGTTGGGGATCTCGACCGCATCTGATCCCAACGACTCCATCTGCCAACGCCGGGCCAGTTCCGACACCGCAATCTTGCCCACGATGCGTTCGTGGTAGGGCCGCAAGATCCCTTGGAAAGTGCTGAGCCACAACGACTTCGTGGTCGAGGTGTGGAAAGTGGCGACGATGGGACCCTGCGCGACCATCAGCGAGAGCATTGAGATGCTGGGCGCGTTCGGCTCGTGTACGTGCACCACGTCGAACTTTCCCTCATGCAGCCAGGTCCGCAGTCGCGCATAGGCTTTGGGTCCGAAGTTCACCCGGGACACCGATCCGTTGTACGGGATGGCAAGGGCAGCACCGACGGACACCACGTAGTCGGGCAACGTCATGTCGTCGCCCGCGGGCGCCAACACGCTCACGGTGTGACCGCGCTCGATGAACACCTGCGCCAACTCCACCACGTGGGCTTGCACCCCACCAGGGGTGTCGAACGAATAGGGGCAGATCATCCCGATCTTCATGAGTCGGTGGGCTCGATGCCGTCGATGCGCGCGCGGCGTTGCTCGGACCAGTCCGATTCCCACAGCGGTTGCAGCATGTGCCAGTCGGCCGGGTGATCGGCGATGTTGCGGGCGAACACGTCGGCCATCGCCTGGGTTGCGGCCTCGAGGCCCACGCTCACATCGATCTCGTCGCGACAGGTGATCTGCGAGCCGAAACCCTCGGTGAAGTGGTGATGGACTGCCAGCAGGGCAGCACCGGTCTCGATGGCTAGTTTGACCGGTCCGGCGGGCATGCGGGTGCGCTCGCCGAAGAACGTCACCGGCACGCCGTGCTTTGCCAGATCTCGCTCGCCCAGCAGACACACCACGCCGCCGGCGCGCAACCGCTCGGCGAGCAACTCGAACGGAGGCTGCTCTCCTCCGCTGAGCGGGAAGATCTCGAACCCGAGACTCTCGCGGTAGGCCACGAACCGCCGGAACAACGACTCCGGCTGCAACCGTTCGGCCACGGTGGAAAACGTCCCGTTGTGCGCCACCAGCCACACCCCGGCCATGTCCCAGTTGCCCGAGTGCGGCAGCGCGAACACCACGCCTTTGCCGCGCGCGCAGGCCTCTTGGTACCGGGCAAAATCGGGTGGATCCAACTGGATTCGGGCCACCGCCGTGTCGCCGTCCATCGACGGCAGTTGGAATGCCTCACGCCAGTAGCGCGCATAGGACCGCATGGACGCCCGCATCAACTCGTCGGGAACCTCATGCGGCGGTACCGCGAGAACGCGGGCAAGGTTGGCACGCAGCTGTTTCGGACCGCCGTTGCGACCACCGAGCCAGTTGCCGAAGAACTCGAAGATGCGGTTGGCCACCGTCTCAGGGAGTAGCCGCACCAGTGCCCACCCCAATCCGTATCCCCAGTCGGCGATACGTTGACCCAGCGTCATCGCGTGGCGTCGGCGTCGGCGGACATCTCTCCGGTTCCGGTGCCACCGGCCGACGGATGATCGAAGGGGATGAGATCGCGGGCCCCGGGCGAGCGAGCGATCGACGCCATCCGCTGGGCCACGGTGACGACGCTGCCCACGGCCAGCACCCATACCGCCACGTGGATGGACCATCCGACACCCAGGCCGGTGAATCCAGATCCGACCAGGATGATGATGAGCCGCTCGGGTCGTTCGATCAGACCGCCGTTGCCGTTGAGCCCACTGGCCTCGGCGCGTGCCTTGGCGTAGGAGATGACCTGGGAGGTGACCAGACAGATCATCAGACCGATGAACAGGATGTGTTGGTCCTCGCGGATTGCCGCCCACCAGGCCAGTCCGGCGAAGATGGCGCCGTCGGCGATCCGATCACAGGTGGAGTCGAGTACCGCACCGAAACTCGTCCCACCCCCGCGCACCCGGGCCATGGCGCCGTCGAGCATGTCGAACATCACAAACAGCCAGATGACCATCGTGCCCCAGAACAGCTGACCCATCGGGAACAACGTGACCGCTGCGGCCACCGATGCGGTGGTGCCCACCAGGGTCATCGCATCAGGCGTGAGACCTATCCGCAGCAGACCGCGACCCATCGGGATGACCACCCTGCTCATCGACGCACGGCCGTGGATGCTGAGAAACTTCGCCATCGTCAGTCCTCGAGGTTCGTCCAGGCGTTCGCGAGGAGTTCTCGGGTGTCGCGTAGCAGCTGGGGCATCACCTTGGTCTCGCCGATCACGGTGATGAAGTTGGCGTCGCCGCCCCACCGTGGGACCACATGCTGGTGCAGGTGTTCGGCCAGCGATCCGCCGGCGGCGGCACCAAGGTTGAGACCGACGTTGAATGCGTGCGGGCGCGACACCGACTTGATGACGCGGATCAGCTTCTGGGTGAAGGCCATCAGCTCGGCACTCTCGGCCGCGGTGAGGTCTTCGAGGTCGGCGACCTGCCGGTAGGGCACCACCATGGAGTGACCGGGGTTGTACGGGTAGAGGTTGAGCACCACATAGACCGCCGAACCACGCGCGACGATCAGCCCGTCTTCGTCCGACATCAGCGGGATGTCGAGAAACGGGTGGTTGGACTGTGACGACCCGGCGGGTTTCACCGATGTCGCGATGTAGGACATCCGGTGCGGACTCCACAGCCGCGAGAGCCGATCGGGTTCACCGGCTCCGCTGTCGCGGATCGCGTCGTCGCTCACGAGTCGGCGCTCATGCGTCACCGGAGTCGGTGGTCGGAGCCAGATGCGTGAACAGCTGCTCGGTGGGGGATTCGTTGCGTCGAGCACTCACCCAGTCGATGACGGCGGGCACGGCGACATCCACGGCGACGCCGTTGACCTGGGTCCCGTCCCGGAACCGGAAACTCACCGCATCCGCAGCCACGTCGCGTTCCCCGGCCAACATCATGAACGGGACCTTACCGGTCGTGTGATTGCGGATCTTCTTCTGCATCCGGTCGTCGGAGTGGTCGACCTCGGCGCGTATCCCCGCCACCCGCAACCGGTCGACGACGGACTGCAGGTGGTCGCCGTAATCGGCGGCCACCGGGATACCCACCACCTGCACCGGAGCCAACCATGCCGGGAACGCCCCACCGTAGTGCTCGGTGAGGACACCGAAGAACCGCTCGATCGAACCGAACAGGGCCCGGTGGATCATCACCGGACGATGCTTGGCGCCGTCGTTGCCGGTGTATTCGAGTTCGAACCGCTCGGGCAAGTTGAAGTCGAGCTGAATGGTCGACATCTGCCAGCTGCGGCCCAGCGCGTCCTTGGCCTGCACCGAGATCTTCGGGCCGTAAAACGCCGCACCGCCGGGATCGGGGATCAGTTCCAGACCCGAATCATGGGCCACTGCGGCCAGGGTTTCGGTGGCCTCGGCCCACACCTCGTCCGAACCGACCGACTTGTCCGGGTTGCGGGTGGACAGTTCGAGGTAGAAGTCGTCGAGCCCGTAGTCGCGCAACAGATCGAGCACGAAGGTCAGCAGGGAGGTGAGTTCGTCACGCATCTGCTCGCGCGTGCAGTAGATGTGCGCGTCGTCCTGGGTGAAGCCACGCGCACGGGTGAGCCCGTGGATGACACCGGACTTCTCGTAGCGATACACGGTGCCGAACTCGAAAAGGCGAAGCGGCAGTTCACGATACGAGCGCCCGCGCGCAGCGAAGATCGTGTTGTGCATGGGGCAGTTCATCGGTTTGAGGTAGTAGTCGACCGCAGGTTTGCGCACGGTGCCGTCGGCGTTGCGTTCCTCGTCGAGCTGCATCGGCGGGTACATGCCCTCGGCGTACCAGTCGAGGTGTCCGGAGATCTCGAACAGCGTCGACTTGGTGGCGTGCGGGGAGTAGACGAAGTCGTAGCCGGCCTCGACGTGGCGCTGACGCGAATAGTCTTCCAGCTCTTTACGAATGATCCCGCCACGCGGGTGGAACACCGCCAGCCCCGACCCGATCTGGTCGGGGAAGCTGAACAGGTCGAGCTCCACACCCAGGCGCCGGTGGTCCCGTCGTTCGGCCTCGGCCAGCAGCGTGAGGTAGGCGTCTAGCGCCTCGGTCGACTCCCAGGCGGTGCCGTAGACGCGCTGCAAGCCGGCGTTGTTCTGATCGCCACGCCAGTAGGCCGCCGAGCTACGGGTGATCTTGAACGCTGGGATGTACTTGGTGGTCGGCACGTGCGGTCCGCGGCACAGATCACCCCAGATCCGTTCGCCGGTGCGGGGATTGAGGTTGTCGTAGGCGGTCAGCTCGGCACCGCCTACCTCCATCACCTCGGGGTTGGCGGCCGCTGCGCCCTTGTCGTCGATCAACTCCAATTTGTATGGCTCACCTGCCAACTCGGCCCGGGCTTGGTCCTGATCGGCGTAGACCCGACGGGAAAACCGTTGCCCCGCTTTGATGATCTGCTTCATCTTCTTCTCCAGCGCGGTCAAATCCTCCGGGGTGAAGGGTTCGGCAACGTCGAAGTCGTAGTAGAAGCCGTTCTCGATCGGCGGTCCGATACCGAGCTTGGTGTCGGGGAACAGTTCTTGCACGGCTTGGGCCAGCACGTGGGCGCACGAGTGCCGGATCACGCTGCGGCCGTCCTCGCTGGCCGCGATCACCGCCTCGACGTCGGTGTCGGCCTCCGGCGCCCAGGACAGGTCACGCAGGGCGCCCTCGGGGTCGCGGACCACCACCACAGCCTGCGGGCCCTTGTTCTCGGCCCCGGCCTCCCGCAGTGCGGTCCCTGCGGTGGTCCCGGCCGGCACACGAATCGTGGCGGGGCTGGTGACGACGGCAGGTTCAGGCACGGCGGGGCTCCTCGGATCATTCGTTGACGCAGCCAACACTGCGGTGGCGCCCATGCTATCGACACCGGGCTGGCGCATTTCCCGTCCACCCGGCGCAGATGCGCCGCGCGATGAACCCCGAACTCAGCCGAAGATCGGGCTCTTGAGCCAGGAGGGGTCGTAGCCGAACCACCCACCGACGAGGTGCAGTGCGCCCAGCAGCCAGAGGGTGGCCAGCACGATGGCGAAGGTGGCGATGCCGAACGCGGCCTGAACGCTCCAGTGCTGGCGCTTCATCCACTCCAACCACTGGTCGTACTTGCCGCGTGCGAACACCAGCGTGCGATGCGCCCAGGCGAACTCGGTGGCCAGGATGCCCAGCCCGGCGAAGACCACCAACCAGCCCGGTCCGGGGTACGGGATGAGCACGATGCCCAGGATCAGTACGGCCAGGCCGAGCACCCCGATGCCTATGCGGTACGCGAGGTCCAGAGTGGGCCGGGTGGCGATCTTGTCTCGTCGCGCCTGCAGGCTGTCGGGCAGGATGCCGGTCGGACGTGCCTGCTTCTCGGCCGTGGCGGGGCTGCTCACGCCATCGGTCTGCTCAGTCATGGGCTTGAGAGTACGGAAAGAACACGCTGCTACAGAACCGACTTCGGGAGGAAGTTTGCGGGTGAGACGCCGAGAACACCGCCTGGGGCGGAGCGAGAGGTGGTCCCGGCTGGGATCGAACCAGCGACCTTCCCGGTGTGAACGGGACGCTCTTCCACTGAGCCACGGGACCGTGTCGGGCAATGCCTGCCCTCACGACCGCAGAACGTTATCACGCGACCTACCGGGCTCCCCAACCGCTCTCGCGTCCGGAGAGTGACCTGCGGATTTGTTGACGTACGAGTGGTTCGGATAGTGTTGCGCTTCGCACCGAGAGCCCACAAGGCACTCGCTGCACGCGGATGTAGCGCAGTTGGTAGCGCATCACCTTGCCAAGGTGAGGGTCGCGGGTTCGAATCCCGTCATCCGCTCGACGGAACAGTTGTCACCGTGGCGGTGTGGCCGAGTGGTGAGGCAACGGCCTGCAAAGCCGTGCACACGGGTTCGATTCCCGTCGCCGCCTCCACGGTCCGACGCAGTGGCCTGCCGCTGCACCGGCACCGATCCCGCGCGATTAGCTCAGCGGGAGAGCGCTTCCCTGACACGGAAGAGGTCACTGGTTCAATCCCAGTATCGCGCACCATTTCCACTCCAACCAGACAGGCCCCCTCTCGAGGGGGCCTTTGTGGTTGGAGGGCACGGTGCGTCTCCCGCGGACCCCCACCTCACCACCTTATTGACAATGATTATCATCTAGGGATGACCGCTCCTCCCCTGCTTCCTGTGACCGTGCTCTCCGGCTTCCTCGGGGCCGGCAAGACGACGCTGCTCAACCACGTGTTGGCCAACCGTGAGGGTCGCCGCGTGGCGGTGATCGTCAACGACATGAGCGAGATCAACATCGACGCCTCACTGATCGACGGGCCGCGCGGCAAGAGCGCGCTCGATCGCACCGAGGAGAAGCTGGTCGAGTTGAGCAACGGGTGCATCTGCTGCACCTTGCGTGAAGACCTCGTCGAATCTGTGGGAGCGCTTGCTGCACAGGGCCGTTTCGATCAGATGATCATCGAGTCAACCGGCATCTCCGAGCCGATGCCGGTGGCCGCCACGTTCGAGTGGGAGTTCGACAACGGCACCCGGCTCGGGGACGTCGCTCGACTCGACACCATGGTCACCGTGGTCGATGCGTCGACCTTCCTGGCCGAGATCACCACCGGCGACAGCCTCGCCGAGCGTGACATGCAGGCCGCCGACGGCGATGCCCGCACCATCTCCGATCTACTGGTCGACCAGGTGGAGTTCGCCGACCTCATCATCGTCAACAAGACCGACCTGGTCAGCGAGCAGGTCGCCGGCGCCGTGGAGGCCATGGTCCGGCGCCTCAACCCCACCGCAGAGGTCATCCGCACCAGCAAGGGCACCGTGGCCCTCGACCGCGTCCTGGACACCGGGTTGTTCAACCCGGACCTGGCCGCCGCACACCCCGACTGGGCCACCGAGCTCGCCGGCGGTCACACCCCCGAGACCGAGGAGTACGGCATCTCCTCCATGGTCTACCGATCCGACCGGCCGTTCCACCCCGCTCGCTTCGCCGAGGCCATCTCCGGACTGAAAAGAGTGTTGCGCAGCAAGGGATTCTGTTGGTTGGCGTCGCGACCGGAGACGGTGGCCATCTGGTCGCAAGCCGGACCGAACCTCGTCATCGAACCGGCCGCCTACTGGTCCTCCATCCCCGACGAGCAGCCCGGTCAGGAGATCGTGTTCATCGGCGTGAAGCTCGATCACGACGGCGTGCGAGCCCTCCTCGACCCGGCGCTGTTGACCGACGACGAGCTGTCCCTCGGCGAGCAGCACTGGCGGCGATTCGACGATCCGTTGCCGCCGTGGGAGTTCACCCCGCACGACCACTGACGGTCCGGCCTGCGACCCACCGACTGATGATCGGTGCGCGCTCGATGTGTTGAGATCGATCTCGTGCTTTCCGACGTGACGGTCGCCATCGAATCCGACCCAGCCATCGCAGATCAACTCGCGATCATCGCGGCCGCCACCTTCCCGTTGGCCTGCCCACCCGGGACGACCAAAGCTGACACCGACGCCCACATCGCCACCCACCTCAGTGCGCAGCGGTTTCAGAGCTTCCTGGGCGCACCCGACCAGGACGTCATCACCGCCCGGGCGGGTGGCGAACTGGTGGGGTACGCGCTGATGATCCACGCCGAGCCGAGCGATCCAGAGGTGTGTGCGGTCGTCACGGCCCGGCCGGTGTCGGAGGTGTCGAAAATGTATGTCGCAGAACATGTGCACGGTGGCGGCGTGGCAGCTGCACTCATGGATCGTGGACTCGACACCGCGCGCGCCCGGGGCAGTGCAGTGGCGTGGCTGGGCGTGAGCAGCGTCAACACCCGGGCCCAACCCTTCTACAGCAAGGCAGGGTTCACGGTGGTGGGTCGTAAGTCGTTCTGGCTCAACGGTGACGAGCAGCGCGACTACGTGATGAGCCGCCCACTGTCCTGACCTGACGTTCGCCGACTATCGGTCGGAGTGCGACTCGGCGAACCGCGAGAGCGCGAGCAACCGAGAGGTCGCGCGCAGATACTTCTTGCGGTAGCCGCCGCCGAGCATCTCCTCGGTGAACAACTCGTCGAGTTTGCTGCCCGACACCATCACCGGGATACCGGCGTCGTAGAGCCGATCGGCCAGCACCACCATCCGCAGCGCGACGGTCTGATCGGGTGCGGGATGCAACTGCGAGATGCACACCAGCGACACCCCGTCCACCAAGGCCTTGTACTTGGAGGGATGCAGGGTGCTCAGATGCGCACAGAGGGAATCGAATTCGTCCAATGTGGCACCGGGCGTGGCCGCGGCCAGCTCCGCCAGTTCGGCGTCGGTGTGCGGCTCGGGGGCAGGCGGCAGATCACGGTGCCGGTAGTCGGGTCCGTCCACCCGGATGGTCTCGAACACCGAGGCCAGCTTGCGGATCTCCCGCAGGAAATCCTGTGCGGCAAAACGCCCTTCACCCAACTGTCCGGGCAACGTGTTGGAGGTGGCCACGATGTTGACCCCGGCCGCGGTGAGCTCGGTGAGTAGCCGCGACACCAGCATGGTGTCACCGGGGTCGTCGAGTTCGAACTCGTCGATGCACAGCACGCTGTGGTCGGAAAGCCGCTCGACAGCAGCGATGAAGCCCAGCGCACCGACCACATGGGTCACCTCGACGAAGGTGGCAAATGCCTTGGGTTCGTTCATCTCGTGATACACCGAGGCCAGCAGGTGGGTCTTGCCCACACCGAACCCGCCGTCGAGATACAGCCCCAGCCCGTGGGCGGGTGTCCTGCGTCCGAACAACTTCTTCTTGCCCCGTGAGTTGCGCGCCTTGTCGACGAACTGTCGACACGCCGCGACTGCCGCCGCCTGCGACGGCTCCGCCGGATCGGGGATGTAGCTGTCGAAACTCACATCGTCGAACATCGACGGCGGCACCATCTGGCCCACCAATTCCTCCGGCGGAACCTGCGGAGTTCGGTCGCTCAGACGTGCGGTCATGCGCCGACACTAGCGACGCCGTAGAAACGAGCTTGTGCACCTCCTCCAGAAAGCGACCCAGCTCACAATCGACGACGCAGGCCTGGCATCGCTCTACGCCTATCCCGACGTCGGCAACCGATGGTGGGTGCGCGCCAACATGATCAGCTCCATCGACGGCGCCGCTGCCGTCGACGGCGTGTCCGGCGGCCTGGGCGGGCCCGGCGACCTGGCCGTCTTCTCCCAGCTACGCGCCCTCGCCGACGTTGTGCTGGTGGGATCGGGCACCGTGACCGCCGAGGACTACCGGCCCATCGAACCTGCCGACGCCGACGCGGGCGCACCCACGCTTGCGATCGTCTCGGCCGGGTTGAACTTGCAACCCACTCAGCGAGCCGTGGGATCGGCCGCCACCGTCATCCTCACCTGCGCTGCGGCCCCGCCGGCTCGGCGGCAGGCCCTGACCGATGCCGGGGCCACCCTCGTCGACTGCGGCGACGGCGAGGTGGACCTGAACCTGGCGACAGCTCACCTCGCCGAGCATGGGCGCCGACGCATCCTGTGTGAAGGCGGACCCAGCCTGCTGGGGGCGATGGCTGCGTCCGGGTTGATCGACGAGGTGTGCACCACCATCAGTCCCCTCGTCGTCGGCGGCGACGGTGGCCGCATCGTGGGCGGCCCGCAGGCGCAGCCGCACCGGATGACCCGCGCGCACGTGCTGGCCGATGACGACGGATTCCTGTTCACCCGGTGGGTTCGTGACAACGATTAGGCTCACACCTATGCCCCGCAACCGTCTGCTCACCGCCGCGTGCGCAGCCGGACTGCTGCTCATCACCGCCGGGTGTGCCGTCGGACCTGACACCGGCCCGTCGTTGGTCCTCGACGGGGGCGGGGGCGGCGGAGCAGGGCCGTCGAGCCGCACGCCGCCGCCGCCACCGGAGTTCACAGCGCCGACAAGCGATCTGGACTGGGGGCGGTGTGACGCCTCGCAGAGCGCTGCGGCCTACGGGTTGCCGGCGCCGGCCGCAGATGTCGTCGTCGACTGCGCCACCTTCCGCAGCTCGGTTGCGCCCGGGACCAGCGGTGGTGACGGGATCACCATCGCCGCAGTGCGGGTACGTCTGTCGAGCACGCCTGCCGCGGCATCTCCGGTGGTGGTGACCGCGGGCTCCGACCTCCCCTCGGCGATTCCCGCACTGATGACAGCCATCGGTCCCGCCCGCCAGATCCTTGCCGATCACCCGTTTGTCGCGGTGGACCGGCGCGGCATCGGCGCCAGCAGCGCCATCGACTGCCTGACCGCGTCCGAGCGCGCCGTGGTGGCGACCAACGGAGCCGGGACCGGTGCGGCGGCCGACCCCGGCACCCGCCAACAACTGATCCAACGGACCGCAGCCGAAGCAGCCGACGGGTGCACCGACACCCTCACTCCCCATCAGCTCGACTACACCGCCGCCAACGCCGCCGCCGACCTCGAGCGCCTACGGGTGCAGTGGAAGGTCTCGCGCATCGCGGTGCTGGGCGTGGGATCGGGTACCGACGTGGCCCTGGCGTACGCCGGGCTATATCGAAATCGGCTGGCCCGCATCGTGCTCGACACCCCCGCGCCCTATCTCGTCTCCGCTCGGACGCGGGCCCAGCAGATCACCTCAGGCCTCGACACCGCGTTCGCGCGATTCGCCACAGATTGTCGGGCGGTCAACTGTTCCCTGGGTCCCGACCCGACCGCAGCGGTGATCGGTCTCATCGGCCGCGCCGCCAGCGGTGGCCTGCCGGGATTGTCCGACACCGACGTGGTGCGCGTCATGGCCACCGCACTGGCCGTCTCCACCGGCGAGCGCGCGGCCACCGTGCGCGGGCTGGCCGATCAGTTGTCGGCGGCCATCGCGGGCGACACCGCCGCCCTCCGCGCCACGGCCACCCGAGCCCGCGAGCTGCGCGATGCCGACGGACAGTTGGTGTCACGCTGCAACGACATCGCACAACCGGTCGGACAGAACGAGATCAGCGGGCTCGTCGCATCCTGGCGCTCGCAGTATCCGGTGACCGGGGTGACCCAGGCACTGTCGTTGGCCCGGTGCACCGGGTGGGCCGCGGGCCCGGCGATGCCGCGGCCGGCCGGGTTCGACGTCCCGGTCCTGATCGTCACCAACGCCTACGACACCGTGGTCGGCGGCAGCGGATCAGGAGCCCTGACCCCACTGCTGGCCGCGGTGCGGGCCACCTCGGCCACCGTCTCCTACGACGGACCCGGCTTCTCCACCGTTGCGCACTCGGAATGTGTGGGTGGCATCGTCGAGCGATACCTCACCGGCGCCACCGTGCCCGATTCCGGCGCCTGCCCGAGCTGAGCCGCCCGCAAGGCGTCGTGCACGGGCCGGCCTCCACTTGTGCGTCGATGTCGGTTTCGGGGTGCCTCGACGCTGATCGGGGTGCGCCCGTAGTACGGTTCGCGGGTGCCGGTTGCCGACAAACGCCTGTTCCCGACCATGGACACCTCTCGGGTGGCATCCATGGCACTGTGGCCGATCAGCCTGATGTTGATCTTCCACCGCTCGGTCATTCTCGGTGTGAACGGCGACCGCACCGACGACTTCACCCCGGTCTATCAGGCAGCTTTGGCGTTCCTCAACGGCCGCGCGGTCTACACCGAGAACTACGACACCGTCGACCCCCACTACCTGTACCCGCCCTCGGGCACCCTGCTGATGGCACCGATCGCCTACATCGACCCTGAACGCGCTCGGTGGGTGTTCATCGCGGTGTCGGTGCTCGCGTTGGTGGCGTGCGCGTACCTGCTGGTCCGCCTCTTCGGCTACGGCGTTCACTCGGTCGCGTTCCCGGCGGTGCTCGGCGGGTTCTTCATCACCGAGACCGTCGCGCACACCCTGATCTTCACGAACTTCAACTCGTTCGTGCTGCTGGGCGAATTGCTCTTCATGACGCTCGCCTTGGCGCGCAAGGACCTGTGGGCGGGGGTGCCGCTGGGCCTGACGCTGGCGGTCAAACCCGTGTTGGGTGTGTTGCTGTTGTTACCGCTGCTGAGTCGTCAGTGGAAGGTGTTCGTCACCGCAGTCGGGATACCACTGCTGTTGACGGCCCTGGCCTGGCCGCTGTCAGCTGACCCGCGCTCGTTCTTCACCCGCACAGTGCCGTATCTGAGTGAGGCACGCGATTACTACAACAGCTCGATCGCGGGCAACGGCGCCTACTTCGGGGTCCAGCCCTGGCTGCTGTATCTGCTGCGCATCGCCTTCGTGCTGATGGCGGCGTTCTCGCTGTGGTTCCTCTACCGCTACTACCGCCAGTCCGACGAGCTGCTGTGGATGGCGACCTCATCAGGTGTGCTGCTCACGACGTCGTTTCTGGTCCTCTCGCTGGGCCAGGGCTACTACTCGATGCTGCTGTTCCCGCTGCTGATGACGGTGGTGCGCCCCGGATCGGTGATGCGGTCATGGCCGGCGTGGCTGGGCGTGTACGGATGTATGGCGTTCGACTCGTATCTGTCGACGCGATGGCAGGCGTTCGGACGAGCCCTGGAGTACAACAAGGTCACCTGGGGTTGGTCGCTGCTGATGGTCGCCGTGTTCTGCACGCTGCTGTTCCGCTACCTCGACCTTCGGCGAGATCGCGCTACCGTGGCGGTATGACCGCAGAACCGAACACATCCGGCGCCGCGCCCACCGACTCCGCCGCGCCCACCCCGGTGGAGCTGACCGACGAGCAGTGGCGCGAGAAGCTGACGCCCGAGGAGTACCGCGTGCTACGGGAGGCGGGTACCGAGGCTCCGTTCGTCGGCGAGTACACCGACACCACCACCGTCGGCGTCTACCGGTGCCGTGCGTGTGACGCCGAACTGTTCCGCAGCGAGCAGAAGTTCGAATCGCACTGCGGGTGGCCGTCGTTCTTCAGTCCCCTTGCTGCAGAACGCATCATCGAACGCGAGGACCGTTCGATGGGGATGCGTCGAGTCGAGGTGCTGTGCGCGGCCTGCGGCAGTCACCTCGGGCATGTGTTCGAGGGCGAAGGCTACGACACCCCGACCGACCTGCGGTACTGCATCAACTCGATCTCGTTGACCCTCGACGAAGCCTGAGCCGCCGCCGGCCGCTGCGGCTTCAGGGCACCGAGGTGACGAGCTGCTCGACGGGGACTCGCGGCCCGGTGAAGAACGGGGTCTCCTCGCGCACGTGCAAGCGCGCCTCGGTGGCCCGCAGGTCTCGCATCAGATCAACGATGCGGTGCAACTCCGGCGCCTCGAACGCCAGCAGCCACTCGTAGTCGCCGAGGGCGAACGAGGCAACGGTGTTCGCGCGGACGTCTTTGTAGGCTCGGGCGGCAATTCCGTGATCGGCCAACATCTTTCGACGCTCGGCGTCGGGCAGCAGGTACCACTCGTAGGAGCGCACGAACGGGTACACGCAGATGTAGGCGCCGGCCTCCTCACCGGCGAGGAACGCCGGTACGTGGCTCTTGTTGAACTCCGCAGGCCGATGCAGGGCGACGTTGCTCCAGACCGGGTTGCTGGCCTTGCCCAACGCTGTGGTGCGACGGAAATCGGCGTACGCCTTCTGCAGATCCTCGACGTGCTCGGCATGCCACCAGATCATGTAGTCGGCGTCGGCCCGCATCCCGGCCACGTCGTAAAGCCCGCGGACCACCACGTCACCGGTCTCGAGCTTGTCGAAGAACGTCCGGGTCTCGGCGATCACCTCGGCCCGGTCCTCGGGCAACTCGCCCGGGCGGACAGAGAACACCGAGAACATCAGGTAGCGGACCGTGGAGTTGATTTCGGCATAGTCGAGGCGCGTCATGACTCCATGGTGCCACCGTCGCGGGCACGCCGACCATGCGGTTCACCCCGTCGCGGCAAGGTCTCCGACAATCTGGGCAACTGCCCCATCGGCCCGCTTCACACACGCCGGGACACCCACGCCGTCATAGGCCGACCCGCACAACGCGAGTCCGCGCGGGCGGCCCGCCGCCACCGCAGCCACGATGTCGAGATGCCCTGGGGCATATCGCGGCAACCCCACCGGCCACCGTTGCACCACCGCGTCGATCACATCCTCGGCGCCGATCGACGGCCCACCCGAGAGCCCGCTGATCAAGTCGAGGTCGGCGACCGCCGAGGTGATCAGCGTCTCGTCGTCGATCGTGTCGATCGGGTCACCGAGACGACCGAACGACGCCCGCACCAAGACAGGTCCCCCGCTCAGATGGCTCCACTTCTGAGACGACAGGGTGATGGCCTTGGCTCGCGTCGCCTCCCCAGTGGCCACCAACACACCAGAGTGATCGGGTAGCTGCAGATCGTCGCGTAACGCCAGCAGCACCAGCCCCGACCCGGCGATCTCCACCCGCCGCAGCGCCGCGGCCACCTCTGGCACCCCATCGGCGAGGATCAACGCCGCCGCCGACGCCGGAACACAGACCAGGACCGCGTCGGCAACGGTGGTGTCGGTCGCCGAGTGCACCTCCCAGCGCGCACCCGACGGGCGGACCGCCGATACCGCACACTCGCGGTGCAGCCGTGTCCCGGCGGTTTCCAGCAGGGTGTCGATCAGCAGCCGGTAGCCCTCGTCGATGGCCCCGAACACCGGCGCCGAGGACGGCGGCGGCAGCAGCGAGCTGATCGCCGCCCCCAGGCTCGGGGCACCGGCATCGAGGCGGGCAGCCAGCTGCGGCAACGCCGCGCGCACGCCGATGTCGTCGGAGTGGCACGAGTACACCCCCGACAGCATCGGGTCGACGCTGCGGTCGACCACCGAACGGCCGAAGCGTCGCGCGACCAACTCCCCGATCGCCACGTCGTCGCCCGGCGACCATGACAGCGGCCGTCGAGATTCGTCGGCCATCAGCGCCCGGTCGGCGGGGGCGATCACGTCGTCCACCGCGTCGACGGTTGCGGGGATGCCCATCAACGTCGGTCGCGGCAACTCACGCAGAACACCGGTGGCAAGGAGTGCCGGCCGGCGACCGGTGGGACGGACCACATGGGTATCGAGCCCGAGTTCGGCGATCAGCGCGACAGCCTCGGGGCGGCGGACGATGAACGACTCCGCGCCCGCGTCGACGGTGCGGCCGCCCACCGTCCGAGCGCTGAGCAGGCCACCCGGATGCGATGCGGCCTCGAAGACGTCGATCGTGGCGGCCGGACCCAACGCGGCGCGGGCACGGTAGGCCGCCACCGACCCGGATATGCCAGCGCCGATCACCGCCACCGACGGCTCCGACCCACTCACAGCGAATGCACCAGCTCGACCACTCGGGTCAACACATCAGGATCGGTGGCAGGCAACACCCCATGGCCAAGGTTGACGATGTGCCCGGCGGCGCCGGCCGCCCGCGCGCGGTCGCCCTCGGCGACGATGCGCCGCACGTGGGCTTCCACGACCTCCCAGGGCGCGAAGAGCACCGCAGGATCGAGGTTGCCCTGCAACGCTTTTCCAGGACCCACCCGGTCGGCGGCGACGTCAAGCGGGATGCGCCAGTCCACGCCGACCACATCGGCACCCACGTGGCCCATCGCACCCAACAACTCACCGGTGCCCACCCCGAAGTGGATGCGCGGCCGCCGATACTCGGCCACCTCGGCCAGCACCCGTGCGCTGTGCGGCGCGACGAACTCGGTGTAGTCGGCCAACGACAGCGCGCCCGCCCATGAGTCGAACAGCTGCACCGCGTGCACACCCGCGTCGAGTTGCACCCGCAGGAACGCGATGGTGATGTCGGCCAAGCGCCCGACCAGCTGATGCCACACCTGCGGCGACCCGTGCATCAGCGCCTTGGTGCGCTCGTAGTTGCGACTCGGTCCACCCTCGACCAGGTACGAGGCCAGGGTGAACGGGGCACCGGCGAAACCGATCAGCGCCACCCCCGCAGGCAGTTCGGCGATCAGACGCGTCACCGCGCGACCCACCGCACCGACCTCGGCGGGCAGCAGATGCGGCAGTGCACGGATGCTCGCCTCGTCCCGTACGGGGTTGGCGATGACCGGACCGGTGCCGGCGACGATGTCGAGATCCACCCCGGCCGCCTTGAGTGGAACCACGATGTCGGAGAACAGGATGGCCGCGTCCACGCCGTGACGACGCACCGGCTGCAGAGTGATCTCGGTGACCAGATCAGAGTCGAAACAGGCTTCCAACATGCCTCGCCCGGCCCGGATCGCCCGGTATTCAGGCAGGCTGCGCCCGGCCTGACGCATGAACCACACCGGACGGCGGGCGGGTTGCAGACCGGTTGCCGCGGCGACCAGCGGCAGCTGATCCGACGACGGCGATGGGGACGATGGGGTCGGGGCGCTGGTCACCGTCCCATGCTGCCACGATGCGGCGCGCCTCCTACCGCCGACCGGCGGTGCGGCTTACCGTCGCAGCTGTGACCTCTCTCGGGGCTTGCGCGGAGCCTGCCGATTTCCGCACCGCAGTCGATTCGCTGGATCGTGCCCGTATCCGGCCCGAGATCGAGGTCGGCAGCATCCGTCCACCGCAGCGCCTGGCGCCCTACAGCCATGCCTTGGGCGTGGAGGTCCGGCCCACCCTGGCCGAGGGCGCCGAGGTACCCACCGATTCCGAGGGCAGCGCCTTCGGCCGACTGATCCTGCTGCACGACCCAGACGGTCATGAGGCGTGGAACGGGACGATGCGTCTGGTGGCGTTCATGCAGGCCGAGGTGGAGGCGGCACTGGCCACCGATCCGCTGCTGCCCGAGGTGGCGTGGAGTTGGCTGGTCGACGCGCTGGCGAACACCGAGATCACCGCGCTGGGCGGGACCGTCACCTCGACGACCTCGGTGCGCTACGGCGACATCGCCGGACCTCCCCGAGCCCATCAGCTCGAGTTACGGGCGTCGTGGACGGCGACCGGTCTGGATCTGTCGTCACACGTGGAAGCGTTCTGCGAAGCACTCGCCTCCGCCGCCGGACTGCCGCCGGCCGGTGTGGTCAGCTTCGACAGCAACGCCCGCTGACCCGATGATCTCTCCGGACCCGCCCGACGGCGCCGAGGCATCGGGTGAGCCCGAGGTCACACCGCTGACCGAGCCCGCCGACGGAGTTCCCCCGCTGCTCGCGACACCGGACGAATTCGACCGTGCCGCACGACGTCTCGCGCAAGGATCGGGTCCGATCGCCCTGGACACCGAGCGCGCCTCCGGGTTCCGGTATTCCGGGCGGGCCTACCTGATCCAGATCCGACGGGCGGGCAGCGGATCGATGTTGATCGACCCGGTCGATCATCCCGAGGCGTTGGGTTCCTTGATCGCCGTGCTCGAGGGACCGCAGTGGGTGTTACACGCCGCCGATCAGGACCTGCCGTGCCTGCGGGAACTCGGTTTTGTCTGTGCCGACCTGTTCGACACCGAACTCGCCGGACGCCTGTTGGGCCTGGCCCGGGTGAATCTGGCCGCGATGGTGGCCCACTTCTTGGGCTTGGGCCTGGCCAAGGGGCATGGTGCGGCGGACTGGTCTCGTCGGCCCCTACCGGCAGAGTGGCTCAACTACGCCGCCCTCGACGTCGAGGTACTCGTCGAACTACGCGACGCCGTACAGGCGGCGTTGGTGGCTGCCGGTAAAGATGATTGGGCAGCACAGGAATTCGACCACGTCCGGACCAAGCCCGAGCCGCCCCCGCGGGTGGACCGGTGGCGTCGAACCTCGTCGCTGCACACCGTCAAGACACCCCGGGCGTTGGCCATCGTGCGGGAGCTGTGGGCCACCCGGGAGGCCTACGCCGCCGACCGTGACATCGCGCCCGGGCGGGTACTACCCGACTCGGCGATCGTCGCGGCCGCTCTCGCCGCACCAGATTCGGTCGACGCGTTGACGGCGCTGCCGGTGTTCGGCGGCCACCGGCAGCGGCGTCAGGCCCAGCGGTGGTTCGCGGCGATTCGACGAGCAGCGGCACTGCCGACCTCTGAGCTGCCACCGCGCAGCGCCGGCGGGGTGGGTCTGCCGCCGGTGAGCCGCTGGTCAAACCGTAATCCCGTTGCTGCGCAACGAATCACGCGCGCACGCAAGCAGATGACCGCGCTGTCGGAGTCGGTGGGCACCCCGATGGAGAACCTGTTGGCACCCGACCTGCTCCGGCAACTGTGTTGGGACGGCGTCGAACCGGTGACCGAAACCGCGATCGTCGAGCGGTTGGCCGCCGGTGGTGCGCGCGCCTGGCAACGAGACCTGTGCGCTCCGCTGCTCACCGCCGCGTTCCGCGACGAAGAGACGTCCCCGCCAGCCGACCCCGAACCCGCCGGGCCCGAACCGTCAGACCCGGACGCGGCGTCGGCTGGAGATCACTCCCCCGACGAGACCACCTGATCTCAGCTGTCGGCGGTGATGTCGTCGGTCGAGGGCGAGGCCTGCAAGCGCGACACCGTGGCCGTGATGGCGCGAGCGATGTCCTGGGCGGTCAACCCCAGATCACCCAGCAACTGGCCCCGGCTGCCATGGGCCAGGAACTGCTGAGCGATACCGCGCTGCTGAACCGGCACCTCCACACCGGCGGCCCGCAATCGGTCGCTGACCGCCGAGCCGACGCCACCGTGCACACCGCTGTCCTCCACGGTGACCACCAGGCGATGGTGACGCGCCAGATCGACCATCGAGTCGCGAACCGGCAACACCCAGCGCGGATCGACGACAGTGGCCGTGATTCCCTGCTTGGCCAGCCGCTGCGCGGTGTCCACGGCAAGGGGGCAGAACGATCCGACCGCGACGATCAAGACGTCACCGTCGACTCCCGCGGCACCGCGGTAGAGCACGTCGGTTCCGTCGTCGAGACGCTCCACTGCCCGAATGTCCTCGGGTACCGCACCTTTGGAGTAACGCAGCGCGGTCGGGCCATCGTCGACCTGGAGAGCCTCGTCGAGTTCCTCCCGTAGCCGCACCGCGTCGCGGGGGGCGGCCACCCGCAGTCCGGGCACCAGGGCCATCAACGACAGATCCCACATCCCGTGGTGGCTGGGACCGTCGGGACCGGTCACCCCGGAGCGGTCCAGCACCAGCGTGACCGGCTGGCGCAGGAGCGCCACATCCATCAGCAGTTGGTCGAATGCGCGGTTGAGGAAGGTGGAGTAGATGGCGACCACCGGATGCATTCCACCGAGCGCCAGACCAGCCGCCGAGGTGAGCGCATGCTGTTCGGCGATGCCGACATCGAAGAGCCGGTCGGGGAACCGCTCCCCGAAGGCCGCGAGGCCGGTGGGTGCAGCCATCGCCGCGGTGATGGCCACCACGTCGCGGCGACGCGCCCCGGCCTCGACCATCGCGGCCGAGAAGACCGACGTCCAGTCCAGCGGAGCCACTGCGGTTGCCTGACCGGTGGTCGGGTCGATGACGCCGATGCCGTGCATCTGGTCGGCCTCGTCGTTGACCGCCGGCGCGTACCCGTGACCCTTCTCGGTGACCGCATGCACGATGACCGGACCGCCGAACGCCTTGGCTCGCGACAACGCGGTCTCCAGTGCGTGTTGATCGTGCCCGTCGACGGGTCCGAGGTACTTCACCCCGAGATCGGAGAACATGGCCTGCGGGGACAAGAAGTCTTTCATCCCGCTCTTGACGCTGTGCAGCATCGCGAACGCCAGCGACCCCACCTTCGGTACCCCGGTGATCGCCCGCCGCGCACCCTCGAGGACGCGCTCGTAGCCCGGCTGCATCCGCAGCGCAGACAGATGATCGGCGAACCCGCCGATGGTGGGCGCATAGGATCGCCCGTTGTCGTTGACCACGACCACCAGCGGGCGATTGCCCGAGGCGATGTTGTTCAGCGCCTCCCAGCACATCCCGCCGGTCAGTGCCCCGTCGCCGACGACCGCCACCACATGTCGGTCCTGCCCGCTCAGCTCGAACGCCTTGCTCAACCCGTCGGCGTAGGACAGTGCCGCCGAGGCGTGGGACGACTCCACCCAGTCGTGCTCGCTCTCGGCCCGCTCCTGATATCCGGTCAGCCCGTCACGTTGACGCAAGGTGTCGAACTTGTCGCGGCGCCCGGTGACGATCTTGTGCACGTAGGACTGGTGCCCGGTGTCGAAGATGATCGCGTCGTCTGGGGAGGAGAACACCCGATGCAGGGCGAGGGTCAACTCGACCACGCCGAGGTTGGGACCCAGGTGACCTCCGGTGGCCGAGACCTTGTCGACCAGGAAGTCGCGGATCTCGCGCGCCAAAGCATCGAGCTGCGCAGCGTTCAGCGACCGGAGATCGTCCGGTGATGTGATCCGATCGAGCACGCCCATGGACGCTCCTCACTCAAGTACGTCTCGCCAGTCTACGGATGCGGTTGGCCCGGCATCGGTGTCGAGGACCTCACGCGGGTGTGGTGTTCGTGACGTCACCTGACCGTGTGGTCGGCCCGACCTCGTGCGCTGGGCGCAGCACCGCGATCACCTCGAGGTGGTGGGTCAACGGGAACGCATCGACGGGCGTGATGCCGACCGGCTGGTATCCAGCGCTGGCATAGGCACGTAGGTCTCGGGCGAATGTGGCGACATCGCAGCCGATGTGGACCACCAGATCCGGTGCCGCCGCACAGATGCCGGCCACCACCTGCGCCCCGACCCCGGTGCGCGGTGGATCACAGATCACCACCTGTGCCGGGGGCAGATCGCGCAGTCGCTGCGCCACCGGCGCTCGATCGACGATGATCCGGGCGTCGTCGGCGAACGTGTTCTGCGCGCAGCCTGCCGCCGCCGGATCCGATTCGACGAGGACGACGCGTTCGAGCTCGGTGGCCTGCGCGCGCAGCGCCGCCGCGAACACCCCGACCCCGCCGTAGAGATCCCACGCGGTCCGCGCAGCCGGGGCCAGCTGGGTCACCGCGCGCCGCACCGCAGCGCTGTAGAACTCGGGTGCGCGGGTGTGGGCCTGCCAGAACGAGGTGATCGGCAGCTGCCACTCCTGGTCGCCGACCCGTTGGCAGACCACCGACGATCCGATGACGACCCGCGGGGTACGCCGCGCCGACGCCGCGCGCGCCTGCTGTGCGCGGCCACGCCGGTCTCGCGCACCCCGGCCCGATCCCCGCCGCGAGTCGTGCGGTCGCTGAAGTTGCGCCACATGGTGTCGACCGTCGTCGTCGCGCACCGCCACCAGCTCGGTGCCGGGCGTCCAGTCGGATTCGGCGATCCCGTCGAGCAGTCCGTCGACCGGTTGGGCACACGCGACCGTCACCACCGCATCCGAGCCGTGAGCGCGTACTCCGGCGTTGCCGTCGGCGTCGACCGCGAGCCGGGTCCGGGTGCGCCAGCCGGTGGATTCACCCAGAATCGACAGGGGCGCGATCAACTCGTGGCACCGCTGCTCTGACAACCCGCCGATCCGGGTGAGGACGTCGTGCAGGACCTGCGACTTGATCTGTGCGGCACCGGCATCGGACACGAACGACAGGTCGCAACACCCGGCCCCGGAGGCCGCTGCGGCACATCGGGGCTCGATGCGTGTCGGGGCCGCGGCGAGCACGTCGGTCACCGTGGCCCGACAGTAGGCGGCCGCCCGATCCTCGGTCACCCGCACTCGCACCCGTTCGCCGGGTAACGCCCCACGCACGAACACCGCCCGACCCTCGTGCCGCCCGACCATCTCGCCGCCGTTGGCCGGACGCAGGTCTGCCAACTCGAAACTACTTCCCTGCCAACCAGATCCGCTCATCGGCGTCGGATCATGTCGATCGAGGCCCGCGCAGGTTCTCGGTGGGCACCATCCCACGACGTGCGTCTCCGGGGGCGGGGTACACGCCATCGCGGTTCTTGCGGCGATCCGATGAGGTGAGCTGCCAGGGCACCGACGTCACCATCACACCTGGCTCGAACAGCAACCGCCCCTTGAGCCGCAGTGCCGACTGGTTGTGCAGGATCTGCTCCCACCAGTGGCCCACCACGTACTCGGGGATGAAGACCGTGATGACATCGCGAGGAGACTCCCGACGCACCCGGCGGACGTATTCCACCACCGGGCGGGTGATCTCGCGATACGGCGAGGCGATCACCTTCAGCGGGACGGTCACATCGGAGTCCTCCCACTCGGCCACCAGCCGACGCGTGTCGCCGTCGTCGACATTGACCGTGATCGCTTCCAGCACATCGGGTCTGGTCGCCCGGGCGTAAGCCAGGGCCCGCCGGGTGGGCAGGTGCAGCTTCGACACCAGGACCACCGAGTGCGTCCGGCTCGGCAGCACGATCTCGTAGTCGTCGTCGTCGAGTTCTTCCTGCACCGACGCGTAGTGGCGATGGATCATCCGCATCAGCACGAAGATCGACACCATCGCGACGATCGCGATCCAAGCTCCGGCGAGGAACTTCGTGATCAGCACGATGATCAGCACCGAGCCGGTCATCATCAGCCCGATGGAGTTGATGATCCGGGATCGGTACATGCGCGACCGGGCACTGGGGTCGGTCTCGGTCTTGAGGTGCCGGGTCCAGTGCCGCACCATCCCGATCTGACTGAGTGTGAAGGACACGAACACACCGACGATGTAGAGCTGGATCAGCGCGGTCACCTGCGCCCCGAAGGCGACGACGAAGATGATGGCGGCCGCCGCGAGGAACAAGATGCCGTTGCTGAAGGCCAGGCGATCACCGCGGGTGTGCAGCTGACGCGGCAGGTAGCGGTCCTGCGCCAGAACCGATCCGAGCACCGGGAAGCCGTTGAAGGCGGTGTTGGCGGCCAGCACCAGAATCAGTGCGGTCACCGTGGTGACGAAGTAGAAGCCGGGGGTGAACCCGTTGAACACCGCGTCGGCGAGCTGCGCCACCAGCGACTTCTGCTGATAACCGTCGGGCGCGCCGGTGAGATCGGCCGCGGGGTCCTCGACGTACTTCGCGCCGATCTTGCGGGCCAACACGATCATCCCCAGCAGCAGCACCACCGCGATCGACCCGAGCAATAGCAGCGTGGTGGCGGCGTTGCGGGACTTGGGTTTGCGGAACGCCGGTACGCCGTTGCTGATCGCCTCCACACCGGTCAGCGCCGCACACCCCGACGAGAACGCCCGCGCGATGAGGAAGACGAACGCGATACCGACGAGGTGACCCTGCTCGGCCTTGATCCCGAAATCAGCGGTCTCCGAACGTACGTCGTCGCCGAGCACGTACACCTGTATCAGCCCCCAGGCCAACATGACGATCATGCCGAAGATGAAGGCGTAGGTGGGGATGGCGAATGCCGCGCCCGATTCACGGATGCCGCGAAGGTTGACACTGGTGAGGATGATGATGGCCGCAACGCAGAACAGCACCCGATGCTCTTCGACGAACGGGATGGCCGAGCCGAAGTTCTCCGCCGCCGAGGAGATCGACACCGCCACGGTGAGGACGTAGTCGACGAGCAGCGCGCTGCCCACGGTGAGCCCTGCCGACGGCCCGAGGTTTACCGTGGCCACCTCGTAGTCGCCGCCACCGGAGGGGTAGGCGTGCACGTTCTGGCGGTAGCTGGCCACCACCACCGCCATCATCACCGCGACGGCCAGACCGATCCAGATGGTGTAGCTGTAGGCGGTCAGTCCGGCCACCGACAGCACCAGGAAGATCTCTTGCGGCGCGTAGGCCACCGAGGACATGGCATCGGAGGCGAAGACCGGCAGGGCGATGCGCTTGGGTAGCAGCGTGTGTCCCAGGGTGTCACTGCGGAAGGGTCGTCCGAGGACCAGTCGCTTGGCCGCTACGGAAAGCTTCGACACTGTGGACACCCGCCCACCTTAGGGTGTGATCGACCTCGCAGCGACGCGGGGCGGTACGGTTCGAGGCGCGAGTCGACGAGCAGACACCCCCGAGCGGGCAAGCAGACACCCCAAGCGGGCGAGCAGACACATCAAGGAGGCCGCGGGTGCGGGTTGTGATCATGGGGTGCGGGCGGGTCGGATCATCGCTCGCCCTTGCCCTTCAGGCCAAAGAGCACACGGTGGCGGTGATCGATCGTGATCCGGCGGCCTTCCGCCGACTCGGCCCGACGTTCGCCGGTGTCACGATTCGCGGCGTGGGCTTCGACCGTGACGTGTTGCGCGAGGCAGGCATCGCCGACGCCGACGCGTTCGCTGCGGTGTCCTCCGGTGACAACTCCAACATCATCGCTGCCCGCGTGGCGCGTGAGACGTTCGGTGTGGACAAGGTGGTCGCCCGGATCTACGACGCAAAACGAGCCGCCGTATACGAGCGGCTGGGCATCCCGACGGTGGCGACGGTCCCATGGACCACACAGCGTTTCGTCGCCGCGCTCGGCGAGGGCAGCCCGGCCAACTCCTGGCGCGACCCGTCGGGATCGGTGCTCATCACCCCGATCACCTTCCACGAGAGCTGGATCGGTCAGACCGCAGCCACCTTCCAGCTCGAGACCGGCGCCCGGATCGCGTTCATCAACCGGCTGGGCAACGCCCTGCTGCCCGAGCCGCGCACGGTGCTGCAGCAGGACGACAACCTCTTCGTCGCGGTGCTGCAGGACAACCGCGAGAACGCCGCCGCCGTCGCCGCGGCGCCACGCCAGGACTGACCGCAGTCGATGAAGGAGATGACCCGATGAAGGTCGCGATCGCCGGGGCCGGCGCCGTGGGGCGCTCGATCGCCCGCGAGTTGCTGTCGAACTCCCACGAGGTGCTGCTGCTCGAGCGCCGACTCGACAACATCGACGAGGCGTCGGTGCCGGGCGCCCGGTGGATCAATGCCGACGCCTGCGAACTCGACAACCTCGAGCAGGCCCACCTGCACACCTGCGACGTGATGATCGCGGCCACCGGCGATGACAAGGCGAACCTCGTGGTCAGCCTGTTGGCCAAGACCGAGTTCGCGGTGGCGCGGGTGGTGGCCCGCGTCAACGATCCCCGCAACGAGTGGCTCTTCGACGAGGGGTGGGGTGTCGACGTGGCGGTGTCCACCCCACGCATGTTGGCCTCGCTGGTCGAGGAGGCGGTGTCGGTGGGAGATCTGGTGCGTCTGATGACGTTTCGCCAGGGTCAGGCGAACCTGGTGGAGGTCACCCTGCCGGCCAACACACCGTTCGCGGGCAAAGCCGTACGCAAGTTGGCGCTGCCCCGCGATGCGGCGCTGGTGGCAGTGCTGCGCGGCGGGCGGGTGTTCGTCCCGCAGCCCGACGACCCACTGGAAGCAGGCGACGAGTTGGTGTTCATCGCCCCCACCGAAGCCGAGGATGCGCTCCACGAGGCGGTGTTGAGCACCACCTGATCACGTCGGCACCCGGGCCGAGGACGGTCAGCCGGTGGCGGCCTCGTCGGATGTCTCGTCCTCGATCTGCTCGGCCCGCCGCACGATCAGCACGGTCGCCAGCACCGCGGCAGCGGTCAGCGGCCACCCCATCCCGATGCGTGCGGCGGCCAGCCAGCCGGTCTGATCGGAATCGTAGAGAAACGACTGTACGAGGTAACGCACACTGAACAGTGCCGCCCAGACCGCGGTGGCGATGTCGTAGGCGATCAGCGTGCGGCGGTGTCGGCGCCAGGCGGTTCCGTTGCCGTTCACCGCATTCCAGATCACACCGACCAACGGCCACCGCACCAGGATCGACACCACGAACGCTCCCGCATAGAGCAGGGTGGTCCAGATCCCGACCAAGAAGAACCCCTTGGCGTCACCCATGCGGTAGGCGATGAACGCACAGATGGCGACGCCGAGCACACCGGAGACAGCCGGCTGCACGGGTTCACGACGCACGAGCCGGACCGCGAGGATGACCACCGACACCGCGACCGCGGCGACCACCGCCGCCGTCAGGTGCCACAGCGCATTGACCGAGACGAACACCACGATCGGGACCGTCGAGTAGATCAGCCCGGGCACCCCACCCATCTGCTCGAGCAGCGTGGGCGTGGATCGCGTGGCGGGGTCCTGACCATCAGAATCCGCCGACATGATCACCTCGACTGCGTCGCCAGGGTCGATCGTGCGCGGGGATTCCGAAGTCTTGCGCGGGAACTCAGCTGTCACCGAGCAACTCGTAATAAGGGTTGTAGATCACCTTGGAGCCATCCTTCTCGCCGACGCGGCCGCGGATGGTGAGTTTGCGACCCGGTTCGATGCCCGGGATGCGGGTCCGACCGATCCAGGTGAGGTTCACGACCTCGGTGCCGTCGAAGAACTCCGCCACCACCCCGGTGCGACTGGACTTGGGGCACGTCTGCACCGACCGCAGTTCGCCGAGCATGACCACTTCGTCACCGCGCGCGCAGTCACAGGCACGCTGTGCTCCGATGGCCTGCGACTCCTCGGAGATCTTCTCGGCGTCCGCCTGGTGCAGATCCTCGGTGAGCCGTCGGGTCAACCGCTTGAGGTAACCCGTCGCCGTCATCGAAGAACCCCGGCAAGCCGTCCCTTGTGGACGTTCGAGCCTCCGGCAGTGGTCATCTTCCAGCCTTCCCGCACCAGATCCCGCAGCACCATTGCTGCGCCGCAGCCGTCGGTGTCGACCGCGCCGCCAGCCTAACCCCGCCGCGTCGGTCGGGGCCACCCGCGGGCACCATGTCCGAATGCGTGTCACCGAGCCATCCACGGCTGCGCGATCGCGGCCGATCACGCTGGTCGCGCTGCCCGGAACCGGGTCCGACGGGGACTACGTCCGTCGGCTGTTGAGTCCTCTGGCCCAGGGGCTGGCGATCGAGCTGGTGGCCGTCGACCCCGGCGTCGACGGCATCGACCGGGCCTACCGCGCGGCCCTGGACGCCGCGGCCGAGCGTGGCCCGGTGCTGGTGGCAGGCGTGTCGATCGGAGCCTGCATCGCCGCTCGATGGGCGGTGCACCAGCACGATTCATGTCACGGGGTGATCGCCATCCTGCCTCCGTGGGTGGACCGGGCCGATGACGCGATCGCCGCGATCAGCGCCCGGGCCACGGCCGAAGCGATCACGCGGGACGGCCTGGCGGCGACAATCGAGGCGATGCGGGCCGGTGCGCCCCCGTGGCTGGCCGAGGAACTGAGCCGCTCGTGGCAAGCCCTCGGTGCAGGCCTGGTGACGCAACTGTCGGAGGCGGCACGCCATCACGGTCCGGGCGCCGAGGTCCTTGCCGCATTGGATGTGCCGCTGGCCGTCGTGGCTGCGGTCGACGACCCGATCCATCCGGTGACGGTGGCCCAACGGTGGGCCGCTCTGGCATCACACTCGGCGATCGCCACGATCACCATCGAGAGCTGGTCGTGTGCCGACCCCCAGCTCGAACCGAGCCGCGTGGGGGTCACCGCGTTGCGACTGTGGCGTGAGCTGATCGGGCCGCGGTGACGCCGGCGACGCCGCGCTAGCGGCCTTGTCGGCGGCGCAACCGCTGCAGCGCCGATCCCGCCGAACGACGCTGCGGCTGCTCGTCGGGCACCGTGGCCTCCTCGGCAGACGTGCCCGCCTCGACGTTCTCCACCTCTATCGCGTCGCCTTCGGCCACCACCTGCGCCCGTGCACTCTGCGCGAGCGCCCCTACGTCGTCGACGTCGTCGAGGTCGGGTGTCTGCTCGGCGAGCCCGCCGCCGTCGGAGTCGATCGACCCGGGGAAATCGGTTCCGGCCGGATCGGCGTCGAGCTCGCCGGCTGCGAACATCTCCTGTTGGGCAGCGAGAACCTGCTCGGCGAGAACCTGCGGGAGCACGATCGGCAGCGCCTCACGGGGCGGGACCGGATCGTTGCCGCGGCGCACCACCGATTCGCTCAACACCGCGCGGGCGATGGGTGCGAGATCGTCGGCCGACTCGGCCGGTGCGCTGGCCACACACCGAACCATCCATCGGGGACCGTCGGCACCGATGAACCGATGCACCGCGCCCGGCACCGTCGCCACCACCTCACGCCCCCAGTGGCCGTCCTCGATGGTCGCCTCGGCGCCGTCGTTGCGTAGCGATTCCACCAACTCCCCCACCACTTCTCGCCAGAGACCGGGCGAACGGGGGGCGGCGAACGCGGCCACGCTGATCCGACCGATCGGTGTCACCAGGTACACCGCCTGCGGCTGGTGTTCGGCGGTCATCTCCACGGTGACCTGTCCACCCTCGACCACCGGGACCAGGACCGAACCCAGGTCGAGATGAGAATTGGTCAGATCGACCCCTGACTCCAGATCGTCGATGTCGTAGGGACCGCGCCCCGCGCCGATCTGTTCCTTGGATCCATCGGTCACGCCTGTTCGCCCTTCTGTTCATGGTCACCCAGCAGCGCATGGCCGCCACTTGACCCGTATCCATCTGCGCCCCTGCTGGTCTCGTCGAGGTGGTCCACCTCGACGAACTCGGGCAACTCCACCCGTTGAACCAACAGTTGGGCGATCCGGTCACCTTTGTTGATCGAGATCGGTTGGTGCGCATCGAGATTGATGAGACAGACCTTGATCTCGCCCCGATACCCCGCATCCACCGTCCCGGGTGCGTTGACTATCGACAGGCCCGCGCGCGCGGCGAGGCCCGAGCGCGGATGGATGAGACCGACGGTGCCGAACGGAAGCTGCACGCAGATCCCGGTGGGGACCAGAACCCGCTCACCGGCGGCGATGGTCACCGCCACAGTGCTACACAGATCGACGCCGGCGTCACCCGGGTGCGCCCGAACCGGAGCGGGGATCGTCGGATCGAGTCGTCGGAACCGCACCGCCGTCACCTGCGCATCACCTGCCACCACCGCAGACTACGCTGGGCTGGTGGCCTCCGATTCATCGACCAACGCGCAGCACGGGACCACCGTGACCGACCTGTTCAATGAGCGGCTACGGGTTCCACACTGGTGGTGGGCCTTCGGGGCGGTCATCGTGGGCGTCTTCGGATACGAGATCCAGCTGTCCCTGCGCAAGGCGCCCTGGAGCGTGGTGGCCTACCCGGTAGTCGCCGCGTTGATCGTCTGGATGCTGTGGTCGTTGGGACGAGCGCGGATCCGTGTGGACTCCGACCATGAACTCTGGGCTCACCGTGCACACATCCCGGTGTCGGTGATCGCGCGTGCCGCCACGATCCCGGCCAGTGCGAAGAGCGCTGCGATGGGGCGCCAGCTCGACCCGGCTGCGTTCCTCGTACATCGCGCCTGGGTCAAGACGATGGTGCTGCTGGTCCTCGACGACCCCGACGACCCGACGCCGTACTGGCTGGTCAGCACCCGACGGCCTGCCGAGCTCATCGCTGCGCTGGGCCTGCCGGATGCAGCGGCCGACATCGCCTGAAGGGCCGTCAAGGCGCCTTCGGGATGCGGCCGCGGCCGCGCGTCACGACGTTCGATCAGGCACAGTCCACGCAGATCAGCGAGTTGCCGTTCTCGCGCGCCAACCGGCTGCGGTGGTAGACGAGAAAGCAACTCGTACAAGTGAACTCGTCCGCCTGCTTGGGTACCACCCGAACCGACAGCTCCTCACCAGACAAATCGGCGCCGGGCAGCTCGAACGATTCGGCCGTGTCGCTGTCGTCGACGTCGACCGAGGCGGCCTGAGCTTCGCTGCGCCGCGCCTTCAACTCCTCCAGGGAATCCTCGCTGAGATCTTCTGATTCGGTGCGACGCGGTGCGTCGTAGTCAGTAGCCATGTTGTCCTGCCTTAGTTCACGTCTGTCGACGAGCGATGCTCGACCAGTTGTAGGAAATCCGCCCACCGTCGCACCCTCAACGGCCCTGTTGCTTCGGGCCTGCGCCACGCACATTGGACAACGACGAGTTCCGTCGAATCGTTGCCCGCGCCGGGATGGGGAATGGTGACGTTCGCCACACCTGGTCAAGCCGTTGTCGTCGATCAGACCGGCGATGGCGGGCGAAGACTAGCGCAGCCCGGCGATAGGGTCAACACCGCGCCGATCCCCCCGACGTGCACCCAGCCATTTACAGTGGTGCACCGGACACTCGCGGCTCTCGCAGGTCTGTTGGCGGAAGGAACGTACGAGCGTGGTTTCCCAGATCACCACCGGTTACCCCACCGATGATCGTGGTCGTCCGTTCCAGCGGCGACGACACGTGCCCTTCGTGATCGCCTCGGTCGTGTTGCTGATCCTTGGCCTCGTGGTGTGGGTCAGCGCGCTGGTCGATGGCGGCGGTTCGTCGGTGGCCACCTCATGCAACCGGCCGCCGAGCCCGTCGGCACCGGCGCCCTCCCCGCCCCCCGGCGCGCCCACACCCGCACCAGCGCCCGAGCTGAAGGTCGTCTCCCGCGACGAGCTGCTCGCCGTCGCCCCCGGTCCGCTGGCGTCGTTTCAGGTGCGCGTGCTCAATGCCTCCGCCCAGCGGGGACAGGCCCGCAGTGTGCTCGACGACCTGACGTCGAACGGATTCACACCCGCAACCGAGAACCCCTTCGGCGACGACACCGTCTACGCCGACAAGACCCTCGACTGCGTGGGCCAGATCCGTTTCGGCCAGTCCAGCCGAGCGGCGGCCGCCGCCCTGTGGGTGGCGCAACCGTGCACCGAACTCATCGACGACGGCCGCCCCGGCCAGGTGATCGACCTGGTGCTGGGCAAGCAGTACACCAGCCGCGAGCTGTCGCAGGACGCTCAAGCCGTGTTGGAATCGCTCCGCACCGCCGACCCCGCCAATTCGGGCACCGGCGCCGACCCCGCGCTCGTCAAGTCCGTACACAAGGGCAGCTGCTGACCGGCCCTCAGCCGCATCGCGTCAGCTCGGGCCCACCCGCGTTGTCAGCTCGGGATCGCATCGAGTGCGCCCACCTCGTCGAGCACCTCGAAGAAGCGGTCGGCGATGCCGGGCGCCACGGCGACGGTGACATCACCGCCCGCGCTGCGGGTATCCGGCCCGGGTAACCGGACACGCGCGCCGGCCTCGTGCGCTATCAGTCCCCCGGCGGCCCAGTCCCACGGGCTGAGTCCGTGCTCGAACTGGGCATCGACCTGCCCGGCGGCGACCATGCACAGGTCCAACGCCGCCGACCCCACCCGACGTAGATCACGCACTTGCGGCAACAACGCGGCGACGATCCCGCCCTGGACCTCGCGTCGCGCCGCCGAGTAGCCGAATCCGGTGGCCACCAACGCCATCGAGACGTCGACGGTCGTCGACGGCTGCAGGCGGCGGCACCCGACGGGGTCGATCACCACTCCGGTGTCGGTCACGTTGTCGCAGTGGGTGACGAATGCACCCTGATCCCGCTGTGCGGCGTAGACGACCGCACGCGCGACGTCGACCACCGCGCCGGCCACGGTGACCCCGCCTATCTGGGCGGCGATCGAGATCGCGTACGTGGGAAGGCCGTAGAGAAAATTCACGGTGCCGTCGATCGGATCGACCACCCAACGCACCCCGTCAGGTACGTCCACAGAACCGCCGTCCTCTTCGCCCAGGATGGCGTCGTCGGGGCGGGCCTGCTGCAGCAGACCCCGGATCAGCGCCTCGGCCTCGGTGTCGACCACCGTCACCGGATCGGTCGGAGTGCTCTTGGCGGAGACCGCCACCACGCGGCGCGCGGCCAGATCGGCGGCCAGTTCCTCTCGACGGGAACGCACGTGGGAGGCGGCACGAACACCGACGGACATGGCGATGGCGGTCAGGGCAGCGGCGTCGACCCCAGAGGTGTCGATCGGAGCGGTGTCGGTCACCCGCCCATGGGACCACATTCGACGCGTCCGGGCATCCGACCGTCGCCGCGTGCGCGCATCGTCTCGGCGTGCTCACCGAAGAGTCCGACCCACGGCCGATCGTCGATCTGACTAGCCTGTGGGTGCGCCGCGACGTGCTCGGGCCGCGAGGGCTGGTCCCGCGCAGTTCACCGACTGGTCGGCACCCCCCACACACAGACCGAGAGGACCCACAGATGTCGGTAACCGACACCTCCGCCACGACATCGACCAACCACGCGTTCGGGATCGACGTCGGGGGGTCGGGAATCAAGGGCGGCATCGTCGACCTCGACACCGGTGAGCTGGTCGGTGAACGGTTCAAGATCCTCACCCCGCAGCCGTCCACCCCGGCCGCGGTGGCCGGGGGCATCAAAGAGGTCGTCGATCATTTCGATTGGACCGGGCCCGTGGGTGTCACGTTGCCATGCGTCGTGTCCCAGGCCACGGTGCGCACTGCCGCCAACATCGACAAGTCCTGGATCGGTGTCGACCCCTACGCACTGCTGGCCACCACGCTGGGTGACCGCGCGATCTCGGTGCTCAACGATGCCGATGCCGCAGGGATGGCCGAGGACGCCCACGGCGCGGGACGCGACGTCACGGGGTTGGTCGTGCTGCTCACCTTCGGCACCGGTATCGGCTCGGCGATCCTGTTCAACGGGCAGCTGATCCCGAACACCGAACTGGGACACATGCAGGTCGGCAAGGAGGAGGCTGAACATCAGGCGTCGTCGAAGGTGAAGGACGATCTCGAGCTCAGCTACGAGCAGTGGGCCCAACGGGTGTCGGTTGTGCTGAGCGCCTACGAGAACCTGCTCTGGCCCGACCTGTTCATTGCCGGCGGCGGTATCAGCCGCAAGGCGCACAAGTGGATCCCCAAGCTGACCAACCGCACGCCGGTGGTGCCCGCAGAACTGCAGAACAGCGCGGGCATCGTGGGCGCAGCGATGGCTGTCACCGCCGGTCTGCGTGTCTGAACGGCGTCACCGAGACGACACCGAACGCGGCGCGGCAAACCCGAGGGTCCACGAATCGTTACAATGATGCGGTCGGCCCGAGTCGGCCATCCACTTTCGCTTCGGCGCGGGCATCTGCGTCGTGAAGCCATTTGAGTTCGAAGCCCCGAAAGGTCGTACGTGGCAGCCACCAAGACGCGCGAGCAAACACCGGACAGCGACGACACCGAAGCAACTGCACCCGTCGCCGCGAAGAAGGCCCCGGCCCGGAAAGCTCCCGCCAAGAAGGCCCCGGCGAAGAAGGCCGTCGCCAAGAAGACCGCCCGCAAGGCCCCTGCCAAGAAAGCTGCGGCCGCAGCTGCAACACCCGCGGCCCCCGCCGACGGCGAGGACACCGCGATCGAGGACATCGACGGTCCCGATGCCGAGATCGAGATCGTCGACGAGGAGATCGTCGTCGACGAGATCGAGGTCGACGGTGACGAGCCCGAAGCCGCGGCCAAGGTGACCACCCCCGCGCCCGCCGACGCCGAGGAGGTCGAGGAGCCGACCGAGGCAGACAAGGCCTCCGGCGACTTCGTGTGGGACGAGGACGAGTCAGAGGCGCTGCGGCAGGCCCGCAAGGATGCTGAGCTGACCGCCTCGGCCGACTCGGTACGCGCCTACCTCAAGCAGATCGGCAAGGTCGCCCTCCTCAACGCCGAGGAAGAGGTCGAGCTGGCCAAGCGCATCGAGGCGGGCCTGTTCGCGACCGAACGCATGCGCCGCATCGCCGAGGCGGGTGAGAAGCTCACCCCCACCCAGCGTCGCGATCTGAACTGGATCTCCCGGGACGGCAACCGCGCCAAGAACCACCTGCTCGAGGCCAACCTGCGCCTCGTCGTCTCGCTGGCCAAGCGCTACACCGGCCGCGGCATGGCATTCCTGGACCTGATCCAGGAGGGCAACCTCGGTCTGATCCGCGCGGTCGAGAAGTTCGACTACACCAAGGGCTACAAGTTCTCCACCTACGCCACCTGGTGGATTCGTCAGGCCATCACTCGCGCCATGGCCGATCAGGCCCGCACCATCCGCATCCCGGTGCACATGGTGGAGGTCATCAACAAGCTCGGTCGCATCCAGCGCGAACTCCTGCAGGACCTGGGCCGCGAGCCCACCCCTGAGGAGCTCGCCAAGGAGATGGACATCACGCCGGAGAAGGTGCTGGAGATCCAGCAGTACGCGCGTGAGCCCATCTCGCTGGATCAGACCATCGGCGACGAGGGCGACAGCCAGCTCGGTGACTTCATCGAGGACTCCGAGGCTGTTGTGGCCGTCGACGCCGTGTCGTTCACGCTGCTGCAGGATCAGCTGCAGTCGGTGCTCGAGACGCTGTCCGAGCGTGAGGCGGGCGTGGTCCGTCTGCGCTTCGGTCTCACCGATGGACAGCCCCGCACCCTCGACGAGATCGGTCAGGTCTACGGCGTCACGCGTGAGCGCATCCGTCAGATCGAGTCGAAGACGATGTCGAAGCTGCGTCACCCGTCGCGTTCGCAGGTGCTGCGCGACTACCTCGACTAGGCACACTCGTTCCACCGACTCGGCCGCCCCGGAGATCTTCCCCGGGGCGGCCGTGTCAGTGTCGGGACGCGGTCACCGACGTACACATGTTCTACTTACGCTCATGTTGGGACTCCTCTCCCCCTGCTTGCGTCATGCCGATCCTGAACTGCGTGAGATGTGGCGCGCCCACCTGTGCGGGTTGTGTCTGTCGCTGCGGGACAACCATGGGCAGCTCTCGCGGGCGACCGTCAACACCGATGCCGTCACCGCGTCGATCCTGCTGGAAGCGCAACAGCCACAACAGGATCCGCGCACCACGGCGGGACGGTGTCCACTGCGCGGGATGCGTACCGCCTCGGTGGTGGCCCCTGATGCTCTCAGCGTGCGACTGGGCGCGACCGCCGGACTCACCCTGGCCGCCGCCAAGACACTCGACGACCTCGCCGAAGACCAGGCCGGGTTGTCGTCGATGTCGCGATCACGTCGCGCTGTCACGCGGGCCGCGTCGCGACGCCTGCAGCGCGCGGCGAATGCCGATGCCCGGGTGGCGGTCTCGGTCGGAACCACCTCGGTGATCAACCGGCTGGCCGGACAGGCGAACACCGAACGGCGCGCCACCGATCTCGGCGAGGTCACCGACGCCACGGCCGAGGCGTGCGCAGCGGTGTTCGCCGCCACCGCCGACCTCGCAGGGGTGCCCGGTAACCGGGAGGCGTTGGCGGTCATGGGTGCAGCGTTCGGGCGCTGCGCGCATCTGCTCGACGCCGTCGCCGACCTCGACCGCGACCGCCGCGCCGGTGACTACAACCCGCTCGAGGCGACCGGCACCGACATCGATGACGTTGCGCGCGAATGCGACCGCCTCCACGGCGAGATCGTCGCCCATCTAGACGCTCTCGTGTTGCGCGACGATCGGCTGGTTCGCCGACTGCTCGACCGCGGACTGCGCCACAGCATCGACCGGACGTTCGCCGCACGCGAGGCGGGCGGGCACCCCCACTCGCGCGCCGGGGTGCTCACGAGCACCGCCGTGTGTCTGGCCACTGCCGCCGCATTCGATCCGTTCGGTAAGAACTCGCCGCCGCAGCCCGAGGAGGAGGACGACTGCTGCAAGAGCACGTGCCGGGAGTGCTGCGGCGACGGCTGCGGAGACTGTTGTGAGGACTGCTGCTGCGAAAGCTGCTGCAGCTGCTGCGACGGTTGTGATTGCAACTGATCAGCGCAGCGGCGCAAACGTCCCATCGGGTTCAGGACGGTACCGCGACACCCGGGAGACGGCAGCCGCCGGTAGCGGCGCGTACAGGTGTGGGAACAGGATCCCATCCGGATGCGCGGGCACACCCTGCTCCCACACCACCGACGCATCGAGGAGCGACTCGTCGACCTCGAGGAGAACCAGATCGGTGCGCCCCCGATAGAACAGATTCGCCGGGATGTGGACCTGGCCGCGCGCCGACAAGTGGATGAACCCGACGTCGGCAGCAGGTCGCAACTGACCCTCGGAGACGACACGGTCCCACTCTTGCTGCGAACACATGTGAACCAACGTGGCGGCACCGGCGTCGTCGGACATGCCCTCAGCCTGGCACATCCCCCGAGGCGCGATCCGTGCGCGCCGAGGTGACGATGGCGGCGACGATCAACGCGATGCCGCCGAACTCTGCGGCGCTAGGCACCTGCCGCAGCGTCACCGCCGCAACCGCGACCGCGGTGACCGGCAGCAACGCGAGCATCAACGCAAAATGCGCGCGTGGGATCCGCGTGAGCACCAGCTGATCCAAGGCGTAGGGCACAGCGCTGGAGAGCACCGCGACGCCGATCCCAGCGGAGGCCACGCATAGCGCGACACCGCCACGGTTGGACTCGGTGACAAGGCTCACACCCAGCACCAGCGGCGCCGCGAGAAGGCCAGCCGCGGTCAGTCCCACCCCCAGTTCCTCGATGGCGGCCCGGGCCGACGAGGGCCGGCGGTTCGAGCCGGTCGCGCCCGCCGACACCCGGGCGCCGAGCACGATGTAGCCCGCCCACAGTGCCCCCGCCACCAGCGCCCACACCACACCCGACCAGGAGCCGCTGGGCGTGGCTCCGCTCACCAACGCCACCCCCGCGGCGGTGGCCACCACCGCTGCCGCGCCGCGCCACCCGCGCACCGCGACCGCGGCCACCGCGATCGGACCGATGAACTCCACAGCGACCGCGACGCCGAGATCGATCCGCGAAATCGCAAGGTAGAAAGCAGTGTTCATGCCGAGGGTGACCAACCCGAACCCGATGGCGCGGTTGCGGCGCACCGCATCGGCGAGGACCGACCGACCGCCCACGACGCCCCAGATCACCAGTCCGGCGAACACCGTCCGCATCCAGGCCACCACCACCGGATCGGCCTGATCGAACAGCGGGATCGCGATGGCAGCACCGAGATACTGACTGATCGCGCCGGCCACGAACACCGTCCACACTGGAGGGCGAACACCCCACCGACCGCGTCCCGGGGACCCGCACGGCGGTCCGTTCGCCGGACGTCCGATCTGTGCCACCAGAGCCCTCCACGATCGTGTAAACGGTGGGTGACGCCACATTACGGATGGCGTGGGAACAACGCGTGGCCCCAGATCGTCTGACAGAGTGAGAAGACCTCACCACTCCTGATGAGGAAGCTCGCGAAGGGAAGCGTTCGCGCTCGCCCGGGACGGAGGAATCATGTCAGATGTTGTCAGCCCACTGATCTCCATGCCCCTCACCGCTGCCGATCGCTGTGATCGTTGCGGTGCGGCCGCCCGCGTACGCGCCGGACTCCCCGGTGGCGGCGAACTCCTCTTCTGCCGTCACCACTACAACGCGCACGAAGCACGCCTGGCCGATCTCGGAGCCAGCGTCTACTCGCCCGACGACGAACTCGTCTGACCCCCCTCGACCACATCCGAGAACCCCGGTCCCGCGCATCTGCGAGGCCGGGGTTCTCGCATCTGCGGTTCATCAGCCCAGCGCCAACCAACCCGTTCGGCGGAGTCGTGCCGTCAGCTCCACCGACGTAGGGCGTCGATCCGTTCACGTAACTGCTCGGCCGTCGCCATCGCGGTGGGCGGACCACCCAACTGTGATCGCAACTCACTGTGCACCAGGCCGTGGGGCTTGCCGGTGCGGTGATGATGCATGGCGACGAGGCTGTTGAGTTCTTTGCGCAGGCCCGCCAACGCCGTCGCGGTACCGGCGTCTGGGCGGGCCGCAGGCGCCGACGCCGCCTGGGATCGGGTCTCGATCTGATCGCTTTGGCGTTTGCGCAACAGATCCCGGACCTGATCGGCGTTGAGCAACCCCGGTAGACCCAGATAGTCCGACTCCTCGTCGCTGCCCGCGAACGTGGCGGTACCGAACGACGACCCGTCGAAGATCACCTGGTCGAGCTCGGCGTCAGCGTGCAGCGACACGAACGCCGGTTGATCGTCGCCGGGCTCGTCGTCGGTCGCGTTGGCCTCGGCGAGCAGCGCATCGTCGAGCCCCTCCTCGACCCGATGCGGCTTACCCAGCACATGATCGCGTTGCGCTTCGAGCTCGCTGGCCAGACGCAGCAGCACCGGCACCGAGGGCAGGAACACACTCGCGGTCTCCCCCGGCCGCCGTGACCGGACGAACCGGCCGATGGCCTGCGCGAAGTACAAGGGGGTGGAGGCGCTGGTCGCGTAGACCCCCACGGCCAGGCGTGGCACGTCGACACCCTCGGAGACCATGCGGACCGCGACCATCCACCGGTCGTCGGACTCGGCGAACTCGGCGATCCGGGACGACGACGACGGCTCGTCGGACAACACCAACGTCACCGGCGATCCACTGATCTCGGCCAGTAACTCGGCGTAGTCACGTGCGTTCTTCTGATCCGAGGCGATCACCAGGCCACCGGCGTCGGGCACACCCGACGCCCGCAACTGGCCGAGCCGCGTGTTGGCCGCCTGCAACACGGCCGGGATCCAGTCGCCGTGCGGATCGAGAGCGGTGCGCCAGGCACGCGCGGTGTGCTCGGCCGACAACGGCTCCCCGAGCCGCGCGGTGAACTCCTCGCCGGCACTGTTGCGCCAGCTGGCCTGCCCCGAATAGGCCAGGAACACCACCGGGCGCACCACACCGTCGGCCAGCGCGTCGGCGTAGCCGTAGCTGTGGTCGGGTTTCGAGCGCAGCGAGCCGTTCTCGTCGGGCTCGTAGGTGACGAACGGGATCGGCGAATCGTCGGACCGGAACGGTGTCCCGGTCAGCGCCAGTCGCCGGGTGGCGTCGGAAAACGCCTCACCGATCGCGTCACCCCAACTGCGGGCATCCCCGCCGTGGTGGATCTCGTCGAGGATGACCAGCGTGCGCCGATTCTCGGTGCGCACCCGGTGTCGGGACGGGTGGGAGGCCACCTGGGCGTAGGTGAGGACCACCCCGTCAAAATCGGCGCTGGTCGAGCCGGTCGAGTTGCTGAACCGCGCGTCGAGGGCGATGCCGACGCGGGCAGCCGCCTGCGCCCACTGGTGCTTCAGGTGTTCGGTGGGTGCGACGACGGTGATCTGTTCCACCGTTCGATCGGCCAGCAGCTCGGCGGCGATACGCAACCCGAACGTGGTCTTACCGGCCCCTGGGGTGGCGACAGCCAGAAAGTCTCTGGGTCGACTGGTCAGGTATTTGGTCAGCGCCCGACGCTGCCAGGTGCGCAGCGATTCGGGCGCACCGGTCGTCACTACCTCGGAAATCGCTGAACTCCTCGAATCACACACACTGCGCCCGCGGACCCTCCCGCCGAGCGTCGGGGGCCTGGCGTGAACCAACCCCGCAGACGGTCACATCGCACGTGGCGACGTCGACGATCGTACCCGGCGGCGCCGATCGGCCAGTGCATCGAGCGTGCTCGACACGACCCGCTCGGATTGCCCGCACGGCAGCTCGATCAGGGATGCTGGTGTCATCACACACCCCGACACGCCACCGCCCGCCACGCCCGACCGACCCGCGACCGCGGCGTCGGCCTCGGGTCGTGGGTTCGTGCGTTCGCTCCCCCGCCTGCTGCGGATGACCGTGGTCAAGGCATGGGACGACTCGATCTTCGGGATGTCGGCGCAGGCGGCGTTCTGGCAGACGCTGTCGCTGCCACCGCTACTGCTGGGGCTGCTCGGGTCGATCGGCTTCATCGGCAACTGGTTCGGACCCGGCACCACCGACACCATCCGGCTACGGATCATCAGCTTCTGCACCCGCGTGTTCAGCGCCGACGTGGTCGAGGAGATCATCACCCCGATGGTCAACGATGTCCTGGCCCGAGGTCGTGTCGAGCTGATCTCGCTGGGGTTCGTGCTGTCGCTGTGGTCGGGATCGTCGGCGATGTCGAGTTTCGTCGATTCCATCAACAAAGCCCACGACCAACATCTGGTGCGCAATGCGGTGTGGCAGCGCATCTTCGCACTCAACCTCTACATCGGGTTCCTGATCGTGTCGGTGTTCATCCTGCCGTTGGTGGCGTTGGGACCCACCTACGTGGCCGATGTGGCGCCGGAGTCGTGGCGATCGTGGAGCAGCCAGCTGGTGGCGTTGGCGTACTTCCCTGCAGTGGGTGTCCTGCTCATCGCCGGCCTGACGGCGCTCTACCGGGTGTCGCTGCCCATCCCGCCGCCCTGGTACCGCCTGCTCGGTGGCGCGGTGTTGGCGGCGGTGGTGTTCTGGCTCAGCTGCGCGGGGTTGCGGGTCTACCTGGGGTCGATCACCCAGACCGGCTACTCCTACGGCGCGCTGGCCGCTCCCATCGCCTTCTTGCTGTTCACGTTTTTCCTGGGCTTCTCGATCGTGATCGGAGCCCAGTTCAACGCGGCCGTACAGACGCTGTGGCCGATCACCCACACGCCGGCTGGCGAACAGGTCCGCGACTGGGTGTCCCAGCAGACCGTCGACATCACCGCGACGCTGCGTACCGTGCCCCGCAAGCTACCCACCCGAGCGATGCGCCGACCATCGCGCCGCGCGGCCGACCCTGCCGGAGAACGGCCACTGACCACGAGCCACCGTCGAACAGGCGGATCTGCGCCGTGAGGCCTCAGCCCTTCTTGAGCTTCTCGTAGATCTTCTTGCACTTGGGGCAGACCGGCGATCCCGGCTTGGCCGAGCGCGTCACCGGGAACACCTCCCCGCACAGTGCGACGACATGGTTGCCCATCACCGCACTCTCGACGATCTTGTCCTTCTTGACGTAGTGAAAGAACTTGGGAGTGTCGTCGTCGGTGGTCTCGCCGGTGTCGATGTCCGGACGCTCGATGGTCTGCGTACCCATGCCCGACATTGTGCCCCACCCGAGCGCCCGATCACCGCGCGACGAACGAGCACGACACCGGCGTTCGCACTATGGCACGCGCATCAGTGCGGGAACTGCGAATAAGTGGGACTGTGGAGGTATGGCACATGAAGAGGCACGAGAAGCGATCCTGATCACCCAGGCGCAAGTCTCTCAGGAGGACCAGCACCGCGCCCGGGTACGTCGATATCTCACCCTGATGGCGTTTCGAGTGCCGGCCCTGGTGCTCGCCGGCATCGTGTACGGAGCCACCGGCTCTGGACTGCTCGCGCTGGCAGTCATCGCCCTGTCGATACCCATTCCCTGGGTGGCGGTCTTGATGGCCAACGATCGTCCGCCCCGTGAGAAGGGTGAGGTCCCGGTCTACAAGTGGTCCGGCGTGCATGACGCACCTGCGATAGCCGCCACGCACTACCGCGAGTTGGAACGCCACGACGACTGAGCGGGTAGGCGAGTGAACGAGCAGGCCGGTTCGCCGGGGTCATCTGAACCCAAGATCATCCCACCTGCACCTCTGGTCGGCCTGGCTGCGCGGTTGCGGCAGCCGTTCCTCGACGCCGGCTTCGACACCGACGGGGTCCTGCAGGCGCTGGGCCCCGATGCCCACGCCGCCCTCGGGCGCGCCGAGCCGGTCCCGGTGCGACGTGCGTGCGCCGACGCCGACGAACTCGGCACACTGATCCGACTGTTCCTGCTCGCCGACACCTGCGGTGCAGACGCCGTCGATGCTGCCCTGGGTGCGGTGCCGCTCGCTCAGGCCGTTGCCGCCGGGCTGCTCGAACGCGACGGCGACGGCGTGCGCACACGCATGGACCTGCGCCCCGTGGACACCGGACACGGCACTCGATGGGTGTTCTCTGATCTCGACGGCAGCATCCGACCGACCGTGGTCGCCGACGACCACGTCCTCGGGGTGGGCCACGCGTCCCTGTCGTTGGTGCGGGCCAGTGTGCCCGCCTCGGGGCGGGTACTCGACCTGGGCACCGGGTGCGGGGTGCAGGCACTACACGCGCTGGGCGCCGGCGCCACCCACGTCACCGCCACCGACGTCACCGATCGATCACTGTTGCTCACCCGAGCCGGGATGGCCATCAACGCCATCGCACCCGAGCGGGTGGACCTGCGCCGCGGGCCGTGGTTCGAGCCGGTCGCCGGAATGCGCTTCGACCACGTGGTGGCCAACCCGCCGTTCGTGGTCGGCCCACCGACTGTCACCCACACCTATCGCGACTCCGGTCTCGACCTCGACGGCGCCTCCCAGATGGTGGTGTCGTCGGTGGCGGAGCACCTCGTCGACGGTGGCACCGCCTGTCTGCTGGCCTCCTGGGTGATCACCGGGTCGGACTGGCGGGAACGGGTCGCGTCGTGGATCCCCGACCACGGCGTGGACGCCTGGGTGGTGCAGCGCGACGTCGCCGATCCGGCCCTGTACGTGGGCACATGGCTGCGCGACGGGGGCCTCGACCCACGCGCCGGTGCCGGAGCGGCCGCGGCCGAGGAGTGGCTGGACCATCTGGCCCGCGCGGCGGTCGAGGGCATCGGATTCGGATTCGTCTACCTGCGCCGCACCGGTGAACCCAGCGACGTGTTGGCCGAGGAGATGTCACACGCCGTAGATGATCCGCTCGGTCCCGAGGCCGCGGCCTACCTCGATCGTGTCGCATGGCTACGCGAGACAGACCTGTTCGCCGCGCGCCTGGGATCCAGCGACTCCGTCGCGTTGGAGGAGATCTCGGCGATCGCCCCCGAAGGTGGCTGGGAGCAGGTGGTGTGTCGCCTGCATCGCACCGACGGACCGCGCTGGGCCCACGAGGTGGATGGTTGGGGACGGGCACTGGTCGCCGGGCTGCGGCGCGACGGCCTACCGCTAGCCGATGTGGTGGCCCTGCTGTCGGCGGCAACCGGTGTCGATCTCGACGACGACGCGGTCCTCGCCCTCGTCTCGGGACTGGTCCGACACGGCCTCCTCACCCCGGACAGCTGAGGTACGCAGATCGCCGGTTGCGACACCGGGAAACGGACATTCGGAGTGCGGTTATCATTCCGAGCCCTTTCTCTCAGTAACTTCTCAGACCGTTACCTGCGTTTGTGCAGCTCACAGCGATTGCGGCCCGGTGGGCTCAGGAACTATTCGCGCACAGCGAACCGTTGAAGTCTGTGAAGTCACACGTACGCGAGGAGGCGCCATGACCAGCACCACCGGCACGAAGACGAAGGCCGCAGACACCATCCGTCCGCAGATGAGCGAGGCCGATCTCGACGCGCAGAGCCCAGCCGCAGATCTCGTTCGGGTCTATCTCAACGGGATCGGTCGGACAGCCCTGCTCAACGCCGAGCAGGAGGTGGAGCTGGCCAAGGCCATCGAGGTCGGCCTCTACGCCAAGCATGTCTTGGCCACCAAGAAGCGACTGTCGGCGGTCAAGAAGCGTGATCTGGCCCAGCTGGTCCGCGAGGGCGAGGCCGCACGCTCCCACCTCCTCGAGGCCAACCTGCGCCTGGTGGTCTCCCTGGCCAAGCGCTACACCGGCCGCGGCATGCCGCTGCTCGACCTCATCCAGGAGGGCAACCTGGGCTTGATCCGCGCGATGGAGAAGTTCGACTACGCCAAGGGATTCAAGTTCTCCACCTACGCCACCTGGTGGATCCGGCAGGCCATCACCCGCGGCATGGCCGATCAGAGCCGCACCATCCGACTACCGGTCCACCTTGTCGAGCAGGTCAACAAACTCGCCCGCATCAAGCGGGAACTGCATCAGCAGCTGGGTCGCGAGGCCACCGACGACGAGCTGGCCGCCGAGTCGGGCATCCCGGCCGAGAAGATCGCCGATCTGCTCGACCACAGCCGCGATCCGGTGAGTCTGGACATGCCCGTCGGCACCGACGAGGAGGCGCCGTTGGGCGACTTCATCGAAGACGCCGAAGCCACCTCGGCCGAGAGTGCGGTCATCGCCGGACTGCTGCACACCGACGTCCGCACGGTGCTGTCCACCCTCGACGAGCGCGAGCAGCAGGTCATCCGCCTGCGCTTCGGGCTCGACGACGGGCAGCCGCGCACCCTGGACCAGATCGGCCGACTGTTCGGGCTGTCGCGCGAACGGGTCCGTCAGATCGAACGTGAGGTCATGTCGAAGCTGCGTCAGGGAGATCGCGCAGAGCGCTTGCGCGCCTACGCTTCCTGACCAGACCTCGTAGTCAGCTCAGCCGTCTCGGCCCGGTGTCCACGCGTGTGGGCTCCGGGCCGAGACGTATGCGGCCCGACAACACCGTGACACCGGTCGGCGACGCCAGCACCGGGTCCAACGCCACCTCGCGGATCATCGGTAGGTCGTCGACGAGCGCCGACACCCGCATCAACAGGTCGGCCAACGCCTCACGGTCGACCGGGGCCAAGCCACGGTAACCGGCCAGCAGGGGTGCCGAGCGGGGGGCGTCGATGAGGTCGTGGGCGTCGGCCACGGTCAGGGGCACCGCACGATAGGCCTGGTCACCGAGCAACTCGAAACTGGCCCCGGCGAGACCGAACGAGATCAGCGGACCCAGCGACGGATCGTCGCGCACGCGGATCACCGCAGCGATCCCGCGCGGAGCCATCTGCTGCACCTGCAGAACAGCGTCGCCGGTCAACGCGGCGAGCTCATCGAACGCTCGACGTACCGACGCCGGTGAGCTGAGGTCGAGACGTGCACCGTCGCCGTCGGGTCGCCCACGCCACGTCGGCGAGGTGGCCTTGACCACCACCGGCAGACCCAAGTCTGTGGCCGCAGCCTCAGCGGCGTCCGCATCAGCCACGTCGACGAACGGCACCACGTGGATCCCGTAGTGCGCCAACAGTTCCGACGATCGATGCTCGCTCAGGGCAATCGTCTCCGCGGCCGGGTCACCACCGGACGAGCGCGGGTCGGCACCACCATCGTCGATGAATTCGGCGACGACGCCGTACGCCGCGTGCGGATCGATGCCGTCCGGTCGCGCGATCTGCGATTGCGGTCGCGCCGTCCACTGCGCGTACCGCCACGCGTGCCCGAGCGCCGCAGCCGCTCGCTCCGGCGATGGGAACGACGGCACCGACCCGCGCACCGGCGTCCCGTGCTCATCGCGCACGGTCAGAGTCTCCGGAATCCCCTCGACCGCGAGGAAGGTGGTGACCACGGTCTTGTCTGTGTCGGCCACCGCTCTACGTAACGCCTGCGCGTAGAGGTCGGCCCCGACCGCCACCGGGGGGACGAACACGACCAAGATCGCGTCGACGTCTTCGTCGACGGTCGCCGTTCGCACCGCGTGCTCGAAGTCGTCGACCAGGACCGCAGCTCCGAGATCGACCTGAGCCACCACCTGCAGGCCGAACTGCTCACCCGCCCCGGCCGCCAACACGCCCAGTACGGTCGAGTTGCCCACCACCGCAACCCGCGGACCACGCGGTAGCGGCTGGTAGCCGAACACCGTCGCGCAGTCGAAGAGGTCGGCGATGGTGTCCACCTGGATCACCCCTGACTGCGCAAGCACAGCGCGTGCGCTGGCATCGGCCAGGCGCGAATCATGCCGCATGTGGTTGGGCGAGAGCATCCTTCGACCCGACTTCACCGCGACGATCGGTTTGCTGCGCGAGACCCGGCGAGCCAGCCGGGCGAACTTGCGCGGGTTGCCGAAGCTTTCCAGATAAAGCAGGATCACGTCGGTTCGGGGATCGGAGTCCCAGTACTGCAACATGTCGTTACCCGACAGATCGGCGCGGTTGCCTGCGGAGACGAAGGTGGACAACCCCAGCCGACGCCGCGCGGCGACGTCGAGGATCGCGATCCCCAGCGCCCCGGACTGACAAAAGAAGCCCACCCGGCCGGGTCCGGGCACCCGAGGGGCCAGGGTGGCGTTGAGCGACACCGCCGGATCGGTGTTGATCACCCCGAGCGCATTGGGGCCGACCAGACGCATTCCGTAGGAACGGATCTCGTGGACCAGGGTGCGCTCGGCAAGCGCACCCGCATCCCCGGACTCGGCGAAGCCCGAGGACACCACGACCATTGTCTTGACCCTCTTGTCCAGACAACCCCGCAGCACCTCCCCCACCGTCTCGGCCGGCACCGCCACGACGGCCAGGTCCACCGGATCGGGGATGTCGTTGACGGTGGGATAAGCGCGGATGCCGCGGACCGCGCGTGCTTCAGCGTTGACCGGGTACACCGGTCCGGTGAAGTTCCCGGCGATCACGTTGGCCAACAACGCGTTACCCACTTTGCTCGGATCGCTGGAGGCGCCGATGATGGCCACCGAGGACGGCTGGAGCAGGTTGGCCACGCTGCGCGATTCCGACGCCCGCTCACGTGCGTTGCGCACCGCAAGCAGGGCATCGGTGGGGTCGATCTCGAACTCGACGTGCACGGTCGAGCCGTCGAAGCTCCGGGTGAGCACGTATCCCGCCTCCCGGAACACCGCCAGCATCGCACGGTTCTCGGTCAGCACCTCGGCCTCGAAACGGGAGAACCCGTTCTCGGCCGCCGCACCGGCCAGATGCTCGAGCAGGATGGTCCCCAGGCCTCGTCCCTGATGGGCATCGGCGACCACGAAAGCCACCTCGGCGGCGTCGGGTCGTCCCGCCGCGGCCAGGCCCTCATAGATTCCCACGGCGATGATCTCCTCACCGAGAAGAGCCAGCAACGCCACCCGTTGCCGATGGTCGACGTGGGTCATCCGGGTGATGTCGGCCTGCGACATCACCGGGTATGGACCGAAATAGCGCATGTAGCGGGTGCGTTCACTCAGGCCCGAATGGAATGCGACGATGCGGCTCGCGTCGTCGGCGACGATGGGCCTGATGTGCACCGCACGACCATCGGAGGCGAGCACGTCGGCTGTCCAGTGCCTCGGGAACGACCACGTGGAGTCGGCCGGTGACACACCCTCGTCGCCGTTCTCCGCTCCATGCCCGATCCCCGTCGGCCCGGTCCCCGCAGGCTCGGTCACCGTCGGCTCAGTCCCCGCAGGCTCGGTCCCCGTCGGCTCGGTCCCCGCAGGCTCGGTCCCCGTCGGCTCGGTCCCCGTCGGCTCAGTCACGGGGATCACTCGGGTCGAGTCCACGTAGCGGGAACACCGCTGTGCGGGTGGCCAGGATCGCAGCGTCGATGGCCGACTGCAGGTGCACGCTGATCCCTGCCGGTGGGTGCTGACCCCAGTTGCCTTCCCAGCGTTGGTAGTCCACGTCACCGCCGTCGGACATCGTCTCGGCAGGTGTGGTGGTCACCCAGTCGGGATGAATGGACTCGGAAGCAATCCGAGCGGTGTCTTGCCAGTCGGGGGTGGTGGGTGTGTTCGGGTCGATGTCGCGATCACACGCAGCCGCGATGAGATGCGTCCAGGTGCGCGGTACCACGTCCACCACTCCGTACCCCCCGCCGCCGAGACCCAGCCATCGACCCTCACAGTGGGTGTCGGCCAGATCCCGCATCGCCAGGATGGCCGCGCGCTGCCCGTCGACGGTGAGGCCGAGATCGGTGAGCGGGTCACCGAGATGGCTGTCGGCACCACACTGGCTGACGATCACCTGGGGGGCGAAATCGGCCACCAGTGAAGGCACCACCGCATGAAAGGCGCGCAGCCACAGCCGATCTGGTGTCTGCGGCGGCAACGCCAGGTTGACCACCGTCCCGGCTGCGTCCCCGGAGCCCACGTCGGTGGGGTATCCGGTGCCAGGGAACAACGTGGCCGGGTGTTGATGCAGCGACACCGTCAACACCCGCGGGTCGTCGACGAACCGGCGTTCCACCCCGTCGCCGTGGTGGGCATCGACGTCGAGGTAGGCCACGCGATCGAATCCACCGTCGAGGAGCCGGGCGATGGCCACCGCGGCATCGTTGTAGACGCAGAACCCCGAGGTGCGTCCCGCCATGGCGTGGTGCATGCCGCCGCCGATGTTCACCGCCCGACGTGCGGCACCACGCGCGATCGCATCCGCAGCGGCCACCGACCCACCCACCAGCAGCGCGGCGGCGTCATGCATCCGCGGGAAGATGGGGTTGTCTGCGCCACCGAGACCGAAGATCCGCTCGCACAGTGCCGCCGAGAAGCCGGGCACCACGCCACCGGAGGCCACGACCCCGGCGGCGCGTACCGCCTCGATGTAGTCCTGCCGGTGCACCGTATGCAGCAACGCGTCGTCGGCCGGTGACGGGACCACCAGGTCGTAGCCGTCGAGCACACCGAGGCCGCGGGCCAACCCCATGGTCAGGGCCAACCGGACGGGGTTCATCGGGTGATACCCGCTCCACCGGTAGTCCAGGAATCGCTCACTCCACACGACCACCACGTCGTCGCGACCGGCTGGTTGCGCCGCGGTCGCGGGCGGCGGTGACGGGTGCGGGTCCATGGACCCAGGCTAGAGCGCGTCGACGCAGCGTGGTGGCACCTCGATGCGGGTAATCTCGGGGCCACAACGCGGAAAGGATTGATCCGACAGTGGGAACCAGATCGACAGTGGGAACCAGGCCGACGGTGGGAACCAGAGCGGCAGCGGGAACCAGAGCGGGAAGCACAGCGTGAACGACCTCGTCGACACCACCGAGATGTATCTGCGGACGATCTACGACCTCGAGGAGGAGGGGATCGTCCCGTTGCGCGCCCGCATCGCCGAGCGTCTGGAACAGAGCGGTCCCACCGTCTCGCAGACCGTGGCCCGGATGGAGCGCGACGGTCTGGTGCGGGTGGCCGGTGACCGCCAACTCGAACTGACCGAGCAGGGTCGCACCCTGGCCATCTCGGTGATGCGCAAACACCGGTTGGCCGAGCGGTTGCTCGTCGACGTCATCGGGATGCCCTGGGAGGAGGTGCATGCCGAAGCCTGCCGCTGGGAACACGTGATGAGCGAGAACGTCGAGCGGCGCATCCTCGAAGTGCTCGATCACCCGACCACCTCCCCTTACGGAAATCCCATCCCCGGACTGGATCTGCTCGGGGTGGACGTCGCACCGGCGGCCGACAACGCCACCCGGTTGTCCGACCTGCCCGAGGGTGAACCGGTCGCGGTCATCATCCGTCGGCTCTCCGAACACGCTCAGGACGACCCCGGACTGATCGCAGAACTGCGTGAGGCGGGTGTGGTGCCCAACGCCCGGGTGTCGGTCACCATCTCCGGCGGATCGGTGCTGATCAGCACCCCCGGTCATGCCGGGTTGCGGCTGTCTTCGGAGATGGCCCACTCCATCCAGGTCGAAAAGGTCTGACACACGATGAAACTGGTCGTCACCGGTGGTGCGGGGTACGTCGGCAGTGTGTGTGCACGAGTCTTGATCGAGGCCGGTCACCAGGTGACCGTGGTGGACAACTTGTCGGTCGGCAACCGCGACGCGGTGCCCGCCGAGGCCGAGTTCGTCGAGGGTGACATCAGCGCTGTCGCCGACGATCTGCTGGCCGGTACCGAATTCGACGGGGTGTTGCACTTCGCCGCGAAGTCACTGGTCGGCGAATCGGTACACCATCCTGAGCTGTACTGGCAGGGCAACGTGGTCGAGTCGCTGGCCCTGCTCGAGGCGATCCGGGTGCACCAGGTGCCCCGCCTGGTGTTCTCCTCCACCGCCGCCACCTACGGCGAGCCTGACTCCGTGCCGATCGTGGAGTCCTCGCCGACGAGGCCCACCAACGCCTACGGCGCCACCAAGTTGGCGATCGATCACGCCATCACCTCCTACACCGTGGCCCACGATCTCGCGGCGGTCAGCCTGCGGTATTTCAACGTGGCAGGCGCTTACGCAGGCGCCGGCGAGAACCGGCCAGTGGAAACCCATCTCATCCCGTTGGTTTTGCAGGCCGCGCTGGGCCACCGGGACAAGGTGAGCATCTTCGGCACCGACTACCCCACCGACGACGGCACCGCCATCCGCGACTACATCCACATCTACGACCTCGCCCAAGCGCATCTGCTGGCCCTGGCGGCTGCGACACCGGGACGTCACGCCATCTACAACCTCGGCAGCGGCACCGGGTTCTCGGTCCGCCAAGTCATCGACACCTGCCGTGAGGTGACCGACATCGACATCCCGGTGGTCGAGACCAGCAGGCGTGCAGGCGATCCGGCGGTACTCATCGCCTCCAGCGACAAAGCCATCGCTGAGCTCGGCTGGCAGCCCGACAAGACCGAGCTCGCCGGCATCGTCACCGACGCGTGGGACTACATCCGAGCTCTCGGAGACCGAGCCCACTCCGCACGATCCTGAGCTGTCACCGGGGCATGGTGACCCCCAGGTCGGCTGCGGTGGCTCGGCTGATGAGCACCAGATCGGCGATGAACTCCGGGCGCATGCCCGAGCGCAGCGACTGATCGAGCAGTTGGGCCATCGAGTAACCCGCGTCGGCGGACAGCGCGGTGTCCAACGCGACCCCGGCCATCGCACCGTCACCGTGGGTGTAATCCAGGTGCGCCAGCAGGGTGGCCGCCGCAGCGCGGCCCCGGCCGCACAGTCGGCGAGTCAGTTCGACCCAGAGCCGTCGCGCATCGTCGGCCCAGCCACTGTCAGCCAGACACATCAACGAATCGCGCACGCGAAGCCGGCGGATGGCCGCGTCGAGCAGAGCCACATCAGCGCACAGCGGCGCAGGGGCCAGACCGTCGGCAACCGCCTCGAGCACGTGGGTGAGCAGCGCGGTGTCCGAGCGGTCGGCGACATCGACGACAACCGGGCACCGCTGCGGTGGATCCCCGGTTTCCCCTCGTGCAGAACGAGATTCAGCCCCTCCGGTGATTCGTCCGGGGACCACGGACAGCCCGGCGCAGTGGGCCACGGGGGCGAGGGTCTCGACGAGTTCAGACCGGGTCCGTCGCACCACACGACCGGTCGCATAGGTGTGGGCAACGGCGATGGCTGAAGTCGTCGGGTCGTCGATGACACCACTGATCCCGAACCTGTCGATCCGCCCCCAGACGGTGTGCCATTGCGCGCCTGCCAGCAACTCGGGGATCACGAAACCCGCGGTGAGACCGAGGTGTTCCAGTCCGATGTCCACCAGCGCGAACACCTCGATCCAGCCGCCGATCACCGTTGCACTGTTGAGGTCGAACGGCAGCCGGTCGTCGACCACCAGCGCCATCACGCCAGAACTGTTGTCGCGCAGACAGACATCGCAGAGCTGCGCGATGACGGTGCGCATCTCCTCACTGGGTGCACCGTCGGAATCGAAGTCCACGTCGTGACGCATGGTCACACCGACTCTGGTCTGGGTCTCATCGAAGGCCACGAGGACCAGCGATCGTTGTGGGACGAAGCCCAACATGGCGGGTACGGCGGCGATGATGTCGCCGGGATCACCGACGATGAGGGTGGGCGGTTGGATTGTCATGGGACACAGCTTGATCACCCGTGCCGACCCGCCCGGTCCACCAAGAGCCGAAAACCCGGGTCATCGACTCATCGATCCACAGTTGTCCACGACCGCGCCGGCCTGTGGACAGCCCGGACGTGGCTCCGGTGGATCAGCGTCCGCGCGCGCGGCTGACCGCTGCGGTGAACAACTCGTCGAGTGCGGCACCGTCTGGCGGACCAGATCCCACCGACCGGTATTCGACGTACACCCGGATGTCGGCATTCTGGGCGACCAGGGTGGTCATGGTCTGCACCGGTGCAGACGGCGCAGTGGACGAGCGCAGCGTACGTCGGTAGGCCAGCGTGGCGTCGGACGCCACCGGCGACGGCGGCAACGCCTCCATCCGCACCGCAGATCGGGCTGGACCGTCGATCACCGTGTACGTCGCACACCGCGCGACCTGCGCGGACAGTTCCGCAAGCGCCACGCTCACGCGGACGGTGATCACGGTGAGGTTCGCCTGAGCCGCCGATTGACCGACCAGGACGACTGCGTCGTCAACACCCGACGGAACCTGTTGAGGCAGGCAGGTTTCGGGGTCGACCTGCCCGGCCAGGGGGCGACCGGTGACATCGGCCATCGCTTCGGCGGCCGGTGCACCACTCAACCGGACCGCCGGGTAGGAGGACGGGAAGTCTGTCGGCGACAACGCATAGCGGTCCATCGCACCCGTCGACGGCGATCGTGACCCAGACGATCCGTCGCCCGCGCGGGGGGATCCGTCGGTGTCCGAGGAACAACCGGCGGCCGCAACCACGCCGACGGCGACCACGGCGGCGGCGACCACGGCGGCGGGCGAGGTCGTGTGTCCCGGTCGGCGCCGACGCCCCACGCTGTGCTTCATCCCCACACTGTGCCACCGGCAACCGACTCCTCTGGTCACCGACACGTCCAGACGATGCACATTCGCGCAGGCCCGGCAGGCCACATGCGCAGACCCCTCAGTGTCCCCGCGCGATCCACTCCTCGAGGTGCGGCGCCTCCGCGGACACTGCAGTCGAATCACCGTGCCCGGTGCGCACCTCGGTCGCCGCCGGCAGGGTGAAGATCTTGTCGCGGATGGACTCGATGATCGTCGGGAAGCTCGAGAAGGACCGACCCGTCGCGCCGGGACCGCCCGAGAACAGTGTGTCTCCGCTGAACAACACGTCGGCCTCGGGCAGGTACAGACAACACGATCCAGGCGAGTGACCTGGGGTGTTGATCAGGATCAGTTCGGTACCGGCGACCGAGATCCGTTGGCCGTCTTCGATGTCGCCGTGCGACACATCGGGATGGGTGTCCCGCCACAACATGTCGTCACCCGGGTGCAGCAGGACGGGCGCATCGAGGCGCTCGGACAGTTCCGGGGCAACAGTGATGTGGTCATTGTGTCCGTGGGTGGCGACGATGGCGCGGACCGTCCGCCCCGCCACCGCCTCGACGATCGGGTCCGCTGCATGCGCGGCGTCGATGATCACCACCTCGTGGTCGTCGCCGACGATCCAGATGTTGTTCTCGACATCCCAGGTGCCACCGTCGAGGCTGAAACTGCCGGAGGTGACGACATGGTCGATGCGCACCGTCACAGGACCACCACCGAACGCAGCACCTCGCCGGCCTCCATCTTGTGAAAGGCGGCTTCGATCTCGTCGAGACCGATGCGCTCGGACACGAACTTCTCCAGCGGCAGCCGACCCTGCTGATAGAGGTCGATCAGCATCGGGAAGTCACGCTCGGGTAGGCAGTCGCCGTACCAGGACGACTTCAACGCCCCGCCCCGAGAGAAGAAGTCGACCAGCGGCAACTCCAGCCGCATGGTCGGGGTGGGTACCCCGACCAGCACCACGGTGCCCGCCAGATCGCGTGCATAGAAAGCGGTCTCGTAGGTCTCGGGACGACCGACGGCGTCGATCACCACGTCGGCGCCGTTACCGTCGGTGAGCTCCTGGACGGCGGCCACCACGTCATCGACCGCTGAGCCGTCGATGGTGTGGGTGGCGCCGAGGTCTGTGGCCCAGGCCAGCTTTCGGGCGTCGCGATCGACGGCGATGATCGTCGACGCCCCCGCCAGCCGCGCGCCGGCGATGGCAGCATCACCCACACCGCCACAGCCGATCACCGCGACACTGTCGCCCCGACCCACGTTGCCGGTGTTCATCGCAGCACCCAGCCCGGCCATCACCCCGCAGCCCAGCAGACCCGCCACGGCCGGGTCGGCGTCGGATGCCACCTTGGTGCACTGACCCTCGTGGACCAGCGTCTTGTCGGCGAAAGCCCCGATACCCAGCGCCGGGGTGAGTGCGGTGCCGTCCTCCAGCGTCATCGGGACACTGGCGTTGAAGGTGTCGAAGCAGTACCACGGGCGTCCCCGCTTGCAGGCACGACACTGGCCGCACACCGCGCGCCAGTTCAACACCACGAAGTCGCCGACCGCCACGTGGGTGACCTCGTCACCGATCTGCTCGACGATGCCAGCCGCCTCATGTCCGAGGAGGAACGGATACTCATCGTTGATCCCACCGTCGCGGTAGGCGAGGTCGGTGTGGCACACCCCGCACGCCTGCACCCGCACCACGACATCGCGCGGCCCCGGATCGGGAATGACGATGGTGCGCAGTTGGGTTGGCTCTCCCTTGCCAAGCGACACGACTCCACGAACCTGCTGTGACATGACTGTCCTTGTCCTCTCGATGTGTCGAACACTGGCCGACGAGGCCACGCGCCCATGCATTGATGACAACCTTGCCATGTGTGCACGTGACTGCGCTGACACTCCGCGGCCTGCGCTCGCGCACCACCACACCCTGTGCGCTCGCGCACCACCACACCCTGTGCGCTCGCGCACCACCACACCCTGTGCGCTCGCGCACGTCGGGGAATCCGGGGAGCGACTGCCGTCGTTGCACATCACAGCGAGCAATTCCCACTCGGCGCGTTCTGGGCGTTGCGCCCGCCGTGTCTGGCAGGCTTCTGACCGCTCGATCAGCGCAAGGTTTGGGTGGCGCCCAGGCGATGGGCGACAATGTAGGTCGAGAAGGAGGATCCGATGGACGACAAGTCCACGCTGTACGAGTTGGAGTTCCCGGCACCACAGGTGACCGGCGAGGAGGGAACCGGCCCGGTCCTCGTCCACGCCATGGAGGGATTCGCCGACGCCGGACATGCGGTCGCACTCGCCGCCGATCATCTGCGTGAGAGCCTCGACTCCGAACTCGTGGCCACGTTCTCCGCCGACGAGCTCATCGACTACCGCTCACGCCGACCCACGATGACCTTCTCCGGCGAAGAGTTCACCGACGTCGAGATGCCGTCGCTGACCATTCACGCCATTCGCGACAACAGCGGCCGTCCGTTCCTGCTATTGGCCGGGGCCGAGCCCGATCTGCGCTGGGAGCGATTCGTCGACGCTGTGCGGCGACTGTCCGACCACTTCAACGTGTCCTCGGTGATCGGGCTCAACGCCATCCCGATGGCCATCCCCCACACCCGTCCATCGACGATCACCGCGCACGGGTCAGACCCGACGATGTTGGGTGATCTGCCGCGGTGGGGCAGCGAACTGAAGATCCCGGCCAGCGCCTCCATGCTTGTCGAGCTGCGGATGGCGCAACACGGCTACTCCACGGCCGGACTGTCGGTGCACGTGCCGCACTACCTGTCGCAGGCGCAGTACCCGGCCGCCTCAGCACGACTCATCGAGACGCTCTCGACCGTGGCCGGCCTGGACCTGCCGGTGGCAGCGCTGGAGAACGCAGCGGGCACCGTCCGCGCCCAGATCGACTCCGAGGTCGCAGGCAACACCGAGGTGGAGTCGGTGGTGGCCGCGTTGGAAAGCCAGTACGACGCGTTCACCGCCGCCGCCGACGAGAAGGCATCGCTGCTGGCCGCAGAGGAAAAACTGCCCAGCGGTGACGAGCTGGGAGCCGAACTCGAGCGTTACCTCGCCGAACAGGACAACCTGGGGTCGCCTGGCGACACCGAGGCCGACGCCTCGACCACCGAGCCCGGCGCGCCGTCTCAGGTAAGCCCCGAATCCGATGAACGTCACGACGATGCCCCGCCGCGGCGCAGCGGCGGACGCCACGCCGCCGAGGATCGAGATCCCGAGGCGTGAACGCGCAGGCCGCGCCGCTGTCGGTCGCGGCCGCAGGTGACGCCGACGAAGCCTTCGAGCATTTCGTCGGCTGGGCCGCCGGCCGGGGCCTGACCCCATACCCGGCGCAGGAGGAAGCACTGCTGGAGTTGGTGTCGGGTTCCAACGTCATCCTCTCCACCCCCACCGGCTCGGGAAAGTCGTTGGTCGCCAGTGGCGCTGCCTACTTCGCGCTCGCTCGGGGCGAACGGACGTTTTACACCGCGCCCATCAAAGCTCTCGTCAGCGAGAAGTTCTTCGACCTCTGCACGCAATTCGGCGCCGAACTGGTGGGCATGATGACCGGCGACGCCACCGTCAACCCTGAGGCTCCGATCATCTGCGCCACCGCCGAGGTGTTGGCAAATCTGGCCCTGCGGCGCGGCGCCGACGCCGATGTGGGTCTGGTGGTGATGGACGAGTTCCACTACTACGGCGACACCGAGCGCGGCTGGGCGTGGCAGGTGCCGCTCATCGAGTTGCCGCACGCACAGTTCCTGCTCATGTCGGCGACGTTGGGCGACGTGAGCTTCTTCGTCGACGACCTCACCGATCGCACCGGACGAACAACCGCCGACATCACCGGCACCACCCGCCCGGTCCCCCTGCAGTACTCCTACGTGCTGACCGCAGTGCACGAGACCATCGAACGGCTCATCGAAGACGACCGCGCCCCGATCTACGTCGTGCACTTCACCCAGCAATCTGCCGTCGAGCGCGCCCAAGCCCTGCTGAGCGCCAAGATCATCGACCGCGCCCAGCGCGACGCGATCGCCGCCGAGATCGGCGACTTCCGGTTCTCCGCAGGCTTCGGCGCAACCCTGTCGAAACTTGTGCGATCGGGTATCGGCGTCCACCACGCGGGCATGCTGCCCCGCTATCGGCGTCTCGTGGAACGACTTGCCCAGCAGGGACTTCTGCGGGTCATCGCCGGCACCGACACCCTGGGTGTGGGGATCAACGTCCCCATCCGCACCGTCCTGCTGACCGGACTGACCAAGTATGACGGCGTCAAGACCCGACACCTGCAGGCGCGTGAGTTCCACCAGATCGTCGGACGCGCCGGACGAGCCGGCTACGACTCGGTGGGCTACGTGGTGGCCCAAGCTCCCGAACACGATGTAGAGAACGCGCGAGCCGCGGCCCGCGCGGGCGACGACCCGAAGAAACTCAAGAAGATTCAGCGCAAGAAGGCACCCGAGGGGTTCGTCTCCTGGGGCGAGCCCACCTTCGAACGGCTCATCGCTGCCCCACCGGAGCCGCTGCGGTCGCATTTCCGGGTGTCGACGTCGATGGTCATCGACGTGATCGCCCGCCCGGCGAACTGCTTCACCTCCATGCGACATCTGTTGGAGCACAACCACGAACCCCGCGAACGACAGCGTCGTCACATCTTGCGCACCATCGAGATCTATCGCGGCCTGCTCACCGCAGGGCTGGTGGAGCGGGTGGAGCCTGATGCCGACGGAAAGATGGTGGCACTCACCGCCGACGTCCCAGCCAACTTCGCCCTGTCCAATCCGTTGTCATCGTTCGCGATCGCCGCACTGGAAATCCTCGATCCTGCCGATCCCGGGTACGCACTCGACGCGATCTCGGTGGTCGAGTCAATCGTCGAGGATCCGCGTCAGGTGTTGGCCGCCCAACGCTCCGCCGCCCGCGACACCGCGATCGCCGAGATGAAAAGCGACGGAATCGAATACGAGGAACGGATGGAACTGCTGGAGGAGGTCGATCACCCCAAGCCGCTGGCCGACCTGCTCGACGCCGCCTTCGAGATGTACCGCCGTGGCCACCCGTGGGTATCGGGGACACCGCCGTCACCGAAGTCGGTTGTGCGCGAGATGATCGAACAGGCAATGGGTTTCACGGAATTCGTGGCCCGCTACAAGTTGGCACGCAGCGAGGGCGTGGTGCTGCGGTATCTCACCGACGTCTACCGCGCCGCCCGTCACGGGCTGCCCACCGCCCAACACACCCCCGAGCTCGACGACCTCATCGAATGGCTCGGGGACCTCGTCCGGCGGGTCGACTCGAGCCTCATCGACGAGTGGGAACAACTGACCCACCCCGACGCCGATTCCGGTGGCGAACCAACCGCACCGCGCGCGGCGGGACCCAACCTGCGGGCCTGCCGCGTGCAGGTGCGCAACCACATGTTCGCCATCGTCAGCGCGGCCGCTCGTCGCAATTGGGCCACCTTGCACGCCATGCATCCCGACCTCGACTGGCGTGCAGAGTTCGCCGAGTATTTCGACGAGTACGACGAGATCGGGACAGGCCCCGACGCCCGCAGCCCGCAGCTGTTCTCCCTCGACGAGTCCCAGACGGTGTGGCGGGTACGCCAGACCATCGACGACCCCGATGGCGATCGCGGCTGGGCACTGACCGCGCAGGTCGATCTCCCCGACCTCGCAAACGAGGAATCCGACGGCAGCTGTGTCATCCGCGACGTCGAGGTCATCGCCGGGTGACACGCACGGAGGCCACGTCGGGGACGAATATCCTGGGGTGATCATGGCCCACCCACCCATCACCGACCACACCCCCGAACCGGTCGACCGCGGCCATGAGCCGGCGGTCATCGACTGGACCGAGGTGTCCATCGCCGACGAGTTCCGACTCAAACGCCGACGCCGCGCGGCCCGCACCGACACCGACCGCAATCGCTTCGCCGGAGCGCTGCAGGCCGCGCGCACCCGGACCGCCCGGCGTCGCGCTGCGGTCCCACGACTGGACTACCCCGCTGATCTGCCGATCTCGTTGGCCCGCAATGAGATCAGCGATGCCCTGCGTGATCGTCAGGTGGTGGTGGTGGCCGGCGAGACCGGGTCGGGCAAGACCACCCAGCTACCCAAGATCTGTCTGGAACTCGGCCGCGGTGTGCGCGGAATGATCGGGCACACCCAGCCGCGCCGGATCGCAGCCCGGTCGGTAGCCGCGCGAATAGCCGAAGAAACCCATACCGAGCTGGGTGAGACGGTAGGTTTCGCGGTGCGGTTCGACGACCGAACCCGCGACGACACCCTGGTCAAGGTGATGACCGACGGCATCCTGCTGCGCGAGATCGGTCGCGATCCGATGCTGCGCGCCTACGACACGATCATCGTCGACGAGGCCCACGAGCGCAGCCTCACCATCGATTTCATCCTCGGCTATCTCAAGCAGCTGTTGCCGCGCCGACCTGACCTGCTGGTGATCATCACCTCGGCCACCATCGACCCCGGGCGCTTCGCCGACCATTTCGCCACCGACGACCGTCCGGTGCCGATCATCTCGGTGTCGGGGCGCACCTATCCCGTGGAGGTGCGTTACCGGCCGCGCGAGAGCGCCGACCCCGACGACGACCACGAAGACCTCGACCAGATCGACGCGATCAGTCGCGCCGTCGACGAACTGTGCCGCGCGGGCCCCGGGGACATCCTGGTGTTCCTGGCCACCGAACGCGAGATCCGTGACACCGCCGATGCGCTGGGATCGTTGCGCGACCGTGGCATAGACATCCTGCCGTTGTTCTCGCGCCTGTCCACCGCCGATCAGCACAAGGTGTTCGCCACCAGCGACCGGCGTCGAATCGTGTTGTCCACCAACATCGCAGAGACCTCGCTGACGGTGCCGGGCATCCGCTTCGTGATCGATGTCGGCACCGCGCGCATCTCGCGATACTCGGTGCGCACCAAGGTGCAACGCCTTCCGGTCGAACCCATCTCTCAAGCCAGCGCCCGGCAGCGCGCGGGTCGCTGCGGGCGCGTGGCCGACGGCATCTGCATCCGCCTCTACAGCGAGGACGACTTTGCGGCTCGGCCCGAGTTCACCGAACCGGAGATCCTGCGCACCAACCTCGCATCGGTGATCCTCACGATGACCGCGCTCGGGCTCGGCGACATCGACGCCTTTCCGTTCGTCGAACCTCCCGACCCGCGCGCGGTGCGCGACGGCGTCGCGTTGCTCGAAGAACTCGGTGCCATCGACGGACGCGGCGCAGATCGCAACCTGACGCCGGTCGGCCGGGACCTGTCCGACCTTCCCGTCGACCCGCGCTGGGCCCGGATGCTGGTGGCCGCCCGTGAGAACGGCGCGCTGGCCGAGGTGTTGGTCATCGTCTCGGCACTGTCGCTGCCCGATGTGCGTGAGCGACCGGTGGAGCATCGGCAGGCCGCCGACACCGCCCACGCCCGCTTCCACGTCCCCGGATCGGACTTCCTGTCGATCGTGATGCTGTGGAACCACCTGCAGCAGGCCCGAACCGAGATGTCGGGCAACCAGTTCCGCCGCCAGTGCGAGCGAGAGTTCCTGCACTGGTTACGTATTCGGGAATGGCGAGAGCTGCACCAGCAGCTGTCGCGAATCGTCGCCGACAAGGGGTGGACCCCCAACACCGAGCCGACGTCGGCGACATCGGTCCACCAGTCGCTGCTCGCGGGTCTTCTGGGCCACATCGGTGTACGCGACGGCGACAGCCGAGAATTCCAGGGCGCCCGCGGAACTCGGTTTGTCGTGTTTCCCGGGTCACCGCTTGCCGGCAAGCCGCCACGGTTCGTGATGGCCGCCGAGGTCGTCGAGACCTCGCGGCTGTTCGCCCGGACCGTCGCCTCGATCGAACCGGAATGGGCCGAGAAGCTGGCCGGGCCGCTGGTCAAACGGTCCTACAGCGAACCGCACTGGTCATCCAAGCGAGCCTCCGCCATGGCCTACGAGCGGGTGACGCTCTACGGTGTGCCGCTGGTCGCCCGCCGCGCGGTGCCCTACGGCCGAATCGACGCCGAGGAGTCGCGCGAGCTGTTCATCAGGCACGCTCTCGTCGAGGGCGACTGGCGCACCCCCCACGCCTTCTTCACCCGCAACCAGACCGTGCTTGACGAGGCCCGTGAACTCGAGACCCGCTCGCGCCGTGGCGATCTGGTCGTCGACGACGAGAAGTTGTTCGAGTTCTACGAGACCCGGATCGGGGCAGAGGTGGTCTCCGGAGCCCACTTCGACACCTGGTGGAAGCGCACCCGCAAGAAGCAGCCGACACTGCTTGATCTGTCGATCGCCGACATCTCCGACACCACGACCGTCGCCTCGGGCGACTTCCCCGACCACTGGCAGCAGGGTGAGGCTCGGTTGCCATTGGTCTACCAGTTCACCCCGGGATCCGAACACGACGGCGTGACGGTGTGTATTCCGCTGCCGCTGCTGCCTCGTATCCGCCCGTCCGGCTTCGACTGGCTGGTGCCAGGACTGCGTGACGAACTGGCGGTGGCGCTGGTACGGACACTGCCGAAATCGGTGCGCCGACAGCTGGGGCCGGCCGCCGACGTCGCAGTGCGAGCATTGGCTGCACTGACCCCGCGCAGCGAACCCCTGACCAGCGGGTTGGCCCGCGAGCTCACCCGGCAGACCGGTGTGGTGGTCGGCGCCGATGATTTCGATCAGACCCGGCTACCCGATCATCTGCGGATGGCGTTCGCGGCCACTGACGCCGACGGTTCGGTGCTGGCCACCGCACCCACCCTGGCCGAGCTCACCGCCGCCCTGCGGCCCGCTGCACGCGGTGAGCCGACCCGCACGACCGGTGGCACGCGCGGGCGATCGTCCACCCACACGACCCCGGCCGCGACGCCTCGAGCGGCCCCGATCGTGTACACCGAGTGGAGCGCAGCGGGCATCGGGACGCTGGATGAGTCGATCACCGAAACCGTGGCCGGCCAGCGCGTGACGAGCTATCCAACCCTGCGCGCCACCGAGACCGGGGTCGTCACCGACCTTGCCACCTCGGCCGCGACCGCCCGGGCCCAGACTCACCTGGCCATCCGGCGGCTGCTCGAGCTGTCGATCCCGCCGCTGAAAGCCGGAGCGGTGGCGGAGTTGAGTGTGGAGCAGCGCATCGCGTTGTCGCAGAGCCCCTACCGTGATGCGACCGCACTGTTCGCCGACTGCATGCGCGCGGCCATCCGCGATGCGGTCGGCGACACCGGATCGGTGCGCACGCCCGAGCAGTTCGCAGCATTGCGCGCCGCGGTGGCCCAACGCGCTCGCGGCGACGCTCGCTCGGTGCTGCGGTCTGCGGCGCAGGCACTGGTCTGGGTGGCACCCATCCGAGCCCAACTGGAGCGGCTGGGTGCCGCAGACGCGACCGAGGACGCTCGTGATCAACTCGATCACCTGATCTACGACGGATTCATCGCCGAGACCGCCGGTGTACACCTGGCGCGGTTACCGGCCTATCTCGACGGAATCGAACGGCGACTGTCGCGGCTGCCTGCGGCTGCGGCCACCGACCGACGCGGCCTCGAGGCAGTCGATCGCATTGTGGCCGAATGGAACCGGGCTGTCGCCCGGGTGACGCCGGACAGACGCGCAGTGGTCAACGAGCAGATCCACTGGATGATCGAGGAGATGCGGATCAGTCTGTTCGCCGAGCAGGTCGGTACCGCCTACCCGGCGTCGGAGAAGCGGACCTCAGCGGCGATCGCCGCCCTGTGTCGATGAGCTGACCGCGCCGGTCGACGACGCCGCACGCAGATCGTCGATCTCACGCTGGAAGTCCTCGACGGATTCGAAGGAGCGATACACCGAGGCGAATCGCAGGTAGGCCACCTCGTCGAGTTCACGCAGCGGGCCGAGGATGGCCAGACCCACCTCGTTGCTGGGGATCTCGGCAGATCCGGAACTGCGCACGGTGTCCTCGACCTGCTGAGCGAGCTGCTGCAGTCGGTCCTCGTCGACGGCGCGACCCTGACACGCTCGGCGAACACCCTTCATCACCTTCTCGCGAGAAAAGGGTTCGGTCACGCCGTTGCGCTTGACCACCGCGAGGACCGCACTCTCGACGGTGGTGAACCGCCGACCACACTCAGGACATGACCGACGCCGCCGGATCGCCTGCCCTTCGTCGGCGACCCGCGAGTCCACCACGCGGGTGTCCTCGTTCTTGCAGAAAGGGCAATGCATCGATGTGTCCTCGACTCCACGGCACATCCTGACCACGTCGGGCCGGCCGGGTGTGCGACCAACGGGCTCAGGGCGAACCCGTGGCCGCAAGGATACCGACCGGGGGGCGTCGCACCCGGGCACCGCCCACCCAACGTCGTCGACGTCGTCGATCATCACGTGGCGTCGGCGTCAGCGGCGGTAGACCGGGGCGAGCAGCGGCTGCCCGGCCACCACCGCGGAGTTGTCGAGGTGGTTGAGGTAGCGGAGGTCGGCGACGACCGCAGCCGCAGGCTCATCCGGGGCGACACGCTGGGCCAGCGCGGTCAGCGACTCACCCGAGCGAACATGGACGACCGAGGTTCCCGCCACCGCAGGTGTGTGAGCGTCGGAGATCTCGGAGCCGACGATGGCCAGCGCCCACACGAGCGCGGCCAGGACGAATCCGACCGCGATGGCGGCGAACCATCCGACCGGACTGATGGTTGTGGTGCGGACACGGGCATCTGCACAGCGGGTGCCCGATCGATGCTGCGACGTCGCGCTGCGCGCCGTGTCCGAGGGCCGTGTCGACGCGGTGCCCGCCACGGGTCGCGGCGTCCCGGCCGGACGTGCGGTCGGGCGCCGGACAGGGCGTGTGTGCAGCTCAGGGCCATGTGACGCCGCCGCGCCCCCGGTGAGCCCGGTCATGGGACGGGGGTGAGCCAGGGTGTCGTTCATGTCAGTCTCCTCATCGACCAGGCGTTCGAAAGAATGTCTGTTCGATTTGTATCACGCCGGTCTGACAAAGTCCCGACACGGTCGAACAAATGTTTGAGACTTGTGATCTTTTCCTCTACTGTCGCTGGTGACGGCAGGTGTGCCGGATTCGAACAGCCCAGATGTTCGACCACCGCACGCCGTGACAGGAGGGACATCGTGTCCGACAGCACCCGCTCCATCGACCGGTCCGGTACCGCGGATCAGGCCGACGACGCACCCTTGAGCGAGGCGGATCTCACGCCCCGCCAGATGAAGATCCTCGAGGTCATCCGCGCATCGGTCCGCGACCGGGGCTACCCGCCGAGCATCCGCGAGATCGGCGACTCGGTCGGACTCAACTCCACGTCGTCGGTGGCCCACCAGTTGCGCACACTCGAGCGACGCGGCTTCCTCAAACGCGACGCCAACCGACCGCGCGCGGTCAACGTCCAAGACGATCCGACCGAGGTGACCGAGGCCTCCGCCCTACCCACCCCGACCTACGTCCCGGTGCTGGGTCGGATCGCCGCCGGCGGTCCGATCCTCGCGGAAGAAGCAGTCGAAGACGTGTTCCCCTTGCCGCGCGAACTCGTCGGCGACGGGGCCCTGTTCCTGCTGAAGGTGGTGGGCGAGTCGATGATCGACGCGGCCATCTGTGACGGCGACTGGGTGGTGGTCCGGCAACAGAACGTGGCCGACAACGGTGACATCGTCGCCGCGATGATCGACGGCGAGGCCACCGTGAAGACGTTCAAACGCACCAACGGCCATGTCTGGCTGATGCCGCACAACGAGGCGTTCGACCCGATCCCCGGTGACGACGCCGCGATCTTGGGCAAGGTCGTCACCGTCATGCGACGGATCTGATCGCAGACAACCGCCACGCGCGGCGGTTGTCTGCGCTGCCTCAGCTGCGCAGAGCCGCCGCCGCTGCGGCTCGGGCATCGGCCGGCGCCGCGGTGTCGAGAGCGGCGTGAGCCGCCGCCATGCACTGCGCCATGGTGACGCGAGCCAGCGCTGCGCCGACTCCGGCCGCCGCGGCAGGTGCGCTCGACAGCGAGGTCACGCCCATCCCGACCAGAACACAGGCGAGCAACGGATCTGCTGCGGCCTCGCCGCATACCCCGACGGGCTTGTCGGCGGCTCGACCCGCCGCAGCCACCCGTTCGATCAGAGCAAGGACCGCCGGCTGCCACGGGTCGGTCAGCTGCGCCAACTCGGCTGACATCCGGTCGGCGGCCATCGTGTACTGCGTCAGATCGTTCGTGCCGATGGACACGAAATCCACCTCGGCCAGGATCGCCGGAGCCAGCAGTGCCGCTGAGGGGATCTCGATCATCACACCGGCCACCAGCCGACGGCGGCGCACATCGGCGGCGAAGTCGCGGGCCTCGGCCGCGGTCGCCACCATCGGAGCCATCACCCACGGCGATCCGCCGGTCTGCTCGGCCGCCGCCGCGATCGCGTCGAGTTGTCGTTCCAACAGGCCTGGATGGGCGAACGCGACACGCAGGCCTCGCACCCCCAGAGCCGGGTTTGCCTCGGTCCCGCTGTCGGCGAACAGCAACGGCTTGTCCGACCCCGCATCGAGAGTGCGGATGACCACCTTGGACCCGGCCTCCGACGCCGCAAACGCCTCGATGACCTCGCGGTAGAGCGCGGTCTGCTCGTCATGCGTCGGCTCGGACGCCCGGTCGAGAAAGGCGAGCTCGGTGCGGAAGAGACCCACACCGGCCACCGGGTGTGTGGCCGCGGTCCGCGCCGATGCTCCGTCTTGCACGTTGGCGAGGATCGCGACATCGACACCGTCTGCTGTCCGTCCCGGGCCAGTCCATCGAGCGGTCTCCTCGGCCGCCCGCCGGGACGCGGCCACATCTGCACGCGCCTGCTCGGCGTCGGGTTCGACGACGATGGTGCCGGCTGACCCGTCCACCACCACGAGCGTGCCCTCAGGCACCGTGTGCAGGTCGCCGACCGCCACCACACACGGGATACCCAGCTGGCGGGCGATGATCGCGGTGTGACTGGTCGGCCCACCGAGGCGAGTGACCAAGCCCCGCACCCGATTCGGATCCAGTCCCGAGGTGTCGGCCGGGGCCAGATCGTCGGCGAAGAGGATCACCTCGTGGTCGGGGGTGGTGATTCCGGGTTCGGGCTGTCCGGCCAACTCGGCGAGGACGCGATCGCGGACGTCCTTGAGATCGGTCACCCGTTCGGCCATCAGGCCACCGAGCTTGGTGAACATGGCGACAAAGGTCTCGGTGGCCTCTGCTGCCGCGTTCGGGGCGGGGGAACCGGCACGAATGCTCTTCTCCGCGGTCCCGATCCATCCGCGGTCCTCCGCCATGGCGGCTGTCGCAGACAGCACTTCGGCGGCGACCCCGGTGGCAGCCGAGGCACGCGCACGCAGCCGGTCGGCGACCGATGCGGCAGCCGAACGGAACCGGTCGACCTCGGCATCGAGGTCCTCGGGAGCCGGCCCCGGAGCCGGTAGTGCGGGCCGTGGCCCGGGCCACATGACCGGCGCATAGGCGACACCACCGACCACCGGCGTGCCCCGGACCGTGACGCGGTCCGGGGCGGTCATGGCGGTGATCGACTCGCCACCGCCGTTTCCCTGGGTGCTCGTCATCTGACCGATCATCTCCACCTCATCTACTCATGCACGATCTGTTCCTGCGCGCGATCGGTACTGCTGGCCCACCGATCCGGTGTGTTCCAACCCCACCACATGTAGGCGCGCCTTACACCCAGACCCACCGCACTCGGGGGCCATCGAGCTCCGGACCCACCGCGGCTGGGGCCGGCGCATTCCATGGGCACACACATCGGGCCAGCGATGCGCTCACGTCGGGTCATCGATGTGATCCAGATTACTCCATAGACTTGACATGTCAACACATACAGGCGTAAACAAAGCGATATCAACACCGGATATCCACACATTCCCACGTAAGGGGTGATCGTGTACGCCGAGGAACGCCAGCAGGCGATCGCCGAACGAGTGCATCAGCGCGGCCGCGCATCGGTCACCGCGCTCGCCGAAGAGTTCGACGTCACCAGCGAGACCGTCCGCCGCGACCTCGCCTACCTAGAGCGCGCCGGGTGTCTGCGCCGGGTGCACGGCGGTGCGGTACCCCTCGACTCGGTGCGCATGACCGAGCTCGGTGTGGTGGAACGGTCGAGCAGCCACCCCGACGAGAAGGTGCGCATCGGCACCGCCGCAGCCCGATTTGTGCCCTCCGACGGAGGCAGCCTGCTCATCGACGCCGGCACCACCACACTGCAGGCCGCTCTGCGCCTGCCCCGCGACCGCAACACCATCGTGTTCACCAACTCCCTGCCCGTGGCCACCTCGGTGGCCGACCACCCCACCGCCACCCTGCATTTCCTCGGTGGCCGGATCCGCGGGATCACCCAGGCCGCCGTGGGGATCGCATCGATCAGCGCGCTGCAGGGCTATCGCATCGACGTGGCCTTCATAGGGACCAACGGCCTGACCGAACGGCACGGACTGTCCACCCCCGACCCCGACGAGGGAGCAATGAAGTCAGCCATGATCGCAGCGGCGAATCGAGTTGTGTTGCTTGCAGATTCATCCAAGATCGGCAACGAGGACCTGACCGGTTTCGCCGCTGTGGACCAGGTGGACGTGTTGATCACCGACGCCGGTATCGACCCCGGATTCTCCGCCCGACTGTCAGCCCTCGGCGTGGAGGTGGTGATCGCATGATCGTCACCGTCACCGCCAACCCCAGCCTCGACCGCACCGTCAGCCTGTCCGCCCCCCTCGTCCGCGGCAGCGTCACCCGGGCCCAGTCGGCTCGCCATGAGCCAGGCGGCAAGGGCGTCAACGTGTCTCGGATCGCCCAGGTCGCCGGCGTGGCCACCGTGGCCATCCTCCCCGCTCACCGCTCCGATCCCCTGCTGGCCGCACTGGACGGGGTGGGGCTGTCGTATCGCGCGATCCCGGTGGACGCCGAAGTCCGCAACAACGTCACCATCACCGAACCCGACGGCACCACGACGAAGATCAACCTGCCCGGAACTCGGCTCGCCCCAAGCGAACTCGACGCCCTCACCGAACTGGTACTGCAGACCGGTGCAGATGCGACGTGGGTGGCCCTGTGTGGGTCGCTACCACCGGGGGTGCCCGCCGCCTGGTACCGGGATCTGGCCGAGCAACTCGCATCGCAGGTGGCACGCGTGGCAGTCGACACCTCAGGTGCCCCGTTGCTGGCGGTGGCGCAGGCGGCGCACGCCGGTCACATCGATCTGATCAAGCCCAACGCCGAGGAACTGGCCGAGATCAGCGGAACCGATGCCGCCGAACTCGAGGCGACCTCGGCGTCGGGCGACCTACGACCGACATTGGCCGCAGCCCAGTCGGTGCAACGCCGGTGTGGATGCACGGTGCTGGCCACCCTCGGCGCGGCCGGGGCCCTGCTGGTCACCGCCGACGGCGCTTGGTCGGCCACACCACCGCCGATCGTCCCGGTCAGCACGGTGGGCGCCGGCGACGCGACCTTGGCCGGATACCTGCTCGCCGACCTCGATCGGGTCGGGCCAGGCGAGGCGCTACGACGGGCCGTGGCCTACGGCTCGGCCGCGGCGGGGCTGGCCGGAACCCAACCCCCCACCGTCGCCGACCTCGCCCTCGGCGGGGTCACGGTCCGCGAGGTCGCCCGAGCACCGGCGTGACAACCCACCGGCCGCACATCAGCCGCCGGACCACCTGCCACCACACCCGCGAGCACCAGACCCCGAGAATCACACCGAAAGCAGGCAATCCCATGTCCGACACCATCAGCGAACCGGCGCCCGCCGGCGCCGATCCCACCCAGATCATCGAACGCCACACCGTTGCCCTCGACGTCGACGCTGGCGCCGACCGTCAAGAGGTCATCACCTACCTCGCCCAGCGGCTGGTCGAGGCCGGCCGCGCATCTGACACCGATGGCATCATCAGCGCCGCCATGGCCCGCGAGGCGCAGTCGGCCACCGGGCTGCCCGGCGGCATCGCGATCCCGCACTGCCGCAGCACATCGGCATTGCGTCCAAGCCTGGCCTTCGCGCGACTGGCCCCCACGGTCGACTTCGGCGCCTCTGACGCCCCCGCCGATCTGGTCTTCCTCATCGCCGCTCCCGCAGGCGGCGGCTCCGAGCACATGAAGTTGCTCAGCGCGCTCGCTCGTGCGCTGGTCCGCCCCGACTTCGTGGCGTCATTGCGCGCCGCCGCCGACGCCGACACCGTCGTCGACCTCGTCCACGACGTCGTCTCGCCGACCACCGCCGCACCTTCGACGACATCGCGTCACGCTCAGGACGGGGCCACCGCGGCCACCCCGCCGGCCTCCGAGCCGACCGCGCCCGCAGCCGAGAAGGTGACGGTGGTGGCCATCACCGCGTGCCCGACCGGAATCGCCCACACCTACATGGCCGCCGACTCCCTCACCTACGCCGCCGAGCGAGCTGGGATCGACTTCGTGGTCGAGACCCAGGGCTCGTCGAAGTCCACGCCGATCGACCCAGCCGTCATCGCCCGTGCAGGCGCTGTCATCTTCGCCACCGACGTGGGGGTGAAGGGGCGCGAACGCTTTGCGGGCAAACCGGTGATCGAGTCCGGGGTCAAGCGCGCGATCAACGAGCCCGACACGATGATCGGCGAAGCCGTTGCCGCCGCGGGAAACCCGAATGCCCGCCGGGTGTCCGGGTCGGCCACCGACGCGGCCGCCGCCGCCGGCGGCGGTGACCTGGGCTGGGGCACCCGCATCCGACAGATCCTGCTCACCGGGGTGAGCTACATGATCCCGTTCGTCGCCGCAGGTGGCCTGCTGATCGCGCTCGGATTCCTCCTCGGCGGTTACGAGATGGCCAACACGCCCGAGGGTGCCACCGACTCGATCGGCAAGACCATCGCGCTGACCAACAGCCTCACCAACCTGCCCGACGGTGGGTTCGCCCACTATCTCGGCGGCGTCTTCTTCACGCTCGGATCGTTGGCGTTTTTCTTCCTGGTCCCGGCTTTGGCGGGCTACATCTCCTTCGCCATCGCAGATCGCCCCGGTCTGGCTCCCGGCTTCACCGCCGGATACGTCGCCTCGACGGTGGGCGCCGGGTTCATCGGAGGCCTCGTCGGCGGTCTGATCGCCGGCTTCGTATCGCTCTACATCAGCCGAATCCCGCTGCCCCAGTGGGCACGTGGCCTGATGCCAGTGGTGATAATCCCGTTGCTGGCAACGTTGATCACCGGTGGTCTGATGTTCATGGTCCTCGGCCGTCCCCTCAAGTGGATCACCGACGAGCTGCAGAAGGCCCTGACCGACATGTCCGGCAGCTCGGTCATCATCCTCGGCATCGTGCTGGGCCTGATGATGTGCTTCGACCTCGGCGGCCCCGTCAACAAGGCGGCGTACGCGTTCGCCGTGCAGGGTCTGGCCACCGGCGGATCGGCCGAGCTACGGATCATGGCCGCGGTGATGGCTGCCGGCATGGTTCCCCCGCTGGCGATGGCCCTGGCCACGGTGCTGCGGCCCACGCTGTTCACCGAACCCGAGCGTGAGAACGGCAAGGCAGCCTGGCTGTTGGGTGCATCGTTCATCTCCGAAGGGGCCATTCCCTTCGCGGCCGGCGACCCGCTGCGGGTGATCCCGTCGATGATGGCCGGTGGTGCGGTGACCGGCGCCCTGATCATGACCTTCGACGTTGGCCTGCGGGCTCCGCACGGCGGGGTGTTCGTGATCTTCGCGATGAGCAATGTGGCCGGCTTCTTCATCTCGCTGGCCGCGGGCACTGTGGTGGGCGCTCTCGCGGTGGTGGCGGCCAAGCAGTTCGGCAACCGGGCGACATCTGGCGCGCCCTCGACGGAATCCACCCCGGCCGCTGCCGTCGCGGCCTGATCAACGCTCCGACTCACCATCACCCGTGACACGGGGTGCCGGTCGCGGCACACTCGAAGGCACATCACACATCAGGAGGATTCATGCCCAGCACCACCGTCACCGTCGGTTCCGCCGTCGGCCTGCACGCCCGACCGGCGACGATCATCGCCGAGGCCGTGGCCGCCGCAGAAACGCCGGTCACCCTGGCGGTCGCCGGTGGTGAGCCAGTGGACGCCGGATCGGCGCTCATGATCATGACCCTCGGCGCCGAGAAGGGCACCGAGATCGTGGTCAGCGCCGACGATCAGGCGACACTCGACACCATCGCCGAGTTGGTGGCCAAGGACCTCGACGCCGAGTAAGCACGTCCGGCCACGACGCACGCCATGACCCGACCGGCTCCACCGGTCGGGTCATGGCGTTCTGCGACAGAAGGTCCCAATCGGGCCGGGAGTGTCTAGACCGTCGTGCTCAGGCGGTGGCCGCGTAGTCGACGAGTTCACCGGCCAGCGCCTGCGGGACCCGCACCCGCAGGAAGGTGCCGTCGGTGCGGTGCTCGGTGGTCAGCACGTCACCGTGAGCGTGGATACGCGAGACCACCTCCCCCCGGTCGTACGGCACCAGAATCGTCAGTTCCACGTCTCGTTTGCCGATCTCGGCCCGCACCCGGTCGAACAACTCGGGCAGGCCCACACCGGTGGTGGCCGAAACGAACACCGCGTCGGGGAACTCACTGCGCAACGCGGCCAAGGTCAACGGATCGGCGGCGTCGATCTTGTTGATCACCAACAATTCCGGGGGTGCGGTACCGCCCTCCTCACGCACCACCTCGTCGATGACGCCACGCACGGTGGAGATCTGTTCCATCGGGAGCGGATCGGAGGCGTCGACCACGTGCAGCACCAGATCGGCCCCCACCACCTCCTCCAACGTGGACCGGAACGCCTCGACGAGTTGCGTGGGCAGGTGTCGAACGAACCCGACGGTGTCGGTGAACACCACCTCGCGCCCGTCGGTCAGCTCGGCGCGCCGGGTGGTGGGATCGAGTGTCGCGAACAGCGCGTTCTGCACCAGCACGCCAGATCCGGTCATGGCATTGATGAGACTTGACTTGCCTGCGTTGGTGTATCCGGCGATGGTGACGGCCGGGACCACTGCGCGCCGCCGCTTCTTGCGACTGACTACACGACCGGTCTTCATCTCACGAATCTCTCTGCGCAGCTTGGCCATCCGCTCGCGGATACGACGACGATCGGTCTCGATCTTCGTCTCACCCGGTCCGCGCAGACCCACACCGCCGTTGCTGCCGGCTCGACCACCGGCCTGCCGCGACATCGATTCACCCCAGCCACGCAGACGCGGCAGCATGTACTCCATCTGAGCCAGCGCGACCTGCGCCTTGCCTTCCCGCGACGTGGCGTGCTGGGCGAAGATGTCGAGAATCAACGCCGTGCGGTCGATGACCTTGACCTTGACCACCTTCTCCAACGCGGTCAGCTGCGCCGGTGTCAGCTCACCATCACAGATCACGGTGTCGGCCCCGGTGGACACCACGACGTCACGCAGCTCGTGGGCCTTGCCCGAGCCGATGTAAGTGGCCGGGTCAGGTCGGTCGCGGCGCTGGATGACCCCGTCGAGCACCTCCGAGCCCGCAGTCTCGGCCAACGCGGCCAACTCCGCCATCCGGGCCGCAGCGGTGGCGGCTGATCCGTCGGTCCACACCCCCACCAGCACAACACGTTCCAGTCGGAGCTGGCGGTACTCGACCTCGGTGATGTCGGTGAGCTCGGTGGACAGCCCGGGAACACGTTGCAGCGAGGACCGCTCGTCGAGTTGCTGCTCACCAATGGTTGGGGTCCGCCGCCACCGGCTCGACGAGGCGCCCTGGGCGTCGTCGGAGCGCGAATCGTGCGTCACCGCAGGGATGTCGGCCGCCGGGTCAGCGGCATGGTCTGGGTTCGTCGTCGCGCCGGCCGCCTCGGCGGGCGGCGCGGCTGGTGTCGTGTCGGTGAAGAAGGTGTGCTCCTCGATCGGATCGGTTCGTCTCTGGGACATCATGTATCGCACATCGTCGGGGTGAGGCGCATCCGAATTTCGGTCCCGCAGCACCCACCGGCACGCAGCCGGGCACCCACGCCGAACCGGGTCACCCGAGATCCCACCCCGACACCAGGGTGCCCGTCGCCACCCGCACCGCAGCTCCGCGCAGGTAGGAGGTGTCCTCGGTGATGCGCACCGCCAGACGACCACCCGGGACGGTCACGGACAATTCGCCAGGCACCGCGGTCGCCGAGCCCGCCGCTGCGGCCAACGCCGCCGCCGCGGCGGCCACGATCCCCGTGCCACAGCTGCGGGTCTCCCCCACCCCGCGTTCGAGCACCCGCAGATGTACCGAACCGTCGACCGCAGGGGTGATGATCTCCAGGTTCGCCCCCGCCGGGAACACCTGAGGATCGAGGTGTGCGCCCACCCGCAGGTCGAAACGCGCCAGTCCATCGGGATCGAGGCCATGCACCACACAGGCCAGATGCGGGTTGCCGACATCGACGGCGACCCCGCGCAGCGACACCTCGCCGAGCTGCACGTCGCTGGCCACGCCCAGCGTCGCCGGACCCATGTCCACGGTGACGTCGGCACCGACCGCATCGGCGCAGTGCACGCGCACCCCGCGCGCACCCGCCCGGGTCCCAACGGTGAACTCACCGGCCGCCGCCGGACCCGTCAACGCCCCGGAGACGACGAGGTGGTGAGCGAAGACGCGCACACCGTTGCCGCACATCTCGGCGATGGACCCGTCGGCGTTGCGGTAATCCATGAACCAGTCGTCACCGGCAACACCGGCGGGCAACTCGTCGAGCACGCCCGTCGCACAGAGCGCATGTGCGCGCGCCACCCGCAACACCCCATCCGCCCCGAGGCCGCGCTGACGATCACACAGCGCGACCACGGTGTCGGTCCCCAACGTCAGCGCGGCCTCGGGATCGTGCAGCACGACGAAATCGTTCTGCGTGCCGTGCGCCTTGACGAAGGGCACGCCACCACGATCGATCCCGTCGCCGGCGAATGAAGGCATCCTGCGAGGCTACCCGCTGGGTGGGCGGCGCAGCAGGTCGCTGACCTTGTCCACCAGCGCCGGGTCGGCACCGTCGCACCAATGGATGCGACGGTCACGCCGGAACCATCTCCGCTGGCGACGCACGTAGCGGCGGGTGCCGAAGAACGTCTGCTCACGCGCGGTGTCCACATCGAGCCGACCGTCTAGAACATCCAACACCTGGGCGTACCCGATGGCTCGCGACGCGGTCACCCCGTCTCGCAGACCGTGCTGCACCAGACCCTCCACCTCGTCGACGAGCCCCGCCTCGAACATCAGCTCGGTCCGCCGCCGCAACCGCTCATCGAGTTCGTCGGTGTCACGGTCCACCGCCACGATGAGCGTGGACCAGCGCGGCTCACCGATCTGTGGGGCCGACGCCGCGAACGGTCGACCCGTCAGCTCCACCACCTCCAGCGCACGCACGACCCGTCGAGCGTCGGAATCGAGGATCGCCGCCGCCGCCGCAGGATCCACCTCGGCCAGGCGCCGATGCAGCACCGACACACCCCGCTGCGCCAGCTCGGCCTCGTAGCGCGCACGGACGCCCGGATCGGTCGCCGGGAACTCCCAGTCGTCGAGCAGCGACTGGATGTACATCATCGAACCGCCGACGATGACCGGCAGCCGTCCCGCCGCCAGGATCGCCTCCACATCGGCGCGCGCGGAGTGCTGGTAGGTGGCCACCGACGCCGTCTCGGTCACCTCCAACACATCGAGCTGATGGTGCGGGATGCCGCGGCGGGCCTCCGGCGGCACCTTCGCCGTCCCGATGTCCATGCCGCGGTAGAGCTGCATCGCATCGACGTTGACGATCTCCCCGCCGTGGCGCTCGGCGAGATCGAGCGCGAGATCGGATTTGCCAGTTCCGGTGGGCCCGATCACCGCCACCGGGCGCAGCCCGCCCCACCGAACCTGAGCTCCGCTACAGTCACAACCCTGCTGAGCTCCGCCGCGGTCACAACCCTGCTGAGCTCCGCTCAGGTCCCCCACCACGCCACCTGATACCCCACCCCGAACGGCGCTGCGCAGTACAGAGATTCAGCATTCGGGTCCGAAGCATGAGCGCCTCGGGCCGACCACATCGCGGCCGCCACCTGCAGCGCTGCCCGTCCGCCGACGCCCATCTGGGCGCACCGCACCGGATCCAACGCGGCAAGGGTGGCGACATCTGCGGTCGCGACCGCTGCATCGATGCGTCCCTGCTCGTCGACCGCGCCTTCGATCAAACCACCGGGCGCCTTCTCAGTGAGCCCGAACGAACCATCAGCCACGACCAGCACCCCCCATGAACCTGAGAGTCCCGCGACGATGTCAGACCCGATGCGCTGTGCCGCCGAGGGGTCGAGGTCAGCTCGCACGGTGTGCCCGATGACGGTCGCCGATGCGGCGACCTGACCGCGCAGCCACGCCGCGATCAGCATCGACGTGGGCATGGCGCGGTCGGGTTCGAGCTGGGAATCCGGTGTCAACGACACGACCACGTCGACTCCGAAGCCCGCGAAGGAACCGACCGGCCGGTCCACCGTCACACAATCGGCGGCGGGAGTCGTCATCGATCGGTCTGCGCGCCGGTCGACGTCGCCGACCCCGATGGCGATCCACTGGTCGGCGGACCGGGCGAGCCGACGACCCACCTCCAGCACGGCCTCACGAACCCCGACGGTGTCGTCGGCACCGGGACCCGACAATTCCGGGACGAGCAGAGGCGCACCGGGAACTAGAGCGAGGGCGGTCAGCACGACCTCGACGGTAGTCGATCTGACGGTCGATCATCTTTGCCGCTGACCACCGACGAAATCCGGAGTCAGCTGCTTGAATGAGTTCGTCAGGTCTGCGGACCTGCGTCCGTGGCAGAACTGGTGGCCACGACCACGACGGCAGCCGTGACGCGCGGCAGGGACGAGGCATCATGACCGACACGACACCCGACCCCAGCACGGTGAATCCGGCTGGGGTGACGGCCGAGCAACCCGTGACCGAACCCGAGGTCACTCCCCCAGTCGAATCGCCCGCACCGCGACCGCGTCCGGGGCCGCGACCAGGTCCCCGTCCCGGCCCGCGCCCCGCTCCCGCTCCGTCGGCACCTCCCGCGAGCACTGCGGTCCCGCACGTCGACCTCCCGCACGGGGTGATGGCCACCGACCCGACCAAATTCGGTCACGTCGACGCCGACGGAGCCGTCTGGCTGACCGTCGGAGACATCAACCGGCAGGTCGGTTCGTGGCAGGCCGGGTCACCAGATGAGGGCTTGGCCCACTTCGGGCGACGTTTCGACGACATGGCCACCGAGGTGGAGATCCTCGAGGAGCGCCTCGCCGCGGGCACCGGTGATCCCCGCAAGACCAAGACCGCGGCGATCACTTTGCGTGATGCCCTGCCGACTGCCGCCGTCGTCGGCGACGTACCGGCCCTGGCCGCACGGCTCGAGGCGATCATCGACGGCGCGGACACGGTGGCCGAGTTCCGCAATCGCGAACGCACCGAGGCGCGCGCCGCCGCCACCGCACGCAAGGAGGCGTTGGCGGCCGAGGCCGAGCAGATCGGGGCCGACTCCACCCAGTGGAAGGCATCGGGCGACCGGTTGCGGGCCATCCTCGAGGAGTGGAAGTCCATCAAGGGTCTGGACCGCAAGACCGATGACGTGCTGTGGAAGCGGTACGCGAAGGCACGCGACACCTTCAACCGCCGGCGCGGAGCGCATTTCGCCGAGATGGATCGTGAGCGTGCCGGGGCAAAGGCACGCAAGGAAGAGCTGATCGCTGCGGCCGAGGAACTGTCCACCTCCACCGACTGGGGTCCCACGGCCGGACGGTTCCGGGAGCTGTTGGCCGAGTGGAAGGCCGCAGGCCGGGCGCCGCGCGACACCGACGACGCCCTGTGGGAGCGTTTCAAGGCGGCGCAGGACGTTTTCTTCGCCGCACGCAACGCCGCCGCCTCCGAACGGGACGACGAGTTCGAGGCCAATGCCGCAGCCAAGCGCGAACTGTTGGCGCAGGCCGAGCGGACCGTCGACCCGGACAAGGGGCTCGACGCTGCTCGCGCGGCCTTCCGCGACATCCGCGAACGCTGGGATGCGGTGGGCAAGGTGCCGCGTGATCAGATGCAGGCCTTGGAGAAGGGCATCCGGGCAGTGGAGAAACGGGTGCGCGACGCCGAGGAATCTCACTGGCAGCGCACCGATCCCGAGGTGATCGCCCGCGCCGAGCAGTTCGGCTCGCGGGTGGCTCAACTCGAGGAGCAGGCGGAGAAGGCGGCGGCGCGTGGACGCGACAAGGAGGCAGCTGAGCTGCGTGCCCAAGCGCAGCAGTGGCGTGAATGGGCCGAAGCCGCCAAGAGCGCGGTCGGAGACCGCTGATCGTGCCAGTCGGAGACCGCTGATCGTGCCAGTCGGAGACCGCTGATCGTGCCGGTCGGAGACCGCTGAGTCAGGCGTTCATTCGTGGTCTGGTTCGCGCCGGACGTCGGCAGGTCGGCGCTGTAGCTCCAAGGCTCGCTCCTCGGTGATCTTGGCCTCGAGGCGACGCTGTTCCTCCAGCGCCAGCTGGTGGCTGGTGCGCGCCCACACCACCCGCGACCAGTGGAAGGTGATCACCATCATGGCGAACCAGCCGAGTAGCAGGCCGAACCCGGCGCTGTGCGGGGGTTCGATCCCGTCCACGCCCGGAGTGTTGCGGGACCACACGGCGAGCATCCCGGCGACCACACTCACTGCGCTGCCGGCCAAGGCCACCCACGCCACCGCCCACCGGCGGGTGACCAACGCCAACATCGACATCGCGATCCCGAATACGACGAGGAGGTAGACGAAGACGCGTGAGGTGACGGTGACGCGTTCGTTCGCGGCCGCCGACGAGAAGGTCAGCACGTCGAACCCGTTGGCAGATCCGGTGTGGGGCAGGACCATCGACAAGATCGCGACAAGCACTGCGGAGGCGACGACCACTGCGCGCGCACCGGGGTCGATCTCTCCGGCCACCTTTTGTTCGGCTTTGCGCAGATCGTCTTCGAACTCGTCGAATGCGTCGCTCATGGCGTATGCCTTTCTGCGCCGCAGGCTGCGGCGGATCGATCGTGACCGGTGCTCTCGGGCTGCGGCGGCGCCCCGACCGCCGGCATACCCAACCCGACTCCGACGGGCGGCGTCTGCGGGGTGAGGCCGGCGGCGAAGGCGTCCCCGGCACGGGTGCGACGGTGGGTGGTGGGTTCGGTGTCGGCCAGCAGGTGGTGGGGGGCGGCACCGGTGACGGTGGTGGTGATGATGTCGCCGGGTCGGATGTCGTCGGTGTCGCTGCGGAAGTGCACCAGTCGTCCGTCGCGAGCGCGCCCGGCCCGTCGGTGGGTGGCCGCGTTCTTCTTGCCCGAGTCGGCGACGACGAGCAGTTCCACCTCGGTGCCGACCAACGCAGTGTTCTCCTCGAGGCAGATCCGTTCCTGCAACTCGGTCAGCCGCAGGTAGCGCTCGGTGACGACGTCCTTGGGGATCTGGTCGGTGAGCTCGGCGGCGGGGGTCCCTGGTCGCGGCGAGTACTGGAAGGTGAACGCCGAGGCGAATCGGGCGCGTTCGACCAGATCGAGGGTGTCTTCGAAGTCCTCGTCGGTTTCCCCGGGGAATCCGACGATGATGTCGGTGGTGATGGCCGCATGTGGCAGTCGACGACGTACGTCGTCGAGGATGGCCAGGAATCGGGTGCGTCGATAGCTGCGGCGCATCGCCCGCAGGATCCGATCCGAGCCGGACTGCAGCGGCATGTGCAGCCCAGGACACACGTTGGGTGTCTCGGCCATCGCATCGATGACGTCGGTGGTGAACTCGGCGGGATGCGGAGAGGTGAATCGCACCCGTTCGAGACCGTCGATGCTGCCGCAGGCGCGCAGCAGGTCGGCGAAGGCGGTGCGGGAGCGGCCCAGGGCCGGGTCGACGAACGACTGGCCGTAGGCGTTGACGTTTTGACCCAGCAGGGTCACCTCGAGCACACCCTGGTCGACCAGAGCCGACACCTCGGCCAACACGTCGCCGGGGCGTCGGTCGACCTCCTTGCCACGCAACGTCGGGACGATGCAGAACGTGCAGGTGTTGTTGCAGCCCACCGACACCGAAACCCACCCGGCGTAGGACGATTCCCGGCGCGCGGGCAACGTGGACGGAAACTCCTCGAGCGCCTCGACGATCTCGACCTCGGCGCGGGCGTTGTGGCGGGCACGCTCCAGCAGGACCGGCAACGATCCGATGTTGTGGGTACCGAACACGACATCGACCCACGGGGCCTTCTCGACCACACGGCTGCGGTCTTTTTGCGCCAGACAGCCGCCGACGGCGATCTGCATGTCGGGTCGTTGTTGCTTGATCGGCGCCAGATGCGAGAGGTTCCCGTAGAGCTTGTTGTCGGCGTTCTCGCGTACCGCGCATGTGTTGAACACGACGAGGTCGGCATCGGCGTCCGACGGCGCCCGAACGTAGCCCGCGGCTTCGAGAAGTCCTGAGATACGTTCGGAATCATGGACGTTCATCTGACATCCGTAGGTCCGAACCTCGTAGGAGCGTCGCCCCGGTTGCGCGTCCAGGCCCGCGTCGACGCTGGTCACTGCACTCATGGTGCAAGCCTACGTGCGCAACGCCGGTGATCGAGGATCGGATGTTCACAATCACGCGCCGGTCGGTAGGGCGTCCCCGGTTGACACGCTCGACGACTCCGGTGAAGCTACTGGTCATAACCGGTACAGCCAGGAGATGCGATGACGATTCAGCACAAGTTTTCCCTGTTGGGCACCGTCGGTACAGCCGCGATCACCGGCGTCACGGTGATCAGCCTCATCGTCGGCACCCCGATGGCGACGGCGGAACCCGATGAGACCACCGGTGCGCAGTCCCCCTCGGCGGTGACCGCCATCAGCCCCACGCCAGTCTCGGTGCAGCCGGTGGGCACCGGCGTGGTGCTTCCGGGGCGCGTCGTCATCGCGACCGGCCCCGACACCGACCGCCCCGCCGAGACCGCGCTGCGAGCCATCCTGACGGCACGCGGGATCAGCGTGGTCGACGGCCTCGCCTCGGGATCGAGTGCGTTCACCTCGAGTTCGGACCTGCCACGAATCGTGTTGGGTCCGGCCACGCGCTCAGACGTGGCGGCCGCACTGTCGGGGCTGACACCGCCATCGGGGGCCGAGGCGTATGCACTGCGCGCTTCCGACAAGACCATCGCCCTGGGCGGCACCGACGGCAGCGGCCAGTTCTATGCCGTGCAGACGCTGCGTCAGCTGCTCACCGGCCGATCCGGTGCGGTGCGCGTGCCCGGCGTGCGCATCACCGATCGCCCCGCCACCGCACTGCGGGGCACCATCGAGGGCTTCTACGGCCAGCCGTGGACAGCCGCCGAACGGCTCGACCAGATGGACTTCTACGGCCAGGTCAAGGCCAACACCTACATCTATGCACCCAAGGACGATCCGTTCCACCGCGATCGGTGGCGCGACGCCTACCCCGCCGACAAGCTCGCCGAACTCGGGACGCTGATCCGGCGCGCCGCCGACAACCACGTCCGCTTCACCTTCGCAGTGTCACCGGGACAGTCGATCTGCTTCTCCGATCAGGCCGATCGCACCGCGCTGAAGAACAAGCTCCAGGCCGTCTACGACCTCGGTGCCCGAGCCTTCTCCGTACCGTTCGACGACATCAGTTACACCAAGTGGAACTGCCCGGCCGACGAGACCGCCTACGGCGCCCCAGGGCAGGCGGCCGCAGCCAAGGCGCAAGTCAGTCTGCTCAACGACATCGCTCGCACCTGGATCGCCACCCACCCGGGCGCGCAGCCACTGCAGACCGTGCCCACCGAATACGGTGACCTCACCGACAGCCCGTACAAGGTGGGTCTACGAACCGATCTGGACCCGGCGGTGGTCATCATGTGGACTGGCACCGACGTGGTCCCCCCGTCGATCACCGTCGCCCAGGCCACCGGCATCAAGGCCCTGTTCGGCCGGCCGGTGTTCGTCTGGGACAACTACCCGGTCAACGACTACGGACAGAGTTCGGGTCGATTGCTCTTGGCCCCGTACGACAAGCGGGAGATCGGATTGCCCGGCGCCATCGCCGGACTCGTCGCCAATCCCATGAACCAGCCCTACGCCAGCAAGGTGGCGGTGTTCGGCGCGGCCTCGTTCGGATGGAACGACGCCGGTTACAACGCGCGCACCACATGGACTCGTGCGCTGACCTATCTCGCGGGGGGTGACCAGAACGCGACGGCCGCCATGCAGGTGTTCGCCGATCTGGAGAACCTGGCCCCCACCTTCGGCGACACCCCGTGGCAGCCGCAGGCCCCGGTGTTGGCCGCGCAGGTCGACACGTTCTGGTCGGACTGGTCGGCCGGGCGAAACCGCCAAGCTCTCGAGACATTTCGCCGCTACGCCCGCGCCATCGCCGACGCGCCCAGGGTGATTCGTGGCGGCGCCGTGCAAGCGGGCTTCGTCACCGATGCCCGTCCGTGGTTGGACGCCACCGATGTCTGGGGTCGGGCATTGCTCGCCGCTCTCGACGCCCTGGCCGCCAAGGCCGACGGCGATGCGGCGCGAGCGAGCGCATCGGCCGCCACCGCCACGACGCTGGCCACCCAGGCCACCGCAATCGTGGTGCAGCCGGCCCGCAACCGGTGGGGTGCTGCACCAGTGAAGGTGGGTGACGGGGTGTTGGACACGTTCATCGCGCGGGCGGTCACCACGGCCACCGGACGCTGAAACGTGCGGCACCCGTAGTGATCTCGCGGGCATTGTGACGCGCGCACCGATTTGCACATAGGGTTACCGTCCATGACTGCTGAGCAGCCGCACCCACCTTCGCCACGGCGACCCACCGCGTCCACCGGCGCGCCGATGATCACCATGACCGCAGTGAACAAACATTTCGGGTATCTGCATGTGCTGCGCGACATCAACCTGTCCGTTCCCGCCGGTCAGGTGGTGATCGTGGTCGGGCCGTCAGGATCAGGGAAGTCGACCCTGTGCCGCACCATCAACCGTCTCGAACCGATCGACAACGGGGTCATCACCGTCGACGGCGCCGAGCTCCCTGCCGAAGGCAAGGCCCTGGCCGCACTGCGTGCCGATGTCGGCATGGTCTTTCAGTCCTTCAACCTGTTCGCGCACAAGACGATCCTGCAGAACGTCACCCTGGCGCCGATCAAGGTGCGAAAGCTCAAGGCGGCTGAAGCCGAGAAGAAGGCACGAGAACTGCTCGAACGGGTGGGCATCGCCAGCCAGGCCGACAAGTATCCCGCGCAGCTCTCCGGCGGACAGCAGCAACGCGTGGCCATCGCGCGCGCACTGGCGATGAATCCCAAGGTGATGTTGTTCGACGAACCGACGTCGGCGCTCGACCCGGAGATGGTCAACGAGGTGCTCGACGTGATGACGTCGTTGGCCAACGACGGCATGACGATGCTGGTCGTGACCCACGAGATGGGGTTTGCCCGACGCGCGGGCGACCGAGTGTTGTTCATGGCCGACGGAGAGATCGTCGAAGACAGCGATCCCGAGACCTTCTTCACCGCACCACGATCGGATCGAGCCAAGGACTTCCTCGCCAAGATCCTCAGCCACTGAACTCGACATCCCCGCTCGGCTGACCTCGACTGAGCAGCCCAGCACCGTACAGTCGTCCACCATGGAGGTACCTCGAATGACACTCACCCGCTCGGCGCGCGTTGCCGTCGTCGCGATCGCCCTCGCTCTCACCGCCACCGCGTGCGGAGGAGGTGACAAGACCAGCGCGTCGGACAACGCCAGCAAAGGCAAGCTGACCATCGGGATCAAGTTCGATCAGCCCGGATTGGGTCAGCGCAACCCGGACCGCAGCTATAGCGGCTTCGACGTGGAGGTGGCCAAGTATGTGGCCGGCAAGCTCGGTGTGCCGGCCAGTGGCATCACCTTCAAGGAATCACCCTCGGCTCAGCGCGAGACACTGATCCAGAACGGACAGGTCGACCTGGTGGTGGCGACCTACTCGATCACCGACGCCCGCAAGCAGAAGGTCGATTTAGCCGGCCCCTACTTCATCGCCGGGCAGTCTCTGCTGGTCAAGTCGAGCAACACCGACATCACCGGGCCCGAATCGCTGAAGGGCGGAAAGAAGCTGTGCTCGGTCACCGGCTCCACTCCCGCCCAAAAGGTGAAGGAGAAGTACGCCAGCGACGTGCAGTTGCAAGAGTTCGACACCTACTCGGCGTGCGTGGACGCGCTGCGTAACGGCAGCATCGACGCGGTCACCACCGATGACATCATCCTGGCCGGCTACGCCGCCCAGTACCCCGGACAGTTGAAGGTCGTCGGCAAGCCCTTCTCGACCGAGCGCTACGGCATCGGACTGAAGAAGGGCGACACCGCGCTGCGCACGAAGGTCAACGACGCCATCGAGGCCATGATCAGCGACGGCACCTGGAAGGCCAAGTTCGAAGAGACCGTCGGCAAGTCGGGCTATGCGCTGCCCGACGCACCCAAGGTCGACCGCTACTGAGTCACCCCCAGTGGTCGAAGCCTGCGACGGCACGCGTCGACCACCGGTTCGGTGCACACCCCACATCACCCCGACCCCATCGAGGAGCCGCACGCGTGGACATCCTGTCCAAGTACGACAGTCAGCTTGTCGACGCATTCTGGATGACGATCAAGTTGACCGTGTTGTCTGCGATCGGCGCCCTGGTGCTGGGCACCATCCTGGCCGGCATGCGGGTCTCCCCGGTCCCGGTGGCGCGCTGGTTGGCCACGACGTACGTGACCATCTTTCGCAACACCCCGTTGACCCTGATCATCTTGTTCACCTCGTTCGGCCTCTACCAGGCCCTCGGCGTCGCCCTGGCGCCGAAGGACTCACGAAACTTCATCGTCGACAACAATTTTCGCCTGGCTGTTCTCGGACTGGCCTGCTACACAGCTGCTTTCGTCTGTGAATCGATCCGGTCGGGGATCAACACGGTGAACGTGGGCCAGGCCGAGGCCGGCCGCTCGTTGGGGTTGACCTTTGGCCAGAACCTGCGATTGGTGGTCCTGCCGCAGGCATTCCGGTCCACCATCGCGCCACTGGGCAGCGTCGCCATCGCGCTGACCAAGAACACCACCGTCGCCTCGGTGATCGGCGTCGCGGAAGCGTCGCTGCTGATGAAGTCGATGATCGAGAACGAGGCGGCGATCTTCGTCATCGGCGCCATCTTCGCGTTCGGGTTCGTGGTGTTGACCCTGCCGACCGGGCTGCTGTTCGGCTACCTGAGCAGGCGACTGGAGGTGTCCCGATGAGCTCATCAGTCCTCTACGACGCGCCAGGCCCACGGGCCAGGCGCCGCAACCTGATCCTGTCAGTGCTGGTGGCCCTTGTGGTCGCGGCGCTGGTGATCATGGTGCTGGGCGCCCTGGCCGACAAGGATCAGCTGACCTCGGAGAAGTGGAAACCGTTCATCGAGTCCACCACCTGGACAACGTATCTGCTGCCAGGCATTCGAGGAACGGTTGTGGCGGCGGCCTTCTCGATCGTCTTTGCCTTGATCCTGGGACTGGTACTCGGTGTGGCGCGAATGTCGCAACGCCGCGCGATCCGACTGGTGGCCGGGGCCATCGTGGAGTTGTTCCGAGCGATCCCCGTGTTGATCCTGATGATCTTCACCTATCAGCTGTACTCGCAGTATCAGGTGTTCCAGCCTGGTTTCCTCGCGGTGGCGGCTGTGGTCACCGGCCTGACGCTCTACAACGGTTCGGTCATCGCCGAGATCGTGCGTTCCGGTGTCATGTCCCTGCCCCGAGGCCAGTCCGAGGCGGCGGTCGCTCTCGGTTTGCGCCCGAACCAGGTGATGCGGATGATCCTGCTGCCTCAGGCGGTGACGGTGATGATGCCGTCCATCATCGCGCAAATGGTGGTGGCACTGAAGGACTCGGCGTTGGGGTACGTCATCACCTACATCGAGGTTGTCCGCTCGGGACAGCAGGTGGGGTCGTTCTACGGCAACTACCTGCCGGCGCTGATCGTGGTCGCTGCGATCATGATCGTGCTCAACTCGCTGCTGAGCCTGCTGGCCACCCTTCTGGAACGCAAATTGCGTGGAACGCGGTCCACCGGTAGCCGGCCAGCAGTCGAACCGGCGGTTCCCGTCGTCTGATCCGTCGGATCACACGGCGTCGCCGCGACGTTCGGCGATGGCGGAGGTGGCCAGCTCGAACGCCAAAGAGTGGGTGAACCCGCGGCGGACCAGCATCGCCACCAGTCGGCGCAGATGACGATCCCGTTCACCGGCATCGATCAGTTTCTCCACCGCGATGGTGCCCACCTTGCGCGACACCAGTTCGGCGGCGCGCTGTCGTTCCTCGGCATCGTCGATCCCGCGCAGCGCCTCCTCCGCGATCGACGGATCGATTCCTTTGGTGCGCAACTCGTGTCGCAGTGCCTGCCGACCGCGCCCGCTATGACGATGGCGCGAGGTGACCCACTGCTCGGCGAATTCGCGATCGTCGACGAGATCGAGCTCTTCGAGACGGAGCAGCGTGGACTCCACCTCCTCAGGGGTGAAGTCCTTGTCGAGCAGCCGTTGACGGAGTTCGGCCCGGCTACGGGCACGCACACCCAACAGGCGAAGTGCGCTGTCGAATGGGTGAGGTCCAGCAGTCTCGCGACCACGACCCGACCCGCGACGACTCCCACCCGACTCTGGTGCCGGATGGCCGGAAACCGACCCCGCCGCCGTCGGGGCGACCGACGACGGCGGAGCGGCTGCTTTGTCTGGACGGGTCAAGATTTCCCGAGTTGCTGCGGCCAACCTGGCCACGGTCTGTTCGTCGGCGATTGCAGCGTCGTTGCCCGACATGACGATCCGATCAGAAGTCGACCGGGGCCGGCGCGACGGCGTCCTCACCGGTGGTCAGTACGGCGCCGATGCCGAGCTTCTCCTTGATCTTCTTCTCGATCTCGTCGCGGACGTCGACGTTCTCCAGCAGGAACTTACGTGCGTTCTCCTTGCCCTGGCCGAGCTGGTCACCCTCGTAGGTGAACCACGACCCCGACTTGCGGATGAACCCCTCGTTGACGCCGAGATCGATCAGCGAGCCTTCCTTGCTGATGCCGTGGCCGTAGAGGATGTCGAACTCGGCCTGCTTGAACGGCGGCGCGACCTTGTTCTTGACCACCTTCACGCGAGTGCGGTTACCCACCGCGTCGGTGCCGTCCTTGAGGGTCTCGATGCGGCGGATGTCCAGGCGGACCGAGGCATAGAACTTGAGCGCCTTACCGCCGGTGGTGGTCTCGGGTGAGCCGAACATGACGCCGATCTTCTCGCGCAGCTGGTTGATGAAGATGACAGTGGTCCCGGAGTTGCTCATGGCGCCGGTGATCTTGCGCAGCGCCTGACTCATCAGCCGCGCCTGCAGACCGACGTGGCTGTCACCCATCTCGCCCTCGATCTCGGCGCGGGGCACCAGCGCAGCCACCGAGTCGACGACCAAGATGTCCAACGCGCCAGAACGGATCAGCATGTCAGCGATCTCCAACGCCTGCTCACCGGTGTCGGGCTGGGAGACCAGCAGGGCGTCGGTGTCGACGCCGAGCTTCTTGGCGTAGTCGGGATCGAGGGCGTGCTCGGCGTCGATGAAGGCAGCGATACCACCGTTGGCCTGAGCGTTGGCCACCGCGTGCAGGGCGACGGTGGTCTTACCGGACGACTCCGGACCATAGATTTCGATCACGCGGCCCCGCGGCAGGCCGCCGATACCCAGAGCGACGTCGAGGGCGATCGAACCGGTCGGGATCACCTCGATGGGAGCGCGGGCCTCCTCACCCAGACGCATGACCGAGCCCTTGCCGAAGTTCTTGTCGATCTGCGCAAGCGCCAGGTCGAGCGCCTTGTCGCGGTCCTGTTGTGCAGCAGCCATGGGTTCCTCCAGTGTCGTCGCCGATCGGTCGGCGTACATGGACCGATCGAGATCGGCGGTGGTCGCACCGATGCGAGATCGGTACTGATCGTGACCGGACATCGTCGGGCGATCGCCGGTGAGACTGACGCTAGACACGACCTCTGACATGGGGCCTCGACCCGAGCAACAGGTTGTGGATGGCCACCTTCTGTGGATCGAGGTCGCCGCCGGGGTCAGCGGTGGTGCCGAGCGATTCCCACAATAGACGAACACCTGTTCGACGCAAGGAGGCACGCCGGGACACGCCGGGCGGATCCGTTCACCACCGTTCCCGCGGAACGTCGAAGTCGCGGCACAGCGCCTGCCACACCGCCTTGGGGTCCACCCCGTCGTCGAGCGCGGCGGCCGCCGTGCGCCCGCCGAGATCGACGATGACGTGGTCACGCAACATGGAATCGGCAGTGCGCGAGCCGAACTCGGCGTGCATCAACTCGGTGAACTCGGTCAGTCGCATCGTCTCCAGCCTAGCGCGCACGCCCGCGATGGCGTTCGGGTGCCGCGATCGTCGATGGCCAGGTCAGCTCGTGGGACCCACGGTCACCACCGCCGACACCACCGCCTCGGCGCAGGCCACCGGATCGACCACATCGTGCGCTGTGGATGCAGCCGCTCGTGCCGCTCGCGCGAAGTAGGGGTCGTCGAGTACCCGCCGACAGGCCTGGCGGAGGTTGGGAACCGTCACCGGCCGCACCACCACGCCACTGCCCTGCCGAGCCACCCGGTTGGCGAGTTCCCACTGATCGCCGCCACCGGGCACGGTGACCACCGGCACCCCGGCTCGCAGGGTCTTGGCCAACATGCCGTGCCCGCCACCGCAGATCACCAGGTCGGCGTGACGCAGCAGGATGTCTTGGCGCCCCGACCCGACCGTCACCCACGACGGTGTCGCCTCCGGGTCCACGACGTCAGCGGTGTCCAGTGCCGACACCACCACCCGGACTGCCCGTCCGGTCACATCCGGATCCAGAGCAGTGATCGCGGTGGCCACCATGCCTTCGGCACCGGTCACCGCGGTCGACGGCGCGATGACGACCAGCGGACCGGGGCCCGACGGCACGTCGAACCGTTCGGTGGTGGGTTCCCACAGCAGCGGGCCGATGACGTGGGCGGTCGCCGGCCAGTCCGGCCGCGGCACCTCCAGCGCGGGCAGGGTTGCGAGGAATCGCGCGGCCGGACCCGACCCCACCGCGGGAAGACCGATGCCGCATCGCGCCACCGCCCGTTGGCGCTCCCCCTGCGCCAGCGACCGCGCGGTGGCCGCCCGCATCAGCCGGTCCCGCAGGCGTCCGCGCCGGCTCACCCCGGCGGCTAGGCCACTACCGATGGGCGGCAGACCACGCGAGGGCTGATACAGCGGATGCGGGGACAACTCGATCCAGGGCACCCCAAGCCGTTCGGCCGCCCACCCGCCACACACCGTGATGACATCACAGATGACCAGATCGACTGCTGCAGCAGCCAATTCGGGTTGCAACGTGATGCACATCCGCGCGGCGCGAGCACTCAGCTTCGCCCCGGCATCACCGTCGTCGTCATCATCGGTGGCGTCGAGCCCAGGCAGCTCCCGCACGGTGACCAACCGATCGGTGGCGAGGACATCCTCGCCGCCGGCAATTCGGCGCTCCCAGACGGCGATCCAGTCGCGACCGGTGAACACCACCACCGACCATCCGGTCGCGGCGAAGATCCGCGCCATCGCGAGCGCAGGGATCGCATGGCCCGCATCCGACCCGGCGACGACGGCCAGCCGTCGCGGCTCGGTGGCCGACCCGGGAACGTTCAGGCCTGCTCGGGACGCTTGTTCAGATCCGCCGCAGCAGAGTCGATCTGCGGAGCCGCAGTGGTGCCACCGACCTGCTTCTGCATGCCCGCGCGGATCTGTTCGAGACGTGAATGCCCGGCCATCTGGGTGGTGGCCTGTTGGACCTCCATCATGCGTCCGCCCACACTGTTGCGGGAGAGCTCAGCCGAGCCGAGTGCGGTGGCGTAACGACGCTCGATCTTCTCGCGGACCTGTTCCAGGTTGGGGGTGTTACCCGGCGCAGCCAGCTCGTTCATCTGGTTCAGCGACGCGCTGACCTGCTCTTGCATCTTGGCCTGCTCGAGCTGGCTGAGCAGCTTGGTGCGTTCGGCGAGCTTCTGTTGCAGCATCATCGAGTTCTGTTCGACGGCCTGCTTGGCCTGCGCAGCGGCCTGCAGCGACTGGTCGTGGAGCTGCTTGAGGTCTTCGATGCCCTGCTCGGCGGTGACCAGCTGGGCGGCGAAAGCCTCGGCGGCATTGGTGTACTCGGTCGCTTTCGCGGTGTCTCCGGCCGCGGCCGCCTGATCGGCCAGGGTGATGGCCTGCCGGGTGTTCGCGTCGAGTTGCTCGACCGTCTCCAGCTGACGATTGAGCTTCATCTCCAGCTGACGCTGGTTACCGATGACCGCAGCCGCCTGCTGTGACAGCGCCTGATGCTGACGCTGAGCGTCTTCGATGGCCTGCTGGATCTGGATCTTGGGATCGGCCTTCTCGTCGATGGTGGCGTTTCCCCAGGCCATAATGTAGCGCCAGGCCTTCACGAATGGATTAGCCATGGTGTGTTCGATCTCCCGATTCCGTCGTCATGGGTGGCAGTCCGGCGACCGCGTCAGCCTACGCGTCGTCGATCTGACCAATCTATCCCGTCGACCCGCTGTCGGTCGCCTGTACGCGCAGCCACCTCGGTGTGCCCAGGGCGCAATTCGAACACCATGACCCTGTTCGCACGCCGAGACCGGCGTACGCATGGTGCATGGACAGCCCGAGATGACCACAACCGTGCGACGAGCGGTCTCAGGCGGCTGAGAGCACTGCGACCCGAGCCGCGGCGGGCGGGTCGGCCGGTGCCGGGATGACCACGCGGGTGTTCTCGTCGATGACGGTGCGACCGGGTGCCGGGGTACGCATCGCCGATCCGACGTCACACAGCACCACACCCAGGTCGACCTCCAGTGCGCCGCAGATGGCGGCCAACAGCTCGCTGGATGCTTCCTTCTGTCCGCGTTCGATCTCCGAGAGGTAGCCCAGGCTGACCCGCGCCACTCCCGAGACCTCACGCAGGGTGCGTCCCTGGCCGATCCGGACCTGACGCAGCCGGTCACCGAGAGCCTCACGCAAGAGTGCAGCCATGTCCGTCCTCCTCTAGTCCTCTCAGATCAACGCTGTGAGCATCTGATCGGTTCCCGCCGATGGACCGACGCCCGCCCGACGCAGATCAGTGGTGACGGCGAGTCAGGGCTGCGGGCTGCGACGCAGACGGACCGCCTGCCAGAGGTAGTCCACGCCCGTGACGATGGTGGCCACCAGGGCCGCTGCCATCACCGACAGCGACAGCCAGTCCAACCAGTGCGGCAGCGGCAGCACATACAGACCGATGGCGATCGACTGCAGCAGGGTCTTGAGCTTGCCGCCGCGGCTGGCGGCGATCACCCCGTGCCGGATCACCCAGAACCGGAGCACGGTGACACCGACCTCGCGGAACAGGATCACCACGGTGATCCACCACGGCAGGTCACCCAGCACCGACAGTCCGATCAACGCTGCGCCCATCAGCGCTTTGTCGGCGATGGGATCGGCGATCTTGCCGAAGTCGGTGATCAGGCCACGCGAGCGGGCGATGCGACCGTCATAGCGGTCGGTGATCGCGGCGACCGCGAACACCACCCACGCGGTGATCCGCCACTGCACCTGGTGACCATCGCCGGCGAAGAGGGCGAGGAGGAATACGGGCACCAGCGCGATCCGGAACATCGTCAAGACGTTGGCGAGGTTCATCAGGGGCACTGTGGTGGCCGCCACGCCCGGACGAGCTGACGAGGGTGGGACGGACGCGGGCCGTGACGGAGCAGACGCCCCCGCCGGGTGGTCACCGGACGGGGTCACGGCGTCGGACAGCCGGTCCGTCACCGAACCGGACGTTCGTGTCGCGCATCCCCAGAACATCCCACGATGGTGAGGATATCGCGCGAATGGTGAGCTGCAGCACCCGCGGTACATCGCTCCGGCCCGACACGCCCCATGCAGCCACTCGGAGGTCGGATCCCCGACGCCCACCCACTGATCCGGTGGAGGGTGCCGAGACCGATAGTCTGCTGTGCATGGTCGGCGGTGAGACACACGAACCCACCGATGCGCACGCCGACCCAAAGGCGGCGACATCGGCTGTGATCATCCGCCGTGCACGGACCTCGGACGTGCCACAGATCAAGGGCCTGATCGACCAGTACGCGGGCCGGATCCTGTTGGAGAAGAACCTTGTCACCCTCTACGAGGCCGTGCAGGAGTTCTGGGTGGCCGAGTCGGCAGACACCGTCATCGGATGCGGCGCGCTCCATGTGTTGTGGGCCGATCTCGGTGAGGTGCGCACCGTCGCGGTCGACACCGCCCATGCTGGCCGCGGTGTCGGACACCAGATCGTGGCCCGGTTGCTCGACGTTGCCCGAGAACTGCAGCTGACCAGGGTGTTCGTGCTCACCTTCGAGACCGAGTTCTTCGGCCGTCACGGGTTCGCTGAGATCGAGGGAACCCCGGTCACCGCCGAGGTGTACGAAGAGATGTGCCGCTCGTATGACGCCGGTGTCGCGGAGTTCTTGGACCTCAGCTACGTCAAACCCAACACACTGGGCAACACCCGGATGTTGGCGGTGTTGCACGACCGGGCCGAATGACCCGAACCCACACCATGGCAGGAGACATCACATGCCCGTGTTCGCCGTCGAGTACCACTACGACCCGGACCTCGCCGGGGTCCGCGACGAACATCGACCAGCGCACCGGGCGTGGCTGGCCGACCTGGTCGCCGCGGGTACCGTGCTCGAGTCCGGACCCTATCCGGACGGATCCGGAGCGCTGCTGCTGTTCACCGGCACCGACATCGACGACGTCACCACGGTGTTGGCGAACGATCCGTTCGCTGCGGCCGGCGCCATCGCCGACACCCGTGTGACCGAGTGGAGACCGATCATGGGGCCGTTCACCGGCCGAGGCTGACGCCCCGGCCGGTGCAGGTGTCCCGGCCGGTCAGGAGTCCGAAGGGCCCGAGTCTCTGGGCTGGCTGGGGACACGGGTGGCCGCGTCACTGTCGCCGATCGCCGACCCCGGTGCGCCGGTCGTGTCCGCTCCCGACCCGGCCGACACCTCTGCGACCGCTTCGGCCTTCCTCGCGTCCGACCGAGACTTGATGAGACTGGCCACGGTAGTGATGATCAACACGCCCAGGATCACACTCAGCGACAGACCCGTGGAGATCTCGGGCACCTTCACCTTCTCGCCGTTGTTGATGAACGAGAGCGTGTTCTCGTGCAAGGCGTGCAGGACCAGCTTGACGCCGATGAAGCCAAGGATGATCGACAACCCGTAGGACAGGTACACCAGCTTGTCGAGGAGACCGTCGAGCAGGAAGAACAGCTGCCGCAGCCCCATCAGCGCGAACGCGTTCGCGGTGAAGACGATGTAGGGCTCCTCGGTCAGACCGTAGATGGCCGGGATGGAGTCGAGCGCGAAGAGGATGTCGGTGAAACCGATCATGATGAGCACCAACAACATCGGCGTGGCAAACCGCTTGCCCTTGATCCGGGTGAACAGTTTGTCGCCGTTGTACTCGTCGGTGGTGCGCAGGAACTTCTTCACGAAGGCCTGCAGCCGGTCTTCCTTCTCTTCTTCGGCCTCCTCCTCGTGTCCGGCTTCCCGCACCAGCTTCACTGCGGTGTAGATCAGGAAGGCGCCGAACAGATAGAACACCCAGCTGTAGGCGTTGATCGCCGCTGCACCCAGGGCGATGAAGATGCCTCGCATGACGATGGCCATCACTATGCCCAGCAGGAGCACTTTCTGCTGGTACTGCCGAGGCACTGCGAACCGCGCCATGATCACCACGAATACGAACAGGTTGTCGACTGACAACGCCTTCTCGGTGACGAACCCCGCGTAGTACTCGCCGCCGTACTGTCCGCCCCACTTCCACCAGATGAAGCCACCGAAGAGCAGGGCGATGCCGATGTAGAACGCCGACCAGAACCCCGATTCCTTCAGCGTCGGTTCATGGGGCACCCGCACGTGGGCGAAGAAGTCGAACACGAACAAACCCAGGATCACCGCAATGGTGACCAACCAGACCGTCAAGGTCACATCCACAAGAACCGTCCTCCAGCTGTCCTACACGGGCGCCAGAGGTCTCTCCCACCTGCAACAAAGCAGGCCGACACCCCGGAACTCTGCCGCTGCTGACGATGGCGTCAGCGCAACAGCGAACGTATTGACGAGAATGCCGCGACCGGGATACTCCCCTCGTGAGCTCCCCTGAGCGTATAGACGCATCCACGGACTCGCCATCGCTGCAGCTCACCGGGGGTAGACCGGGACCAGCATCGAATCGGGATGGTGCCGTGGGAGGCTTCCGTGCGCCTCAGTCAGCGGGACCTGAGCTGTCCTCGTGCGACACCGCGGCCGCCGTGCGCGCGTCGTAGGACGATTTGATCAGGCTGGCCACGGTGGTGATCACCAGCACGCCCAAGATCACGCTCAGTGACAATCCGGTGGAGATCTTCGGGAGGTCGACGGCTTGGCCACCGTTGATGAAGGACAGCGTGTTCTTCTGCAGTGCGTGGAACAACAGCTTGACGCCGATGAATCCGAGGATGATCGACAACCCGTAGGACAGGTACACCAGCCGATCCAACAAGCCGTCGAGCAGGAAGAACAGCTGCCGTAGCCCCATCAGCGCGAACGCGTTCGCGGCGAAGACGATGTAGGGCTCCTCGGTGAGACCGTAGATGGCCGGGACCGAATCGAGTGCGAACAGCAGGTCGGTGAAGCCGATCATGATGAGCACCAACAACATCGGCGTGGCAAACCGCTTGCCCTTGATCCGGGTGAACAGTTTGTCGCCGTGATATTCGTCGGTGGTCGGCACGAACCTGTTGACGAAGGGGATCAGCTTGTCCTCGCGACCGGCTTCGGCCTCCTCCTCGTGTCCGGCCTCCCGCACCAGCTTCACCGCGGTGTAGATCAAGAAAGCGCCGAACAGATAGAACACCCAGCTGTAGGCGTTGATCGCCGCCGCCCCCACCGCGATGAAGACACCGCGCATGACGATCGCCATGGCGATGCCCAGCAGCAACACCTTCTGCTGGTACTGCCGAGGCACTGCGAACCGCGCCATGATGACGACGAACACGAACAGGTTGTCCACCGACAATGCCTTCTCGGTGACGAACCCCGCGTAGTACTCGCCGCCGTACTGTCCACCCCACTTCCACCAGATGAAGCCACCGAACACCAGGGCGATGATGACGTAGAACGCCGACCAGAACCCCGATTCCTTCAGCGTCGGCTCATGCGGCACCCGCACATGGGCGAAGTAGTCGAACACGAACAACCCGCCGATGATCACCAGGGTCACGATCCACACCGTGAGCGACACGTTCATGTGTCACATCATCCATGGGTGCCGACGGTCGGCGCGACGCGAGCCGGTTTCGGTTGCGCAACAGTCCGTTGCGCATCATTCCGATGAGGTCGCGACACCACCGTTGATCGAGGCGATCACACCGGCCAGATCCTCCGGCTTGACCAGGACCTCACGAGCCTTGGAGCCCTCGCTCGGTCCGACGACCCCTCGGGTCTCCATCAGATCCATCAGGCGCCCAGCCTTGGCGAACCCCACCCGGAGCTTGCGCTGCAACATCGAGGTCGACCCGAACTGACTGCTGACGACCAACTCGATGGCCTGCAACAGGTCGTCGAGATCGCCTCCGATGTCGCCGTCGATGTCCTTGGAGTCCGAGACCTTCTGCGCGGTGACGCCCTCCTGGTACTGCGGGTCGCCCTGCTCTTTGGCGAACTCGACCACCGCCGAGATCTCCTCGTCGGTGATGAAAGCGCCCTGCATGCGGATGGGTCGGTTGGCGCCCATCGGGATGAACAGCCCGTCGCCCATACCGATCAGCTTCTCCGCACCCGGCTGATCGAGGATGACGCGCGAGTCGGTCAGCGAGGACGTCGCGAAGGCCAGGCGCGAGGGCACGTTGGTCTTGATCAGACCGGTGACGACATCGACCGACGGGCGCTGCGTGGCCAGCACCAGATGGATGCCGGCCGCGCGGGCCTTCTGGGTGATGCGGACGATCGCGTCCTCGACGTCCTTCGGCGCGGTCATCATCAGGTCGGCGAGCTCGTCGACGATGGCCAGGATGTACGGGTAGGGCCGATAGACCCGCTCGGACCCCAGCGGCGTGGTGATCTCGCCGGAACGCACCTTGGCGTTGAAGTCGTCGATGTGACGGACCCGCGAGGCCTTCATGTCCTGGTAACGCTGCTCCATCTCCTCGACCAGCCAGGCCAATGCGGCGGCGGCCTTTTTCGGCTGGGTGATGATCGGGGTGATGAGGTGAGGGATGCCCTCATACGGGGTGAGCTCCACCATCTTCGGATCGATCAGGATCATCCGCACGTCGTCGGGCGTGGCGCGGGTCAGCAGCGACACCAGCATCGAGTTGACGAAACTCGACTTGCCCGAGCCGGTGGACCCGGCCACCAGCAGGTGCGGCATCTTGGCCAGGTTGGCACTGACGAAGTCGCCTTCGATGTCCTTACCCAGACCGATCACCAAGGGGTGACTGTCTTTTCGCGTGGACGGATCCTTGAGCACATCGGCCAGCCGCACCATCTCGCGGTCGGAGTTGGGCACCTCGATACCCACTGCGGACTTGCCCGGGATGGGGGCGAGCAGTCGCACGTTGTCGGTGGCCGCGGCGTAGGCGATGTTGCGGGCCAGCGCGGTGATCTTCTCCACCTTCACACCCGGACCCAGTTCCACCTCGTAGCGGGTCACGGTCGGGCCTCGGGTGAACCCGGTGACTGCGGCATCGATCTTGAACTGTTCGAGAACCGCGGTGATCCGGTCGATCATGTCGTCGTTGGCGGCACTGCCGAGCTTGGGTGGATCACCGTCGATGAGCAGTGACGCCGGCGGCAGCCGATAGTCACCCTCCACGGCACGGTCGACCAGTCCGTCGGTGTCAGACACTTCCGATGTCGAGGGGCGGGGAGCCGCGGCCGCGGATACGGGGCTGCGCCGGGACCGAGTGGAGGTACTCCGGCCGATGACCTCGGTGGTGTTGTCCGAGCCGGACCTGTCGGCGCGCGGAATCGCGGTGCTGGTCGAGGCCGATGCCTCGGTGTCGTCGGTGAACAACGGTTCGGTCAACGCATCGCCGGCGCGAACGCCCGACCGGGATGCTGATGCGACCGGCTCGTCCGGTGGGTAGTTGAGATACCGGGAGTCAGCGGCGGTCGAACGCGCCGAGGGCGACATCGTCGGCGGCAGATCCCAATCGTCGACATCGACGTCTGCTGCGCGGTCGCCGGCGTCGATGTGCCGATCTCGTAGCGGGCCTCCGAAGTCCAGGTCGTCGTCGCCAAAACGAGGTGTGTGCCGGGTCACCCCGAAGTAGTGGGCGGCTGCCGACCACGCGTCACGAACCGTCATCCGCAACGCGAGCAGGACACCGAACACCAAGCACAGCACCAGGATCGGAACCGACACCCACGCACTGAGCCCGGAGGTGAGCGGCCCCGCCGCGGCGAAACCGAGGAAACCGGCGGCGCTCAACCGATCGTCGAAGGTCGTCGGCGATCCGGCGATCAGGTGCATGATCCCCAGGATCGGTACCCCGATCAGCAGGCTTGCCGCCACGTGGCGGCCGCGCTGCGCCGGGTTGGCTCCGCGGCGCATCAAGGTGATGGCCAGGGCGACCAGCGCCACGGGGACCGCCAGCGCCCCCGAGCCGACCAGGGCACGCAACGTCGTGTCGACGAAGGCCCCGATGGGACCGGCCGCCGAGAACCACACCCCGGCCGCCGAGATCACCGCGAACGCGATGAGCGCCAGCGCCACGCCGTCACGACCGTGACCGTGCTCGCCGCGCACCTCGCCGGTGTTCGTCACTCGACCACCTGTCGACTCGTCGTCGGCGTCATCGTTCTCCGAATCCCAGCCATCCAGGACGGCGTCGTAGCGATCGTCATCACGATCTGCACTGCTCCCCGAGGGACCGGCACCCAACCGAACCACCGATCCCACACCACGCGCGGCCAGCAGCCACGTGGCACCGAGCCCGTGTCCCAGGCCCGTGAGCACCGACCGCCGCGGCGCGCCCTGCCCGGCAGCGGAGGTCCGTTCGGCCGTCTTCTTCGGGGCGGCCTTCCTCGGGGTCGACTTCTTCTGCGCGGTCGTCTTCTGCGTTGTCTTCGTTTGGGCCGCCTTCGTTCGGGCGGTCTTGGAGGGGGCTGATTTCTTGGGGGCGGCCGCACGCGTGGACCGGGTTCGCGCAGATGACCCGCCGCGCGCCGAGGGTGCGGAACGGGCGGTGGACGCGGTGGAACCACGCCCCGACGACTGAGGACTCATCGCTCAACCATAAACCGCATGAGTCACTCCGGCCTCGTCCACCTCACCGGTCACACTGGTGCCGATGCTGTTTCGTGACCATCGACTTCAGCAGCAGGCTCGCCTCAGCGCTTGGTCCCCTGCCGAACCGACAGCACGGTCGGCACAATCATCGGACGACGGCGGTACTTGTCGGCCACCCACTTACCCACCGACCGCCGGATGACCTGCGCGATGCGGTGGGTGTCGGTGACTCCTTCGGCGGCCAGGTCGCCGACCGCACGGTGCACCAGATCGGCGGCATCCTTGAGCGCGGCCGGGTCGTCGGAGAATCCGCGTCCGGAAACCTCAGGGGTGCTGACCAGCCGGCCGTCGGCGGCGTCGATGACCACGGTGATGGCGATGAAACCGCCCTCCCCGAGCACCAGACGCTCGGACAGGGTCGAGTCGCCGACGTCACCGACCGACAGACCATCGACGTAGACGTAGCCCACCGGGACCCGCCCGACGATGCTCGCCTGCCCGTCGACGAGGTCGACCACCACACCGTCCTCGGCGATGACCACCCGATCCGAAGGCACCCCGGTCGCCTCGGCCAGCGCAGCGTTGGCCCGCAGATGACGCCACTCGCCGTGCACCGGCATCGCGTTGGCCGGACGCACCGCGTTGTAGAGGTAGAGCAACTCCCCCGCCGACGCGTGACCGGACACATGCACCTTGGCGCTCTGCTGGGTGACCACGGTGGCACCTAGCTTGGCCAACCCGTTGACGACCGCGAACACGGAGTTCTCGTTGCCCGGGATGAGAGAGGACGCCAGGATCACCAGATCGTCGGCGTGGATGTTGATCTGACGGTGTTCGCCGCGCGCCATCCGCGACAGGGCCGAGAGCGGCTCACCCTGGGACCCGGTGGAGACCAGCACCACCCGATGATCGGGAAGCGTTGCCGCAGTGTCCATGTCGACCACGATGCCGTCGGGGACGTTGAGGTACCCGAGTTCTTGCGCGATCTGCATGTTGCGCACCATCGAGCGGCCGATGAAACACACCCGCCGGTCGTGGGCGGCAGCAACGTCGACGACCTGCTGGATGCGATGCACGTGGCTGGCGAACGAGGCCACGATCACACGTTGACGGGCCTTGCCGATCACCGTGTCCAAGACGCCACCGATGTTGCGTTCGGGCATCACGAACCCCGGCACCTCGGCGTTGGTGGAGTCGACGAGGAACAGGTCCACGCCCTCGTCGCCGAGCCGACTGAAGCCGGCCAGATCGGTGAGGCGACCATCGAGCGGCAGCTGGTCGAGCTTGATGTCGCCGGTGTGCAGCACCACCCCGGCGGGGGTGCGGATGGCCACCGCGATCGCGTCGGGGATGGAGTGGTTCACCGCGAAGTACTCCAGCGCGAACGGACCGTGCTCGGTCTTCTCCCCCTCGCTCACCTGGACCAGCGTGGGCCGCAGACGATGTTCGCGACACTTGGCGGCCAGCAGCGCCAGGGTGAAGCGCGACCCGACCACCGGGATGTCGCCGCGTAGCCGCAGCAGGAACGGAACCGCGCCGATGTGGTCCTCGTGGCCGTGGGTCAAGACGATCGCCTCGACGTCGTCCATTCGGTCCTCGATGTAGCGGAAGTCCGGGAGGATCAGGTCGACACCGGGTTGCTGGTCCTCGGGGAAGAGGACACCACAGTCGACGATCAGCAGCTTGCCGCCGAACTCGAAAACGGTCATGTTGCGCCCGATCTCGCCGATACCGCCGAGGGCGACGACTCGTAAACCGTTGCGCGGCAACTTCGCCGGAGGTCCCAGCCGATCGGTGGCGTCGCCGACAGGCTGCGAGGACACCTGCGGACGTCGATCGCGGCTCGGCGCCTCACGTCCCGCGCCCTTCTTGGCTGCGCTGCGGCCGCGCGACTTGGACCCACCGGAAGTCGACTTCGCGGGAGCGGAGGCCGGGTTCGTCGGTACCGAACTCGACGGCGCCTCGACGGTCGGGGTCGGGGCGGTTGGGGTCTGGGCGGTGGCGGCGGCCGAATCCGGTTGGGCCGCAGGGGCCACCGGCTCGACGAAAGCGGGTGCCGCAGGGGTCGGCTCGGGCGCACCGGTGCCACGGGTGGCGCGGCGGCGGCGGCGAGGTCGGCTCGACTCGGTCACGAGATCACCTGCGCGGCACGCAGATCGGCGGTCAGGGCGGCGATGTCAGCCGGATTGGCAGGCACCTGCGGCAGGCGCGGCGCCCCGACATCGAGTCCGATGATCCCCAGTGCGGCCTTGGCCATCGTCACTCCACCCAACCGCCCCATCGCCGTCACCAGCGGGAGCATCGACACATTGATTCCGCGTGCACGCTCGAGGTCGCCCGCCTCGACCGCCTCGACCAACTCGACCAACCGATCTGGGACCACGTGGCCGATCACCGAGACCACTCCCACCGCCCCGACCGACAACCACGGCAGGTTCAGTCCGTCGTCACCGGACAGGTATTGCAGGTCGGTGGAGGCGATCAGCTCGGCACCCTCAGCCAGGTCACCTTTGGCGTCTTTGACCCCAGCGATGTTCGGATGCGCGGCCAGCCGGATCAAGGTGTCCCTTTCGATCGGGATCACCGAGCGCGGTGGGATGTCGTAGAGCAGGACCGGCAGGTCGGTGGCGTCGGCCACCGCCTCGAAATGCGCAGCGACCCCCGACTGCGGCGGCCGGGAGTAGTACGGGGTGACCACCAGCAGGCCGTGCGCACCGCACGCGGCCACCTCGCGGGCGTAGGTGACGCTGGCTGCGGTGTCGTAGGTGCCGCAGCCCTGGGTGATCTTGGCCCGATCCCCCACCGCCTCCAGCACGGCGCTCAGCAGGGTGAGCTGTTCAGCCTTCGTCGTCGTCGGCGTCTCACCGGTGGTCCCCGAGACCACGATGCCGTCGCAGCCCTTGTCGACGAGGTGGGTGGCGACGTCGACCGCACGCGCCGTGTCCAGCGAACCGTCCGCAGCGAAGGGGGTCACCATCGCCACGCTGACTCGCCCGAACGGGTGACTCCCGTGGTGGGTCTGCGGAGTGCTCATGGGGCAACACGCTACCGCCCCGATCAGCCCTCGATGACAAAGGGCGAGGTGGCGACCTCGGTGCCGTCGGCCAGGGTACCGATCTCGAAGTCGCCGAAAACGGTGGGCGCGACGTCGGTCAGTTGCCGCAGACATTCGATGGCGAGCTGGCGGATCTCGACGTCGGCGTGCTCGGTGGCGCGCATGCCCACGAAGTGTCGCCACGCGCGGAAGTTGCCACTGACCACGATCCGGGTCTCGGTGGCGTTGGGCAGCACCGACCGGGCGGCTTGACGAGCCTGTTTGCGACGCAGGATCGCGTTGGGAACGTCGGCGAAGCGGTTCTCCAGCGCTGCGAGCAGTTCCACGTAGGCCGCACGGGAGGCGTCGGTGGCGGCGACGAACAGTTCCTCGAGCTCTGGGTCGCCGTTGATCGCCGGCGGACACACCACGTTGGAGTCGTGCTCGGGAACGAACCGTTGCGACAGCTGCGAGTAGGAGAAGTGCCGGTGCCGGATCAGCTCATGGGTGCACGAACGTGAGATCCCGGTGATGTAAAAGGTGACCGAGGCGTGCTCGAGCAGCGACAGATGGCCCACCTCGAGGATGTGTCGCAGATAGGCCGCGTTGGTCGCCGTCCGTGGATTGGGTTTGTCCCAGCTCTGGTAGCAGGCGCGCCCGGCGAACTCCACCAGTGCCTCGCCGCCGTCGACATCGGTCGACCAGTCGACATCAGCCGGCGGATCGAACGTGGTGTGCGCAACCATCCGCACGTGCAGCGGCACCAACTGCGACACCGGTGGACTCCTTCTTGGTGGGATCTGGCGGTTGCGTCCCTAGGTGACCATGACCGGTCGCCGTCTGGGCCGCAGTCCGATTGTCGCGCGCGCCCACCGGGCGCCGACAGTCGACCCGCTCGATCACCACGCAGGCGCTGGGAACGTCAGATGAACACCAGATGAAGCAACTCCGCCGAACGCGACCCGGATTGGCCCAGAGCGTGCCGGGAATGTTGACTGATCATGTGTCTGACCTCACTGCGATGCCGCCCACTCCCGCCGATGATGACGCCCTCGATCGTCCGGGGCTTGATCCCGGCGGGGACATCTCGCGACGCGCCGTCCTGCGGGCCGGTGCCGTGGGCGCCGTCGGGCTGTCGGCGGCGGGCCTGGTGTCCACCGCCGCGACAGCATCAGCCGCGCCCACCCGGACCCCGGTGTTCGTGCACGGCGTCGCCTCCGGTGACCCCACTCATGAGCGCGTCATCCTGTGGACCCGCATCACCCCCACCCCGGACGTCACCGCCGGGTCGGGCCGCGGTCTCGCCACCAGCGTCCGCTGGGAGGTGGCACCGGAGAGCGGTTTCGCCACGATAGTCACCTCGGGCACCGTGACCACCGGACCCGACCGGGATCACACGGTGAAGGTCGACGTCGGCGGGCTGTCCCCGGCCACTCGGTACCTCTATCGGTTCACCGTCCTCGACGGTCCAGCCGCCGGCGCAGTGTCGCCCACCGGACACACCAAGACCGTCGTCACCCCGGACAGCGCTTTGGGCACGCTACGTCTGGGCGTGGTGTCGTGTTCGAACTGGGAGGCCGGCTACTTCAGCGCCTACCGCCACCTCGCCGATCAGCCCGACCTCGATGCGATCGTGCACCTGGGTGACTACATCTACGAGTACAAGGTGGGCGAGTTCGCCGGGAAGTTCGGCGTGGTACGCCCGCACGAGCCGCGCCACGAGATCATCTCGTTGCAGGACTACCGGATTCGGCACGGGCAGTACAAGACCGACCCCGATCTCGCGCGCCTGCACGCCAAGCTCCCGTGGATCACCACCTGGGATGACCACGAGTCGGCCAACGACTCCTACAAGTCCGGCGCCCAGAACCACAACCCGGGCGAAGGCGACTGGCGCGCCCGGAAAGCCAACTCCGAGCAGGCCTACTACGAGTGGATGCCGGTGCGCCCGGCCGTCGACGAGAACGGGCGACACATCTATCGGCGGTTCCGGTTCGGCACGTTGGCCGAGCTGTCGATGCTGGATCTGCGCACCTACCGGGACCGTCAGGTCGGGGCCACCTCGGCGACGATCGACGACCCGCGACGGTCGATCACCGGTGCGGGACAGATGAAGTGGCTCGAGACAGGGCTGGCCACCTCGCCCACCCGCTGGCAGATCGTGGGCAACCCGGTGATGATCACGCCGGTGCTGATTCCCCCGTTGGAGCCCACGATGGCCCGCGGGCTGACCGAGCTACTGGGCCTGCCCGCAGGCGGGGTGACCTTCAACGCCGACGCGTGGGACGGCTACACGATGGATCGCAAGCGTCTGCTCGACACCATCCGCACGCAGAAGATCGACAACGTCGTGTTCATCACCGGCGACATCCACACCTCTTGGGCCGCAGACGTTCCCGTCGATCCCGCGAACTACCCCGCCGCAGGCACCGTTGCCACCGAACTGGTCGGCACGTCGGTCACCTCCAAGAACATCGACGACTTCATCAGGGTGCCGGAGCACTCGGTGACCGGGGTGGTACCCGCGGCGATCCGGGCGGCCAACAACCACGTCAAGTTCATGGACCCCGATGCGCACGGCTATTCGGTGCTCACCGTCACCCCGGCGGCCACCCAGATGGACTGGTACTTCGTGCGCGAGAAGACCGATCCTCGCACCGGGCAGTACCGCGGCGCATCGTTTCGGGTGCCCGACGGAGTGCCCCGAGTTCAACCGGTGAACCGCGCGGCCCGCTGACCTCGCGAGCCGGCACCCCGTCGCGCGGTCACCTCAACGACCGACGCGTCGCAGCGGGTCGGCGAGATCGCCGCGATCACCGATGTCGAGTCGATCGCATCCCAGCCACTGCGCCATGCGGGTGAGGTCGGTGTGCAGCCGGTCGGCCACATGGGTGCGATCCACCCCGACCTCCGCCCACGCCCCCAGCACCTGCAGAGTCCCGGTGGCCGTGTCGGATCTGAGATCTACTCGGGCACACATGGATTCGTCAAGAAGGTACGGGAACACGTAGTAGCCGTACTGCCGCTTGGGCTCGGGCACGTAGATCTCGATGCGGTAGTGCATGCCGAACGTCCGCTGCAGCCGGGGACGGAAGAACGTCATCGAGTCGAACGGTGAGAGCAGCGCCGAGCGCGTCACCCGTCGCGGGTGTCTGGCGGTCGGGTCGAGGTAAGCCGGCCGATCCCACCCGTCGACCGTCACACGTTCGACCGCAGCGGTGTTCACGAGATCGGCGAGCACCGCCCGCGTCTGCGCGATCGGCAGGCGGTAATAGTCACCCAGGTCCATCTCGGTGGCCACCCCGAGGGCGCGAATCGCCTTTCTCAACAGCGCGGGAATCGCTTCGTCCTGCGGTACCTGTCGTTCGGCGACGGTGGAACCGAGGATGTCGGCGGGCAGACCGTAATGCCGAAGGAATCCCGAGCGCCGCAGCGCCGCGAGCTCGCCGACGGCGAACAGCGCTTCGCAGACGTTCTTCACATCACTTCGGTCCCACCAGGTCCCGCGACGACTCGGCGAGGATCGCCCCAGCGTCGTCTCCAGTGCGCGGCTGGTCGACGGCCCCAGGTCGGCGACGGCGGCCAGGATGTCGCGGCTGAGGCGGCGACCGTCGGCGGTGTCGAAAGCGAAACGGTGGTACCGGTGTTCACGTCGGCTCGCCATCCGCCACCCGAACAGCGGCCAGTCCTCGACCGGGATCAGGGCGGCCTCATGCGCCCAGTACTCGGTGAGCAGGCGGGGTGCACGAGGGGTCGGTTCCCACGCGGCGCGATGCAGCAGGTCGACATCGTAGGGCCCGAGTCGGCTGAACAGCGGCATGTAGTGGCTGCGGACCGCGACACTGACCGAGTCCATCTGGATCAGCGCGACGCGATCGACCACCCGCTTCAGGTGTGCACGGGTGGGCGCAGCCGCGGGCGGCGGATCAGCGAAACCCTGGGCCGCCAACATGATCCGACGCGCCTGTGCCGCCGACAGGGTCGAGGTCATCGACGACGCGTCAGATCTCGATACCGGTAGCGCATGCCTGTGGTGGAGGTGGCCCACTCGCCGATGGAGCAATCCCATTCGTCATCGAGGTCGGGCGCGTGAGCATCGGCGTCTGCGACCACGGTGTCGATGTCGGTGATCCACAGGTGATCGGCGAACGGCAGTGCTGCCGCATAGATCTGTGACCCCCCCATGACGATCACCGTGTCCTGCGGGTCGATCCGCAAAGCGGCGGAGAGATCATGGGCGACCTCGGCGCCCGGGGCGCTCCAGCGCACGTCCCGGGTGAGCACGATGTTGCGGCGATCGGGCAGGGGACGAAACCGGACCGGCAGCGACTCCCAGGTCCGGCGGCCCATCACGACGCGGTGACCGCGGGTGAGTTCACGAAATCGTTTCTGGTCCTCGGGAACTCGCCACGGAATGGTGTTGTCGCGGCCCACCGCACCGTTGCGGTCCTGAGCCCAGATCAACGCCACCGTCATACTGCGACCGGGGCCGAGATCGCCGGGTGGTGCTGGTAGCCCACTACGGAGATGTCGTCGTAGGTGTAGTCGAAGATCGAATCGCGCTGCGCGAGTTCCACTGTCGGGTAGGCGAAGGGCTCCCGGGACAGTTGCAGCCGCACCTGGTCGATGTGGTTGTCGTAGATGTGGCAGTCGCCGCCGGTCCAGACGAAGTCGCCGACGGCGAGTCCCGCTTGCGCGGCCATCATGTGGGTCAGCAGCGCGTACGAGGCGATGTTGAACGGCACCCCGAGGAACAGATCAGCGCTGCGCTGATACAGCTGGCACGAGAGCTTTTCGTCGGCGACATAGAACTGGAAGAACACGTGACACGGCGGCAGAGCCATCTGCGGGATCTCTCCCACGTTCCACGCCGAGACGATGTTGCGACGCGAGTCGGGATCAGACCGCAGAAGCGCCAACGCATTCGAGATCTGGTCGATGTGGTCACCCGAGGGCGTGGGCCAGCTGCGCCACTGGACCCCATAGACCGGGCCGAGATCGCCGGAGGGGTCGGCCCACTCGTCCCAGATCGTCACCCCGCGCTCCTGCAGCCACCGCACGTTCGAGTCACCGCGCAGAAACCACAGCAGTTCGTAGAACACCGACTTCACGTGGACCCGTTTGGTGGTGATCAGAGGGAACCCGGCCGCCAGGTCGTAGCGGAGCTGATGACCGAACACGCTTCGAGTCCCGGTGCCGGTACGGTCGGCCTTGGGGGTCCCGGTCTCCAGCACCAGCCGCAGCAGGTCCTCATACGGGGTGGCGATGGCATCTGCGGACGAGGTCACGCCCCGAGTCTAGGTTCTCGAGCACTCCACCATAGCGGGACCCCGCGGGGTGTGGCCGCTGACGCGATGTCGATCCAGCACCGCCGCATCAGTCCATCAACACCGCGGCGAGCACCGAGCCGAGCTCTCGACAGGCGGCGAGATCTGGTGCCCGCGGCGGGCCGGACACGATCACGTCGGCCGCCCCGCGTTCCCACCCGAGTCCGGTGGTGATGGTCTCGATCGCCCGCACCGCGCCCTCGGGGCCTTCGTTGCCATGCAAGAACACCCCGAACGACCGCCCGCGCGTGGCGTCGAGAATCGGATAGTACGCGCAGTCGAAGGCATGTTTGAGGGCACCGGAGATGTATCCGAGGTTGACCGGGCTGCCCAGCACATAGGCATCGGCGTCGAGGAAATCAGACGCGGTGGTCGACAGGGCCGGGCGGACGGTCACGTCGACCCCGGTGATCTCGGTGTCGCGCGCGCCCGCGCACACCGCCTCCAACATCGCCTGACAGTGTGGCGACGGGGTGTGATGCACGACGAGCAACCTGGCCACGACGTCGCCTCCTTTCCGACCCGCTCAGACTACGGAATCGATACGTTTCGGTCACCGATCCACCTGTGGCGGCGATCGGCAGTTCCGGTTTGGCACGATGCAGCGGTGAGACGAGACGCGGCACCAACCGACGCACCCACCGATGACACCGCAGCTGAGGCATCCCGGGCAGCCGATCCTACGGAAACCGTTGCGGCATCGGCAGTCTCAACGCCGCGCGGCCCGCTACACCGGATCGCGCGCGCCAGCGGCCGGCGGGCCCGCTCCTACGTCCACCGCAACAGCTTCACCGGCACTGCTGTGGCCGTGGTGTTCTGGTGGCTGTCGTTGACACCGTCGCTACTACCGCGGACCCCCCTGTTCCAGGGCGTGGTCAGCGGTGCAGCCGCTGCGACCGGATACGCGGTAGGCGCCTTCTTCGCCTGGTTGGCGCGGTACCTGCTCTCCCGGGACACCCCCTGGCGCACCCCCCGGTGGTACGTGTGGCTGGGCTTGGCTGTGGTCTACGTCGTCGGCTCGGTGATCATGCTCTACTGGTTCTCACGGTGGCAGAACGAGATCCGCGATCTGATGGGGGTGCCGCATCTGCGCTGGACCGCGTTTCCCGCGACCGCAGTGGTGGCACTCATAGTGCACGCGCTGCTGATGACGATCGGACAAGGGTGGGCCGACATCATCCGCTGGCTCACCCGGCAACTCAACAAGATCGCTCCGCCGCGCATATCCGTCGTCTCCGGTGTGACCGTGGTGGTCGTGCTGACCGGCTTCCTGCTCAACGGGGTGGTGGCCAACTACGCGATGAACTTCCTGAACTCCACATTCGCCTCCGCCAACGACGAGACGACCGCCGACTCCACCCCGCCCACCACACCCCTGCGATCAGGCGGACCGGGCTCGCTGGTCTCCTGGAATTCGTTGGGTCGCGAAGGCCGCGTGTTCATCTCGCACGGTCCGTCGGTCGAAGCGTTGTCGGAGTTCAACCGAGCACCTGCGATCGAGCCGATCCGGGTGTTCGTCGGGTTGGGATCTGGATCTGACCTGCGAGCCAACGCCAAGAGGGCCGCAGACGAGCTCGAGCGCACCGGCGGCCTGACGCGACGCCTGATCGCGGTGGGATCGGCCACAGGCTCGGGCTGGACCAACAAGGCCATGACCGACTCGTTGGAATACATGTACAACGGCGACGTCGCCACGGTGTCCATGCAGTATTCCTACCTGCCGAGCTGGATTTCGTTCCTGGCCGACAAACAACGAGCGCGTCGCGCCGGTCTGGAACTGTTCGAAGCCATCGACGCCAAGGTCCGCGCGGTACCCGAGTCGCGACGCCCCAAGATCGTGGTGTTCGGCGAGAGTCTGGGCTCGTTCGCCGGCGAGTCGGCGTTCGGCACCATCCCCTCGGTCACCGCGCGCACCGATGGCGCGCTGTTCAGCGGACCCACATTCAACAACACCCTGTGGAAGGACCTGACGAACTCGCGCGACAAGGGCAGCCCCGAATGGTTGCCCATCTACGAGCGTGGTGGGCAGGTGCGGTTCATCGCCGATCAGAAGGACCTCGAACGCCCGTCGGGTCCCTGGTCCACCCCACGCGTGGTCTACCTGCAGCACGCCTCCGATCCCATCGCCTGGTGGAATCCGAAACTCATCCTCTCCGAACCGGACTGGCTCAAGGAGAGCCGCGGGCGCGACGTGGTCAAGTCCACGCGGTGGATACCGTTCGTCACCTTCCTGCAGGTGAGCGCCGACCTGGCCCGAGCGGTGAGCGTGCCCGACGGCCACGGTCACAACTACCTGACCGCAGTGCCCTACGCATGGGCCGCCATCCTGCAACCGCCGGGGTGGACCGAGGCCAAGACAGAGGCACTCCTGCCGCGGTTGACGCGCGACTAGCGTCGCGTTCAGGGGGTGCGGCCGGCTTTCTCTTGCGCCACAGCACGTTTCATCATCTCGCGAGCGCGCCCCCGATCGCCTGCGTAGTCGTAGGCACGGGCGATGCGGTAGGTGTTACGCCAATCATCAGGTGCGGCTTCCCATTCGGCCTTCACCGTCGCGAACAGCTCGTCGGCGGCAGCACGTTCGATGCGACCCGACGGTCGGCGCGGCAGGTCGGAGACATCAAGTTCTCGACCCTGCTCGCGCATCATCGCCGCCAACCGTTGGTGGGTCAGCCCGGCGCGCAGGGTGGCCACCACCATCCACACCCCCAGGAACGGCAGGATGATGACACCAGCGCCCAACCCGATGCCGACCACTGTGCCCGCCTTCATCAAGTCGATGGCCCGCGAACCCAGCAGAAGGATGTAGAAGCTGAGCAGCACCAGGATCAACACGATCGTCATCACGATCGGACGGGCGTCGCGGGTGTAGAAGTCCCGTCGCTCGCGGCGTGCGCTCACAGGTCCAGCAGGTCGTCGAGGCCGACGGTCAATCCTGGGCGGGCGGCGATCTCACGCACCCCAAGCAGCACACCGGGAGCGAACGACGTGCGGTCGAGCGAATCGTGCCGAATGGTCAGCGTCTCCCCCTCGGTGCCCAGTAGAACCTCCTGGTGGGCAACAAGTCCCGCGACACGCACCGAGTGCACGCGGACACCGTCGACATCTGCTCCGCGCGCACCGGCCAGTTCCGTGGAGGTCGCATCCGGCATCGGTGGGCAACCCGCCTCGGCGCGGGCGGCAGCGATCAACGACGCCGTACGGTAGGCGGTGCCCGACGGGGCGTCGGCCTTGTGCGGATGGTGCAGTTCGATGACCTCCACCGAGTCGTAGAAGCGGGCAGCCGCAGCCGCGAACCGCATGCTCAGCACGGCACCGATGGCGAAGTTGGGAGCGATCAGCACGCCCACCTCGGGTTGCGCGGCCAGCCACGAGCGCACCGTCGCCAGTCGCTCGTCGTCGAATCCGGTGGTACCCACCACTGCGTGGATCCCGTGGGCGATGAGGAACTCGAGGTTGTCCATCACCACTGACGGATGGGTGAAGTCAACGACCACCTCGGTGCCCGAATCGACGAGGGTCGCCCGGTCGTCGTCCTTGTCGATCCCGACGGTGAAGGTGAGGTCGGGGGCTGCGGTCACCGCGTCGACGATGGCCGCGCCGACCTTGCCTCCGCTGCCCAGAACCCCCACGTTGATACCGTGCGCCACGCTACGCTCCTGTCAGATGTGTTGAACGTCAGTCTACGAGGAGCCCTGTGATGGGCTCCCCATCCGACCGGCTGACCATCATCGCCACCGAGTCGCAGCGCTTTGCCGCAGTGCTGGCGACGTCCGACCCCGATGCACGCGTACCCACCTGCCCGGGATGGACTGCGCTCGATCTGGCCTGGCACCTGACCGAGGTACATCTGTTCTGGGCCGGCGTACTCTCCCTCTCGACAACCGATCCCGCAGGGCTTGATCGGGTGGAAGGGTCCACACCGCCACGCCCGGGCGACATGGCCGGGGTGCTGGCTGTGCGCACCCAAGCCACCGATGCTCTCATCGCCGCCCTGACCGACCTCGACGACGCAGAGCCCCGGTGGTCGTGGTGGGACCCAGACCAGACCGTCGGATTCACCCGGCGGATGCAGGCCTACGAGGCGACCATCCAGTAGCCCGGTCGCAGCTCGTCCGCTGCGTTCAGTACAACGGAGCCGAACCGCGCACATGCTCGAACACCAACGACGTGGTGGTCCCGGACACCTCCGGCCGAGAGTTGAGCATCTCGACGAAGCCGCGCAGCGCCTCGGTGTCGGCGACCGCGACATGCAACAGGTAGTCGTCGGTTCCGGCGAGGAAGAACACGTCGATGATCTCCGTTCGCACCCGAATCTGTTCGACGAAGTGCCGGATCTGGCCCCGGGCGTCCGATTGCAGGCTCACCGCGACCATCGCCCGCAAGGGCCGGCCCACGGCCGCCGGGTCGACGTCGGCGAAGAACCCACGGATGACTCCGAGCTCGATGAGCCGACGTACCCGCCCGTGACACGTCGAGGGTGCCACCCCCACCCGGTCGGCGAGTTCGCGATTGGGAATGCGCGCGTCGCCCTGCAGCAAACCCACCAACGCCCGATCCACGGCATCGAGATCGCGCTCAGCCCGCGCTCGAATATCGTTCGGAGAAACCGGCATATGACCCCTCCAATCTGAACTATTCACGATCTGATGGACTGCTCTCAGAATATACTGCGCTTCTATTGCGCTCTGACCGAACTGTGTTCAATCTTGTGGAACTGGCGTCGGAACCGTCGATGCCCCATCGGAGATCGGACCCAGCCATGCGCGTCGGCATCCCCCGCGAGATCAAGAACAACGAATTCCGAGTCGCCATCACGCCGGCCGGAGTGGCCGAGCTGACCCGCAGGGGCCACGAGGTGATCATCGAGGCCGACGCAGGATCAGGCTCCGCGATTACCGACATCGACTTCAAAGCTGTCGGCGCGCAGATCATCACCGACGCCGACGCGGTGTGGGAACAGTCCGATCTGGTGTTGAAGGTGAAAGAGCCGGTCGAAGCTGAGTACCACCGCATGCGCTCGGGTCAGACGTTGTTCACCTACCTGCATCTCGCCGCCAGCAGGGCATGTACCCAGGCGCTGCTCGACTCCGGGATCACCTCGATCGCCTACGAGACCGTCGAATCACCCGACGGATCGCTGCCGCTGCTCGCCCCCATGAGTGAGGTCGCAGGCCGCCTGGCACCGCAGGTGGGCGCGTTTCACCTGATGCGGTCCGCCGGTGGTCGCGGCGTGCTGATGGGCGGCGTCCCCGGCACCGAACCCGCCGACGTCGTCATCATCGGCGGCGGGGTGAGTGGCGTCAACGCGGCGACCATCGCGATGGGAATGGGGGCTGCGGTCACCGTCTTCGACCTCGACATCGCCAAACTGCGGGCGATCGATGCCCGCTTCGGCGGACGGGTACACACCCGCTACAGCACTGCACTGGCGGTGGAGGCTGCGGTCCGGACCGCCGACCTGGTCATCGGGGCCGTGCTGATCCCCGGTGCCAAAGCTCCCGTCGTGGTGTCCAATGCGCTTGTGGCCCAGATGAAGCCGGGTTCGGTGCTGGTTGACATCGCGATCGATCAGGGCGGCTGTTTCGAGGACTCACGACCCACCACCCACGACGATCCCACGTTCATGGTGCACAATTCGGTCTTCTACTGCGTGGCCAACATGCCTGGTGCGGTCGCGCGCACATCGACCTCGGCATTGACCGGAGCCACGCTTCCCCATGTGCTGCAGTTGGCCGATCAGGGGACCGAGCAGGCGATCGTCAACTCACCCGCCCTGGCGGCTGGCTTGTCCACCGACCACGGGCGATTGTTCGCCCCCACGGTGGGCACAGCGCACGGTCTTCCCGTGGCTGCCCGCTGAGGGTCGTCGAAGCACAGCGGGTCACCTCGTCACCGGGACGTAGTGCGAGAGGTTGACCATCCGGCGTTGCACGGCAGCTACCTCCCGCACCGCCTGGGCGACCAGGCTGCGGTCGAGCGGAGACAGGCGACGCATGGTGATCACATCACTCGCCGGTTCCCGATTGTCAAGTTGCGCAACCTGATACGACATCCGCACCTTCTGCAGTACGTCGAAGACCTCGATGAGGACCGCTGAGTTGTCCTCGGTCAGCATCTCGCTGCCCGCCGCCGCACGCAGCCGCGCCCGGGTGTCCAACTCGCCCGAGCCCACACTCAACGCACCCCACCGTGCGATGTTGACCACGGGCAGCACGGCGTGGGATTTGATGTCGAAAGTGCCTCCGCGGCCAGACAACACATCACGCATCGACCGGATCCGCGCCTTGTGTGACAGGGATTCGGCCAGCAGCAACCGCAGCGTTGCCGGATGCGCTCGCAGATCGGAGAACACCTCGGCCACCGCGGACAAACCGTGATCGCCCCAGATCGGTCGACTGTCGATCAGCAGCGAGGTCATGATCATGCCCTTGTTCTCCAGCGGAGACTCCCGCCATCCGGCCGCGGCTTCGCGCCACTGCCGGTGGGTGCGAGCGAACAACGCCGACGAGGCGACTGCGCCGTTGGCGTCATTGGACAGCCCGCAGGCCGCCAACAACAGGTCCACCTCACCGAAAGCAACCCGGTAGGCGTCGATCACCGCCGGGTCGACGACGGTGTCGGCGAAGGCCACCGCACTGTCGAGGTCTGAACTCAACACTGCCTCCCGACGCGCGTTGCTACCCAGGACGATCCAGGTCAACGCATCGCGGTCGAGTTCGGGGTGCTGGTCCAGCACGAGTTCCAGGCCCCGCCGCACCGTTGCGTCGTTGAGCAACGACAGCACCGCTGTCGCTTCGCGTGCGGGCTGGCCGCGGCGCACCAACTCGGCCGCGAGATATGAGGTGCGTTGCGCAGCCGCCGCCAATTCCTCGGGTGTGCGCGCGGCCAGTATCTCCCCGCGCAAGGTGACGCTGCGCCCCGCGGGAGCGGCCACGAAGTCGCCCGGACCGACCACACCGCGCAGCCGCCCGGCATTGTCGACCACCGGTAGACAGTCCAAGTCCAGCTCGAGGATCTGCACCAACGCCTGCGAGGCCGGGGTTCCGGTGAGGACGGTGGGCGCGTGCGGGTTCATCACCTCACCGACGCGGACGTCGGTGCTGATCCCCGCCGCCACCACACGGGCACGGATGTCGGCGTCGGTCAGCACTCCGTATCCCCGACCCCCGAGATCATCGCGTGGGATGACGAGGTGATCTCGATTGCGCTCGGTCATCAGTCGCGCCGCCTGCGCCACCGACATCGAGGCTGCACCGACCATCGGCTCGCTGCGAATCAGATCGTCGACCGTGCCGGTCACCCGAGCTGATGGCTCTACTCGACGTGCCACGCGCAACCGGCCGGCCAGAAATCGCGCACCTGACACGCTGGAGAACACGGCGTGAATCGACGAGGCGGGCAGCAGACAGATCTGTGAGTCGGTCAGCGCCGCCGCCCGCGGCCCCTGGGCCGTGCGGGTGAGGATGGACGAATAGCCCAGCACCCCACCGACTCCCACGATCTCATCGGGTGCTCCGGCGAAGTCGTCGGGTGAGTTCCACAGCCCCACCGAGCCCGACATCACCACCACCAGATCCGACACCACCTCGGTGAAGCCGTTGGCCACCTCCTCGCCTGCAGCGACCGAGCGCACCGTCGTGCGTGCCGCCAGCCGTTCGAGTTCCCCGCGCTCAAGGCCGTCGAACGGCGGATGGTGGCCGAGGAAGTCGGCGATCCGGTTCATCGGGACATCTTCGCAAGCCCAACGCCGATCTGCCCATCCCGGCGCCAGTGGCCATCGACCATCCCGCGGGCTACCGCGGGATGACCCGCGGCGTCAGCTCAAGCGCGCAGCCGGTCGATCGCCGAGTCGACGGCCTTGGCAATTGAGGACACATGCGGCTCGCGCAGCAGGTCGGTGTGCCCGCCGGGGACGTCGGTGAGATGCAGCGGCCCGGTGGCCATCAGCGACCAGTGCTCGCGCCCGTGCGGGTTGTCGGCCGTCCGCAGGACTGCGGTGGGGACGTCGAGGGCGCGCGGTCGGTGGCGAGCGAGGGTGGCCATACCGAGGTTGTAGAAGAGCAGCCACTGGGTGAGGGGGTCGAACTGGATCAGCCCGGCGACCATCATCTTCACCCGCAGGCCGATGAGCCGACGCAGACCGATGTCCAGCGTCGCGCCGCTGTGCAACTGCGCCGCCGGTTCTGCGGGCAGCGCAGGCTCGGCCTCGGAGCCTGCGCGTAGGTGCTCGATCATCGGCTGGGACAGATGCGGATCGATCAGCACGACGACCTCGACGGTCTCTCCGGCGTGGCGAAGCCGGCCCGCCACCTCCCACGCGATGTGGGCTCCCATGGAGTGTCCGGCGATCACGTACGGCCCGTGTGGGGCCACGTCCCTGATGGCCGCCACGCAGCGTCGGGCCGCGGCAGGTACCGAGCGGTCGGGTCGGCCCCGGTTCTCCAGCCCCCATGCCTGCAGCCCGAACACCGGTCGACCCTCGGCGAGGTGACGTGACATCGGGATGAGCGACACTGCGGGCGCACCCGCGCCCGGCACGATGAACAGCGGCGCCCGGGTGCCGCCGGATCGCAGCGGGACGAGCATCGACAGTCCGTCCCGGGTGCGTGCATCGGCGGCCACCGCCTCGCGGGCCAGGGCTGCGATGGTGGTGATAGTCGGGTCTGCGGCCACCCGCGCGAGGTCGAGTCGGACATGGAAATGGCCGGTGACCCGGGCCAGGATCGTGGTCAGGGCCAGCGAGTCGGCGCCGGCCTCGATCAGGTCGTCGTCGACGCCGATGTCTGCCCCGCCCATCACCGTGCGCACCATGTCGGCCACGCCCAACAGCGTCAGGTCCGACGTGCGCAACGGTTGTGGGGCGCGGTCGCCACCGATGCGTTCCACCGGTCGACGCAGCCGCGGGCGGTCCACCTTGCCGCGTTCGGTGCGCGGAAGTGCGTCGTAGATCTCGACGAACCGGGGCACCATCCAGTCCGGCAGGTCCGCGCGCACGGCGGCGCGGACGGCGCGGGCGCTTCGGTCGGCCACACCGCTGTCCAGCACGACGTGCGCCACCAGTTCGCTGTGGCCGGCGTGAGTGACCCCTTCGACCAGTGCGTCGAGCACACCGGCGTGGCGTCGCAGCGCCGACTCGACCTCGCCTGGCTCCACCAGGTATCCGCGGATCTTGACCGCCGAAGCCATCCGGCCGACCACGTGCAAGCTGCCCTGCTCGTCGACCCGGCCGCGATCACCGGTCCGGTACCAGCGCATCCCGGAGTCCGTGCGCACCGTCGCCGGAGCACGGTCACCGAGGTATCCCACGGCGAAGTCGCCCCCACCGATCCAGATCTCGCCCACCTCACCCGGCGCGACCGGACGTGAGTCCGGACCCACGATCATGATCTGGCGGCCACGGACTGCCCGCCCGGCCGGGACGCGACCATCGGGGACGACGGCATCCCGCGGGAACGAACGAAACGCGACCACACCGCTCTCGGTACAGGCGTACCAGTTCACCAGGGTCGCCGCCGGCGCCAGGCCCGCGCGGATGGAACGCAGATCCGCACCCTCGATCGGCTCGCCGTAACAGACCAGCACCCGCACGTCGACGAGTTCGTCGGGGCCCGCACCCCCGGCGGCGGCCAGTGCGCGACCCAGCGAGGCCGAGCAGTGCACGGTGGTGACCGCCTCGTCGCGCAGCCACTGCCGCAGGGCCTGCGGGTCGGTCATCCGCGGGTCACGGCACACGACGGCAATCCCGGCCAGCAGTCCGGCCAGCAGGGTGTTCATCCCCGCGCCGAATCCCAACGGGAGCAGGTTGCCCAGGCGGTCGGTGCGGCTGAGCACCAGGGGCCCGATCACGTCGTATGCCTTGCTCAGGCACATACGGTGGGACAACAACACGCCTTTGGGCGCGCCCGCCGAACCGGACGTCATCAGGATCATCGCGAGGTCCTCGGGACTGGCATCGACGAGAACCGACTCCGGCGCCGACACCGACCCCCCGAGATCACCGGGGTGGAGAACGCGCGCCTCGGCGAGATCCACCATCAGCGCTCGCCGGGCGTCGGGCAGGTTCGGGTCGATCGGGACCAGCGGCACTCCGGCGACGATCACGGCGATCGCGGTCACGATGGACTCGATCGTGCCGTCCATGTCTACCGCCACAGGACGCCGCGTGGGACCGCTGTGGGCGCGGACCACCGGACACGTGGCCTGCACCCGGGTGTGCAACTGCGAGAAGGTCACGGTGGCCGCTGCGGTGACCAGCGCCGCCTCGGCGGGGCGCAGCGCGGCGTGAGCGGTGATCGCCTGCGCCAGTGAAGCGAACTTGTGGGCGTCGAGCCGGTCAGGAGATCGGCGATCGGCCGGCGGTCGCGCCGACATGACGACAGTTGACGAAGACACCGAACCCCCCACGGGCCGAGATGAATCGAGATCGAGGCCCCCCGGCCTCACGCCGAGGGTAACAAACCACTCGGACAGACGTCTGGACGCCGTCGCTCGCGAGCCCCCCACCCAGCGCGGACGGGCGGTGTCGCGGCGTCGGACTGACCCCGGGTGAGGCCGACAAAACATGTAGTGAGGAGAATCAAATACATGTCAGCATCGGAGACGAACGCTCACCTCGACGCCGAGCAGGTCGGCTACCAGCAATCCCTGGGCCGTCGTCAGGTTCAGATGATCGCCATCGGCGGCGCCATCGGCACAGGACTGTTCCTTGGTTCGGCCTCACGCCTCAACGCCAACGGACCGGCACTGCTGGTCAGTTACGCCGTCGCCGGCGTCATCGCCTACTTCCTCATGCGGGCCCTGGGTGAGCTGGTCTTGCATCGCGCCACCAGTGGGGCGTTCGTGTCGTACATGCGTGAGTTCTTCGGCGAGAAGGCGGCCTACGTCACCGGGTGGATGTACTGGTTGAACTGGGCGTTGACCGGGATCGCCGAACTCTCGGCGGTCGGTGTCTATGTGCGCTACTGGGCCCCGGACATGCCCAACTGGGTGTCGGCGCTGATCGCGCTGCTGGTGGTCCTGGGGGTCAACCTGCTCTCCGCCAAGGCTTTCGGCGAGTTCGAGTTCTGGGCCAGCGTGCTCAAGGTGGGTGCCATCGTGGCGTTTCTGCTGGTGGGCATCGTGGTGGTGGTGGGCGCGGTACACGTCGGCGACCACCAGGCAGGCCTGTCCAACCTGTGGGACAACCCCGGCGGCTTCTGGCCCACCACCGGCGCCTACAACTGGTACGGGCCCATCCTGGTGATGTCGGGGGTGGTCTTCGCCTACGCCGCCATCGAGATGGTCGGCGTGGCGGCCGGGGAGATGGAGAACCCCGCGCGTGAGGTTCCGCGCGCGGTCAACGCGGTCATCTTCCGGATCGCCGTGTTCTACATCGGGTCGATCCTGCTGCTGTGCGCGATGCTGCCCACCACCTCGTACACGGCCGGGACCAGCCCGTTCGTCACCGTCTTCGACAAACTCGGGGTGAGCTGGATGGGCAGCGTCATCCAGCTGGTGCTGATCGTGGCGGCGATGAGCAGTCTGAACTCGGGCCTGTACTCCACCGGACGCGTGCTTCGCAGCCTCGGGATGAGCAAGCAGGCACCGGCGTTCACCACGTCCATGAGTTCGTCAGGGGTGCCGTGGGCCGGGATCGCGATGACCTCGCTGGTCTACGTGTTCGGCGTGATCCTCAACGTGCTGGTGCCTGGCCGCGCTTTCGACATAGCGCTGGAGGCTGCGGCCATCGGGATCGTGTTCACCTGGGGGACCATCTTCGCCTGCCAACTCAAGCTGCGGTCTCTGGTCGACAAGGGGATCATCCCCAAGGGCGACTTCCAAGCGCCCGGGCACCCGTACACCAGCATCATCGGCCTGGTGTTCCTGGCCACGGTCATCGTCGGGTTGGCCATCTCGGGCTACCTCGACCATGAGGGCGGCCAGGTCGACTTCTACGTGGTGGTCGTCGGAATCCCGCTGATCGCCGCAGCACTGGTCATCGGCTGGTTCGTGATCCGAGACAGAGTCGTCGACCACACCGGCGGAAAACTCGAATCCACCTGGGCGGCAGAGGAACGCGCGGTGGCCCGGGCATCAGGCGACACACTCGACCGCTGAGCTCACCGGGACTCGGGCGGCTCAGCCGACGAGAGCGCGTACCGACCGCGGTAGATCCCGCACGCGCCGATACGGGCCGACGACCGCCACCGCGGGGGTGGCGGCAAGGATGTGGCGGGCCACCGCGGCCACCCGAGCCGGACGCACCGCGTCGATCTGGCGCAACGCATGGTTGACCGATCGGTGTGTGCCGGTGTCGATCTCGGCCATCCCGATGCGATGCATCCGCGATTGGGTGTCTTCCAACCCCAGGAGCAACGAGCCCCGTAACGATCCCTGGGCCCGGGCGCACTCCTCGTCGGTGATCCCGTTCTCGGCGACATCACCCAGCACCGCCATCCCCACCGTGGCCACCTCGGCCAATCGCTCGGGTGAACACCCGGCGTAGAGCGAGAAGGCGCCGGTGTCGGTGTAGGTGTCCACACTGGAGTACACCGAGTAGGCCAACCCCCGCTCTTCCCGGATCTGTTGGAACAGGCGCGAACTGAGCCCCCCGCCGATGGCCGCGTTGAGCACGGCCAGGGCGTGGCGGTCCCGATCATCGATGCCGGGTGTGGGGACCCCGAGCAACAGGTGCGCCTGCTCGGTGTCGCGGCTGATCAGTTCCAGGCCGCTGCGGGTGGCCGGTGGACGCAGCGACCGCCGTCGCGGCCCGGCGACGACTCGCTCCGGCGAGAGGTGTCCGGCAAACGAATCCCGTGCCTGAGCAACCACATCGGCGTGCCGGACGTTGCCTGCCACCACCAGCACCATGCGTTCGGGGACGTAGCGGCGGGTGTGGAAGGAATGCACCTGGGTGCGGGTCATCGATGACACCGAGTCGATCGACCCGATGACCGGTCGGCCGATCGGGTGATCGCCGTAAAGGGCGGTCATGAACGCGTCGGCGAGCAGGTCCTCGTGATCGTCGTCGCGCATGGCGATCTCCTCGAGCACGACGTCACGTTCGGTCTCGACGTCACCGCCCGCGCAGCGGCCCCGCAGCACCACGTCGGCCACCAGATCGATTGCGGCACGGGCATGCTCGTCGAGGACGTGGGCATAGAAGCAGGTGTGTTCCTTGGACGTGAAGGCGTTGAGCTCCCCGCCGACGGCGTCCATCTCCTGAGCGATCGACGCCGCCGTGCGGGTGGGTGTCGATTTGAACAGCAGGTGCTCGAGGAAGTGGGCGGCTCCGGCCACCGACGGCTTCTCGTCGCGTGAACCCACGCCCACCCACAGCCCGACCGAGGCCGAACGGACCCCGGGTACGTGTTCGGTCACGACACGCAGCCCACCAGGCAACACGCTGCGCCGGATGGCGGCAGGTGCGCTGGTGGGCTGCGCTCGCGAGATGGAAGTGCTCAGTGCCTAGGCGTCCGCGGCCGCGGGAGCCTCGGCGGCGGCGTCGTCGGCCACCGGCACCAGGCTGATCTTGCCGCGGTCATCGATGTCGGCGATCTCCACCCGTAGCTTGCTGCCCACGTTGACCACGTCCTCGACCTTGTTGACCCGCTTGCCCTGACCCAGCTTCGAGATGTGGACCAGGCCGTCGCGACCGGGCAGCAACGACACGAACGCGCCGAACGCTGTTGTCTTGACCACGGTTCCCAGGAACCGCTCGCCCACCTTGGGCAGCTGCGGGTTAGCGATCGCGTTGATACGGTCGATCGCGGCCTGCGCCTTGACCCCATCGGTGGCTCCGACGAACACGGTGCCGTCGTCCTCGATGGAGATGTTGGCGCCGGTCTCCTCGGTGATCGCGTTGATGTTCTTGCCCTTGGGCCCGATCAGCTCGCCGATCTTGTCCACGGGGATCTTGACCGTGGTGACCCGTGGCGCGAACGGGCTCATCTCGTCGGGTGAGTCGATCGCCTCGGCCATCACCTCGAGGATGGTGGTCCGAGCGTCCTTGGCCTGTGCCAACGCACCGGCCAACACACTCGACGGGATGCCGTCGAGCTTGGTGTCGAGCTGCAGCGCGGTGACGAAGTCCTTGGTGCCCGCGACCTTGAAGTCCATGTCACCGAAGGCGTCCTCGGCGCCGAGGATGTCGGTCAGCGCCACGTAACGGGTCTGACCGTCGACCTCGTCGGACACCAGGCCCATGGCGATACCCGCGACCGGGGCACGCAGGGGCACACCGGCGTTGAGCAGCGACATCGTCGAGGCACACACCGAACCCATCGAGGTCGAACCGTTGGAGCTCAACGCCTCCGACACCTGCCGGATCGCGTAGGGGAACTCCTCGACGCTGGGCAGCACCGGCATCAGCGCACGCTCGGCAAGCGCGCCGTGGCCGATCTCGCGACGCTTGGGCGAACCGACTCGACCGGTCTCACCGGTCGAATACGGCGGGAAGTTGTAATGGTGCATGTAACGCTTGGACGTCTCGGGCCCCAGCGAATCGATCTGCTGGGCCATCTTCACCATGTCCAGGGTGGTGACACCCATGATCTGGGTCTCCCCACGCTCGAACAGAGCGCTGCCGTGGGCGCGCGGGATGATCGCGACCTCCGCCGACAGCGACCGGATGTCGGTGATGCCCCGGCCGTCGATGCGGAAGTGATCGGTGAGGATGCGCTGACGGACCAGCTTCTTGTTCAGCGACCGGTAGGCGGCACCGATCTCCTTCTCACGTCCGGCGAACTGCTCACCGAGGGAGACGAGCAGATCAGCCTTGAGCTCATCGGTCTTGTCGTTGCGCTCGGTCTTGCCCGCGATGGACAGGATCTCGCCGAGACGGTCCTTGCCCGCGGCCTCGACCGCGGCGTAGACGTCGTCCTGATACGGCGGGAACAGCGGGAACTCGCCGGTCTCCTTGGCTGCGGATGCGGCGAGCTGCTTCTGCGCCTCACAGAGTGCGGCGATGAAGGGCTTGGCAGCCTCGAGGCCCTCGGCCACGATCGCCTCGGTGGGCGCCTGGGCGCCGGCGGCGATCTTGTCGATGACGTTCTCGGTGGCCTCGGCCTCGACCATCATGATCGCGACGTCGGTCGAGCCGTTGCCGGTGTCGACGATGCGCCCGGCCACGACCATGTCGAAGACTGCGTCCTCGAGCTGCTCGACGGTCGGGAAGGCCACCCACTGGCCGGACTGGTTGGTCTCGGTCGGGATGAGGGCCACTCGCACGCCACCGACAGGACCCGAGAACGGCAGTCCGGCGAGCTGGGTGGATGCCGAGGCGGCGTTGATCGCGACGACGTCGTAGAGGTCGTTGGGATCGAGGCTGAGCACGGTGACCACGACCTGGATCTCGTTGCGCAGGCCGTCGACGAACGACGGACGCAGCGGCCGGTCGATCAGGCGGCAGGTCAGGATCGCGTCGGTGGAGGGACGGCCCTCACGACGGAAGAACGATCCGGGGATGCGTCCGGCGGCGTACATGCGTTCTTCGACGTCGACGGTCAGCGGGAAGAAGTCGAACTGGTCCTTGGGCTGTTTGCCTGCGGTGGTGGCCGAGAGCAGCATGTTCTCGTCGTCGAGGTAGGCGACTACGGCGCCTGCAGCCTGCTGGGCCAGCCGACCGGTCTCGAAACGGACGGTGCGGGTACCGAACTCACCGTTGTCGATGACTGCGGTCGCTTCAGTGATGTCGTCGTCGAACTCGGTGTCGACGGTGGTCACATCGGTCATGTGTGGGGAAATCCTCTCGTTCGAGGCGGCGCACACACGGGTGCGCACGCTTCGGTGGCCGCACGTGGCGACCGATCAGGGCGAGCACCCGGTGGGTGGCGCCTGGACCGTTACCTCGAGAGAAGTGCCGGCAGGTGCGCGGCGCCCGCTCACTGCGGGGGCGGACGATCCGTTCGCCGACGGCCGTCGATCGAAGCGGCCGGAACCACAGCAGTTCCGGCAGCCACTACCGAAGACCGATCGTTCGAACGCGGGGCACGCGTGTCGACAAGGCCGTCTCGTGGTTACGAGTCCGTGGCCAGGATATCACCCAGATGTGACCCGACCGTCACACCGCGCGTGCCAACCGCACACCGGAGCGACGGAGGGAGAACGACGGAGAGAGAACACCGACGGGCGTGCCGCCACCCGAGCAGCCCGCCGCCGAGCCCAGATGACAGCGATGCCGCCACCAGTGTTCTGGTGGCGGCATCGGGGACACCTGTGCTGGGGTACGTCAGCGACGCAGGCCCAGACGCTCGATCAACGAGCGGTAGCGCTCGACGTCGACCTTGGCGACGTACTTGAGCAGACGGCGACGACGACCGACGAGCAACAACAGACCACGACGGCTGTGGTGATCGTGCTTGTGGGTTTTGAGGTGCTCGGTGAGATCACTGATGCGCTTGGTGAGCATCGCGATCTGCGCCTCGGGAGAACCGGTGTCGGTCTCGTGCAGGCCGTACTCGGCGAGAATGGTCTTCTTTTGATCCGTGGTCAAAGCCATGGTGGAACTCCTGTGATGACGTCCGCGTCGGGATGTTCGGAGCCGGTGCCCCTGGTACGGCCACCGCGAACCGCAGCTCGTACCGATCTGCGAGGCTACCGCGCGAACCCGACCTGCCCAAATCCGTCGGCGACGGGTTCAGGCCAGGGCAGCTCGGGTGGCCTCGACGTCGAGGTTCATCTGATCGATCAGCGGGTCGCGACCCGAGTAGGTCACCTGACCGCGCAGACGACTGACGAAGTCGACGGCGACGTGTTGTCCGTACAGGTCGGCCTGGGTGTCGAGGACGTAGGCCTCGACTGTGCGGGTGCGCCCGGAAAACGTCGGATTGGACCCCACCGAGACAGCGGCCCGGTAGCTCTCCCCCGGGACCACCTGCCCGACGACAGGTCCCGCACCGAGCACGGTGAACCAGGCCGCGTACACGCCGTCGGCGGGGATGGCCGAATACATCGGCGGGGCGACGTTGGCGGTGGGGAATCCCATCTCACGCCCGCGGCCGTCACCGCGCACCACCACCCCCTCGACCCGGTGCGGGCGACCGAGCGCTTCGGCTGCGGCCTCGACATCGCCAGCGGCGACGCAGGACCGGATGTAGGTCGAGGAGATGGTGACGCCGTTGCTGTTGGCGTCTCCGCCCTGCTCACCGAGCAGCGACACCGCCTGGACCTCGAACCCGAAGGTCCGGCCCAGTTCGGCGAGGACCTCCACAGTGCCCGCAGCCTTGCGTCCGAAGGTGAAGTTGGCTCCCACCACCACCCCGGTGGCGTGCAAGCCTTCGACCAGCACCTGATGGGCGAAATCCTTGGCCGACTGTGCCGCCAGCCCGGGGGTGAACGGCATGACGCAGAAGACGTCCACCCCGAGTTCCTCGGCCAACTCCGCCCGTCGGGTCAACGTGGACAGCTGCGGTGGGTGACTGCCGGGACGTACCACCTCGGCGGGATGTGGATCGAAGGTCATCAGCACGGTCGGCACACCGAGTCGCCGGGCCGCCGACGTGGCGGTGGCGATCAGCTGGGCGTGACCACGATGGACGCCGTCGAACACACCGATCGTGACGACACACCGACCCCAGTCCGCGGGGATGTCCTCCAGACCTCGCCATCGCAACACAGGGTCAGCCTACGGGGGTGCCCGATGCACAACCACCCCCGCGCACCGAACGCGGTGCACGTCTGCGACACGCCGGGCCGACGGGTCGCACCGGTGGGGCTGGCTAAGCTCAGCTCATGCCCTCCGCAGCAGCCGGTGGATCGAGCACCCCGGTCCCGGTCACCGATCTGACGACGGTCGCACAGGACTACCTGAAGATCATCTGGACCGCCCAGGAGTGGACCTCGACGAAGGTGACCACCAAGCTGCTGGCCGAGAAGCTGTCGGTCTCACCGTCGACGGTGTCCGAGGCGGTGCGAAAACTCGCTGATCAAGGCCTGGTGTCGCACGAGCGGTACGGCTCGGTCACTCTCACCGACACCGGACGATCCGCCGCCGTTCTCATGGTCCGGCGACACCGGCTGATCGAGACGTTCCTGGTGCGCGAGCTCGGGTACGGGTGGGACGAGGTGCACGACGAAGCCGAGATCCTCGAACACGCCATGTCGGATCGGCTGATGGATCGGCTCGACGCGAAACTCGGCCACCCCACCCGCGATCCGCACGGCGACCCCATCCCCAACGCCGACGGTGAGGTACCGCAGTCCAGTGTTCGTCAGCTCGCCGAGTTCGGGCCGGGAACCGGTGGACGCGTCGCACGCATCGCCGACACCGACCCGGCGATGCTGCGCTATTTCGACTCGGTCGACATCGCCCTGGACCGCCACATCGAGGTCCTCGAGCAGCGTCCGTTCGCCGGCACTGTCTCGGTCAGCGTCGACGATGCCGAACCAATCGACCTGGGCGACATCGCGACCCGCGCGATCTGGTTGCAGACCGAGCCTTCCCAGCCACCCCGACGGTGACCGATCGGCTCACCGCAGCGTCGCCGGTCGGATGACCAGCACCGAACCCGCTCGTCGACCCTTCTCCTCGAGCAGCGCGATCGCACGACCCTGCCGGTCGACCGCGGCGTAGACCCCACTCATCCCGATCGGCTCGAGCCAGCGGCCCTGACTGATCGATTCGGCTTCCTCGTCGTCGATCACCCGCCGCGGGAACGCCAAGGACACGGCCTCGTCGATCGGGTGGTTCAACCGGCCGTGCTCGGCGATCGCCTCCAGGGTGGCTGCGTGCTCGATGGTGAACGGCCCCACCGCCGTTCGACGCAGCGCGGTCAGGTGGCCTCCCACCGCCAGCACCGAGCCGAGATCGCGAGCCAGCGAACGGATGTAGGTGCCCGACGAACAGTCCACGGCCACATCGAGATCCAGCCAGCCCTCGACTTGCCGAGCATCGAGCACCTCGAAGCGGGTGACGGTCACCCGGCGCGGCGCGAGCTCGAACTCCGCGCCCGCACGGGCCAGAGCGTGCGCGCGGCGACCGTCGACCTTGATCGCGCTGACCCGGGCCGGGACCTGATCGATCTCCCCGACGAACCCGGCGATCGCCGTCTCGACGTCGGTGCGGTCGAGGTGAGCGACATTGCTGCGGGCGCCTATCTCGCCGTCGCGGTCGTCGGTGTCCGAGGATGCGCCGAGCCGGATGGTCGCCAGGTAGGACTTGGTGGTCAGCGACAACAGACCCAGTAGTTTGGTGGCTCGCTCCACCCCGAGGATCAGCACCCCGGTGGCCATCGGGTCCAAGGTGCCGGCGTGCCCGATCCGCCTGGTGCCGAATATCTTTCGACATCGAGCGACCACATCGTGACTGGTGATCCCGGCGGGTTTGTCGATGATCACCAGACCTGCGGCTGCCACCTGGGCACTCTCGGAACGTGGCGCGTCACTCATGTGCTGATGGCGGTGACGACCAGACCTCGACCCACCCGCCAGCGGCCATCGAGAGTTCGGATGGGAGCACCGCCGTCGACGGCGGCACCGTCGACGAGGATCTCACTGTGGAACACCCCGGAGTCCTCGGTGTGCTGTTCGAAGGTGATGTGGGCGTCGGAGAACCCCAACCAGCGCTCGGTGATCGGGAACCAGGCCTTGTAGGTGGCCTCCTTGGCACTGAACAGCAGCCGGTCCCAGCTGATGCCCGCCGGCCGGGTGGCCAGCACGTCACGTTCGGCGGGCAGGCTGATGTGGTCGAGCACCCCTTCGGGCAGCGCGTCGTGCACCTCGGCGTCGATACCGACCGAGCGCCACTGCAGCGCATACGCGACCACGGCCGCCCGATAGCCATCAGTGTGGGTCATGCTGCCCACGACACCCCGCGGCCACAGCGGCTGACCCTTCTCACCCCGCAGGATCGGGATCTGCTCGCCCACCCCCAGATCGGCCAGCGCCCGACGGGCCAGACCGCGAGCGGTGGTCACCTCCCGCCGACGTTTGTCCACCGCGCGCGCCACCAGCGACACCTCGCCGGGCAACAACTCGAACTCCTCGGGGTCGCCGAACGCCTCATGCGCCACGGCACCGGGACCCAACACGTCGGTGATCAACGAGTTCGACATCAGGGCTCCTCTCGGCGTGCTCGCGAGGCCGCCCGCCGGGCTTCGAGCCGCTCCTTGAACTCCGCCGCCCGTTCCTGGTAATCCGGCGGGAGGTCGAACCGGGCACCGTGTTCGGGCAGATCCTCGGGGCGCACTCCCCCGTCCGGGGCGATCTTGCGCAGCAACGGTTCTGGCAGGCCGCGGCGTTTCCACTCGCGCGGATAGCCCACCGACACCTCTTCGAATCGCACACCGTCGTACCAGGTGGTGCGCGGGATGTGCAGGTGTCCGTAGACGCAGCAGGCGGCGTTGTAGCGGGTGTGCCAGTCTGCGGTCAGCTCACTGCCGCACCACAGGGCGAACTCCGGGTACATGAGCGTGTCGGTGGGTTCCCGCCGCAGCGGCCAGTGGTTGATCAGGATGGTCTTCTCCACCGGGTCCAGCGCATCCAGGCGCGCGCGGGTCCGACTGATCCGGTCGCGACACCAGGCGTCGCGGGTGCCGAAGGGCTCCGGGGAGAGCAGGAACTCATCGGTGGCGACCACGTTGTTCTCGCGCGCCACGGCCAGGGCCGCCATCTTGCTGGTGGTGCCTTCGGGCCGAAAGGTGTAGTCGTACAACAGAAACATCGGGACCACGCGCACCGAGGCGGTACCGTCGCCGGGGTCGAACAGCGGGTAGATGTCCTCTGGTGTTCCCACCCCGACGTCCCGGCAGGCCTGCACCAGGTAGTCGTAGCGGGCCACACCGTGCAACTGCAGCGGATCCTTCGAGGTGGTGTAGAGCTCATGGTTGCCAGGAGCCCAGATCACCGTGTCGAAGCGGGCCCGCAATCGGCGCAGCGTGTCGACGATGTCGTCGGTCCGTTCGCCGACGTCGCCGGCCACGATCAGCCAGTCGTCCGGTGCCGACGGTCGGATGCGCTCGACGATCTCGTCATTGCCCCGGTGGCTGACGTGCAGGTCGCTGATCGCCCAGAGCGTGGCCACCGGTCTCCTCTCATCATCGAGTCGCCGCCGATCCGACGGCAGCGTGCGAACCCAACAGTAGTGCCGGGCGCGTGACCCCCCACAGCCCCACAGTCACTCGGCCGGCTCGCGTCGGTCGCGGGGTACTGCGGCCAGCGCGGTCTCGGTCCAGCGCCCAGAGGCCATCCGGGCCAGTAGCGCACCCGATCGCAGCACCATGAACAGGCACAGACCCGTCCAGATTCCGGCCAGTCCCCAGTCGAAGACCAGCGACAACCAGATGGCGGGCAGGAATCCGACGACGGCGCTGAGCAACGTGGTGGTCCGCAGATACGGCGCATCGCCACTACCGAGCAACACCCCGTCGAGCGCGAACACCACCCCCGCGATCGGCACCATCAGCACAAGGAATGTCCAGGGTGTGTCGATGACGTCGAGGACGCCTCGATCGCTGGTGAAGATCCGCTGCAACGGCTCACGCCCCACCGTCAACACTGCCATCAACACCACGGCGAGCCCCACCGACAGTGCGGTGACCCGCCGCGCCACGAACCGGGCCACGCCGGGTGCCGAAGCACCAAGTGCGGCACCCACCAGGGACTGCGCGGCGATGGCCAGTGCGTCGAGGGTGAGCGCCAGGAAGTTCCACAGCTGCAACACCACCTGGTGGGCGGCCAATGCGGCCACCCCGAACCGCGCTGCCACCGCCGCGGCCGAGACGAAACACACCTGGAACGCCAGGCTGCGAGCGATCAGGTCACGAGCCAGGACGAGTTGTGCACGGATGACACCTAGGTCGGGTCGGTGGCGTGTCGACCCGCCACCGGATGCGCGAACCTCGACGTTCAGCCGCCAGGCGAACAGGGCCCCGGTGATCGACTGGCCCACGAGGTTGGCCACCGCGCTGCCGTGCAGACCCAGCTGCGGCGCGGGCCCCCACCCGAAGACCAGGGCCGGACACAGCACCGCCCCCGTCCCAAGGCCCGCGACGACGTAGGCGATGGGTCGACGCGTGTCCTGCACCCCCCGCATCCACCCGTTGCCGGCCATGGACAGCAGGATCAGCGGCACCCCGACGACCGCGATGCGTAACCATCCGGTCGCGTCGTCGGCGACCGCGGGATCCGAGGCCAGCGCCGTGGTGACGGTCGGGGCCACCAGCCAGATGATGACGACGATGATCGAACCGACCACCAGCGCAAGCCAACTCGCGGCCACCCCTTCGGCGACGGCAGCGCGCCGATCACCCTGGCCGAACCAGCGGGCCGCGCGCGCGGTGGTGCCGTAGGACAGGAAGGTCAGCTGGGTGCTGACCACGGCGAGCATCAGCGTGCCCAGACCCAAGGCGGCCAACGGTGTCGCACCCAAGCGACCGACGACCGCGAGGTCTTCGAGCAGATAGAGCGGTTCGGCGATGAGCACGACCAGGGCCGATGCCGCCAGCCGGAGGACGCGCGTGGTGGAGGGAGGTGAAGCGCCGCTCATACCGAGGCGAGCAACACCGCGACGACTTCGTCAGCGGTACCGTGCACGCTGAAGCCGGCGGCGTGGGGATGGCCACCGCCACCGTGTGACACGGCCAACGGCACCAGATCGACTTTGGACCGCGATCGCATCGACACCGACCACGTGCCCGGGTCGGACTCCTTAAAGACCACCGCGACGTCGGCGTCGCCGACCGTGCGCACCAGGTCGATCACACTCTCGGCCTCGGCCCAGTCGATGGCTTGGCTGGAGTGGTGGTCGACATGGGCGTAGACCAACCCGGCACCGCCGAAGGCGTCGGGCCGCAAGACCGCCGAGTCCAGTGCAGACGACACCATGGCCAGCCACCCGAAGTTGTGGGTGTCGAGCAGGCGTCGGGTCCAGCCCGGTCCGTCGACGCCGGTGGCGAGCAGCCGTGCGGCCACGGCGTGCGATCCCGCGCGGGCCCAACGGAACGAGCCGGTGTCGGTGACCAGTCCCGCGAACAGGCAGGTTGCGATGTCGCGGTCGATCTCGACGTTCAGCGCATCGAGCACGGCGAGGACCAGCTCGGCGGTGCAGTCAGCCTCGGGATCGATGAGGTCGATGTGGCCGTAGCCGCCGTTGGACGCGTGGTGGTCGATGACGATCGATGTGGGCGCCTCGGTCAACAGCGGCGCCAGATGATCGAGGCGTTCGACGCTGGCGCAGTCCAGCGCGATGGCCACTGGATGTCCGAGGAGGTCGGCCGGATCGAGGATCATCGTGGCACCGGGCAGCGCAGCCAGTGCCTCAGGCAGCGCCCACGGGCCGGGGAATCCGACTTCCACATCCACGCCCAGCCGGTCCAGGGCGATGGCCAGCCCGAGGCCACTGCCGATGGTGTCGGCGTCGGGGCGGATGTGACACAGGACGGTGACAGCGTCGGCGCCGGCCAGCGCCTCGGCCACGCGCGCCACGGAGGATCGGGGTGGCTTCTCGGCGTGATCTGCGGGCGCGTGCTGGGAGGCAGCCTCGGCGGCATCACGTGACGACAACCCGGTTCCTCCCTGAGTCACCCTGCCTCCGATCGCCGGTCACCTCGATCTTCTCCCACGCTGCCGGTCGAGCCGAACCGGTCTGACGATCCTAATCAGTTGCCCTCGTACCGGTGGCCTCAGCATCGTGTTGTCGCGTGATCGTCACCGGCGCCGCGACGGCGTCACGACGCCGACTCGTCATCAGGCTCCGAACTCGAAGAGCGGTAGGGATCGGCCTCACCGGCTGGGGTTGCGCCCTCGCGCTGACGTGCCAGCAGCTCATCTTGGGCCCGGGCCCGGGCGACGAGCTCCTCCATCTCGCGGGCGGCGTCGGGCACGGTGTCGGGTTTGAAGGTGAGGGTGGGGGTGAACCGCACCCCGGTCCCCGAACCCACCAGCGAACGCAGGACCCCGGTGGCTCGTGCGAGTCCTTCGGCGGCCCGCTCGTAGTCGGGCTCGCTGGAGACAGACTCGCCCATCACCGTGTAGTAGACGGTCGCGTCGTGCAGGTCTGCGGTGACCGTCGTGTCGGTGATCGTGACGAAGTTGAGGCGCGGGTCTTTGATTTCGGTACCGATCGCCGAGGCGACGATGGTGGAGATCCGCTTGGCGAGCCGTTGGGCGCGGGCCGGGTCGGCCATGTCTGTCCACTCCTGATTCTGACGACGTCGATGCCGCGGCGCGCGGCCAGGATGGCGTACCACCCTGACCACGCGCCGCGAATCACCGTGTGTACGTTGCGCAAACGCTACGTACGGGCCTTCTCCTGCAACTCATAGGTCTCGATGATGTCGTCGACCTTGATGTCCGTCGACGACACTCATCACTACGTACGGGCCTTCTCCTGCAACTCATAGGTCTCGATGATGTCGTCGACCTTGATGTCGCTGTAGGTCAACGTGAGTCCGCATTCGTATCCGTCGCGGACCTCGGTCACGTCGTCCTTCTCGCGCCGCAGCGTGGAGACCGAGATGTTCTCGGCCACCACCAAGTTGTCGCGCAGCAGGCGAGCCTTGGTGTTGCGTCGGATGGTGCCGGAGGTGACCAGGCAGCCCGCGATGTTACCGACCTTCGACGACCGGAAGATCGCGCGGATCTCGGCGCGGCCGAGCTCCACCTCTTCGTAGATCGGCTTGAGCATGCCCTTGAGCGCGCTCTCGATTTCGTCGATCGCCTGGTAGATCACCGTGTAGTACCGGATGTCGACGCCTTCGCGGTTGGCCAGCTCGGTCGCTTTGCCCTCCGCGCGCACGTTGAACCCGATGATGATGGCGTCCGAGGCCGAGGCCAGGTTGACGTTGGTCTCGGTCACGCCACCGACCCCACGGTCGATGACGCGCAGCTGCACTTCGTCACCGATGTCGATGCCCAGCAACGCCTCCTCCAGGGCCTCCACGGTTCCGGAGTTGTCGCCCTTGAGGATCAGGTTGAGCTGGCTGGTCTCCTTCAGCGCGGCATCGAGGTCGTCGAGGCTGATGCGCTTGCGGGTCCGTGCCGCCATCGCGTTGCGTTTGCGCGCGTTGCGACGGTCGGCGATCTGCCGGGCGATGCGGTCCTCGTCGACGACGAGGAGGTTGTCGCCGGCGCCGGGCACCGAGGTGAACCCGATCACCTGGACCGGTCGCGACGGAGTCGCCTCGGCGACGTCCTCGCCGTGCTCGTCGACCATGCGACGGACACGTCCGTAGGCGTCACCGGCGACGATGGAGTCGCCGACCTTCAGCGTTCCGCGCTGCACCAGCACGGTGGCCACCGGGCCACGACCGCGGTCGAGGTGCGCCTCGATGGCGACACCCTGTGCGTCCATGTCCGGGTTGGCCCGCAGGTCCAGGGATGCGTCGGCGGTCAGCAGCACCGCTTCGAGCAGCGCATCGATGTTGAGGTTCTCCCGCGCGGAGATGTCGACGAACATCGTGTCGCCGCCATACTCCTCGGGGATCAGACCGTACTCGGTGAGCTGGCCGCGGATCTTGGTCGGATCCGCACCTTCCTTGTCGATCTTGTTGACCGCCACCACGATCGGCACATCGGCGGCCTGGGCGTGGTTGAGCGCCTCCACTGTCTGCGGCATGACTCCGTCGTCGGCCGCCACCACGAGGATCGCGATGTCGGTCGACTTCGCGCCTCGGGCACGCATGGCGGTGAACGCCTCGTGACCGGGGGTGTCGATGAAGGTGATGAGCCGTTCTTCGCCGTTGAGGTCGGTGAGGACCTGGTAGGCGCCGATGTGCTGGGTGATGCCACCGGCCTCACCCTCGCGGACGTTGGCTTTGCGGATCGTGTCGAGCAGGCGGGTCTTGCCGTGATCGACGTGGCCCATGACGGTGACCACAGGCGGACGCTGTTCGAGATCGTCCTCGCCGCCTTCGTCCTCGCCGTAGGAGAGGTCGAAGCTGTCGAGCAGCTCGCGGTCCTCGTCCTCAGGGCTGACGACCTGCACGACGTAGTTCATCTCGCCGCCGAGCAGCTCCAACGTCTCGTCGTTGACCGATTCGGTCGCGGTGACCATCTCACCGAGGTTGAACAGCGCCTGCACCAGCGAGGCCGGGTTGGCATCGATCTTGTCGGCGAAGTCCGACAGCGATGCGCCGCGGGCCAACCGGATGGTCTCGCCGTTGCCACGAGGCAACCGCACGCCACCGACGGCTGGGGCCTGCATCGAGTCGTACTCCTGCCGCTTCTGCCGCTTGGATTTACGACCTTTGCGGGGGGCGCCACCGGGGCGGCCGAACGCGCCGGCCGCGCCACCGCGGCCACGTGCGCCGCCACCACCGCCACCCGGACGGCCGCGGAAACCACCCGCGGGACCGCCGGCCGGCGCACCCGTGGGCGCACCACCGCCA
>NZ_JAHCSG010000004.1 GCF_018474015.1 Williamsia sp. CHRR-6 | reverse complement strand
TCCTGCTGTTCACAATGTACGGCGGCTGCTCGACGCCGGCCTGCCCCGCACCCTTCACCCACACCGAAGCCCACCACGCCGAAACCGACTGGGCCGCAGGCGGACTCACCAACTCCACCCACCTCGCGCCGGCCTGCGGACCCCACAACCGCGCCGTCCACAACAACCCCGGCGGCTGGCAGACCGTCAAAATCACCAGCGGACCCGACCGCGGCCGCTACGGCTGGACCGCCAACGGCACCACCAACCCACTCCGCACCAACCACCTCCACCAACCCCACCGAATACTCGAAGAGCACGCACCACCAGGAACATCGCCAGCGGAAGGGGCGATGCGGCTGATACTTCGTGAGATCGTTGGGGCCGGCGCGATCAAGACACATGACGTCCGCACAGATCCCGGATTCGTCGTCGACTCAACACACTTTTTCAGACGCTGATTCGGTGCCAAGACGCATCACGGCGGTCCCTCCGAAAGGAGGAACCGCCGTGGGGGTCAGGCGCGAGACAGGTCAGCGGCGACCGAGCAGGATGGTCCCGTTGCCCAGGTTGATGCAGCCGGTGAACGTCTGGAAGTCACCGGCGAACGACGGACCACCCGAGCAGGTGGCAGCGTTCTTCCCGTCGATGGTGACCGTGGCCCCAGCACCGGCGATACCGATGGCCAGACCCGGCTTGATGCCCTGCAGAGTCACCGTGGCACCCGGGCCCACCGCAATAGCAGCCGGAGCCGAGTAGCCCTTGGCCGTCGAGGTGGCCTTACCCCCGTTGAGTCCGATGCCCAACGCCAGACCGTTGGTACCGGCGCTCGCCTTGCCCGATCCCCCGTTGGTCCCGATGCCCGCAGAGGTACCGGTCGGCGACGAGTCAGCCGAGCAGTTCACCAGGTCGACCTTCTGGGTGGCCAGGGCCGGGCAGACGGCCGGGTTGGGCGCGGTGGGTGCCGCGGAAGCGGGCGCGGCGGCCAGGGCAGCACCGCCACCAGCGGCCAGGGTCAGCGCGGCGATGCCACCGATACGACGAAAAGTGTTGGAGGACATGAAACTCTTCCCTTCTTGGTGCGGCTTACGCCTCCACACTCCTGACACCGAACCGCAGACGCGCGTCAGCAAGGTCACGGAACGGTCACGGCAGATAACGGCGCGGTAACGCCCGCTCGAGCTGCGGCCGCCACCCCGCGGGCTCAGAAGGCGTACGGACCGAAGCGAGCCACCGCCACGAACGCCGACAACCCCAACAGCACCAGAGCCGGCACAGCGCCGGGGATCTCCTTGCGGCGTACGTGCGTCACCACGGCGCCGCCCATCACGATCACCAAGCCGGTGGCCGCGATCGGGACGAGCACCGGCAGCACGTTCACCGCCGCAGGCAGGACCAGTCCGATCGCGCCGAGCAACTCAGCGGCTCCGATCGCCTTGACCGCAGCAGGGGAGACGTCGGCCGCCCACCCCATCCCGGACTCGGCCAGCTCAGCCGGTGACTTGGTCAGCTTCATCACGCCAGCGCCGGCGAAGCCGACGGCCAGCAGTCCGGCGATGATCCACAGTGCAATGTTCATGGTCGATTCCTCTCAAGTCCCGACAACGGGTGTAGTTGATGCTTCAACAAAAGCTAGACCTTGGTTGTTGATGTGTCAACTACTGGTAGCGTCGTCGCCATGACCGACGAGACGCCGTGGTTGTCCGAAGCCGAGCAGACCGCTTGGATCGCGTTCGCCAAGGTGCTCATTCAGTTGCCCGGCACCCTGGACGCGGAGATGACCGCAGCGGTGGAGTTGACCTTCTTCGAGTACTCGTTGCTGGCCGTGTTGTCCGAGCGCCCCGATCGCAGCGAACAGCTCAGCGTCATCGCCGCCGCAACACATTCCTCGCTGTCGCGCCTGTCGCACGTGATCGCACGACTGGAGAAGCGCGGATTCCTTACCCGCACAAGACTTCCCGGGCCGGGGCGACGCACTGCCGCCCACCTCACCGACGCCGGCTACGCCAAGATCGTCGACAGCGCACCCCGGCATGTGGAGCTGGTGCGTGCACTGGTGGTCGACCGGATGAGCAGCGCAGACTTCCGTCAACTCGGGCGGCTGGCCGAGCAACTGGCCGGCCCCGAAGAACTGTCGTGACGGATCAGCGTCGGCCGCGACCGAGCTCGGCCAGCATCGCGTTGTAGGCGGCCAACTCGTCGTCGGGGTAGGCATCTGCCTGCCGGTCGGCACGCGCCCCGGCGCGGCGGTCTGAGGCCGCCCACTGACTGACCAGGGCGATGACCACGATCACCACCGGCACCTCGCTGGCACCCCAGGCGATGGCACCGCCCACGAACTGATCGTGCGACAGGCTGTCCAGCCACGAGAGGTTGACGAACCGGTAGAACTGCTGACCGATGACGGTGTTCATCGTCATGGTCGCAATACCGAAGAACGCGTGAAACGGCATGACCGCGAACAGCAATCCCAACCGGGCGAGAAACGGTAGCCGCCGCGGGCCGGGATCGATGCCGATGATGGCCCAGTAGAAGAGGTATCCGGTGATGAGGAAATGCACGCTCATCAGCTCGTGGCCCCAGTGGTAGCGCGCCAGGATGCCGAACAGCGGGGTGAAGTAGACGATGTAGAGCGACGCCACGAACATGATCAGTGCCGTCACCGGGTGGCTGAGGAACGTGGTCACCCGTGAATGGACAAGCCACACAATCCATTCCCGCGGCCCGGGCAGCGCTCCTCGCTCGGCTGTCGGCAGCACGCGCAGGGCCAGCGTCATCGGGGCGCCCAGCACCAGCAGCACGGGGACGAACATGTTCAGTGCCATGTGCTCGACCATGTGCATGCTGAACATGGCCGAGCCATAGGCCCGCACACCGGAACTGGTGACGAACATCAGCGACAGGCAGCCCAGGACCCAGGACAGCATCCGCCATCGCGACCACTCGATGCCGCGACTGCGGATGCGGCGCACCGCCCAGATGTAGGCCACCGCGGCGGCGATCGCCCCGACGCCGAGCACCACGTCAAACCGCCACACCGTGAGGATGGTCGTGGCACTGGGCGGTTCAGGCAGGTTGTAACCGAGGAACACGTCGAAGGCGGTGAAGTCGTGGAACAACAGACCCGGCGCGGTGCGGGTCTCCATCACCGCCAGCATCGCGATCAGCCCGATGGCCGCCACGGCGCTCACCGTCGACGATCGGATTACACCGAGACGGTCGAGGGTGCCGGCATGTGCGGCCCGCCACGCCAGCCCGTTGACGGCGAGTGCGGCCACCGCGGCGACGATGGCGATCAACGCGAACCTGCCGAAGGCGCTGTCGACGAGTTGCCCGGCGGGCACCAGGATGGCGGTCTGCACCGACAGGTAGACGACGACCGTGGCGGCGAGCAGGGTCCCCAGCGGGGCGAGTCGCCGGGCTACCTGAGCGACGTCGGACTCCGGGGTGTCGGTGGGCACCGTGATGGCGGCACACGTCGACATCCCGACCAGGACACCGGCGGCGGCGAACACCACCAACGCGGTGCCGGTGGTGTAGTCGTGGCCCGGTCCCTGCCCGGCGCTGCCGGCCACACCGAGGGCGACCGTCCCGATACCGGCCGGGACGATCAACAACACGTGGGTGGTCCAGCGCAACGACACCCGTACGATCACCGCCACCACCAGTGCGCAGGCGGCGCTGACGATCCACGCCTTGGCCTGCTCGGAAGCGTCGATCAGGTCGGTGAGTCCCTGGTTGCGCAGCACGCGGCCCACCTCGATGCCCGACCGGTCGGCGGCGGTGAGCACCACCATCACCACCGAGACGGCCAACCACCCCAGCGTGGTGCGTTCCAGCAGGCGATGCGCCCGATACGTCTCGTGTCCGATGGCGCCGTCGGTGTCGGGGCGCGAGGCGATCATCACGAACACCAGCCCACCGAAGGTGATGGCCGCGGCCAGCAGTCCGAGAAAGAAGAGGATGGGAGTGGCGGCGGCGGTGAACAGCCCGGGGTATTGGTCGCCGGTCTCGGTGAAGCGGGTGGCGCCGCTGACCTGGGCGTAGACGAACAGGACGACCACCCCGGCGGCCACGACACCCCACAGCACCGACTGCGGGCCGCGCCGCACCACTGGGCCTGCGACCTCGGGTGACGGGGCCGCCGGGGTGGGGTCGGTGGAGGTGGTGGTCATAGTCCGAGGGTACGACTCGGCGTCGCATCGACCGAGGTGACGTTGGTCGCCGGATCCGGTCGACGACGCCGGGTACGCACGGCGGCCACCACGCAGACAAACGCCGCCAGGACGGGCAGATGGGACACCCCGCGGGTCCAGGTGACGTCGGAGGTGAGGGCGTCGTGCACCACGAACCCGAACAGCAGCACGACGAACACCCCGAGCACCACCGCCAGACCCGGCAGCAGCGCGCGCCGGTATGCAGCAGCGATCGTGGTGGCACCCAACGCGATCGACCACGCCGTCGACTCGTTCATCAGGTGATCGCCCGACGTCGGCGAGTGCCCGCCATCGGTCATACCGAAATGGACCCCGGCCAGCTGAGCCAGCGCCAGCACGACCTGGACCACGCCGAGCGCGACCAGGGCGACGGTCATTCCGTGCGCACGAACCCACGCGGCAGGGCCTGCCGCACTGGGCACCGAGTCCAGGATCGCCTTCGACCGGTCTCGAGGCGCTCGCAGCTCACCCATCTGATGCGCCTGCGCGTCGACCAACGCCAACCAAGCCTGACACTGTCGGCAGCTGTTGACGTGCTGGTCGACGCGAGCAGCGGGCACCGATTCGCGCTCACCGTCGAGGCGAGCCGAGAGCGCCTCGCGAGCGACGTCACAGTTCACGTAGCCATCATCTCCCACCACTGCGACGCGATCCAGCACGGTCACCAGCGCACCTGGACGGGAACCGAACCGCTGACCCAACCGACTACTGCTGCGATCACACCTGACGCATAGGAGCAGTCACCGATGAGCCAGACCGCCGATCCCGGCACGCCGGCCGATGTTGCCGATTCCGGCACCCCGCTGGAGGCGACCCCCACCGCACCGACCACCGACGAGACCGGCGCGTGGCGTCGCTGGCGACCGTTCCTCATGCGGCTGCACTTCTACGCCGGCATGTTCGCCGGGCCGTTTCTGCTCATCGCGGCGGTCACGGGGCTGCTGTACACGCTGACCCCGCAGCTCGATCCGATCGTCTACCGCGACGAGTTGAAGGTGGCCCAGGTGACGGGCGACCGCCTGCCGATGAGTCAGCAGATCAACGCTGCGATCGCCGCCCACCCCGAGGGGCGCGTGACCGCCATCCGCCCGCCGTCGGCCGCCGACGAGACCACGCAGGTGGTGATGGCCGCGCCCGACGTGCCCACCGACTACAGCCGCACTGTCTTCGTCGATCCCTACTCGGGCACGGTGCGCGGCGCGTTGACCACCTACGGCCAATGGCTGCCCATCCGGGCCTGGTTCGACGAGTTCCACCGCAACCTGCACCTGGGGGCGTTCGGCCGCAACTACAGCGAGCTGGCCGCCAGCTGGATGTGGATCGTCTCGCTGGGTGGGCTGGCCCTGTGGGTGGGCTACCGGGTCCGCCGGCGTGAGGCACGTCGAATCGCATTGCCCGACAACAACACCAGTGGTCGGCGACGGATGATGAGCTGGCATGGCGCCATCGGCGTCTGGATCATCGTGGGCCTGCTCGGCCTCTCGGTCACTGGCCTGACCTGGTCGCGGTATGCCGGTGAGTCCATCGCGCAGTTGCGGACGTCGTTGAGTTGGACCACGCCGTCGGTCGATACCAGCCTCACCGCGGGCGGTGGTGCAGCCGACGAACATCACCACGGCGCAGACCATTCCGAGGCAAAGTCGCTGAGTCAGGCCGAGTCGTTGGCCGGCGTGGACCGGGTGCTGCAGAGCGCGCGGGAGGCCGGACTGAAAAGTCCGATGTATCTGTCGCCACCGTCGAGCGCCGGACAGGGCTGGCAGGTGGACGAGAACAAGCGACGCATGCCCACGCGCTACGACTCCATCACCGTCGACCCGACGAACGGCAATGTGACCGACCGGGTGAACTTCTCGTCGTGGCCGCTGATGGCGAAGATGACCAACTGGACCATCGACACCCACATGGGCATCCTCTTCGGCCTGGCCAACCAGATCGTGTTGGCGCTGTTGATGATCGGATTGATCACCTCGATCGTGCTCGGCTACCGGATGTGGTGGCGGCGCCGACCGACCCGCAGCCGACGCCTGCCCCGAGCCCCGCGCCGGGGCGCACTGTTCGAACTCAAACCCGTCGAGGCAGTGCTGGTTGTCGTCGCGATCATCGGGATCGGTTGGTACGTACCGCTGTTCGGCTGGTCGCTCGCGGCGTTCGTGGCAATCGACCTCGCGGTGGGGTTGGTGTCGCGGTTGCGACACCAGTCCTCCGACACCCCGACCGAGACGGCCGTCTGATGGCCCACGTCATGGGACGGCACTGCGTGGTCGCCCTCGCGGTACTCGCCCTGCTGACGGCCGGCTGTTCTGATGACAACGCTTCGACCACGTCCTCGTCGGGTGCGCCGAGTTCGACCGCGTTCGCGGTACCGACTCCCGAGAAGACGTCATATCCGCTGACGATCGACAACTGCGGACAGAAACTCACCTTCTCCAAGGCTCCGTCGCGGGTGGTCATCCTCAACGGCACGTCGGTGGGCGAAGTGGAGACGTTCATCGAACTCGGCCTGGAGAAGTCGATCTATGGCAACGCGCAGAGCTACGGCGTCTCCGACGACCCGGGCATGGTGGCCAAGATCAAGGCCCTGCCCACCGGTGGGCTCACCAGCAACAAGAACTTCGACGTGCCTGCCGAGCAATTGTTGGCGGCCAAACCCGATCTGGTGGTGTCGACCTGGTCGGGCGGCTTCGAAGCCAAGAGTGGGTTCGCCACGCGGGATCAGTTGACCACCGCGGGCATTCCCTCCTACGTCAACCCTGACAACTGTGCGTTCGGCAAGAGCGACGCCAGCCCAGCCGAGAAGAAGACCTACGCCCAGCGGTCCATCGACTCCTCGTATCGGTTCATGATCGATCTCGGACGCATCTTCGATGTGCAGGCCAAAGCCGCCGAGGTGATCCGCGCCAAGTCGGCCGACATCGCGGCCGTCGAGGCGAAAGTGGCCGGCCTGCCGAAGAAGTCGGTGTTGATCGCCTATCCGGGCATGTCGATGATGAACTCCAGTGGACTTCCCGCCGTGTTCAGCGGCGGTGTCTACGACGACATCCTCAATGCGGCCGGGGCGCGAAACTCCTTCCCCAACGCCGGAGATGATCTGACCAGCACCCTCAACGCCGAGAAGCTGGCTGCGGCGAATGTCGACGTCTTGGCCATCGGACTGTTCACCCCCGACGAGGACGGGCCGTCGCTGGCCCAGGCCCTGTTCGACAAGTATCCGCAGTGGTCGGCGTCGAAGAACAAGAAGTATGTGATCGTCTCCGACAGCGTCTATTTCGGACCGTTGAACAACATCGCGGTCCGCAAGATCGCTCAGGCCGTGCACCCGGACGCAGGCCTCTGAGCACCACGTCTGCCACACCGGTGGCCCGCGCACGCCGTGGCGTCCGCGGGCCGCTTGCGGTGGGGTTGCCACTGCTGATCATGGTGATGGCGCTGGCCTCCTCGATCGGATCGGTGCACCTGCCGCTGTCATCGGTGGCCTCGGTGGCGTGGGCACATCTGCAGGGCCACAGCGCTTCTGATGCGCTGGCCGACCAGATTCTCTGGGACATCAGGTTTCCCCGAGTGTTGTTGGCGGCGCTGGTGGGCGCGGCCCTCAGCGTGGCCGGGGTGGTGTTCCAGGCGCTGGTGCGCAACCCTCTCGCCGACCCGTTCGTGCTGGGCGTGGCGTCAGGGGCATCGGTCGGTGCAGTGCTGGTGTTCGCGTTCGGCTCAGCCGCTGCAGCCGGATTAGGCGCCACCTCAGCCGGTTTCGTCACCGCGCTGATCACCACCGGGGCAGTGTTCGCGCTGGCCCAACGCTTCGGCCGGATCACCAGTACGCGGCTCATCCTGTCGGGCGTGGCCGTGGCGTATCTCGCCAACGCGATCACGTCATATGTGCAGCTGTCGACCAAACCCGGCCAGTTGCAGGGAATCATGTTCTGGCTGTTGGGCAGTCTCGCCGGCAGCACCTGGTCGCAGCTGCAGCTGGCATCGATCGTTGTCGGACTGTTGGCGGCCTGGCTGGTGTTGCGTTCCCGCGCTCTCAACGCGATGGCAGCCGGTGACGATGCAGCATTCGGTCTGGGTATCAACGTGTTCGCGTTCCGGATCGAGCTGTTGGTGGTCGGTTCACTGCTCACCGCGACGGTGGTCTCGGTGGCGGGCGGAGTGGGCTTTGTCGGCCTGATCATCCCGCATGTCACCCGACTTCTCGTCGGTGGCGATCATCGCCGGGTGGTCGGGGTGTCGATGGTGATCGGCGCAGTGTTTCTCGTCTTGGTCGATGTGGCCTCGCGAACCCTGGACTCCCCCAACGAGTTACCCATCGGGATTCTCACCGCGGCCATCGGGGCGCCGTTCTTCCTGTTCCTCATGCGTCGGCGGGACACCACGACGTGAACGAATCGGATGGACTCCGTCTGACCGAGGTCACCGTCGACCTGGCCGGGCAGCGGGTGCTGACGCAGGTCTCGCTTGCGGTGGCGCACGGCGCGATGGTGGGGATCATCGGCCCGAACGGCAGCGGAAAGTCAACGCTGCTACGAACGGTGTTCCGGTCGCTGAAGCCGGCATCTGGCGCGATCACCGTCGACGACGACAATCTGCTGTCGATGCCACTGCGGCGCGCGGCCACCGTCCGCTCCATCGTCACCCAGATGCAAGATGCTGCAGACGATCTCACGGTGGCCGAGACTGTGCTGACCGGCGCGCTGGCGGGTCGCACGTTCCTACAGCGCGCCAGCGCACCGGATGAGCAGGCCGTGGACGACGCGCTGGCCCGGGTCGACATGTCGTGGGCTCGCGATCGACTGTTGGGCAATCTGTCTGGGGGTGAACGGCAACGGGTGCTGATCGCGCGCGCCATAGCGCAGAGAGCACCGTTCATCGTTCTCGACGAACCCACCAACCACCTCGACGTGGGTGCGGCCCTGCGGATCCTGCGGCTGGTGCGTGAGTTGGGTCTGGGCGTGTTGGCTGCCCTGCACGACCTCGATCTCGCGGCCGCCTACTGCGATCAGCTGGTGGTGGTGGCCGACGGGGGCATCGTCACCCACGGCACACCGCGCGAGGTCCTTACCGCCCACGTGTTGCAGTCGGTGTTCGGGGTGCGCGGACTCGTCGATGAGAACCCGCTGACCGGCCGCCCGAGAGTGACACTGGCACCCCAGGATTGCGCGGACTGATCACCACACCCGGAACGCGGCCGAGGTGACCACGGCGTCGGCCTCGGTGAAGTTCACCGTGACCGTGACCGTCCAGCGACCGGGTTCGGGGATCACCGCGTAGGTGCTGCGCCACGATCCGGTCGTCGGGTCCTCGCGCAGCCGCAACGGCAGTGACGCGATGTCGGAGTCCGTCGAGGACAGCCGGGCAGCGATGGACGACACCGCCAGCGATTCGCCGTCCCGGTTTCGCGCGGTGATGGTCACCTGCGCCGGACCTCGCCGCGTGGTGTCGGTCTGGATGCGCACAGAGCGTGAACCATCGAGGGCGGCAACGGTTGTGAACGGGGGCCCGAACGTGGTGCGGGCCGGCGGTTCGGCCACCAGGAAGCTGGTGGCGACCAACACCGCCACCCCCAGCGCCGCCTCGATCGGGACGGTGCGTCGCAACCGCCCCGAATCCAACGTCGGCGCGGCACGGCGCCGCCAGCCCCGACGACCGGCCACCGCGAGCGCCAGCATCGTGGCCACCAGCAGCAGTTTGATCAGCAGGGTCACTCCGTAGCGGGTGTCCCAGAGCCCTTCGACGGGAGTGATCTGTCGAAACGACTGGTACTCGCCGGTGAGGATCAACACGGCCACACACCCGAATCCGAGCAACGACCAGCGTCGCAGGCCGTCGGTGTGTTCGGTGCGCAGGACCACGGCGATGAGCAACGCCAGACCCCCGAGCCACAACGTCATCGCCGAGATATGCACCGCAGCAACGGTGGTGGCGAGCCACGCGTCCGAGCCCACGCCAGCGTGGCCATCGTGTGCGATCACCCCCGCAGCCGCCAGCCCCGCCGCCCCGGTGAGCACCGTCGGCCACCGTGGTTGCCCGCCCACCCGCAGGATCAGCGTGGCGCCGACTGTGGCCGCCACCATGAACACCAATCTCCAGGCGAGTTGGCCGCCGTCACCCTCCCACCCGGCCCGCAGCGAGTCGCGGGTAAGCACCTGGTCCCAACCGACGTTGAGGGTGCGCGGTCCGGCCATCAGGAACTGGACGACGGTGGCGGCCAGCATCGCCAGGCCGCCGACGATCACGGTCGCTCGGACCACACGCCGACGCAACGCCCAGCCCCACAACGCGACTGCGACCAACGGGACCCCCACGCCGCCGACCACTCCGGCGTACAACACCCCCTGCGCCACATCGTCGGCGAGGGTGAGCGAGGACGCCTTGTCCGCCGGTGCACCGCCCGGGGCGCCCACCGCGTCCTGCCCGACGCCGAACGAGATGGACCCGGTGACCACGTGGGAGTCGGCCGAGACCACCCGCCAGGTGGCGGTGTATGCCGCACGCGGCAGTCCCGCGCGCAGCGGGATGACCAGGGTGGTGCCGTCAATCTGTCGCGCCGGCCCGGCGTCCGCACGACCGCCGGTCGACGAGATGACCGCGGTGGCACCACCTCCCACGCGCACAGCCTCGTCGAACACCAGCCGCACCTCGGTGGGTGCGGTCTCCACGCGCGACCCGTCTGCGGGGTTCGACGACGACAGCGTGGCATGCGCCGACGCCGGCGCCGGCGACACTGCGGCGCCGGCGACCATCAGGCCCAGCGTCGCCAGCAGTGGTGCCAGTCGCCTCAATTCTTGCGGCGCGCGACGGCCAGGTTGGCCACTCCGAGCAGCAGCGCGATCACTGCGACCACCAGTCCGACGACGCCGGGCCAGCTGGGTCCGTTGTCGCTGTCGGAGGAGTTGTTCGACGACGCCGAGTCAGACTTCTCCGAGGTCGATGCCGCGCCCATCGAGCTGTGGTCGTGGCCGGCACCGTGGTCGTCGGAGGCCTCGTCGATGCTCAGCACCGGCGCAGGGTTGTCCGGCTCGGGCTGCCCCTGCGCGGTCTTCTGGTTCCAGTTCACGGTCTTGCCGTCGCTGTAGGTCTGCAACGCCGGCAGCGCGATCGAGTCGGCCTTGGGCAGCGGGCCTGCGGAGACGGCGAACGTGTCGAAACCACCCGGGGGGATGGGGGCACCCGGACCGGTGGCCTTCCAGACGATCTGGGACACGTACTGCGAGATCTCGCCGCCGTCGTCGTCCTTCTGCGGGGTGGGCAGGTTCTTCTTCACCAGCTCCGAGGTCCAGCCTGCCTTGGGCTGCACCGACACCGAGATGATCGGGGTGTCGTCGGGCAGGGTGATGGTCAGTCCGGTGGTCGACGCGGTGTCGGACTCGGTGGGCACGCGGAAGGTCAGCACGCCGTATCCGCCCTGGGTGGCATCTGTGCCGTCGACGTGCACGTGCGCCGCTGCCGCTCCGGCTGAGAACGTCAAGGCGGCCACCGGGACGGCGGTGACAGCGATCAACCGGGTGAACCATCTCTTCATCGTGGAACATCTCCATCTGTTGCGACCAGCATGTATTTCACGTGGTCAGATCATCGTGGCGAAGCCGACGGCCATACCGGCCGCCATCAACACCTGGGCGTAAGGACGGGTGGAGCCGCCGTCGGGCGTGCGGCCCGACGACCGGACCAAAAGGTAGAAGCCGACAAGGAAGGCGACGGCGTACGCGGTGGCCCCGACGACACTGGTCGCCACCGCCCAGAACGGGGTGTCACCGCCGACGCCCGACCCCATCGACATACCCGCCATCGAGTGCGACATCCCGCCGGTGCCTGACGCCTGCGCGGTGCTCAACGCGCCGTTGCCCGGTGCGTACATCACCACCGCCATCACGGCCATCGACGCCATCATCAGGAAGTGGTACGGGCTGGCATGGGGGTGGCGGTCTCGATACAGAGCCAGGAAGGCGAAGTACAGCGCGGCGGCGGTGAACACCAGCACGTAGACGAGCACGGGGATGTGCGACCCCCACGACCAGGTCATGGTAATCATCGCGGCCGCCATCAGCACATGTAGCCCGGCGGCGAGACGGGCGGCGAGGTCACCACGGGTCAGCAGGTCTCGAGCGCACAGCACCACGACGACAGCGAAGATCGCGGTCGACGACCACTGCAGCAGTGGGCCGCCACCCATCGTCGATCCCCTTTCGGTCGTGCCATGACTCAAGTCGAAGGGGTAGTCGGGCGGGGAGTGCAGAAAGTTCCCGATCCGGGCGGGTCGTGATGTTCGCTACCGTTACGCGGTGAGGATCACGACGGCGGTCAGCTCGGAGGTGTCGACCTATCGTTCGCTGCGGATCGGGTTGGTGTTCGCTGTGATCACGATCGGTTTGGCCATCGGACAGGTGATCGCCACCAGCGATTGCGCGCAATCCTCGATCAGCGCGTACTGGTACACCCCGGCCCGCACCGTCTTCGTGGGTGCGCTCTACGCCGCGGGAACCATCCTCATCGCCTACCGGGGCGACTCGGCGGTGGAGGACACCCTGCTCGACCTGGCCGGGTTCGCGGCCATCGTGGTGGCCGCCGTTCCCACCTGGGCACCGAGCGGCCGGTGTGGACCTGTCGATCTCACCGACCCGACCGCGTTCGTCGACGTGTCGGTCCCCGCGATCGGTGGGGTGGCAGCGGCTGCGGGGGTGTTGGCGCAGGTGTTGCTCGATCCGGGTGTGGACACCCGCTCGTTGCGGTGGTGCCGTCATCGGCTGCTTCGTCGGCTCGAACACGCGGCGCGCCGATTCGGTCGGTTGGCGCTCAGTGTCGCCGGCACGATCGTTCTCCTCACCCACGCCGTCGACGCGGTCGGGTTCCGCCGGGATGCGCATGCGGTGGCCGCGATCGGCCTGTTCGTGGCGATCATCGGCGTGGTGCTCACGCAGGCGTTGCGCAGCCGAAGCCGCGCCGACTCCCGTTCGCACGCCTTCGGTCTGGGCTACCTCGTGGTCGCAGGCGCAATGGGTCTCACCCTGGTGCTCACCATCCTGGCGCACACCGCACTCGACGCGACCGGCTCAAGGCTGTTGATCATCGAAGCCACCCTGCTCGCCGAGTTCGCGGTGTACTGGTTGCTGCAGACGGTGGAGCGGTGGCAGCCTGCGCCCGACGTTGCGATCAGCTCGATTCTAAGTTGACGCTGGTGTCGCGCATTTGAGACAACCTGCTGGTCACAGCGGTGCCATGGCCCTGAGCTGGGTGTTCACCGTTGACCTCGCGAGGCCGTCAATGCGGCCGTGAGCTGGGTCGTTTCAACGGCTCAACAGTCATCCGGGCAGGTCTACGCCCCGCTGTTAGCCTTCGATCCGTCGTCGGGTGCTCGATCCGCTGCACACGACGTTGTCGCTTTTCTCCTGTTTTCCGACGGCCGGTGGGTCGTCGCCGAGTGGAAGGTCTCGTGTCGATGAGACGAGCACGTGGAGTCATCACCCTCACGGCCCTGACCGTGGCGAGCGCTTTGACCCTCACCGCGTGTGGAGGTGGCTCGAGCGACGACAGCGACGGGGGATCGACGAAGTCCGACGTCACCCTCTCGCTGGTCGGATATGCGGTGCCGCAGCCCGGTTTCGCCAAGGTGATCCCCGGGTTCCAGAAGACCGAGGCAGGCAAAAAGATCGGCTTCAACCAGAGCTACGGCGCCTCGGGCGATCAGTCCCGCAAGGTGGTGAGCGGTCTGTCGGCGGATGTGGTGGCGTTTTCCGTCGAGCCCGACGTGACCCGTCTGGTCAAGGCCGACAAGGTGGATGCCTCGTGGAATGCCGGCCAGTACAAGGGAATCGGGTTCGGCTCCGTGGTCTCGCTGGTGGTCCGCAAGGGCAACCCGAAGGGCATCAAGACCTGGGACGACCTGCTGAAGCCAGGTGTCGAGGTGGTCAGCCCGGATCCGCGTTCGTCGGGCTCCGCCAAGTGGAACCTGTTGGCGCCGTATGCGGCAGCCAGCGACGGCGGCAAGAACACCCAGGCCGGCCTCGATTTCGTCAGCAAGCTGGTCACCGACCACATCAAGGCTCGCCCGAGTTCGGGCCGCGACGCCTCAGATCTGTTCCTGCAGGGCACCGGCGACGTGCTGATCTCGTATGAGAACGAGGCCATCAACCTGCAGCGTCAGGGCAAGGACATCGAGTTCATCGATCCGCCGGTCACGTTCCGCATCGACAACCCGGTGGCCGTGGTCAAGGGCTCGCACCCCACCGAGGCCAAGGCCTTCGTCGACTACATCACCTCACCAGAAGGTCAGAAGCTGTGGGCAGAAGCCGGTTTCCGTCCGGTGGACACCACGGTGGCCGCGGCGACGGCGTCGTCGTTCCCCGCCTTGGGCAAGGTGTGGACCATCGATGATCTCGGCGGCTGGACGAAGGTCGACAAGGACCTGTTCGACAAGGACAACGGGCTGCTGACCAAGTTGTACGCAAAGGCGACCGGCTAGATGTCGGACACCGACACATCGTCGCCCGTCAAGCCCGCCGCCGCCCCGCACCGGAACCCTGGTGCGGGGCGGCGGCGCGCTCGGTTCGTCCCCGCGATCGGCGTCGGGGTGGGCACCCTGTGGCTCAGCCTCATCGTGCTCATCCCGATTGCCGCCATCGCCGCCAAATCGTTCGAGAACGGTTGGGACACCTTCTATTCGGCCGTCACCACCGACTCGGCCATCGCCTCGTTCAAGGTGACCATCGGCACGTCGTTGGTGGTCACCTTGATCAACACCGTGGTGGGCTTGCAGATCGCCTGGGTGCTCACTCGCGACGACTTCCCCGGCAAGGGCGTCGTCAACGCGCTGATCGATCTGCCGTTCGCACTGCCCACCATCGTGGCGAGCATCGTGTTGCTGTCGCTGTACGGACCCAACAGTCCGGTGGGAATCCATGTGCAGCAGACCAAGATCGGGCTGGGTATTGCGCTGCTGTTCGTCACGTTGCCGTTCGTGGTGCGCACGGTACAGCCGGTGCTGATGGAGCTCGAGGCTGATGTCGAGGAGGCCGCGGCCACCCTCGGCGCGCGCAATCTGACCATTCTACGGCGAATCGTGTTGCCCGCCTTGGCTCCCGCGCTGTTGTCGGGGGCGGGGTTGGCGTTCTCGCGGGCCATCGGCGAGTTCGGCTCAGTGGTGTTGATCGGCGGCGGCATCCCGAAGAAGACCGAGGTGTCCTCGCAGTACATTCGTGCGCTGATCGAGCAGGACAGCCCGCAGGCGGCTGCGGCGGTGTCGGTGGTGTTGCTGCTCGCGTCGTTCTTGGTGCTGTTGGTCTTGCGTAGTGCCGCAGCACAGATCTCGCGGAAGGAGCGGCGCGCCGATGCGATCGAAACCCACAGTTAAGTACCTCAACCGCGCGTTCGCGCTGCTTTATCTCACTGTGCTGCTGGTGGTTCCGTTGGGGCTCATCATGTATCGCACCTTCGAACCCGGATTCGGTTCGTTCATCGACTCGATGACCACCCCGGCCGCACAGTCGGCCATCAACCTGTCGCTGCTGATCGTGGCGATCGTGGTGCCACTCAACGTGGTGTTCGGCGTGATCATCGCCATCGCACTGGCCCGCGGGAGGTGGCGCGGCAAGGCGGTCGTGGAGGCGATCGTCGACCTGCCGTTCGCCATCTCACCGGTGATCGTGGGTGTGTCGCTGATCCTGGTGTGGGGGGTTGACGGCTGGTTCGGCTTCCTGTCCGACTGGGGTTTCAAGGTCATCTTCGCCGTCCCCGGCATGGTGTTGGCCACCATCTTCGTGACGCTGCCGTTCGTGGTGCGCGAGGTGGAGCCGGTGCTCCAGGAGATCGGGGTGGAGCAGGAGGAGGCGGCGGCCACCCTGGGCGCGGGTACCTGGCAGACGTTCCGGCGCATCACGCTGCCCGCCATCCGGTGGGGCTTGAGCTACGGGATCATCCTGACCATCGCACGCAGTCTCGGCGAGTTCGGCGCGGTGATCATGGTGTCGGGCAACCAACCTGGCGTGTCGCAGACGTTGACATTGCTGGTGTACGGCCGCCACCAAGAGGGCAAGGAATACGGCGCCTACGCGGCATCGACCACGTTGATGGCGTTGGCGTTGATCGCCCTGGTGGTGATGAACGTACTCAACCGTCGTCGCGCCAACACCGGCGTCGCGGCCTGATCTCAGCGTGGCAGGTCCCCGATAGTCGGACCATTTCGTTCGGTGCAGAGACGAGTGTCGGCGTCCCTGGCGGTGTCTAGCAGATACCGACCTGACTGGCGCAGAAGTGTTGCAGCACCATCACTACGAGTGGAGCTCTAGCGTTTCTGGTGTTGCGATACGCGCACCTGTGGTCCTGTTCGTGTTGTTTGCGTCCATCCCGGCCATCATCTCCCTGATCACGGTCGCCGTCAGTGCGCTGATCCGACGGCGCCGACTCAAGCGGGTTCCGCCGTTACCCGCGTGATCACAACGCTGCTCAGCTCTCAGCCACACCGGTCCTTCGTAGGTGTGATCAACGCGCGGGGATCGGGTCAAGAAGACCCAGGCGTCCGGTCAACGGGTCGCGAACCGGTCGTCGATCACATCCGCACGCGTCTAGATTGACAGACGTCAACGGACGTGGTGTCGGCGGATCGGTGGGGATGCGATGAGCTGGAACGAGATCCAGCCGTTTCTGGTGGCGGTGGCCATCGGCCTGCTGATCGGGGTGGAACGCGAACGCAGCCATGCCGGCACCCTCCCGGCCGGTTCGCGGTCGTTTGCCTTGCTGGCGCTGGCTGGTGCGGCGTGCGCGACAGTCAGCGGCGCCGCAATCGTGGTCGGCCTGCTAGGGGCGGCCGCGCTGGCGGTGGTCGCCTACCTGCGCACCTCCCGCGCCGACCCGGGCACCACCACCGAGATCGCCCTGGTGGTGACCTATTTGCTCGGTGCGTTGGCCGTGTCACGGTCCGCCATCGCCGGCGCGTTGGCAGTCATCGTCGTCGGGCTGCTGGTGTCCAAGAGTCGCCTGCATACGTTTGTTCGCGAGGTGATCACCGAAACCGAACTCGAGGACGCGATCAAGTTCTTCGCGGTGGTCTTCGTGGTGCTGCCGCTGCTCCCCGACCGGGGTCTGGGTCCCTACGGCGTATTGAACCCGGCCAAGGTGTGGCTGCTGGTGGTGCTACTCACGGGCATCGGCTGGGTGGGCTATCTTGCCGTACGCGCGCTGGGACCAGAACGGGGACTGCTTGTTTCAGGCCTGGCCGGCGGTTTCGTCTCGGCGAGTGCCACAACTGCCACCATGGGGCGCTTCGGTCGCACCGCCGCCAACTGGCAGGCCCCGCTGTCGGGCGCGCTGATGGCCAGCCTGGCCACCTTCATCCAACTCATCGCCGTCATCGGCGTGGTGAGTACCGATGTGCTGCAACGACTGTGGCCTGCCGCCGCCGCCGGAGCACTGGTCCTGGCCGCAGTCGCTGCGCTGGTGTATCGGCGAGGGCAGGCGGCCGCCCAGTCCGATCCGTCGACCGAACCGGCATCGCGCGCGCGGCCTTTCGCGTTGAAACCTGCACTGATCCTCGCCGTCGTCCTCACCCTGGCCCTGTTGGTGGGGCGCTGGGGTGCCGACGTGTTGGGTTCCAGTGGAGCTGTTCTCGGCGCCTTCGGTGCCGGTCTGGCCGACGCTCACGCCGGTTCGGTGGCAGCGGCAAGCCTCGCGGCCCAGGGCGACATTTCCACCGACACCGCACTGATCGCCATCGGCGCCGCGCTCGGCTCCAACCTGTTGGTCAAGTCGATACTCGCCTTCACCTCTGGCGGAAGGCGCTTCGGTGCTGCATTCGTGGCCGGCATGTTCGTCCCCTCAGCGGTGTTCGCGACCGCCTTGGCAACGGCGATAGCGTTGGGCTGAAGATTCAGGCCCGATGCCATGCATCCACCACGTCGATGCCTCCACCACCGCCGAGTGGGCGCTAGTTGCCGTCCGCTGGGCGCCAAACATCTGCCCTCACCGTCGCGTCAGAGCGTCGCTCGCCACGAGTTCGGAGGCTTCCGCCCAGCCGATGAGATTTGCCGCCCGGTGGACGCGAGTTGCCGTCACCAGGTCACGCTCCTGCGCCGACGGCGTCGACTGAAGCGGACCCTGCCACGCCTGATCGCACTTGTCCGCGCTACACGCGGGCCTGGTGATCGGGATGGGGCACCGCGTGTACCGTCAGGCCGTCGATGTCAGCGAAGTCGTCGGGACTGCACGTGTAGATCGGCATGTCGTTGGCGATCGCGGTAGCCGCGATCAACGCGTCATGGCGCGAGCCGCCGGCTTGCGTCCAGCGGCGCGTAATCCCGCAGCCACCACCCCGAACGCACAGGACGCAGCTCGGCGACAGGCTGCCCGTCGCGGGTCACGACCAAACCCTCGCCGCGTGCCACACGGTTCAACACCTCGCCACCGTTGTTTCGCAGCTCACGCACCGTCACCATCTCCATCACGTCCACCGTGTCACCCGTGAGACCTACCCGGCTGAGTTGTTCGCCGGGTCGATCTCACCCAGCCACCGGTCTTGATCATCGGCCAATGCCTGACGCAAAGGTAGCGGCATGAACCTGCACACGAACACCATGCCCGCATCGCCATCGTCACCACTGACCCGGTGCTCCCAGCCATCTGGGGTGTCGCGGTCAACGTGTGCGACGAAATACGTTGTTCGGCGGGGCTGCCCGGTCACCGGGTGCGGCTTGTCCTCGACTGCAACGGGTTGCCCGATCGCCACGGCGTGCAGCCCTGTCTCCTCACCGACCTCCCGCAGTACCGCCGCGACCAGCGATTCGCCCGGATGCACCCCGCCTGCCGGGACCTGCAGACCCGCCCCGGGTTGACCGGCCTGCTCGAAAACAAGTAGGTCCCAGAACGCTTCTCGCTGTCGCAGCACATACGCCGCAACCCGAAGGCGCGGCTGTAGGTTCTCACTTTTCGCTGCATATGCACGCATTGCTGACCTGGGGGTATCCGAGTTGTCTCATGATCGCTGCACTATGTTTTGTCTCACGGAGCGCTTCATTTCCTAGGAGAGTGCGGGGATGCGGATTTACGCCCGGTCGGCACGCTTCATTGAGGTCGTACCGCTACGCGCGCAGCGACCTGGTCCCGGACTTGGCTGTAGACATCAACGTTGATAGTCGGCGCTACCCACAAGGAGACTGCTACGGCGAAGTCCACAGCACGTCCACCAAGTCCGCCAGCTTGTTCATAGCACTTCACCCGAATGTTCATATCGCTTCCTTGCCCCGAAGCGAAAGTCTTTTCCAGCTCCCATCGTTGGTGCTGTACGGTTGCTGCGCCGCGAGTGGTTACGGCCGATGGATGGCCAGCTGGCGTGCCAAGCCTTGGGATGGCACCGCTCGGTGTGACGAAAGATAAACTTGCACAACGGTACTGGCGGCTGCGCCAGTTGACTGGCGTAAGCCAGGCAAGGGTTGCATCGATCCGTTTTGCCTCGCGGACATTGAGTCCGTCAGGCAACGGAAACAACAGCTCTTGCTCTTCCGCTGCCCCAATCGAGCCGAGGTAGAGGATCACTGCCTCGTTGCTGGCACATCCGTCCGCATAGTCCCGTGATACAACTCCATTCCCGATCGCAATCTCCGGGGACAAGGGATCGTAGGCTAGATCAGGCGGCCACGCAGTGCCATGCACCAGCAATGCCTTTATCGCCGCCGCTCGCTGGCGGCGAGTTAAGGAGGTTCCCGTCGCGATTTCCTCGACGAGATCATGGAGGCGTGCAGCCTGTCGCGATACTAGTGCTGCAGCGAAACTGGTTCCTGTTACATGAGTTTCATTGAGTCCCGGCGGAGTCGCCACCTTGAGCCCGGGGCCGAGAGGCGAGAGGCCACGCAGCGTGATCACTTCTTGGGCTGTTGCACCGTCAACGTAGAACGCGCGACCACCATGGGCCAGTACGTCCGGCTTGATGCTGCGGCGATATCCACTTCCCGTCGCGGTCACGGGGCTAATGCTTGGACACCCGTCCGTCGGGTCGACGAGGTAACCTTGCGCGACTGCGGTCGAACCGTCGTCGTGAGTGGCTCCCACGGTGATTGCGTTGACAGATTCCGCCGGAGCGAGCAGTCTCCGCTCATTCTGTCGACGATCGATCGCATCCAGCAGTACCTGACGCCGGTCAGTTCCGGCCGCTCCCGTGAGATCGGTTGACACCAAAGGACTTAGTGTCAGCTTGCCATGATTTCCTGCGGAAATTACGACGAGAACACCGTATTCGTAGCTCAGCCAGTCGAGCATGCGCGCCCAGGAAGACAAGACGGTCTCGAAGGGCACCGCGGGGTCACCTACTGAGATGTTGACGATAGCGACGGTGGGTGCCGCGGCAGGCCCGCTCGGGCCGTCCTCGAACAACTCCCGGAATATCCGCCACATCAGATCTGGTACCAGCTCGTTGGATGGCAATTCCTCTGTCCGATCGGCTGTCTCGTCCGATGGAACCAGCACGGGGCGAACTAACACAGGCCGAGCCGCCGGAACCTGTTGCGAGCCGCGGTCACCCCAAACAGCGATAGACGCTGTCCAAGTTCCGTGTCGGCGTTCGCCGGCCGTCGCAAGCTGGGTGAGATCGTCTGGGTCATAGACAGCTACTCGATCACGTAGCAGGACGTGATTCGCCATGGGCACACCGTCAAGAAGGCAAAGAACGGGGTCGCCACCAGGCAGCGGATCGTCGATCTCCTCGGAGATCTCGATGGAGGGTCCGACTATCGGCAGCGCCTGCCCCGTGATTCGCAGGTACATCACGTTGGCGGAACGAACTAAGCGGACACCATCAAAGTTGCCCGCTGCCAGTTCGCGCAAGAGCGCGGTCGGGACCTCGCACTTGAGCCCATGAAATCCAATCTGATCGATGACTGCGACTGTGGCGACTCGCCCACCCGCCTGCTCGACCAGAGTCACGACCTCCCGCTGGCTCTTGTCGCGTGCAGTGGGGCCGCGGCGGTACCAAAGCTCGATCTCGATTGAGTGGAGGCGGTCGTCGATTCGGCCGTCGAAATATTCATCCCAATCTATCGTCTGCAACCGGTCTTGCGGACCCCACGGCCGAACATCCTTGAGGCGGGCGAACAAGTCTCGTAGTGGTGAGTACCCTCGCGGCAGCTCTCGACTGTCCCTCCATGTACGCCACAATGACAAGAGGTTGTCGAACGCCGACTGATTCATGCAGACCGCGTGAAGACACGATGCGATGAACGGATTGCGGGGCTTGTCGCTCGTGAGCCGAACTTCGTCGGTCGGCAGTACAGCATTTTCGGCTTCAATCAACACTTCGATGCCGAGCTTCTCGGCAACGTTTGTCAGGTCGATCTGTTCGTCAAGCGCCTCGAAAACGAGGACCAGCTGCGGATCAGCGGCCTGGATAGAATCCGAGATACGCACCTGGTCGCCGATTGCAGCCACCGCAGCGTCAAATTGTGCATCGATGCGCCGCGCGCGGGCATCCGGATCGGTGAATTGAGCTCGTCCCCCGCCTCCACGACGTGGCGGTATCGCGCGGGGTGGGGTAACGCGCCCCAAGATCACCGGTCGGGTCGAGGCGCGCTCTTCAGGCGCCATTACCCGTCTTCAGCGCCGGCTCGCGCGGACCATTGTTTAAGAACCTGCTGGGTAACCGCCGTGTCGTCCGGCTCAGGACCCGACAGGATCGAACGTCGCTGAACGTCGAGTGCGAACTCTTCCAACTCAGCGAAGCTGACCCGACCAAGCCGATCCGCGATGGTTCGCGGCGTCAGACCCAAGCGGATTCCGGACTTGGCAGACCAAGCTTGTAGCCATTCAACCTTCCCCGCCCGAGTTGGGTGCGGGAGGTTGAGCCTCAGTTGCATCCGGCGCCAAACCGCTCGGTCCAACAACTCGGCGTGGTTGGTCGCCGCTATCACCACCACATGGCTAGGTAGACGATCAACCTGCAACAGCAAAGAGCTGACTACGCGCTTGATCTCGCCCGTTTCGTGTGTGTCTCCGCGTTCCTTAGCGACCACGTCGAATTCATCGAAGAATAAGACGCAGGGACGAACACGCACTGCGTCGAAGAGTGCTTCCATCCGCGACGCAGTTTCGCCGAGAAAGCTCCCGATCAGACCCTCGTAGCGAACGCTGAGCAGCGGCACGGCGAGTTCGGTGGCGACCGCTTCCGCCAAGGACGTCTTGCCACCACCGGGAGGGCCCACGAGCAAGACGCGGTGCCGAGGTTCGACCCCATGGCTGCGCAACAGATCGCGTCGATAGTGTTCCTCGGTTAGCTGCCCGACGGCGTGGCGTACCTCGGATGGTAGGACCAACTCCGATACACGGCGCTCCGGCTCTTGCTCGAAGAACAAGCCTCTAGTCGCCTCGTTGCGGCTCAGCGCCGTCACACTCGATGAAGACTGGGGCCGCTTTCGGCGCAGCGCCTCGGTGAGCTGCGAAGCGAGAACATTGTGCCGCTTGTTTTCCTCCTCGGCGATCAATGCCTCCGCAGCACGCCTGAACGCGAGGTCGTCACCACCCGCACCCGATTGGACGAGTGCTAGGAGCAGGTCTGCACGTGCCATGGCCCTTGTTCTCCTCAACCTGCGCGGCAGTCACCGTTCGAGACATCTTACCGAGAACTCGCGCGCATGCCGGCAAACTTGGCCGACCAGCGCCCGGGCAAACGTACTGGACTCAGCGGGGTTGCTGGCCGCGCTCACCCGTTCGCCCCCGCCTCACGTTCGGCCCAGCGCTTATCGTTTTCAGCCGAGCCCTAGTAAACAGAGCGGAACACCGCATCAGACAGCCCGAGCAAGCCGGGTCTGATGCACAACCACGCCACAGTTTGTCCTGCCCCCATCGGTAAGAAACCAGACTGACAGGTTCGGGGGCGAAGATCAGCAGGTGTCCACCAGCCGACGCCCTGTCAGGGTTCCTGCTGCACCGCATTCGTCGCTCCGTAGCTGAGAGTGAAAAGCCGATCCCTGAATAGGTCCGGTTCATCAAGCATCGAGCGAGGATCGTCGGCCAGTTTGAAGTCGCGGTGGATGGAGCGCATTCCTTGCAGCACCGCATCGGCCTCGGCTGCTTCGAGGGGAAGCTGGGCCTGCAACGACTCCAGCAACGACACCGCATCGGTCTTGCGGATCCTCCCCGGATGGTCCTGAATGAAGTTCTTCCGAAGCCGGTTGATGACGGTCGAGATCCTTGCCTGTGCATGGTCGCGCATGGCCTCGCGTTGCCTCATCTCGATGTGCGCGAGTACCGGTTGAAAATTCTTGTACAACTCCTGTTGCCGCTCGAGGTCGGCGTCCTTGGCCAGCGCAAGATCCATCACACTTCGCGCGAAGGGCACCTTCTCGAGCTCAAGCGGCCGACCCAGTTCGCCCGTGGCGCTGGCAGCGATGGTGGCGTCTTTCAGCAACTTGAAGAGCCGCTGTCCACCTCTTGGTTTCACGTCGACCCATGCGGACCTGAAAGCCCCTGCCTGGTCGGCGGGCAGCACCGCGTCCGCGATCCGCTTAACGGCTTCGTTGGCGAACGCGACGGGAACGAGGTCCTCAAGTTCGACAGTTCCTGGGCGCCGCTCGCCGTCTACTGTGTCAGCCACGGTGAACACCAGCGACGTCGGCAATAGTCCCTTCATCGCCTTCACGTCCTCGATCGCCGCCCGGCCCTCATCGTCGTCGTCAACCATGACGAGCACTGCCGGCTTATCCTCGTCACGTCCACGAGCCAGGTGAACCATGTAGGCGATGTTGCGAGCACCTCCACACGGGACAAGGGTCAGAGTGTTCAGATCGAGCGCGTTGCCGCTAGGCGCGACTCTCCTCGCCACAGCGCTAGCCCCGGCGAGGAGAATGGGATCGGCCTGGCCTTCCAACATCAGGTTGCACGAGCTGATGAACGTCGTCTCAGCGACGAAGGCGCCCAGGGCGGATCGCAGCGGCTCGTAGTGGTTGCGCCCCGCGTTCTTGACGACCCGTGTTCCCTCCTCATTCTCGCCCTTCTCCAGAACGCGAATTCGTTCGGCGTGATTCTTGTCGATCAGGAACGGGGAGTGGGTGACGTAGACGACCTGGACCGGGACCGCCGTGTCGGTGTCCGGGTGAGCGAATGCTTCGAAGATCCGCAACAGGTCCTGTTGCCCCGAGTTCGATAGGAAGGCGTCGGGCTCGTCCATCAGCAGGATCTCGCCCTTATTTCGGTCGTGCGACATGTACTGGACGAAGTAGCTTAAGAAGTACTGGAGACCCTGACTCCTCTCCGCGAACGTGTAGTCGGTGCCCGTCCGGTCGCGGATCGTGAACACCAGATCGAAATCACGCAGCCGCAGTTGCAGGGAGAAGTCGCTGTCCTGGGTCCACCATCGTCGAAAGTTGAGACTATCGGCCAGTTTACGGTTGAATTTCTTCACGAGGGCCTCGGCGTAACCCTCTGAGATCGAGATCGCGGCTCCGAGCTCCTGGAACTCGTCCTCGGTAACTTCGGCGACGTCGAGGAGCAGCCGCCGGGCAAGATTCCACTGCTCGAGCAGCCGATCGCTGGGCGGGTCGTCGGCCCCGTCGTACACCGCCCTGACCTCGCCTGAGGGTGGAGTATCCAGCGACTCGGGGTTGCGGCGTAGGAAGGACATCCGGCCCAGCCAGCCCTCGCGGGTCCGCCCGGTCCGCGATGTGTCGCCGGCCAGGTAGGCGATCTCGACACTGTCTGGAAGCGGCACTCGTGCGTCGATTCGAAACGAACGTGGCAGCGTGAGGCCAGAGAGCATCTCGTCGACCTCGACAGACTCTTCACCGACGTACACGATCGTTCTGTCATGGAATCGGAAGAAATGGAAGGAGTCGATCGTCTCCACATTCCACTTCGCCAACGCAAGGACAGCGGTGTGCTCGTCCTCGGTGAGATCGGTGAACTCGCCACCGAACTCGGGCAGAGTCGGTGCCGCTTCCTCAGCGAATTCCGTTGAATACCTACAAAAGTCGCGCCTGACGTATCCCTCTCCGGTCAGCAGCGCCTCGATCGCGTACAGCAGCTGGCTCTTGCCCGCCTCGTTCGCGCCGACCACCGTGGTGACGTCAGGCTCCAGCGGAATGCGCACGAAGGGAAAGAACAGATCGTTATCACCCACAAGATCCCACAGGTTCGGCGTCGAGGTAGTGTCCTCCCTGCTCTTGCGCAAGTAGTCGAAATTGAACGAGCGGTAGAACCGCACGTACATAGTCGAGAGTTTCACTCGCCCCCCAAATTTCGTAGTCTTGCTCGACTCCCCGATGGTACTCCGAGGGACCGACACGACCGCCGCCGTTTGAGACAACTCGATCCTCAGCGACAACGACGCCGGCCAGCGCCGACTCCGATTACTTACTGCAACGAGATGTGCTCGGTCTCTGACGTGACGACCTGGTAGAACCACTTCGCGATGTCGGACATCAGGTGGGTGCGGCCCGGCGCGTTGGTGAAGAAGTAATCGCTCATCTTTTCGTGAGCACCTTGGTTGTCAGCGACTGCACCGGTAACCGCATCGTCGAAGTCGGGCGACTCGACGAACTGCTTAGCGGAGTTGACCTTTGCCTGCTGGACGAGCGCATGGTCGTCGAGCAGTGTTCGCAGTAACGCTTCGAGGAACGACACCTTTTGGGATTGGGTGAAGTCCTCCGACCCGAACAGGTCGTTGAGACGATCGAGAACCTGTTGGAATGCCACCATTTTCGGATCCCGCTTCTCACCCGAGCCAGCAGCAGTGACCCCGGACAACCCGACACGCACACCGAGGCCGATGTCGATTCGGCCTCGGTCAATCTGCTTGACCTGCTTGAGCACTACGTCGGACAGGTCGATGGGCGCTGTGTAGTTTTCCGACTGGATGAACCGGTCGAGAAGTCGCAGGTAGATCTGCTTCTTCTCCAACCCGGGATCGCCGTAGTCGATGATCTGCGACATGAAGTCGTAGAGGCGGACGAACGACCCGACGTCCTTGCGGAACATGTCCAGCTCCGCTAGCGCAGCCCTGTCTCCCTCGCCGCCGTTGTGAATCAGAGCCGCGGTGTACCGGTCAGCGAAGCGCTTTTGGCCCGGGCCGACCGCCCCGGCAAGAGCGCTGTTGCCCTTGCCCTTCACGAAAGATTCAGCGCACTGGTCGATCTCGACTTGGGTGTAGATCGCGGCGGTGTCGAGCTTTGCGGCGAGGTCATGCACCAAGTTCGGATCGGTCGCAGTTTCCAAGAACGCATCGGTGAAGTACGGCTCGAACGCATCTTTGATGGCGGCGGGTTCGTTGACGAAGTCCACGACCTGAGTCATGGCCGCCGTCTTCACTATCCCCGACGGGGTGCGGTAGGTGCGGTTCAGCCGAGACAGAGTCTGCACGGCCGTCACCCCGGACAAGATCCGGTCGACGTACATCGCGCAGAGCAGCGGCTGATCGAACCCGGTCTGGAACTTATTGGCGACAATCATGATTTTGTAGTCGTCTCCGCGGAACGCGGTGCGCAGATCGTGCACGCCCGGGTTCATGGTCGCTTCGGTGAAGTCATTCGGACCGGATTCGGGATCCTGCACCGCACCGGAGAACGCGACCAGGGTGCCGTAGCCGTAGCCCTTCTTGGCGATGTAGTCGTCAATCGCGAGTTTGTAGCGGACGGCGGCCTTGCGGGAGTCGGTGACGACCATGGCCTTGGCGTGACCGTCAAGTAGTGATGCGACGTTCTCGCGGAAGTGTTCGACGGATATGGCGGCCTTCTGCGAGATCGTCTGCGGGTTGAGTTTGACCCAACGCATAACTGCTTTGGTGGCTTCGTTCTGGTCTACCTCGTCACCGCCACCCGCGTTCTGCCCGATCTGGAAGGCGAGCTTGAACGAGTGATAGCCGGTCAGTACGTCGAGGATGTAGCCCTCTTCGATGGCCTGTTTCATCGTGTAGACGTGGAACGGCACCGGGTTCTCGTACGGTGCCGGCTCGCGGCCAAACAGTTCGAGGGTCTTGGCTTTTGGGGTGGCGGTGAACGCAAAGTAGGAAATGTTCTCCGATGCCGCTCGTTCAGTGGCTTCGGCGGCCAAGACGGCCTCGACGTCGATCTCTTTGCCTTCTCCGATCTCCTTGAGTTCCTCGGCGGTCAACACCGCCTTCAATTTGCCGGCGACCTGCCCAGACTGTGACGAGTGCGCTTCGTCGGCGACGACGGCGAATTTCTTGCCCTTGAGCCCCTTGTTTTCTCGGATCGTTTGCATCGCGAATGGGAACGTCTGGATGGTGACGACGATGATCAGTTTCCCGTCGGTGAGCGCCTTTGCCAGGAGCCCTGACTTCGAGGCGCCGGCTTTGGCTGCCTCGTCGCGGTCGATTGCCACGACGATGGCTTGGTCGTTGTCGATCTGCTTGATTGCGTCCTGCAGTTGAGCGTCGAGGACGTTGCGGTCAGTGACCACGATGACGGAGTCGAAGACCTTCTGGTCGTCGACCTGCAACCGGGCCATCCGGTGCGCTGTCCATGCGATCGAGTCGGTCTTGCCAGAACCTGCAGAGTGCTGGATCAGGTAGCGCTTGCCAGCGCCCTCGGTGGTGACCGCCGCGGTGAGTTCGGTGACCGCTTCCCACTGATGGAAGCGGGGAAACCGCAGCGTTGCCGACTTGCTGGTCTTCCCGCTGATCGGGTCGGTTGAGGATTCGTGCTTGATGTACATGAGCCGGCCCAAGATGTTGAGCCACGCGTCGCGCTGCAGTACCCGCTCCCAGAGGTAGGACGTTCGTGACCCGTTGGGATTCAGGGGATTCCCGGCGCCGCCTGTTTCGGAGCCGCGGTTGAACGGCAAGAAGTGCGTTTTCTCACCGGCCAACCGAGTGGTCATCCACACCTCGTCGTTCGATATCGCGAAGTGCACCAGGGCCCGCGCGCCAGCCGTGAACAACGGCTGCAGTTTCCCGGACACCGGGTCCTTTGGCAGCCGCGACGTCCGATACTGGGTGATGGCATCGGCGACAGTCTGGGTGAAATCCGTCTTGAGCTCGGCTGTAGCCACCGGCAGTCCATTGACGAAGAACACAAGATCGACCGATTGATTGCCAGCGGTTGAGAAGTGCACCTGGCGCATCACCCGCACCCTCACAGCTGCGTAGTCGGCGTTGCGCTTGGCATTCAGCGTGGACTCGGGTTTGAACACGCACGTCTGAAACTTCGCAGCCAAATGTGAGAAGCCCTTACGCAAAAGGTTTAGGGTACCGCCACCATTTTCCAACGGCAGATCGAGCACTTTCACAATCCGGTCGAGAACCTGCGCTTGCTGCTTGGCAACATCCTTCGAGCCGGGCTTGACGACCTTCTCCAACTGGTCGGGCTGGGTGTCCGCGAGCCAGCCAAGGACATCCTCGGGGAACAACGCGCGTTCCTTGTCGTACCCAGTGTCGTTCGGCGAGTACATCCAGCCGCGGGCGGCGAGATACTCGGCGATGTCCTTTTCGAATTCGATCTCGTTGTGCTGAGCCATGGCTCAGTCCACCTCCGCTCGGATGGCAATCTGCCCGGTCACCGCGGCGGCAATCAGCGCGGCACGACGCTCGCGCGCCAGCTCAATGAACCGCTCCGTCTCGGCGATGAGGGTGTCGATCTTTGTGGTCTGCTCGTCGATGCGCTCCACAATGCCGGCCTGTTCCGCGGGCGGCGGTACTGGGACCTCGACGTTCCCCATCTGGTCCCAATAAAGGCGCCACTGCGACGGGCGGATTCCGGTCGACCTTACGGCGTAGTCAGCGACCATCAGAGGGCTCCGCAGGAAAAGGTGCGCGAAACGCGGCAGCAGGCGGTTGCCGATTGGCCGCACCACTTCGTAGTCACCGCTGACGATGCCTCGATACTCCGAGACGCCCAACGACCCCTGCCACGCCTTCATCCGGTTGATGACTAGATCGCCTGGCCGCACAAGCAAGTACCGCGCGACGTTCTCGGGTGTGCGGTTGAAGTTGTCGTCGCGGGAGGACTTCGGGATAACCCCGTAGTCGCGATACACCGACAACACCTCTTCGTCCGGATGATTCGCTTCGGATGACGGCGCGAAAAGGTACTTCAGGCGGACGCGAGTTCCTGAGGCCGCTCCCGTCACCTGGTCCAAGACCGCCCGCTTGCGAACTCGGAGCATCTCGACGAGCCGCTGCTGCTCTACGGTAAGCGTGTCAATCTGGGCCGTCTCTCGGTCGAGGAAGTCGGCGATGGCATCCTGTTCATCTACGGACTCAGGTGCAGTAACCCTCATATCCATGAGCGCTGCTGCTGTGAACTTCGGCTGTGCCGATCCGGTTATGAATGGAGTCACGTCAACAGATTCGAGTCGATAGGCCCAGTAGCGCGCAGGACCTGAACGTGGCTTCAATACGTGGGCGTGGTTGTTGACCCAGTATTTCCCGGTAGCGAGGAACGCGATAGGTGTGGACCGCGAGAGCAGGTTAGCGCCATCTTCCGCAACCAGGACCAACGGTTCGTTGAACAGAAATCCGTCGATGTGATCGATTACCCCTGAAGCACCATAATAGGGGTAAGCGCCTTGTCGTCCGCCCCGCTCTTCCGCACTAAGTGGGATCCGGCGACCGTCGAGGCTCTCGACCCAGTGCTTTAGCGCTTTCTCGGACCATGAAGCCAGTGCTGGCTGACTCACCCCTCAACCTCCCGCAGCAAGTCCATGATTTTGGCAACTTGCTTCTCCAGGTCCGCGTCGATATCAGCCAGCGGTCGGGGCGGAACGTACCTGTAGAAGTGCCGAGTGAGCGGAATCTCGTAGCCTACCTTCGTTTTCGCCGTGTCGATCCACGCGTCCGGTACGTGTGGCAGGACCTCGGCGTCGAGGTACGCCTTGATCGTCGCTGCTCGGCTGGCATCGCCGTCAGTGTTACCGGCGTAGGTAAAGGGGACGTTCTCGGTGTCGCGCAGCTTAGCGTCCGGCTTCGGGTTGCCTCTCCGGTCCGTCGACACCTTCCCTGTTTGGGTCAGAAGTGGACGCTCGACCGTGACCGTCCAGTAGGCGAAGTCGTTGGCGGTAAACACCTTGGAGTACTCCGGGTCGGCTTGGTCGAACGCGTCGTAGAGCGCCAGAATCCGGTCCCGGGACTTGGCGTCGACCTCGCGCCCCTTCGCGCCGAGGTTCCTCCGCAGCTTGGTCCAGAACGAGGTGGCGTCGATCAACTGGATCTTGCCGGCACGCTCAGGACGCTTGGCGTTGTCCAGAATCCAGATGTACGTGGCAATCCCGGTGTTGAAGAACATGTTCGTCGGCAACGCAACGATCGCCTCCACCAGGTCGGATTCGAGCAGCCACTGTCTGATCAAGGAGGGACCCGACCCTGCCGCTCCGTTGAACAAGGGCGATCCGTTGAGAACAATGCCGGCGCGGCCACCTCCGTCGTGCGCTGGCCGCATCTTCGATGCCAGATGCGACAGGAACAGCATCTGTCCGTCCCCAATTGACGGTAAACCGTGTGAGAAGCGCGAATTCTGAACTAACGCCTCCTTTTTCACAGACTCCTGCGACGCCTTCCAATCCACTCCGTACGGCGGATTGGACATGCAGAAATCGAAGGTGCGATCGAAGAAGAGATCGTCGGCCAGGGTGTCGCCGAGCTTGATATTCCCCACGTCCTGTCCCTTGGCGATCATGTCGGACTTACAGATCGCGTAGGACTGGTCGTTGATCTCTTGCCCGTACAGCCGCAGCCGCGCACTGGGGTTTCGTTCGAGGAGTCTCTCCTCGGCAACGGAGAGCATGCCGCCGGTGCCCGCTGTGGGGTCATAGATAGTCCGCACAGTCCCAGGTTCGAGCAGAGCGACATTGTCCTCGGCAAACAACAAATCGACCATCAACCGGATCGCGTCACGTGGGGTGTAGTGCTCACCAGCCTCCTCGTTGGAGGCTTCCGCGAACTTATAGATGAGGTGCTCGAATAGATCCCCCATTTCGGCGTTGGACACAGCGTTGGGGTGCAAGTCCACCTCGGCGAACTGTGACGTCACGAGGTACAGCCGGTTCTTCTCGTCGAGTGTGGCGAGTTCGTTCTCGAACTTGAACCGCTCGAACACATCAATGTTGGCCGAGAACCCGGTGATGTAATCCATCAGGTTGGCGCGCAGACCCTCCGGATCCTTCAAGAGGAGCTTGAAATCGAAGGGACTCGTGTTGTAGAAGGCGAGGCCGGTCTTACGCTTCACCTGCACATCCAACGCGCCTCCGGGGTGTTTCTCGGCCAACTCACGCACCTCGTCGCGGGTGGGTTCGAGGATGCAGTCCAGACGCCTCAGGATTGTGAAGGGCAAGATCACCCCGCCGTATTGGTGTGGCTTATACACACCACGGAGCTGGTCGGCGATACCCCACACGAAGTTGCCCAGCTTGCTCAATTGACTCTCCTTCTGAAACTGCGCTTACTGTGGGTGTCGCACGAGTGTGGCACCCCAGTTCTGACGGAATGCGGGATCACTTGTTGTCGTCCATCGGCGCGTCGTACCGCACGGCGTCGAGGATCGCGGTGGCGGAAGCTGCAGCGGCCTCGGCCACCGCCGCGGCATGTCGAGCAAGTTGCTCGATCTCACGTAATGCTTCGACAAGGCGTTCCTGATCCGGCAGCGGGACTAGCGGAATTTCAAGATCCCGCAGATCAACGCGTTGAATGGACGAACCCTTCTTGAATCGTTCGTTCCAACTGCCGCACAGGCACCGTGCTACGTAGTGCGGTTCGCATTGCTTGTCATCGACGCGCAGACGATGTACGCCACTGCCGATGATTCGGCCGCCCTGCTCATCGACCACCGCCCGGACGGCATTCCAGGTCGTCACCAGCACGTCGCCGGCTCGCGTTCGTTCGTCGCGTCCGCCTGCCAGGCTTGGCTGTCCATCGGTCGGCAACTCGTCGAGCACCGGTAGCCCGTCGCGCACCTCGCTCGGCGTGATCAGCACAGCGGCATCTGCTTCGTCGAGGTCATCCCGTTTGATGCGTCCGTTCTGAATCGAGGCCACACCTAGTTGCACTAGTTCCTTCACGGTCAGGAGCCGCGGCGCTGCCGACGGTCCCTGCGGTACCGGCACTACCGCGCGATCCAACAACGAGGCGAGTGCGTTCTGGAGAACACGCTGCGAGTCGGAGAGACGAGCCGCCACGTCCTTCGGATCGGAGCCAGGTGTTTGTACCCAGCGCCGAGGATCGAGCTGTGCGTCATCAGCGAGCAGGTCCAACGTTGTGACCAGTGCATACGGCGGCGCGTCGACCGCCGATCCGTTTAGGCAGTCGTCTAGCCACGAAAGTACGTGTGTCTCAGGACTCTCCGCCGCCGAAGCGTCAATCAGTAAGACGTCAACCGTGTTGGACGGATGGTCCGCCTGCCGCAATACCCATAGTGCTACCGGAATAGTAGTGTGCGGCAGCATCTTTGGGGGTAGCAGAATGACGGCTTCGATCCAGCCTGATCGGAGCAGTTCGGCGCGGATCGCGGTGCTGCTGCCACGCGCCGTCAACGGTGCCATGGATGTGACGACGTATGCACTCCCATCCGGCTTCAAGTGAGCAATTGCGTGCTGAAGCCAGGCCAACTCGGAGTTGTTCGCGGGCGGTATGCCGAAGGCCCAACGCGGATCCGCGATGTTCTGGGAGCGCGACCAGTCCATACCAAACGGAGGTTCAGCGACGACGGTGTCGGCTCGAAGATCTGGGGCAGGGTCTTCGAGCAGCACGTCGGCACACTCGAACTCGGCGTTCAGCTCATGCAGGAAGCTGCGCATGCGAGCAATCCGAATGGCGCGCACATTGATGTCGTGGCCGACCAAGCGAACACCCCCCGCGCGTTTCGTCCGCGTCCGAATGAGTGCCTCAGCAATCCCGCATGCGGGGTCATAGACGAGGCCCTTGGTCGACGATGCGAGGCTCGAAAGGAGTTCCGATACGCGCGAGTTCACAATCCCGTGTTCGCCGACTCCGTACCCGGCGGCGCGACCGCGTTCACCGCTTCCGCGTCGGAGCACCTCGTCTGCCGCAACCGCCAAGCGGTCAGGCTCGATCCCGTCAACGGCGCTCACCACGGCCGCGATCGGGAGTGTGTCGAGCCGCCCGTTTGTCTCCCGCTCAACATCATCGAGGGTTGAAAGAATGTCGTCCCACTGCGCGTCGGTCGCAATCCGCCGCAGTACATCCGCTGTTTGAGACGGACTGGCTGCCGCTATAAGCCTCCAATTCGCGTCGGCGGCTTCTAGCGACAGCTTCTTTGCACAACACAGGGCTAGAGCGAGCTCACCCGCTACCGAACCCGATACACGTCCCCGCAGCACGTTCAACGAATGCGAAAGCGCCGCCAGACCGCTGTCGCGTTGTATCTGGATCTCCGGCTTCGTTTCAGCAAGCCAAGCGATGACTTTATCCAGGTCGTACAGCGGCTTGGTCGCTGACTCCGGCGCCGGATCTGGAAATGGCGGATCGCTCGGCCGCTTCCTCCAGTTGGTGACTGCTCCTCGCGTGACGCCCGCCAGGTCTGCGATCTCGCTCGGAGTGAGCAGCACCCCTGCCGATTCACCCATCAGGCCACATCCATGTTCGACACGGCTGCGACAGATCGCGGCGACGGCTGCTCGGGAAGTAGCCTGACCTCTGCGGCAGCGAGCTCCAGCCGCCGAGACAAACCGCTGGCGTGTGCAACCACAGTTGTCGTCACTCCCCGCGCAGCGAGTTCAGCAATCGCGTGCGTGAAAATTCCGTCGCCCGACACCAGTACGACTTCGGTAAAGCGGTCGGCGATGTTTTCGCTAAGCACTTCAAGCAAGGCCAAATCTGCGCCGTTCTGTCCTGGACGCATGACGTACCTGACGCTCTTCCATACGCAGGCGAGGTCCAGCAATCCAGTTGGACCAACGCCGATCACAACCTGATCACCAGACTGCGCCGGGACGCACTCACCTACTACGGCCTTGGCCCATGAGACGTAACCGCGGACAGCAGATAGACCACCGACAACATTTTCGATATCGATCAGGACGATCCGGCGCTTAGCGGTCTTGCGGCCCTTGGCGTCCTTGAGAGTTTCCGTGAATCGCATGTCAGAAGATTCGCACGTAGTTGCCGCACCTGTCAAGTGCCTATGCGGTTCACGTCATCTGTGAATTTAAGGTAGGTATCTCGGCCGCCCTACCGTGCTTTCTGGTGGCTGTCGCAGCGTGCGCGCTTCTCCGATGCGTTGAGTTGAGGGTCCTTCAACGGGAGACGGCTCCGCCGGTGTGGCCGCGGCGACCCGGTGGCAGCGTCGTTCCAGGCGGCCAGGATCGTCGATTCCTTGTCTGCAGCTGCAGGCATGCCGACCCCATCCGAGGTCGTGACCTGGGCAACGCTGTCACCCAGACAAATTGCAGAGGTGACACGCGTAAGCACGAGCGGCGTAGCCTTCCGGGACCCTCAACCGTCGTTGGTTGTCGTCATCGCGTGAGAGCGTCGGAAATTACGGGGAGGTACCGACGAACCTGCTCCCGGTCGCTGTCTTTCTCCCGCTCAGACAGCCTGACGTATGGTGTCTCGATCTGAGCCTCCCAGCGCGCAGCAAGCACGGCCGGAATCACTAAGGATCCATCGTGCTGGCGCTCGCAGTGGTCATGGACGTACCGCTGCCAGTGCGCCCAACGCTCGTGCTCGACGGCGGCGAGCTCGTCGACGAGCTGCTCACTCTCTAGAACCTTCCGAATTGCGTCGGTCGATGGCATCAGATCAGGTCCTGCTTCACGAGCTTCCAGTAGTGCTGGCCAAGGACGGTGAGCTCGCACGCCTTGTTCTGCATCGCTGCGTGCCACATGTGCGGCGCACCAACCGGGCGGACCAGGTTGACCCTGACCAACTCCTGCAGCACAGCGAAATCGGCGTTCTTGGCCGGGTCCGGCGGCGGAACCGAGTCGTCCTCGTTTCCCGTGCGCTCAGGCTCATAGCTCGGATCGAGTTGGAGCTGCACGGTCGGTAGGTTGAACAGGACAGTGAGTTGCTGCAGCTTGACGAGCTCGATCGGTGCGTCCGCCTCCCGCAGCGAAACGAACTTCTTGATGTTCGTCTTGAATACCGGTCTCTGCGCCCACGGACCGAGCGACTGGTCGATGTGCGCGTAGACGCTGCCGGGGGTTACATCGCCGACGAGATTGGCCGCAGCCCCGTTCAGTGCGTCGACAAGCAGGCTCGTGAATACGCCCGAGCCACCGGACTCCATCGCGTACTGCTCCGCGGTCGACGCGGTCAGGATCGTGACTCCCTCCTTGATCTCGGCAACCTGCTCCGCGACTGGGTTGGTGCCGGCCACCCCGCTGTGGCAGCTATCCAGGATGATCACCTTGTTCTTCGCCGGCGAGCTGTTGGCGAAGGTCAGCACTTCGTTGAGCGAGAGACCGTCGTGCCCGGAGGCGCAGTCGCTCGCACATAGGTACCCGCCGGCCCCGTCGATGTAGCCGTGTCCGGAGAAGTACAACAGCGAGATCTCGGCATCGTCCTTGAACAGCTCCTGAACCGCCTCACGCAACTCCGTGCGGGACACAGCTGCTCCCGGACCGGTAGCCGTCATCAGCCGCGGTTGCGCGAAGTTGAGCGTGCCGTCGGCATGCCGTTCCAACGCGGCCTTGACGCTGTGAGCGTCGTTCACTGCGCCGCTGAGCGACTGGATCTTGTCATAGTGATCAATCCCGATGATGAGCGCCTTGCGCGTGTCCCTCGGCATCAGAGCGAGTCGATGAAGCCGGCGATGTTCACGTCGGTCCAGGGCACCGTCCGGACGCCGGCGAGATTCGTACGGTCGGAGGCGTAAGCCCAGACTCCGAGCAGTGGCTTGCCCTCGTCCTTGGCGCATTGGATCTCCCACTTCTGCCCGGAGGACGTCAGCGAGTTCTTGCTCACGAGTGCGATGACTCCGTGGGAGCGGCGGATGCGTGTGCGAACCTTCTCCTTCCACCCGGTGTCGTAAGGCTCCTTCACCGACATGTCGATGAACTCGTACGGGGAGCGCGGGTGCAGCGACTGCCCTTTCAGTAGGTCGCGCTGGCGCTCGTCCTCGATCGCGAACGCGATGAATACGGTCTTCTTGTCGGTCATGTATGCCCCCTAATCTTGCTGAGCCGCGACCGCCGTCGATCGCCCAAAGACTCCGGTCGAAGGCTATTGGCAACCACTGACATCCAAAGCGCCGAACGTGCTCCGGAAACCACCATTGCCCGACTACTGCGATCCCCTGCCCGGGGCCAGCGCGACGAGACACACCAGCTACGCGACTCCGCGGCCGCTGTAGTCGTCCGGCCATTCACCGAGCGCAACGGCCCGCACCTTCACCCGCCGCCCGGGCTCGTTAGGAATCCCGCGCAGTTGGTAGCTGTGCGGCTCACGCTTCCAATCGTTCAGCACGTAGATCAGGCCCGCGGTGACCGTCGCGGTCTCCATCGTCAGGTTCATCAGACCCTTGAACCCCTTGGCGACGTGGCCGATCCAGTGAAGGCCAGAGTCAAACAGCGCACGCCGTTCCTCAGGGTTCGTCAGCTGATTGCGGTCCTTGGTGAGGATGGCATCGTACTTCTGCTCCTGCAGCTTGCCGAACAGCGGAACGTCCTGCTCTCCGGCCAACCCCTCGTCGTGGGCGTGGCGGAATTCGTGGTCGCGGTACACGGCGCGCGGCGGCGCCAGACACCCGTCGTTGATGTTCTCGTCGAGGAAGAACTTCATGCCGACCGCCGGCTTCGGATGGCGACGCCCTCTGCGAAGCCCAGTGCATCGGCGGCAGCCGCTGCCGTCACACCTGGGTAGAAATGGCGGAGGTCTTCGGGGTTGATCGGGCTGTCACCGCTCATCGCATCGGCGACCGTGTCGAAGGGCACCCGGGTCCCGTCGATCGTTGGCCATCCCCCGAGGCGACGAGCATCGCCGCGCAACATCTCGCGCGGGTGCTCGAAATCCACCACCTCGTCGTTGCGGTGGTTGCGGAACGGCCGATAGATGTCAGCGAGTGAGACGATGTGGTACTGGCCGGGGTTCTTCACCAGATCCATGAACCCTTCGTCGGTCCACACCGCGATGCTGCCGTCGGCGACGGCGAATTTGTACTTGGACGGGTGGTCCGTGAGGTCGAACTCTTCCAAGTTCGTGAAAGCCTTCCGCACCTGCTGCAGCGAAGTGCTCGCGCGTAGATGTGCCACAACCCGCAGCGCGACCAGGTCGCGGAACGAGTACAGCGGCGGCCTTTTCGGGCTGATCTCTGGTACCAGTAAGCCGGTCGATCGCCAGCTGCGCAGCTGGTGCGCGGTGACGCCGGTGAGCACCATAGTCAGATCCTCGGGGAAGCTCACGTCACACCTCCTCCTGCACGCGCGGGCCGCTGCTCATGATGGTGCTGACCATACAACCGAGATCCGTCGGCACGGCCAGGAACCGGCCGCGCGCCCTGGCCAGGAGCACGTCTGCGCCGGACACCGAGTTTTATGCGCGAACCTCCGCAGTTGCACCACCAGCTTTCTTCGGGTTGGCAGGTCCCGGACTCGACCGCCCCCAGTGGTCAAAGCTGTTCCATTGAAAGAGGACGCTGGCGAGGTCCACATCATCGTCAGCCTGCGGGCCGCTGTCGTCAGGCAGCAGTCGCGCACGACCACCGTCAAGTAGCTCACGCAATGCCACTCGGATAACGGCAGTGCTCCCGCCTGTGGCAGCTCCAAGAACGACCACCGTTCCGGTCGCGGCGGCCTACATTTCCACGACCTGCATGAGTTCGCCATCGTGAATGAATCGGGTGCCAACACTGACACGAACGAGGCCATCGCTCATGACGGAATCCTTACCTAAGGACGGTTCGGGGGCTGAGGGGTTGGTCGACACTCACCGCAAAGTAGTTGGACCACAACAGATGAAGGACGGCGGAACGCACAATGGGCTCTGTCCACTTGCGGTACTCGCAGAACGCGTGAGCCAACGTTCGGCCTGTAAGATCGTCTCGGGCCTTCAGCGCGTTGATGAGTTCCGGGTCGAAACGCTCAGCATTGCGGAATCCAGCCAGAAAGCGGACGGTCTCGAGCTCGGTCGCCGGAGGTTCGCTCCACACTTCGTAGCACCATCCACGCCGTTCGATGAGCGTCCTCGTCCAGTCGAGCGTGAACTTGACTTTGGGCTCATCGAGCTGGAAGCACGGCTTCACATCAACGACTACCGGCCCATCGTCCGTCAACAGCAGGTAGTCCGGCACGTGCTTGCGCGCACGCTTCTCGATGAAAGCGCGAAGTATAAACGGCTGCGCAATGATTCGAGTAACCGCGGGATCAAAGTCCGCGAACAGCAGCCGCGCGAGTTGCAAGCGAGATTCGTAGATGACATGCGCCCGCTCGGTCGCCGGCCAGTAGGTACCCGAATAGTGCGTCTGACCGTGGCGCCAGCGGAACGTCCGCCAAGGCGCGGCATTGCTGATCAATTCAAGAGGAGCGCGACCCCATTCCATGCAGGCCTCCGTCAAGGAGTCCCTTGAACGCACAGAGATATTTGGGAGTGGCGGTGCCCCCGCTTCCGGCATGCCGCCACCATCGCATCTCCGAAATGCCGCTACGCGGATTCCAGACGGCGTGTCTCAGTCTTTCTGCACAAGTGCAGCCGTGTTGCAGTCAGTCGTGAGAAAGTGCAGTCAAATTTTTGAGAACCTACACCGGCCCTATCAGCCGCGCGCCATGTCGACGAAGCGGGACAGATGCAGCTGGTGGGCCACGGTGATGGTCGCGGTGGGGCCGTTGCGGTGCTTGCCCAAGATGATGTCGGCCTCACCCGCGCGGGGATCGTCACGCTCAAACGCATCCGGCCGGTGCAGCAGGATCACCATGTCCGCATCTTGTTCCAGAGAGCCCGACTCGCGAAGGTCAGACACCATGGGGCGCTTGTCAGTTCGCTGTTCGGGGCCACGGTTGAGCTGGCTGATGGCGACCACGGGGACTTCTAGTTCCTTGGCCAGCAGCTTGATGCTGCGCGAGAACTCCGAGACCTCCTGCTGACGGGATTCGACCTTCTTGCCTGAGGACATCAGCTGCATGTAGTCGATGACGATGAGTTTGAGGTCATGGCGCTGCTTGAGTCGACGCGCCTTCGCGCGGATCTCCATCATGGTGAGGTTCGGCGAGTCATCGATGAACATCGGCGCCTCGGAGATCTCCCCCATCCGGCGGGCCAGGTTGGTCCAGTCGGCGTCACTCATCCGCCCGGCGCGCATGTCGGCCAGCTTGATCTTCGCTTCCGCCGACAGCAGCCGCATCACGATCTCGGTCTTGTTCATCTCCAGCGAGAACATCGCGCTGGTCATCTGATTGGCGATCGAGCAGCTCCGCAGGAAATCCATGGCCAGCGTCGAATTGTGGGTCGGCACCATCGATTCGCCCGCCAGATACATGTGCTCGGCGTTGTCGACCTGCACACACCGCACCGGCACGCTGGGCACCGGACGCACCGCAACCACGGTGCGGGTGGTGCTGTGGCCACGCAACTCCTTGTGGCGCAACGCTTTGTGATGGACGGTGAACACATCGTCGCCGATGTCCACACGCACCCAACCGGTCTCGGACCGACGATACGAATACCCCAGTCCAGCAACCAGATCGGCCACCACGGTCGACATGTGCTGGGTGGCGGCCGGAACGGTGATCCAGCCGTCCTCGTCGACGATGCCGCGGGCGTCGAGCAGCCCGGCCAGCAGCGCCCGCCGTTGCGCCTGCGACCCCCGCAGGTACTCGTGCGGGATACGGCCGCCGAGATCGGCCATCAAAGCCATCACGTCGACCGGACCCTCGGCCTCGATTCGCAAGGCGATCTCCGGATCGTCGAAAGCCATGCCCGCCAACGCCGCAACGGTGTAGGGGCCGTAGCAGAAGTGCCGCCACGGCAGGTCCAACGGTGCGGCGTTGCGCACCTCGACCGCACCCACCTGCGAGCGCAACGCTGCCGTGGTCTGCACCGCCGACACGCCATCGCATTCGGTCAGCCACTGATGCTGCGCGTCGGCCACCAGCACGGTGCCGTCGGAGAACTCCACCTCGAAGCACGGGCGCTCGGTCATCACCTCGGTGGCCGCGACCACCCTGGTGGGGCGACCAGCGGCGTCGAGGAGGTGATCGCCCACCCGAACCTCACCCATGGTGGTCCAGCCGCGTGGTGTGGGCAGCGGGGTGTCCAGCGCCAACGCCTTGCCCACACCGGGACGGGCCGCCACGATGATCATCTGGCCTGGGTGCAGGCCGTTGGTGACCGCGTCCAGATCAGCGAAACCGGTTGGCACACCAAGCGATATGCCGCCGCGGGAGGCGATGGAGTCGATCTCGTCCATCGTCGGCTGCAGCAGCTCCTCCAACGCCACGTAGTCCTCGGCGGTACGGCGCTCGGTCACCTCGTAGACCTCCGCCTGCGCCCGGTCGACCACCTCGGCCACGTCCTGGCCGTCAGCACCGGCGTAGCCGAACTGCACGATGCGCGTACCCGCCTCCACCAACCGCCGCAGGATGGCCTTCTCCGCCACGATCTCGGCGTAGAAACCGGCGTTGGCTGCGGTGGGCACCGTGGAGATGAGAGTGTGCAGGTACGGTGCCCCACCGATACGCCGCAACTCGCCCTTGCGTTCCAACTCCGCCGAGACGGTCACCGCGTCGGCAGGCTCACCTTTGCCATACAGCTCCAGCACGGCGTCGTACACCGCCTGGTGGGCGGGACGGTAGAAGTCACCGGGGCGCAGCACCTCCAGCACATCGGCAATGGCGTCCTTGGACAGCATCATCCCGCCCAGTACCGACTGCTCGGCCACCAGATCCTGCGGCGGCTGCCGGCCGAAGTCCTCTGGCGGGGGCGGCTCGTCGCGCTGCTGATTCCCACGATCATCCACAACTGCCACGCCTGCAAACCTCCGTAGTCGAACCGCCTGGCAGGAAACCACCACCGGTCCCCCACCGGCTGCGCCGAGTCCAGTCCTACCTGCGGGGTCTGACACAGGCTCGCCACGAGCGCCGGGTCGACCGCTACTGCAGGTAGGCCGTCGTAGGCCACCCCGTGAACATAGGGCCGATGTCAGCGGCCCACAAACGGCCCTGTGCACAGCTGTGTGCACTACCTGTGGACCACGGCAGAAGCTGTGTTGACCGCGTGTGGAAAGCCTGTGGAGGAGCCGGGCAAGCGAGAATATATTCGCTGTTCAGGCTGCGAGAACACGCTGAACAGGCTGTGGAGGAATATTCGTTCGGCGTGTCGCGACGTGCCGCGCCTCGGGCGTGTTCGAATTCCGCAACCAGCGGGGGGTTGCCGTTGCGTGAAGGCCCGCCCAACAGCTGATGACGCCGCGACACAGCGTCAAGATCACGTGAACACGATGCATGGGTGCGTAATGATTCCGCTACGAACCCCCGCAGCGCGCACCTGTGCGCGTAGACCGATCTGGTGAGACAATACGCGACGGCACAACATGATTCGCGGGGGGCGATGCGGCGATGACGCTCACCGACATCATTCCCACCCTTCGCCTCAGCATCCCCGATCCCCACGACCCACACCGCTGGCCCTCGGAAACCACGATCACCCTCGACGACGTCATCCTGGGCGGACGGTCGGCGGTGGCGGCCGCACACCGACGGGGTACCCGCACCCTCATCGCGGCGTCACGGCCCGCCGCAGCCATGGCATCTGTCGCCAGAGCGTGTGATCGCGACATCATCGGCATCTGGGTACACACCGTGACCGCCGTTTTCGCCGGCACCGAGTCACCGGTGGCCATGCTCGACGGCTGCGTGGCCGCACGGGCGGCGGCGTGGGAGGAGGTGCGTCTCATCGGGCGGATCTCGGTGGCACACCGACATCCCCATGTGGTCTTCGCCGACGGCCACAACAGCTGCGCTACGTTGGACAATCCCCTGCGACACAGCAGGGTTCACGCCTTTCTCCCCGAGGATCTGCAGGTGGGCGATCTGCTGGCGGTACCGGCCCTGGCGACGGCACCACAACCGGTCGACTCCCTGATCGCCGGCAGCTACCGTCGCCCGACGGTGAGGGTGTCTACTGTGATCGGCGGCCATGGGTAGTCGCCACGATCGGGAGGCGATGACGGTGACGGTTCGGACCTGGATGAGCGCGCACAGCTTGGCGATGCGACTGGCGACCATGCTGGCGATCACGGTGCTGGGCACCGGGTGCGCGCAGGCGTTGAGCACCCAGCCCGCCGGGGCGGTCACCGCGCCGACCACGTGGCTGTGCCGCCCGGGTCAGCCCGACAACCCGTGCGGCGGCAACTCCGGTGCACCCGTCGACTGCTTCTACGTCTACCCGACGGTGTCGCTGGATCCCGGGGCCAACTCCGACCTGCGCCCAGGACTCGAGGAGCGGACGGTGGCCGCGCAGCAGGCTGCGCCGTTCTCCTCGGCGTGCACCGTGTGGGCGCCGATGTATCGACAGAGCACCCTGCGTGGACTGTTCGCCGCCAGCGACCCCACCGCGCGCAACGCGGCGCTGGAACGCGCCTACCAGGATGTGGTCAACGCCTGGACCGACTATCTGACCCACCACAACCGGGGGCGCGGGGTGGTCCTCATCGGCCATTCCCAGGGCACCTACCTGCTGCGGGCCCTCATCCGCGAACGCATCGAGAACACCACCGCGCGCAAGCAGTTGATCTCGGCGCTGTTGATCGGCGGAAACGTGTTGGTGCGCAAGGGATCTACCACCGGTGGCGACTTCACCACCGTCCCCGCGTGCACCGCGCGCGGCCAGATCGGTTGTGTGGTGGCCTATTCGGCCTACGGTCGCACACCGCCGCCGGACACCCGGTTCGGTACCGCCCCGCGCGCGGCCTCCTACGGCCCCGCCGGTCGGCTGCCGTTCGGGCCGCAGTACAGCGTGCTCTGCACCAATCCCGCGGCCCTGGGATCCACGGCATCTGCCGTACTGCACGGCACACTGCCCGGTGGGCTGCCCAGCAGCTACTCGGCGCGATGCACAACCGGCGCCGGCCCGCACGTGTTGCAGCTGCGCGGCGGGTCACCGGTGCCGGCCAACCTGCTTCCTGAACTGCCCCAGGCGAACTGGGGACTGCACCTGCTCGACATCGACGTCGCCGACCGCGACCTGGTGGGCCTGGTGCGATCGCAGACCGCGACCTACCTGGCCACTGCGGGCCGCTGACACGACAATTCCGCCGATCGGGGTGAACCCCGATCGGCGGAATGTGGCGTGGATGAAAAACGTCAGCCGGCGGTGACCGCGACGGTCACCTTGGCCTGCACCGACGGATGCAGCGTCACGACCACCGGGTACGAGCCGGTCGCCTTGATGTGACCGTTGGGCAGCTCCACGGCGCGCTTGTCCACGACCGGACCGCCGGCGGACTTGATGGCCGCAGCGATGTCGCCGGTGGTCACCGAGCCGAACAGCTTGCCCGAGTCGTGGGTCTTGACCTGAACGGCCACGCTCTCGAGGCCTTCGATGGCCTGCTTGAGCTCGTTGGCGTGGTCGAGGCCGCGCACCGCGCGGGCTTCCTGGGCCCGACGGATGCCGTCGACCTGCTTGAGTGCGCCACGGGTGGCCGGGATGGCCAGCCCGCGCGGCAGCAGGAAGTTGCGGCCGTAGCCGTCCTTGACCTCCACGGTGTCGCCAGGCGCTCCGAGGTTGTCGACTTCAGCAGTGAGGATGAGCTTCATGAGTGGTCCTTTTCCGCTCAGCGTGCCGTCGAGGTGAACGGCAGAAGGGCGACTTCGCGAGAGTTCTTGACGGCGATGGCTACGTCCCGCTGGTGCTGGACGCAGTTTCCGGTGACGCGACGCGACCGGATCTTGCCCCGGTCAGACAGGAAGCGACGCAGCAGCGACGTGTCCTTGTAGTCGATCCCGTGGTTCTTTTCCTTGCAGAAGGAGCAGGCTTTCGCCTTCACCACCTTCTCGGTGCGCAGCTTCCGCCCGCCACCGGCTCGTGCTTTTGCCATGTGTTGCTCCGAAAAAATGCTGCCGGGCCATGTGAGGACCCGGGTGAGCAAGATCGTTTCGATCCCGCTCAGAAGGGTGGTTCGTCGTCGGCTCCACCGAACGATCCACTCGCCGGGGCGCTGCCCCAGGGATCGTCGTTCTGGGCCGGTGCCGAAGACCCGCCGCGGCTGGCGCCACCGGAGGAGGCGCCACCACCGGAGCCACCACGCGATGCGCGGTTGACCTTGGCGGTGGCGTACTTCAGCGAGGGGCCGACTTCTTCGACCTCGAGCTCGATCACACTGCGCTTCTCGCCTTCACGGGTCTCGTAGGACCGCTGCTTGAGACGGCCCGTGACGATGACCCGGGAGCCCTTGGTCAGGCTCTCGGCGACGTTCTCGGCCGCCTCCCGCCAGATGCTGCAGCGCATGAACAGCGCCTCGCCGTCTTTCCACTCGTTGCTCTGACGGTCGAACATCCGCGGGGTGGAGGCAACGGTGAAGTTGGCCACCGCCGCGCCCGACGCGGTGAACCGCAGCTCGGGGTCGGCAGTCAGGTTTCCGATGACGGTGAGGTTGGTGTCGCCGGCCATGGTGAAGCTCCCTACACGTGAGGTGTGTTGTCGAGGTCGATGCGCACCGGGCATCCGGTGTCGCCCGCAACCAGCGGGGTGATCCCGCCGTCTGTGGCCGACATTATTGCCCGGTACCGACATACGACCGTCGAAGGAGCCGATTCGGTTCCATCTCGCCGGAAAAATCTCCGGATGGACCTTCGACGGATCGTGACGCCTGGCTACTTGGAGGTGCGCAGCACCTTGGTCCGCAACACCGACTCGTTCAGCTTCAGCTGACGGTCGAGCTCAGACACCGTCTTGGGCTCGGCATCGATGTCGATGACCGCGTAAATCGCCTCGGCGTGCTTCTCGATCTCGTAGGCAAGACGGCGCTTGCCCCAGATGTCGACCTTGGCAACCTTTCCACCGTCCTTGCGGACGACGTTGAGAAAGGTGTCGAGCGATGGGGCGACGGTGCGCTCGTCCAGGTTCGGATCGAGGATGACCATCAATTCGTAGTGACGCATAAGACCACATCACCTCCTATGGGCTGATCGGCCACGGACTGTCCGTGGCAGGAGGGTCGCCTGCGTCGGCAACCGGCCCAGGCTACCCCAGTGACCCCTGACCAGCGAAATCGCTGGCGTGGCGTCCTTCTCGGCGGCCATTGCGGCTCCTGCAGGACCGTGCGAATGTATCGTCAGCGTCGTGACACGCTGGTGGTCGGTATCCGACATCACCCCGGCGTGGGTGGAAGAACACACCGGCATGGGTCGGGTTTCCCGCATCTGGATCGAGCCGATCCGCGAATCGCCGTATGACCTCACCGTTCGGGTCAATGCACTCACCCCTACCGACGACCATCGCTCGGTCTATGTCAAGCTGTGTCAGCCCGACTACGACGGGCCCATCGAACCGCTGCGCCGCCAGCACGTGTTCTACACGCGGGCAAGGGAATTCCAGCTCACCACGGTCAGCGCCCTGGTGGGCGCGATGTTCGTCCCCGCGCACCGGCTGATCTGGTTGATCCTGTCCGCCGAAGGCCCGATGGAACTCGGCGACGATCTACGCGGGGTGGGCGACTGGCAAGGTCGGCTGGCGGCCAGTGCGCTGGCCAAGATGCATCTGACCCTGTCGGGGCGCGGCGACGGCGGAGAACACGACTGGATCCCGGCGTCCACCCCCATCCCCGCCGACGAGGTGGGTGATCGGTACGTGGAGTTCGTGGAGCGGTTCGGCGAACGGCTCTCGGTCACCCATCTGTCGGTGGCCAACCGGGTGGTCGCCTCGGCCGAGGCGCTGCAGGACGTGGCCGCGCGGTCAACCTCGCCACAAGGGTTGGTACACGGCGACTTTCGGCCCGCGAACCTGATGTTCGGCGGCCCCGGGTCGGCGCGACCGGTGACCCTGACCCAGTGGCACCAGATGTCGTGGGGCCCGATGGCCACCGACGTGGCCATGCTGTTGTCGTGCGGCATGACCCCCGAGGAGCGCCGCGAACACGGAGACGCGGTGATCGCGGTGTACCACGAGGGACTCGGGGACCGGGCGCCGTCGATGGAGGCGATGCGTCGAGAGGTCAGCGAGCAGGCGTACGTGGGGTTGTTGGCCGCCCTGTGTCGACCGCGCCGGTTCACCGGGTCGGCCACCGCGGCCCCCCACGCCGCCGAGCGTTCCGACGAGCACGCGTTGGCGATGTTCTCGCGTGCCTGCGAGTACCTCATCGACATGGAGAAGGCACCAAGCCGCCGAGCGCGCGTCGCGGTCGCCCGGGTGGACCCCGACGACGAGTTCCCCCACGGCGATCCGAGCGGGCTCGACGCCAACGAGACCTGGTATCACGACGTGGTCGACATGAGCCACGGTGTGGGGGCATACCTGCGGCTGGGCAGCGGCAGCGGTCGTAGCGGGGGGACGCTCAGCGGTGTCATCTGCGGCCCGTCCATCCCGACGATCACCCTGCTGCACCGCGGGATCGACATGGCCGACCTGAGTGGTCCGGACATGACCGTCACCAGCGAGAACGTGCGCTACACCGCGCGGGTGCTCACCGCGCTCTCGCACACCGGCCTGTCGGTCACCGGAACTGGTCAGGCCTTCGCCGACCCGCGCGACGTGGTGGTCCAGAGCGGCGAGGTGCCGGTGACGGTGAGCCTGGACCTGAACTTCTACACCTCCGGGGTGGCCCACCGCAGCGACATGATCGAGGCCTACGAGGTGCCGTGCGCGGTGACCGGGACGATCGAGGTGACGGGCCCGGACCTGCACATCGGGCCACTGGCGATCAACGGTCCCGGCCAGCGCAGCCACTCCTGGAACATCGCCGACTGGTGGTCGACCACGTGGTTCTGGTTCGCCGTGCACTTCGAGGACGGCACCTATCTGCACGGGCTGGATGTGCGACCGCACGGGCTGACGCCGGGGTCGCGCCTGCACTATCAACCCGCCGACGCGCCACCGGTGCAGTTGGAGCGTTGCCGGGTGATCGACGTCGTGTCCGACGAGGGGCTGATCACCGCCAGCACCATCGCCATCGAACCGGGTTCGGCCACCATCGGCTTCACCACCGTGGGTCACGGACCGCTGGGTCAGCGCACCCGCAGTGGGCGGGTGGTGGTGGTGCAGCGGGCGTGGGGAACATTCACCCGCAACGACGGATTGACCGGACTCGGCTGGATGGACTGGAGTTGCCCATCCCCTACGGTGTAGCGATGCCCGAGGTGACGTTTTTGCACCGCCTACGCCTGCGCTGGTCGGCCGCGGCCGGCAACGTGACGGTGGTCGTACTGGTGTTGCTGCTGCTCAGTGCCGTGGCGATGACACTGGGCCTGCTGGGGAAACTGGACTGCGCGGGCGGGCCCTACGACGCCCTCGGTAGGACCAAACACTGGCCGGTCAGCAAGAACGAGCTGATCATGCCGTGCTACTCCGACATCCAGTTCCTGTGGCTGGGCCGCGACATCAACAACCACGTCTTCCCCTACATCCACGGCGGGATCACCGACAAAGGTGTGCTCTTCGGCGGCGCCGTGGAGTATCCGGTGCTCTCGGGTCTGCTGATGTACATCGGCGCGATCGGTGCCCAGACCGACAACGAGTTCCTGGTGCAGTCAGCGTTCCTGTTGGCGCCCTTCGGGTTTCTGGTGTCGGCCTTGCTGGGTTGGCTGTCGCGGTGGCGGGCGCTGCTGTGGGCGGCCACCCCGCCGCTGATCCTCTACGCCTTCCACAACTGGGAACTACCCGTGGTGGCCACCTCGGTGGCAGCAGTGGCGGTGATGGTGTTCGGCGCCGCGACCTCCAAGCGCACCGGGGCGCCACGAATGTCGTTGCGCGCCCGATCGATCGTCGCGGCGCTGCTGTTGGCGGTGGGCTTCTGCCTGAAGATCTACCCGGGTTTGTTCGTGGTGCCGCTGGCGCTGTACGTATTGACCCGGGCGCAGGGGCCGAGCGTCCCCGGTGGCTTCGCCTGGCCGCGCACGGGCACGCTACGCCATCGTTGGACCGCGTTGTCCGGCCAGATCCGCGCGTTGGCCCTGGATTGGTGGGGCGCCGCAGCGGTGCTGGGCAGCGCTGCGGTTGCCATCGTGGCCATCCAGCTGCCCTTCCTGATCCCCCGCGCCGAGGGGTGGAAGGCATCGCTGAGGTTCCAGTCGCTACGCGAGGCCAACGTCAACACGAACACCTTCTGGTACTGGGGATTTCGCCATCTGGTGGGTGGGCGGGTCGACGCCCGGTACAGCGATCTGGTCGGCATCTTGTCGCCCCTGTTGATCGCGGCGTCGTTCGTGTTGGCCATCGCGTTGGGTCTGCGGGTGTGGCGGAGGGGTGAGCCGTTTCCGTGGATCGGCGTGAGCGCGGCGGTGTTGGCCGGGTTCATGCTGTTCCACAAGGTGCACTCTCCGCAGTACACCTTGTGGATTCTGCCGTTCTTCGTGTTGCTGCGGATCCGGTGGCCCATCGTGGTGCTGTATCTGCTCGCCGATTTCGCGTTGGACACAACCATCTTCCGGCTGTTCGGCATCTATCAGAGCGAGAGCCCCATGCAGTGGTGGGTGCTGGGCGGGGTGCAGTTCGGGGTGTGGATGCACGCGGTCCTGTTGGCGCTGCTGGTGTTCGTGTTCGTCACGGCCACGCCGGCGATCCGGGTGGCCACACCCGATCCTCAGGCCGACAGCGAAACGGCGCGACGGCGACGCAACACCAACAGGTCTCGCGCGTTGTCCAGTACCCCACCGCCCGGGTCGTCGTAGTACTCCCCACGAGAACCGTTGCGCACCAAATCGTTGCGGGGATGGTAGATCTCCCAGATGACCACTGCGCACAGTCCGGCCACGGCCACGGCACGCAGTGCGATCGCGGCCAGGAACCACTGCTCGGGAAGCCATTTCACCTCGGCAGGCAGATACAGGCCCATCCTGGGCACCCACACCAGCGCGTCGATCACCATCCACGCGATGAGCAATCGTGGCCGCGGTAGCGCCAGCACCGCCAACGGCACCAGCCACAGCGAGTATTGCGGACTCCACACCTTGTTGACCAACAGGAACCCGGCGACGGTGAGAAACGCCAACTGCGCCAATCGCGGTCGCGATGGGGCGTGCAGCCCGACGAACACCACACCCACGAACACCAGCAGGATCAACCCGATGAACGTGGCGTTGACCAGATCCGAGCGACCGTTCGCGTCGCCACCCCAGTCGAATCCGGTGATCTTGGTCAACAGGTTGAACCAGGTGTCCGGGTCGTAGCCGCGATCATTGTTGAGGCGGAAGAACTCTCGCCACCCGCGGGGGAAGGCGATCATGATCGGAAGGTTGACCGCCAGCCACGTTCCGACGGTGGCCAGGACGGTGACGGTGAACTCGCGGGTCTTTCCGGTGCGCAGACACAATGCGAACAGCCCCACCAACAACATCACCGGGTACAGCTTGGCCGCGATACCCAGACCGATGAACACCCCGGTGAGCAGCGGGTTCTTACGCGCCCACGCCAACATCGCCAGGGCCAGGAACGCGGTGGCGATGGCGTCGAAGTTGGTGAAGATGTGCACCATCACCAGCGGCGAGAGCGCCACCAACGCCACCGACCAGATCCGGACACCCGCCGTCAGCGCGGTGGCCCACACCGTGATCAACCAGAACATCGCCAGCGCCAGCGCGCACACACAGAAGAAGACGACCACGCTCAGCGCCGACGGGACGCCATAGTTCTTGTGCGCCCACTGCCAACCGTGGGTGATCTGGGCGGCGGCGTACATGAACATGCCGGTGAGCACCGGATACTCCATGAACCGCTGTTCGGTGGTGCCGTCGGGTCGTTTCTGGAACCAGTAGGACTTGTAGGGCAGCGCGCCGGTGTCGAGTCGCTCGGCGGTGTAGAGCGGAACCGTGTCGGAGTAGCACAGAGCGATGTATTGGCGGTGGTTGCTCCAATCCAGTTCCAGTACACGGTCTCCCGCGCGTGGTGCCTGCTGCAGACAGCCCGCCTTGCCGTACCAACCGATGGACATCGCCAGCAGCGCCAGCAGGAACAACACGCGCAGCGGGGTGAGGTATCGCGACCGGCCCACCACCGCGTGGACTCCCAGCGGCCCGCCCACGGCGGTCGACGCCTCACGGGCGATCGAGTCGGTGCGGGTGGGCAGCTCCCGCCGATCAGCCTCGCGGAGGTCGGAAGCCAACGGGGCAGGCGAATCCCACTCCGGCTCGTCGGTGGTGACGGTGTCCGGCCCGACTCGTGTCATCTACGCATCGACCTGTGCGTCGACGCTACGGGCCATTCCCGTTGCCGTTCTCATTGCCATTGCCGTTGCCGTTCCCGTTGCCATTGCCGTTCCCGTTGTCGGCGCCGTCGGGGGGTGTGTCACCCGGCACCGGGGGCACGGTGCGCTCGGTGGGCGGACCCAGCGGGATGGTGATGCCCGGGGCCAGGGTGATGCCTGGTTGTTCCAGCGTGGTCGAGGGCACCCCGTCTTGCCCGGGCACGCTCGGTGAGCTGGACCGGGGAGTGCTCCGCGGCGCCTCCACCGGGACCCCGGCCTGCCCGCCGATCTCGGTGGGCTCGGGGAAGTTCATCACCGGTTCTCCGTCGAGCGCGCCGTCCATCGCGGCCTGCCAGATGTCGGCGGGTAGACCTGAGCCGTAGACGATGGAGCCCTGGTAGTTCTTCAACGGCTCGTTGCGGTCGGTGCCCACCCACACCGCGGTGGACAGCTGCGGGGTGTAGCCGACCATCCAGGCGTCCTTGTTCTGGCCGGTGTCGCCGAGCTGGGTGGTGCCGGTCTTGGCCGCCGACGGACGGTTGCCGTCATCGAGGGCATGCCCGCGTGAGTAGGCGGCGATCGGCTTCATCGCGGCGGTGGTGTTGTCGGCCACCGCAGCCGGGAAACGCCGCTGGCCAGGATCGGGTTTGCGCTCGAAGAGCACCCGACCATCGCTGGTCTCCACCTTCTGCACGAAGTGCGGGGCGTGGTAGACGCCGGAGTTGGCGAGCGTGGCGTAGGCCGAGGCCATGTCGATGACGCGCGAGGCGTACTGACCCAACACCACGCCACCCTCGACACCGGACCCGTCGGTGTTCTCCAGCGTCTTCTTGATGTCACCGAAGCTCTCGGCCACGCCGGCCTGGTGCGCGGCGTCGGCCACCGCCTGGGCTTGACCGTTGAGGTCGAGCATCAGCCGGTAGTAGACGGTGTTCAACGACATCTTGAGCGCCGTGGCCAGGTTGCAGCGTCCGCAACTCTCACCGTCGGAGTTGGTGATGGTGGTGCCGCCGGGGGCCTGATACGGCGAGGCGTCGTACACCTTGGACAGCGGGATGCCCTGTTCGAGCGCAGCGACCAGTGCGAACACCTTGAACGACGAGCCGGTCTGCAGGGCGGCCTGCGCGTAGTCGAAGCCCTGTCCGTTGTTGCCGCCGAAGTAGCCGCGGACGGCGCCGGTGCGCGGATCGATGGACACCACCGCGTCGCGGATGTTCTTCGGCTCTCCCTCCAGCTGGCCGTTGGCCGCCTTGACCACGGCGTTCTGCACCTTGGGGTCGATGGTGGTGGTGATCTTGAGGCCCTCGGTTTGCACGTCCTGCTCGGTGATGTCCAGCGAGGACAGCTCGGCGAGCACCTGTTGTTTGATCAGCCCATTGGGTCCGGCCGTCACGCCGCCGGAGGTGTCGCGCACCGGTGCGACCTTGGGGTACGCCAGGGTGGTCTCCTCACCCTTGGGCAACGCCCCGATGGCAACCATGCCGTCGAGCACGTAGCGCCAACGCTCCTGCGCGGCAGCCAGATTGGTGGCCGGATCGTAGTAGGAGGGCGACCGGATGGACGAGGCCAGCACCGCGGCCTGCGGAACGGTGATCTTGGTGACGTCGGTGTTGAAGTAGGCCTGCGCGGCCGCCGAGATGCCGTAGGCGCCACGACCGAAGTAGATGGTGTTGAGGTAGGCGGCCATGATCTCGTCCTTGGACCATTCGTTGGACATCTTGGTCGCGATCGCCAGCTCTTTGAACTTCCGCGTGTAGGTGCGTTCGTCGCCGACGAGCGCGTTCTTCACGTACTGCTGGGTGATGGTCGACCCACCGCCGGCGTCGGCGTTGTTGGTCACCTGCCCCAGTGCCGCACGGCCGAGACCGGTGACCGAGAAGCCGGCATTGGTGCGGAAGTTGCGGTCCTCGGCGGCGATCACCGCGTTCTGGATCGACAGGGGGATCTTGTCGATCGTGACGTCGGTGCGGTTGCCTTCCGGCGGCACGATGCGCGCGATCTGCCCACCCGCGGCGTCGACGATGGTCGCCACCTGGTTCTGCTTGATGTCATCGGGGCCGGGAACCGACTGCCCGAGGTAGGTGAACAGGAAGACGATCGCGGCAACCGCCACAGCCAGGGGGAACATGGCCCCGACCACACCGGCCACCCAGGCCACGATGCGCAACCGGAGGGCTTTCTTCTCGCGGGGCGAACGCGGCGTGGCCGCGGCTCCGTTACTCACAACAACATCTCCGTAATCATCTGTCCTGGGGCCAGAGCCCTCCTCGCATGCAGAGCTGACCCGGTCACTCTGCGGTGCCGGCCACCCGCCGCGAGCGACGTACCCGGGGCCGGGGTGGCAGCCCGGCAACGAACGACTGGATGAGGTGGTTCCACCGGCAACTGCGGCACACCTCCACCTCGTGGACGGTGAACTCCTCGCTGCCTGCGGCAAGTCGGGTGATCTCGTCGGGGGTGCGGGCCGAACCCGAGGCGGGGCCCAGTTTGTCACCGAACACCCACGACACCACCGTCAGCTGTTCCTTGCGGCAGACCGGGCACACCACCGTGCTGGACCGACCGTGGAACTTGGCCGCCCGCAGCAGGTAGGGGTCGGCGTCGCACACCGAGGCCACCGCGGTACGCCCCGCGTGCAGGTCGGACAGCAGGGAACGGCGCTGCAGCGCGTAATCCACCGTCTGTCGTTGCACGAGCACGTCGTCAAGAGTACGTGCAGCACCGGGCGTGCCGCGGGGATCGCGTTGTTCGGCTGGCGCTCGTCTACGCGCAAGGCTGGGTTCATCCCCGGTTTCCTGACCCAGTTATATCGGCCCGATACATAACGGTGTAGCATCGCCGTCACACGTTGGGACGACAGGTTGAGAGGAGGATGTCGGCAGATGCTCGAACTGGCTGTGCTTGGACTTCTCCTCGAGGCGCCGATGCACGGCTACGAGCTGCGCAAACGCCTCACCGGCCTGCTGGGCGCCTTCCGGGCGTTCTCCTACGGGTCGCTGTACCCGACCTTGCGTCGGATGCAGAACGACGGCCTCATCGTCGAGGACGCCGGGCCCCCGGGGACGCTCAAGCGACGTGCGCGGCGGGTGTACAAGCTGACACCCGCAGGTAAGGAACGGTTCGCCGAGCTGGTGTCGGACACCGGGCCGCAGAACTACACCGACGACGGTTTCGGGGTGCATCTCGCATTCTTCAGCCGAACACCGGCCGTGGCTCGCATGCGGATCCTGGAAGGTCGACGTCGCCAGGTCGAGGAACGCCGCGAAGGCCTCCGCGAGGCGGTGGGCCGCTCCGATCGGGCGGTCGATCGCTACACGCGGCAGCTCCACATGTTGAGTCTCGAGTCCAGCGAGCGAGAAGTGCGCTGGCTCAACGACCTCATCGCCGCCGAATCGTCGGACGATCCCGCCGGGACCGCCGACTCCGGAGGCCCGGACACATCAGATTCACCACCGAAAGAAAGAGAGCCCGACCATGGGTGACAACAACTCAGTGCGCGTAGCCATCGTCGGCGTCGGTAACTGCGCCTCATCCCTGGTTCAGGGTGTGGAGTACTACAAGGACGCCGACGAGACCGCCAGCGTTCCCGGCCTGATGCACGTCAAGTTCGGTCCGTACCACGTGCGCGACGTGGAGTTCGTGGCCGCGTTCGACGTCGACGCCAAGAAGGTCGGCTTCGACCTGTCCGAGGCGATCGTCTCCAGCGAGAACAACACCATCAAGATCGCCGACGTGCCGCCCACCGGTGTCGCCGTGCAGCGTGGCCACACCCTCGACGGGTTGGGCAAGTACTACCGCGAGACCATCACCGAAGCCGACGGCGAGGGTGTGGACGTGGTCAAGGTGCTCAAAGACGCCAAGGTCGACGTGCTGGTGTCCTACCTGCCCGTCGGCTCCGAGCAAGCCGACAAGTTCTACGCGCAGTGCTGCATCGATGCGAACGTGGCCTTCGTCAACGCCCTGCCGGTGTTCATCGCCTCCGACCCGGTGTGGGCCGAGAAGTTCCGTGCCGCAGGCGTTCCTATCGTCGGCGACGACATCAAGAGCCAGGTCGGTGCCACCATCACCCACCGCGTGATGGCCAAGCTGTTCGAGGACCGTGGCGTCACCCTCGACCGCACCTACCAGCTCAACGTGGGCGGCAACATGGACTTCAAGAACATGCTCGAGCGTGAGCGTCTGGAGTCGAAGAAGATCTCCAAGACCCAGGCCGTCACCTCCAACCTCACCGGTTCGTTGGCAGGCAAGGTCGAGGACAAGAACGTCCACATCGGTCCCTCGGACCACGTGGCGTGGCTCGACGACCGCAAGTGGGCCTACGTGCGCCTGGAGGGTCGCGCCTTCGGCGACGTGCCACTGAACCTGGAGTACAAGCTCGAGGTGTGGGACTCGCCCAACTCGGCCGGCATCATCATCGACGCCGTGCGGGCCGCCAAGATCGCCAAGGACCGTGGCATCGGCGGCCCCATCCTGCCCGCCTCGGCCTACCTGATGAAGAGCCCGCCCGAGCAGATCGCCGACGACGTCGCGCGTGAGCAGCTCGAAGCGTTCATCGTGGGCGCCGAGTAACAGCCAGGACACCTCACACTGTAAAAGCACAGGCCCGCAACCGGTTTCGCACCGATGCGGGCCTGTGTTGTATCCCTGTGTGGTAGCCGGGGACGCCCGCCGCCTCCGGTTCGCGTCCATGACCGTCACGCCGGTCGCGCTCGGGGTGTGTATTGGGCATCATCGGGTGCACGGGCACTCGCGGCGTTCGGATGACTCTTGCAGGGGTGGTGACCCGGGCCTGGCCGGGCATCTGGATCGCAATCGTCCTGGCCCACATCCTCATCGGAGTGACCGCGACGACTCCTGCCGGCTGGGCCTCGTCGTTGTTCCTCTTGGTGTTCTTCGCCGTCATGGCGTTGCGGTTCATGGTCCCCGGCCTCATCGTCGCCCCCGCCCCGGCCGGGCCACTCGCGCTGATCGGTGTCCTCGCCGTCGCAGTACGCGGATGGTGGATCGACGACGCGGCCACCGGGTGGCTGAGCAATTCCGGTGCGTGGGTGGCGCTGGGACTCGCGGTCGCGGCCATCGCGGCCGCGGCGGTGGGTCCGCTGAAAGAGCGACATGTCAGCACCGCAGGCCCCGCGTCGGCCGGCGTCGATCGGATTTCCCCGGCCGCTGACATGTGCCGGCTGCTGGGATTCAGTGCGTCCGTAGACCCTTGGCGGCGGGAGCCTCGTCATCGCACCCGAGGGCTATGCCTTCCTTCCGGATACGGTCGCGCCCGATCAGGTGACGTTGGTGGAGACCGTCGAACTCGGCGTCACCCGCTCCACACGGTGACCCAGCGCCGATCCGCGGGCACGAGCGCACCCTCGATCGTGGCGTCGAACGTCGCGAGTTTCGTGTCGTTGGAAGCCGCCAGGTTCACGAGCTGAAGATCGGTCACCTGTCGGCGCCCCATCAGCACGCGGGTGTCGATCACAGGTGCCGCGAGCGAGCCCGCATCGGCCAGGAAGCTCCACCCCGGCACCCGCCGCATCGCGTCCAGCTGCCCGAGCGCCTCGCCGCCGGTCACCTTTCGGCCCACCACCCGCTCGGTCAACAGCAGCCGAAGCAGCCCCGCCTCGGTGCCGGGGCACGTGCTCCAGGCATCCAGCTCGGCGAACCGCTCGTGCGCCATCACATGATGAACATGCTGGTCCCACGTCAGGGCGAGCAGCACGTTGACGTCAAGCAACACCGTCGTCGTCCGCTTCGTCGCCGTCGATCTCGTGATCGCGGTAGGACGCCACCAGCTCGTCGGTGACTGGACGTCCGGGGACGCCGGACAGCACCGGGAAACCCGATGGCGCACTGCGCGGTGCGCGCGGCGCTTTGAGGCCGGAGAGCGCGAGCTCGGATACGGCCTTGCCCAGGGAGATGTGCTCGGCAGCTGCCTTCGCACGGGCGGCACTGAGCACCACCGGGTCGAGGTCTAGAGTGGTACGCACCACAACATCGTAGCATCACCGCATCACCGCATCGCGCCGACGCTGATGTCGAGGCAGAGACACCTGGTCGGCTCCCGCTTGGGCGCACGAGTGACGCACGCCGGAGCCCAACGAAGCCTGGTCGCGGCTGGTGTGGCAATGGGTTTCGGACTCCTGCTTGCAGGGTTGGTACCGAGTCCGTGGCTCGCTGGGTTGTGTTTCAGCTTCGCTGGTGCCGCCAACGCAGCACAGGTAGCAGCAATCCGCCTCGTCATCGTTCACGCAGTGGCTGATTCGGCGCGGGCACGTGCCCTGTCGACAATGGGTTCGGTCAACACCGCTGCGATGTTGTGCGGGTATCTGATCGGCGCCCCGGTGGTGGCCGTGCTGGGCCCGGCGGGCGGGTTGGTGCTGGCGGGCCTCGGCACCACGACCATGGTCGGGATGGGAGTCGCCGTCACCTGGTGGCTGACACATCGCAGACCGGCGCAACACCAGACCGGCCTCACTCATCCGGGCCCACAGATACCCGTCTCGCCTGACCGCACATAATTGCTGTATCGCGAAAAGCAACGAGGCGACATTTCGATGTGAGTTGCCAGCCGACCTCCGAGGTCCGCAACTGAGCCAACAGATCACCAAGGCCGTCGCCGAGCATGCGCGCGACGCTGGTGCTGTCAGCATCGGCGACATAGTCGTCACGGGGAGCCTCGCCCTTGGCAACGGAAGCTGCGTGCACACAGTGAAGGTGCGGCTGTATTTCGGCGGCCCCGCCTTCAGCGGACGCCGTGGCGCCTCGTCCCAGCCTCGAGAATAATTCGAACGTGTGTTCGTATATTGTGGTACAGTACGGAGTAGCAGATCGAGTACGTGCTCGGTCGTCGCGACGCCGGGGGGTGAGCAACAGTTGACTGCGATTGCCGATGTGCCAGTCACCGCAGTGACTCACCTGCAGCTCGCGGAGAACCTGCTCGACCGCCTGCTGGACTCCGAACTGACCAAGCTCGACGAGGCCGAACTGCGGACGCTGGTGCACGGCATCGAGCGTCTGGCTCGTAAAGCGGTCGCCGCGTCCGCCGAGGCGCTGGTGGAGATCTCCGATCGTGGCTTCGACACCCGTTGGGGACACCGGAACGGTAGAGATCTGTTGATCGACGAGCTCCGGTTGTCCCCGGCCGAGGCGGCCCGCCGCATGCGGATCACCACCGCGATCGTCGCGATGCGAACACTGACAGGAGACCAGCGGCCACCTGTCCACCCAGACCTCGCCGCTGGCGTGCGGGCCGGCGTGATCAGCGAGGCGGCCGCCGACACCGTCTTGTCTGTGTACGACAAGATCCCCGCTGCCGTCGACCACGACGAACGGGCCTCGGCGGCGGCATCACTGGCCGAAGCCGCAACCTGCTTCCGGCCCCGCGAGATCCGCATGCTGGGCGACCGACTGTTGGCTCACCTCGACCCTGACGGGCAACTGACCGAACCATCCGACCGCGCCCGCCACCGGGCGCTGACGCTGAGTCCCCAAGACGCACAAATGATGTCGAAGCTGACCGCGACACTGGATCCCGCAACCCGCGCGAAACTCGACGTCCTGCTCGACACCTGGGCCGCACCCGGCAAACACAACCCCGACGATCCCTGCCCGACCGACCCCGACGAGGCCGCCCGCACCGACCTGCGATCACCCGCCCAACGACGCCACGATGCGTTCTCGGCGATGCTCACGCACATCATCGCCACCGGAGCCCTCGGTAGCAGCAAAGGCTCGCCCGCCCAGGTCGTCATCACCATACCCATCGACAAGCTCGAACGCATGACCGGAGTGGTCACCACCCCCTCGGGCGGCACCATCCCCGTCGCCGATGCCGTGGAACTCGCCGGCCACAACCACGCCTGGCTCGCCGTGATGGACCTCCAGGAGCAACCGCTCTACCTCGGCCGCACCAAGCGACTCGCCTCACACGCCCAACGAATCATGCTGGACATCCGAGACAAAGGCTGCACCAAACCCGGCTGCTGCCTGCCCTCATCCTGGGTGCAGGCCCACCACGACACCGACTGGTCGAACGGCGGCGCAACCGACATCAACAATCTCGCGTCCGCCTGCCCCAGCCACCACGCCACCATCGGCGCCGGGCCCCACCAATGGTCGACCACCATCATGAAATCCGGCCCCTACCGAGGCCGCGTCGGATGGATCGCCCCAGCACACATCGATCCCACCCGAACCCCTCGCGTCAACCACCTACACCATCCCGACGAACTGCTCGAGCAGGTCCGTCAGCGAAAACGACGTGGCCCCAGTGCAACTGATGACCCCTGGCGCGGGTGACCCACGGCCAACGGCCACGGTCGGTGCCGACGTGACACGGTCACCCGTTGAATCGGGCCTGCAGGAACTGCAGCGCGGGTGCAGCACTCAACAAATATGGCAGCGCGTGATTGAGGGCCAACCGCGGGAAGATCGGTGGGGTGGTGTCGGTGATCAACCGAACGTCGGCACCCTTGGCCCGCCAGTCCGACACCAGCGTCAGCACCTGCCCGTGCGGGATGATGTCGTCGTTGACACCGGTGTCCACCAGGACTGGTGCGTTGGGCCTCAGCCGACCGATGCGTTGCTCGTCGATCGCCTTCAGTACCTGCGGGTAGCGGGCCACCAGAGCCGACAGGGGCTGACGTGCCGTGGTCAGCTCGCGGGTGGATCGGAACCCGAACCGCAGCGCGGTGTCACCGACGCAATCGCCGGCCAGCTGCGCCAACACACGCCGACCCGACGGGCTGGCCTCGCGGGCGATGATGGGCCGCAGGTCGGGGTAGCGGGCCAGCAGCGCGTTGACGGTGTACCCGATGACCCCGGAGATGGAGCTGCCGTCGACGCGCGCCAACACCTTGACCAGATCAGCCGGCGGCGCACCCGCGTAGGTGCCCCTCACGTTCAGCTCAGGGGCGTAGGTCGACGCGAGTTCGGCCGCCGCGGCGCTGGCACCGCCGCCCTGCGAGTAACCCCAGAACGCGACCGGCGCATTCGACGGCGCCCGGCCCAGCCGCAGAGCGGCCCGCGCCCCGTCGAGCACGGCGTGCGCCTCCTCCACGCGGTTGACGTAGGTGTGTACGCCCGGGGTGCCCAGACCGATGTAGTCGGTCATGAAGACCTTGTAGCCAGAGGCCAACAACGCTGTGGCGAAGGGGATCTCGTAGTTCAGTCCGATGCTCGGTTTGCTCGGGTCGATGCCGACGCTGGTCGCGATCAACTTCGACGGCGCGCACTGATCGCCCTGTCCCACCGTTCCCGGAGCCATCACCACCGTCGGCTGTGGGCCGCGTCCCCGCCACCGCACGAACGGCTCGATGAAGGTGCCGGTGACCGCGGTGGGCGTGCCGTCCTGCAACCGGGAGGTGTACATCACCGTGCGTGCGGCCCCCGGGAACGGCCGTGGAAACGCCGGGATCTGCAGAAGTACCGCGGTGGGCCGTGTCTTGACCACGGCGCCGGCGTCTGCGGGCAGCGCGGTCGGCGGCAAGTAGAACCGATCGACCGGGGCCGCTGCGGCAGGTCCGCCGGGGGTCAGCACGGCCAGTGACCCAGCGGTCAAGACGGTTGCGATGGCGGCCACGATGCCGCGTCGGTGTGATGCCACCCGCACACCGTAGGACATCCGACGATGGCACGTTGCCCACAGTCATGAACTCAGTCGGCCAGCTTGGGCACCTCCATTCCCGGTTCGCGACCCAGCAGCACTCCCCGGGTGAGCGCGCCGGCACCGAAGCGATCACGCAGATCGTCGAGCGCCGCATCGAGGGCGTCGGTCTGGGCGAACGGCAGCACCAGCTGCACCGCGTCGTCGGTGTCGAGGTTGCCCAACGACACCCCGATCAGCGTGCAGCCACGCTCGCCCACCAGCGGCATCGCGTCGGCGAGCAGACGCCGCGCCGCCGACAAGATGACGTCGGTGGCTGCGGTCGCCTCAGTCAGCGTGTGGGAGCGGGTGGCGCAGGTGAAGTCGCCGAACCGCAGACGCAGCACCACGGTTCGCGCCACCCGATGAGCGTGGCGCAGCCGGCGCCCCAGCCGGTCGACGATGGCGATCACTGCGGCGTCGAGGTCGGCCGGCGAGGTGGGCCCCCGACCCAGCGCGCGCTGGGAACCGATGGATCGGCGGCGCACCCCGGTGGTGACCCGACGCGGATCACGCGCCATCGACAGCGCGTACAGGTGCGCCGCAGCCGACCTACCGAGCGCAGCCCGCAGCATCGCCTCACCCGCCGCTGCGATGTCACCGATGGTGCCGATACCCACGTCGTGGAGTCTCGCCGCGGTCACCGCGCCCACCCCCCACAGCCGTTCCACCGGTAGTGGATGCAGGAACTCCAGTTCCCCGTCGGGCGAGACCTCCAGCAGCCCATCAGGTTTCGCATGTGCACTGGCCACCTTGGCCAGGAACTTGGTGCGGGCGATGCCCACGGTGATGGGCAATCCCACCTCGGCGGCCACCCGCGCGCGCAGCCGTTGTGCGATCACGTGGGGCTCACCGGCGATCCGGCGCAACCCGGTCACGTCCAGGAAAGCCTCGTCGATGGAGAGCCCTTCGACCAGCGGTGTGGTGTCGTCGAAGATCTCGAACACGTCGCGACTGGCCTGGGTGTACGCCTCGAATCGCGGCGGCACCACCACCGCATGCGGGCACAGCCGCAGCGCCGCCGCACCGTTCATCGGAGTGCAGACACCGAACGCCTTCGCCTCGTAGCTGGCCGCCAACACCACACCGCCACCGACGATGACCGGTCGGCCACGCAGCGTGGGGTCGTCACGCTGTTCGACCGAGGCATAGAACGAGTCGAGGTCGGCGTGCAGGATGGACGGGGACACGAACACATGTTCGCATAGCGCCCGGACACGCAACCCGGTTCAACGGTTGTTCACCAGGAAACCTTGGCGCGTGCGTCCGCCGCGCGTGTAGACCTGAAGCCATGGCTCACAACATCCGCATCGGCGTTCAGATCCAACCGCAACACTCCCCCGACTACTCCTCGATCCGCGACGCGGTGTCGCGCGCCGAGGAGGTCGGCGTGGACGTCGCCTTCAACTGGGATCACTTCTTCCCGCTGTACGGCGATCCCGACGGCGCCCACTTCGAGTGTTGGACCATGTTGGGTGCCTGGGCCGAACAGACCAGCCGCATCGAGATCGGCGCCCTGGTCAGCTGCAACTCTTACCGCAACCCAGAACTGTTGGCCGACATGGCGCGCACGGTCGACCACATCTCCGGCGGTCGACTGATACTCGGCATCGGGTCGGGGTGGTTTCAGCGTGACTACGACGAGTACGGCTACGAGTTCGGTACCGCCGGTTCACGTCTGAACGATCTCGGTACCGCGCTGCCGCGGATCGTGGAGCGCTGGGGCAAGTTGAACCCCGCACCCACCCGCCAGATCCCCATCCTCATCGGTGGGGGCGGGGAGAAGAAGACTCTGAAGTTCGTGGCCCAGTACGCCCAGACCTGGCACTACTTCGTCGACGTGGAGTCATACCGCCACAAGTCGGGCGTGCTGGCGGCTCACTGCGCCGACGCCGGACGGGACGCGGCGGAGATCGAGCACTCGGCGGGCGTCGAGTTCGACCGCACCGTGCCCACCGACGAGGGCCTGAAAGCGTTGGTGGCCAAGGCCGAAGCCCTCAAGGCCGAGGGCGTCACCTTCTTCACCGTCGGCGTCAACGGCCCCGACTACGACATGACCCCACTGGCCGAACTCTGCCGCTGGCGCGACTCCCAGAGCTGACCCGGACCCGCTCGGCGGTACGGCGGTGACCAGCCAGAGTCGCCACGAGGGGGTGACTCTGGCTGGTCGATGCCGCTACTCCTTCTCCAGGATGTGGTAGGTCTGATCGACCGCGAACATGAGGTTCGTCGCCGTGACGCCGAAGTGCGGGTTGTTCGGATCCAGAGCCTGCTGGCGGGTGCTGGTGATCCCGGCCAGGTAGGCCCCGTCTGCGCCGAGCCTGAAGATCGGGCATCCCGAGTCGCCGGGCAGCGAGTAGCGCACCTGCGAGAAGAACGCGTTGGGGATACCCCTGCCCTCTATCCGCGGGATCACAACCTGCTCACCGGGTGAGAACGACCCGCAGTACCGGTAGTCACCTTGAAGATCGGTGGCGTAGCCCTTGACCGGGTGGACAGTCCGGGCGTCTCGACCGAATTGCGAGCAGGTCACCCTGCCACTGGCCCGCGGAAAGTAGCTTGTCGGACCGACACCGGTGCATCCGATCGAGGATGATCCAGGGGCACAGTAGAAATTCTTACTTCCTTTTCTGCCCGGTTCGACCTTGATGAAAGCGACGTCGGCATTGTCGAGCTTCTTGTCGATGTAGCCCATGACCTCCCCGGAAGTCACCGCCGAGAAACTGTCGCCCACGTTGCCGCAATGGCCTGCGGTCACCAACCAGCGAGTGTTGGCGAAGCCGACGGTCAAGATGTTGCGGAGAATCTCCCAGGGGCCAGGCAGCAGAACGGCTCCAACCGTGCAGTCAACATTGCCGTTGGTCGATTGCGTGATGTTTCGAATCCGGTCGCCCGCATAGATGGGGGCTGACGAGTTGAAGCCACCCTCCTGTGGCAGCACGCCAAGCGGTGCGGCAGCGTGGTTGGGCGCCGCCGCAGCAGGCTGAGCGACGGCCGTCGGCGCGGAGGCCACGAGGCCGCCGAGAACGGCCACCGCACAGGCGAAGCCGTACAACCTTCTCGATTTGTTGAACAATTTCATGAAAACTCCCCGCTTGTGGTGTGTCTGAATGACGTTCGGACGCTAACAGCCCGATGCAGGAATAGTTCACTCGTGAACTGCATTGTTCGCGAATATTGTCCAGATTCAACGATCCGTCGATACGTGAAATTGCGTGACTACGCCTTTTCGTCTGATTTCCACGAGCCGCGTACACACCAACTGTTCACGGTTCTGTGACACAACATTGTCCTTGACCGCCGTATAGTTGGCGGCCGTTTGCCCGGCTCGAGGAAACCGGCGTTTTCGTGGAATGTTCTCGATCAGAAATCGCCGATCCCGCACCGGCGCAGCACTGTGGCCAGAGCCACGCAGCGCGGCGCACCCGCCCGCGCATACTGGAGACATGGGATCTCGCAGCGCATACTCGACCACCGCAGGCACGCTGTACTTCGACGGGGACTGCGGGATGTGTACCCGCGCGGTCAATGTGCTGCGCCGCATCAACCGCACCGGGCGCCTGACGTTGACACCGCTGCAGGAACCCGGACTGGCCCACCGACTGGGCATCACGCACCAGCAGCTGATGGCCTCCATCTGGTGGATCGGTGACGACGGCGCGATCGCCTCGGCCGCGCGCGCAGCCAACCTCGCCGTCGCCACCGCCACCGGCGTGCGGGTGCCGTTGTGGCTCTACATGATCCCCGGCGTGGGGTGGACCCAGGAGAAGGTGTACGCCTGGGTGGCCACCCACCGTCAGTACTTCCCCGGGGTCACCCCGTACTGCGAACACGCCCCGCAGGAGTGCGGGCGCTCGGTCACATCACCAACACCGGCTTGACCACTTCTCCATGTTCGGAGGCCACGAAAGCATCCCCGATCTCGGCGAACGGGAATGTCTGGATCAGCTTGTCGAAGGGGAACAGGCCCGCGCGGTACAGCCGGATCAGCCTGGGGATGAACACCTGTGGCACCGAGTCGCCCTCGATGATCGCCTTCAACGACCACCCGCGCAGCAACGACGATCCGGTCTCCAACGCCACCTCTGATCCGATGGGCGCTTGGCCCAGCAACCCGGCCACCCCACGGATGGCCAACGAGTCCACCGCCTGTCGCAGCACCGGCGGCACACCCGTGGTCTCCAGGGCGTAGTTCACTCCCGCCCCGGCGGTGATGTCCATGATCGCGGCCACCGGATCCCCGTCGGCGACGTCGACGGTGTGGGTGGCGCCCAACTCCCGAGCGAATTCCAAGCGCTTGGCCATGCGATCCACAGCAATGATCGTGGTGCACCCGGCCACCCGCGACGCGAGCAGCGCAGCATCGCCCACCGCGCCGGCGCCGAAGATGGCGATCGATGAACCCGCCTCGGGGGCCAGGGAGTTGAGCACCGCGCCGGCTCCGGTCTGGATACCGCAACCCAGCGGCCCGAGGATCTCCAACGGCACGTCCTCGTCGTCGACCCGCACCACCGACCGCATGGACACCGTGGCGTGGGTGGCGAAGGACGACTGTCCGAAGAAGTGCGACGAGACCCGCTCACCGCCACAGGTCAGCGACGTCGAGCCATCGGGTCGGCCGCCGCCGAAATTGTAGGCGCCGAACTCTGCGCAGTACCCCGGCGCACCGGAGGAGCATGCGCTGCACGTGCCACACGAGTTGAACGACAACACGACCCGATCACCGGGGGCCACGTTCGTCACGCCCGGACCGACGGCCTCCACCATCCCCGCGCCTTCGTGGCCCAGCACCGCCGGCAACGGCATCGGGACCAGCTGATCTCGGATCACCTGATCGGTGTGGCACACCCCGCAGGCCACCATCCGTACCCGGACCTCGGCTGGTCCCGGGTCAGCGAGGTCGAGATCCATCAACTCGAACGGGGCCCCGCTACCGGCCACCACCGCACCTGTCACCTTCATGCCGTTCTCCTCGTCGGTCGAGAGCTCATCTGTGGACCGTCAGCTCACTTGTGGAACATCAGGGTCTTGGTGTTGGTGAAGCCAGTCAGCCCCTCGGCGCCGTTCTCCACCCCGAGTCCCGAGCATTTGTGTCCGCCGAACGGCACATCGATGCCGTGGATGTGGATCTCGTTGACCCACACCGTGCCCGTCTCCAGGCGGCCCGCGATGCGCGCCGCCTGCTCCCGACCGCCCCACACCGACCCACCGAGCCCGAACTCGGTGTCGTTGGCCCGGGCCACCACTTCGTCCTCGGTGTCGAACGACAGAATCGGCAGCACCGGACCAAAGGGCTCCTCGCGAACGATGCGACTGTCCTCAGGCGGGTTGTCGACGATGGTGATGGGCACGAAGTTGCCGGGCCGATCCACGTCGATCTGACCGCCGAGCGGCACGCGGTAACCGTTGGCCTCGATGTCGGCGAACATGCTGCGCAGCTTCTCGTACTGCATGGTGTTCTGGATGGGGCCTAGATCGGTCTGGGGGTCCATGCCGTCGCCGACGGTCTTGGTGGCGCAGTACTTCACGAACTCGTCGACGAACTGCGAGTGGATGGAGCTGTGGACGTACAGCCGTTTGATGGCGATGCACCACTGCCCGGAGTTGCCGAAAGCGGCGTCGAACAGCTTGGGGATCAACGACTTCCAGTCGGCATCGGCCAATACGATGGCAGCGTCGTTGCCCCCGAGTTCCAGGGTGATGCGCTTGAGGTTGCCCGCCCCGCTGGCCATCACCTTCTTGCCGGTGGCGGTGGACCCGGTGAAGCTGATCTTGGCGACGTCAGGATGTTCGCACAGCAACTGGCCGATCTCGTTGCCACCGGAGACGACGTTGAGCACACCGGGCGGCAGCACGCGGGCGGCGATCTCACCGAAGCGTAAGCTGCACAACGGTGTGTACGGAGATGGCTTGAGCACCATGGTGTTCCCGGTGATCAGCGCCGGAGCCACCTTCCACAGTCCCAACAACACCGGGAAGTTCCACGGCGTGATGGCACCCACGACGCCGAGCGGCACGTGATGCACCTCCACGCGGTGGTCGTCGTCGTCCTCGATCACCTCCACGGGGACCGTGCGCTGCGCAACCTCCCGCACCCAGAAGATGGCGGCGTCCACCTCGGAGGCAGCCATGGTGTGGCGGGGTTTACCCTGCTCGGTGGTCAGCAGCGTGGCCAGCTCGTCGCGGTGGCTGTCGAGGGCGTCGGCGTAGCGGGTGAGGTAGGCGCTGCGCTGCTCCCACGACAGCCCCGACCACGATGCGACGGCTGCCTTCGCGGCCGCCACCGCTGCGTTGAGCTCGTCGGCTCCACCGTCGGGCGCCTGCGCGATCACCGCGCCGGTGGCCGGGTTGGGCACATCGAATGTCGTTGTGGCCTCGCGGAGTTCACCGTTGATGCTCAACCGGTAGGGCCCGGTGAAGTCGACGGGGTTGTCGGTGGGGATCACTGCGGTCATGGCGTCTCCTTTGATTGAATGCGGATCGTCCGGGGGCAGATCGTCGGGCGGGTCGCGAACTCGGTCAGATGGCTGCGCGCGCAAGCACGCGGCGAGCGCTACGGGCCACGGCTTCATCGATCATCACGCCGTCGTGGGCGATCGCTCCAGCTCCCCCGTGCACCCCGGCGTCGAGGGCGTCGACGATGGCGCGGGCTCGGCGCACCTCGGCGTCGGCGGGGGTGAAAACCGCAGTCACCGTAGCGATCTGGGCGGGGTGGATCACCCACTTGCCGTCGAGGCCCATCTGACGGGCGCGCACGGCGGCAGCGCGTAGCGCGTCGTCATCGGCCACCGACAGCACTGGCCCGTCGATCACGTCGATGCCGGCGACGCGGGCGGCGAGCAACACGCGATCCTGTACGCCGGACCAGACCTCACCAGGGGCGTCGAGGGGTCGCTCGAGGGACGCGGCGAGGTCGGCGTAACCGATGATGAGGCTGCGCAAGCGTGAACTGCACCGGGCAATCTGGTGCAGCGCGGCCAGCCCAGCCGCTGATTCGATCAGCGCCTGAATCCCACAACCCGCCCGGCCACTGCGGTCGATTCGCCGGCCCACCAGCTCGATGTCAGCAGCGGATTCGACTTTGGGCACCACCACCGACGAGACGGCCGGTGCAGCCAGGGCGACGTCGAGGTCAGCGGCACCCCATTGCGTGCCGATCGGGTTGATGCGCACGCTCAGCGCAGGGCCGCCGGCGGGCTGGTCCCAGGTGCGCACGAACCTCGACAACGCCTCGCGGGCAGACGTTTTCCGTTCAGTGGCGACCGCGTCCTCGAGGTCGAAGACCACCTCGTCCGCGCCGCAGCCTGCGGCCTTGGCCATCTTGCGTTCGTCGCCGGCCGGGACGACCAGCACCGCTCGCCGCACCGTGTCGTTCACAGCGTCACCACCACGGTCTTGGTCGCGCTGAACGCGTCGAGTGCCTCATACCCTTTCTCTCGGCCGTAGCCGGACTTGCCGAAGCCACCGAACGGCAACTCGACCCCACCGCCGGCTCCGTAGGCGTTGACGTAGACCTGACCTGCGCGCAGCTCAGCGGCCATCCGGTGCGCCCGTGAGAGGTCGCGGGTCCACACTGCGGCCAGCAAGCCGTATGGCGTGCCGTTAGCCAGCGCGATGGCGTGGTCTTCGTCGTCAAAGGTGTTGATAGTCAGGACTGGACCGAAGATCTCTTCCTGGGCGATGGGCGCAGTTGGGTCGACGCCCACGATGACGGTGGGCGCGAAGTAGGCCCCCGCGGACAGCTGCGGATCGGTGGGCGCGGTGCCGCCGAGGACCACCTCCCCGGTGGTGACGGCATCGATCATCGACTGCACCCGCCGCTGCTGGGTTCGTGACACCAACGGTCCGAGGTCGGGGTCGTCGAGGCCGGGGCCCATCCGAACGGCCTGCAGCCGCTGCACCACGTCGGCGACGACGGCATCGGCGATGTCGCGCTGCACCAGCAGACGTGAACCGGCCGAACAGGTCTGGCCTGCGTTCTGCAGGATGGCCCGGGCCACGGTCGCTGCTGCGGTGGACAGGTTGGCGTCGGCGAAAACGATCTGCGGTGACTTGCCACCGAGCTCGAGGACTGTGGGCACGACCCGATCGGCGGCGGCGTGGGCGATGAGGGAACCGACCTCGGTCGATCCGACGAACCCCAGGTGGTCGACCCCGGGGTGGTCGACCAAGGCCGAACCCGCCTGGGGGCCGGCGCCGGTGACCACGTTGAACACCCCGTCGGGGACTCCGGCCTGTTGCGCGAGTCGAGCGAATTCCACTGCGGTCCGGGGTGTTTCCTCAGCCGGTTTGACCACCGAGCAGTTGCCCACCGCGATGGCCGGGGCCACCGCCCGCGACAGCAACTGCATCGGGTAGTTCCAGGCCAAGACGTGACCGGTCACCCCGAACGGTTCGCGTCGCGTGTAGGCGTGGGTGTCGGGTTCCAGCGGGATGGTGTGTCCGTAGTGGCTGTCGATGGCGTGGCCGTAGAAGCGGAAGTAGCGGGCGGCCACCAGCGCATCGTTTCGGGCCTGCGACAACGGTTTTCCGGTGTCTTCGCTCTCCAGTACGGCCAGTCGCTCGGCGTCCGCGGCGATCAGGTCGGCGAGTCGACACAGGATCTCGGCGCGGGCGGCGGGGGCCACACGCCGCCAGTCGCGGGTGGCGGCCCGCGCTGCGGTCACCGCCTGGTCGACTTCGGCTTCGCCGCCTGCGGCGACCGGCCCCAGGGACTGCCCGGTGGCCGGGTCGATGTTGTCGAAGGTGTCGGTCGAAGCCACCGACTGACCCGCAATGAACGACTGGGTGACCGCTGCGGCGTTCGATGACGTTGCCGTGGGGGGGAACTCGTGCATCGTTGTCATGACGAGGACTCCTGGGTGTCGCGTAGCCAGGTGATGATGGGCTCGTTGTGCTCGCCCACCGCGGGCACCGGATCCATCCGCGGCGGCCGGTCGGGGAAGGTGATGGCAGGCAGCACCGCGCTGATCGTCCCCCGCGGCGTCTGCACGCTGCGCAGTCGGTCGCGCGCACGCAGCTGCGGGTGATCCATCACCTCGGTCACCGACCGCATCCGCGAGTGCGCGATGTTACCTGCTCGCAGCCTCGCCTCGAGTTCGCCGACCGACAGGGTGGCGAGAACAGCGTCGATGTCGTCCTGCAACGCCTTTCGGTTGGCCACCCGCGCGCTGCCGGTCGCGAACCGGGGGTCGTCGGCAAGCTGCGGTTGCCGCAGCACCAAGGTGCAGAATGACGCCCACTCCCGTTCGTTCTGCACCGACAGCACCACCTCCGCACCGTCGCCGGCGGCGAACGCACCGTACGGTGCGATGGCCGCGTGGCTGGTTCCGGCCCGTGCCGGCGCGTGTCCCCCATACTCGGCGTAGTACATCGGATACCCCATCCACTCGACCAGCGAGTCGAACAGGCTGATGTCCAACGCCGCTGCGCGACCGGTCTTCTCACGGTCATAGAGGGCTGTGAGGATGCCGGAGAAGGCATACATGCCCGCGCCGATGTCGGCCGCGGGGATACCGGACTTGGCGGGCTGATCTGGGCTACCAGTCACTGACACCAGACCGGCTTCGGCTTGGATCAACAGATCGTAGGCCTTGGCGTCCCGGTACGGACCGGTGGTGCCGTATCCGGAGATGGAGCAGGTGATCAAGCGCGGGTTGCGCTTCTGAAGGGCGGCAGCACCCAGTCCGAGACGCTCGACCGCGCCGGGGGCGAAGTTCTGGACGAAGACGTCAGCTCGGGAGAGCAGTTGCAGCAGAACCGATTTGTCATCGTCGTCTTTGAGGTCAAGAGCGATGCTCTCCTTGGACCTGTTGAGCCAGACGAAGTGGCTGGACTGGCCGTACACGGTCTCGTCGTAGGCGCGGGCGAAGTCGCCGGTGCCCGGACGTTCCACTTTGATCACCCGCGCTCCGAGATCGGCGAGCTGGCGGGTGGCCATCGGCGCCGCCACAGCCTGCTCGCACGACACCACCAGCACACCGTCCAGCGGGAGGGCATGTGACGCAGTCATAGGGCGCGCCCCCCATCGACGGGCAACACCGACCCGGTGATGAAACGCGCTGCATCCGAGGCCAGAAACACGATGCCCTCAGCGATGTCGGCGGGAGTGGCCAAGCGGCCCAACGGGATACCCGCGATGAACCGTTCGCGCGCGGCGGCCGGGTCATCGGGTCCCAGGAAACTGGGCAGCATCGGGGTGTCGGTGGCCACCGGTGCCACCGCGTTCACCCGGATGTCGGGGGCGAGTTCGATGGCCAGGGTTCGGGCAAGGTGATTGGCGGCGGCCTTGCTGGGCGCGTACGCGCTGAACCCACGCCGGGTGCGTTCACCCATCACCGAGCCGGTGATGACGATCGAGCCGCCGGCACCGCCGGCCCGCATGGCAGGCACCGCGGCGCGCGCGCACAGCCACACTCCCTTGACGTTGACGTCGAAGACGCGGGCGAACTGCTCTTCGTCGAGGTCGAGCGCCGGAGTGGGCAGATGGGTGATGCCGGCGTTGGCCACCAGGATGTCGAGGCGGCCGAAGGTGTCCACGGCACTGTCGACCGCGCTTTGGACCGAGTCGGCGTCGGCGACGTCGCAGTGCACCGCCAGCGCTAGGTCGGGGTCGACCACCTGCTGGGCTGCATCCTTGGCGGCCACCTCGTCGAGGTCGGCGATCACCACCGATGCGCCGGTTCGAGCGAGCTGTTCGACGGCGGCACGCCCGATTCCGCTGGCGCCGCCGGTGACCACTGCGACTCTGCCGGTCAGGTCATGACTGTTCACGGGGCCTCCTCGGTGGTGGACGCGGTGGACCCGAACCGATGTGATGGCGTGGGTCACATGTTCCCTTCCACCATGCATCAAAACAGTGGTGATGCACAAGTATGATAATCATGCATTCTTTGCACCGGGCATGGCCGGCGACCTGCAACTAGGTGCTCAGTTCTCGGCGATGTCGAACGGGTCGCGCCCAGCAACGCCGTCGATCTGTTCAGCCAGCGACAAGTAGCCGTGCATGATGTGCTGCTCGGTGACTTCAGCCGCCCGATCTGCGTCACCGGCTCGCACGGCGTCGACGATCATCGCGTGCTCTATGGCCGACTGACTCATCCGACTTCCGCTACTGAGCATCAGGTCCCAGGGGAACGCGCGCCACATCCCGGCGATCTCGTCGCGCAGCGCAGGTAGTCCGCACCGATCGTAGAAGTGAAAATGAAACCGCCGGTTCAGCTCTCGCGCCAGTGCCGCGTCACCCGCTGCTTGGGCACCCGACAGCTGCTCCAGGATGGCCTGCGCCGCACGCAGATCGCGCGGTGACATCCGGTCGACCACTCGACGCATTGCATAGGCCTCGGTCAATCGTCGCACCACGTAGACACCGGTGATCCGGGACAGATCCACGCCGGCGACGCGCACTCCGCGATGCGGCTCAGACACCAGCAGCCCCTCGGCCACCAGCTGCTGCAGGGCTTCGCGCACCGGGGTGATGCTGGCCGAAAACCGTTGGGCCAGATCATCTTGACGTAGGCGCTCACCGCGCGCGAGCTCGCCCGAGAGCACCAGTCGACGCAACTCGTCGACAATGAGCTCGCTCTTGGTCAGGGCCTGATCGGTCATCGGCTCGCATTCGATTGTGGACGGTGGCACGTGCCGGCGGGTACACCTGGGAATGCATGACCCGTCGCACCATGCATTATCGCGAGCCGTGAGCCTGGAGGACAAATGGTGATATCCGAATCGTTCGATCACTCCACCCTGCTGCCGGTCGCCCCAGACACCACCACTCGGTTCCGAGCACTCGATCTGCCCGCGCCGGAGGTGGTGCGCCACGGCGACCTCGAATTGCTGCACCTGCCCGCACAGACCCTGCGCGCGCTCGCACGTACCGCAATCGACGACATCTCCCACCTACTGCGCACCTCGCATCTGCAACAGTTGCGCCGCATCGTCGACGATCCGGAGTCCAGCGCCAACGACCGCTATGTGGCCACTGATCTGCTGCACAATGCGGTCATCGCCTCGGGCCGAGTACTACCGATGTGCCAGGACACCGGCACCGCGATCGTCACCGGCAAGCGTGGTCGGCGCGTCTTCACCGACGGCGACGACGAACGCCAACTGGCCCACGGCATTGCCGATGCCTACCGCGAACTGAACCTGCGGTACTCCCAACTCGCCCCGCTGAGCATGTTCGACGAGACCAACACCGGCACCAACTTGCCGGCCCAGATCGAGATTGCCGCCGCCGGCGACGACACCTACGAGCTTTTGTTCATGGCCAAGGGTGGCGGCAGCGCCAACAAGAGCTTTCTGTTCCAAGAGACCAAGGCGGTCCTCAACCCCACCTCGCTGCGCACGTTCCTACGCGAGAAAATCGCCGCGCTGGGCACCTCAGCCTGCCCGCCGTATCACCTCGCGGTGGTGGTGGGGGGTACCTCGGCCGAGTTCGCACTCAAGACCGCCAAACTCGCCTCGGCGCATGCTCTCGACGGACTACCCACCTGCGGTTCACCGTCGGGACACGGGTTTCGTGATCTGGAGTGGGAGCACGAGATCCTCTCCATGACAGAGGAATTGGGAATCGGGGCCCAATTCGGCGGCAAGTACTTCTGCCATGACGTGCGGGTAGTACGGCTGCCCCGCCACGGCGGATCGTGCCCGATCGCGCTGGCCGTCTCCTGCTCGGCCGATCGCCAGGCCACCGCGAAGATCACCCGAGACGGCATCTTCCTCGAACAACTCGAGACCGACCCGGCCCAGTTCCTGCCCGAGGTGACCGAATCCGACCTGGGCGCCGAGGTGATCGAGGTCGATCTCGACGGCGGGATCGACCACATCCGAACCCAGCTGCACGGTGTGGCGGTGGGCACCCGGTTGTCGCTCACCGGGACTCTGATCGTGGCCCGCGACTTGGTGCACGCCGCCCTCAAGCAGCGTCTGGATGCCGGAGACCCGCTGCCGCAGTATCTGATCGATCACCCCGTGTACTACGCCGGCCCCGCCAAGACGCCGACCGGTGCGGTGTCGGGGTCGTTCGGACCCACCACCGCCGGCCGGATGGACTCGTACGTCGAACAGTTCCAGGCCGCAGGCGGATCGCTGATCATGCTGGCCAAAGGCAACCGATCGGCGGCCGTGGCCCGAAGCTGCGCTACGCACGGCGGGTTCTACCTCGGGACCATCGGCGGACCAGCCGCCCGGATCGCCGCCGAGTGCATCACCGACGTCGCTGTGCTCGACTACGCCGAGCTGGGCATGGAAGCGGTGTGGCGCATCCAGGTTCGCGACTTTCCCGCTTTCGTCGTCGTCGACGACACCGGGCGCGACTTCTTCGCCCGCGACGATTCCGGCGTGCTGGTGAACCTTGGACCGACCGTCCGAACCACCTGAACCCGCCCGCCGTGGCGCTTTGCCGTTCGTTTACTTTTCGCTTGAGAGCGCTTCACCTCGGTTGCGTACGGTTCGCGCGTCCAGCCCTCTTGCCCCCGGGAGATCTCGTGGTCCGCATTCCGCTCACCTTGTTCACCTCTGATCGCACCGCCGACCCCGACTCCGCGTCCGGTGGAACGTGCAGAACTGCGGGTGGGTCGTCGCGCGCGCACGTCACCTGTCGCTACAAGTGTGGTGACGCGTGCTCGCAGCAGCCGGGCAACGTCAGCGACAACGAATACTTCGGCGACATCGTGCGCCAGATGGTGTCTCGTCGCTCTCTGCTCAAGGGAACGGCCGGGGTGGCCGTGGCGGTCGGGGCCACCTCCGCGCTGGCGGCGTGCGGCAGCAGCGACAAACCACAGGCCACCAGCTACACCCCAGAGGTGACCGGCACCGGAAACGGTTCGCGCGGCATGAACTTCACCCCCGTGCAGCCCAACACCGCCGATGCCGTGGTGATCCCCGACGGCTACGAGCAGCAGATCGTCATCCGCTGGGGCGACCCGGTGCTGCCGGGGGCGCCGGAGTTCGACGCCGCCAACCAGACCCCTGAGGCCCAGGAGATGCAGTTCGGGTTCAACAACGATTTCGCCGGCCTCATCCCGGTCGACGGCACCGCCGATCGCTTCTACCTGGTGTGCAACCAGGAGTACACCACCGAAGAGTTCATGTTCACCGCCTACAAGGTGGGTGAGCCCACCGAGGCTCAGGCCCGCACGTCAATGGCCGCGCACGGCATCACCGTGATCGAGGTGAAGACCGAACCTGGCAGCGGCAAGCTGACTCCTGTTGTGGGCAAACGCAATCGGCGCATTCACGCCTCCAGCGAGTTCCGCCTGACCGGGCCCGCGGCGGGCAGTGAGTTCGTCAAGACCAGCGCCGACCCCGACGGGACGACGATCCTGGGCACCATCGCCAACTGCTCGGGCGGCATCACCCCGTGGGGCACCATGCTCTCCGGCGAGGAGAACTTCAACAGCTACTTCACCGGCGTGTCCAAGGTCACCGACGCGACCGCCGCCGAGCGACTCAAGCGCTACAGCTTCGACGACGAGGCCGACAACCACAAGTGGGGTTCCTACGAGTCGCGGTTCGACCTGTCGAAGGATCCCAACGAGGCCAACCGGTTCGGCTACATCGTCGAGGTCAACCCGCACGACCCGACCTCCACCCCGATCAAGCACTCGGCGCTGGGACGCACCAAGCACGAGTCGGCCAACATCCACGTCACCGACGACGGCACCGTGGTGGCCTACACCGGCGACGACGAGCGTTTCGAGTACATCTACAAGTTCGTGTCCAGCCGAAAGATCAAGCGCGGCAACTCAAAGTCGGCGCTGGCCCACAACATGGGCATCCTCGAGTACGGCACCCTCTACGTGGCCACCCTCACCGGCGACTCCCCGGAGAAGTTCGACGGGTCGGGGGCGCTGCCCGCCGACGGCAAATTCTCCGGCACCGGTGAGTGGAAGCCGCTGCTGACGGTGTCCGAGGACGGGAAGGCCGAGTCGAAGGTGGCCGGCATGTCTGCCGCCGAGGTGGCGGTGTTCACCCGGATGGCCGCAGACGCGGTGGGCGCCACCAAGATGGACCGCCCCGAGGACATCGAGCCCCACCCCAAGACGGGCAAGGTGTACTGCGCGCTGACCAACAACTCCAAGCGCGGCACCGAGGGCAAGGCCGCCGCCGATGAGGCCAACCCGCGCAACGAGAACAAGAACGGTCAGATCATCGAGTTCACCGACGACCACGCGGGCACCACGTTCAGCTGGGAGTTGCTGCTGGTGTGCGGTGACCCGGCCGAGGCCGACACCTACTACGGCGGATTCGACAAGACCAAGGTGAGCCCCATCTCGTGTCCGGACAACGTGGCCTTCGACCCGCACGGCAACCTGTGGATCTCCACCGACGGCAACGCACTCAAGAGCAACGACGGGCTGTTCGCGGTGACGCTGGAGGGACCGAATCGTGGTGAGACCAAACAGTTCCTGACCGTGCCCGCCGGCGCAGAGACCTGCGGACCGATCATCACCGAAGACCGCGTGATCGTGTGCGTGCAGCATCCGGGCGAGGTGGACGGGTTCAACGCCGACAAGCGCGCGTCGAGCTGGCCCGACGGCAACGGCGCCCTGCCCCGCCCGGCCGTGGTGGCCGTATGGAAGAAGGACGGCAAGATCGGCGTCTGACCCCCCCGACCGCACCGACCGCACCGACCGCACCACCGACACCCTTCGCGCTCCACTTTTTGACCCGCGCCCCGGTTATCCCTGGAGCGAACGGCAGAAAGTGGAGCGCGAATACGCTCAGGCGGTGACCGCCGTGGGCCGCAAGGTGGCTGCGACATCGGCCAACGTGAGAACTGCCCGCGACCGATGCGCGTCGGCGGCGACCACCGCGATGTGGATCTGTGACGTCTGCATCCGTGCCAGCACCTCGAGCACTGCGTCGGTCGGCGCCACCTGCAGGATCGGACGCATCACCTCCGACGCCGAGGTGACGTTCGGGCCCAAAGCGTCACGCGCATGGACGAATCCGACGATCCGCGACGCCGAGACCACCGGCAGCCTCAGGTGCCCGGACTCCTGTGCCACCCGGCGGATCTCCGCCGGCGGGTCGGTGACGGCCACCGTGGCCAGCTCGGTGCCCCGGGTGCCCCGTCTGCGATCGAGTAGATCGCCGACGGTCAAAGTGTGTACCGACAGCGCCTGCAGCAGGCGGTCACGTCGCCCATCGTCGAGGGTGCCCGCGCGGGAGGAATGCTCGATCAGTTGCCGCAAGCCGGCGATGGTCTGACTTGCGCTGGTCTCGTCGACCGGGGTCACCCCGCAGGCCACCACCATCCGGTTCGCCAGGGCGTTGAGGCCGCGTAGCAGTGGCCCGGTGATGATGAGGAATCCACGCATCGGTAGCGCCAACAGCTTCGCTCCCCGCTCGGGGTAGGCGATGGCCCACGACTTGGGTGCCATCTCCCCGACCACCAGGTGCAAGAAAGTGACCACGAACAGCGCCAGCAGGAAGGCCACCACGTCGGCCAGAGTCTTGGGCAGTCCCACATCGGTGAGCAGCGGCGTGAGGCTGTAGTGCACAGCGGGTTTCGTCACCGCACCCAGCGCCAAGGTGCACACGGTGATGCCCAGTTGGGCACCCGCGAGAAGCAACGACAGGTCCGTGGCGTTGCGCAGCGCCGCCCGCGCCGCCCGGTTCGACGATGCTTCGTCGGCCAGCCGATGGGTACGCGCCGCGATGACGGCGAACTCCGCGGCCACGAAGAACGCGCTGGCCGCGATGAGGCCGATGGTCACCACGACCACCACGAGGGGATTGCTCATGGCTGCACGCCGTCCGGCGAGCTGGACAACGACACGGTGAGCTGACTGGGGACCCGACGCGCGACCGACACCACGGTCAACCGCATCTGACGTCGAACGGGATCGTCGCGATGGGCGTAATCCAATGCGACCTCTGGCAATTCGACCTCGACGACATCGCCGGGCTGCAGCAGACGCTGGGCGGCGGAGATCGCCAGACCGGCAACGGTCTCGTAATCGCCCTCGGGCGTGGCGAACCCGACCAGGCGAGACAACTCGTCCACCGGCAGGTGGCCGGCCACTGTCCACTCACCGCGGCCGACCGGTGCGGTGGGCACCTTCTCGTCGTGCTCGTCGGCCAGCTCGCCCAACCACTCCTCGACGATGTCGTCGTCGGTGAGAATGCCTGCGATGTCACCGTATTCATCGATGATGACCGCGAACTGAACTCCGGCAGTGACCATTTCCTGTTCGGCGACGGGCAGCGTCACCGACTGCGGCAGCACCAGCGGTGGGCGCGCCACATCCGCGACGGTCCGCGCGGTGCCGTCGGCCACATCACGCGCGGGGTCGAGCACATCATGCAGGCTCACCACCCCCACCACGTTCAGCGCCTCGTCCACCACCGGATACCGGGTGTGCCCACCAGTCATCTGCTCGCGGGCCTGCTCGATGGTCGTTTCCGGACTCATCGTCGCCACCACCGCTCGCGGGGTCATCGCGTGTTCGACGGTGCGGTCGGGGAAATCGATGATGCGGTCCAACATGATCGACATCGTCGGATCGATGTCGCCGGTGTTGCGAGACAGGGCGACGATGTGGATCAGATCCTCTGGCGTGGCCGACTGATCCACATCGTGGACGGCCTCGATCCGCAACACTCGAAGCAACGCTTCGGCGGAGCGGTCGAACAGCGCGATCAGGGGTCCGAACACGCGCATGTAGATCAGCGTCGAGGGCGCCAGCCGGCGCGCCAGCGGATCGGGGACGGCGATGGCGAGGTTCTTGGGGAACAGTTCACCGAGCAACATCTGGATGACCGTCGACGCCACGACCGCGATGACAGCGCCGAAAGCGACACCGGTCGCGGTGCCCATGGAGACACCGGCGATGGAGATGTCACCGAGGATGCGGCCCACACCGGATCCGATGAGCGGCTCGGCCACGTAGCCGACCAGCAACCCGGTGACCGTGATGCCCAGCTGGGCGCCCGACAACATGAACGAGGTGCGTTTGGTGACCGCGAGTGCCCGGGTGGCCGAGGTGTCCCCCGCGGTGGCCGCGGCCGCAAGGCGCGACCGGTCGACCGCCATGTAGGCGAACTCTTGGGCCACGAAGTACCCGGTGAACCCGGTGATGGCAATCACGGCGAGCAGACCGAGGATGACGCCGAGGAACTCCACCACCTCGATTATGCCTGGCCGGCTGCGTCTGGTGAGTGGCCCGTCAGTCGAGCCAGTCCAGCACCGATGCTGCAGTCCAGCTCTGTTGCATGCTGCCCAACGGTTCTCCGGTGAACGGTTCGTAGTACTCGGCGAACGAGCCCTCGCGGACCTGACGCAGACCCTCCTCACGCAAGCGGGCCGCCCTCTCCGGCCAGCCCCGGCGGGCGAACGCCCACGAGAACAGCCACGTCATCACCGGCCACACCGGACCCCGCCAGTACTCGCGCGGTTTGAAGTTGGCTGCGATCGGTGAGTTCGACGGCGGCACCGCGTATCTCAGGTCCGGATGACCACAGAACCGGGGGCCTTCAAAGGCGCGGAGCAACGCCCGCTCACGCTCGCGAGAGAGCCCGCCGCACAGCAGGGGCGCGAACCCGGCGATGGTCTCGGTGTTGATCCACCGACCCGCCCGGAGGTCGAAATCCCGGGCGGTGTTGGTCCTTTCGCTGGTGGCAGCCACCACGCCGCTGCGGAACCGGTCCGACCACGCCCGTAGGTCACGCACATCTGCCCGCGGTTTGGAGTAGTCCTCCCCGATGGTGGCCAGCACGTCGCAGGCCATCGCGAAGATCGCGCTGACGAAGACGTCTTCGACGGCGAAATCCAGCACGCCCGGAAGCAGCGCATCGTCGTAGTGGGCCCGTTTCATCTGTTCCACCAACCACAGGTACCGGTCGTACTCCAGATCCGACGGGCGCATCGAGGCGTCGGAGACGTGATCGAGGTCGGCGCGATGATACGGCGGAAGATCTGATCCTGGAACAACATTGGCGTAGGCACTGTCCCAGCGCGGTGAGTTGTCCATGCCGGACTCCCAGCCGTGAAAGATGGTGACGCGGCCGCGGCCCTGCGGGTCACGCGCGTCGGCCAGCCAGCGGTGCCAGCGCACCAGATTGCCCCACCGGCGGTCGAGGAACTCGTTGGCAACCTGCCGGGTGGTGCGACCGCGACGGCGGGAATGATCCAGGATGCGTTGCACCGCAATGGCATGCACCGGCGGTTGGGTGATGCCGGAGGTGTCGACATGCTGGGGTGCCGCTGCGGCCAGGCTGCGACACTCCCAGCGGGCGGGGCCCGGGAAGTAGCCATCGCGCCCGTTGGCGAACACGATGTGCGGGATCATCCCGTTGGACCACTGCGCCGAGAGCAGGGTGTCCATCTCGATCACGGCCCGTTCCACGCTCAGCGGCGCCAGCCCGACCGTGACGAACGCGGCATCCCAACTCCACATGTGGGGGTAGAGCTTGGGGGCCGCACTGGTCATGGTGCCCAGATCGTTGCCGCGCAGCAGGTAGGCCGCGCGCGCGGAGAGCTGGGTGGGGGTGAAACCCTGGTTTGCCACGGCATCATTGTCGCCGACGCCCACCGCCCACGCCTGTCGGCCCGGGACCGGGCCGGTCAGCGCGGACGCACCACCACCCGGCCACCCTTGGCGGGGCTGAACGCGATCCCGCGCGAATGCCAACCCTCATCCGACGCACCGGTGACCTGCAGATCGTAGGTGCGCAGCAGGGTCCGCAGCACCACGTCGAGTTCCATGTTCGCGAACGCGGCCCCGATGCAGCGCCGAGTCCCACCGCCGTAGGGCAACCACGACATGGGGTTGGGCCGCGAACCCAGGAAGCGGTCCGGGTCGAAGACGCCGGCATGCGCGAACAACGCCTCGTCGGCCTGGATCTGGGCGATGCTGACCAGCAGCACCGTGCCCTTCGGGAACACCCAGTCGCCCAGCGCCATCCGATCGGCCATCACCGTCCGTCCACACAGATCGATGACCGGCCGGGTGCGCTGCACCTCGTGGATCACCGCCTGGCGCAGTACGTTGCGTGGCTGCTCATCCGGGTCGGGGTCGGCCTCACCGTCCACCTCGTCATAGAGGCGGGCCAAGACATCGGGGTGTCGGGTGATCCGTTCGACCGCCCAGGCCAGCGTGTTGGCGGTGGTCTCATGGCCGGCGGCCACCAACGTCAGCAACTGATCGGAGATCTCCGAGTCGGTCATCGGGGCGCCGTCGTCATAGGTGGCGCGCACCATCATCGCCAGGATGTCCACCCGCTGCGCCAGGTTCGGATCGGCTCGTGCCGTGGCGATCAACCGGCCGATCAGTTCGTCGAAGGTCCGCCGGTTGCGGGCGAAACGCACCCACGGCGATCCGGGAAAACGAAACGGCGGCTTGGGTATCGGCGCTATGCGCGACCCCTGCTCGATCCAGGCGGGCATGTCGGCGCGCAGGATCTCCAGCTCTTCGCCGTCGGCGCCGAACACTGCGCGCAGAATGGCGTTGAGGGTGATGCGCATCATCGCCGGCGTGGTCTGCAGGCGCCGGCCGTGCGGCCACGTGGCCAGCTCGCGCGCAGCCTCGGTCTCGATGATCTGTTCGTAGTCACGCATCCGCCGCCCGTGCAGCGGCGGGGTCAACAGCTTGCGTTGTCGGCGATGGGCCTCGCCCTCTTGCGAGAACATCGATTCCCGCCCCAGCACCCGGCCAAGGTTGGGGCGCACGTTGTGGACCACATCGGATCCGGTGAGGAACAGCTGTTTGGCCACGTCGGGATCGCCGATGAGGGCCACTGACCCGAACGTGGGCAGATCCAGGGTGAAGGTGGTCCCGTGTCGGCGCCGCGCGGCCGCGAACAGGCGGCGGCGGTCGAGCAGGAACAACGCGCCCTGCACAGCCCGGGTGAAGTCGGCACGCGGCGGCAGCACGATCGAGGCATCAGGGGCCAGGACTGAAGCACTCGGGGCGTCGGTGGTCACGGCATCCAATCAGGGTCGGGTCGAGAAACGATCGGCGATAATCGGGAACGTCCACGTACCCAGTTGCGACGAGGGTAGCGTTCCATTAGCGCTGGCGATTGTTTTCGACGTCCCAACACCTGTCCGAGGAGTTTCTTCGTGGTTGCACACCCCGCCGCACCCGAGTTGGTCGCCCCGTCGCACGCTCCGGCCGACGCCGAGGTCGGACCGTCGGCGAACTATCGCAAGCGACTCACCGACGGGTTGGCCCAAGCGCTGGTCACCACCTCGTATCGGGACGTGACGATCGCCGACATCGTGCGCAATGCGCACACCTCGCGGCGCACGTTCTACAAGGAGTTCCGAGACCGCGACCACTGCTACTTCACGCTCCTGCGGTCGGTGCACGCCGGCATGATGCGCGATGTGGCCGAGGCGGTGGACCTGACGGCCGACTGGCGTGATCAGGTCGAACAGGCCATCGGCGCATATTTTCGGTCGGTGGCGGCCAACCCTGCAGTCATTCGCAGCTGGGTCCGTGAGCTGCCCAGCCTGGGCGATCCGACCGTGACCGGTCAGGGCAAGCCACGCGACGAGTTCGCTGCCCTGCTGGTGGGTCTCACCCGTAACGAAGCCCTGCGCCGGGCCGGGATCAAGCCGGCATCTGAAGACCTGGCCCGCTTCCTCGTCGGTGGCATCCAGGAGATGACCGCGATGGTGGTCGAGCACGACCGCCCCATCGAGCCGGTCATCGAGGTGGTGGTCTCCTCGACCATCGCATTGCTGATGGCCGGGTCCGGCGAAGGCTGAACGGCCCCCTCATGCCCACCGCGTTGATCACCGGCGCCAGCCGCGGCCTCGGTGCCGCCATCGCCCGCGCTCTGGCCCCGACCTACGACCTGCTGCTGGGTGGACGCCCGTCGGCTGAACTCGACGGCTTGGCCCAGGAGTTGGAGGGCTCGTCGACCTGGACTGTGGAGCTGACCGACCCCGACGAGATGGCCGCCGCGACTGAGGCGATCACCACGCTGGACGTGCTGGTCCACAACGCCGGATTGGGCAGCATCGGCCTCGTGGAGGACACCCCGATCGAAGAGCACCGGCGGCTGATGGAGGTCAACTACTTCGCCCCCGCCGAGCTCACCCGGCTGTTGTTGCCCGCGCTGCGGGCAGCCGACGGACAGGTGGTGTTCATCAACTCCGGCGCCGGACGCACCGCCAACCCGGGCTGGAGTGCCTACGCGGCCACCAAGTTCGCCCTCCGCGCCTTCGCCGACGCACTGCGCTCGGAAGAACCCGGTCTGCGGGTCACCACCGTCTATCCCGGGCGCATCGACACCGACATGCAACGCGAGATCGTCGACGCCGAGGGCGGTGAGTACGACGGGTCACAGTTCCTACAGCCGTCGACCGTCGCTGCCGCCGTCGCCTCGGCTGTCGCCACCCCACGCGACGCGCATCTCACCGAGGTGATCCTGCGGCCCACCAGACGGTGATCGATCCTCTACGGTTGCCACTACACCGGTGCCGGTCGGTCATCGTTGATCCGATGTGGTCAACGTAGGCTGTGCCGCACCACGTCGACAGAACTCGGAGAGAATCGAGACCGTGTCCACAACTGATGGGGGACGTGCAGTCGGGGGGGCGAGCCGAGCATCGACCTGGCATGCCATCGCACAATCGATCTCCGGTGCGATCGCTGCTCTGTCCGGCCTCACCGCCATCGCCTGGCTGGGTTTGCCCGCGGTACCCGGCGGCCCGGACACCACCGCACGCTACGTCCTGCTGGGCATCGGTATCGCGTTGGCGTTGCTGGTCACCGCCCTGTGGGCGCTGCGCACGTGGAACAGTCTGCGCGCGGGGGTGGCGTTCTTGGCGATCGCCGACCTGAGCGTGTTGTCGGCGGCGTTGAGTGCACCCGACGGCCGGGTGGGCCTCACCGTGGCCAGCACCCTGAGCCTGGTCGGCTTGTTCGCGGCGTTCTCCCCGCTGCGCAACGTGGTGATCGCTCAGTGCACCGCCGGCGCGGTGTTGGTGTGCACCGTGCTGGTCGTCGGACTGACGGTGGGCCACGAACCGTTCCTCACGCTGGCTCCGTTCCTGGTGTCGTCGGTGTTCGGCAGCGTGGCGCTGCCGCTCATCCTGCATCTGGGTTTCATGCAATTGACCAGCCGACGCTCGGTGCAGTCGACCGAACCGGTGCGCGACTCCCTCACCGAGGTCCTCACCCGGCACGGCCTGTACGCGGCGGCCACCACCGGTTTGAGCACGCTCAACCGCAAGGAGTTCCTGGTGGTGGTACGGGTGCACCTCGACCAGTTCCACGACATCAGCGTCGGCGATGGGCGCGAGCGAGGCGAACAGGTGCTGCGCCGCATCGCCTCGCGGCTCGCCAACGGGGTGCGCGGCGGCGACCTGGTGGCGCGCACCGGCGACGCCGAGTTCTCGGCGCTGGCCGGTGTCACCCACGAGGGCGTACAGATCTTCGCCAACCGCTTCCGCGAGCTGGTCTTCGACGTGGAGGATCCGGTGCCGGTGAGCGCCAGCGTGGGCGTGGCGTTTCGACCCACCCCGCTGACTGCCGCGCAGGTGCAGGTGGAGATCGATGCTCTGCTGCACCGCGCGGAGGTGGCGATGCTCTCGGCTCAGGAGGCCGGCGGCGACCGCGTAGAGATCGACTGGTCCACCCCGCAGGACGATCCGGTTCAGCGCAGCGACGCCGCTGCGTCCTGACCGTCGCGGCGCCGCACTCGGCTCACCAACCCATCGAGCCGGGGATGCCTTTGAACGGGCCCACCACCGTGCTGGTCACCCAGCCGCCGTAGAAGCCACCGGGCTGCGGGGTGACGGTCTCGCCGTTGACCGTGGCCCGGTCGACCTGGGCGGCCATCACGGCGATCGCGCCGCGGATGGCGGTGAACCCAGGGGTCGGATCCAGGTAGGTCCAGGCAGCCCGCGGTGCCCCCTTCTCCGGGGTCACCAGGTCGTAATAGCTTGCGACGCCCTTCCATTCGCAGTACGACGCACCCTGCGCCTCACGCAGCACGCCGTCGACGAAGGCCTCGCGTGGCAGGTAGTAGGTGGGCGGGTGACTGGTCTCCAGCACGCGCCACCCTCGGGTGGTCGAGGCGATCTCGATGCCACCGAGCTCGATGGTGATCGACCCGGCGAACTCCTCGAGTCGCGGCGGGCGGGGGTAGTCCCAGACCGATTCCTGTCCGGGACCGGGCTTGTCGGGGACCGGGCGCCTCATCGATGGGTACCCCGTCTGATCACATGCCGTCTGATCACATGCCGTCTGGTCACACGGCCAGGGTACGGGCGTGCCCGGGTGTGCCGGCCGCACTCGCACACAGTGTCGAACATCGTGTCCATCAATATTCGGTCCACGTACGATCTACTCATGTCCGCAGACACCCGTGGCCCAACAACCCCGACCGCGATGCGACTCGACCAGCAGGTGTGTTTTGCCATCGGAGTGGCCCACCGGGCAGTGCAGGCGGTGTATCGGCCGCTGCTGGACCCGCTGGGCATCACGCACCCGCAGTTCCTGGTCATGTTGACGCTGTGGGACTCCTCGCCGCGGTCGGTGCGGGAGATCGCCACCGAGCTGCACATGGACGTGGGCACCCTGTCACCACTGTTGCGGCGCCTGGAGGCGGCTGGCTTCGTGACGCGCACCCGCTCGCTGCGCGACGAGCGGGCCCTCGACATCGCGGTCACCCCCGCCGGCCGCAAACTGCGGCTGCGAGCGCTGCGGGTCCCCGAGGCCGTCAACGCATCGTTGGGTCTTTCGCAGAACGATTTCGACGAGTTGTACGCGCTGCTCGAACGCTTCACCGTGGCCGCCCGCACATCGACGGGCCGGTGAGCGTGCAGCGCCGACGTCCCGGCGTCGTCGAGTGGATCCGATACTGCTTTGGTCGTCGACTGCCTGATGATCTGCGCGACTGGGTGCTGCGCGACCTGACTGGCCGTAATTCCTATGTGCGCCACCTGATTCGCGGCATGGTGCCGCTGACCCCGATGTATGCGGCGTTCCTGCTGTTCCCGGGAGCGCTGTGGTTGCGGCTGGCCATGGTGGCGCTGGCGTTGATCTTGGCGCTGTTGTTCTCGGCGGCCTACATGGAACAGAACCGGGCCCGCCGGCTGGAGTTGCACGGCTTGGACCCGACCATTTTGCCTGCGCGCCGCCAAGAGGCCCGCGATCGGGAACGCCAGGCTTACCTGGAGACCTACCGCGACGAGTGAGCTCTACATGCCGAAGGGTCTGCAGTTCCTCAAGGACATTCCGGTGATCGACGTCGCGGCCACCGGGGTGGTCGCCGAACTGCAGACCGTCGACGATCATGAAAAGGGCTGGAGTGAGTCGACCGCTCGGCGCAACGACTGGACCGCCGGGCTGGTGGGGCTCGGCGCGGGTGCCGGCGTGGTCGCGTTGGCGGCTACCTCGGAGGTGACCGTGCCGGTCGGTGTGGTGGCTGCGACAGCGGGTGCAGCGGTCATCGGCACCGGAGACGTTGTCTATCAGGCTTTCCATGAACACTGGTCCGAAGACATCCACGACCACGGTGAGGTGGCGGGGGTGCTCCACGGAACCGGAGACGTTTTCTCCAACACCGGTGAGGACCTTTGGAATCTCGGTAAGGGCGCTGGATCGGCCGTGGGCGATGCGGCGAAATCACTGTGGAAGACCGCGTTCGGATGAGGCAGCCGGGAGGTCGGTGGTGACTGCGTCCACGCGTGAACCCGGGTCCACCGGATTCCGATACTGGCGGCGACGCGTCGTCTTCACCGTGTTCTTCGTGGTGCTGTTGCTGCTCAGCACCTGGATCTCAGTGATCATCATCGATCTCATCGCCACGCAGACGCATGGAGTGATCCGGGTGATCCTGCTCGCCGTCGCGGGCGCTGGGTTGCTCTGGAGTTTCGCCTACGGTTTCAGCCTCCTGCGGCGCACCGACGACGAGAAACGCCTGGGCGTACCGATGATCATGCACAGCGGATCGACCGAAGCGGGACGCACTGCCGCGGGCCGCGCTGGTGTGACCATGGGGATCCTCGGAGGTCCGCTGGTGCTGTTCGCTCAGCTCTTTGTCGTCGGGGTCCTCGCGGCCGCATTGGTGGCCAGCGTGCAGCGCTACAACTCCATCGAGGAGTTCGAGAGGGCGACCGGCAAGAAGGTTCCGCGGCGGACGGCTGCACGTACACCGTGGACCGTCCTGTCCAAGCCCCGGTAGCCGCACCTCTGGGCGGTGACGGCCGCACTTGCGGACACGACATCGGTTCTGGCGACCACTCGTTCAGCTGGTCGGATAACCTCGCTGGCGTTGCCCGTTGCTGATCGACGGAGGACAGGTGTAGCGGCCCTTCTCGATCACCACCACCGTGCCGTCGGAATATTGAAAGTGGTACTTGCTGAACGTGATCGGGTCGGCGCTGTTGGGGCACCGCTGCAGTTTCAGTTCCGGCGCCTTCGCGAACGACGACACCAGGCCACCTATCTCGTCTCTCGACAGCCGCACCGTCGGACCATCCGACTGGGCTGCGAACGACGGCCCGCGATAGCGGCATTCGACGCCTGCAACCGGGGTGGCGGGTAGCAGCTCGTCGCGTGCCTTGGGATGATCGGTGTCGGGCCAGCCAGCATCACTCGACGCCGGACAGCTGAAGTCGATCGGCGTCACCGAGGTGGACGGAGTCGACGGCTGCCCAGAGTCACTGTCGCCGTTGCCCTGTGAACATCCGGCCAGTGTGACGACGATCAGCGCCGCAACGCCGAGACCCCGAACATCCCGCACCACTTCCACCTACCTCGCTCACGCTGACACCGCCACAACCGACGGTACCCACACCCCAGCCCGGCTTGCGTTTTGCCACGTCAGCGCTGGTTTCGTCAGGATTGTCATACCCGTGTCGTAGCGTGCCGGGTATGGCTGGTGGGGGGTGGTCGGGGGTGTCGCGGGAGGCGATGGGGTTGCTTGCTGATCCCACCGCCGCCTCTGATGCTGGGCTGCTCACCGATATGCGGCATGCCACGGCCGGGCAGGCGTTTCTGGAGTGGCTACGCCTATCCCGCGCAGCGGAGTTGCATGCCCGTCGGGTCGCTCCGACCGCCGAGTCTGATACCCGCCGGTTTGACGGGTTCGTCCAATGCGCCACCTCAATCGCAGCGGTCCACAACATGTCCCAAACCGCCGGGGAACGCCTGTTGGACACCGCAGTCACCATGGCGTCGCGGTTGCCGAAGGTGGGGACATGTTTGCGGGATGGGCTGATTTCGGGCCGGGACCTCCGTACCATCATCACCCGCACCGACCTGATCACCGACCCCGACACCCACGCGTCGATCGACACCGACATCGCCGCCACCCTGCACCGGCGGGGGTCGTGGTCGACGGCCCGGCTACGCGACATGGTCGATCGGATCGTCTACCGCTACGACTCCTACGCCGTGCGGGAACGCCGCAAACAAGCCCTATCCGAACGTGGGTTTTGGTGTGATCCGCGCCCCGACGGCATGGCCGAACTCTCAGCGACCATGACCGCCGAAGCAGCCGTCGCGATGGCCCGCCGTATCGACGCCCTCGCCCGCGCCGTCTGTAGCCGCGACGACCGCACCCTGGCGGCGCGGCGTAGTGACGCCCTGTTCTGCCTCACCATGGGAGTCGCCTGGGAATGCAGCTGCCACACCCCCGACTGCACGGCACCCGTTGTTCCCGATGCTGAGGCCGTCACCCGCCGTGACATTCCCGCGACCGCCACCTCCCTGGTCGTGCACGTGGTGTGTGATTTGGAAACCGCCGCTGGCGACGGGGAAACACCGGCATTCATCGACGGCTACGGCGTCATCTCCGCACCCCACCTCACCGACCTACTGACCCGTCCCGGAACGTCGATCCGCCCGGTCGGCGGATCCGACACACCACTCCCGCCACACCTGCCGTCAGACCCCTACCGGCCCTCGACCGCCCTGGACACCATCCTGCGGACCCGTGACCTGTACTGCACCTGGCCCGGCTGCAACCTACGGGCCTGGACCGCTGATCTCGACCACGTCACCGAATACGACCACCACGACCCCGCTGCCGGTGGACAGACCTGCTACCGCGACATGAACACCAAATGCCGCTTCCACCACGGCATCAAAACATTCACCACATTCCTCGATGATCAAACCGTCACCCACGGCATCACCACACAAACCATCACCACCCCCGAAGGGATCACCCTGGCCGGGCCCGCCTTCACCGGCGACGACCTGTTCCCCGGACTCGCCGACATCACCTTCACCCACCCCGCCCACGCCCCACCCACCACGCCATCACCACCAGCCGCACCCACACCAGACGAACCCACCCGACGCCAACCACGCCTGGCAGACAAACACGCCCGCCGCCGCACCGAACGCCACCGCAACCGCACCACCGCAGGCGCCGACGACCCACCACCCTTCTGACGGTCTGTTCGCTCAGGACGAACAGTTGAGTCGGAACATATCAAGTCTCAGACGAGTTGAGCCTTACAGACTGAACTTCTGGAGGTTCCCTTGTCCGATATCACCCGCCTACCCGTCCTCTTCCTCAGCGACACGGTGTTGCTGCCCGGAATGGTGCTACCCATCGCCCTCGACAGCGACGCCACCACTGCGGCCATCGACGCAGCTCAGGCCACCGAGACGAAGAAACTACTGGTCGCACCGCGCCTAGACGACCGCTATCCCACGCACGGCGTGATCGCCACGTTGGTGCAGGTGGGTCGGATGGCCGGCGGGCAACCGGCGGCCGTGGTGCGCGGCGAGACCCGCGCCCACATCGGTTCCGGTACCAGCGGTCCGGGCGCCGCGCTGTGGGTGGAGGTGCAACCGATCACCGACACCGAGATCACCGACGAGGTGCGCAATCTCGCCGCCGAGTTCAAGAAGCTGGTGCTGGCAATGCTGCAGCGCCGCGAGGCCTGGCAGGTCATCGACTCGGTGAACAAGCTCAGCGATCCCGCAGCGCTGGCCGACACCGCCGGCTACGCCTCATATCTCACCGACGTGCAGAAGCGTCAGCTGCTGGAAACCCCCGACGTCGGCGAGCGGCTGACCGCGCTGATCGGTTGGACCACAGACCATCTCGCCGAGGTGGAGGTGAACGACAAGATCGCCGACGACGTGCGTGAGGGTATGGAGAAGACGCAGAAGGAGTTCCTGCTGCGCCAGCAGCTCGCCGCCATCCGCAAGGAGCTCGGTGAGGACGAGCCCGACGGCAGCGACGACTACCGCACCCGCATCGAGGCCGCCGAGCTACCTGACCGAGTGCGTGCGGCGGCGCTCCGGGAGGTGGGCAAGCTGGAGCGCGCCAGCGACCAGTCACCCGAAACCGGTTGGATTCGCACGTGGTTGGACACCGTGCTGGATCTTCCCTGGTCGGTGACCACCACCGACTCCACCGACATCGAAGCGGCACGAGCCGTCCTCGACGCCGACCACCACGGCCTCGATGACGTCAAAGACCGCATCGTCGAATACCTCGCCGTGCGCGCCCGGCGGTCCCAGCGAGGACTGCAGGTGGTGGGCGGACGCGGCTCTGGTGCTGTGCTGCTGCTCGCCGGTCCACCCGGGGTGGGAAAGACCTCCCTCGGTGAATCGGTGGCACGGGCGTTGGGCCGCAACTTCGTTCGGGTCGCCCTCGGCGGTGTGCGGGACGAAGCCGAGATCCGCGGGCATCGACGCACCTACGTCGGCGCTCTCCCCGGACGCATCGTGCGAGCCATCGGCGAAGCCGGGTCGATGAACCCGGTCGTGCTGCTCGACGAGGTGGACAAGGTGGGTTCGGACTACCGCGGCGACCCCGCCGCAGCGCTGCTGGAAGTGCTCGATCCCGCCCAGAACCACACGTTCCGCGACCACTACCTCGACCTCGACCTCGACCTGTCCGACGTGGTGTTCCTCGCCACTGCCAATGTGGTGGAACAGATTCCGTCTGCCCTGCTCGATCGCATGGAGCTGATCTCCATCGACGGCTACACCGAAGACGACAAGGTGGTGATCGCGCGCGAGCACCTGCTTCCGCGGCAACGCGAGCGCGCGGCGTTGAGCGAGGACGAGGTGGTGATCACCGACGCGGCCCTGCGCACCATCGCCGCCGAGTACACCCGCGAACCGGGCATGCGCCAGTTCGAACGGATGCTGGCCACCCTGATGCGCAAGGCGGCAACACGTTTGGGCACCGACACCCCGTCGATCACCATCGACGCGTCGGATCTGGTGACCTACCTCAAACGGCCCCGGTTCACCCCGGAGTCAGCCGAACGCACGGCCGTTGCAGGGGTGGCCACCGGCCTGGCCGTCACCGGGATGGGCGGTGATGTCCTCTACATCGAGGCGCTCACCGCACCGGGAGATGACCCGTCGCTGACCATCACCGGCCAGCTCGGCGACGTCATGAAGGAGTCGGCGCAGATCGCCCTGTCCTACGTGCGGGCCCACGCCGAACAACTCGGGGTGGACGTGTCCACACTCGATCACCCTGTGCACCTGCATGTTCCGGCGGGTGCGGTGCCCAAGGACGGCCCGTCGGCCGGGGTCACCATGGTGACCGCGCTGGTGTCCATGGCTACCGGGCGCCCGGTGCGCTCGGATGTCGGGATGACCGGCGAGGTGACCCTCAACGGTCGGGTGCTACCGATCGGCGGGGTGAAACAGAAGCTGTTGGCCGCCCAACGGGCCGGTCTGACAACGGTGTTCATCCCCGCACGCAACGAACCCGACCTCGACGACGTGCCCGCCGAGATCCTCGCCGCGCTCGACGTGCGACCGATGACCGACGTGGCCGACATCGTCACCGCCGCGCTCGAGGCTCCTGGCGAGGTGACCGCGGCGGCGTGATGTCCCGGGGTGATGGTCGCCCTACGGAACGATGTTGAGCATCTTTCCTGGTACGTAGATGATCTTGCGGGGTTCGCCGTCGAGCAACGGGACGATCTTGTCGTCGGCCAACGCAGCTGCGGTGACGGTCGCCTCGTCGGCGTCGGCAGGCACCGTCACGCGGCTGCGCACCTTGCCCTTCACCTGGATGGGGATTTCCACACTGTCCTCGACCAACAGACTCTCGTCGGCGACCGGGAAAGGGCCGCGCGCCAACGTATCCGAGTGTCCCAGCACGCTCCACAGCTCCTCGGCGATGTGCGGGGCCACCGGCGCCAACATCAGCAGCAGCGGTTCCACCACCGCGCGCGGGGCCCCATCCGGGTAACCCTTGGTGAGGTGATTGGTCAGCTCGATCAGCTTGGCCACCGCAGTGTTGTCGCGCAGGGCCACATAGTCCTCGCGTACCCCGGCTATGGTGCGGTGCAGTGCCTTTCGCGTGGCCTCGGTGGGCTCGTCGTCGGTGACCCGAACCGTGCCGGTCTCCTCGTCGACCACCAGGCGCCACACCCGCTGCAGAAACCGTTGCGCACCGACCACGTCCTTGGTGGCCCAGGGCCGCGACTGATCCAGCGGCCCCATCGACATCTCGTACACCCGCAGGGTGTCGGCGCCGTAGTCCCGGCAGATGTCATCGGGCGCAACGGAATTCTTCAGCGACTTACCCATCTTCCCGTACTCACGGGTGACGGGCTGATCCTGATAGAAGTGGCCGCCCTCGCGTTCGACCACCTCCTCGGCCGGCACATAGACACCACGCGCATCGGTGAATGCGTAGGCCTGGATCATGCCCTGGTTGAACAGCTTTCGGTACGGCTCGACCGAGCTGACGTGGCCGAGGTCGTAGAGCACCTTGTGCCAGAACCGCGAGTACAGCAGGTGCAGCACCGCGTGCTCCACCCCACCGACATAGAGATCGAGCCCGCCGGGGTCGTTGTCGCCGTGTACCTGCGGCACCCGACCCATCCAGTACTGCTCGTTCTCCGGCGCACAGAACGTCTCGTCGTTGGTGGGATCGATGTAGCGCAACTGGTACCAACAACTGCCCGCCCATTGCGGCATCACGTTGGTGTCGCGGGTGTAGCTCTTCAACCCATCACCGAGATCGAGCTCCACGTGCACCCAGTCGCTCGCCTTGGCCAGCGGGGGAGAGGGCACACTGTCGGCGTCGTCGGGATCGAACGACACCGGTGCGAAATCGGCCACCTCGGGCAGCTCCACCGGCAGCAGTGCTTCGGGGATCGGATGTGCCTGTCCCGCTTCGTCGTAGACGATGGGGAACGGCTCACCCCAGTACCGCTGACGCGCGAACAGCCAGTCACGCAGCTTGTACTGCACGACGCCGGTACCGGCGTCGTGCGCTTCAAGCCACTCGATGATCGCGGTCTTCGCCTCATCGACCGGCTTGCCGTCGAGGAAGTCGGAGTTGACGACCGGGCCGTCACCGGTGAAAGCGGCATCGGCCACACCCTGCTCGGAGCCGATCACCTCCACGATGGGCAGGCCGAACGCGGTGGCGAACTCGTGGTCGCGCACGTCGTGGGCAGGCACTGCCATGATGGCGCCGGTGCCGTACCCCAGCAGCACGTAGTCGGCGATGAACACCGGGATCTGCCGGCCGTTCACCGGGTTCACCGCGTAGGCGCCGGTGAAGACGCCGGTCTTGTCTTTGTTCTCCTGGCGCTCAAGGTCACTCTTGGCGGCGATGCCCGCCCGGTAGGCGGCCACCGCGGCGGCCGGGGTGGCCGCGCCGCCGGTCCACCGCGCGTCGACGCCGGACGCCCATTCGTGAGCGACGATCTCGTCGACCAACGTGTGCTCGGGCGCAAGCACCATGTAGGTGGCACCGAACAGGGTGTCGGGACGGGTGGTGAAGACCTCGACGGCAGCGTCACCACCGGCCACCGCGAACGACACCCGGGCCCCACGAGAACGCCCGATCCAGTTCTCCTGCATGGCCTTGACCTTGTCGGGCCAATCCAGCAGCTCCAGATCGTCGACCAGGCGGTCGGCGTAGGCGGTGATCCGCATCATCCACTGCCGCAACCGCTTACGGAACACCGGGAAGTTGCCGCGATCGCTACGACCGTCGGCGGTCACCTCCTCGTTGGCCAGCACGGTGCCCAGTCCCGGGCACCAATTGACCATCGAATCGGATTGGTACACCAGGCGATAGGTGTCCAGGACGGCGGTGCGGGAGGCGGCGTCGAGGTCAGCCCACACCGAGCCGTCGGCCGGAGTGCGTGTGCCGGAATCGAATTCGGCGATCAGGTCGCCGATGGGACGTGCCTTACCCGCCTCCTCGTCGTACCAGGCGCCGTAGATCTGCAGGAAGATCCACTGCGTCCAGCGATAGAACTCGACGTCGGTGGTCGACACCCGCCGACGTTCGTCATGGGCCAAGCCCAACCGACGGATCTGCCCGAGGTAACGCTCCACGTTGGCCTCGGTGGTGGTGCGCGGATGGGTACCGGTCTGCACCGCGTACTGCTCGGCGGGCAACCCGAACGCATCGAAACCCATGGTGTGCAACACGTTCACGCCGTCCATCCGATGAAAACGCGCGTAGACGTCGCTGGCGATGAACCCCAACGGATGACCGACGTGCAGTCCGGCCCCCGACGGGTAGGGAAACATGTCCTGGATGAACAGCTTGGCCGGACGCCCGTGACCGCCGAACCCCGAGAGGTCACCGGCCAGCGGGCCCACGGGGTTGGGCGCCTGGAAGCTGCCTCGCTCGGTCCAGGCCTGCTGCCAGCGCGCTTCGATCTCCCCGGCCAACTCGGCGGTGTAGCGGTGCGCGGCGGCGATGTCGTTCGTGGTCACGCTGACCAGCGTAAAGCCTGCTCGATTCGGTTCCGACCGGCGGTCGTAGACTCGGAAGTATGAACTCGGTAGCAATGACGATCGCGGTGATCGACGCCGTTCTGGCCGTCGTGTTCGCGGTGGTCGGAGTCCTGGGCATCACCCGCCGCCTGCCCCGCAACCGAGTCGTCGGCATCCGCACGGCGGCCACTCTGCGCAGCGACGCCACGTTCGCCGCCGCCCACGCCACCGCCGGTCCTGGACTGGTGGCCGGCTCGGTGGTCCTGACCCTGGGCGCGATGTTGGGCTTGGGTCTGTCCGGTGCCGCCGCGACCGGGTTCGCCGCCATCGGTCTGCTGGCCGGTCTGGTGCTGTTGGGGTCGGCCAGCTCGTTCGGTCTGCGGGCGGCGGCGGCGGTGCCGGACTGGGATGACGATGCCCCCAGCTGCGGAACCGCAGGCGGGTGTGGATCGTGTTCGTTCGCCGACGCCTGCACACCCGACCGGACCACCAACACCTAGCCCTTGCTCGCTCGGCTGCACATCGACGGGTTCATCCTCGCCATCTTCGGCGCGGTCGCCGTGGCGTCGGTGTTCCCGGCGCGCGGCGCCTTCGCCGACATCATGTCGTGGGTGGTGATCGCGGCCATCGCCCTGTTGTTCTTCCTCTACGGGGCACGAATGCATCCGCGGGAGGCGCTGGCCGGCCTCACCCACTGGCGGCTGCACCTGGTGATCCTGTCCTTCACCTTCCTGCTGTTCCCCTTGATCGGGCTGGCGCTGCGGCCGGTCGCAGAGCCCGTCCTCGGCGATGACCTCTACACCGGGCTGCTGTTCCTGTGCCTGGTGCCCTCGACGGTGCAATCGTCGATCGCGTTCACCTCCATCGCCCGCGGCAACGTGGCCGGCGCGATCGTCAGCGCCTCGGTGTCGAACCTGCTGGGCGTGGTGCTCACCCCGCTGCTGGTCCTGGCGCTGATCTCCACCACCGGCGGGATCAGCATCTCGGGAAGCTCGTTCCTCACCATCGTGCTGGAGATACTCGTGCCGTTCCTGATCGGACAGCTCGCCCGTCCGATCATCGGCGGATGGTTGACCAGACACGCCAAACCGACCAAGCTCGTCGACCGCGGCTCCATCGTCCTGGTGGTGTACGTGGCCTTCAGTGAGGGCATGCGCCAACACATCTGGTCCACCGTGCGGTGGTGGCAGGTGTTGGTCCTGGTGGCCGGATCAGTGGTGTTGGTGGCGGGACTGCTGTGGCTCACCTCGCGGGTCGCCCGGCGCCTGGGTTTCGACCGCGCCGACGAGATCGCAATCGCGTTCTGCGGCACCAAGAAGAGCCTGGCCACCGGGCTGCCGATGGCGGCAGTCCTGTTCGCCGACTCCCAGGTGGGCCTGATCGTGTTGCCGCTGTTGATCTTCCACCAGGTGCAGCTGATCATGTGCGCGTGGTGGGCGGGTCGGCTGGCGCGGTACACCGACAGCGAAACCGCTACCGCGTGACCCGTCGACCCACCACGCTGCTGCCCACCCCGAGCACCGCGACCACCACGACCGCCAGAATGAACGGCCACGAGGTGGGGGAGGTGCCGTAGGCGCCCACCGCCGCATACCCGACGGTCGAGGGCACGATTCCCACCGCCGTCCCCACCAGGTAGTCGCGGGTGCGCACGGCGCTGAGCCCGGCCGCGTAGTTGACCAGCGCGAACGGCAGCGGGATGAGCCGGATGATCATCATCGACACCAGGCCGCGACGTTGCAGCACCGCATCCACCGAGGCCACCGACGACCAGCCGATCCGAGCGACACCGTCACGCCCGAGCACCCTGGCCAGACTGAACCCCAGCCACGCACCGGTCGTCGCACCGAGCATCACCGCCGTCGATCCCACCGCCAACCCGAACAGCAACCCGCCGCCGATGGTCAACGCGCTGGCCGGGAACGGGGTGAGCGACACCCCGGCGTAGACCAGGGCGAACAACAACACCCCCCACAACCCGGCGGCACGCACCTGCTCGCGCAGCGGTTGCGGGTCGGGGATGTCGACGACGAACACCGCCACCGTCGCCACCACGATGATGGCGACCAGGATGAACGCCTTGGCGCGCGGCCCCAACCGGGGACGTGGCGGCGTCGTCTCGATCGATGTCACCTGCGGCCCCCGTCCCCTCGATCGGGCATCAGCCTAATGTCGACCGGTTGCGCCCGGGTGACCTGATATGCGGCGCGGGCGGCATCCAGGGCCACCGGCGACCAGATCACCGCCGGCCCGACTCTCAGCTCACCGTCGGTGAGCACCGCCGCACTCAGACCACCACGCCCGATCAACGCCGTGCGGGCACCGGCGCCGGCCATCGAGTCCATCCAGGAACACGGATGCGCGGGCCGGCCGCCTCGAAAACGCACCGGTCCGGTGCCGCAGTCGATCTCGAACTCCACCGCGCGCAGCGGATCGAGTTGCAGACCTCGGACCATCACGTTGCGCCGCGCCACCAACGGATCGGCGCCCGTGGTCGCCGCCTCCCATGCCTCCAACGCCAGGAAGGTGACCGCAGCCTCGGTGTGGGCGCGGACCCCGAAGAAACGGTCACCACAGATCCCCTTGTGCGCCTTGAGTTCCACCCGATCACCTACGACGGTCACGGCGTCGGCCGCCGGTCCGTCCTTGGCCCGACCGAAATAGGCGTGGGTGGGGGAGCGCAGCAACGCCACGATCTCGACGTCGTAGCGGTAGGTGCCGCTCAGTTGCGGTCCACGTCGATGGGGTGGGTGGCCAGCAGCGGCAGCGGCCACGGTTGGCGGCGCAACACCGTGGCGAACAGATCACGGTCGGCGGGCACCAACAGGTCGTTCGGCAAGGCCGAGGCCACCAGCCAGGCGTCACGGGCCAGTTCGTCCTCGAGCTGCCCCAGACTCCAGCCGGCGTAACCGGCGAAGATGCGGACCCCGTCGAGGCACTCGTGCAGGTCGGCGGGATCGCTGTCGAGGTCGACGAGCACCACCCGACCGTCGACCGGGCGCACCCCGGCGAGCCGATCAGTGTCGACACCTCGACGCACCACACCCAGACACAGCGCCGCATCCTGCTTCACCGGCCCACCGATGAACACCGCGCGCGGTCGGGCCGCCAGGTTCGACCACTGGGGCAACAGGTTGTGCACCGCGGTCTGGCTCATCCGGTTGACGACCACGCCGAGGGTGCCTGCGTCGTTGTGCTCGATGATGTAGATGACCGTGCGGCGAAACGTCGGCTCGGACAGATCGGTGGACGACAGGAGCAGACTGCCCGCCCGCACTCGGCCCGTGCACGGCGCATCATCGGTCCACCGGGCGGTCTCGTCGGGCTCATCTGTACTGGCCACGTGAACATCATCGCATGGCTGGGCGCACGGTCCCCGAGGTTTGTACCCTGGGGCAAGTGACCATTGTGCGGGAGATCCGAACCAGGCCCGCACTTTCACGTCTGCTCGCCGTTCGCCTCTGCGGACAGACCACCGACGGACTCTTCCAGGCGGCTTTGGGTGGGGCGATCCTGTTCAACCCCGAGCGGCACGCCGACCCGGTGGCCATCGCGGGCGGACTGGCGGTACTGCTGCTGCCGTACTCGATCATCGGCCCGTTCGCCGGCGCCCTGCTGGACCACTGGGACCGACGTACCGTCTTGATCTGGTCGAATCTGGCGCGCGCCCTGCTGATCATGCTCACCGCCGTCGCCATCGCGACCGGCGGCAACGAGACCCTGGTGCTAATCGCGGCGCTGACCGTCACCGGCGCAAGCAGATTCGTCGCGTCGGGGCTGTCGGCGTCGCTGCCGCACGTGACCTCCACCCGGCACCTGGTCGCGATGAACGCGTTCTTCACCACCATCGGATCGGTGGCGCTGGCCGTCGGCGCCGGGCTGGCGTTGGGTCTGCGTGCGGTGTTCGGCAACGACAACACCGGCAGCGCCGCCACCACCATGGGTGCGCTGGTGCTCGCGGTGGCCGGTGCAGCGGTGGCGGCACGATTCCGACCGCGGGCGCTGGGCCCCGATCACCCCGACGTCGACGGTGCTGCGCTGACCCCCGAACACCCCAACGGTCCGGCCCTGCGCGCAGTCGCAGTGGGGCTGGCCCACGGTGCCCGCGCGGTCGGACGGGCCCACAGCATCGCTGCGGCCCTGTGTGCCGTCGGCGCTCATCGGTTCGTGTTCGGCGTCAACACGCTGATGCTGTTGGTGCTCACCCGCGACACCTCGTTGGGGTTGGCCGGGGTGGGTGCTGTGGCCGGACTGACTGCCGTGGGCATGTTCGCCGCGGCCGTCATCACCCCGTGGTCGGTGGCCCGACGCGGTCGCCGCGCCACCATCAGCGCCGCCCTGGTCATCGCCGTGGTGGCCGAGCTGGCGCTGGCGTCGTTCAACGGGATCGTCATCTGCGTGGTGGCCACCGTGTTGGGCCTGGCGGGGCAGACGTTGAAGCTCTGCGCCGACGCCGCCATGCAGCTCGAGGCCGACGACGCGGTGCGTGGACAAGTGTTCGCCTTCCAGGACGCGGTGTTCAACGTGACCTACGTGGCCGCGGTGACCATCGCCGCGTTCACCGTGCCCGCCGACGGGCGTGCGCTGCTGCTCCCGCTGGTGGGCGCGCTGATCTACGCGGTGTCGTTGCTGCTGGTCCGGCGGCTGCACCCGAGGTGTGACACCCCAGACGCACCAGCCGGCTACACCACCGCACCGCCGCGTTCGGTCCACCGATCGGCCACACCGTCACCGTCGACATCGTCGAGCACCGCCTCGGCGGCTCCGTCTCCGTCGGTGTCGACGAACACCTGGGTGGGAGTCGCCGGGTCGGCCCCGGCGAACACCAGCCCCAGCCGGGTGCGCTCAGGCGACCCGTCGGTGGATACACAGTCGACGTAGCGGTCGTCGGCCACACCGTCACCGTCGACGTCTGCCTCGACGCCGGCCCGGTCGGCCCCGGCGGCCGACGGTGTCGGCACGTCGCGCACCCGGTGATCCCACAGCCCCCGACCAGTGTCGGAGTAGGCGGCGTCGACCCGGCCGTCGTCGTCGGTGTCGAGGACTGCGAGATCGGCGCGGCCGTCACCGTCGGAATCCCACATCGCATCGTCACGGCGGCCGTCGCCGTCGAAGTCCAGCCGCACCGCATCGGCTCGCCCGTCACCGGAGACGTCGAGTGTGGCCACCGACGTCCACGAGCTGACGCCGCCGGTGCCCGACCCGAACCCGTAGGTGACCGACCCCGATTCGCCGTCCGGTGCATCCGATGTGGTCGCCGCGAAGAAGAAGTCCATGTACCTGTGACGCCGAAGAAGCCGATCGGGTTCCATCGGTACTGTGATCGATCGTGACCACGCCCTCTGACCGCGGCATCCATCTGAGCACGATCGGTGCGCAGTGGGATTCGCTCCGTGTACCCGCAGCCGGGGTGCACCTCGACTCCGCCGCTGCGGGCCGCAGCTCGCGGGCGGTCATCGACACCATCACCGAGCACCTGCACGCCGAGGCCGCCCACGGCGGATATGTCGCCGCTGCGGCCCGCGCTGATGACCTCGCGGCCACCCACGCCGCGGTGGCCACCCTGATCGGTCATGACCACGGCGACGTCGCACTGGTGGGCAGTGCGCAGGCTGCGATCCGAGAACTGTTGCGGCACTGGCGCAGACCGCTGAGCATCTGGGTGTGTCCGACCGAGTACGGACCCAACGTCGCCGACTTCGCCCACCACGGTCACACCGTGACCACCCTGCCCGTCGCCGACGAGTTCGGACATGTCGACGTCGCGGCCACCGAGGCGATGCTGCTCAAGCGACCGCCGGATGTGCTGCACATCTGCCACATCGGCTCGCGCACCGGCATCGTGCAGCCGGCCGCCGAACTGGTGGCCCTGGCCCGGGCCGCCGGGGTGGTCACGGTCGTCGACGCCGCGCAGGCACTGGTACAGATCGACAGCCGCACCGGCGCCGACATCGTCTACGGGACCAGCCGCAAGTGGGCTGCCGGTCCGCGCGGGGTCGGCTTCCTCTCGGTCCGTCGATCCCCCGCGGCACCGCCGCTGGTGGCTGATCTACCCGCCCCTGCCGAGCTGGAGAGCGCCGAGGCCGCGGTGGCCGCACGGCTGGGTTTCGGTGTGGCACTGCGGCAGATCCTCGACCTGGGACCGGTGTCGGTGCACGCCGGGCTGTCGGCGATCGGTGGACACCTACGCACCCAGGTGAGCGCGGTCGATGGCTGGACGGTGGTGGAGCCGTCCGACGAACCCAGCGCGACCACCACGCTGCGGCCCGCCACCGACGCCGATATCGACGTGTGGCACGTGCGAGCACATCTGCTGCGCAATGGATTTGTCACCACCTGCGCCGAATCATGGCGCAGCCCACTGCAACCGGCGGAGACGGTGCTGCGCATCAGCCCCCACCTCGACGTGACCGTCGGCGACCTCGACGCGTTCGTCGACGCGCTGCAGCGAGCTCACCCGGCGAACGCGGCTCCCGCCTGATCGACGATGTGGGTGATCGCCGGGCGAGCAGCCTCGGCATCGGCGTCCACCAGTCCGATGCGGGTCCGCCGGTGCAGCACGTCGTCGGTGTCCAGGGCCCCCTCGCAGGTGACTGCGAACTCGATCTCGGCCCGGGTCACGTCGATGCCGGGCGCGATGGGCGACAGCGGCGAGGACACTGTGGCTTGCTCGACCACCCGCGCGGCCTCAGCCCCGTAGCGGGCCACGAGCGAGGCCGGCAGCACCCGACCGGTCTGGGCCGGACCACGCGCCCCCACCAACGGGATCGCGTCGGTGACACAGGGATAGGCAGCCAGCGACCGCAGGCGCACCGCGGCGTCGACGGCGTCCCGCGCCATCATGCGGTAGGTGGTCAACTTGCCGCCCACCACGGTGATCACGCCGTCGGAGTTGACGCTGACCGTGTGGTCACGCGAGGCCTCGGCGGTCGACCGCCGACGACCGCGGGGTTCCTGGTCCAGCAGGGGCCGCAGACCGGCGAAGGTACCGCGGACGTCGGCGCGGGTGAGCGGTCGGATCAAGGTCTGGTTGATGGTGTCGAGGATGTGGTCGATCTCGTCCTCGGTGCCTCTCGCCACGTCGGGGATCGGCCCGGGCGCCTCGACGTCGGTGAGACCGACGTAGACCCGGCCGAGTTGGGCGGGCAGGGCGAAGACGAAGCGACTGCGACTGCCGCGCACCGGAACCGTCAGGGCCGCAGTGGGATTGCCCATCGCAGCGGCGTCGATGACCAGATGGGTGCCGCGGCTGGGACGCATCGCGATGCTGTCGTCCACCGTTGCCGCCCACACACCGGTCGCGTTGATGACCGCGCGCGCCGACACCGAGAAGGTGGTGCCGTCGCGGGTGTCGGTGATGCGGGCTCCGCGTCCGGTGACCTCCTGCGCCCGATGTCGCGGCAGGATGAGGGCGCCGTGGGCGGCGGCGGTACGCGCAACCGCGACCACGAGTCGGGCGTCGTCGATCAGCTGGCCGTCGTAGGCCAGCCAACCGCCGCGCAACCCCTCTGCGGTCACCGTCGGACACGCCGCCAGCACCTCGCCCGGCCCCACCCGGCTCGGGCTCGCCAACGTCGACGACGGGGTACCGGCGCTGCGCCGCAACAGATCCCCCACCGCGAACCCGGCCCCCACCAGCGCCGACCCGGCCGTCACCGACAGCCGATCACGCCAGTCGTCATCGGCGGCTGCCGCGTGGTGGGGAACCAGTTGGGCCATCGGCGAGATGAGGTGCGGGGCAATGGTGGTCATCAGGTGGTGGCGTTCGTGTGCACTCTCCCAGGCGATCTGGACCCGGGCGCTGGCGAGATAGCGCAGGCCCCCGTGGACCAGTTTCGAACTCCACCGGCTGGTGCCGAACCCGAGGTCGTGCGCCTCGACCAGCGCCACCGACAGGCCGCGGGAGGCGGCGTCCAACGCCACCCCGACACCGGTGATGCCGCCCCCGATCACCAACACATCCCACGCGGCCCGTCGGGTGCGCAGCACGTCGGCGTCGGCGCGGATCCGCGCCGGCGACAGGTCGGGTCCCATCACCGCCCCTGGCCCGATCCGGCGGCGGGTGCGAGGTAACCGCGGATCGCCGAGCGCAGCTCGGTACTCCAGGCGCTGCCGAGGATGGGGGCGATCATGGTGCGCGACTGGATGGCCGACTGTGCGATCAGCAGCACCATCGCGGCGAGATGCTCGGCCACGCCCGCGCGGACCGCACCGATCTGCTGAGCGGCCTCGATCCGGCCGGTCAACGCCGAGATCATGCCGCGCTGGCTGGCTCCCAGTCGCGTGAACACGTAGGGGGCGATCACGTCGGGCTGGCCCTCGCTGAGCGCCACGAACAATTCGTCGCCGCTCACCGCATCGGCGACGGCCACGATGCTGTCGGCCATCGCGTCGAGCACCGCGTCGGGTGTGGCACTGGACGGGTCGATGCTGACCGAGTTGGCGGCCACCAGCTCGGCCATCTCGCGGGTCAGCAGTTCGCGGATCACCGCACCCACCTCGGGCCAGCGTCGATAGACCGTGGGCCGACTCACCCCTGCCTCCCGCGCCACCTCGGCCAGGGTCACCTTGCGGCCCCCGCCGCGCACCAGGCACCGACGAGCCGCGTCCAACACCTCGTTACTAGTTGACATTATGTGTAAAACTGTAACGCATGCCACGCATCCTGCCCATGCCCGCCATGCAGTGGAATGCCTGGGGCAGCGCCGAGGCCGCCACCGAGCTGTCCCCCGGTATCCGAGGCTTGCTCAGCGCGGCCCTGGGGATCGAGGGCGATCCCACCCCGGGTGTGGCGTCGGAGGCCGTGGCGATCCCCGACTCGCGTCTCGACGACGCCGCCCTCGGCGAGCTCGCCGCGATCGTGGGGCCGCAGGCGGTGAGCCGCGAACGCGACGACCGGCTGCTGCGCGCAGGCGGGCGGTCCACCCCGGATCTGCTGCGACGGCGGATGTCGCACCAGATGGTGCCGGACGCGGTGATCGCACCCGCCGACGACGACGAGGTGGCGGCGGTGCTGCGGTGGGCCGAGTCGGCGGGCGTGGCCGTCGTCCCGCTCGGCGGGGGCACCGGTGTGGTGGGCGGCACCGATCCACAGGCCGGGCCGCACCACGCGGTCCTCTCACTCGATCTCGGTCGCTTCGATGCCCTGATCCACCTCGACGAGATCTCGGGGATCGCCACCTTCGGTGCCGGGGTCGGTGGCCCGCGCGCCGAGGAACTGCTGGGCGCCCACGGCTTGTCGTTGGGCCACTTCCCGCAAAGCTTCGAGTTCGCCACCATCGGGGGATTCGCCGCCACCCGCTCATCGGGGCAGGCCTCGGCCGGATACGGGCGATTCGACGACATGGTGGTGGGACTGACGGTGGTGACGCCGCGCGGCATCCTGCGGCTCGGCGATGTGGCGCGATCGGCGGCGGGTCCCGATCTGCGGCAGCTGATGCTGGGTTCGGAGGGCGTGCTGGGGGTCATCACGTCGGTGTCGGTGCGAGTGCATCGGGCGCCGACCACCAGCATCGGTGCGGCCTGGCGCTTTCCCGACTTCGCCACCGGCGCCGCGGCCCTGCGTGCGCTCGCCCAGCGCGGCGCGGGCCTGGGCCCCACGGTGCTACGGCTGTCCGACGAGATGGAGACCGGGGTGAACCTCGCCTCGCCCGGCGCCATCGGCGAGGCGACGGGTGGCGGCTGTCTGGCCGTCACCCGATTCGACGGTGACGAGGCAGCCTGTCTCGCCCGCGCGGAACTGACCGCAGCCACCCTCGCCGCCGCTGGCGGGCAGTCGCTGGGCGCAGGTCCGGCCGATGCGTGGGAGCACGGCCGCTTCCGTGCCCCCTACCTGCGCGACGCGTTGCTGGCGGTCGGAGCGGGCTGCGAGACCCTGGAGACCGCGACCACGTGGTCGGCGCTGATGGATCTGCGCACAGCCGTCACCGACGCCCTGCTCACCGCGCTGCAGGAGTCCGGTTCGCGGGCGCTGGTGCTGTGCCACATCTCGCACACCTATCCCACCGGTGCGTCGTTGTACTTCACCGTCGTCTACGCCCTCGGCGACGACCCGGTGACCCAGTGGGCGCACGCCAAGGCGGCCGCGTGCGAGGCGATCGTGGCCCAGCACGCCACCATCAGCCACCACCACGCGATCGGCATGGATCACCGGCCGTGGTTGCACGCCGAGATCGGCGCGGTGGGTGTGCAGATCCTGCGGACGCTGAAGGCCACGCTGGATCCGGCCGCGGTGTTGAACCCCGGCAAATTGATCCCCTGATCTCGTCCATCCGTTCAACGCAACCGGGCGTTCGGCGGTATCCCCATCGAGGTGGCCACAACGGCCGACCCCGACCTGGAGGATTCCACTGATGCGTACCCGTCCCACCCTCGTCACGCGCCCCACTCTGCTCACGCGAGCCGCACTCGCCGGCGCGGGAGCAGCCCTGCTCATCGGCTCGGCCGCGGCCGTCGGCACCAGCACCGCCGGCGCAACCGTAGGCGGCACCACCGTCTTCGGGTTGAGCTCCGACGGCCGCACCCTGTCGCAGTTCACCACCTCCACCCCGCGTTTCGTGCGCACCGTCGGCGCCGTGACCGGCCTGCCGGCCGGTGAGAAGCTGATCGGCATCGACGTGCGACCGGCCACCGGCGCGCTGTACGGGGTGAGCAACACCGGTGGGGTCTACACGATCTCCCGGTCGGTGGCGACCAAGGTCTCGCAGCTCAGCGTCGCACTCGAGGGCACCGCGTTCGGAGTGGACTTCAACCCGGCCGCCGACCGGCTGCGCATCATCAGCGACACCGGCCAGAGCCTGCGCCACGACGTGACCCAGGCGACGCCCATGACCGCCGTCGACACCGCCGTCAACTACACCGCAGGCACCCCGGTCACCGGTATCCAGGCGGTCGGGTACACCAACAACGACACCTCTGCCGCCACCGCCACCGCGCTCTACGACATCGACACCACCCAAGACCAGCTGGTCCTGCAGGTGCCGCCGAACGCGGGCACCCTGGTCCCGGTCGGCAAGCTCGGCATCGATTTCGCATCGGTCACCAGCTTCGACATCGCCTCCACCGTCCGTGGCACCACAGCAACCGGCAACACCGGCTACCTGCTGGGCACCCCGGTCGGCGGCAGCAAGGCGCTGTACAAGGTCGACCTGACCACCGGACAGGTCGCCAAGGTCGGACCGATCGGCGGCAACGTGGCTCAGATCGCGGTCACCCACCGCTGATCGGGATCGTTCCGTAGGCTCAGCACGTCCGTCGAAGCCTGACCGGGGGGAACGACACGTGGTGGGTCCTGCCGAACCGGAGGCGCTCGTGCGCCGGGGCTACGACCGTCACGGCGGGGAGTTGTACCGCTATGCGCTCGCACGCCTCGGCGACGACGCCTCTGCCCAGGATGCTGTGCAGGAGACCATCGTCCGTGCCTGGAAAGCCGGCGGCCGTTATGACCCCGCGCGCGCCTCGCTGCGGACCTGGTTGTTCGCCATCCACCGCAACGTGGTGATCGATCAGCTGGCGGCTCGACGGTGGGCGGCATCCACCCCCGACGCCGCGGGCGGGGACCCGGGTGCCGCGGGCGGGGACCCGGCTGCCGCGGGCGGGGATCCGGCCGAGATCGTGGCCGACGGGGCCGCGGTGGTCCACGCACTGGGGCTGCTCAGCGACGATCACCGCACGGCGATCGTGGAGACCTACCTGCGGGACCGCCCGTACGCCGACGTCGCCGGCGAACTGGGTATCCCGGTGGCCACTCTGCGCAGCCGCGTCTTCCACGGTCTGCGGCACCTGCGCGCAGCGCTGAGTCGAGAGGAGGTGTGATGGATCAGGACCCGACGCACGATCAGCAGGAGTGGGACGACCTGCTCACCGCCCACCTTCTCGGTGAGCTGTCCGCAACCGACCGAACCAGATTCGAGGTGCTGCTGTCGGCGTCGGCTGAGCGCGCAGACGAGCTGGCCGACCTCGAGCGGGTGGCCGGGCGACTGTCCTCGTGGGCGCAACCGACACCCGAGGACGCCTTCGGCGGGCCGCCGCCGGCACAACTCGACGCTCGGATCGACGCCATCCTGCCCGCACGCGCGCGACACCCGCGCCGGCGTCGCCTGCTGCCGTACGCCACCGCGCTGGTCGGGGCCGCTGCCGGCGTAGCTGCCGTGCTGGTCGTGACCAACGTGCAGTCGGAGCCGACCGAGCCGACGGGTCCGACGGTGTTGGCTGTGGCCGACCTGCGGTCCTCGCCGGGTGTGCGCGCCAGCGCCGGGGTGGTGGATCACACGTGGGGGGTGGAGGTGCAGTTCACGGTGTCAGGTCTGCCCGCAGGCACCGACTACGAGGTGGTCGTGACCGGTGACGACGGCCGCGTCTACGACGCCGGCGCGTTCATCGGCGTCAACCGGGAGCTCGACTGCCGGATGAACAGCGCGGTCCTGCTGGCCGACGCGAAGAGCTTCGCCGTGATGGATCCGGCGGGGCGAGCAGTGGTGTGGGGCGATCTACCCGATCCGGCCTGACCACGAGGGCACACTCGTGCCATGACCCTTCCCACCGCCGCCATCCGCACGGTGATCGCTCTGACCAATCCCACCGCCCGCAACGGGCAAGGCGCGGCGACCATCCGACGGGCCCTACGCCTGCTCGACGCGGCCGGGGTGGGTGTCGCCGAATGGGCCGGCACCGACGCCGACGACGCCCGCGTCCTGGCCCGACGGGCGGTTGCGGCGGTGACGGCCGGGCAGGCCGATGCGGTGGTGGTGATCGGCGGCGACGGGACCATCGCAGCGGTGTTGGCGGCGGTCGCGGGGACCGACGTGCCGGTGGGTCTGATCCCGGCAGGGACTGGCAACGACCACGCGCGGGCGCTGGGCATCCCCGTCGACGACCTCGACGCGGCCGTGGCCGTCATCGCCGGTGGCCGCGCCCGGCGGTGCGATCTGGGGCGGGTGAGCGCGGTCGGCGGGTCGGCGGTGTTCGGCACCGTGGTCGCCATCGGGCTCGACGCCGCAGTCACCCAGCGGGCGGTCGCGATGCGCCGTCCCCGCGGGCAGGCGCGCTATCCGCTGGCCGCACTCGCCGCCATCGCGACCCTCGAGCGGCATTCGTTCACCGTCACCACCACCGTCGGTGGCGAGCCGGTGAGCAGCACCGACGAGTTGATCATGGTGTCGATCGGCAACACCGCCACCTACGGCGGCGGCATGCGGATCTGTCCCGACGCGGCGATCGACGACGCCGCGCTGAACGTGACGACGGTGGCGCATGCGGCCCGGGTGCGGCTGCTCGGACTGTTCCCGACCATCTATCGCGGGACCCACGTCCGTCGACGCGAGGTGCAGACCGCGACCGCGACCACCGTCGAGGTGAGCGCAGACCCGCCGGTCCCGGTGTCGGCCGACGGCGATGTGATCGGGACCACTCCTGCGCGCATCGACGTGCTGCCCGCCGCGGTCACCTTCCTGGTCCGATGACGGCTGGCGCCACGGTTATCCACACATTCCACAACCCGCCTGTGGACAACCGGGGGAGAAGGCTTTGTCGTGCATACGATTCTGTGACCTGGGCTGCGAATCGCACTGAGCCGCATCACGTCACGATCTCGAATCCTCGGTCAAGGTCATCGAGAACCGGACCATCCGGGCGGTAGGCAGTCCGGCCCGTCGGTGAAAGCTCGCTTCCCACAACGCTTTTCGGGCCGATTCCGTCTCACCCGCGAACTCGTCGCGGGTGCTTTGTATGACCTGGGTAACACTGAACAAGCCGTTATCGTTCGGTGACCTCTAGGGACCGCGTCGTATGCGACTTGCTGCCGCACTGTGACGCCCAAAGGGTGGTGGCCGCAGCGTCAGCCTGTGAGGCTGGTCGACAACCAGGGCTACGCCGTTCAAGGAGTGCACCGTGACGAGATCCACCATGACCGAGATCCCGACCACCGAGATCCCGACGACCGTGAGGTCCAGCCGTCAACGCCCCGCCGAAAGCCGTCGGGCGTGGCTCGAAGATCGGTCATCAAGCGGGCTGGTGCTGGCCTTGGCTCTGCTGACCTGCATGTTCATCGTGGCGTTGCCGCTGGTGGGATCGGTGATCCTGGCGGCAGCGATCATGGCGCTGTTCGCCGGGGCGGGCATGGCGACGCTGTTCGTCCTGTCACGTCCGTGACAGCCACACACCCGCCCAGGCGTCAGGTCAGCTGACGGTGAACCGCGACAAGATGGAGTGCACCGCCTGGGTGACGGTCAACCGGTCGTAGCTCTGCACGAAGTCGAAGGTCCGCTCCATGTCGGGGTTGTCCTCGTGCAGGTCACGGGCGGCGAGCAACGCGCAGAAGTGCGGCCCGAGAACAGCCACGTTCCACTCGTTGACCAGATCGTCCTGCGGGTCCAGCGGTGCGTGCTGAACGTTGCCGTCCACCATGTTCGCCAGTCCCACGCCGTACACCCCGGCCAAACCGGTGCGGTCGGCCAGCTCCTTCCACCGCTTGGCGGTGAGCATGGTGAAGTGCCGAGCGTGCTGGAACGTGCCCAGCACCACCACTGCTGCACCGGCCGCTGAGGCCTGGGCCTCGAGAGCCTTGCTCATCTCGATGAGCAGCCGCTTGGTACCGCGCCGAGGCGAGTGCGCCGAGCAGGCGATGGCGTAGGGGGTGAGCGTCTCCGCCGACGGGGTGGACCACACCGGTACCGAGGGCAGCGGGACCACGGTCTCCTTGGAGAACACAGCCGGATCGTCGACCGGCGGGTACAGCTTGCCGGTACCGAAGGTGGCCCCGACGGTTTGCGCCGCCATGAGCATCTCCATGGTGTCGACGCCCTCGGCGATGACCACCGCGTGACTGCGTTCCACGTGCGCGGCCAGGGCATGAGCCAGTCGGGCCATGTCCGGGTCGGTGGTGCGGGTCAACAGCTCGGGTCCGGTGATGATGACGTCGGGCTCGATCAAGGAGAGCAACGTGATCGCGTACTCGCTGACCCCGAGCCCGTCGACGCAGATCATCCGACCGGCCCGACGCGCGGCCGCCACCTTGGCCAAGGTCTGCTGCGGATTCCGCAGCACCTCGTCGGCCTGCACCGACACGGCCAGGCGTTCCAGATCCGGGTCGAGGTCGGCGGTGTCGGCGGAGGCGAGGTCGACCGTGACGAGCAGCGGCAACACCTCGGAGATCGACTTGACCTCGCTGCTGGCCGCATATGCGAGCTTGTGCCGATCGATCAGATGATCCTGCTGCATGAGACGAGCGGCATGCCGAAGCGAATCTGCGGTGGACAATGCGGACCCGGCGGGACCGCGCACCTGGAGCTCGGCGGCAGCGAGTGCGCCGTCACTGAGCCTACGTACCGGTGCGAACTGCATGGAGACCTCCAACGCACCGACGAACGACAAGTTTTCCTGGTCCGAGTCTACTCGGCCGAAATCAGTGGGAATTGAGATCACCACCCTCCGGACTGTGCGCCGTGGGTGGTGCAAATGGTGTGTGGCATGCGTGCCGATCCTGTCTTCCCTGATCATCCGGCCGAACCGGCCGAGTTGCCACGTCAGGGCCGAACCGAAGCGGCCGACTGTTACCCAAACGAGACGAACTGGTGACGGTGGGAATGGAATGCGTTACAGGCCTGTGCTCGACCTCTCATGCAATAGTAACCGCGGTTACGCGGGCCGGGACCCGAAGCGGTCAGACGACGACAGCAAAACACCCGGTATGCCCGATTCTGGGCCACCGTTTCGACAGAAACAAGTCTTTTGCCCGATTCGGCTTCATCCAATCGTGATGATGCGTCGCCCGGTTCGCGACCGGCTCCCGGCCACGACTGACTAGCGGTTTTCCGGACGCTGCGCCCACCAGGCGCGCAACGCGGCCTCGGCGGCGTCGCGGTCAAGCGGCCCATGGTCCAGCCGCAGCTCCTTGAGGTGGCGCCACGCCTGACCGACCAACGGCCCGGGCGGCAGCCCCAACAGCTCCATGATGGCGTTGCCGTCGAGGTCGGGGCGCACCCGCTGCAGATCCTCCTGCGCGGCGATCGCGGCGATACGAGACTCCAGGTGGTCGTAATTGCGTTGCAGTCGCGCCGCACGCCGCTTGTTGCGGGTGGTGCAGTCCGCGCGCACCAGTTTGTGTAGCCGCGGCAGCAGGGGACCGGCGTCGGCCACATAGCGGCGCACCGCCGAGTCGGTCCACTTGCCCTCGTCGTATCCGTGAAACCGCAGGTGCAGGAACACCAGGGTGGCGATGTCCTCGATGACCGCCTTCGGATATTTCAAGGCCTTGAGTCGCTTCCGGACCATCTTGGCCCCCACCACCTCGTGATGGTGGAAACTCACCCCGCCGTCGGGTTCGTGCCGGCGGGTCGCAGGTTTGCCGATGTCGTGCAACAGCGCCGCCCACCTCAGGATGAGGTCGGGATCGCCGTCTTCGAGGTCGATGGCCTGCTGCAACACCGTCAGCGAATGCCAGTAGACGTCCTTGTGTTGGTGATGTTCGTCGATGGTCAGCTTCATACCGGGGATCTCGGGCAGGATGCGCTGGGCCAGGCCGGTGTCGGTCAGCGCCACGATGCCGTCCACGGCGTGCTCGCCCAGGATCAACTTGTCCAGTTCGGCGGCCACCCGCTCCACGGTGATCCGGTCGATCTGGTCGACCATCTCGCTGATCGCGCTGATGACGCGGGGCGCCGGGGTGAACCCGAGCTGGGCCACGAAGCGCACCGCGCGCAGCATCCGCAGCGGATCGTCGTGGAACGAGATCTCCGGGGTGGACGGGGTGTCGATCACCCCGGCCAGCAGCTGGCTCATCCCGTCGAGCGGGTCGACGAACCGCTGCTCACCGCCCGGTCCGAGCGCGACGGCCATCGCGTTGATGGTGAAGTCGCGGCGGATCAGGTCACCGTCGAGGGTGTCGCCGAACTCCACGATCGGGTTGCGGGTCACCTGGTCGTAGGTGTCGGCCCGAAAGGTCGTGATCTCCACCTGTTGACCCGCCTTGGCGGCGCTGATGGTGCCGAACGCGATGCCGGTGTCCCAGACCGCCTCGGCCCACCCCTTGAGCAGCGCCTGCACCTGCTCGGGGCGCGCATCGGTGGTGAAGTCCAGGTCGGTGCCCAGTCGCCCGAGCACCGCATCACGCACCGAGCCGCCCACCAGATACAGCTGGTGACCAGCCGCGGCGAACCGGTCGGCCAACGGGTCCAACACGTCCGACAACGACCGCAACGACACCGCCGCCGCCGCCAACAACCGGGTGCGCCGGTCGTCGGATGGTTCGCCGGCGCGTGCCTGCGGAGCCTGGGGGGCGGTCACGGGTGACGACACTACCGACCGACTCGACACCGACCGACCCGCGCGGCGACGCGGGCCTGCTCTGCTCGCCGATCCGCCGCTTGCCATGGCCCGAACAGCGGGTTACCAACGGCTAGCATCGAAGGGTGTCAGCCGAACCCAGCGAGCCGAACCCCGACGTCGCGGGACGTCCGCGGCATCGGCGTGGCAAGCGCCGGGGTGGACGGCGACGGTCGGCGACGGCCACCCCGGAGGTGCCCGCAGAACCGGCCGCCACCGAGCCGTCGGCCACCTCCGGCGCGGGTACCGGGGAGGGCAGGAGCCGCTCCCGCCGCGGACGGCGCGGACGACGGCGCTCACCGAGCCGCCCACCCTCCGATGCGACCACCGCAGCCCTGCCCGACGTGGGCACCGGCGCCTCGTCGCCGGTCAAGCCCTCCGACATCAGTGCCCGGCGCGTCGATCCACGCGCAGGCACCCGACGCACCACCCCGGCGTCCACACCCGATGACCCCACCGCACCCCGCCTGCGGACCGTGCGTGAGACGTCGGCCGGTGGGCTGGTGGTCAGCGGGATCGCCGGCCCGTCCGCGCAACGCAGCGCCGCGCTCATCGGACGCATGGACCGCCGCGGGCGGATGATGTGGTCACTTCCCAAGGGGCACATCGAGACCGGGGAGACCGCCGAGCAAACTGCGATGCGTGAGGTGGCCGAAGAGACCGGCATCGAAGGCAATGTGATTGCCCCCCTTGGCAAGATCGAGTACTGGTTTGTCAGCGAGGGCAAGCGGATCCACAAGACCGTGCACCACTACCTGATGCGCCACACCGGCGGCGAGTTGTCCGACGCCGACTACGAGGTGGCCGAGGTGGCGTGGGTTCCGTTGTCGGAGTTGCCCAAACGTCTCACCTACTCCGACGAACGGCGGCTGGCGCGCGCGGCTGCCGACGTGATCGATGAGCTGGCCGCCGACCCCGAACTGATGGCGCGTTCGGAAGCCGACAGCGCACGCACCGAACCCAACGAGTACGAGCGGGCCGCCGCGGCGCGCAATCAACGCCGCAACGAGCCCGCGCGTGCACCCCGCCCCCGGCGTCGCCGCCGCGGTTCCCGCCGTGGTGGGTCCGCAAGCCCAGGGGCTGTCGAGGGTTCGGGTGCCGACAGCGGTGAGTGACCTGCTGGACCGGAGTCGGGTGCGCGCCGGCGCGCTGTTGGCGGTCGTGGCGCTGACCCTGCTGTGCGCGGCGCCCGGGTTCGGCGGTGCCGCACGGGCCGACGCCACGCCGTTCCCCGATGCCGCCCGGTTCGTCGAGATGGACGTCGAATCGCTCACCCCCTCGATCGTCACCGCCGGTTCGGGCACCACGGTCACCGTCACCGGCAGCCTGCGCAACATCGGCGATCGCCCGGTCACCGACCTGATCATGCGACTGCAGCGCGGCGCACGGGTCGACTCCGGTGCCGGACTGCGCACCGGACTGACCGTCGATCCCGCCGAGTACGACACCGTGACACCGTTTCGCGACGTCACCACGCGCCTCGATCCCGGGCAGCGCCGCGCCTTTGCCCTGTCGGTGCCGCTGAGCGGTGCCGGCGGGCTGGGGATCGACCAGCCCGGGATCTATCCGCTGCTGGTCAACCTCAACGGCACCCCCGACTACGGCGCCCCCGCCCGCCTGGACGACTCCCGCACCCTGTTGACCGTGCAGGGCACCCCGGGGGCGCCCGGGGCGGCCCCGATCACCCCCACCATCGGCAGCCCATCGGCGGTCACCGTGATGTGGCCGTTGGCGGCCACCCCGCAGGTGGCACCGGGCCGTCCTGGGGGCACCGACGAACCGGTGCGCCTGGCCAGCGAGGACCTGGCCACCTCGCTGCGCCCGGGCGGACGCCTCAACGGACTACTCACCACGGTCGACGAGGCAACGGCCGCAGCCGATTCCGCGCTCACCCGCAGCACCTGCCTGGCCATCGACCCCGATCTGTTGCTCACCGTGCAGGCGATGACCGCGGGATACCGGGTGGCGCTCGACCCGTCGGACCCGCAGTCGCGTACCCGCGAGGGGACCGGGACCGCCGCCGCCCAGGAGTGGCTGCAGCGACTGCGGACCACCGCCGCCCGGCTGTGCGTGGTGGCGTTGCCGTTCGCCCAGGCCGACCTCGACAGCCTGGCCCGCGCAGGCGATCCGGCGTTGATCCGGATCGGGGTGTCCGATCCGGCCGAGATCGTCGACTCGATACTGGGCATCTCCAGCCTGCGCGGGGTGGCGGTGCCGGTGACCGGGGCGCTGGCGACGACGACTGCCACCATGCTCGATCGGTTGGGGATGACCAAGGCGCTGGTGGCCAGCAGTTCGGTACGCACCGACCGCCCGTCGGCCGACGGGCGATACCGGGTGGGCGACACCGGGGTACAGACCTTCGACCCGGCCGTCACCACCGCCCTGGCCGCGCTGGGCACCGCGCCGAGCACCCCAGCGATCACCCCGATGAACCAACGGTTCAACCTCACCACCGAGTCGGCGGTGAGTCGTCGCGTCGCCGCGATCGGCGCCCTCACCTACTCGGCGCTGGTGCCCTCGACGTCGGTTGCCACCACCGACCGGCCGAGTGTCTCCCCGGTGGTCGGTCGCAGCGACCTGATCATGCCGCCGCCGGTGTGGTCGGCCTCAGCTGATGACGCACGGGCCGTGCTCGACACGATCGGTGGGTTGCTGTCCTCGGGGTTGGCCACGCCCGCCCCGCTGGGGATGATCGACGAGCAGCTGAAAACAACGTCAGCGCAGGCAGATTGGGCTACCCCCGCCGACACGACGCTGGGTTTGGTGTCCTTCGACGACGCCATGACCACGCCGTTGACCCGCGCGGCGGGACTCACCTTCCAACTCGAGGCCTCGATGATCGGCCGCAACGACGGCACCATCTCGCCGCAGGCCTTCGTCGACCCCCTGGCCCAGGACCTGGTGCGGGCCATGCGAGCAGCGCCGGTCACCTCCGCCGGCGACCGCACGGTGGCGACGACTCAGGCGGTCAACCGGGTCCGGGCGGTGGCCTCCACCCTGGATCGGTTACGTGACTCGGTGCGCATCCTCGACCCCGGCGGCCGCTACACCCTGGCCTCCGAACGCAGTCCGCTGCTGCTGGTGGTGCGCAACGAACTACCCGTCCCCATCCGGGTGCGTTTGGACACCGCCGCGCCACCGGAGTTGGACATCGGCGACATCGGGGTGCTGGAGATCCCGGCGCGCGGCACCCGACAGATCCAGCTGCCCACCGAGGCCCGGTCGTCGTCGTCGATGTCGGTGAACATCGCGCTGGTCACCTCCAGCGGGGTGGCGATGGGCACTCCCATCACCCTCTCAGTACATTCCAATGCATATGGTCAGGCGCTGTTCATCATCACGATCTGCGCAGGCGTGCTGCTGGTGCTGCTCGCCGGTCGACGCCTGTGGCACCGCTTCCGTGGCCAGCCTGATCCGGCGGACCTCGACCGATGACTGACCGCATCGATCGCCGCGGTGACGGTGAACCGCGACCGACCCGAGCCGCACCGCGCCGCATCCCGCCGGGGGCAGCGGTACCGCGCAATCCCGAGCGCATGCCCCCGGGACAGCGCGCCGCGCCGCGCCGCATCCCACCCGGACCGGCCCTGCCCCAATCCGGAAAGCCCCGTGCGGCACAGCCACGGGTGATATCCACCGATCAGACCCGCCGCATCGTCACCGGCGAGCCGCCCGCCCCGCCCCCGAGTCCCCGCCCTCGTGGGGTGCTCGTCGACGACCGTCCCACCGACATCTTCGCGGCCGTCGACAGCGGACCGGCGCGCCAGACCGACGAATCGGTGTTGCGGACCAGCGGTTCCATCGCGCTGGCCACCCTGATCAGCCGCATCACCGGGTTCGTGCGCACCATCTTGGTGTTGGCGATGTTGGGCTCTGCGGTCGCCTCGTCGTTCCAGGCGGCCTATGTGCTGCCCAGCATCGTCGCCGAGGTGGTGTTGGGCGCGGTGCTCACCGCGATCGTCATCCCGGTGCTGGTCCGCGCCGAAGCCGAGGACGGTGACGGCGGGGAGGGCTTCATCAACCGCATCTTCACCCTGGCGCTTCTCACCCTGGGGGTGGCCACGGTGCTGGCGATGATCGGCGCACCGCTGCTGACCTACCTCAACCTCGGCGACGGACAGGTCAACCGACCGTTGGCCACCGCCCTGGCCTATCTGCTGCTGCCCGAGGTGCTGTTCTACGGGATGTCGGCGCTGTTCACCGCCATCTTGAACATGAAGGGCCACTTCCGTCCCGGAGCCTGGGCACCGGTGCTCAACAACGTGGTGCAGATCTCCACGCTGGTCGTCTACGCGTTGGTGCCGGGGGAGATCTCGCTGAACCCGGTGCGCATGGGCGACGCGAAACTGTTGGTGTTGGGCCTGGGCACCACCCTGGGCGTGGTGGCCCAGGCGTGCATCCTGCTGCCGGCACTGCGCCGAGCGGGGGTACGGCTGCGGCTGCGGTGGGGCCTGGATGACCGGTTGCGCAGCTTCGGGCGGATGGCCGGGGCCATCGTCGTGTACGTCGCGGTGCTGCAGGTGGGGTTCTTCATCACCTATCGGATCGCCTCGAGCGCCGACTCCTCGGGTGTGTCGATCTACGCCACCCACTGGCAGTTGTTGCAGTTGCCCTACGGCGTGCTGGGGGTGACCATCTTGACCGCGATCATGCCGCGGCTGTCCCGCAATGCCGCCGCCGACGACACCCACTCGGTGGTCGACGATCTGTCGCTGTCGACCCGACTGACGATGGTCGCGTTGGTCCCGATCATCACGTTCATGACGTTCTTCGGACCGGCCATCGCCATCGCCGTGTTCAACTTCGGTCGGTTCACCCTGTCCGACGCCGATCAGCTGGGCAGCGTGCTCAGTTGGGGTGCGTTCACGATCATCCCGTACTCGATGACCCTGGTGCAGCTACGGGTGTTCTACGCCCGAGAAGACGCCTGGACTCCCACCGCCATCGCCGTCGGGATCACCGTGGTGAAGGTGATCTCGTCGTATGCCGGTGCGGCGTTCCTCGACGGTCCCGCCGTGGTGCGGTGGCTGGCCCTGTCCAACGGGTTGGGTTACCTCGTCGGCGCCATCGTCGGACACCTCCTGCTGCGGCGTCGGCTCGGGCCGATCCGGATGACCAACGTGACCCGCACGACGACCATGACGGTGCTCGCCTCGATCGCCGGTTGTGGGGTGGTCTGGGGTGTGGCCCAGGTGTCGGGTCTGCACCGGTTCGCCGACGAACACGGCAAGATCGGGTCGCTGGCCTACCTCATGTTCACCGCCCTGGTCGCGCTGGGCCTCGTCTACACCGCGCTGGTGCTGCTGCGGATCCCCGACGTGATCGCCGTCAGCGTCAGCATCCGACGGATGCTCGGCCGGTTCATTCCGGGCATAGCGCCCACGCGCGAGCCGCCCAACGAATCGACGGCCGAGCTCACGGTGTCCTTCCCGCGCATCACCGGGGAAGAGGACCTCCCGTATTCTGGCCAGGTACAGGTGCTTCGCCGGTTCGACAGCGGGACCGAACGGTGGCAGGCATATTCGGTCTACACCGGTGGAGCGGTGGGCCGTGGCGCACCCGCCCCGGCCCGCGATCTGCGGTATCGACGGAGAGGAGTGGACCTCGTGGGAACCGACGACGTCGACTCCGGCGGGGTTCGTGACCTGCCTGGACTGGTCAACACCAACCCCCGATTGCGTGCCATCCGCGACGACGCCCCGCCGCCGGCACCGATCTCCCCGGCACCTCCTCCTCCCGCCGCCACCGAGAGCGGGGCCCGTGGACCGCGCCTGGTGCCCGGTGCGGCGGTGGCCGGTGGCCGATACCGCCTGCTCACCGCGCACGGCGGGGCCAGAGGCCTGCGGTTCTGGCGGGCCCGCGACATCAACCTCGACCGCGACGTGGCGTTGACCTTCGTCGACGCCGAACAGATTGCACCGGCTCCCGACCCAGACACCGCCGCAGGCAGCCGCGGCGAGGGTCCGCAGGCGGTGCTGTCGCGCACCCTGCGACTTGGCCGGGTCAACTCACCGGGCATCGCCCGGGTGCTCGACGTGGTCCGCGGATCCTCCGGGGGCATCGTGGTCGCCGAATGGGTGGACGGGTCGTCGTTGACCGACGTGGCCCGCACCAACCCGTCACCGATCGGGGCGGCGCGCGCGGTCCGCGCCCTGGCCGCAGCCGCAGAGGCCGCCCACCGCACCGGTAGTTCTCTGTCCATCGACCACCCCGACCGCATCCGTGTCTCCCGCGAAGGCAACGCCGTGCTGGCGTTCCCCGGGACACTGGCCGGCGACGACAAGTCGACCGACGTGCGTGGACTCGGGGCAGTGCTCTACGCGTTGCTGCTGGCGCAGTGGCCGCTCGAGGCCGACGGCTCCATCCGCGGGCCGGGTGCGCAGTCCGACGAACCGGTCGGCGGGTTGCCGCCCGCTGCTCTCGCCGACACCGGGGTGCCCAAGGAACCCCGTGCGGTGCGTGCCGACGTGCCCTTCGAGATCTCGGCGGTGGCCGCGCGCGCCCTGCAGGGCAACAGCGGGATCCGCACGGCCGCAACCATTCAGCACGTGCTGGATCAGGCCACCGTGGTCGATCAGAAGACCGATCTGATGCCGGTGGTCGGAGACGAGACGCGGCTGCCGCCGGCGAGCAACGTGCGCGCCGAGAAGCAGGCGTCCCCACAGTCGCGCCGGCGCCTGGCGATCATGGCCGGGGTGGGTCTGTTGGCCCTGCTGATCGTGATCGCCCTGGTCGTCGCGTTGACCGGCGGGTCGGACTCCAACAAGGATTCCACCCCCGACATCGACTCGATCATCACCAGCGGGGCCGCCGCTGCGGGCGCCTCGGCTGCCCCACCCGCAGCGGGTGCTCCGGTGTCGTTGCGGTCGGTGACGGTGGTCGACTACTCCACGCAGACCCCGGATTCCAGCGTCAACGTCGGCAACACCATCACCGGTCGCAGCCCGGCGTGGCGCACCGACGCCTACCGCGGCGGTCCCCGGTTCGGCAACCTCAAGAACGGCCTGGGACTGATGTTCGCGCTGTCGCGCCCGGCCGCCGTCAAGACCATCACCATCACCACACCCACTCCCGGTGTGGCCCTGCAGATCCGGTTGGCGCCCTCGGCCACCGCGCGGCTCGACGACACCACCTCGGTGGCCCAGGTGACGCTGGAACGCGAGTCCACCACCGTGACCATCGCATCGCCGCAGCCGAGTCCCTATGTGCTGCTGTGGATCACGTCGCTGCCCCAGTCGGGTCGGGCGTATCAGGGCTCGATCGGACAGGTCTCGGTGAGTGCCTGATCGTCCCGGTGGACCGGTTGTCTGCGACGACGGACTGATCCGAACCCCCTGGGGCGCCGCCCCGGGTGTGCTGCGCGACTACTACGACACCGAATGGGGTGTCCCCGTCGAGGGCGAGGCCGCGCACTTCGAACGGCTGTGCCTCGAAGGATTTCAGTCCGGACTGTCCTGGGCCACCATCCTGCGCAAACGGCCGGCGTTCCGGGAGGTGTTCGTCGGCTTCGACGTCGACACCGTGGCCACGTTCACCGAGGACGACGTGACCCGGTTGACCCAGGACGCCCGCATCATCCGCCATCGCGGCAAGATCGAGGCCACCATCGGCAACGCCCGTGCCGCGCAACGCTTGCGCGAGGACGGCGGGTTGGTGGCGTTGCTGTGGTCGTTTCGTCCCGATCGCACGCCCACCCCCCGCACCGTCGACGAGGTGCCCACCACGTCGGTCGAGTCGGCGGCGATGTCGAAGGAGTTGCGGCGCCGAGGCTTCCGGTTCGTCGGCCCGACCACGATGTTCGCCCTGATGGAGGCCATCGGCATGGTCGACACCCACCTGATCGGATCGCACCGGCGGGGCTGCTCTGGCCTGTGGGCCGCTGATGGACGGCGGCGTCCACTAGCCTGCCATCCATGATCGAAACCGGGAGCGGCGATCCCCGCTCCGACGAGGACCTCCTCGCCGCGCATGTCGCCGGTGATCCCCGCGCCTTCGCCGTGATCGTGCACCGCCACCAGAACTATCTGTGGGCGGTCGCCCGGCGCACCAGCGCCACCTCCGAGGACGCCTCCGATGCCCTGCAGGAAGCGCTGCTCAAGGCCCACCGCAGCGCGCCCGGCTTCCGCTCCGACGCCAAGGTCACCTCATGGCTGCACCGCATCGTGGTGAACTGCGCGCTCGACCGCATCCGGCAGAACCGGCAGCGGCCGGCGATCACACTCACCGACGAGATGGGCGCGGGCCTGGCCGATCCCGTCGACGCCCCCGGGGCCGTCGATCTGCGGCTGTCCGTCGGTGACGCGTTGGATCAGCTGCCCGCCGACCAGCGCGCCGCGGTGGTGGCCGTCGACGTGGAGGGCTACTCGGTCGTCGAGGCCGCCGACCTGCTGGGCGTACCACCAGGCACCATCAAGAGTCGATGTTCACGCGGCCGCGCCAAGCTGGCGGTGGTTCTCGGGCATCTGCGCGATTCCACCGGATCACCGCCGGAAGGGAACCCGAGGCCGCCCTAGCGCGTCAGAAGAGTGAAGGCCCGCACCATCATCGTCCGACTGATCCCCCCAACATCCGCGAAAGGAGGCACCTCGTGACCGACGGGACACCCGATCCCCACATACCGTTCGACGTGCTCGCCGATCTGCACGCGGGGGTGCTCGCCGACGACGAGGCCGCCGCACTTTGGCCGCGGGTGAACGCCGACCCCGAGGCGACAGCGGTCATCGAGGCGCTCGAGGCCACCCGCCACCAGCTGGCGACGTCGACGATCCAACCGATCGCACCGCCACCGCAGGTCTGCGCCCAGATCGAGGCCACGTTGGCCACCATCGCCGCCGAGGTGACCGCGTCGTCGGGGGTGGCCGATCTCGCCACGCACCGCACGCGGCGCAGCGGATGGCGTCATCCGCGGGCGCTGGTGGGCGCGGCCTCGGCAGCAGCGGTACTCGCGGTGGTCGCGACGGTGGCCATCGTCGCCGGTGGCGGCGGCGACTCGACGCCCACCCGCACCGCTGCGGGCCCGAGCACCACGATCGGCGCCGATCAACTACCGCCGGCGACAGCTCTGCTCGCGGTGCTCGGGCGCACCGGTGGTGCCCCGTTCACCGACCAGGCCCGGTTGCGGCGGTGCCTGCAGGCCAACGGCGTCCCCGACCAGACTCCGGTCCTGGGTTCGGGACCCATCACGGTGCGCACCGGGCCGGCCGCGGTGGTGTTGCTGGGTACCGGGGTGGCGGGCCGATTCGATGCGCTGGTCGTCACCCTCGACTGCGACACCGGAAACCCGGGACTGCTCACACGCACCACCATCGGAGCAGTCATCCCGACCCGCTGAACCAGGCCCGCAGGGCTGGGAACAGATGCCTCTACCCTGATGTTGAGTCAGTCGACGAACGCAGGAGAAGAGGTCAGATGAGCGACACGGGCACCGACACGATCCACGAGGTGGTCATCGTCGGCTCCGGTCCCGCCGGATACACCGCCGCGATCTACGCTGCGCGCGCCGAGTTGGCGCCCATCGTGTTCGAGGGCACCGCGTTCGGTGGCGCGTTGATGACCACCACCGAGGTGGAGAACTTCCCCGGCTTCCGCGAGGGCATCCAGGGTCCGGCTCTGATGGAGCAGATGCGCGAGCAGGCGTTGCGCTTTCACGCCGACCTGCGCATGGAGGACGTCGACGCGATCCGCCTCGACGGCCCCGTGAAGGAGGTCGAGGTCGACGGCACCGTGTACCGCGCCAGGTCGGTGATCCTGGCCATGGGTGCGGCTGCCCGTTACCTCGACGTTCCCGGCGAGAGTGATCTGCTGGGCCGAGGCGTGTCGTCGTGTGCCACCTGCGACGGATTCTTCTTCAAAGACCAGGACATCGCCGTCATCGGCGGTGGTGACTCGGCGATGGAGGAAGCGACCTTCCTCACCAAGTTCGCCCGCAGCGTGACCGTGGTCCACCGACGCTCGGAGTTCCGTGCGTCCAAGATCATGCTGGAGCGCGCACGGGCCAACGACAAGATCAGGTTCGTCACCGACGTGTCGGTCGAGCGGGTGCTCGGGGATTCCTCGCTCACCGGGATCGTCCTGCGCGACAACGCAACCGGTGAGACCTCCACCCTGGAGGTGACCGGGATGTTCGTAGCCATCGGACACGATCCGCGCAGTGAGCTGGTCCTCGGGCAGGTCGATCTCGACGCTGACGGCTACGTGGTCACCGACGGAACCACCGCCACCTCGATTCCCGGGGTGTTCGCCTGTGGCGATCTCGTCGACCGCCGATACCGTCAGGCCATCACCGCCGCGGGCAGTGGCTGCTCGGCCGCCATCGACACCGAACGCTGGTTGGCCGATCATGCGGACTCTTCGGCCGCAGCGACCGTCGCCACACCGGCCTGATCCACACCGATCTGCAGGGAATCCGTTCCCTCACAAACCCATTCGCCAACAGGAGGTTCATCATGGGTGCACACACCGTCGAGGTCACCGACGCGACGTTCCAGAGCGAGGTCATCGGCGCCGGTAAGCCGGTGCTCGTCGACTTCTGGGCCACCTGGTGCGGCCCGTGCCGCACCGTGGCCCCGGTGTTGGAGGAGATCGCCGCCGACAACTCCGACAAGCTGACCATCGCCAAGGTCGACGTCGATCAGAACCCCAACACCGCACGGGACTTCAAGATCATGTCGATCCCGACCATGATCCTTTTCGAGAACGGACAACCCACCAAGACCATCGTCGGCGCCAAGGGCAAAGCGGCGCTGCTACGTGAACTCGATGGAGTGCTGGGCACCAGCGCCTGACCGTGTTGGCCGACGGCTCGGCGACCTGCAACACTCTAGAGTCAGTCCGCCGCACAGGGCGGGCCGCGCATCTCGGTGCGCGTTGGCCGAGGAGAGGAGCTGCAGATGGCGTTGTATCGCCTTGGTGATCGTGGCTCCGCCGTCGCCGAGATCCGCTCCATCCTTGCTGCGCAGGGGTTGCTCACCGCGCACGGAACTGCCCTGGACGCGCCGCGCGGCCGTCACGCGTCACCCGCCGACCGGGTGGTCGACGGTCACCAGATCGACGAGGCCGTGTTCGACCAGCAGACCGATCACGCCGTGCGTGCGTTCCAGCAGGAACGCGGTTTGATCGTCGACGGGATCGTCGGGCCGGCCACCTATCGGGTGTTGCGCGAGGCCTCGTATCAGTTCGGGGCCCGCGTGCTGGCCTTCCGCCTGTCGGCCCCGATGCATGGAGACGACGTCGCCACCCTGCAGTCACGGCTGCAGAATCTCGGCTACTACACCGGACTCGTCGACGGTCGCTTCGGTGAGGTGACCCACAAGGCGTTGTGCCAGTACCAGGGCGAGTACGGGATGGTGGCCGACGGCATCTGCGGACCGGGCACCCTGCGCTCACTAGAACGCCTGGGCACCCGGGTCACCGGCGGTTCGCCGCACGCCATCCGCGAAGAGGAGACCGTTCGCCGATCCGGCCCACAGCTGGCCGGCAAGCGAATCGTGATCGACGCCGGTGTGGGTGCCATCGACGGCCTGGTCGACGCCCGTCTCGCCGAGCTCGAGACCAACATCCTCTGGGACCTGGCTCGGCGGCTGGAAGGTCGGATGGGCGCGGCCGGCGTGGAGACGTTCGCCGCCCGGTCCTATGAGGAGAACCCCGACGACGCCACCCGCGCCGCCCGTGCGAACTCGGTGGGAGCTGATCTGGTGATCGCGTTGCGCTGCGGACACCACCGCACCCCGAAGGCCAACGGCGTGGCCACTTTTCATTTCGGCAACTCGCGGGGGTCGGTGTCATCGATCGGTCACTCGCTGTCGGGTTTCATCCAGCGGGAGATCGCGGCCCGGACACCGCTGTTGGATTGCCGTTCACACGGGCGCACCTGGGATCTGTTGCGGCTCACCGAGATGCCGGTCGTCCAGGTAGATGTCGGCTTCGTGACCAATCCGGGCGACACGGCCATGCTCTCCGACGCCGGGATCCGTGACACCATCGCCGACGCCATCCTGGTGGCGGTCAAGCGCCTCTATCTGCTCGGTGCTGACGATCAGCCGACCGGCACCTACACGTTCGCCGACCTGCTGGCGTCGGAGCAACTCGCGCGCTGAACCCAGCCCGGTGACGCCGCCGAAGCGCCTGCCCGTTCTCGCCCCAGCACGTCGATCGACGCCATCAGCACCAATCCTTCCAGCGCATTCTCCACCGCCGACTTCCAGCTGAGACCGGAATCGAGCTCCAGGCGGTAGCGGGGGAACACGTCGTGTGCGGCGACCACCTCGAATCCGGCTTCGGCCAACAGGTGGGCGTCGATCATGCAGCCGGCGCAGAGTCCGTTGGCGGCGTCACCGCTCATGCGGCTGTCGGTGCTGCGCGAGGTGGCCGCCGAACGGACGAACCCGAACGCCTCGACCGCACGGACACCCCGCTGGATGAGGTCGGCCACCACCCGGTCGATCAGCCGCTCGGCCACCCCGGTGTGACCTGGCTCCACGCGCACCGACATCAGCAACACGGCGTCGGGGCTGACCGGTGAGGTGGGGAAGAGGTGGGCTCGCGGTACGCGACCGGGAGGTGCGTAGAACGCGCTGCCGACCGTCGCGTTCACCGATGACTCGATTGCGATCTGAGCGCAGGTGCCCCAATCGAGCATCACCATCGACACCCACGCCTCTTTGTCGAACTCGGAGTCGATGGTGAGTCCGGAGTCGGCAGCCGGGATGGTTCCAGGGTCGACCTCCCACGACACGCATCGACGCACGTGCAACGGAAGACGGTCGAACCCAGCGAGATCGAGCGGCGTGACGATCACTCCCACGGCTCACCCCCGTCGGCCGAGCTCGAGGTGGCCCTCTCGAAGGCGAACGAAGCACGGCCCCAACGACTTTCGAGATGGAAGGCTACGCTGGCGGGGTATGGCGTCACAGTGACGTTTCGGTCCCGACCGGGTGGTTGCCGAAACTCCGCGTCATGAAGCCGCATTTTTCGACACGAGCTCCACGATGCGTTCGAGGTCGTCCACCGAGCCGAACTCGACAACGATCTTGCCCTTCCGCTTGCCCAACGACACCGTCACCCGCGTATCGAGTCGGTCCGAGAGCCTCTCGGCCACGTCCTGTAGGCCCGGCATCTGCATCGGCTTGCGCTTGGCCGGCGGTGTGGATGGAGTGGGGACGCCGTCCCGGTTGGCCAGGGTCACCGCCTCCTCGGTTGCCCGCACCGACATGCCCTCGGCGACGATGCGCGCGGCCAACGCCTCTTGCGCATCCGAACCCGCCTCCAACGACAGCAGCGCGCGCGCATGGCCGGCGGACAGGACTCCGGCCGCCACCCGACGCTGCACCGGGATGGGCAGCCGCAGCAGTCGGATCATGTTGGTGACCACCGGACGCGAACGGCCCAGACGAGTGGCCAACTCGTCGTGCGTGACGCCGAACTCCTCCAACAGCTGTTGGTAGGCCGCCGCCTCCTCCAGCGGATTGAGCTGAACCCGATGGATATTCTCCAGTAGCGCGTCGCGCAACATGTCGCCGTCGGCAGTCTCCCGGACGATGGCCGGGATAGCCGTCAGTCCGGCTTCCTGGCTGGCCCGCCATCGACGCTCACCCATCACCAGCTGGTATCGGATGGCGCCGATCGGTTCGCTGAGGCGGCGAACCACGATCGGCTGCATCAGTCCGAACTCACGGATGGAGTGCACCAACTCGGCGAGGGCTTCCTCGTCGAAGGCGGTGCGCGGCTGCTGCGGGTTGGGTTGGATCTCGCCCGGCGCGATCTCCTGGTACACCGCACCCACACCGGGATCGGCGACGACGTCGGCCTCCGGGGCGGCCGGGGGACGCGCAGGGGAGGGTCGCGGTGCGCCCAGCACCACATCGGCGGCCGCGTTGCCCAGCCGTGGTCCCTCGTCGGGTCCGGTGGGGATCAAGGCGGCCAATCCGCGTCCCAGTCCACCTTTACGCTGTGTCATCGCTGTCCTCCCTGCGGTGACGGCGCACCACGCATGCCCAACTCGCGACCGGCGTCGAGGTAGCTCATCGAACCGCGTGATCCGGGGTCGTACTCGATGATCGTCATCCCGAAGCCGGGCGCTTCGGACACCTTCACGCTGCGCGGGATGATCGTGTTGAGCACCTTGTCGCCGAAATGTCGTCGCACCTCGTCGGCCACCTGGTCGGCGAGCTTGGTGCGACCGTCATACATGGTGAGCAGGACGGTGGATACGTACAGCTCTCGGTTCAGATGCGCCTGGACCAACTCGATGTTCTGCAGCAACTGCCCGACACCCTCGAGGGCGTAGTACTCGCACTGGATGGGGATCAGCACCTCACGAGCGGCCACCATTGCGTTGACGGTCAACAGCCCCAGCGACGGTGGGCAGTCGATGATCACGTAGTCGATCCCGTACTCGGCGATGGTCGCCAGATCGAGGGCGTTGCGCAGTCGAGTCTCGCGGGCCACCATCGACACCAGCTCGATCTCCGCGCCAGCGAGGTCGAGCGTCGCAGGGACGCAGTACAGGTTGTCGTACGCCGGTGTCTTCTGCATGGCCTCAGCCAACGTGATCTCACCCAGCAGCAGCTCGTAGACCGATCGGATGTCGGGGTCGCGGTGATTGATCCCCAGTGCAGTGCTGGCGTTGCCCTGCGGGTCAAGGTCGATGACGAGAACGCCGAGACCATGCAACGCCAGCGCGGCCGCCAGGTTCACAGATGTGGTCGTCTTGCCGACGCCACCTTTCTGGTTCGCGACGGTGATGATCCGGGTGGCCGAGGGGCGGGGGAGAGTACCGGCATGGCCCTTGGTCAAGACCTGGCTGGCCACTTCTGCGGCTGCGGCGATTGGAGTGTCCACGTACTTCTCCGATGTTTCACGTGAAACAGGACCCACGGAATCCTTGGCCACAGCCACACTCCTTCGCCCCCGTTTACCCAACATTGTGCGCCTCACCCCCTGCGACCGCATTGCCGGATCATCGTCGACGCGACTGCGCCTTCATCCGTCCTCTGATTATGGTGGTCGGCTCCGACAGCCTATCGGTACCGCACACCTCCACGCGAAGCTCCAGCAGTCCGAGCTTGCCGACATCCGCGCGATGGGTGGCCACCTCCTCGGGGGCCGAACTTCCCTTGATCGCGATCAGCTCTCCCGAGCCGCGCAGCAATGGGACACACCACCGAGCCAGCCGATCGAGCGGGGCCACGGCGCGGGAGGTGACCACGGACGCACCACCGATCTCGGTGCGCACCTTCTTCTCTTCCGCACGCCCACGGATCACCTGCACGCGTCCACCGATGCCCAACTCGGTGACGATCTCGGCCAGGAACGTGGATCGACGAAGAAGTGGCTCTACCAACGTGATCTGCAGATCGGGGCGCGCGAGTGCCAACGGGATGCCGGGCAGCCCCGATCCACTGCCGACGTCGACCACATCGGTGCCATGGTCGATCGCCTCACCGATCACTGCGCAGTTCAACAGATGGCGGCTCCACAGTCGATCCACCTCGCGCGGCCCGATCAGACCACGTTCTACACCGGCGGTGGCCAAGAACTCGCGGTACTGCATGGCCGGCGTCAGGTTCTGACCGAACACAGCCGTGATGGCATCGGACTGCGTGGCGAACTCGTCGTCTTGTTTCACGTGAAACATCTCTCGGTAGTCGAATCACACGGATGAGATTCGGAAATGACTCAGGGCCTCGGCGCGCTTGCCAAGGCCCTGAGGACGGTGTGTCGAATGTTCGTCGTCGTGGACGAACGCCGCTACTCCTTGATCACCACGACCCGACGGCGCGGCTCGGCACCCTCGCTCTCGCTGTAGACGCCGTCCACCGCAGCCACGGCATCGTGAACGATCTTGCGCTCGAACGGGGTCATCGGATCCAACTCCTCGCGTCCACCGTCGGCCGCGACCCGCTGCGCGACCTCGGTCCCGAGAGCCGACAGCCGCTCCCGCCGACCTGCCCGCCACTGCGCGATGTCGAGCATCAGTCGCGATCGATCGCCGGTCACCTGCTGCACGGCCAGCCGGGTCAGTTCCTGCAGCGCGTCGAGCACCTCACCGTTCTTGCCGACCAGCTTGCCCAGATCCCGACCGCCGTCGATGCTCACGATCGCTCTATCGCCATCCACGTCCAGATCGATGTCGCCGTCGAAGTCGAGGAGGTCGAGCAGCTGCTCGAGGTAATCGCCAGCCACCTCGCCCTCTTCGACAAGCCGGTCACCACTGTCGGCGTCGCTATCGCCAGTCAGATCGTCGACCGCGTCGGCGGCCGCCTCATCATTCTCGTCTTCGAGGACATCGACGTCACGCGTCTCTGCAGTCATCGTTGTGTTCACCTTCGGTCGTATCTACGGACAACGTGTAGGGGGTCAGCGCCTCTTGCGCCGGCGTTGCTGCGCGGAGGTACTTCGCGGACGGTTGGCCTGCGAGCCGGTACGCGGCGCGCCGCCGGGCGCCTTTTTCGGGGGGCGAGATCCACTCTGCCGCGCCGCACCGCCACCGCTCGCCGACGTCGATTCAGCCGGCTCGTCCGCCGGCGCGGCCGCAGCCTCGCCTTTGCTCAGGTTGGCCGCCGGTGTGTCCACGCCACGCTTGGTCCGATCCGGACGTGCTCCCGGCTTCGGCGCATTGGCCCGCAACTTTTCCTGCTTGGCCTCCTTGGCCGCGGCTTCCTCTTTGGCGATGCGGCCGAACACGATGTGCTGCTGCGCGTAGGTCCACAGGTTGTTGCTCACCCAGTACAGCAGGATCGCGACGGGGAAGAAGGCACCCGACACCAGGATGCCGAGGGGGAACACGTACAGCGACAGCTTGTTCATGATCGCGGTCTGCGGGTTCTCCAGCGATGCCGCCGGCTGTCGCGCAACGGCGGCGCGCGCGTTCATGTGGGTGGCGATGGAGGAGATGATCACCAGCGGGATGACCAGGGCGATGATGTGTCCCCGGGTGAAGTCGATGACGCCGGTCGGGTTGAACGCCTCCCACTCCTTCTGTGGCTGCGACACCGCCGAAGACAGCGGCACACCGAACAGTCGGGCGTCGAGGAAGTTGCGCACCTGCTCGGCACTGAACGCGTAGTTGCCGTAGCTGCGGGTCTCCGCGGCAGTCATGCCAAGCTGACCGAATCCGGTTCCCATGCGGTTGAACGAGCGCAGGACGTGGAACAGACCGATGAACACCGGGATCTGCGCCAGCATCGGCAGGCAACCGAGCAGCGGGTTGAACCCGTGCTCCTTCTGCAGCTTCTGCATCTCCTCGGTCATCTTCACGCGATCCTTGGCGTACTTCTTGCGGATCGCGGCCAGCTGCGGCTGGATCTCCTGCATCTTCTTCGTCGTCTCGATCTGCTTGACGAAGGGCTTGTACAACAGTGCTCGCAGGGTAAAGACGAGGAAGATCACCGACAGTGACCACGCGATGCCGCTGCCACCGGGGGAGTTGGGGAGCACCAGGTCGAACAACCAGTGCCAGAACCACATGATCCAGGAGACCGGATAGTAGATGAAGTTCAGCACGTGTCAGGTACTCCTTGTTCCTAGATCGATCGTCTGCGGTCCATGGTGCCTGTTCCGTTCGGGCACAGGGTCATAACCTGGCTTGTGCCAGGGTCCGCACTTGAGCAACCGCACCACCGACATGGCGCCGCCGCGCAGTGCCCCGTACTCGGTGATGGCCTCGACGGCGTAGGCGCTGCAGGTCGGTTCGAATCGGCAGGACGGCAATCGCATCGGCGACACCCACGTCCGATACAGCTCGATGAGGAAGACCAGCGAGCGCCGGGGGAGTGTGACGACGCGATCACTCATACGCGCCGGTCCTGCGTAATGCTGCACGAAGATCGGCGGTGAGTTCGGTGCTCGAGCAGTCGGCCGCCTCGGGCAGCGCACGCACCACCACAAGGAGCTGTGTTCGGGCCCGCTGCTCGAGCTCGTCGAATACCGTGTCTGCCGCCACCCGTAGGCACCGCGCGACCCGATGTCGGGTGACGGCATTGCCAACGGCCTTGCTGACGATGAGGCCGCAGCGTAGACCGGACGGTGTGGTGAGGTCGCGGCGGATTCCGGCGGGGTCGGGCCACACGCTCGGGATGTGCACCGAATGGGCGACCACCGCACCACGACGAGCCCGCGCACCGAGCTTCAGTGTGCGGGAGAAATCGGATCCGCTGGTGATCCGGCGGCTGGGGGTGAGCACGGTCCTGACTCGTGTTCCCGATACGGGAACGAGCCGGATCAGGCCGTCAGGCTTCCACGGCCCTTACGACGGCGACCGTTGACGATGGCGCGGCCGGCCCGGGTCCGCATGCGCAGACGGAAACCGTGCACGCGCGCACGACGACGGTTGTTGGGCTGGAAGGTCCGCTTGCCCTTGGCCACGGGGTTCTCCTCGTTCTCGGGATGACGCGACCGCGCGGGCCCCACGTCATCCGACTGTGATGGTCTGGCTGCCGCGGCCCGATGCACGATCCATCGGCCGACTTCGCGGCGACCGTTCGAGACTACTGATCGGTCCCATGCAGGTCAAACCAGGTGAGCAGCCTCGCTGTGGAGGTGAGGCTGCCCGTTCGCGGCCGACCGGGGAGCCGTGCCATGCTGGTCGGCGCGATACTCGACACGCCGGACGACACCGAGGTGTTTGCCTTTTCGAGATATTGCGATATCGATTCGGTTGAGACGTAGCCGATGCTCTGTTAACTTTGCCCGAAACGTTGGACCCCATCACAGGCGGCGCCACCACGATCAGTGCAGGATCACCGGGCTCGAGCACCGGTGCGCTCGTTCACACCAGTACTCCACATCTGTGGATAACCATGTGGACAACCTGCGCTGTAGGCGGTTCCGCTGTGGGGCTCGCACGTCCGGCGCAGCCGTGTCAGTCCAGGAGGAGCCGGTGTCCCAAGCGTCCGATCGTGAGTCGTTCGGCGACATCTGGGCCCAGGTCACGGTAGAGCTCAGTGCCGACCCCGAGCTGACCCGCCAGCAGAAGGCATACCTCTCCCTGGTCCAACCTCTCACTCTCGCTGAGGGTTTCGCATTGCTGGCGGTCCCCAACCCCTACGTACAGGAGCAAATCGAGCGGACCCTGCGCGAACCCATCCGCGCCTCGCTCAGCAGGCTTCTCGCGACCGAGGTCGACCTGGGCGTTCGGATCACCGCCAGCGACCCGGTGCTGCCTCCGCTCGGGCCGACTCCTATGGCACCCACCCCCATCGGGTCCGTCCCCAGCGCATCGGCCCCCGACACCTTCGCCGATCGACCCGACACCAGCGACGGCCGAGTCGAACCACTCACGCCGCGGCAAGGCGAGTGGGCCAATTCGTTCCGTTCCGTCGACACCAACTCCAGCCTGCATCACAAGTACACCTTCGACACCTTTGTGATCGGTGCCTCCAACCGGTTCGCCCACGCTGCGGCCGTCGCCATCGCCGAGGCGCCCGCACGCGCCTACAACCCGCTGTTCATCTGGGGTGAGTCGGGACTGGGCAAGACACATCTGTTGCACGCCGCCGGCCACTACGCCCAGCGGTTGTTCCCGGGTATGCGGGTCAAGTACGTCTCCACCGAGGAGTTCACCAACGATTTCATCAACTCGCTGCGTGATGACCGGCGTGTGGCCTTCAAGCAGCGCTACCGCGACGTAGACGTGCTGCTCGTCGACGACATCCAGTTCCTCGAGGGCAAGGAAGGTATCCAGGAAGAGTTCTTCCACACCTTCAACACCTTGCACAACGCCAGCAAGCAGATCGTGGTGTCCTCCGATCGTCCGCCCAAACAGCTTGCGACACTGGAAGATCGGCTGCGTACCCGGTTCGAGTGGGGCCTGATCACCGACGTCCAGCCGCCCGAGTTGGAGACCCGGATCGCCATCTTGCGCAAGAAGGCGCAGATGGACGACCTGAAGGTCCCCGACGACGTGATGGAGCTGATCGCCTCGAAGATCGAACGCAACATCCGCGAACTCGAGGGGGCGCTGATCCGGGTGACCGCGTATGCCTCTCTCAACTCCGCCGATCTCGACCTCGGGCTGGCCGAGATCGTTCTGCAGGCGCTGTTGCCGGACTCCCGCAACATCGAGATCAACGCACCTGCCATCTTGGCCATCACCGCGGAGTACTTCGGTATCACCGTCGACGAACTGCGTGGGCCCGGCAAGACCCGCGACCTGGCCCAGGCCCGTCAGATCTCGATGTACCTGTGTCGGGAACTGACCGATCTGTCGCTGCCCAAGATCGGTGAGACCTTCGACCGCGACCACACCACGGTGATGTACGCGGACAAGAAGATCCGCAAGGAGATGGCCGAGCGGCGCAAGGTCTACGACCACGTCCAGAAGCTCACCGCGCGGATCAAACAGCGTTCACAGCACTGACATCAGCGGCCCCGATCCCACATCCTGAGAGATCGTCGGGGATCTTTGCGGCCCGATTCGCCTTTCCCCAGCTGTGGATAAACCGGTGGATAAGTACCGGAACCTGTGGAGTAACGGTGAGCGGTGGTGAACAACGGCGGACATGTGCACAACCAGTCGGTGATCGGTCCCCACCCGTACACCGAGCGTCCACATCGCGCCACGCCGCCCGAGCAGCGATGAGCGCGTGTCATCCCCAGATTCCACAGCCCCTACTACTACTTCTGATATCTCTTCCATCTTCTTCTTGAAAAGCAGCCGTGTGGACAGCTCACCGATCCACAGGACAGTCCGATCTCGCACACCCACCCGCATCGATCCGATCGCCCCGTTGGCTCCCGGAGCACTCGTGGCGCTCTAGAGTGGGAATCCACCCGCCCGCTCCAACGTGATGGAGGCTCGATCGCTGTGAAGTTCCGCGCCGTACGCGATGAGTTCGCAGACGCAGTCGCCTGGGTTGCCCGTAGCCTCCCGAGCCGTCCACCGGTCCCGGTCCTCGGGTGTGTCGTGTTGTCGGCCGGCGACGCCGGTCTGAGCGTCTCGGGATTCGACTACGAGGTCTCAGCCCAGGTCGAACTCTCCGCCGAGGTGGCCGACGAGGGTCGGGTCCTGGTGTCGGGCAAGTTGTTGGCCGACATCACCCGCTCGCTGCCGTCCAAGCCGGTCGACGTGAGCCTCGATGGCACCCGGGTCGCGATCTCCTGTGGGAGTTCACGTTTCTCGTTGCCCACCATGCCGGTCGAGGACTATCCGACGCTGCCTGCCGTCCCCGCGGTCACCGGTACGGTCCCCAGCGATGTGTTCGCCGAGGCCATCGCGCAGGTCGCCATCGCAGCGGGCAAAGACGACACCCTGCCCATGCTGACCGGTATCCGGGTGGAGATCGAGGACACCGCAGTCGTCCTGGCCGCCACCGACCGGTTTCGGCTGGCCGTGCGGGAACTGACGTGGCAGCCGACCGCCGGCGGTAGCGCCGCAGTCCTGGTCCCGGCGAAGACCTTGTCCGAGGCCGCCAAGTCCGCCGGTGCCGATGGCAACGCCGCGGTGTCGTTGGCACTGGGTGGTTCGGGCAGCGTGGGCTCCGACGGGCTGCTGGGCATCCTCAGCCAGAACCGGCAGACCACCACCCGGCTGCTCGACGCAGAGTTCCCCAAGTTCCGACAGTTGCTGCCCACCTCCCACACGTCGATGGCGACGATCGACATCGCGCCGTTGACCGACGCCATCAAGCGCGTGGCCCTGGTGGCCGAGCGCGGCGCACAGGTGCGCATGGAGTTCACCGACGGGTCGGTGCTGCTCACCGCAGGCGGTGATGACGCGGGCAAGGCCGAGGAGGAGATGCAGGTCGTCTTCCACGGGGCACCGTTGACCATCGCCTTCAATCCCATCTACCTGCTCGACGGGTTGGCGGCGCTACACACCACCGCGGTCGATTTCGGGTTCACCACCCCCAGTCGTCCCGCGGTGTTGCGTCCGTCCACCGGCGATATCCCCGAGGCCGACGCTGCGGGCGCATTCGCGGCCCCCGCCAGCGACTTCACCTATCTACTGATGCCGGTGCGACTGCCGGGCTGATCCACGAAAGGATCGTGAGCATGCACATCGGACTCATCGGGCTGGGCAAGATGGGCGCCAACATGCGGACGCGGTTGCGCCAGGCCGGACACGAGGTGACCGGATACGACCCGCGTCCCGAGGTGACCGACGTCGCGTCGGTGGCCGAGCTGGCCGAGTCGCTTCCGACGCCCCGGCTGGTGTGGGTGATGGTGCCTTCCGGTAGCCCCACCCGCGACACCGTGGCGGCACTGGCCGAAGTCCTCACCGACGGTGATCTAGTCGTCGACGGCGGCAACTCGCGCTACACCGATGATCAGCACAATGCAGACCTGTTGTCGGCCAAGGGAATCCGCTACGTGGACTGTGGTGTGTCCGGTGGTGTGTGGGGTCTGGAGAACGGCTACGGGCTGATGGCCGGTGGCGCCGAGGCCGATATCGAGTTCGCGATGCCGATCTTCGATGCGTTGCGTCCGCCGGGCGAGCGCGCCGACGGGTTCGTCCACGCCGGACCGGTCGGTGCCGGTCACTACGCCAAGATGGTGCACAACGGCATCGAGTACGGACTGATGCACGCCTACGGCGAGGGCTATGAACTGCTCTGCGCGGAATCACTGATCACCGATGTCCCCGGCACGCTGCGTGCCTGGACCCATGGCACCGTCATCCGGTCCTGGCTGCTGGATCTGTTGGTCGAGGCGGTGCAGGCCGATCCGTCCCTGGCCAAGATCTCTGACTACACCACCGATTCCGGGGAAGGTCGCTGGACGGTCGAGGAGGCCATCCGGCACTCGGTTCCGGCCAACGTCATCTCCGCAGCGCTGTTCGCCCGCTTCGCATCTCGACAGGACAACGGGTCACCGGCTCTCAAGGCGGTGTCGGCGCTGCGCAACCAGTTCGGCGGTCACGCGGTCAAACGCGCCGACAGCTGATCGGTGTTCGTACGCTCGTTGCGGTTGCGCGACTTCCGTTCCTGGTCGCAGGTGCAGCTCGATCTGCGTCCCGGCGTGACGATCTTCGTGGGGCGCAACGGTTTCGGCAAGACCAACCTCATCGAGTCGCTGAATTATCTGGCCGCGCTTCGTTCTCATCGGGTGTCCACCGATGCCGCACTGATCCGCACCGGATGTGACACGGCCACAGCTGCGGCCACTGTGGTCAATCGTGGTCGAGAACTGACGGTCGAAGTACAGATCACGGCAGGAAAAGCCAACCGCGCCAGCGTGAACGGTGCGCCATCACGGCGAGCCCGCGACGTGGTGGGCATCTTGCGCACCGTGCTGTTCGCCCCCGAGGATCTGGCCATGGTGCGGGGGGAGCCGGCCGAGCGGCGCCGTTTCCTCGACGAGCTGGCGGCGCTGGCGGGTCCACGCATGGTGGCGGCCCGCGCCGACTACGACCGGGTGCTGCGTCAGCGTTCGGCGTTGCTCAAGACCGCAGCCGCAGCCATGCGTGGTGGCGGCGACTCGGCCGCTTCGGTGATCTCCACCCTCGATGTCTGGGACACCCAACTCGCCGCCTTCGGGGCGCAGGTCACCGCGGGGCGCATCGACGTCGTCCGGGCTCTGAGTCCTTATGTTGCCGCCGAATACGCACGCCTGGCTCCACATTCACCTCCGGTCGACCTGCGCTATCGAGCGGTGGTCGGCGACGAGGTGTGGCCTGAGGGGGACGCGGCCGCCGACGTCGAGTACATCGAGGCGATCCTGTTGGAACGTCTGGTGTCCGGTCGGCGCAAGGAGATCGACCGTGGGGTGTGTCTGATCGGACCTCACCGTGACGACCTGGACATCCTGTTGGGCGGACATGTGGCGAAAGGCTTTGCCAGCCATGGTGAGTCGTGGTCGCTGGCGTTGGCCCTGCGGTTGGGTTCGGTGGAGTTGCTCCGGGCCGACGGCGCCGAGCCGGTGGTGCTGCTCGACGACGTGTTCGCCGAGCTCGACGCCAAGCGGCGGATCGCGCTGGCGGCGTTTGCCGAATCGGTGGAACAGGTGATGGTCACCGCCGCAGTCGCCGAAGATGTCCCCGAGGGGATCTCGGGTCGACGGGTGAGCGTGGAGATGATCGACGATCCCGACGGCAGTCGACGATCACAGATCGTGGCCGACACGAACGCAGGAGGTGAATCGGGGTGAGCACATCTGCTGATGACACCGACGGGGAGTCCTCTGACAGCGACGGCGAATCCTCGCGTGGTCACCAGTTGGCACGCAAGGCCCTGGAAGAGGCACGCAATGCCGCGCGAGCGGCCGGCAAGTCGGTGGGGGAAGGACGCTCGGTGGCGCGTCCACGTCGGGATCGCAGCCGTACGCGCTGGTCGGGTGCGGGTCCGGACAAACGCGATCCCCAACCGCTGGGACGGTTGCTGGGCGGGGTGAGTTCCACGCGTGGCTGGGACCCCCGCATCGGTGAGGGCACTGTGTTGGCCGGCTGGAATCGTATCGTCGGTGCCGACATCGCGGCCCACGCGCAACCGACGGTGTTGCACGACAAGGTGTTGCACATCAGCGCCGAGTCGACAGCGTGGGCCACTCAGTTGCGACTCATCCAGGCGCAGATCCTGGCCAAGATCGCCGAGTCGGTGGGCAACGGCGTGGTCACCAGTCTGCGGATCACCGGTCCCAAGGCTCCGTCGTGGCGCAAAGGTGAACGGCACATCCGTGGTCGAGGGCCCCGCGACACCTACGGCTGAGCCGCTCCGCTGCCTCGTCGTAGGACCTTAGGTCTCCGCGACCTAGCCGAGTCGAAAAAATCCGGTCTGTGTGCGCGTCAGACACCACGCAAGGCCATTTCCTGGCGACCGAGGCAGTAGTATGGAAGGCGTGCCTCGAGAGGGGCGATGGACCATCCCCGGCAAGGCGAAGGAGCGGACACCACTCGTGGCCGACAGCGACAGCAGCAACGACACCCCGACCACCGCGAAGAAGGCCACCCGAGCCTCGGCGAAAAAACCCGGGAACTACGGTGCGGAATCCATCAGCATCCTCGAGGGCCTCGAAGCGGTACGCAAGCGCCCCGGCATGTACATCGGGTCGACCAGCGAACGCGGTCTGCACCACCTGATCTGGGAGGTCGTGGACAACTCTGTCGACGAGGCCATGGCGGGATACGCCAGTGAAGTGTCGGTGACGTTGCTCGCCGACGGTGGCGTCGAGGTCCGCGATGACGGCCGTGGCATTCCGGTCGAGATGCACGCCACCGGTGTCCCCACCGTCGAGGTCGTCATGACCCAGCTGCACGCCGGCGGCAAGTTCGACTCCGACTCCTACGCGGTGTCTGGTGGTCTGCACGGTGTGGGTATCTCGGTGGTCAACGCGCTTTCGACCAAAGTCGAGCTCGAGATCGACCGAGACGGTTCGCACTGGACACAGACGTACGACTACGCCAAGCCCGGCGAGCTGATCAAAGGCGCCGCGTCACGCAAGACCGGCACCACCACCCGGTTCTGGGCCGATGGTGAGATCTTCGAGACCACCGACTACAACTTCGAAACCATCTCGCGGCGGCTGCAGGAGATGGCGTTCCTCAACAAGGGACTCACCATCCACCTCACCGATCAGCGGCCCAAAGTGGTCAACGACTCCGAGGATGTCGAGACCGCCGAGATCGTCAAGCGCCACGACGACGAGGACGTGGCGGCCGACGTCCCGGCGGTGGAGAAGGAGTCGGGTAAGCCGCGCACCCGCACCTATCACTATCCCGGTGGGCTGGAAGACTATGTCGCTCACCTGAATCGGTCACGTAAGGCGATCCATTCCTCCATTGTCGGCTTCAGTGCCAAGGGCACCGGCCACGAGGTGGAGGTGGCCATGCAGTGGAACGAGGGCTACTCCGAATCGGTGCACACCTTCGCCAACACGATCAACACCCATGAGGGCGGCACCCATGAGGAGGGGTTTCGCTCCGCGCTCACCTCGACGGTCAACAAGTACGCCATCGACAAGAAGTTGCTCAAGGAGAAGGACGGCAAGCTCACCGGCGACGACATCCGCGAGGGTCTGGCTGCGGTCATCTCGGTGAAGGTGGGTGACCCCCAGTTCGAAGGACAGACCAAGACCAAGCTGGGCAACTCCGAGGTGAAGACCTTCGTGCAAAAGGTGGCCAACGAGCACCTGTCGCACTGGCTGGAGTCCAACCCGGCCGAGGCCAAGGTGATCATCAACAAGGCGGTTGGCTCGGCCCAGGCACGCCTGGCCGCGCGTAAAGCGCGAGAGCTGGTGCGGCGCAAGAGCGCCACCGACATCGGTGGTCTACCGGGCAAGCTCGCCGATTGCCGCAGCAACGATCCCGCCAAGTGCGAGGTCTACATCGTGGAGGGTGACTCGGCCGGCGGCAGTGCCAAATCGGGCCGTGACTCGATGTATCAGGCGATCCTGCCCATCCGCGGCAAGATCATCAACGTGGAGAAGGCCCGCATCGACCGGGTGCTGAAGAACTCTGAGGTCCAGTCGATCATCACCGCGTTCGGCACCGGCATCCACGACGAGTTCGACATCGCCAAACTGCGCTACCACAAGATCGTGTTGATGGCCGACGCCGACGTGGACGGTCAGCACATCTCTACGCTGCTGCTCACCCTGTTGTTCCGGTTCATGCGACCACTGGTCGAGCACGGCCACGTCTATCTCGCGCAGCCCCCGCTGTACAAGCTGAAGTGGCAGAAGGGTGCGGCACCGGAGTTCGCCTACTCCGACCGTGAACGGGACGGACTGCTGGAGGCGGGCAAGGCCGCCGGCAAGAAGATCAACACCGACGACGGCATCCAGCGCTACAAGGGTCTCGGTGAGATGAACGCGAAAGAACTGTGGGAGACCACGATGGATCCGGCGGTGCGGGTGTTGCGTCAGGTCACCCTCGACGACGCCGCCGCGGCAGACGAACTGTTCAGTGTCCTGATGGGGGAGGACGTGGTGGCGCGGCGCAGCTTCATCGCCCGCAACGCCAAGGATGTGCGTTTCCTCGACGTCTGATGGTGGCAGTTCGTTTCACGTGAAACACGGCCCCGTACAACGAAAGTGATCTGATGACTGACACCACGCTGCCTCCTGGCGGCACCACCGACGGTTCTGGTGGCGACCGGATCGAGCCGGTCGACATCCAGCAGGAGATGCAGCGCAGCTACATCGACTACGCGATGAGCGTGATCGTGGGTCGCGCACTGCCCGAGGTCCGCGACGGCCTCAAGCCGGTGCACCGCCGTCTGCTCTACGCAATGCACGACGCCGGATTCCGGCCCGACCGCAGCTACGTCAAGTCGGCAAAACCGGTGGCCGAGACGATGGGCAACTACCACCCCCACGGCGACACCGCCATCTATGACGCCCTGGTGCGGCTGGCGCAGCCCTGGTCGATGCGGTATCCGCTCGTCGACGGTCAGGGGAACTTCGGTTCGCGCGGGAACGATGGCGCCGCCGCGATGCGCTACACCGAGGCGCGTCTCACGCCGCTGGCGATGGAGATGTTGCGCGACATCGACGAGGACACCGTCGATTTCACGCCGAACTACGACGGCAAGACCCTCGAGCCGACGGTGCTGCCCAGCCGTATCCCCAACCTGTTGATGAACGGCTCCGGCGGTATCGCCGTGGGTATGGCCACCAACATCCCCCCGCACAACCTCAACGAGGTGGCCGACGCGGTGTTCTGGGCGTTGGAGAACTACGACGCCGACGAAGAGACGACGCTGGCCGCGTGTCTGGAGCGCGTCAAGGGCCCCGATTTCCCGACCGCCGGTCTCATCGTGGGCAGTCAGGGCATCACCGACGCCTACACCACCGGCCGTGGCAGCATCCGCATGCGCGGTGTGCTGGAGGTTGAGGAATCTCGCACCGGCGCAACGACACTGGTGATCACCGAGCTGCCGTACCAGGTGAATCCGGACAACATGATCCTATCGATCGCCGAGCAGGTCAACGACGGCAAACTCAAGGGCATCAGCAAGATCGAAGACCAGTCCTCCGATCGCGTGGGTATGCGGATCGTGGTGACCCTCAAGCGCGACGCGGTGGCCAAGGTCGTCATCAACAACCTGTACAAGCACAGCCAGCTGCAGACCAGCTTCGGTGCCAACATGCTCTCCATCGTCGACGGAGTGCCGCGCACCCTGCGCTTGGACCAGATGATCCGTCATTACGTCGAGCACCAGATCGACGTCATCGTGCGCCGGACCCGATACCGGTTGCGCAAGGCCGAGGAGCGGGCCCACATCCTGCGTGGTCTGGTCAAGGCCCTCGACGCCCTCGACGAGGTGATCGCGTTGATCCGGCGGTCGGCCAACACCGAGGAAGCGCGCAGCGGCCTCATCGGGTTGCTCGACATCGACGAGATCCAGGCCGATGCCATCCTCGCGATGCAGTTGCGTCGGCTCTCGGCGCTGGAGCGGCAGAAGATCATCGACGAACTCGCCGAGATCGAGCTCGAGATCGCCGACTACAAGGACATCCTGGCCAAGCCGGAGCGTCAGCGTGCCATCGTGCGCGACGAGCTGAAAGAGGTGGTGGAGAAGTTCGGTGACGAACGCCGCACCCGCATCATCGCCGCCGACGGCGATGTCAGCGACGAGGACCTCATCGCTCGGGAAGACGTGGTCGTCACCATCACCGAAACCGGGTATGCCAAACGCACCAAGACCGACCTCTACCGCAGTCAAAAGCGTGGCGGCAAGGGTGTGCAGGGTGCGGGCCTGAAACAGGACGACATCGTGGCGCACTTCTTCGTGTGTTCCACCCACGACTGGATCCTGTTCTTCACCACCAAGGGCCGGGTCTATCGGGCCAAGGCCTACGAGCTGCCCGAGGCCAACCGCACCGCTCGCGGCCAACACGTGGCGAACCTGCTGGCCTTCCAGCCTGAGGAACGTATCGCCCAGGTCATCCAGATCAAGAGCTATGAGGACGCGCCGTATCTGGTGCTGGCCACGCGAGCGGGTCTGGTGAAGAAATCGAGGTTGACCGACTTCGACTCGGCTCGATCCGGGGGCATCATCGCGATCAACCTGCGCGGTGAGGATGAACTGGTCGGCGCGCAATTGTGCAGCGCCGAGCACGATCTGTTGCTGGTGTCCAAGCGTGGACAGTCCATCCGGTTCAGTGCCACCGACGAGGCGCTGCGTCCGATGGGTCGTCAGACCTCGGGTGTGCAGGGCATGCGGTTCAACGACGACGACGAGTTGCTGTCGTTGAACGTGGTCGCCGACGGCACCTACCTGCTGGTGGCCACCTCGGGTGGATACGCCAAACGCACCGCGATGGAGGACTACCCGGTGCAGGGCCGTGGTGGCAAGGGTGTGTTGACCATCCAGTACGACACTCGTCGCGGCGCACTGGTCGGTGCCCTGATCGTCGACGACACCGCGGAGCTCTATGCCATCACCTCCGGCGGCGGCGTGATCCGTACGCTGGCCAAGCAGGTGCGTAAGGCTGGACGCCAGACCAAGGGCGTCCGCCTGATGAACCTCGACGAAGGAACTACTCTTTTGGCTATTGCTCGGAATGCTGATGAGCCAGACGAGTCCGAGGGCGGATCCGATGCCGGCAGTTGAGCCGGTGGGTGCGGGTGCGTCCATTGAGGTGAAGGAACGCAGGTGAGCACACCCCAGGAGTCACAGGCCTCCGCAGTCGCCGATCGAGCTGCCCAGAACGGTGCCGGCCAGAACGGTGCCAGTCCACACGGTGCCGACGAGCCGTCGGCTGATGCTGCCGAGGTCACCGAGTCGACCGACACCACGACCGAGTCGGCTGCGTCAGAAGCCGGTGGCGCGGGCGGGAAGCCGCCCTGGCAGCGGGTGGGAGCGACGTTGCCCAACACGGGCAGCCCTGCGCCGGGGGTCGAGCCCAACAACCCCGCCGCCGAGCCGACGCGTCCGCTGGTGACCGGCACCAAGGCGCCGGGTGCACCGACCCCGTCGATCCCGTCGGCCACCGCTCCCACCACCAAGGTGCCCATCGCCAAGGTCGACTCCGAGGGTCGGCTGGGTGCACGTCCACCCGCGGCCACCGCCAACGGGCGTAACTCCCTGGTGGGCAAGGTGATCGACGGTCCGACCCGCAACATCGATCGCAGTGACATCCCCGATGATCTGCCCGATCTCGACGCGATTCACCACCCTGGCGCCTATGCGCCCGCGGCACCCGGTCCTACCCCCGCCGCACCCGATCAGGCTCCGCTGCCCGGGTATGCGCCGCAGGCTGCGCCTGCGGCGGTGCAGTCGGCACCCACCCGCGCGGTGGAGGCCGTAGCCGCAGGCGGGGCTCGGGGTCCGCTGCGCGCCTCGGTGCAGCTGCGCCGAATCGACCCCTGGTCGACCTTCAAGATCTCTGCGGTGCTGGCTATCGCGCTGTTCCTCATCTGGATGATCGCCACCGGGGTGTTGTACGTGGTGCTCGACGGCATGGGCGTCTGGGACTCGGTCAACAGCTCGTTTCGCACGGTGACCTCCAGCGACACGACCACCACCAACTCCTTCGAGGTGACCGCCGGTGGGGTGTTCGGCATCTCGGCGTTGATCGGCGCGGTGTACGTCATCGTGTTCACCGCGCTGACCACCGTCGGTGCGTTCATCTACAACATGAGTGCCGACCTCGTCGGTGGGGTGGAAGTGACCCTGGCCGACCGGGATTGAGATCACCCGTTTTGTGTCCGAGGCCGCCGATCCGGTAACCTCGCTTCGGTTCACGGGCCTATAGCTCAGGCGGTTAGAGCGCTTCGCTGATAACGAAGAGGTCGGAGGTTCAAGTCCTCCTAGGCCCACGTGGGAAAGATCGTGATGGTGGTTGCCGTGGTCGGCGTGCTGATCGCGATCCGAAACCGGCAGTCCACGTCCTCGTGGCACAGCCTCCCGCCTCGCCAGGACGACGCTGGCACGGGGCCTTAGCTCAGTTGGTAGAGCGCTGCCTTTGCAAGGCAGATGTCAGGAGTTCGAATCTCCTAGGCTCCACAATCTTTTCGTTGCGATCAGCTCAGTTCCCTTGACCTGCGATCGCCAGGTACACGCCCAGGCACAGTGTGAGCGTGGCCAGATAGAAATAGCCGATCCACAGCGCCGCCGTGGTCAACGAGCGTCCCTGTTCGCGACTCTGTTGGATCTGGCGGCGGGCCACGTGGGCGCAGATCACCCCGAACAGTGACGTGATCCCCAAGAAGGACAGCACCAGCGACACGATCGCCAGGATGTTGGTCGTGTTGGGCGCAGAGCTGTTCACCGGGTCCTGATCCGAATCGTCGATCGTGTCGTCATGGCCGCCGTATGCGTCACGGGTCTCGCTGAAAATCGAATCCCGCTCCGGGGACAGCGAATATGCGGCGTTCGCGTGCGCGGCGGGACCACTGAGCACCTCGGGGGGATGGGCCCGCGTGGGTAGGTCGTGGTGGCGCACAGTCTGCGCGGCAGGCTGTGGACGGTTCGGCCGGGGTGCCGGCGGGACAGGTGGGGCCGACCGGGGTGCGGGGCCCGGTCGAGCCGGCGCGCCCTGACGTGGCGGAGCCGGGCGAGGCGCTGGGCCCTGCGGTGGACGCGGGGGCACCCCACGAGCACCGGGGCCGGCGGGCCCGCTCGGCGGGCGGGGCCCACGTCGGTCCTCGGGTCGTTCGTCGGGATACACGCCCTACAAGCTACCGCTCTAGGTGGGTACGTCCTCCACGCGCGGCGGAGCCGCGGCCACCGGCGGCGGCGTGCTGCGCGACTGCTGGATGCGCACCGCAGCGATGACCGCGACGACCGCGCCGGACACAACCACGACGATCGCCACCTTCTTCCGGTCGATCCGCCGCACCGCTGCTGTCGTGGCGTGTGCGGCAGCTTTGCCTGCCTCGGCGGCCGACTCGACCACCTCCGCCGCTGCCTTGTTGATGTCGGCGACGTCGAAGTCGCCGAGAACGGTGTGGGTGGGTCGTGCGGTGTGCTTGGACTTCGAGCTGCGTGTGCTGGTGGAGCGCTTTGTACCGAAGGGGAACCACGTGGGGGTGCCGATCTCCTCGACCACGTCACGCACCGGTGAGTTGTCCTTCGACGAGCGAAGGCGCCGCCACAACACTCGCCACGGCGTGGTCCACGGCGCGAAGTAGCCGAGCAGCACCGCGATGAAGGACCGCTTGGCCCGTCGCTTCACCACTGTGGCCACCCCGGGCTGTACCTGGGACTCGACCTGTGTCGTGCTTGCCATCTGCTCGCCTCTTCTCGCCGGAAAGGTGTCGACCGCCAGCATGCCGGTCTTTCGCCTCCACTCTGCCAGGTGAGGCAACAGTGACACGAGTCACACCACGAGACGCTCAACTGGAGCGGCGCCGGTGACTAGTACCTGACGTGTCCATCATCAACGGCAGGATCACACCCGTGCCCCCCGACAGTGCGCGAGCTCGTGAGGCCATCGCAGCCGCGTACACCGCTCACGCCCGAGCCATCCACCGATACCTCTCCCGTCGAGCCGGCCCGGACCTGGCCGACGATCTGACCGCCGAGACGTTCACCGCCGCGCTGGCCGGATTCGGCTCCTTTCGCGGATCCGACGACGGGATTCGGCCGTGGCTCTATGGCATCGCCGGACACACCCTGGCCCGCCACCGTCGGCGCGAGATCACCGGCTACCGGAGCCTGGCCGAACGCGGGGCCGACCCGACCGAGGTCGAAGGCCCCGAGCGAGCGGTCATCGAGCGCGACCTCGCCGACCGACGCACCCGCATCGTGGCCGGTGCACTTGCCCAGCTCTGCGACTTCGACCGTGACGCGCTGCTGCTCACCGCGTGGGAGGAACTCACCTACGAACAGACCGCTGTTGCCCTCGATTCCACTGTGGCGCATGTGCGTTCACGTATTCACCAAGCTCGTACCTTCCTACGCTCATACGAGGAGAAGAACTCATGACCAACCACGACACCGACATCCTTGCGACCCTGAAGCACTTTCGTGACGATGTACCGGACATGCCGATGAGCTCCTATGCCGCCATCCATGGCCAGGTCTTCGGGGCGAGCACACCGCGGGCGACCCGCCGGTCGGGCACCGTGTTCACCCGAGGTCGGGTGGCGGTGGCTGCCGCCGCAGTGGTCGTCGCGGCCGCCGGCGCATTCGGGGTCACCGGTCTGCTCGGATCATCGACCACGACACCCACCGCCGACGCCGCCACCATCCTTCAGCGCGCGGGCTCCTCGGCGCAGAAGCTGCCGCCGCTGCAGGTGGCCCCGACTGGGTGGATCTACCGGGAGGTCGTTCGACAGAACGGCCTGACCGTCCTCACCGAACGGAGCTGGCAACGCGCGGACGGATCGCAACCCGGTCGGGTTGTCACCACCACCACGGGTGCGCCCAGTGCCTTCGACGGCACCCGCACCCTGCCCGTCACCGCCGCCACGTCACCGGTCGCACTGACCGACCGCTCGTATCTGGCGCTGCAGGGGCTCACCGACGATCCACAGACCCTGATCACCGACATCCGCAACGACCCCCGCACCCGCGCTGACATCAGCAAGAACGGCACCACCTCCGACGTCGCCGCGTGGGAGCAGGTGCGTGAGCTCGCCGAGATCCTGCCGGCAGACAAACAGGACACCTTGTTCACCGCGGCCAAGGAGATCTCCGGGCTGACGGTGGTCCGCGGGGTCACCGACGCGGCGGGTCGACCTGGAACCGCCCTACAGATCAGTGATCCGCGGCTCGGCTCGATCGGGCTGATCTTCTCCGACACCGACGGCCGTTTCCTCGGGGAGCGGATCACCAACCCGGGCAGCGGCTCGGTGATGTTCTCCAGCTCGGTGGTGCGGGTGGCTGCGGTGGCCGCCATCGGAGTCGTGCCTGTCCGGTGACGACCACATGGCACCATGGGGACGTGAGCACACCATCGAAAACCGCAACCGCAACGCTGCACACCAATGTCGGTGACATCGTGATCGACCTCTTCGGCAACCACGCCCCCAAGACGGTGGAGAACTTCACCGGACTGGCCACCGGATCCAAGGAGTACTCGACGCTCAACGCCTCCGGCGGCAACAGTGGCCCGTTCTATGACGGCGCTGTCTTCCATCGGGTGATCGACGGGTTCATGCTGCAGGGCGGCGACCCGACCGGCACCGGTACCGGCGGCCCGGGGTATCAGTTCGGCGACGAGTTCCACCCGGAGCTGCAGTTCGATCAGCCCTACCTGCTGGCCATGGCCAACGCCGGACCTGGAACCAACGGTTCGCAGTTCTTCATCACCGTCACCAAGACCCCGCACCTCAACCGCAAGCACACCATCTTCGGTGTGGTCGCTGATGCCGACTCCAAGGCTGTGGTCGACAAGATCGCCACCACCCCGACCGACCACCGGGATCGACCCCTCGACGACGTGATCATCGAGAAGATCGAGATCAGCTGAACCCGTATCAGCCGGCGCCCGGCGGTGCGCCGCCGATGGTTTGTTACCGACACCCCGATCGCCCCACCGGATTGCAGTGCACCCGCTGCGGGCGATCGGCGTGTCCGGAGTGTCTGCGCCCGGCCGCCGTCGGTCAGCACTGTCTGGACTGCGTAGGCGCGGCAGCCGCGCGCACCCCGCGTGTGCAGCAACTCGGCGCTCGCCGGCCGTTGGCGACCTACGTCATCATCGCGATCAACCTGGTGGTCTTCGCCATCACCGCGATACAGGCGCGCACCGGCGGCAACCTGAACCCCAACGACTCGCGGGTCTTCTACGACGGCGTCCTGTTCGGGCCGTTGGTCCACGACGGCGAGTACTGGCGTCTGTTCACCTCGGGATTCCTGCACTTCTCGGTGATCCACGTGGGTCTGAACATGTTCACCCTCTACATCCTCGGGCGTGACCTCGAGCGTGCGCTGGGCACCGCGCGCTATGTGGGGGTCTACGTCGCGTCGCTGCTCGGCGGCAGTGCTGCGGTCCTGTTGTTCTCACCCAACTCGGCCACCGCCGGTGCGTCCGGCGCCATCTACGGGGTGTTGGGCGGGCTGTTGATCGTGGTGTTGCGCGCCAAGATCCCACCCGGCGGCATCATCGGGACCATCGTCATCAACCTGGTCATCACGGTCACCATCCCGGGCATCTCGCTGTGGGCCCATCTGGGTGGTCTCGCGTTCGGGGCGGCGGCTACCGCTGGGATCGTCGTGCTGCCCTCGCTGCTGTTGTCCTCGGACAAACGTCGCGCGCCGTCGGTGAACACCATCGGGTGGATCGCCGTGGGGTTGTTGATCGTGTTGGCACTGGGTCTGGCCGTCCTCAGCTGAGAAGTCCCCTACGGTGCCGGCGTCGTGGTGCCCGGGGTTCTTGCTTCTCGCCCCGTGAGAGTGGACCCGGCGGCAGTTCTCAGCTGCGGCGGGGATCGGCGACGGGAAAGCCGGCGCCGCGCAGGGCGTCGGCCACGGCCAGCGGGTGGGCGCCTAGGTCCCAGCGACCGAGGACCAGCAGGCGTTCATCGTCGGGGGTGTCCGGCTCGACCACGTCGATCTCCAACGACGGCACCGAACGCCCGAACCGGGGAAAGCTGACCACGCGAATCCGCACGATCTCACCGATCGTGTACACCCGCGTCCCGCGCAGGCTGCGCAGAGCCAGGCCCTCGTCGACAATCGCGAGCCGGGGGCGCACGTACAGACCCGCTGCGCCCATCCCCAGCAACAGCAGACCGGCGAGCCCCATGATCACCACACCGGCCGGATCGGCACCGGAGAGTGCGGCCGCCCCGGTCAACACCACACCGGCACCCAGTAGTGCGACCGCCATCGGCGCTGGTGTGGACCATGCCGTCGAGTTGTCCACAGGGTTTATCCCCAATGTGGATGAATTACATCGATGTGATTCCCACCGTCGCTGGTGGTCACCGCCACCGCATCGTCATCAGCAGACCGGCGATCATGAAGCCGAATCCGATCAGGAAGTTCCACGCTCCGAGCTGGCTCATCCAGTGCAACGCCTTGCCCGGATCGCCCAGGTTCGACGAGTTGGCGCCCAAGTAGAAGACCAGTAGCCAGACCAGGCCCAGCAGCATCAGACCCAGCATCGCACTGACGTAGATGGTGCTCGACGGACCGGCTTTCACCTTCACCGGCGTACGGCTGGCCGGGTTGATGGTGTAGTCGGTCTTCTTCCGGACTTTCGACTTCGGCATGACTTCCTCGCTGGTGGGCCCGTAACACGTGAACCTCCACGGTATCCCACCTGTGTAAACCGATGTGAGGACCGGGCGGCCCCGGCGGTAGCGTGGGCGCGGTGAGCACCGATACGCCCGCCGTGCTGGTCGTGGACAACTACGACAGCTTCGTCTACAACCTGGTCCAGTACCTGGGACAACTGGGTGTGCACGCGCAGGTGTGGCGCAACGACGATCCCCGGCTGGCCGACCTCGACGCCGTGGCGGCACAGTTCGACGCGATCCTGCTCAGCCCAGGCCCGGGTACCCCGCAGCGGGCTGGGGCCACCATGCCGATGGTGTCGGTGGCCGCCCGTGCCGGGGTGCCGGTGCTCGGTGTGTGCCTGGGTCATCAGGCGATCGGGGCAGCGTTTGGCGCCACCGTGGAACGTGCCCCGGAGTTGTTGCACGGCAAGACATCTCAGGTCTTCCACGACGGTGTCGGGGTGCTGGCCGGGCTGCCCAGCCCGTTCGTGGCCACCCGCTACCACTCGTTGACCGTGGTGCCCGAGACCATCCCCGACGAGCTGATCGTGACCGGTCGTACCGACAGCGGGATCGTGATGGCGATGATGCACCGCGAACTTCCCATCCACGGCGTCCAGTTCCACCCCGAGAGTGTCCTCACCCAGGGTGGGCATCGGATGCTGGCGAATTGGCTGCGCACCTGCGGCCGCCCGGTCGACGAGGACCTGGTGCTCACGTTGGAGGCGCAGGCCGCCGCCGCACTCGGCTAACCGGGCAGCAGGCTGGTGCGTCCCACGGTGATCGTGATCGAGGCGTCGTCGTTGACCAGGGTGCCCGACGCCGGGTCCTGATCGATCACCCGGTCGGCGTCCGGACTACCCAGTCCCACGTTGCGCGGGATCTGGGTGAGGGTGGTCTCTTTCCAGCCCGCCGCGGTCAGGGTCTGTTGCGCCTGCAGTGCCGTCTTGCCGCGCAGATCAGGCATGGTGAACTGGTTGGCCTTGGACACCGTCACCTGCACAGTCGCGCCCTCGTCGACCTGGGTGCCCGCCGGTGGCGACGAGCTGATGATGGTTCCCGCCGGTTTGTCCGAATCACCCTGTACCGCGACCAATTTGAGCTTCAACTCGTCGAGCATCTGCTGCGCCTGATCCTGGGTGAGTCCGGTCAGAGACGGCACCGCCACCTTCTTCGGGCCACCGCCCACCTGGATGGTGATGGCGGTCGACACGGTCTGAGAGGTACCGATGGCCGGTGACAACCCGGTGACCTTGCCCTTGAGTTCCTTGGTGGAGGACACCGTGGCTGTACGGATCTCCCTGAACCCCAACTGTTTCAGCGCGTCGGTGGCCTCTTCAGGCGTCTTGCCGGTGACATCGGGTAGGTCTTGGCGTTCGGGTCCACTCGAGATGTAGAGAGTGACCTGGGAACCCTTGTCTGCGCGCACCCCCGAGGCAGGCGCCGTACGGATCGGCATGTCCACGTCGACGTCGTCGCTGGCGATCTTGAGGGGGTTGACCTTGAAGCCGGCGTTTTCCAACGTGGTGCGCGCCTGCGCTGCTGACATGCCCGAGACCTGCGGCACCGCAACCGATCCGCCGTCGCCACCGGCCCAGGGGCGGGTGAGCAGCAACGCCACCGCCGCGATGGCCAGCACCGCCACCGTCGCGAAGGCCAAGTACTTCACCACCGGTGAACGTGGTTCGTCGTCGGGCTCGTCGAGTCGGCGATGCGACGCCGTTCCGACCCGCGCGGACCGCGCGCGGGGCACCGCGTCGATGATCGCGGTGCGTTCGTCATCCGACAGCAGCATGGGGGCGCTGGGGCGTCCACCGGCCAGCACTTTCATCAGGTCTGAGCGCATCTCCCCGGCCGACTGGTATCGGTTGGCCGGGTTTTTGCTCATCGCCTTGAGGATGATCGAGTCCAACGCCGGCGGGATGTCGCGGCGGATGCTCGATGGGATCGGCGGATCTTCGCGCACGTGTTGATAAGCCACCGAGACCGGTGAGTCGCCGGTGAATGGCGGCTGCCCGGTCAGCAACTCGAACAGCACACAGCCCATCGAGTACACGTCGCTACGCGCATCCACGCTCTCGCCACGTGCCTGCTCCGGCGACAGGTACTGCGCGGTGCCGATGACCGCGGAGGTCTGGGTCATCGCGGCACTGCTGTCAGACATCGCTCGCGCGATCCCGAAGTCCATCACCTTCACCGCACCGGACTTGTCGATCATCACGTTCGCTGGCTTCATGTCACGGTGCACGATGCCGTGCTGATGCGAGAAGTCCAGGGCCGCAGCCACATCCGCCATCCAGGTCATTGCCTGGCGGGGGGAAACGTGTCCCTGGGACCGCAGCACGTCGCGCAGCGTCTCGCCGTCGACGAACTCCATCACGATGAACGGGAGCGGGCCCTCGGGGGTGTCGGCCTCCCCGGTGTCGAACACCGACACGATGGTGGGATGGTTCAGCGCCGCCGCGTTCTGGGCCTCGCGCCGGAACCGCAGATAAAAACTCGGGTCGCGGGCGAGGTCGGCGCGCAACACCTTGATGGCGACGTCACGGTGCAGGCGTACGTCGCGCGCCTGGTGTACCTCCGACATGCCGCCGAAGCCGAGAGTCTCGCCCAACTCGTAGCGGTCGGACAGGTGACGCGGTGTCGACATCAGCCACCGTTCTTCGGTCGTGGAGCGCGGGGGGCTTTCTTATTGTAGTTCTGCTGCGCGAAGGGGTTGCTGACGCCCGGTATGCCCGGTATCCCATCGAACGGATCAGTCGTGGTGGTGGTCGTCGACGGGGTCGTGGTGGTGGTGGTCGTCGTCGTCGTCGTGGTCGTCGTGGTGGTGGTGGTCTCGGTCTCGGTGGTCGTGGTGGTGGGCTCCGGTGGGGCCTGCTTGGTCACCACGGTCGTCTCGATCACCGGTGGCGGCGTGGTGGGCGAGGTACCTGTGCCACCAGACCCGCTGAGCAGCAGATATCCCACCAAGCCCAGCGCGGATACCAGCAGCACCCCGGCCACCGCAGCCAATGCCTTCTGCCCGGTGGTCCATCGACCGTCGTCGGGCAGGGGAGCGGCCGGGATGGGGCGACGGCTGGTGGTCGTGGGCGGCGGCGGTCCGGCCGGGCGCGGGATGGGTGCCGACATCTCGCGGGTGCTCCCCGTCGGGGGCGGTGCGGCCGCCATCGCGCCCCGAGGCGCCGGGGGACGGCGTCCGGCGCGCACCGCAGCCACCGCGTCGGCGAACTCGCCGCCGTTGGCGTAGCGCTGCGCGGGGTCCTTGGCCAGGGTGATGGTGATCAGCTCCCGGATGCCGGCGGGTAGATCGCCGGGCAGCGGTGGCGGGGTGTCGCGGATGTGCTTCATCGCCACGGTGATGGCGCCGTCGCCGAGGAAGGGTCGGCGACCTGAGATCGACTCGTAGCCGACCACTCCCAGCGAGTACACGTCCGACGACGACGTCGCGTCTTCACCGAGGGCCTGCTCGGGGGAGATGTATTGGGCGGTACCCATCACCATCCCGGTCTGGGTGACCGGGGCCGCGTCGACCGCCTTGGCGATGCCGAAGTCGGTGATCTTCACCTTGCCGGTGGGGGTGATGAGGATGTTGCCGGGCTTGACGTCGCGATGCACCAGCCCCGCCGAATGCGCCGCCTGCAACGCCCGACCGGTCTGCTCCAACATGTCCAACGCGTTGGGAATGGACAACCGGCCCATCCGGGCCAACACCGCGTTGAGCGGTTCCCCGTTGACCAACTCCATCACCAGGTAGGCCAGCGCTGGGCCGCCGGAGCGGTCCGGGGTCTCGCCGTAGTCGAAGATGCTCGCGATGCCGGGGTCGTGCAGGCGCGCGGTGGTCTGGGCTTCGATGCGGAACCGCTGGAGGAACTCGGCGTCGTCGGAGAACTCCGACTTGAGCACCTTCACCGCCACCCGGCGATCGAGACGAGTGTCCAGACCCTCCCACACCTGACCCATACCCCCGGTGGCGATCAGTCGCATCAGCCGGTAGCGATCGGCGATGGTGGTCCCACTCTGCAAACTCATCGCGACCCTCCCACCATCGCCTCGATGACCGCGCGCCCGATCGGCGCCGCGGTGGATCCGCCGGTCGACTGCACGCCGCGATCCCCGTTCTCCACGATCACCGCCACCGCGATCTGCGCGTTGGCCGACGGACCGAACGCGATGTACCAGGCGTACGGGGTGTCGGCGGCCTGCGAGTCGGCCGAGTGTTCGGCCGTCCCGGTCTTCGAGGCGATCGTCACCGACCCGCCCGAACCGGTGGTGTTCTTCTCCGAGTCGACCATCAGGCTGGTCAACGTGGCCGCCGCCGCTGCCGAGATGGGCTCGTTGACGGTGGTCGGGTTGGTGGTGCTCAGAGTGCGCAGGTCAGGCGCCTGCAGCTTCTCCACCAGGTACGGCTGCATCCGAACGCCGCCGTTGGCCACGGTGGCCGCGATCACCGCGTTCTGCAGCGGGGTCAGCCGCACGTTGCGCTGTCCGATCGAACTCTGACCCAGTGCGGCGAGATCGTCGATGGATCCCGTCTCGGAGTCGGCCACCGACAGGGGGATACCGGGTGCGTCGTCGTTGAGCCCGAACCGGGCCGCCGTACTGGTCAACGTGTCGATCTGGTTGGTGATCTTCTCGGTCGACAGTTGCACGAACGCGGTGTTGCACGAGTACTGGAACGCCTGGCGCAGGGTGACGGTGCCGCCGGCCGACCCGGGGCAGGTCTGCCCGCCGTAGTTGCTCAGTCCGACGGTGGTCCCGGGCAGCGTGATCGTCGAACCCGCGGTCAGCCGCTGCGCGTCGGGGTCGATGCCTTGGGACAGGGCCGCGGCGGTGGTGACCACCTTGAACGTCGATCCGGGCGGGTAGGTGGCGTTGATGGCGCGGTTCAACAGCGGCTGGTCGGCGTCGACTCCGGTGCTGCGCACCCAGGTGCCCCAACTGGCTTCGCGCACCGTCTGATCGTGGCTGGCCAGCTTGTTGGGGTCATAGGACGGGGTGGACACCATGGCCAAGATGGCACCGGTCTTGGGGGCCAGCGCCACCACCGAACCGCGGCAGCCACCGTTGCAGCCGCGCCGCATCGCGTCGTAGGCCACCCGCTGCAGATCGGGCCGGATGGTGGTGACCACGTTGCCTCCGCGCGGATCGCGGCCGGAGAACATGTCGAGGAACCGTTGACCGAACAGTTTGTCGCTGTTGCCGTTGAGCAGCGAATCGTAGCTCTGCTCCAGTCCGGCACTGTCGAACTGGAACGAGTAGAAGCCGGTGACCGGGGCGAACGCGGCAGCTGCGGTCTCGGGGTAGACGCGCAGATACTTCAATCGGTCCTCGGTGGGCACCGATTGGGCGATCACGTCCTGGCCGGCGGTGATCAGGCCGCGCTGCCGGGAGTACTCGTCGAGCAGCACCCGCTTGTTGCGACTGTCGCTGCGCAGCTTGTCGGCCTGGAACACCTGCACATAGGTGGCGTTGGCCAGCAACACCACCACCATCACCATCACTGCGATGGCCACCCGCCGGATCGGTACGTTCACAGGCCCTTCACCACCTGCGTCTGTGCCAATGCCACCGGCACCGACTTGCGTTTGGCCGCATCGGGTTCGCGCGCGGCGTTGGACACCCGGATCAGCAGGGCCACCAGGATGTAGTTGGCCAGCAGGGACGACCCGCCATAAGACATGAACGGGGTGGTCAGGCCGGTCAGCGGGATCAGTTTGGTCACCCCGCCCACCACCACGAACAACTGCACCGCGATGGTGAACGACAGCCCGGTGGCCAGCAGCTTGCCGAAACTGTCACGCACGGTCAGGCCCGCACGCAGGCCGCGCGCGACCAGCGTCACGTACAACCCCAGGATGGCGGTCAGTCCCACCAGACCCAGTTCCTCACCGATGGTGGCGATGATGAAGTCGGTGTTGGCGAACGGGACGATGTTGGGCCGGCCCGACCCCAGCCCGGTTCCGAACAGTCCACCGGTGGCCAGCCCGAACAGGCTCTGGGCCACCTGATAACCGTTGCCGTCGTAGTCGGCGAACGGGTCGCGCCACACCGACACGCGCACCTGCAGGTGACCGAAGAGCTGGTAGGCCACCAGCGCGCCCACCACGAACAACGCCACCCCGATCACCACCCAGCCGACGCGACCGGTGGCCACGTACATCAGCGCCAGGATGGTGGAGAAGATCAGCAGCGGTCCACCGAGGTCGTTCTGCAGGGCGAAGATGCCGATGGTGATGATCCAGGCCGCCAGCAGGGGACCCATGTCCCGAGCGCGCGGCAGATCCATCCCCAGCACGTGTCGCCCGGCGACGGTGAACAGGTCACGCTTGGACACCAGCAGCGACGCCGTGAAGACGATGATCGCGATCTTGGCGAACTCGCCGGGCTGGATGTTGAACAGCGGGGTGCGGATCCAGTTCTTCGAGCCGTTGATCTCCGACAGCGACGACGGGAGGATGGCCGGGATGGCCAGGAACACCAGGCCGCCCAAGCCCAGGGTGTAGCTGTAGCGGGACAGGGTGCGGTGATCGCGCACCAGGATCAGCACTGCGGCGAAGACCACCACCCCCAGCACCGCCCACAGCACCTGCTGATCGGCGTTGTGGGATTGCTCGGTGGTGGTGGGCGAGTCGGCGCTGCGCCCGGTGCCCAGATCCAGCCGATGGATCAGCACCAGACCCAACCCGTTGAGGGCCGCGACCAAGGGCAGGATCAGTGGGTCAGCGTAGGGGGCGAACCGGCGGATGATCAGGTGGGCGAACCCGTAGAGCAGGACGAACGCCGCCAGATACTTCAGCAGGTCCCAGGTGACCTGTTGCTCTTGGGCGGCCTCCACGTTGAGCAACGCCGCGAACACCAGCACCGCAGCCAACCCCAGCAACATCAACTCGGTGGACCGACCGGTGGGCCGGCGCGGGGCGGGAGCGGCGGGCTGATGGATCGCCGACGACACGGATTGCGACATCAGCGACCCCGACAGATCTTTCGACCACCCTCGTCGAAGCGGTCGACGCTGGGTGCGGGCGTGGTGGACGAGACGGTCGTGCTCGCCGTGGTGCTCGAGGGCCGCGGGGTGGTGGCCGGCGGCGCGCCGGGCGGTGCTGGGGGCGGCGGTATCGCGGGAGGTGGTGTGGCGGGAGGTGGTGTGGCGGTGGATGGTGTGGGGTTGTCACACAGCGGCAGCAGTGACAGCAGGCTCACGTTCTGCTTGGCCTCGTTCAGCGGGACGCTGGGCTTGCTGGCGCGCACGGTGTTCTGGCTGGGCTGCGACAGGTCCGAGACCGACAGCGGCACACAGGATCTGGGCGCCGAATCGGCGTCGGCGAAGGTGATGCTCGGGGTGGCAGCCTTCGGGTCGCTGACGCAGGTGGTCAGGCTCACCGAGTGCAGCGACAGCCCCAGCAGCGATCCCTGCATCCCGCGGTAGAGCACCACCGTGCCGTTGTGTTCGCCCACGTAGTAGTTGGAGCGGATGACCGCGCGGGCCACCAAGCCACCGGCCACGGCCAACGCCACCAACAACAGTGCGACACCGATGTAGAGCCACTTACGCCGAGGATTGCGCTGCGGTTGTTGCTCCTCGGGCTCTGCGACGGGACGTCGGGTCGTCTCCGGCGGGGGGCGCAGCGCCGCGGCCCGACCGGCCGCGGTGGACGGGTCGGGGGTGTATTCGGCGTCGGGGTCGTCGCCGGCGGCACCGCCGCGGATGGGCACGTGGTCGCCGTAGTCGACGTCGACCACGTCGGCCACCACCACGGTCACGTTGTCCGGCCCGCCGCCGCGTAGCGCCAGCTCGATCAGTCGGTCCGCGCAGGCCCCGTGATCGGCCACCGAACCCAGGGTGTCGGCGATGGTCTCCTCGGTGACGACGTCGGAAAGGCCGTCCGAACACAGCAGGTAGCGGTCGCCGGCACGCGCTTCGCGCACGGTCAACGTCGGTTCCACCTCGGTGCCGTTGAGTGCGCGCATGATGAGCGAGCGCTGCGGATGTGTGTGCGCCTGCTCGGCGGTGATGCGGCCCTCTTCGACCAGGGTCTGTACCCAGGTGTCGTCGCGGGTGATCTGGTTCAGCTCCCCATCGCGCAGCAGATACGCCCGGGAGTCACCGATGTGGCACAGCCCGATCCGGTTGCCCGCGAACAGGATCGCGGTCAGAGTGGTGCCCATGCCGTCGAGTTCGGGTTCGGCGGCCACCTGCTCGGCGATGGCCGCGTTGCCGTTGCGGGTGGCGGTCTCAAGGCTGCTCAGCAGATCGCCGCCGGGTTCGTCCTCGTCCAGCGGCTGCAACGCCTCGATCACCAGCTGGCTGGCCACTTCGCCTGCGGCATGTCCACCCATACCGTCGGCCAAGGCCAACAGGCGAGCGCCTGCGTAGACCGAGTCCTCGTTGTTCGATCGCACCAGACCGCGATCGCTTCGCGCGATGTAGCGCAGCAGCAGGGTCACGGGCGCAACTCGATCACGGTCTTGCCGATGCGGATGGGGGTGGCCAGCGGCACCTTGACCGCGGTGGTGACCTTCGCGCGGTCGAGGTAGGTGCCGTTGGTGGAGCCGAGATCTTCGACGTACCAGTCGTCGCCCCGGCGCGAGATACGCGCGTGGCGTTCGGAGGCGTAGTCGTCGGTGAGCACCAGCGTGGAGTCGTCGGCGCGCCCGACCAACACCGGTTGGGCGCCCAGGGTGATGCGCGTGTTGGCCAGGGCGCCGTGGGTGACCACCAGGTACCGGGCTGCGCCGCGGGGTCGATCGCCGCCGCGCCGGGAACGACGCTCGTAGCGGGGGGTGAGTCGTTGTCCGCTGGCCGCATAGATGTCGTGACTCAGGGTGCGCAGGATGGCCCACACGAACAGCCACAACAGCAGGAGGAACCCCACGCGGGTCAGCTGCAGCACGATGCCCTGCACGGTGGCTCACCTCCCTGATCCGACAACTCCTGGCTCCACATCCTATGGGTACGACAGATAACCATCGGTATCAGAACGTGACCTACTGATGTCGCCTGGTCGACCCCTGACACGGCAACGTCCCGGCGGCGGTGGCCACCGGGACGAACCCGCAGGTGGAAGGGTCTATTGGAAGCGAACCGTGATGTCGGAGTGCCCGACGCGGATGCGGTCTCCGTCGGCGAGTTCCCAGCTGCTCACGGCCACGTCGTTGACCGTGGTGCCGTTGGTGGAGTTCAGATCGTGCAACACGGCCACCTGGCCATCCCAACGGATCTCCACGTGGCGCCGCGAGACGCCGGTGTCGGGCAGCCGGAACTGGGCGTCCTGGCCGCGACCGATCACGTTGGAGCCGTCGCGCAGCACGAAGGTGCGGTTGCTGCCGTCCTCAAGGCACAGGGTGATCGACGCCGGGGCGTAGGCGGGTGCAGCGGTGCCGCCGCCGTATCCCTGGTCATACGCTGCGCCACCGCCGTAGCCACCGCCTGCGGGGTAGCCGCCTTGGTCGTAGCCCTGGTCGTAGCCGCCGCGGGGGGCGTATCCGCCCTGGTCGTAGTCGCCTTGGTCGTAACCGGCACCGCCGGCGTAGCCGGGATCGCGGTAACCCTGCTCGGGGTAGGTGTAGTCGGCGGGGGGCGGCGGGTACCCGCCGCGGTCGTAGTCGGCGTGCGGCTCGCGCCCGTATCCCGGCTGCGCCTGTTCGCGACCGTACGCCGCGGGCTGGTCGTAGCCCCGCTGGTAGTCGGCGCCACCGCGGTCGTACCCGCCGCCTGCGTAGCCCTGCTGATCGCGGGCGTACCCACCGGCCTGGTCGTAGCCACCGCGCTGGTGATCGCCCGGGTCGTAACCGTTGGCCACCGGGTATCCGCGGTCGTCGGGGTAGCCCGCCGGAGCCTGGCCCCGTTCGACCTCGTAGCCCCGGTCGCGAGCCTGGTCATAGCCTCTGCGCGGGTCGGGTCCTGGGTTCTGGGTCATCGGAAAGGCTCCTACTTCTGCTTGCGCATCCGGTCGAGGACCATTGTGGGTGGATGAGGGCTGCGGTGCGAACGCCGACGCCCGGTTGGCGACATGAGGTGGGCGCGGGCGAGCATCGGGGTCGACGTGTCCGCGCGCCCGGAACTGCCCGGTGTGCAGCGTAGGGCTGTGCTCGAACTCGACGACCACATCACCGTATGTCTGCCACCCGTTGTCGCGGATGAAATGTTCCAGATGTTTCGAGAAGGCCTTGCGGTTGAGCTCGTACTCGGCGGCCATCTCGGCGTGATCGGTCCCGCTGACGACCACCACATAACTGTTTGGCGCCAGCAGCGCGCCGTCGCCGAGGTCTTCCAAGGAGTCCTCGGCCTCACGCTGCAGTGCGTTCTCGATCTCCTGCGGAGCGACCTTGCCGCCGAACACACGGGCGAAGCCGTCGTCGACCGCTCCCTCGAGCGTGCGCTCGATGCGTTGCAGTATCCCCATCCGACGACCTCCTCTCCGATCGTTCGAGCGTGTCGCGGTGTATCTCGTGCCGTTTGATGATAGCGATTCCGCACCGACGTCGTGCCATCAGATCCCCACCCGTCACCCCTGTCACACACGTGTGCGCCTCCGACCTGCTCACATGCCGCCGTCGCCGATTTAGTGGGCGCCGTGATGCGTGTTATCGTCGATCCCGTCCACAGCACGGACGCCATGGGCGAGTGGCGGAATGGCAGACGCGCTGGCTTCAGGTGCCAGTGTCCTTATGGGACGTGGGGGTTCAAGTCCCCCTTCGCCCACCCTGATGTGAAGCCCCCGAGCCGAACCGGCTCGGGGGCTTCACATTTTGTGGGGGCGACTGAGTGTTTTCACCCTTTCCAACGCCGCTCGCGAGACGTCCAATTGTCTGATGAACACGACATCGACCCGCGCGGGTGCTGCGCTTGTCGTCGGCCTGCTCCTGCTCGCAGCGACCGGCTGCGCCACCGACAGCACCCCACGCAGCATCGCCCCGAAGACCAGCGTGTTGACGTTGACCAGCATCGTGCCGCGCAGTGTCGCGCCGCGTGGTGTCGAGGCCTCCACCGCTGCCTCATCGGCGCCGCCTGCCCAGGCCGGGCTGCCCTACGTGGTCCGGCCGACCCGGCTGCGTGGCGGTGACTCCCGGTCGATCACCTACGACATCACCATCCCGCAGGTGTCCGGGGGTTCGCCTGCGGTGGCGGGGGAGTTCAACGAGTCCATGCGCGCGGCCGTCGAGGGCATCACCGACCCGACTCGAGCCGACCGGGGCGATGCCCAGAACCAGCCCGGCGACTTCACCGTGCACATCGGCCGTCGTGTCATCAGCTCGCAACTGCTGGTGTACTTCGTGCCCATCCCGGTCCCGGCCCACGGGGGCACGTTGATCTCGACGGTGACCGTCGACGCCGACACCGCGCGGCCGATCACCGTCAGCGACCTGTTCCCCGATCTGCGCGCTGGGCTCACCCGCCTGTCAGGTGTCGCCGCCGAGCTGGTTCCACGAACGCGCGCGGGCGTCGGCTACGAACGCAGGGGGGATCGAACCGCGCGAGGAGAACTTCGCCAACTGGACCGCCTCACCGCAGGGCATGCAGATTCATTTCCTGGACTATCAGCTGGGCGGATATGCGCTGGGCCGCATCGACATCACCATCCCCTGGGTACGCCTGGCCGACGTGCTGGCGCCCGGGATGCTGGAGGTGGTGTCTAGCTGACGAATGACGCCGCCCCCTCACCGTGGGTCAGCCAAAGGTGCCGATCCCGTATGTGCCGAAGCCGGCGCGTTGACTGACCGCGGCGCAGATCGCGTTCGCATCGCCGGCTGAGGCCCGAACGGGTTGCCCCTCGATGTCAACCCCAGACCCGGTGATGAGATACCCGACGCCGTCACCTGCGTAACGCTCGAGATACGCCGTGGCGTCGACCACGATGATGTCGGTGTTGCGGGCGCCGATGGCGAAGCTCCGCAGGTGAACGCGAGTCCCGTTGTCGTTGTTGGCGTTTCGGTAGCAGTAGACGTCGCTTGCTGCCGCGGCGGTGCCTGCGCCCGAGATCAGGAGGGGGGCAAGGGCACTGGCCGCCAGTGCCGCCGCTGTGGCGGTTCGTCGCATGTTCATCGAGGGCAACCTTTCGTGGGGATAGTCACTCGAATACATCGGCTGCCGTTCGAGATCGCAACCCTGTTTGTCGTGCTCGTCGGATTCTCCGACAACTGACGCGACAATCGTGACCCGCCCGTGATCGGCGCGGAACATCTGTGTCGATTTCTTCACCGGCACACAGAGGTGCGAATGACTACCGTTCAATTTCTCGGATTGCCCCGTCAATATGACAACAATTCACAACGCCGATGGCGCGTCCAGACTTTTCTGGACGCGCCATCGGTGCGGGGATCGAGCTGCGCGGATCACACCTTTGCCGGTGCCGCGCTTTCGTCGTGCTCCTCGGTCTTCGCGAACTCGGGATCGTCGGCGAAGGACTTGAGGCGTGCGATGCGGTAGATCAGCAGGCCGTAGAGGCACTTGGCCAGGATGTCGGCCACCGAGTACCCGACCTGCTTGCCCACCCAGGCATCGCCACCGTCGAGACCGAACACCGGGATGAGGTAGGCGATCGGGTACACGCCCCAGGTGGCGAACAGCAGAATGCGCATCCGCGACACGATCAAGCGGACCTCGGGGGGCTGGTGGTCGAGCGACTTGGTCAGCTCGATGAACAGCACGTAGAGGATGTAGAGGAACGGGATGGTCGACAGCGTGCCCCAGATCAGGCGAGTGGTGTCGTCGTGGCTGATCTCACCCGGGTAGCCCAGCGCGATCATCGCTGCCGAGGCCGGGATCAAGCGGAACAGCAGCGACTTCTGCAGCTTGCGAGCCAGCGCCAGCACAACGATCAGCTCGAGGAGCAGCAGAGGAACGGTGAGCAGCCAGTCGACGTAGCGGTAGCCCTCGTTGAAAGACTCGCCCTTGGCCTGGACATACGTGCCCTTGCCGCCGACGGAGTCGGTCACGAACGCGAGCTTGAAGGACGCGAAGATGCGGAAGTAGTGGTACGCCGCGATGCCACAGACGATCGAGGAGACGATGAGCGCCTGCCGGTAGCGGGGGAGGACACGCTTTTGCGCGGCGATCAAGAAGATCGCGGTGAACAGCTGTGCTGCGATCGCAAGCGACAGCACGTTGTACACAGAGTCGAATTGTCCTTGGGTGAGTGAATCGGGGATCACGAGATACCTCCGTCAAACGTGGAGACGGTTGGCTACGCGCAGGCCGAACCCGTCTATGACGCCGGCCATTTTCTTCAGTCGGTCACCCAAGCTTGGACCCGATTTCGTAAAAAGTCGTTAGATCGCCACAAAGAACCGCAATCGTGATCTATGGTCACCCTAATTTACTGTTGATCCCCCGAAACGTTACCAAGCAAAATCGCCCTCTCGATGTGCACAGGTCGACACTGGAGTGGTGAGACAAACCGCAATCAGTGTGTCCCGAGCCTGTGCCGTCGCCGCGGTCGTCGTGGGCGGTGGTTCGGCCCTGATCGGTGGCGCCGCGGGATCGGTTGTCGCAGTGGTCCTCGTCGTCGGCGGGCTCGCCGCCGGACTCCCGCATGGGGCCATCGACCACCAGATGGCCGCGCATCTGTTCGGTCTCCGCCCGTCGGTGGCCGCGCTGGCCTATGGATGTTGTGCTGGTGTCGCCTGGGCGGTGATGACCCTGATCGGGTGGCCGGCCGTGGTGGCAGCGCTGGTGCTGAGCCTGCTGCACTTCGCCGCCGGCGAGGCGCAGATGGCGCGGGCCGCGTTCGGGCCGGGCGTGACACGCTGGGAGACCGCGCTGGTGGGGGTGGCCGGTTGCGGAGCGCTGCTGCTCCCGATGGCGCGCTACCCGTCGTCCTTCGCCGAGGTGGCCCACGCCATCAGCCCCGGCCTGGACACCTTCCTGTCCCAACCGTGGGTGCGGTGGGCGTGCGCACTGCTCTGGGCCGCGGCCGCGCTCGCCACGGTGGTGATCGCCGCCCGCCGACACCATCGCGGGCTGATCGTGGACGTCGCGCTGATCGCCGCGCTCGGTGCCCTGGCCCCACCTCTGGTGGCGTTCGCGGTGTGGTTCGGCGGCTGGCACTCGGTCCGCCACCTGTCTCGGCTGTTGCTCGAGCATCCATCGCTGCGCACCCGCGTGCAGGCCGGTGACACCCGATCCGCGCTGCGGGCGTTGCTGCGATGGGCGGCCGCACCCACAGCGGCGGCAGTGGTCTTCATGCTGATCGTGGCCGTGTTGATCGACCGTGCGGCCGACCCCACCGCGGCGCTCGGCACGGCCCTGGTGGTGCTGTTGGCGCTGACGGTCCCGCACATGGGTGTGGTGGCGGCATTGGACCATCAGGCCCGGCGAGGGCAGGGCGGGAGCAGTGCCACGTTGTCGAGCAGGCAACTGGTGCGCGTGACGCGCGCTCGTGACCGGGCACCCAGCGCCCGGTTCGGGGGTATTGCGAAGTCCAAACGCACTGTTGCGTAACGGCTCAGCGCCCGAAAGTCACACTTCGGGGTGCTGCGATAACGATTGTTGAGCGCCGATCGATTATCGCTTGAACGTGAGTAGCGTCGGGTTCGCAATCGCCCCCCGAAAGGACCTGTCGCCATGAAGATTTCACGAATCACCGCCGCCGTCGTCTCGGTCACCGCTGCCATCGCGGGTGTGTTAGCGATCGGCGCGGGTAGTGCATCGGCCGCCACCGGTCAGACCTACTGCTATCGAAACGCGAACAACGACAACGGGACTCGCATCAACCTGACCTACGACTACTCGCCGGTCACCGACGGTGTGCGCGCCACCCTGCAGTTCAACTACGAGAATTGGAACGGCAGCTTCTACGTGCCCACCAACAACGGCGGGTCGCTCGTCGGGCTCTTCATCCCCACCTCGGCGCCCAACGCCCGCGCCCTGTGCTTGACCGCCAACCCGGCCTTCGGCATCCCCGGCTGACGACAAGCCCCCTTCTCAACCAGCGCCGGGTCCCGCCAGGGGCCCGGCGTTTGGCATGGATCGGAGATCGCAGCCATCTGCGCGGCGGGTGTCAACGAATTGACACATGGAACAGCGCCAAGGGGCCAACACTTCGACAGGGGTTTCACCACGATGACCATCGAGACGACGACAACCGCTCACGGGGTTGATTTCGACCGCTCATCCGGCGCGGTCGAGATACAGGTCCAAGGCTCCGACGGCTCTACGGTCACGCTCATCCAGTTCCCGGACGGCACCATCGAGGTACGTACGGCTGGGATGAACCAGTCCGGACATGCGATCGCTGTCCGCCCCGCCGGCCACACTGAGCCGATCCGACGCTGACGTCATCTCCAGGCCAGCAGCACAGACCTAGCTCAGGAACTCAGACCTAGCCGAGCACCACAGACCGCAGGAAGGCGACATCGGCGGCTCGTTCTGCGCGGGCCGCAGCCGTATCACCCTGGGCGTAGGTGTCGTGCGGCCCCGGATAGCCCTTGATGCTCAGCGCGATCCCCAGCGGCGTCACGCCACACACCGCATCGTCGCGGTGGCACACCTCCCGCAGCGGCACCCGCAGCCGGTAGAAGCGGTCGATCAGTGGGGCCTGACCGCCGTAGCGCAGTCGCAAAGCGCCGGTGCCGAATCGTCCCGGCCCGGCGGTGGTGGCCCGGCCGGGCAATTGGAACGGATCGCCGTAGAGCAGGAGACCGGCCACCTGCTCCGGGGCGGCCAGCGCCACCCCGCGTGCCACCATCGCCCCCTGTGAGTGTCCGATCAGCACGAATCGAGTGGACGCGCAATCGGGTCGGGCAGCCCGGAATCGAGCCATCTCCGCCAACGCTCGACGCACGCCGGCCTGCGCCGACCGGTACAGCGGATTGGCCTGCAGCGGTTCGGTCACCACGTCGTCGACGAGTGAGACCTTGACGGCCGGGTAACCGCCGGGACCGCCCGGCACCTGCACGATCGGTGTGCCCGCCGCGGTGGGAGTGCTTCGGTAGAACTCGCTCAGCAGCCGCGACGCGATGGTCCCCTCCCAGCCTGCTGTCGCCACGGTCGGTGTGTAGCGACGCGGGATGATGACTCCGGGGCCGTTCTCTCCCGACCCGCGCAGCGCGACGATCGCCACCGGCGCACAACCCGATCCGGTCGCAGTCGACGCCGGAGCGGCTTGGGCTGCGCTGACGGGTGGCCCGAGGACCATCAGGGCGGCTGCTGCGATCACGGTGCTGATCAGGGTGAACGTCGTGCGCGTCATGCTCGTGGACTCCAGGTTGTCGGGTTCGTCTCAAAGATTCATGTTCTCGGACTACGTCACTTTCGACCACCAGCGGCTATAGTCGCCTTCTGATCGAAAACCTAGGCTGAACGCGTCGCCCGCCCTGGCGACGTAGACCTGTGCCATAGCAAACATCCACGGAGCTTCTCACATGCGGCCATCGTTCCCCACCTTCGGTACCGATCGGTACCCGCGACAGAGTGTTGCTGTCGACGGTTCCGGCGACCAGACGATCGAACTGCACGGAGCCGACGGCCAGGTCACCGTCATCGTGCAGACTGCCGACGGCCGCCTGCTGGTGCGTACCGACGGCATGAGCGAGACCAACCAGGCCATCAGCGTCGACCGGGGCGGATTCGCCGTCCCGGTGCCCCATTTCACGTTCTGAACCACCGGTATCGGTGCTGTTCACCCGCGTGATCGAGGCGTCGCGTCAGATTGCCTCGACGCGAGCCCGTACCGCGAAGATCGACACGTTCGCCGAGCTGATCCGATCGGCGCAGGGGCCCGAGATCGAGCCGGTGGTCGCCTGGCTGGCCGGTGAGTTGCGGCAGGGGCGCCTGGGCGTGGGCTGGAAGACCCTGGTCGCCTCGCGGCCCGAGCCGGCCCCCGAGGCCGCGCTGACGGTGGCCGATGTGGAAGCGGCGCTGACGGAGCTGGCCGGGATCAGTGGCACCGGTTCGACCGCCCGCCGCGCGGCCGCGCTCTCCGAGCTGCTGGGCGCGGCCACCGCCGAGGAACAGGATCTGCTGGTGCGGATGTTGACCGGTGAACTGCGCCAGGGCTCGCTGGAGGGTCTGGCCGCCGACGCGATCGCCCGCGCCGCAGACCTGCCTGCGCCCACGATTCGGCGCGCGGCCATGCTGTCCGGCGATCTGCCTGCCGTCGCCCGTATCGCCATCACCGACGGCGCGGCGGCGGTGGCGCAGATCGGGCTCACCGTAGGACGGCCGGTGCGACCGATGTTGGCTTCGCCGGGGGAATCGCTCTCCGCAGCGCTCGCCGCCCTGGGGCCGCAGGTGTCGGTGGAGTACAAGCTCGATGGTGCTCGCATCCAGGTGCACCGCGACGGCCGCGAGGTCCTGGTGGTCACCCGCACGCTGCGTGACATCACCGCCTCGGTGCCCGAGCTGGTCGAGTTGGTGCTTGCCCTGCCCTGCAGGTCGATCATCCTCGACGGAGAGACGTTGGCGCTCAACGACTCCGGGCGCCCACGTCCGTTCCAGGAGACGATGAGCCGGTTCGGGTCGGCGTCGGGTGAGCTGCTGCTGACGCCGTTCTTCTTCGACTGTCTGCATCTCGACGGCATGGACCTGCTCGACGAGCCGCTGTCGCGTCGACTGCAGGCGCTGGAGTCGGTGGTCGGAGACCATCGCATCCCGGCCCTGATGTGTCCCGATACCGTTGCTGCACAGGCACATTTCGATGCCGCCATCGCCGACGGACACGAGGGGGTGATGGTCAAGGCGCTCGACTCCACCTACGCGGCCGGGCGCCGCGGCAAGAGCTGGTTGAAGATCAAACCCGAACACACCCTGGACCTGGTGGTCATCGCCGCGGAATGGGGTTACGGACGGCGCACCGGCTGGTTGTCCAACCTGCATCTGGGTGCGCGCGACCCCGACGGCGGCGCACCGATCATGGTGGGCAAGACCTTCAAAGGTCTGACCGACGAGCTGTTGCGGTGGCAGACCGAGGAGTTCGTTCGCCACGAGTCACATCGCGACGCACACACGGTGTATCTGCGTCCGGAGATCGTCGTGGAGATCGAACTCGACGGAGTACAGACCTCGACCCGGTACCCGGGTGGGGTGGCGCTGCGCTTTGCGCGGGTGGTGCGCTACCGACCGGACAAGACCGCCGCGCAGGCCGACACCATCGATGCAGTGCGATCCCTGCGGTAGGCGGTCTTTTCCGAAGCGCGGTCCCGTACGGGCGGAATGACCGAAATATGGAGTGCCGCAAACGGTTACGGTTCTATAGCGGCGTGGCCGCTAGGCGCGGGGAGCGGTAGAACGTAGGGCAGGCACAGCAAACGCCGGTGCCTGTCTACCGAGGAGGTCAACAGTGAAGAACACCGCAAGAATCATGCTCGGCAGTGCTGCGGCAGCGCTCGTCGCAGGATTTGTCACTCCGGGCGCGGCACAGGCCGACACCCGGATCCCGATTCGTGTCGACACCCCGGTCGCCTACAGCAGCTATTACGTGGCTCGTTCCGATTTTGCCGGTGACGACCTCACAGCGTGCTACGAGAACCGCCCGGGGCCCGCGGGCGTTTCCGACCTCGGCCTTGACGCCTACTCCGGCCGAGTGGTGTCGGTGGCCCTGTTCACCTCGCCGGACTGCACCACCGGCATCATCTTCCGGACGGTTCGCGAGGACCCGATCAGCCCCGATGGACTGTTCCGGTTCTACTGAGTGCAGGTCATCGTCACCGCCGCGGCCCCGAGTGCGGGACGCGAAGCAGCGCATTGAGATTCGTCATCTGACGTTCATCTCGATGCGCTGCGCGCGTTCAGATGGTCGGGAATACTCTTGCGCATGCTAACCACTCACAGCTCACGCCGCCCCGTCCGTCGCACCCGCACCGTGGGGCTCGCGGCCGCACTGCTTGCTGCTGCCTCCGTAGCGATGCTCACCCCGGCCTCGGCCAACGCCGCCATCGGCACCTGCTACCTGTCGAACCTCCCTGCGCAGGCCACCGACACCGTCGACCTCATCCACCAGGGTGGGCCGTTCCCGTACCCGCGCAACGACGGCGTGGTCTTCTCCAACTTCGAGGGCGTGCTGCCCAAAGCCTCATCGGGCTACTACCACGAGTACACGGTGATCACCCCGGGCGCGTCCACCCGTGGAGCGCGGCGCGTGGTCACCGGGGGCATCCCGCTGACCAATCCGCCGCACTTCTACTACACCGGTGATCACTACTCGACCTTCTGCGAGATAGTCGACGCATGAGCCCCGACCCGAACCCGCCCGAATCGACTGAACCGGTCCGCTACCAGCTCGACGGGTCGGTGATCCACGACCTCGCCGACTTCTACGCCGAGATCGGTCGGGCGGTCAACGGTCCGGGCGGGTATTTCGGGTCGAATCTCGATGCCCTCGCCGACTGTCTGCGTGGTGGCTTCGGCACGCCAGAGGATCGGCCGTTCGTCTTCGAGTGGCGTGAGAGTGCCACGGCCCGTGCCCGTCTGGCGCGTGCCGACGACGACGTGCTCGAGCGCATCGTCGAGGTGTTCGCCCACGAGCAGGTTCCGCTCGAACTTCGTTGACGCGGTGTGGCTATCAGCGCGCCACGTAGGCGGGTAGGCGCTGATCTGAGTCGACGATCCGGGCACCCAGCGGCAGCAGCGAGACCGGGATCATCTTGAAGTTGGCGATGCCCAACGGGATCCCGATGATCGTCAGGCACAGGGCGATACCGCTGGTGATGTGTCCCAAAGCCAGCCACCACCCGGCGACCACCACCCAGATCACGTTGCCGATCAGCGACGGGGTGCCTGCACTGGGATCGCGCACCACCGTGCGGCCGAACGGCCACAGCGCGTACATGCCCACGCGGAACGACGCGATGCCGAAGGGGATGGTGACGATGAGGATGAAACAGATGAGTCCGGCCAGAAAGTAGCCCAGCGCCAGCCAGAAACCGGCCAGCACCAACCAGATGATGTTCAGGATCGTCTTCATCCCACCAGTGTGCCCGGGCCGATCGGCCCGGCCATCGGGGTCAACTACCGTCGAAGCATGTCTGATCCAGTGACCGCGTTCGCGCACCGTGTGGTGCGCACCGCCATGCAGCGTCCCAGAACCACCGCAGACCTGAGCCCGCTGTCTGGTCGTTCCGCCGACGACCTTCGGGGCACGACCGTCCTCATCACCGGCGCATCGTCGGGGATCGGAGCCGATGCGGCCGAACTGTTCGCCGGCCACGGCGCCAACGTGATCCTGGTGGCCCGCCGCGAGGACGAGCTGGCCCTGGTGGCCCACCGCATCCACGGGTCCGGAGGCCTGGCCCACCCCACGCCCGCCGACCTGTCCGACCGCGACGACGTGGCCCGCCTCGTCGAGCACGTGCAGTCCGAACATGGGGTGCCCGACATCGTCATCAACAACGCCGGACGGTCCATCCGGCGCAGCGTTCTGGATTCGACCGATCGACTGCACGACTACGAGCGGACCATGGCGGTCAACTATTTCGGGCCGGTGCAACTCACCCTCGGGTTCCTCGACGGGATGCGTTCACGCGGCAGCGGACACTTCATCAACGTCTCCACCTGGGGCATCCCGATGGGCACCATGCCGCGGTTCTCGGCGTACGCCGGGTCCAAGGCGGCGCTGACCGTCTTCGGTCGCAGCATCGCCGCTGACTTACGTGGCACCGGAATCGCGGTCAGCACAGTCTATTTCCCGTTGGTGCGCACTCCGATGATCTCCCCGACCGCCGAGTACACCGAGGCGCCGGCGTTGACCTCGGCAGAGGCAGCGCGGTGGCTGATCCACGCTGCGGTGCACCGCGAGCCCGAGGTGATGCCCCGTATCGCCCGTTTCCTGCGACGAGTGGGTGCGGTCTCCACCGACGTGGCCGACGCGATGGTCACCCGGGGAACGGTCTGATCACAGCCGTTGCCGCATGGCACAATGTGGTGCACGCCACAACTGACCGTCAGCAGTAGGGGAGCGATGACACCGTCCGTCGGACCGGTACCCGGATCTGCACTGTGGGACGCGCGTATCAGAACCGCGTACGAGGACTTCCGTGACGGGCGTCCGGCCAACGATGTCGTTCGGTCGGTGGTCCGCGACTCGTGGATGCGGTCGCTGCATCGTGGGGTCAACCCACGCTCACCGGCAGTGGCCGAGATGACCCCGGCCGACTTCGCCGACTACCGCGCAGCACACCCGATGACCGCGATGCGCCCCCTGGTGCAGTCGTTGCTGCTCGACGATGTGGCCGACGCCGGTGTGGTGGTGGCGCTGACCGACGAGGTGGGCCGGCTGCTGTGGCTCGAAGGCGACCGGCAGGCCCGGGACCGGGCTGCGGCCATCGACTTCGTCGAAGGAGCCCTGTGGTCGGAGGAGGTGGCGGGCACCAACGCTCCCGGGTTGGCGCTGCGGATGGATCGCAGCGTGCAGATCGTGGGCGCCGAACACTTCGCCGAACCGGTTCAGGAGTGGAGTTGTGCAGCAGCCCCGGTGCACGATCCGGTGACCGGGCATGTCATCGGTGTGTTGGACGTGACCGGTGGCCGGGCGGTCGCCGAGCCCTTCGCGCTGGCCACCGTGCGGTCGGTGGTGGCGGCTCTGGAGATGCAGATCCGTTACGGCGGAATCGATCTCGGCTGCCTGGCGCGTAGTGCCACGCCACGCCTGGAGGTGCTGTCGGCCACCGGCCCGCAGTTCATCGCCGCGGATGGATCGGTGCGTCGGCTCAGTCCACGCCACGGCGAGATCTTGCTGCTGCTCTCGGCGCACCCGCACGGACTCGGCACCGACGAACTGGCCCTGGCCCTGTCCGACGACGGGGTGGACGCGGTGACCGTGCGCGCGGAGATCTCGCGGCTACGAAGAGATCTGGGCGCCGAGGCGGTGCTGTCGCGGCCGTATCGATTGGGGTTCACGGTCGAGACCGATGTGGCCGAGGCGATCGAACGCGCTCGCGGTGGCGACGTGGTCGGGGCGATCGAGGTGGTGGGTCGGGGTGGATTGCTGGCCGATTCGCACGCGCCCGGGGTGGTCGAGTTGTTCGAAGAAGTGCTGGCCGATCTGCGTTCGGCGGTGGTGGCCGGTGCGGATCGAGCGGCATTGCAGGCCTGGACGGCGTGTGCACACGGTCGCGATGACGCCGCCGCCTGGTCGCTGTTGGGGTCGATGCTGGGGCCGCAGCATCCCGAGGGTGCGCGCGCCGCCGCCCGGGTGCAGCTGTTGGACCGCCGATTAGGGCTTTGATCAGCACGTACCGCTCAATGAGACGATCCTGTTAGTCTGTGCCAATGACAAACACGACGTCGGAGTTGCGGTGGCGGCGGCTACCGGTCACCGTGCCCGAGGCGCAGCTCTCCCCGGAGATGGATGCGCAGCTGCCGGCCACCGGGTCGCCCGCGCCGTGGCGGTTGGCCGGCCGGGGTGTCCACTGGGCCGCCAAAGCGCACCGCTCCGATCGCTCGCTGTTGCCGCCTTCTGTGCGCTCGGGAGCCATCCCGTTGCGGCGCATGGGTTTTGCCGTGCGCTACAGCCACACCCCGGTGGGCACCTACAACGAGTTGGGTGCCGCCATCGTCTACCTGCGCTACGGGCTGGTGCGGGTCCACATCCCGTTCCTCCCGGTCGACTCGGCGGCCACCACTCGAGGTGGCCGCGAGAATTGGTCGCTGCCCAAGACGTTGGCCACCTTCACCGGTGACCCGGATGCCGAATCCACCTTTACCGCAACCGGACCCGACTGGTCGGTGTCGATGACCACCGGGCCTGCATCCGCCGCCAGGCCGATCCGTATCCCCGCCGTCGCCGGGTTCGGCCCTGTCGCCGCACTGGCCTCGGCCCTGGTGGGGATCGAGCAGGTCGACGGGGACGGTCGCCGCGGACTGGCGGCCATCGAGCGGCTGCCGGAACTGAAGCTGAGCATGGCCGGGGCTCGGGTCACCGTGGAAACCAGCGGCAGTCCCGCTCTGCAGCAACTGTTCCCGTCGGGAACCTATCGGGGCGGGACGGTCACCTATGACGATCTACATCTCGGGGCGGCGCGTATCCGAGCCTGATCCCGGCACTGCTTTCGTACACTCGTGAGGCACGTCAGCTGCCGACAACGAGGAGAATTTCGGTGAGGGACCACGTCATCCTGAGCAGTGCACGCGCCGCACTCAACCGCACCGGGCCGGTGTTCTGTCTCATCCTGGGGACTTACCTGATGGCCACGTTCATCTACTGGGTGGCCGAGGACAAGTCCTACGGTGACAGTCTCTGGTGGGGCGTGGTCACCTGGTCGACCACCGGCTACGGCGACCAGTTCCCGGTGACGGGGCTGGGCCGCATCGCCGCAGCCGCATACATGATCACCACGGTCTTCCTGATGATGTTCGCCGCCGCCCACGTGGTGGCTGCAGTGGTCGAGGATCGAAACCTGTTCTCCCACGAGGAACAAGAGCGCATGGAGGGTGCGCTGTGGCTCATCGGACGTCGCATGGATCTCTTCGACGCCGACTCGACCGAGCTGCCCTCACTGGAGTGGTTCAAGGAGAAGGGCTTCGCACCCGACGAGCTATGAGCGCAAGGAAACCCAGCTGTTGTGCGAGCGCGTCAGCTCACCCGGCTGCGGTGAGCTGTCCGGTCACGCGAAGCGCTCAGCCAGCTTCTGCAACGTCTTGGTGATGCCGCCGGCGTTGGCCTTGGGCATCCCCAGCAATTCGAGCACCTTGGGGCCCTTGGACGTGGAGTAGTTGAACGACTCGGTCACGGTGGTGACGCCGGGGGTGCGCTCGTCGAGCTCCCAGCGCCACCGGTGGCCCATCGGGTGCTGCCACTCGACCACCCGGTTCGGCTCGATCTGGGTGGCTGTCGAGGTGATCTTGTAGGGCAGGCCGAACATCTTCATGGCGACGCTGAACTTGTCGCCCTTGGTCAGTTGCCGGGGACCGGTCACCTTGGCCTGGACAGTGCCCGAGCCATCGAGCTCGTGGTGGCGATGCGGGTCGGCCACCAGAGCGAAGATCTCTGAGGCGGGGGCGTTCACCTGGACCTGACGGGCAACGATCTGCGGGCCGGCGTCGATGGTGGTCACTGCTGATGTGGACATGGCTCCACCGTAGCTCGCGATCACGGCATCCCGCCCGCGCCAGATGCAACGGCCTTGCAACGTGATGCGGCGTACGTTTGTGGTGTACATCACAACCCCTCACATGGAGGTCCACACGATGCCCGTGTTCGCACAACCCGGTACCGACGGCGCGATCATGAACTTCGAATCGCGCTACGACAACTGGATCGGCGGCAAGTGGGTGCCGCCGGTCAAGGGCCAATACTTCGAGAACCCCTCGCCGGTCAACGGTAAGACCTTCTGCGAGGTGGCTCGTTCGACCGCCGAGGACATCGACCTCGCTCTCGATGCCGCGCACGCCGCCGCGCCCGCGTGGGGCAAGACGCCCGTGGCGGAGCGGTCGCTGACGCTGCTGCGCATCGCCGACCGGCTCGAGCAGAACCTGGAGAAGATCGCCGTCGCCGAGGCGTGGGAGAACGGCAAGGCGGTGCGCGAGACGTTGGCCGCCGACATCCCGTTGGCGATCGATCACCTCCGCTACTTCGCGGGAGCCCTTCGCGCACAAGAGGGTTCGATCTCTGAGGTGGACGAGGACACCGTCGCCTACCACTTCCACGAGCCACTGGGTGTGGTCGGTCAGATCATCCCGTGGAACTTCCCCATCCTGATGGCCATTTGGAAGTTGGCGCCCGCCATCGCCGCCGGCAACGCGGTGGTGCTCAAGCCGGCCGAGCAGACCCCGGTGTCCATCCTCTACGTGATGAGCCTGATCGAGGACCTGCTGCCCCCGGGAGTCATCAACATCGTCAACGGCTTCGGTGTGGAGGCGGGCAAGCCGCTGGCCTCGTCGAACCGGATCCGCAAGATCGCGTTCACCGGTGAGACCACCACCGGGCGCCTGATCATGCAGTACGCCTCGGAGAACATCATCCCGGTCACCCTGGAGCTGGGCGGCAAGAGCCCGAACATCTTCTTCTCCGACGTGATGGCCGCGCAGGACGGTTTCCTCGACCGGGCGCTGGAAGGGTTTTCGATGTTCGCCCTCAACCAGGGCGAGGTGTGCACCTGCCCCAGCCGCGCGCTGGTGCAGAAGTCGATGTACGACGAGTTCATGGACCACGCCATCAAGCGGGTCGAGCAGATCAAGCAGGGCAACCCGCTCGACACCGACACCATGATGGGTGCGCAAGCGTCCAACGATCAGTTCGAGAAGATCCAGTCCTACCTCAACATCGGCCGGGAGGAAGGCGCGAAGGTGCTGACCGGTGGGGAGGCGGCGCAGCTCGACGGCGACCTGGCCGGCGGCTACTACATCAAGCCGACGGTGTTCGAGGGCAACAACAAGATGCGCATCTTCCAGGAGGAGATCTTCGGCCCGGTGCTGTCGGTCACGTCGTTCTCCGACTACGCCGAGGCGATGTCGATCGCCAACGACACCCTGTACGGATTGGGTGCCGGGGTGTGGTCGCGTGACGGTGCCACCGCCTACCGCGCCGGGCGGGAGATCCAGGCCGGGCGAGTGTGGACCAACACGTATCACGACTACCCGGCGCACGCGGCGTTCGGCGGGTACAAGCAGTCCGGCATCGGGCGTGAGACCCACAAGATGATGCTGGATCACTACCAGCAGACCAAGAACCTCTTGGTCGGCTACGCGCAGAGCGCGAAGGGATTCTTCTGATCCCCTCGGCGTGACTGCCACCACAAAAGGACTGTGATGACTGCTACAGAACGAGTCGTCGCAACTGAGCCCGCCGTGCAGCTGTTGACGAAACTGTCCGAGCTGCACGGCGGTCTCATGATCCACCAATCCGGTGGATGCTGCGACGGGTCTGCTCCCATGTGTTACCCGGTGGGCGAGTACCGGGTCGGCCAGCGAGACGTGCTGCTGGGCGAAATCGACTTGCCCGAACCCATTCCGGCCGTTCGGGTTTGGATTGGAGGCGACCAGTACGAGCTGTGGAAACACACTCAGCTCATCCTCGACGTGGTGCCTGGCCGTGGGGCCGGGTTCTCCCTGGAGGCGCCGGAGGGGGTGCGGTTCCTGTCCCGGTCGCGGGTGTTCAACGAGGCCGAGAACACTTGGTTGGATGCATGCCCGCCGCGGCGTGGGGCCGAGGTGGCCGGCTGAATCTCGATGTGCGGATGGACGCCGCTGTGCTCATCATTGGCCGATGTCCGTTTTGGAGAACTTCGCCCGTCACGCCCCGGTCGTCACGACGGGTGCGCCCACCGTGCTGGTCAGCAGCGGGGCGCGCGACCTGCTGACCACGCTCACCGAGTTGCACGGTGCGCTGGTGGTGCATCACGCCGGAGGGGCGTGCGCCGGGTCGGACCCGATGTGTCACGCGGTGGGCACCCTGCACGCCGGTAGCCGTGAGGTGGCGGTCGGTGAGATCGTGCTGCCCGACCCCCTGCCGCCGGTGACGGTGTTGGTGGCCGACGAGTTCGCTGACGGCTGGGAGTCGGGCGAGGTGGTTCTCGACGTGGCCCGCGGGCGGGGTTCGGGGTTCAGCCTGGAGGCACCGGAGGGTGTGCGTTTCGTCGCGCGTTCGTATGGATAGCCGCATGCCGCCGCCGGACGCCACGTAGTTCTACGCTGTCGCCCGACAGCTCAGTGCTGTGACGCTGAGTGCATGAGAAGTCGAGTGTTCGCGGTTGCGTTGATCGTGTCGGCGATCACGCTCGTCACCGCTGGTTGTAGCGCGCCGGATCGGAGTGCCGAAGCCGCCGAGTTGGAGTCAGCGTTGCGGGGCGTTCCTGGTGTGGGCAGCGCAGATGTGTCCTACGTCAACGGTTTTGACAGCGGGTACACCGTGAGTATCGATGTCGGCATGTCCGGCGCCGACGACGCCCAGGTGGTGGCGATGGTTCATCGGATGAACACCTTGATGGGTCACGACTTCGATGACTACGCCACCCCCGTGAGTATCGATCTGGGTGCAGGCGTTCGCGTCGAATCGGAGAAGCAGCTCACACCCGAGAACGCCGCGACAGTTCTGGCGACGGCCCGCAGCGCGCAGCGTCGGGTGACGGCCGATCACGTGACGGTGTTTCTGCGGTCGGGTCGTATCGACGTGGAGATCATGGGTGCCACAGATCCGGTCGATGCTGCGGGTGCCGTGGCGGGTGCGATGGCAGCGGCAATCGGTCCGGCTCGCGGGAGCATTGTTGCGAGCCCGAAAGCACGCGCCGCCCAGCCGCGCTGGACGGTTACCACCCCGGTGGCGGCGGCGCGACTACGGCAACTGGAGGGTCGGATCCGCGCGTTGACAATCCTTGTCACCTCCGTTGCCGTCGACGGCGGCTTGATCACAGAGCTGGCCATCGATGCGGGGACCCAGGAAGTCGCTGACGCGAATGTGCGGGGCGTCATCGCGTCGCTGGGTGCTGACCGGGCTCATCCGGTGCGCCTGAGCTGGAGTGTCAGCCCAGCGGTGGCGACCTGGGAGCGAGACGCTGATGGCGTGGTGTCGGTAGGAAGCTGCGACTATCCGCGAACATATGGCCGTCACGCAGACACCGACTTTGAGAAGGCCGCTGCGGATCTGGAACAGCGAATCCGCGCGGACTACGACACCTGCCGGCGCTGAACTGACCGCGTTCCGCGGAACGCGGTCAGGCGGCGATCGGGTGGCGTGATGGTGTGTGGTCCCAGATGCCGTAGAGGACTTCGATGGTGTAGGCCAGGTCGAGGGGTCCGGGTTCGATGGGTGTGATCGCGGTGGGACGAAGTGTGGTGTTGGGCAACCAGTCTCCGGTCACCGCGAGTGTGGGTGCGGTGTCGATGAGGGTGCCGTCGGGGCGGTGGAAACTGAATTGTTGGTTACCGTGGGCGGCGATGGTGAACACCCCGTGGTGCAGTGCCTGGTGGTGGGTGGAACACAGCATGATCAGGTTGTCGGGGTCGGTGGTGCCACCGTCACGCCAGAACCGCACATGATGGGCGTGTAGATGTCGGGTACGGCCACACACCGGATGCCGACAACCACGGTCACGTTCGAACACCACCCGCAGCAAAGCATGAGTCGGGAGACGGCGTTTACGCCCGAACGTCAACGCCACCCCACGCCGACCCGCCCGGGTCCGCGTTGCGTGATCGATGGTGCGGGTGGAACCACCGCAGGATGCTTCATCTACCTCGGCGGCCGTGAGAGCGGGACCATCATCGAGATGCGCATCCACGCTGGAATCGGTGGGGCTGTCGGTGTCGGTGTGGATGACGATTTCGGCGCCGGGCGCGAACTCCGGCATGGCGATCGCGGTGCGGGCGGCATCGGCCATCACGATCACCGCATCAGCGATGTTGGCGGGAACATGGCGCCACAGATCCGGTTTCGCCGCCACCACCACCTCCTCGCCGTCGTCGCCGGTGGTGGTGGGGATGGGGACATCGGGGTCGCCGGTGGTGCGGGTCCGTTCGTATTCGCTGCGCACCACCCCGGCCAGGAACCGGGCCCCATCGACCGGGGACAGTCGCATCGTCACCGCCAGGGTCCCGTCATTGCACCACCGCCACCGGGCCGATGATTCGACCCGCCCGGCCGCATACTCATCCTGGGCGCGGTCGATGTGGGCGATGGAACGGACCACCCGCTCCACCTGGGCGGCGGTCGCCGAGATCGCAAGGTTCACCAGTTCGGTTTCCCGGTCGGGGGTGGCGACCCGGGTGACCGCCCGGATCTTCGAATACGACAGGCGACCCTGCGCGAACGCGGCATGCAACAGGGGTAGCTCGGTCAGGGCGTGGGCGATCCGCAGATGATCCTGCGCAGTCCGCAACGACAACCCGGTTTTCCAGGACAGCCAGTGCGCGCACGAGCGGATACCAGCCCCGTTCCACACCCCCCGCTCATCGAACACGCGCAGCAGGTCGAGGAACCGGGCCGTCAACGCCGCGATCTGAGTGGCATGCCCAACCACCCGATCAGTCAACTCCCGATCACTCAACCCTTCGGGCGCTGCCTGATCAAACAGATCCGACGACGTTGAAGAAATGGCTGTAACCGACACTGAAATACCCCCGTGAACTGCGATTTTCTAACTGAACGCAGCCTATCGGGACCCTATGACAATGGCAGAACCGCGTTCCGCGGAACGCGGTTGGCGGTCCGTTCGGTTTGCTGGGCGCAGTCTCGGGCTCAGCGCCGGGGTTCGCCGCGCGGCCCGATCACCCTGTCGGCATGGGGGTGCAGGCTGCGATACGCGTCGTGACGTCCTGGAGTTGATGCTCAGGGCGATCGCGCTCCCGATGACGCTTGTCCGCGATCGAATCGCGCCACCGCTGCGCAACCTCGTGAACTCGCGCACGGTCGTCGGGATGTCGGGGCACGCGTAGGCCACGGGCTTCGCCCTCCGCTTCTCGCGTAAGTCCACGTCCCTCGTTCATTAGATCGTCCCAGTACTGGCGGTTACGCATTTTCACTCTCCCTCGTGACGACCTGATAGAACCACTTGGCGATGTCGGAGATGAGGTGAGCGCGGCCGGGGCTGTTGGTGAAGAAGTAGTCACTCATCTTCTGGTGGGCGCCTTGGTTGTCGGCGACGGCGTCGGTGACAGCGTCGTCGAAGTCGGGTGACTCGGTGAACTGCTTGGGCGTGTTGACCTTGGCCTGCTGGATCAGCGACTCGTTGTCGAGCAGTGTCCGCAGGAGTGACTCGATGAACGACACCTTCTGACTCTCGGTGAAGTCCTCGGAACCGAACAGGTCGTTGAGCCGATCGAGGACCACCTGGAACGCGACCATCGTCGGGTCGCGCTTCTCACCGGAGCCGGCCGCGGTGGTCCCTTTGAGTCCCACTCTGGTCCCGAATCCGATGTCGACCTGGCCGCGGTCGATCTGTTTCACGTGCTGCAACACCACCCCCGACAGGTCGATCGGTGCGGTGTAGTTGTCGGGCCGAATCACTGCTTCGAGTGCGCGCAGATAGATCTGCTTCTTCTCCAGCTCGGGGTCGCCGTAGTCGATGATCTGCGACATGAAGTCATACAGGCGCACAAACGACCCGACGTCCTTGCGGAACATGTCGAGCTCGGCCAGCGCGGCTTTGTCCCCCTCGCCGCCGTTGTGGATGAGCGCCGCCTGATACCGCTCGGCGAACCGCTTCTTACCTGCGTCGACGGCGCCGTACAGCGCGTTGTTCCCCTTGCCCTCCAGATAGCGCTTGGCGCACTCGTCGATCTCGGCTTGGGTGTAGATGGCGGCCGTGTCCAGCTTTGCCGAGAGGTCATGCACCAGGTTCGGGTCGGTCTCGGTTTCGAGGAATGCGTCGGTGAAGTACGGCTCGAACGATTCCTGGATGGTGGCGGGGTCGTTGACGAAGTCGACCACCTGGGTCATCGCCGCGGTCTTCGGTATGCCCGTCGGGGTTCGGTAAGTGCGGTTGAGACGCGAGAGCGTCTGTACCGCAGTGACTCCCGACAGCCGACGATCGACATACATCGCGCACAGCAGCGGCTGGTCGAAACCGGTCTGGAACTTGTTGGCCACGATCATGACCTTGTACTGATCGCCGGTGAATGCTCTGCGCAGGTCACGCACGCCCGGGTTCATGGTGGCTTCGGTGAAGTCGTCGGGGCCGGACTCGGGATCTTGCACCGCGCCGGAGAACGCCGCCAGCGTGCCGTACCCATAGCCCTTCGATGCGATGTAACCGTCGATCGCAAGCTTGAAACGTACTGCGGCCTTGCGTGAGTCGGCGACGACCATCGCTTTCGCGTGACCGTCGAGCAAGCCGCTCACGTTCGCGTGGAAATGCTCGACGATGATCGCGGCCTTCTGTGTGATGGTCTGTGGGTTCAGCTTCACCCACTTCATCACGGCCTTCGTGGCCTCGGACTGATCCACTTCGTCGCCGGTGACGGAGGCGTTCTGCCCGATCTGAAAGGCGAGCTTGAAGGAGTGGTATCCGGTCAGGACGTCGAGGATGTAGCCCTCCGCGATGGCCTGTTTCATCGTGTAGACGTGGAACGGCGCGGGTGCCTCGTCGGGGGTTGGTCTGCGGCCGAACAGCTCGAGTGTCTTGCCCTTCGGTGTCGCGGTGAACGCGAAATAGGAGATGTTCGCCGAGGCGGCGCGCTCGCTGGCTTCGGCCGCGAGCACCGACTCGACGGACACCTCGCCGCCGTCCTCGATTTCCTGCAACTCATCAGCGGTGAGGACGGCTTTGAGTTTGCCGGCGACCTGGCCCGACTGCGATGAATGCGCTTCGTCGGCGATCACTGCGAATGCCTTGCCTTTGAGCCCCTTGTTTTTTTGGATCTCCTCCATCGCGAAGGGAAACGTCTGGATGGTGACCACGATGATCAGCTTGCCGTCGGTGAGTGCCTGCGCCAGCATCCCCGATTTTGACCCGCCGGCCTTGCTGGCTGCGTCGCGGTCGATGCCGACGACGATGCCCTGATCGTTGTCGATCTGTTTGATCGCATCCTGTAGTTGTGCATCGAGGACGTTGCGGTCGGTGACGACGATGACCGAGTCGAAGACCTTGGTGTTCTCCACCTGCAGCCGCGCCATCCGGTGCGCGGTCCAGGCGATGGAGTCGGTCTTACCCGAGCCGGCCGGGTGCTGGATGAGGTACCGGTGGCCGACACCCTCGGATGTCACGGCGGCGGTGAGTTCGGTGACTGCTTCCCACTGGTGGAACCGCGGGAACCGTAGCGACGACGTTTTGGTGGTCTTGCCGCTGATGGGGTCGGTGTTCGACTCGTGCTTGATGTACATCAGGCGGCCGAGAATGTTCAGCCACGCGTCGCGCTGCAGTACGCGTTCCCAGAGGTACGCAGAACGTGAGCCGTTTGTGTTGACTGGGTTGCCGGCGCCGCCGTCTTCGGCTCCCCGGTTGAACGGCAGGAAGTGGGTCTTCTCGCCGGCCAGCTTGGTGGTCATCCACACTTCGTCGTTCGACACCGCGAAGTGCACCAGAGCGCGGGCACCGGAGACGAACAGCGGCTGTACTTTTCCCGTCTGCGGATCCTTCGGGAGCCGTGAGGTGCGGTATTGGGTCATCGCGTCGGACACGGTCTGGGTGAAGTCGGTTTTGAGTTCCGCGGTCGCGACAGGGAGCCCGTTGACGAAGAAGACCAGATCAACCGACCGGTTATCGGCAGTGGAGAAGTAGACCTGACGCATCACCCGCAGTCGAACGGCGGCGTAGTCGGCGTTCCGCTTCTCGTTCAGAGTTGCCTCGGGGCGGAACACACACATCGCGAACTTCGCCGAGAGGTGAGAGAACCCCTTACGCAACAGATTCAAGGTCCCGCCGCTGTTCTCCAGCGGCGTGTCGAGCACTTTCACTATCCGGTCGAGTAGCTGATCCTGCTGTTTGACAACATCTTTCGAGTCGAACTTGATCACCTTCGCGAGCTGCTCGGGCTGGGTCTCGTCAAGCCAGGCAAGCACGTCCTCGCGGAACAGTGCGCGTTCCTTGTCGTAGCCCTGCCCGTTGGGTGAGTACTCCCACCCATGTGCACCGAGGTATTCGGCGATCTCCTTCTCGAACTCCACCTCATTGTGCTGAGCCATGCGCCGTCCGTTCTGCAGGGTGTGGCCCGTCAGGGCGTCGTGCTAGCCTTTCAACGCAGGCCGCAGAGATGCCGCCCGCATGGCCTTCAGCCCCGCCTTGTGCGGGGCTGTTGTGCATCATGGCCAGCCTCCCGGTTCATACAGCTTTCCGGAGTCCTGCAGCTTTGACCACAACCGATCCATGATTCGTTGTGCGCGGTGGTCAGGTTCCACCACGGTCTGGTGCCTTCGGTAAGTGAACGCCAACATGTCCGCAGCCTGCAGCATGCGTGAGTGATGACTCGGAGCGAAGTGAACAGTGTCCAGTAGCCGCGGCAGTGTTGTGTGGCGGTAGATTCCCGGGGTTCCGGCGACCTGATAAGTCGCGAATCGCTCGCGGTGTCGTTCCCGATCGCCTCGCTCGTCGGCAATGACAAGCGCGTAGGTGGACCGCGCCTGTGCGACGCGGTCGATACGTTGCAGGACGTGTTGAAAACAGACTTGCTCTGGGGGGAATCGCTCCGGGTAGCCCTTCCGATCCTGCCGGTCGGCCAGCCGCTTCCGACTGACGTGCCGAAGGAGCAGTGACACATCCGACTCGACGATCGCGTCGACGACCTTCTCGTGCAAATTCGCGCGAGCGCGCTGACCGACCGTCTGCCAAGCGTCCTTACCGTGAAACATGGGATGCGCATGGAACTCTGTGTTCTGTGGAATGCCATAGTCGAAACAGGCCCGGCGCATTAGGGAATTGAGCCGCTCGGTGAGTTGCTTCGTGGCGTTCTCATCGGCCAAAACTGCACCGAAGCAATGGAAATCGCCTTGATCGGACTCATCGACGAACGCCAACAGCATCAGGCTGCCGTGCCTCGCACATCGATCTGCCCAGTCACTGCCGCGGTGATCAGAGCAGCTCGGCGCTCGCGCGACAGTTCGATAAACCTCTCGGCTTCGGCGACCAGCCTGTCAATCTTCTCGATCTGCTCATCAAGGTAGTTAACGACACGACGTTGCTCTCCAACAGAAGGGCAGGCGAGAGGTAAGTTGCCGAGAGTCCATTTGTTCGTGGAGGCAAGGTTCGTCGTCTTCTTGGCTGTGGTCATGAAGTAGCCGCGGGCTTCTGGGCCGTCGAGCACATACACGAGAAACTCGGGGAGCAGTCCCTCGTCCGGGCGGACCGCGAAAACGTGATTCTGGTGTAGCGCATTCGGAATGTGACCCGACCACAGTGCACCCCGTCCGAGTTTGTCGATGTCCCCGCCTTCGGTCATCAAAACGTCACCGGGCAGGAGTGAACTCGCTGCAGCGTCCTCTGGTTTCAGCCTGATCGTTTTGACTTCGGTGAGATCGACGCGCCCGACCTGGACATTCGCCACTCGCAGATAGGGCCACTCTGGCCAGGCGGGATCGCCCTCGCCGTTTAATGTGACGCCGGTTTGGATGATGGCACGATACTTCAGTCGTGTTCGCCCCTGCAGCCCTTGGAGAGCCCCTGCAACTGCGTCGACTCTCCGCTCGCGTAGCAGATCGATGAGGCGCTGCTGCTCCTCGATGAGCGTGTCGATCCGCGCCGTCTCCCGGTCGAGGAAGTCGGCGATGGCTACCTGCTCGCCATGCGATGGTATTCGAGCTTCGAAGTTGCGAAGGTCGGTTGCAGAGAGTCGTTTGAGTCCGCCTGCCCCTGTAAGGCGAGCTGTGCCGTAGGCGCGGAAAACTCGCGATTGAAGCAAATAGTCCAGGAACCTGGCATGCACGTCAGGTCCTGGTCGAAGCGTGTACACCTCCGTCGTTGCGAAGCCTGCACCACCCACTAGGCCCGTGACCACGGACCCCTTCCCGTTCTCGAAACACGGCGTCACTTTCGCCAGCAGGACATCGCCATCCGCCACAAATGTGTAACCGGCCAGCGCGTCAGCGGCACGAATCTCGCGCGATAGGTCTAGACCGCCGTTTTCGCCGACCGCCTCCATCGGGAGGAACGACACCATGCGATCGGGATCATCGCGTATATAGGAGGCGACTGGAGGATCGACTGATAGCAAATATCTAAGCCGCTGGATCCGCCATGCGGTTGCACTGGCACTCACCCCTCAACCTCGCGTAGTAGGTCCATGATCTTGGCGGCCTGCTTCTCCAAGTCTGCGTCGATCTCGGCGAGGGGTCTGGGTGGGACGTATTTGTAGAAGTGGCGGGCGAAGGGGATTTCGTAACCGACCTTGGTCTTCTTCTCGTCGATCCACGCGTCGGGAACGTGGGGGAGAACCTCGGCCTGGAAGTAGGCCTTGATGGTCGATGCCTTGGCCATCGCGCCGTCGGTGTTGCCGCCGTAGGTGAACGGGATGTTTTCGGTGTCGCGCTTCTTTGGGTCCGGCTTCGGGTTGCCAGCGCGATCGGCGGACACCTTGCCGGTGTCGGTCAGCAGCGGGCGCTCCACCGTGACTGTCCAGTAGGCGAAGTCGTTGGCGGTGAACACTTTCGAGAAGTCGGGGTCGGCCTCATCGAACTGGTCGTACAGCGCGAGGATGCGGTCGCGGGCGTCGGCGTCGATCTCACGGCTTTTCGCGCCGAGGCTCTTGCGCATCTTGGTCCAGAACGTGGTGGCGTCGATCAACTGGATCTTGCCTACGCGTTCCGGCTGTTTCGTGTTGTCCAACAGCCAGATGTAGGTGGCGATACCGGTGTTGAAGAACATGTTGGTGGGCAACGCGATGATCGCCTCGACCAGATCGGACTCGAGTAGCCACTGCCGAATCTGCGAGGGCCCGGACTCGGCGGCGCCGTTGAACAGCGGTGAACCGTTCAGCACGATCCCTGCGCGGCCACCACCCTCATGGGCCGGTCGCATCTTGCTGGCGATGTGCGACAGGAACAGCATCTGACCGTCACCAATCGATGGCAGACCGTGAGAGAAACGCGAATTCTGCGCCAGCGCTTCTCGTTTCACCGAATCCTGCGACGCCTTCCAGTCCACGCCATAGGGCGGGTTGGACATGCAGAAGTCGAAGGTGCGGTCGAAGAAGAGGTCGTCGGCGAGGGTGTCGCCGAGTTTGATGTTGCCGACGTCTTGGCCTTTGGCGATCATGTCGGACTTGCAGATGGCGTACGACTGGTCGTTGATCTCCTGGCCGTAAAGCCGCAGGCGCGCTTCAGGATTGCGCTCGATGAGTCGCTCTTCAGCCACCGACAGCATGCCGCCGGTACCGGCGGTGGGGTCGTAGATGGTGCGAACCGTGCCCGGCTCCATCAGCCCGATGCTGTCTTCGGCGAACAGCAGGTCGACCATCAACCGGATCGCATCACGCGGGGTGTAGTGCTCACCGGCCTCCTCGTTGGACGCCTCAGCGAACTTGAAGATCAGATGCTCGAACAGGTCGCCCATCTCGGCGTTGCTCACGGTGTCGGGATGCAGGTCGACCCCGGCGAACTGCGACGTCACCAGATACAGCCGGTTCTTCTCATCCAGGGTGGCCAGCTCGTTGTCGAACTTGAACCGCTCGAACACATCGATGTTCGACGAGAATCCGGTCAGATAGTCGACAAGGTTCGCGCGAAGGCCCTCGGGATCCTCCAGCAGAGTGGTGAACGTGAACGGGCTGGTGTTGTAGAACGCAAGACCAGTCTTGCGTTTCACCTGGACGTCCAGCGCGCCGCCCGCGAACTTCTCCGTCAGGGTGGCGACCTCATCGCGAGTGGGTTCGAGGATGCAGTCGAGCCGCCGCAGAATAGTGAACGGCAAGATCACGTTTCCGTACTGGTGGGGCTTGTACACACCTCGCAACTGGTCGGCGATACCCCACACGAAGTTTCCCAACTTGCTCAAGCCTGGTCCCCTTGCTTCCTAGCAGTGCCGTTCATGCGTCAGGATCATCATGGTCTATTCCCCGCTGAGACGAAGGCGAAGCGAGGCCGCGATTCCCCGCTGCGCGTGTATGTCGGGACTCGTTCCCATCCTTCCAACATGTCCAGTTGCACTGCTCCAGTTGAAGGCCATCGTTCATCCACCGCGGCTGCGAGGTGCCCGGCTTGCCGGGGCGGTACGCGCCGAACCGACTCGTACTTCGCGCCACCACCACCAACGCACGCTCGGAACGGCGGCTACCCCGCCGTCGCCGCAGCGGGTCGCCGGTCGAGTTCAGGTGGGAACTCGCGTCGTCTGCGCGGCGGAGAGTCACTCTCGTTCAGTGCAACAGAGTGGCGCACTTTGGAACCCGTAGTGAGAAGGGCGGAGACCGTCGCGCGTGCACACCCCGAACGCCGTGATCTCTTCCTCTGCCACGCATGGAATGACCGCGAGGGGCCAGCCAAGGAGCTGTGTGACTTCCTTGAATCGTACGGAGCCACCGTGTGGTTCAGCGAGTACGACGTCTCGCTTGGTACGTCGCTCATCCAGGAGGTCGACAGAGGGTTGGCCAATTCCCGCGCCGGCATTGTCCTCGTGACGCCCGCACTCTTGCACGGTCTGGAATCATCGTCGGGGCTGGCGGGCAAGGAGCTCTCAGCGCTTCTCTCCACCGACCGAGTGATCCCCGTAGCGCACGACACCACCTTCGATGCCCTCCGCGATATCAGCCCGCTTCTTGCAGCTCGTTCCGGCTTGACGACCGGTTCGCTTTCGATGAAGCAGGTCGCGCAGAAGATCGCTGTGGCAACAGCGGCAGCAGGTTAGCTGAGCGCACACCCGGTTAAGGCGACATCCAGGTAAGCGCGCGTGGATTGGCACCACTCACCGCGTTCCGCGGAACGCGGTTGGAGGTCCGTTCGGGTTGCTGGACACTGAAGCGGGCTGGGACCCCCAGAGGGAACACCCTTAACGTGAAACAACCATCTGGCCAGGTCAGGACCGGTGGGCTGAGCGCAGTTATGTGAGCGGTGCCGACGGTCGGTGTCACGTCTCCGCAGAGATCGGCAAAATCAGGTGCTCACACCCAGCGTTCAAAGAGGTCAGCGCGCTTGAGGCGGGGAAAGAACTGCTGCCGTAGCCGCTGAATGACGTCGAGGTGACCGCCAGGTGCAAAGGTCATCGCCATCTCGATGTTGGCAAATACTTCGTTTCCGAAATTGCGGGTCGTAGCTTGTTGGTTGATGGCTCGGATAACGCTGGTAGCGCTGTAGCCATTCGACGGCCCGCCGGGTACGGGTAGATCAACGCTGAGGTGGTTGAGGTGAGGATCGCGAGCAACGAGGTTATGGACCACCTCGAACTGTTCAAATGATGCGATCTCCACGGCTTGGGACTCGTCCTTGAGCGCCACGATGTATGGGGCGGCCCACTCCCGCTCAGGCAGCCCCGAAGCGTCAAGTGCCTCATGGAGCGCCCACTGGCCGACAGAGTTTCGCTTTGCGGCTTTGGCGCGCGCGATCGCGTCGGCCAGGCCGCGGTCATAGTAGGCCAACGATCGCGCCCCGATCGATCGGGCCAGGTCACCCGGCGGGCGGCCGCCCCACATCCGCGCGGTTTCCTTCTGCTGTTCGATGTACGCATCTCGCCCGATGTAGATCCAAGCGCTGGCATCGCTGGCCGGGTCGGGTTCGTACCACTGCCTTACTTGATGGAATGCGACCGGAGCACTCCATACCGCGTCGGTCTTTTTCAACTGACGCAACCGACTTCGGCTCTTTGACCGCGCGATCAGGAGGAGGTATCTCTCATGTGCTTCGTCAGCGATGCCGTCCCATTGTTCGTCGCGTCCTCGTGCGTATCCCCTCACCGTGTAGCGGCCAGGCTTGAGGCCCAAGCCCTGGAACCCGTCAGCCGGCTCAAGCTCGCCGGTGAGGACACGCATGTCTTGCGTAACCTTCATCGACGTCTGTTCAACAACCTCCCATGGCTCGTCGGCCGCCTCGCTGTACTCCGGCATGGTGTCGACGACGTCGACGGTGAGCGAAACTGGGCCAAACGCAACACCAGTGAGTAGGCGCAGATAGTCATCCCCCACCTCGATGAGACTGCCTGTCGCGCGAGGACTCAAGGTGTCCGCGTCATCCGTGGCGACCAGGAAGTAGTGGCCAACCGCCTCAACGCGCTCAGATTGCCTCACTTCAGCAGCCTAACCACGGACACAATCCTGGGCTCCGCGTCCAGTAGCGATGACCGCGTTCCGCGGAACGCGGTCAAGTCCCTATTGGTCCGGGGCCAGACCATGTCGATGCGCAAACGCGATGGCTTGGGCGCGGTCGCGCAGGGCGAGTTTGGCGAAGACGTTGTTGATGTGGGTTTTGACGGTGGATTCGCTGATGAACAATGCGGCGGCATTCTCGCGGTTACTTGATCCAGCTGCCATGTGCACCAGTACTTCTCGTTCGCGCGTGGTCAGCTGGGCGAGTTCGGGAGAGCCAGAGGCGCCAGCAGCACCAGGTGCAGGCGCGGGCGTAGACCCGGCGGCCCGACGCATCAGACGTTGCTGCACTGAGCGGTCCAGTACCGATTGTCCCGCTGCCGCGGCGCGGATGGCTGCCGCCAGCTCGTGACGGTTGGCGTCCTTGGTCAGATAGCCACACGCCCCGGCATCCAACGCCCGGAAAATCGACTCGTCGTCATCGAAGGTAGTCAACACCACGACCGGCAACTCCGGGTGACGCTCCAAGATCGCGCGGGTGGCATCGGCCCCGTCGAGCACCGGCATCCGCAGATCGGTCAACACCACATCCGGCGTCGCCGTCTCCACGAGATCCACCAGCAGCGAACCGTTTTCGGCTGTCCCCACCACCGATAGGTCCTCGTTGAGGTCCAACATCATGGCCAACGCCTCACGGATGGTGGTCTGATCATCGGCGATCACCACGCGGATCGGCTCGCTCATCGGCTCAACTCCACGCGCACCGTCCAGCCGCCGTCAGCCGGCCCCACCTGCAGACGCGCCCCGATCTGCGCGGCGCGCTCACCCATCCCCACCAGGCCCACACCCGCTCCCTTGGTAAAAGGTGTTGCTGTCGAATCGGATTGGTTGAACACCACCACGCTCACCTGGTCGTCGGTGCCCGCGACAGCCACGTGCACCGGCGCGCCGGGAGCGTGTCGACGCGCATTGGTCAGGGCCTCACCCACGATACGAACCAGCTGCGTGGTCTGCACATCGCTGAGCCAGCCCGGCGCACCGTCCACCGTCACGCTTTCGTGATCGCCGGCCACCAGTCCCTCGATGCCCGCTACCAGGTCCACCGGCTCATCGCGAAGCGCATACACCGCGCGCCGCACCTCGGCCAGCCCGTCCGAAACTGCCTGTTGCGCATCGCGAACCGCCTGGCGACCGTCCTCGGTGCGACCGTTCTCCAGCAACGCATCGGCCAGGTTCAGTTGCATGTTCACCCCCGACAACGAATGCGCCAACACGTCATGGATTTCGCGTGCCACCCGCGTGCGTTCGGCCAACATCTGTGCCCGCCCTTCCGATTCCACCGCCCGTTGCGTCTGGACCAACTTCTCCTCCGTCAGCCGCAACGCCTCCATCCGATCGCGTCGGCCCATGCCCACGAACACCGCCAGCCCCGCCAGCAGCGCCAACCCGGGCGTGGCCCGGTGCTCGACCAGGGCCGCCACGAACGCCGACACCGACACGATGACGGCCACCAGAACTGCTGGGCGCGTGGGCAATCGGTAGCCCGCCATCCCTGCGAAGATCGGCGCGAACGCTGCACCCGCGGTGGTGGGCGCGAACCCGAACAGTGCCCCGCATGCGATCGCAGCACTGACCGCCGCGCCAACGCCCCACGGTGACTCCCAGCGTCGGGCCGGCAGCGCCCGCATGGCCATCGCAGCGGTGCCCGCCACCAGCAGGATCAGTCCGACCAGTCCTCGGCCGCGCGTCCCGATCGGGGTCACCGACAGCCACGCCCACACGACGGTCATCACGATGACGATCGCGAACGCTTCCTGCATCACACGGCGGCGAGTGGACATGGGCATCAGCCTGCCATCGCCGGCCGGGTGGGGCCCTCCACCCACGGGTGGAGAGCCAAGCTCCACCCGGGTCTCCACCGCTGGGCCGATCCGACCGCGTCCGAATCCGAGCAATCTCATTGCCATGCCGGGCGCACTGCCCCGGGCAGGAACAGACCGAAACCGAACACACCAAGGAGTCAGCGATGTCGGATCTCTCCAGCGCAGTCCAGATCAGCGGCGGAATCTTCGCAGTCATGATGGCCACCCAGTACGGCACCCGCAGCTACGGTCGCCGCAACATCGTGCTGCCGATCGCCTTGGCCGGGGTCTTCGGCATGGCTTACCTGAAAACTGCCCCCACCGACCACAACTCGATGATGGTCTACGGCGTGGCGTTGGGACTGGGTCTGGTGTTCGCCCTCATCGCCGCGGCCACCACCCGCATGTTCACCGACCGCGAGACCGGATCGATCATGACCCGCTGCGGGCTGGGCTTCGTCGCGGTGTGGGCGGTGGCCGTCGCCGCCCGGATCGGATTCGTCTGGGCCACCACCGATATCACCGCCTTCCGGCAGTGGTTCGGTGAGCACCTGATGTCGCTGCAGCTTTCCCCCGCAGTCATCGCCCCGTTCTTCGTCATCTGGGCGCTGTCGATGGTGCTGGGCCGTGCAGCCATCCTCGCTGGGCGCGCCGCGGCACTGCACGGCACCCGCACCAGCGTTGCCGCCCTCGCCTGACTCACCTTGGCTATGTTGTGCGGGTGCACCCCTCACAACCGTCCGGCTACCCGCATCAGCAACCGCTGGTGCGGGCTTTGCCGCCTCTGCAGCACGTATGGACCGCCCAGCCCGGCGACACAGCTCAACTGGCGCGCGCAGCCACCCTCAACGCACTGACCAACCGCAGCACCATCCGGACGTACATCACCATCATCGCGATCGCCGTGATGCTAGCGGTCTTCACACCCCACGACCGCGCGACCACGTACACGGTCGTGTTTCTCGTGCTCCTGCTGGTGGTGCTCCCGTTCTCCACCTACCAGCGGATACGACGGTCGCTGGACTCCATCACGGCCCCGGGCGCAGTGTGGGGGTTGGGTTTTGATGCCTACTCCATCGCCGTCGTCACACCCATGTCCACCGCGGTCGTCGGGTACGAGGCCTTTCGGCAGCCACATCGTGGTCGGGGTGTGGTGACCTTGGCCTACCAGACGTCGGCGATGGGGATCGTCATGCCGGAGGTCCTGTGTCCACCGCCGGCGTTTGACCACCTCACCTCCCGCATCCCCCGCTCCTAGCCCGACCGATTCGAGCGGTTAGTCCGCTTTGACCGCCTCCGGCTGCGTCAATCCGCCACGGCCCCAATCGGGTTCGTGTTGCACTGGCCTACATGTCCGTACCCCTTCTCGACCGTTCCCGCATCGTCGCGCCACCGGACTGGTCCCGCTGGCTGATCCCGCCCGCCGCGCTGGCCATCCACCTCGCCATCGGTCAGGCCTACGCGTGGAGCGTGTTCAAGGCCGCCATCTCCTCGCCGGCGTCCATGGGGCTCTCGGGCACCATGACTGCACTGCCGTTCCAGCTGGCCATCGTGATGCTGGGGCTATCGGCTGCGCTGCTGGGCACCCAGGTGGAGCGCCGCGGACCCCGCTGGGCGATGGCCATGTCGCTGACGTTCTTCTGTTCGGGTCTGCTGATCTCCGCCGCAGGCATGGCGCTCGACCAGTTCTGGCTGGTCATCCTCGGCTACGGGCTGGTCGGCGGAATCGGCCTGGGCTTGGGCTACATCTCGCCGGTCTCCACGCTGATCAAGTGGTTCCCCGACCGTCCAGGCATGGCCACCGGTATCGCCATCATGGGGTTCGGCGGCGGCGCGCTGATCGCCTCGCCGCTGACCACCCAACTGTTCGACCACTTCGGTGGCGTCTCCGATGCCGCCATCGCCAAGACCTTCCTCACCCTGGGGCTGGGGTACGCGGTGTTCATGGCCCTGGGCGTGGTGCTCATCCGGGTACCCGCCGACGGGTGGACACCACGGGGGTGGACACCACCCGTCGCGGCCCCCGGCGCGCAGGCGAGCATCGCGGTGTCGGCGGCCAACGCGGTCAAGACGCCGCAGTTCTGGCTGCTGTGGGTGGTGCTGTTGGTCAACGTGACCGCAGGCATCGGCATCCTCGAACGGGCCTCAGGCATCTACACCGACTTCTTTCCCGACCCCACTGACCCGAAGTCGGTGGCCACCGCCGCAGTCGGTTTCGTGGCCTTCCTGTCGGCGACCAACATGTTGGGCCGGTTCGTGTGGTCCTCGGTGTCAGACCTGGTGGGCCGCCGCAACGTCTACCGCATGTACCTCGGGGTGGGCGCGCTGCTCTACCTGTACCTGTCGGTGTTCACCAACACCAACAAGCTGCTGTTCCTGGTGGCGGCGATGGTCATCCTGTCCTTCTACGGCGCCGGATTCGCCACTGTCCCAGCCTATCTGCGTGATCTGTTCGGCACCTATCAGGTCGGCGCCATCCACGGGCGGCTGCTCACCGCGTGGTCGGTGGCGGGGGTGCTGGGTCCGCTGATCGTCAACGCCATCGCCGACGCCGGCGATCCGGGCACGTCGAGATACGTACCGGCGTTCGTCACGATGATCTGTCTGCTGGCCATCGGATTCGTCGCCAACGAACTGATCCGCCCGGTGGCCGCGCGCCACCACCAACCCGTCACATCCGTCTCCGCCGAAGGGGCCCTCCGATGACCGAGCCGACGCCTGCCGCTGCGACACCCGTATCCCGTGTGGTGCTGCTGGTGGTGGCCTGGACGTGGGTCCTGGTTCCGTTCTCCTGGGGTGTGTATGAGCTGGTGTTGCGCGCCAAGAACCTGTTTGGTTGAGTCCACCTCGTAGCGGCCCGCCCGAGGAGAGGATCGATCATCGTGCCCAGCGTGAACGGCAAAGTAGTGTTCATCACCGGGGGTGCACGCGGAATCGGTTGTGAGACAGCGCGTCTGCTTGTGAAGCGGGGCGCCAAGGTGGTGCTGGTCGACGTCGATGCCGGACCTCTGGCCGAGGTGGTCGCCGAGCTGGGACCCAGTGCGGTGAGTGCCGTCGCCGACGTGCGCGATCTGTCGTCGATGCAGGCCGCCGTGCGTCGGGGGGTCGAGGCGTTCGGACGCATCGACGCGGTGCTGGCCAACGCGGGCATCGGAACCTACGGCTCCATCCGCAACATCGACCCCGTCATGTTCCAGCGCATCGTCGACATCAACCTCGTCGGGGTGTTCCACACCGTGCGCGCCGCGCTGCCCGCGCTGATCGAGTCCAAAGGCTATGTGCTGCTGGTGGCTTCACTCGCCGCGTTCTCGCCGGCCCCGGGGCTGTCGCCGTACGCCGCCACCAAAGCAGGTGTCGAGCAACTGGCCAGCGGTCTGCGCCTGGAGGTCGACTATCTCGGGGTGGGGGTCGGCAGCGCCCACATGTCGTGGGTCGACACCCCCATGGTGCGTGACGCCAAGGACGACCTCGGAGCGTTCGCCGAGATGCTGACACTTCTGCCGTGGCCGCTGAACAAGACCACCACCGTGGACAAGTGCGCCGCCGCGTTCGTCGACGGTTTGGCCAACCGCAAGCGGCGGGTGTACGTGCCCGGATGGGTGCGGTTCCTGGGCTGGGCCAAACCGATCGTCACCTCACGGGTGGGCGAACGGTCCACCATCGGCCACGTCCCGCGGCTGGTGCCCGCGATGGATGAGCAGGCCGCAGCGCTGGGTCGCGGCACGAGCGCCCGGTACGACGCGGACGAGTCCTGAGGGAACGATTCCGCTGACCCAGCGCCCCGGTCAGTGCTGGTCGGTCGCTGAACCGACCAGCACCTGGTCCTCGTCGGACCGCCCGGCCGCTGCGAGCTGAGCATCGAGGGTCTCGCCTTCGATGTCGAGGTTGGGCAGCACCTTGTCCAGGGACCTCGGTAGCCACCACATGCGGTCGCCGACGATCAGCATCACTGCGGGCACGATGGTCATCCGCACCAGGAAAGCGTCGGCCAGGATGCCCACGGCCAGTGCGAAACCGATGGTCTTGATGATGACCTGGTCGGTGAGGGCGAACCCAGCGAACACCCCGAGCATGATGATCGCCGCGGCCACCACCACCCGCGCGCTGTGCTGGAATCCGACGATCACCGCGTGCTTGGCGGGGTCGCCGTGCACGTAGGCCTCCCGCATCCGGCTGACCAGGAACACCTCGTAGTCCATGGCCAGGCCGAACAGGATGCCGGTCAGCAGCAGCGGCAGCAGGAACATCACCGGGCTGGTGGTGTCCACGCCGATGAGGCTGGCCAGCCAGCCCCACTGGAACACCGCGACGGTGGCGCCCAGCGACATGCCGATCGAGAGCAGGAACCCCAGGGCCGCCTTCAGCGGCACCAGGATGGAGCGGAACACCAGGATCAGCAGGATGAACGCCAGGCCCACCACCACGGCCAGATACAACGGGAACACTCCGGACAACTTGTCGGAGATGTCGACGCCCACTGCGGTGCTGCCGGTGACCAGCGCGCGGGCCCCGGACTGACCAGGCAGATCTCGCAGCGACGATCGGATGGTCGCCACCAGTGCCTTGGTGGCTTTGTCCGACGGTCCGCTCTTGGGGATGACCTGGATGGTGGCGAGGTTGGTTTTCGCCAGCTGTGCCTGCAGGGTCTGCGCGGGCGGTGCACCCACCGACGCGACATCGGTCTTGATGGTGCCCAGTTCGGCCACCACCTGGTTCACCGCCTGAACGGGGTTGGCCGCCTTGGCCGTGTCGACCACCACCACCAGCGGACCGTTGGCGCCGGGACCGAAGTTCTCGGCGATCACGTCGAACGCGACCCGGTTGTCGGTGCCCGCGGGTGCGCTGCCGTCGTCGGGCAACGCCAACTGCATCGAGGCGATCGGCAGCGACACCACGGCCGCGGCGAGCAGGCCGACCACCAGTGCGGGCCAACGGAATCGGCTGATGCCCTCGATCCAGCGCCGACCGTTGGTGCGCTGTTCGCTGTCGGGGTCGTCGGTTTCCACGTGGATCCGACCCCGAGCGGCCTTCTTGCCTGCGAACCCGAGGATGGCAGGCAGCAGGGTGAGGGCCACCAGCACCGCCACGGCCACCATGAAGGCACCGCCGAGGCCCATCTGCACCAGGAACCCGATGCCGGTGATGGACAAGCCCGCCAACGCGATGATGACGGTGAGCCCGGCGAAAATCACTGCGCCACCAGCAGTTCCGACCGCGCGGCCGGCCGCTTCTTCGAACGAGCGTCCCTTGCCCACCTCGTTGTGGTAGCGCGACATGATGAACAACGCGTAGTCGATACCCACGGCCAGGCCCAGCATGCTGCCCAAAGAGGATGTGGTGGAGCTCAATTCGGTGAATGCACCGAGGACCGTGATGGCCAAGATCCCCAGCCCCACACCCAGCAGGGCGGTCAGCAACGGCATCCCGGCGGCCACCAGCGAGCCGAACGTGATGGCCAACACCACGATGGCCACACCGACGCCGATCAACTCACCGGTGGGTGGTTCTCCTCTGTCACGTGCCGCGTCGCCGCCTAGGGCAACCCTGACCCCGGACTGTTTGGCCACGGACTTGGCCTTCTCCAAGGCCTTCTTGTTCGTGGCGGGCAGGTCGATCACGCTCTGGGAGTAGGTGACCGTGGCGTAGGCGGCCCGGCCCGAGGGCGCGATGGAGCCGGCTGCGTAGGGGTCGGAGATGGATCGGACGTCGGGGGTCTTGGCCGCAGCCAGGGCATCGGCGACCACCTTGCGGTTCGCCTCGGAGGTCAGCGTGGTGCCCTCGGGCGCCTCGAAGAGCACGCGCGCGGTGGCGGTGTTGGCGTTGGCGCCGCCGTTGCGCTCGGAGATGAGATCGAAGGCCTTGGTCGACTCGAGACCCGGGATGGTGAACGAGTCGCTGGTCTTGGTGTCGAGGGTCGATGCGCCGATGCCACCGACGACCAGCAGCCCGATCCAGACGGCCAACACGATGCGCCGATGCCGGAAGGACCACCGGCCCAGTCGAAAGAGGTTCCATGCCATTGGTGGAGCGTAAACCGACTCGGTAGTGACTACCAGTTTTCTTCCCGTGATGGTAGTCACTACCGAGTCAGTAGTCGGCGTTCGCTATCTTCGGCCACATGGGTCTTCGGGAGATGCAGGCAGCTGCGACGCGTGAACTGATTCTGTCCACGGCGTTCACGCTGTTCGCCGAGCAGGGTTATCCCGCCACCACCATGGAAGAGATCGCCTCGGCTGCCGGGATCGGCACCACCACGTTGTACCGGTATTTTCCCAGCAAAGACCTGCTGATCACCTCACCGCTGGAGCTCAACGGACAGATGGCCACCGAGATGCGCGCCCGCCCGGCCGACGAGCCGATCGACGTGGCGCTGGGGCACGCGGTGAACGCGTTGATGACCACCCCCCGCGCCGATGCGGGCCGGTTCGCCGCCATCTTCGACATCGTCTCCTCGACGCCGTCGCTGGCGGCACGCATCTACGAGGCGTTCGCGAACGAGCGGGTACTGCTCGAGCAGGCCATCGCCGAGCGGCTGGGACGTGACCCCGACGATCTGTTCTGCCGGGCCACCGCACGCATGGCCACCACCGTGGTCGAGCTGGTCGGCGAGCGTCGCAACGGCGACGCCGTCGACGTGCCCTCGGATCAGGCCACCGCCGAGCAGGCCCAGGCGCTGCTGCGCGACGTTCTCACCCGACTGCGGGCAGAACCCCCGGTACTGCCCACCATTCCCCTGTCGTGAGCACCCAGCACGTGGTGACCCTGACCTGTCAGGACCGACCCGGCATCGTCCACGCGGTCACCGCCGGCCTGTTGCAGGTGGGCGCCAACGTGGTGGAGAACGCTCAGTTCACCGACCACGACACCGGCACCTTCTGCATGCGGACGGTGGTGTCCACCCCTGACGTGGAGTCGGTGGCGGTGCATGCGGCGGTGGCCGGCGCGTTGCGGCCCGGCGCCGCCGACCCCGGCGCGCGGCTGCGGGTGCGGCCACTGCAGCGTCGGCCGCGGGTGCTCATCCTGGTCTCGCGCCACGACCACTGCCTGGTCGACCTGCTGTACCGATGGCGTGGCGGGATGCTGCCCATCGACATCTGCGCCATCGTCTCCAACCATCCCGACGCCAGGCCGCTGGCCGAGGGCGACGGCATCGAGTTCCACCATCTGCCGGTCACCAAAGACACCAAAGCCGCTCAGGAACAACAGATCCTGGAGCTGGTGGACAGCCACGCAGTGGACCTGGTGGTGCTGGCGAGATACATGCAGATCCTGTCTGATCGGTTGTGTGCACAGTTGTCGGGACGGGCCATCAACATCCACCACTCGTTTCTGCCCGGCTTCAAAGGTGCCCGTCCGTACCACCAGGCCCATGAGCGTGGGGTCAAGTTGATAGGCGCCACAGCACATTTCGTCACCGCAGACCTCGACGAGGGGCCGATCATCGAACAAGACGTGGCTCGGGTCAGCCACACCCACACCGCCGAGCAGCTGGTGGAACTCGGTCAGGACACCGAGCGTCTGGTGTTGGCTCGCGCGGTCCGGGCCTACGCCGAGGACCGAGTGTTCCTGGTGGGTCACAAAACTGTGGTTTTTCCTTGATCTGTGGCCACATTCACCGCCGGTTCCACCGATGTGTTCCTCATCAGCCTCGAGGCGGGTGGATTCGGCCTTAACCTGACGGAGGCCGACTGCTGCTTCATGCTCGAACCGCGGTGGAACCCCGCTGCCGAAGCCCAGGCCATCGACCGGGCACTCAAGCGGGGACTGTTGGGCGGCGATCAGCAATCAGCCTGATGAGTGCGGTGCTGCCACTACGCTGGAACCCAGGTGATCGCAGACGTGCAGGAGGTAGTCGATGTCGGTGAGTTTGGCCAAGGGCGGCAACGTCTCGTTGAGCAAGGAAGCACCGAACCTGCGCTCGATCAGCGTCGGCCTGGGCTGGGATGTGCGCGGTACCGATGGCGCCGGGTACGACCTCGACGCCAGCGCGTTGGCAGTCGGTTCCAACCGAAAGGTGCTCTCGGACCGACACTTCATCTTCTACAACAACCTCCAGTCGCCCGACGGTGCCATCGAGCACGCCGGCGACAACCGGACCGGGGAGGGCGACGGCGACGACGAGGTGATCACCATCGACCTCGCTGCGCTGGACCCGGCCGTGGAGACGGTGGTGTTCCCGGTGACCATCCATGACGCAGAGAACCTGCGACAGAACTTCGGTCAGGTCTACAACGCGTTCATCCGCGTGGTCGATCGTGCCGATGATCGGGAGCTGGCGCGCTACGACCTGTCCGAGGACGCGTCCACCGAGACCGCGATGGTGTTCGGCGAGGTGTACCGGCGTGGCAGCGAGTGGAAGTTTCGTGCCATCGGCCAGGGCTACGCCAGCGGATTGCGCGGTATCGCACTCGATTACGGCGTGAACGTCGAATGAGCGGCGACGATGTGGTCGAGGTGTATCGCACACCCGACGATCGGTTCGTCGACCTGCCGGGGTGGGATCACGAGCCCCGCTACCTCGAATCGCACGGGCTGCGTATCCACTATGTCGACGTCGGCTCGGGTGATCCGATCGTGCTGTTCCACGGCGAACCGACCTGGAGTTACCTGTACCGCAAGATGATCGGCCCGTTGGCGGCCGCCGGACATCGGGTGGTCGCGTTCGACTACGCCGGGTTCGGTCGATCGGACAAGCCGACCGACCGGCAGTGGTACACCTTCGATCGGCACAGCGCCATCACCGCCGACGTCCTGGATCAGCTGGGCGTGGCCCGAGCCACCGTGGTGGTCCAGGACTGGGGTGGCCCGATCGGATTGCGTTGGGCCACCGACAATCCCGAACGGGTACAGAGGCTGGTCATCATGAACACCGGGTTGTTCACCGGTCGGGTGAGCAAGGGCTTCCTGGCGTGGCGGGCGTTCGCCGAGGCCAACCCCGACATGGAGATCGGACGCATCATCTCGGGAGGCACAGTCACCGACCTGGCGCCAGAGGTGGTGGCCGCTTACGACGCGCCGTTTCCCACGCCCGAATCGAAGGCTGGCGCGGCCCAGTTCCCGTTGATCGTGCCCATCTCGGCGCAATCGGTGGGTGCGCAGGTGCTGACCCAGGTCTCCGACGCGTTGTCGCGGTGGGACAAGCCGGTACTGCTGGCGTTCTCCGATTCCGATCCGGTGTTCCCACATCCGAAGTCCGGGCAGGTGTTCACCGACCTCATCCCCACCGCAGGTGAGCAGGTCACCATCGCTGGTGCCGCGCATTTCCTGCAGGAAGATCGCGGCGAGCTGATCGCCGACGAGATCTTGCGGTGGCTGCAGGGCTGAGGGCGACGGTAGGGTTATCGATAACCTAGGCGTTCTGGCTCCCTGCCGATTCGCTCAAAGCCCTGAAAAGGATTCGTGCCCGTGGACGTCTACCGCACCCCCGATGACCGTTTTGTCGACCTGGTCGGCTGGGACTTCGCCCCGAACTATTTCGACTACCAGGGTCTGCGGGTGCACTACATCGACGAGGGCGACCCGAGCGCTCCGCCGGTGGTCATGCTGCACGGCGACCCCACCTGGGGCTACCTGTTCCGGCACTTCATCGGGCCGCTGGTCGATGCGGGGTACCGCGTGATCGCCCACGACCACGTGGGGTTCGGGCGGTCGGACAAGCCCACCGATCGGTCGGCCTACACCTACGCGTTGCACTCGGCGGTGCTGGCGCATCTGATGGATCACCTCGGCGTCTCCGGCGCGACGATCGTCGGCCACGACTGGGGTGGGATCATGGGGATGGAGTGGGCCGGCGATCACGTCGACCGGGTGCAGCGGCTGGTGTTGATGAGCACCAACATCCTCATCCCGCCGCTGCCGCCGGGTATCACGGCCTATCAGGCCTACGCCGTGCGCCATCCGGATTTGCCGATCGGCAGCATCATCGGTGGTGGGACGTACCTCGAGGTCCCACCGGCGGTGCAGGCAGGGTATGAGGCGCCCTTCCCCACCGCCATGTCGAAAGCGGGGGCGGTGCAGTTTGCGCAGCTGCTGCCGTCGGACCCGGATTCCCCTGAGGCCGCAGCGCTGGCCCGGATTCGCGACCTGATGTCGGTGTGGACCAAGCCGACCATCGCCTTCTTCTCCGTCAAGGACCCGGTCTTCCCGTACCCCGAGTCAGGCGAGGCCCTCACGGCCTTGATCCCCGCGCTAGATGAGCCGATCATTCTCGACGGGTGCAGCCATTTCATGCAGGAGGAGCGCAGCGAGGTGATCGTCGGCCGGCTCCTGGACTGGATGACGTCCTGATCGTGGCCGAGAGAACTCAGATGTGTCGGTCGATGAAGCGGGCGGCCGCGCGCACCGCGCGGTTGGCGTCGGGGGAGATGAGCGGGAACAGTTGGAAGACATGATTCTGGTCCGGCCACACCTGTAGTTCGCAGGACGCGCCTGCGGTGATCATCCGGGCGTGGATGTCGCGGGCGTCGTCGGCCATCACCTCCTGGCCTCCCACCTGGATGAGGGTGGGCGGCAACGAGATACCCTGGGGCAGTTGGATTGTCATGCGTGGGTGGTCGGCGGGGGTGTCGCCGAGGTACATCCGCAACACGTGTTCGCCGAGTCGTGCGTCGAGGATGGGGTCGCGGTGTCCGCCGGCTTGGCGGGCCAGTGACAGCCCGAATGTGGGATCGGACAGCGGTGAGAACATGACGATGGCCCCCGGTTGGGGTGTGCCGTGAGCGTGGTTGTGCGCCAACAGATCCAGCGTCATGTGCCCGCCTGCGGAATCGCCCGCGACCACGATCTGTTCGGCGGTGAAGCCGCGGTCGAGCAGCCAGTGGTAGCCGGCGATCGCGTCGTCACCGGCGGTGGGAAACCGGTGCTCGGGGCCCTTGCGGTAGTCGAGGGTGAAGGCGGGCAGCCCGGTGAGAGCCGACAGCCGAGCCACCACACCTCTGTGGGTGCGCGGCGTGCACACCACGTAGCCGCTGCCGTGCAGGTAGTAGATGATCCGCGCGCCGGGCAACACGTCTGGACCGTGCACCCACTCGCCGCGTATCCCGGTGGCGTCGCGCACGGTGGTGGTCACCGTTCCGCGGGGCACGGGGCTCAGCCGCGTGATGGTCTGGTTGAGGACCGGTCGGACCGCCCGGATCAGTGCGGGCGACGGGGCGTTGGCCGCGGCCGCGGACCGGACCCCGAAGCCGGTGGCCACGGCCGGCACCGCCCAACGCATCGAGGTGGAGAACCCGCGTGCGCGGATGGATCCCCGCACGGAATGCCACGGGAAGTCCTCACCGGTGTCCTGCAATGATCCGACGGTCGCCGTCATGGTCGCCACCCCCGTGCGCGAAGCGATTGGAAACGAAAGAAGTTGCCAACCAACATAATCGGGTGCGAGCCGTTGCTGTGATGATCGCCCGATCTGATGTCGCTCTGTTATCGCAGGCGTTGGAGGTCACAGTTTGTCACGCGCCACCATGTCGGTGGTGGACACCAGTGCAATGGAGCTGCCGGCCAGGATGGCAACCAACACGAACAGCTGTGTGATTGCCGCGTTCTGGGCCGATGCGCCACCGAGCACCATGCCGACGAAAGCACCGGGAATGGTCACCAGCCCGACGGTGCGGGTCTGGTCCAGGGCGGGGATCAGTGCGGTGGCGGCGGCGGTTCGGCACACCTCCAGGCGCGCCCAGTAGGGGCTGAACCCCAACGCCAGCGCGGCCTCGGTCTCGCCGTGGCGAGTGTGCAGTTCGTCGTGGGCGCGGCGACCGCACACCGATGTGGTGTTCATGCAGGCGCCGATCAGGATGCCTGCGGTGGGGATGATGGCCAGGCCGGTGGCGGGGATGACGCGCAGGCCGATCATCACGGTCAGCAGCGTGACCGGGAACACGGCGACCGACAGCAGGCACCGCAGGATCATCGAGAACGAGGGTGGTCGTGGCGCGCTTCCCCGCGGGTCCGTGGAACGGAGGCGGCGCGCGGCGGTGAAGGCGGCGACAGCGGCCATGACAGCCACTGAAGGTGCGGCCAGCCACAGGTTGCGCACCACCACCCCGAGGATGAGGGCAAGGAGGGCCAGTTGCACCGTCGCCCGAAGCACGGCCCGAATGATGGCGGCGGCGTGCCCGGTGCCACCGAGCCATGCGACGGCGGTGGCGATGATCGCCAACACCACGGTGATCACAGCCAAGGTCGGACCGATACGCACCAGGGTGTCGGACATGGGGTCAGCGTAGGGAATGCTCTGGCAGTGGTGATGTGCTGGGCGGTGAGGCGTATTACTCGGGCCGAATAGCAACAACCCGCTCGGTGTTCACCCGAGCGGGTTGTCGACGATGATGTGTGTTGTCAGGCGGCTTCAGCCCAATTGATGCCGTACCGCGAATATGAGTCGTCATCGCCGTAGATGCTGAACCAGTACGCCTGTCCGCTGAGGGACGCCTTGAAGCACTTGACGTAGCGGCGGGGTGTGCCGGGGCAACCGGTGAAATTGCTGCCGGAGTGGTAGAAGGCGAAGGTGACGTTCGCCGGTTGCGGGTCGTAGGTCAACTTCCAGTTGACCGGTGAGGCGTTTGCCGACAGGCACTGGTTGAGATCGCCGCCGCTGATCCCGAAGTTCTTGTTGAACCACGCTGAGCAGTTGGCGAAGAGAGCCATCTGGTACGAGGCGTCGCCCGGGGGCTGGTTTCCGCTGGTGGCAGGGTCGAAGCTGATCACGCCCACCTGGGGGGCGCCGTCGGGTCCGGTTGCGGCTGCGGCGGGGCTGGCTCCGGCGATGAAGCTGGTCAGCGCCGCGCCGGAAACGAGAAGACCTGCTGTCAAGCGCTTGATTTTCGTGGTCCAGATCAAGGGATTCTCCTACACGTGAGTGTCTTATGAAAACCGATTCGGCCGTTGCCATGTTCCGTGGTCGGTCTCGAAGAAATTAGCACCAGTCAATTCTTTCGACAACGCTCGGTCCATCAAAGAGACTTTACCGGCGCAGCACACATAAGCGGTATATCGGACCATTCTTCACCACTGCCAACCATGCATCAGCACACCTGCGGTTGGGTATCCCCGGAACCCAATTCGGTTGCGGTCGAACGAATTTCCCGAGATACCGACAGATCGCAATCTCGTATACCGCTGCCACCATCGCACAATTCGACATCGTGCCGTTATCGCACAGCTACCGGGTCACAATTCTGCTCGCGTCGCGCAGGCGTGGGGGCGGCGCATGGCGCGCACAGACGGCGGTTGGAGTAGCCCCACCGCTGACGATGTGCGTCTCGGCTGGCGGTGGAGGCGGCACCGACGCGTTGGCTCCCCAGGCCACCGGATCGGCATCAGCGGCTGCGACTTGAATGTGCATGCTGTCGATGGGACGGATCGGCGGTGGCAGATGGAGTTGCGGTGGGTGTGTCGGGGGCTACGTTGGCCAAGACGATGAATCGTGTGTTCAACACGTTGAAGCGGCGTCGTGATGCGGCGGCTGCGGGGAGCCAAGGGTGATGGATGTGAAGCCGATATTCGGGTGTGGTGTGGTCGCGGTGGTGTCGGTGCTGGTGGTGGCTGGCTGCTCGTCGGGGACCAGCGGATCACCGAACTCCGATGCAGCGAAGGTGGTGTCGGTGTCGGTGCCCGCGGATGTGCCGAAGGATTCCATCCGAGATTTAAATTCCACGAAGGACATGTCGGGTGTGGTGACGACTATTCCTGAGAATCAGAGTCCGTATGTGGGGAACCTGCCACAGATATGTCCCTTTCTACCGAAGAAGCCTCTGGAAGCGCTGGGTGCAAAGAAGATTACGTTAGGGTTAGATGGCGAGTACATTCAGTCGTGTGCGTTTCAGCCCGAAAGCAATGAGGGTTGGGTCGGTGGCGCAGCTAGCTATACGCAGCCTTTGTTTCAGTACAGGGCTGGCGCCAATTATACGACAATTCGTGAGGGTATTCCACCTCCGCGTGGAAAGCTCGGAATTATGTTGCGTCCCCGTTCGGATGCCGATAGTCGAGAGTGTGTTGTCGCCTGGGGAACCTTCTATGGCACGTCGGAGGTCTCCTATAACAGGAGTGCTGATAGCACCGAAAACGAATGCGAGAAGGCGCTTGCCTACGCGAAGGTGGTGGAACCCGCGCTACCGACGCGTCCAACCCAAATGAGAAGGAGCAGCTAATGTCTGGTCCGTTCAATGGAATCGGGGCCATCGCCGGTCCCGGTGGTGCAGGCATGACTTTTGACCCAGCGGTCGCCTCGGACATCTTGAACGACCTCACTGGGCTGCAAGAGACCGTCGACAAACTCCTCTTCTTTGCCCAGGAGCTCGTGCGCTCAGCCCATACTGGCGACTTCACTTCGGGAAATATGATCCAAGCTTCGCTTACGGCATTAGGCGATGCGGCGCGCGTGGCGTTGAAAAATCTCTCCGAGATCTGTCGCCAGGTATCGCTCGCAATCCAAAACGCGGCCAAGAATCTTCTTGCTCAGGAGTCTGAGAACCATCATGTTCTTAGCAAGGCTGCTGTCGGCGCGATTCAGGATCGCAAGCCGATCCTGAATCAGTTCTGGGAGAATAACAGAATTGGCGCCTGGATTCGTTCGCATGGCTGATGGAGTTGCGGTGGCATGACATCCCTGATGACGGCCGGTACCTGTTGGTGGTTGATGAGGTGGGGGTGGCGATGGGTGTGTCTGCGACTACGTTGGCCAAGACGATGAATCGTGTGTTCAACACGTTGAAGTGGCGTCGCGATGCGGCGGCTGCGGGGAGCCAGGGGTGATGGGTGTGAAGCGGATTCTCGGGTGTGGTGTGGTTGCGGTGGTGTCGGTGCTGGTGGTGGCGGAATGTTCGTCGGGGACTAGTGGATCACCGAACTCCGATGCAGCGAAGGTGGTGTCGGTGTCGGTGCCCGCGGATGTGCCGAAAGACTCGATACGGGACCTGAACTCCACCAAGGACATGTCGGGTGTGGTGACGACTATTCCTGAGAATCAGAGTCCGTATGTGGGGAACCTGCCGCAGGTGTGTCCGTTTCTGCCAAAGAAACCGATTGAGGCCTTGGGTGCTGAAAAAATACTCCTGAACCTCGATGGGGAGTATATTCAGTCTTGTCGATTTCAGCCTGAGGGAATCGAAGGTTGGATCGCCGCCGCCGCGATTTACACCGTCCCGTATTACCAGTTTGTCAATGGTGATAGCTACGGTATTGTGGGGGGGCCTCTTACCCTGCCTACAGGCAAACCCGGGGTGTACCTCCGCAACAAAGTACTTGCCGATAGCCGAGAATGTGTGGTCGCGTGGGGAACATTTTATGGCGTCGCCGAAGTATCGTATAACCGAGCCTCGGACAGTTCTGAAGATGAATGCGCTCGCGCTTTGGAATATGCCAAGATAGTCGAGCCAGCGCTGCCTAGGGAACCTGCTCAGATGAGAAGAGGTAAGTCATGACGGCACCCCAGTCCACCCTTGCCACTATCGCTAGACCCGGCGGCGCTGGTATGACCTTTGACGTCGCGGTCGCTTCAGATATTCTCAGCGATCTCGCCGGGCGGAAGCACGCTACAGATATCCTGCCGATGCAGGGACAGGCACTCGCCGTGTCGACACAGACGGGCGGCGTCACATCCGGTAGCAGGATTCCGGCGGTGGTCGATTCACTTTGTCGGGCAGCTCGATATGCGCCAATGTGCCTTCAAGAGATTCCCCAGTAAGCGGTCGCTGCGCCCGACCGGTTCGAGGCGCGAGGGAGATTTCTATTAGAGAAGCGGCGCTGGCGTGTGGCGGTTGCGCGGAGCCAAGGGGTGATGAGTGTGAAGCGAGTACTCGGATGCGGTGTGATGGTGTCCGTGCTGGTGGTGGCGGGATGTTCGTCGGGGACCAGTGGATTACCGAACTCCGATGCAGCGAAGGTCGTGTCGGTGTCGGTGCCCGCGGATGTGCTGAAAGACTCCATCCGGGACCTGAACTCCAACAAGGACATGTCGGGTGTCGTCACGACTATTCCGGAAAACCAGAGTCCGTATGTTGGGCACTTACCGCAGGTGTGTCCCTTCCTGCCAAAGAAGCCTTTGGAGGCGCTCGGTGCGAAAAAGATTGTTTTGAATCTTGATGGCGAATACATTCAGTCATGCCGATTCCAGCCAGATGGTATCGAGGGCTGGGGCGCCGCGGCTGCCATCTTTACCGTCCCCGAATACGACTACAAAGATAATCCTGCCTACAAGGTGATTCGAGAAGGGATTATGTTACCGAGAAATAATAAGGCGTTCATGATGAAGAGTACATCTGGAGGCGACAGTCGAGAGTGCGTCGTAGCTTGGGGGACTTTCTATGGAGTCGCAGAAACGAACTACAATGCGAGCTTTGATAGCTCGGAAAACGAGTGCGACCGCGCCCTTGCATATGCAAAGATCGTAGCAGAATATTTGTCGATAAAACCGTCTCAGATGCGAAGGAAGACTGAAAGGTGAGAACAACACAGGCCACTATTTCTGGCGGTGGCGATAGCGCCTTATCTGATATCGCCTTTGCGTCAAGTACGTGCGGCGATTTGGCTGCGATGTCCGCGGCGTTGCGAAAGTGCAGGGGAAGGCGCCGAAGGTGGTTGGCACTACGACAACCGGCGACGTCGCACAGCTACCGGGTCACAACTCATTAGCGTAGGCACGATCAGGAGAGCTCCTCATCTGTCGCACAGACGTGCGATGTCGATAGACTCGTGCCCCGATGCCCAGCGGGTGGTTCGATGGAACCGATCGGTCCGCAGGCCCGTCTTAACGGTGTGGGAGAAGGGAGTGGTGACGTGGTGTGGCAACCGGGGCTGGTAGCTGGTCCCCGCGAACCCTGTCGGCGCGTCGTAGATGCGGTTCAGTCCTGCACCGTCCACGTCGACGATCTGTCGGTTGGTGCGGCGCTGGTGCCGGGGCACGAGTGCGTCGTAAACGGCTATGCGCGCCGCGCACAGACCGCGGCGACTGCTCCGCCGGAAGTCGCGTCGCGGTTGGAGTCGGTGGCGACGGGGCTGTGGGGCACACCGGTGTTGTCGGTGGCAGTGTCAGCGGTGGATGGCGGCGCGGCCGTGGGCGCTGGGCAAGACGTGGCACGAGTGGACGACCAGCTTGTTGCGGTAGTCGCTCTCACTGCACGTTCGGCAGCTGAACTCGATGCGCTCGCCGTCGGTGTCATCGCCCCGCGCGTAGTACTGAATGATGCGGCCGCCTCGAACGCCCAGCAGATCGCGGTGCAGGCGCCCGCCTTGCTTCCTCAGGTCGCGGCGGCCGCTCAGCGGGCGGCGAGTACTGCCGTCGACGACGCGTTCCCCGTTCCAGTGCGTAGTAGGCGGGTCGAGTGATGTCAGTGGACTCCGCATGGGTGATGAGCACTCACGAGTTCCGTCTCGGCCTGGCCGAGGTGGGACACACCAGGTACCCGGCCTCGTTCGTCTGGGGTGTCAAGACCGCCGCTGCAGACGACGATGCTTTCCGGCTGATCGAGTCGCGGGTGCGTGAGGAGTTCCGCGCCGCACTCACCCCGGCGAAGAAGGCGGCATTGGTCGCTCTGGCCAAACCGATCTACCAGATCGACATCAGTGGCTGTGATGTCAGCAAAGACATCAAGGATCCGTCGCATTACGTTCGCGTACATGCTTATTGGGCGGGAGACGATGATGCGTTCATCGCCCAGCAACTCCCCGGCCCAGAGGTGGGTGCTGGGGGTGATGTGCGGGTGACACGAACCGACGTCGCCTCATGGACGCGTGGGGTGGCTGCGCTGATCCCGGGTTTAGCCGGGCCTGGTCGGTTGCCCACCGATTCGGCGGTCGAGTTCGACCAGGAGTCATTGGGTGACGCCAAGCTTGCTGTGGTTGCGGCCACCGCCCCGAAGTCGACTGCGGCCGCAGCGTTTCGGCATATGATGCCCGCCCTGTGCGGTCAGATAAACCTGAATGTGCATGCTGTCGATGGGACGGATCGGCGGTGGCAGATGGAGTTGCGGTGGCATGACATCCCTGATGACGGCCGGTACCTGCTGGTGGTTGATGAGGTGGGGGTGGCGATGGGTGTGTCTGCGACTACGTTGGCCAAGACGATGAATCGTGTGTTCAACACGTTGAAGCGGCGTCGCGATGCGGCGGCTGCGGGGAGCCAGGGGTGATGGGTGTGAAGCGGATTCTCGGGTGTGGTGTGGTTGCGGTGGTGTCGGTGCTGGTGGTGGCGGGATGTTCGTCGGGGACTAGTGGATCACCGAACTCCGATGCTGCGAAGGTGGTGTCGGTGTCGGTGCCCGCGGATGTGCCGAAAGACTCGATCAGGGATTTGAACTCCACCAAGGACATGTCGGGTGTGGTGACGACGATTCCGGAGAACCAGAGCCCGTACGTGGGGAACTTGCCGGAGATCTGTCCTTTCCTGCCAAGGAAGCAACTCGAAGCCCTCGGAGCTTCGAAGGTTACTTCTGCAATTTTATCTGACTATATCCAGTCCTGCGCCTTCCAGCCTGATAGCAACCAGGGCTGGGTTGGCGCATCGGCTATCTACACACTTCCGCTCTATCAGTACAAGTCTGGACAGACTTATCGGGTCATTCGCGAAGGCGTTCCGCTCCCAGGCGGGAGAGTTGGCACCCTTCTTCGTCAGCGCCTAGATCCAGATAGTCGTGAGTGCGTTGTGGCGTGGGGAACATTCTACGGCGTCGCGGAGGTTTCCTATAACCGAAGTGCTGATAGCTCAGAGGATGAATGCCAGCGAGCGCTCTCGTACGCGGAAGTTGTCGCACCAAATCTGCCCACCCGTCCCTCGCAGATGAGAAGGTCGAAGTAGTGACTGATCGGTTTGACGTAATTGCAGCTATTGCCGGTCCTGGTGGTGCCGGTATGACATTCGATGTCGGAGTTGCATCGGATGTTTTGAGCGATCTAACAGGACTCCAGGAGGTTATAGACAAGCTTCTTGCCAGCGCGCAAGAACTTGCGCGCTCGGCCGCCACAGGTGACTTCAATTCTGGAAATCTCCTGCAAGCGTCTCTGCTTGCGCTCGGTGACGCCGCATTGATAGCTCTTCGGCGGTTATCCGAAATCTGCAGGGAGGTTTCTAATGCGATTCAAAATGCGGCTAAGAATCTCCTGGCTCAGGAGTCTGAGAACCGCCATGTGATCAGCCAGGCGGCAGTTCAGGCGGTTGAAGACCGTAAGTCGTATTTGAAGCAATGGAAGGAAAATGGCGGGATCCCCCCGATGCCATGGGAGCATAACAAGGGTAGCTACGATGAGGCGCTGGGAGTCTACAAGAATGGTGTGAATCACCCTAAGGCCACTGATGCGTGGCCCGATATATCCAATAGGCATTACACCGCGGAAAAGTACAATAACAAGTATATTCCGGGTGGGGCCGATTCGGGTACGTATCCGACTGGTGCGTCGCCGGAGAATGTTGCTGGGCCGATTCTGGATATGGCGAACTTCTTGCTCACGTCTGCTGATGGTCCGAAGGTCGAGACTTTGGCAGCGCTGTGGCGTGGTATCGCTGATGATCTTTTGACGGCGTTGGACCGGTTCAATTCGCGATCGAAGTCGCATATGGACGACCACAATAAATGGTCGGGTAATGCAAAGGATGCGATCTACAAGGGTTTGCAAGACTTCACCGCGCGTTCTGGTGACATTGGGCGTGAGATGGCGCGGATCGGGAATGCGACCGCGCATTTCGGTACCGCGCTCGGCCAGACCAAGCCAGGAATCCAGGCCCTGTATGATCAGCGGACCACGGAGCTGCCGGCTTTGGCTGCGTCGCCGGCGACGGCGGCCGCTGTCGCGGGTCGGCAGGAATGGTACGAACAGCAGGCCCGCGATCTTATGGCAGCCTTTTATAACCCGGGTGTGATGACTGCGTCGACAGGCATGTCATACATCTCTGATCCGCATAATCCGGTGGGGTCGGCGCCGTTGTTGGTGCCTGGGATGACGCCTCCGCCGGGTCCGCAGGGTAGTAAGGGGACGTCTGGGCCGGTACCGAAAACCTTGCAGACGCAGTCGACTGCGTCGAGTCCTGGCCCTGCTGCGGGTCCGGGGTCATCGGGTACGGGGTCGGCGCAGAAGGCTGCGACATTGACGCGGGCGGCGAATGCCGATGCGGTGGCGAAGGAGGCTGCGGCGAAGACCGCAGCTGCGCAGCAGGCGGCGGCCAAGGCTGCGGCCGCGGGGAATCCGGCGGGTGTTGCGCAGTCGGCGGCGTCGCAGGCGGGGAGTGCGGCGAAGGGTTTGGCGGGGGCGGGGTCTGGGTTGGGGAACTCCGCGGCAACCAGGTCGGCGGGTGCGTTGGCGAATGCGGAGAAAGCTGCCGCGGCGAAGGCGGCGAAGGCGGCTGCCGCGATGGGCAAGGGCGGCGGCGGCGGTGGTGCTGGTGGTGGCCTGGGCGGTGCGGCGGCAGCGGAGAAGGCGTTGCAGGCTCGGGCGGGGTCGATGGGTGCTGCTGAGCGGATGGTGGCTGCGGAGCAGGCTGCGCTGCAGAATGGTCGTCCTGGTGCGCCGGGGGCGATGGGTGGTGCGCCGATGGGTGGTGCCCGTCCGGGTGGTGAAGGTGGCGAGGGTAAGGGCCACAAGTCGGCCCGCTACCTGAACTCCAAAGCCAACGGTGAGGAGTTGGTGGGTGGTGAGCAGGAGGTGGCGCCGACAGTGATCGGTGGGCTCAACCTCGACACCACCGATGATCGCCCGGTGCGTGGCGGCGGTGGAGGGGCACCCCGCCGCTGATTGGTGGCGGGGTTCGCACGGTGTCGTGCAGTTCGCACGGTGTGCTGTGGTTCGCACGGTGCATGTGGGGTGCGGATCGGCCCATACCGTGCGAACTGATGCAGGCCGTGCGAACTGACGCAGGCCGTGCGAACTGACCCAGGCCGTGCGAACTGGCCCAGACCGTGCGAACCGACGCAGACCATGCGAACTGACGCAGGCCGTGCGAACCGACCCAGACCGTGCGGGCCCGGCCGTGCCAAGACGTTCCGCAACAACGACGACCGGGGCCGACACCCGCGCCCAGACGGCAGCCACTGCCGAGCAGCGGGGCTGGTTGTAGCGATCATTCCCTGATCAACCGCCGTGGGGTTACCATCGGCACTGATCGACGGGGCGGCGGGGGCTCTCCGGTAACTCGAGCGTGAGTTGGGGGAGGTGTCCAGGGTGATCCCGTCGTCATCTGACGTGCTCGACGAGCTGCTGGGTGCCCACCGCAAAGTGAGGTCGGTTTTCCAGCCGATCGTCGACATCGGCAGCTCCACAGTCGTCGGGTTCGAGGCTTTGGCCCGATTCCCCAACCGTCCAGGCGTGGGTCCCTACGAGATGTTCACCCGGGCCCGCGAGCTCGGCGTGCTGGGGGCCCTGGACTGGGAGTGCCGCCGCGCCGCGATGCTGGGCGCACAGCAGGGCGGTATGACCGGACCGCTGCGGCTGTTTCTCAACATCGAGCCCGGCGTGGTCGGCGAGCCGCCGCCGTGGGAGATCGACCCGATGGCCCTGCGCGACGCCGCGGCCGCCACATCACTGGTGTTGGAGCTGACCGAACGGGCGCTGCTGTCGAATCCGAGATCTGTTCTGTGGGTGGCCGATTGGGCGCACGAACAAGGCTGCTCCATCGCGCTCGACGACGTGGGCGTCAACGCCGACTCCATCACGCTGCTGCCACTGCTGCGGCCCGACATCATCAAGTTGGATCGCTCGATGTTGGCTGCCGAGCTGGGCCGCGAGCAGGAGCGGACCCTGCGGGTGGCGCGTGAGTACATCGCAGAGACCGGGGCGCTGCTGCTGTGTGAGGGCGTGGAGACCGAGCGGGATCTGCATCGTGCCGTCGAACTCGGTGCTGTGCTCGGACAGGGCTACCACTTCGGGCGCCCCGGCCCCTTGGCGATCACCGACGATCTGATGGCCGCGGCCCGGTGCAGTGACGTGCTGGACCAGGACGCGACGGTGGTGCCGGTGCGCTCCACCGACATTCAACAACTCCTCGACGGCCAACCCACCCGGGTGGACCCGCTCGGTGAGATCGAGGAGATCCGCCTGGCGATGGAGGAGCGGGTGCTGGCCGGGAACGGAGACACCTGCGTGCTGCTGTCGTTGCCCGACCCCGCGCTGTTCGACACCGCGACCGCGGTGCGCTATCAGAAACTGTCGGATTCGTGCAGCCTGGTGGGGGTGATCGGAGCCGGCACCCGACTGCCCCACGGTGTGCGTGGGGCCCGGATGCAGGCGCTGGACGACCACATCGTGCTGGTGCGCCTCGGTGCCGACGACGGCGCGACGCTGGTGGCACGCGACCTCGGGGACACCGGTCCGCTGATGGCGCGCCGCTACGCCTGGAACCACACCACCGACCGCGCTGCGGTGACCGCGATGGCCCGAGTGTTGGCCCGCCGGCTCTCGCTGGAACATGAGGACCGGGTGGGCGTGCGGGCTCGTCGCGCGCACGGGGCGCCGCACAGCGTGTACGAGAACCTGTGCGCCATAGCCGAAACCGTCGTCGCCGTGGTGCCTGGTCTGGAGAGCGTCGGCTTGTCGCTGGTCTCGGCCGACGGCAAGGTGCGCACCGTGGGGGCCAGCAACCAGTTCCCGATGCTGCTCGACCACATCGCCCAGCACTACGGCGTGTCCTCGGGATTCGGCCTCGACCAGGGTGCCCCGGTGCTGCACATCGCTGATCTCGACGCCGACGAGCGGTGGGAGAGCTATCGCCGGATGGTGACCGCGCTGGGGCCGGTGGGTTCGGTGGTGCAGTACCACCTCGCCGCACACCAGGGTCGGTCTGCGTTGCTGACCATGTACTCCCACCGGCCCCACAACTTCGGGCCCGGCATCCTCGCCCAGGCTCACGCCATGGCGCGTTGGACCCAATCTCGGTGGCTGCGGGTACACCCGTCGATCGGGCAGCTGGGTGCCCAGCTCACCGTCCTGCCGCTCAGCGATCGCGGTGATGTGGCGCAGCGCGCCGACACCCTGCTCGACCGGGTGCTGGCACCGGTCACCCCGGGTTTCGAAGACTGACGCCGGCCGTCACAGTCCGATTACGGTTCACGACCCCTGTCGTGAGAAAATTGACGATGATCTACCCGCGGGCCAACCCACGCGGGCAGTTCGTGGGACCTCAGGACACCACCGAGGGGTCCACCCGCACGTCAGCAACGGCGCTGATGTAACCCACGGATGTCTACGACCAGAGCATCCGTGCAGGTCAGCGCATATCGGAACAGTCCTCAGCGGAGGCCGCCCCATACTGGGAGAAGCCATCCACCAACCTGAGGCGTGATCGCGAAGCAGCGATGTTAGGGCGAACAGTGATGAAGCAGGCTCCCGGCCCGCAAGGGCTCTACCACCCGGCCAACGAGCACGACTCGTGTGGCGTGGCCTTCGTCGTCGACATGCACGGACGCCGTAGCCGCGACATCGTCGACAAGGCGATCACCGCGCTGGTCAACCTCGAGCACCGAGGTGCAGCGGGAGCCGAGCCGAACACCGGTGACGGCGCCGGCATCCTGATCCAGGTCCCCGACCGGTTCCTGCGTGCAGTGGTCGACTTCGAGCTGCCGCCGGCCGGCGAGTACGCCACCGGGATCGCGTTCCTGCCCCAGGGTTCTGGCGACGCCAAGGCCGCGGTCGAGGCGGTCGAGCGCATCACCGTCGAAGAGGGCATGTCGGTGCTCGGCTGGCGTGAGGTGCCCGTCGACGAGACCTCCCTGGGCGCCCTGGCCCGTGACGCCATGCCCACCTTCCGGCAACTGTTCATCGCCGGGGCGGCAGGGGTGAGCCTCACCGGAGACGAGTTGGAGCGCCGCGCCTACGTGGTGCGCAAGCGGGTGGAATCCGAGCTGGGCACCAACGGCGCCGGCCAGGACGGGCCCGGCCGCGAGACGGTGTACTTCCCCAGCCTCTCGGGCGCCACCCTGGTCTACAAGGGCATGCTGACCACCCCTCAGTTGCGTGGGTTCTACCTCGACCTGCAGGACGAGCGTGTGGAAAGCGCACTGGGCCTTGTCCATTCACGTTTCTCCACCAACACGTTCCCGTCGTGGCCGCTGGCGCACCCGTTTCGGCGCGTCGCCCACAACGGTGAGATCAACACCGTCACCGGCAACGAGAACTGGATGCGCGCCCGCGAGGCGCTGATCGACGCGAGCGTGTTCGGTCCCGATGCGGCGGCGAAGATCTTCCCCACGTGTACTCCGGGAGCCTCTGACACCGCCCGCTTCGACGAGGTGCTCGAGCTGCTGCACCTCGGTGGACGTCCGTTGCCGCACGCGGTGTTGATGATGATCCCCGAGGCCTGGGAACGCCACGAGAGCATGAAGCCCGAGCACCGGGCCTTCTACGAATACCACTCCACCCTGATGGAGGCATGGGACGGACCGGCGTCGGTGTGCTTCACCGACGGCACCGTCATCGGCGCCGTGCTGGACCGAAACGGTCTGCGCCCCAGCCGAGTCTGGGTGACCAAGGACGGACTGGTGGTGATGGCCTCGGAGGTGGGTGTCCTCGACATCGACCCCGCCGACGTGGTGCGCAAACTGCGCCTGCAGCCCGGTCGCATGTTCCTGGTCGACACCACTCAGGGCCGCATCGTGGCCGACGAGGAGATCAAGGACGCACTCGCTGCCGAGCACCCCTACCAGCAGTGGCTGGACGACGGGCTGTTGGCGTTGGACAAGCTGCCGGCCCGCCCGCACACCCACATGTCGCATGACCGGGTTCGGTTGCGCCAGCAGGTGTTCGGCTACACCACCGAAGAGCTGAACATGTTGGTCACCCCGATGGCCAAGACCGGCGCCGAGGCGATCGGGTCGATGGGCACCGACACCCCGCTGGCGGTGCTGTCGCTGCGGCCGCGGATGCTGTTCGACTACTTCCAGCAGATCTTCGCCCAGGTGACCAACCCGCCGCTGGACGCCATCCGCGAAGAGGTGGTCACCAGCCTCGGTGGCACCATCGGCCGCGAGCGCGACCTGCTGCACCCCACGCCGGAGTCGTGCCGTCAGATCGCGCTGAGCCAGCCGATCCTGGACAACGACGCGTTGGCAAAGCTGGTGCGGCTCAACGACGACGGTCAGTACCCCGACTTCCGTAGCGTGGTCATCCACGGCCTGTACCCGGTCGTCGAGGGCGGCGAGGGCATGCGGCGCGCCATCGAGGACGTTCGCCGCAAGGTGTCCGAGGCCATCGCCGACGACGTGCGTCTGATCGTGCTGTCCGATCGTGAGTCCGACGAGAAGTTGGCACCCATCCCGTCGCTGCTGCTCACCGCGGCGGTGCACCACCACCTGGTGCGCGAACGCACCCGAACCCAGGTGGGGCTGCTGGTGGAGTCCGGTGATGCCCGCGAGGTGCACCACATGGCGTGCCTGGTCGGGTTTGGTGCCGCGGCCATCAACCCGTACATGGCGTTCGAGTCGATCGAAGACATGATCGAGCGAGGTGTGTTGGGCGACATCGATTTCCCGACCGCATGCACGAACTACGCCAAGGCTGCGGGCAAGGGCGTGCTCAAGGTGATGAGCAAGATGGGCATCTCCACGCTCGCCTCCTACACCGGGGCCCAGCTGTTCCAGGTGATCGGCATCGGTCAGGCGACGGTGGACGAGTACTTCACCGGCATGCACAGCCACCTCGGTGGCATCGACCTCGACGACATCGCCGCCGATGTGGCCGCCCGCCACGCCATCGCCTTCGAGGCCCGGCCCGAGGAGCGCGCCTACCGCGAATTGGAGGTGGGTGGCGAATACCAGTGGCGGCGTGAGGGCGAGTACCACCTGTTCAACCCGGACACGGTGTTCAAGCTGCAGCACGCCACCCGCACCGGCCAGTACCGGGTGTTCAAGGAGTACACCAAGCTCGTCGACGACCAGTCGGCCAAGATGGCCTCGCTGCGTGGACTCTTCGAGTTCAACTTCGGAGATCGCGACCCCATCCCCATCGACAAGGTGGAGCCGGCCAGCGAGATCGTCAAACGGTTCTCCACCGGCGCGATGAGCCTGGGCTCGATCTCGGCCGAGGCGCACGAGACGTTGGCGATCGCGATGAACCGGTTGGGCGCGCGCTCGAACTCCGGTGAGGGCGGCGAAGATCCCAAGCGGTTCGACCGCGAACCCGACGGCACCTGGAAGCGCAGCGCCATCAAGCAGGTCGCCTCGGGTCGGTTCGGTGTCACCTCGCACTACCTGACCAACTGCACCGACATCCAGATCAAGATGGCCCAGGGCGCCAAGCCGGGTGAGGGTGGGCAGTTGCCGCCGCACAAGGTGTACCCGTGGGTGGCCGAGATCCGTGGCTCCACACCGGGAGTCGGGCTCATCTCGCCGCCGCCGCACCACGACATCTACTCGATCGAGGATCTCGCCCAGCTGATCCACGACCTGAAGAACGCCAACCCGGCCGCACGGATCCACGTGAAGCTGGTCTCCGAGGTCGGTGTGGGCACCGTCGCCGCGGGTGTGTCCAAGGCGCACGCCGACGTGGTGCTCATCTCCGGTCACGACGGCGGCACCGGCGCCACCCCGCTCACCTCGGTCAAACATGCCGGGGCGCCGTGGGAGCTGGGGCTGGCCGAGACGCAGCAGACGTTGTTGCTCAACGGGCTTCGCGATCGCATCGTGGTTCAGGTCGACGGTCAGCTCAAGACCGGCCGTGATGTGGTGGTCGCCGCTCTGCTGGGCGGCGAGGAGTTCGGCTTCGCCACCGCGCCACTGGTGGTCTCGGGCTGCATCATGATGCGGGTTTGTCACCTCGACACCTGTCCGGTGGGCGTGGCCACCCAGAACCCGGTGCTGCGCAAGCGGTTCAACGGTCAGCCCGAGTTCGTGGAGAACTTCTTCATGTTCATCGCCGAGGAGGTGCGAGAGCTGTTGGCGCGCCTGGGCTTCCGCACTCTGCAGGAGGCGGTGGGCCATGTGGAGGCCCTGGACACCTCCAAGGCGTTGGCGCACTGGAAGCGGGCCAAAGCAGGCAAGCTGGACCTGTCGCCGATCCTGGCGATCGCCGACTCGCCGTTCATGAACCAGGACCTGTACTGCTCGGGCCGCCAAGACCACTCGTTGGACAAGGCACTTGATCAGCAGCTGATCGCCCAGAGCCGCCCGGCCATCGATTCCGGTGAGCCGGTGGCGTTCACCTCGGCCATCTCCAACGTCAACCGCACCGTCGGAACGATGTTGGGTCACGAGGTGACCAAGGCCTACGGTGCGGCCGGACTGCCGGAGAACACCATCGCCATCGATTTCTCGGGGTCGGCGGGCAACAGCTTCGGTGCGTTCCTGCCCAAGGGCATCACGTTGCGGCTGCACGGCGACGCCAACGACTTCGTCGGTAAGGGACTCTCGGGTGGACGGATCATCGTGCGTCCTTCTGACACCGCCCCGGCTGATTTCGTGGCCGAGGAGAACATCATCGCGGGCAACGTGATCGGCTTCGGCGCCACCGGCGGTGAGCTGTTGCTGCGCGGTGTGGTGGGTGAGCGGTTCTGCGTGCGCAACTCCGGCGCGACCGCGGTGGTCGAGGGTGTGGGCGACCACGGATGCGAGTACATGACCGGCGGGCGGGTGGTGGTCCTCGGTGGCACCGGACGCAACTTCGCCGCAGGCATGTCGGGCGGTATCGCCTACGTCTACGACCCGAACTCGACGTTCTCCGCCGATCTCAACACCGAACTCGTCGACCTGGTCGCGTTGGACGCCGAGGACATCACGTTCCTCCACGACATCGTGGCCAAGCACCGCGACGAGACCGGATCCCCGGTCGCCGCAGCCATACTGGCGGACTGGGACACCACGCAGCGCGCCTTCGCGAAGGTGTTGCCGCGTGACTACAAGAAGGTGCTCGATGCAATCGCGGCCGCCGAGCGAGACGGGCGGGACGTGAACGAAGCGATCATGGAGGCAGCTCGTGGGTGATCAGCGCGGATTTCTCAAGTACACCGAGCGGGAACTGCCGGCACGTCGGCCGGTGGACCTGCGGTTGCAGGACTGGAAAGAGGTCTACGAACCGCAGGACCGTGAGGTCCTGCGGCATCAGGCCAGCCGGTGCATGGATTGCGGTATCCCGTTCTGCCACAACGGTTGCCCGCTGGGCAACCTGATCCCCGAGTGGAACGATCTGGTCTACAAGGGGCAGTGGCGCGAGGGCATCGACCGACTGCACGCCACCAACAACTTCCCCGAGTTCACCGGCCGGTTGTGTCCGGCCCCGTGCGAGGCGTCGTGTGTGCTGGGCATCAACCAGCCCGCGGTCACCATCAAGCAGGTCGAGGTGGAGTTGATCAACAACGCCTTCGACGAGGGTTGGGTGACCCCGGTGCCGCCGAGCAAGCAGACCGGCAAGAACGTGGCCGTGGTCGGCTCGGGTCCGGCCGGACTGGCCGCGGCACAACAGCTCACCCGCGCCGGTCACACCGTGACCGTCTACGAGCGCGCCGATCGCATCGGGGGTCTGCTGCGCTACGGCATCCCCGAGTTCAAGATGGAGAAACGCCACATCGATCGCCGCATCGAGCAGATGGAGGCCGAGGGCACGGTGTTCCGCACCGGGGTCAACGTCGGTGTCGACCTGAGCGTGGAGGACCTGCGCGGCAACCACGATGCGGTGGTGCTGGCCAACGGCGCCACCAATTGGCGTGATCTGCCGATCCCCGGACGTGAACTCTCGGGCATCTACCAGGCCATGGAGTACCTGCCGTGGGCCAACAAGGTGCAGCTCGGCGACGACGTCACCGACGAGAACGGTCAGCCGCCCATCACCGCCAAAGGCAAGAAGGTGGTCATCATCGGTGGCGGCGACACCGGCGCCGACTGCCTGGGTACCTCACTGCGCCAGGGTGCGCAGGAGGTGCACCAGTTCGAGATCATGCCGCGCCCGCCGGAGGAGCGGGCCGAGAGCACCCCGTGGCCCACCTACCCTCTGATGTTCCGAGTGTCCTCGGCGCACGAGGAGGGTGGCGAACGCGTCTTCTCGGTGAACACCGAGAAGTTCAACGGCACCGACGGCGTGGTGACCAGCCTGTCGGCACACGAGGTGACGATGGTCGACGGTCGCTTCCAGAAGGTCGACGGCAGCGATTTCGAGCTCGAGGTGGACCTGGTCCTGTTGGCCATGGGCTTCGTCGGACCTGAGCGCGAAGACTTCCTCGACAAGCTCGGTGTCGACTACAACGAACGCGGAAACGTGGTGCGCGACGACGACTTCCAGACCACCGTGCCCGGGGTGTTCGTCGCCGGTGACGCCGGTCGCGGGCAGTCGCTGATCGTGTGGGCCATCGCCGAAGGCCGTTCGGCGGCCGCTGCGGTGGACCGCTACCTCACCCAGGAGACCTTCCTGCCGGCGCCCATCGTGCCGACGCAGGCGCCGCAGCGCTGACCTCGGCGGCGTACCGCGCACGCACTGCATCTCATCGACTGCTACTCTCCTGTACATGCGTATGAGAAAGCTTCTGGCCGGAGCTGCGGTGTCGATGACCATCGCGGTGATGAGCACCCTGACCGTCGGAGTGGCACCCGCCAACGCGGCACCCGCCTACTGGGCGGCCATCGCGTTCTCCTACGACGCGCGGACCAGCGTGGCGTGGAACTATCCCACCGAGCGAAGCGCCATCAACGCCGCGATCGCCCGGTGCGGTGCAGACTGCGGATACTCGTCGTTCCGCAACTCCTGTGGTGCGGTGGCGTTCTCGAACTTCGGTACCCGGTATGCCACCGCCAAGGGCTACCGCACCTCCGCCGAGGCCAAGCGTGGGGCGTTGCGTAGGTTGGGGATTCCCGGTTACGTCGCGCGCTTCGTGTGCACGCTTCGTTGATCAGCTGATCATGAACTCGCGTGGGTTCAGTGCCCGCGCCACCACGCGGATGTCGCCGATCCACCCGACGAACGTCTTGTCGATGGCGTTGCCGTACTCGTAACCGCCCACCAGCCAGGGCTTTCCGACGGTGGCCAGGCCACGGTTGGGGGTGGACGGGTTGCGCACCACCTCACACCCGTCGACGTACATCACGGTGCGCCGGGTGTCGTTGACCACCGCGACGTGCCACCAACGGTCCAGCGGCAACTCGTGACCCCAGTTGGTGATCGAGGAGTTCGACGACGTCGGGTACACGCACCACTGCAACTCGCGGTCACCCGACAGGCTGAGGGTGACCACCGGCTCATCCGGGTCACCTGATGCGCCGCCGCCGGCTTTGCCTGCGGCCGAGGCGTTTCCGTAGCGGGACAACACGGCAGAGAAGCCGTTGGCGTCGGCGTCGAAGTCGCGTGTGAGGCGAAAGAATGCCTCCACGGTGTAGCCGGAGGCGAACGTGGCTGTGTTGATGGGTGCTCCGTCAACCGTCTGCAGATAGGTCGAGGTCTTGGGCTTGCCGTTGAACAGCAGGCTGGCCGCGGCGGGCTGATCAGGGTGATGCGACGACGACCACGTGAGGTCGGTGCCCGCCGAGCCTGCGGTGGTGGCCACCACGAGGTCGTTGCCCTTGCCCGACAGGTCTTTCACCCGAGTGGAACCGGCCACCGCCGATCCGTCGGGGTTGCCGTCGAACCGCCAATAGGCGGCGGTGTCGCGGATCAGCACCGCCGCGGCGGCGCGGGGCGGTCGCACCGGCGGTGGCGCGAACGCAGCAAACCGGGTGTCGGGGTCGAGGTCGATGCTGAAACGGTCGACATCACCGGACAATTCGACTTCCTGGGCGGCGAGTTCGTTGCGGCGCCGCGGATCTTGCGCCTCGATGAACGGGTTCACGGTCTCCACGTCGATCACTTTGCGGTTCAGATCGAAGTGGTACAGCCGGATCATGGCGGCGCCGCCGTAGTAGCGGTTCTGGTAGTTGGTGATGTGCAGGTGCACGTCATGGCCGGCGTCGTTGCGCGCGGTCATCCGAGCCGACGGCCAGAAATGCCCGTTGAGGGTGAGGAAGACCTGATCGAATCCGTTGACCAGCGACGTCCAGATGGTGTTGCCGTACTCGCTGAACTCGGCCTTCCCGCTGGTGTCGTCGGAGGGAGCCACCAGCTCATGGGAAATCAGGATGGTAGGGGTGGTGCGGTTGGCGGTCAGAACACCACGTGCCCAGGCGAATCCGGCTGCCGAGAGTCGCCAGTCCAGCGACAACACCAGCCAGTCGCGCCCGGCGGCACTGAACACGTGATAGCTGTTGTAGCCATCCGGCGACGCACCCCGGTAGGTGCTCGAGCGGCGAAAGCGGCTGGGACCGAACGCCTTCAGAAACGGGGTAGGTCCGCGCTGATCGTCGGTCCTGGGGTTGACGTCGTGGTTGCCCGCCAGCACGCTCCACGATGCGCCGGCGCGATCGAGGGAGTCGAAGACCCGGCTGGCCGCGGTGATCTCGTTCTGCGCACCGTTCTGGGTCACGTCACCCAGGTGGGCGAGGAAGGCCAGGTTCAGGTCCCGTTGGCGGTCGTACAGGTAGCGAAACGAAGCCGCAAGGGGCTCGGGGTGGATGGAATCACCGTCGAACAAGTACTGGGTGTCGGGCATGACCGCGACGGTGAAGCGTTGCGCGGTGGTGTCGTACCGCCAGGCGGCTGCGGCCGGGGGTGATGCTGTCATACCCCCGACGGTGGTGGCGATCACCGCGCCGGCACCTACCGCCGACGAGGTGCGCAGGAAGCCGCGGCGGGACAGGTCGGGGAAGTCAGGCACCACCGCACCATGCGCCGCTCGTGGAAACCCGACGTTGCCGCCGTGCGAATCGAGGATGAACGCCCAGCGTGTCGGGCCCGGATCCGGTGAACCTCATCAGTACCATCTGTCACACGGGTCACAGATCAGACCAACGGGACCTGGCTCGAGGCAGGGGAGTGATCGGCCATGAAACTGACGAGCACCACACGACAACCGCGCGGCCAAGCGCCGAACCTCGGCCTGTCGCGGACGCGGGCCCGGGTGATCGGGCGGCTGGTCCGCACCCGCTCGGCCCGGATCTGGCCCGAGGAGGCCGAGCGGATGGTCACCCCCGCCGATCTGCGCAGGCCACAGACCTGAGGCGGCTCAGCTCGGGCGCATGAACCCCGACCGGCGCGCGAGACGCTCGATGGCGTGCGCCACCGGCTCGGGATGTTCGGTGACCAGCAGATGATTTGTGGGACTGAGCTGTTCGTACACCGCATCGAGGTGACGGGCGTAGCGGCGCTGGCGCCACCGCCACGCCCGGCGGTACCACCAGCCCTGCACCGGCAGCGCCGCCAGCACGGTGACCGGCACATCGAGCCGATGTCGGCGACGAACCCGGATGAGATCGAGGTTGATGGCAGGGAACGCGGCGTTCTCCACCATCGTCGCCGCGATGTGGACCGACCGCGAGAAGACCCGTGAGATCCACTGTCGTTGAACAGGATCGAAGCCACCCGGCGGGGTCGGCAAAGCCAGATGTCGAAGACGAGGACCGACCAGCGGCAGCAGACCCGTGGCCCGGACCGCCCGAGCCGCACGATGCGCATTGCGGACCCGCACCGCAGTGGGCAACACCCGCCACGGCGCCATCACGAAGCTGCCGTCGATCATCAGCAGCGCCGCCACCCGATCCGGCGCGGTGCGTGCGAAACCCTCGGCGTACATCGACGACATCGAGTGAGCGGCGATGAGCACCGGCCCAGTGACCCCGGCTGCATCCAACACCGCACCGATCCGCTCGATCTCCGCGGCCAGAGTGGGGTGATGGTGGCGCGCCAGCGGACTGCTGAGGCCATAGCCCGGCCGGTCGTAACGGATCACCTGGAAGCGATCAGCCAACGCATTCGCCAGATGGTCGAGATCGAACCAGTGTCCGCCCAACGACGCCAGCAACAACACCGGCGGACCGGCGCCCTGCACCACCACATGAATGTCCAAGCCGTTCAACGAGACCAGGCGGCCCGGGGTCGGCGGTGCACCGTCGGCGTGGGCCACCGGGTTGAACGGCTGTTCGCTCATCGGATCTGACGCCGATTCGCTGGCGCTCATCGGGTCTGACGCCGATTCGCTGGCGCTCATCGGGGTTTGGCCAGGGGGAACGTCACGGTCTCGCGGATCGAGGCTCCGGTGATCATCATGATCACGCGGTCGATGCCCAACCCCAGTCCACCGGTCGGGGGCATCCCATACTCCAGGGCGGTCAGGAAGTCCTCGTCGACCTCCATCGCCTCGGGGTCGCCCTGCGCCGCCCGCTGAGACTGCGCCAGCAACCGCGAGCGCTGCTCCACCGGGTCGGTGAGTTCGCTGTAGGCCGTCCCCAACTCGACCCCCCACGCCACCAGATCCCACCGCTGCGCCACGGCGGGATCATCCGGGCAGGCGCGGGTCAACGGCGACACCGAGGTGGGGAAGTCGACGTAGAACGTGGGCGTGGTGGTGGCGCCCTCCACCAGCTGCTCATAGAGTTCCAACGCCAGCTCACCTGCTTCCCAGGACGGCTGATAGGCCACACCCATCTGCTCACAGAGCGTACGGAGTCGATCGACATCGGTGTCAGAACCGACCGGTTGGCCCACCGCTGCGCTGATCGCGTCGAACACCGAGATCACCGCCCACTGTCCGGAGATGTCGATCAGCTGATGCCCACCGGTGTCGTCGGGCCGGCGGACGACGGCCCGACCATGAGCGGCGACGGCGGCCGCACAGATCAGCTCCTGGGTCAACGGGATCAGCCGACGGTAGTCGCTGTGCGCCCAGTAGGCCTCCAGGCTGGTGAACTCCGGGTTGTGACTGTGGTCGACGCCCTCGTTACGAAAGTTGCGCCCCAACTCGAAGACTCGCTCCACCCCGGCCACACACAACCGCTTGAGGTACAACTCGGGGGCGATGCGCAGGTACAGATCCAGATCGTAGGCGTTGATGTGGGTCCGAAACGGTGTGGCGTTGGCGCCGCCGTGCACCCGCTGCAGGATCGGGGTCTCCACCTCCACGAAGTCCAAGTCGCACAACGTGTCCCGGATGGCCTTGACTGCGCGCGCTCGGATGCGCAGCAGTTCGGCCGCCGACGGGTCCACCGCGAGTTCGAGATATCGCTGCCGGACCCGGGTCTCGGCGTCCACCAGCCCATGCCACTTGTCGGGCAACGGCTGTAGACACTTGCCCTGCATCGACCATCCCTGTGCCACCACCGAGATCTCGCCGCTGCGGCTGCGGCCCAGGTGGCCGCGCACCGACACCAGATCACCCAGGTCGACCACGCGGGCGAACTCTGATGTGGTTGCTGCACCGGCGATCTGGGCCTCGAACAGCACCTGCACCGATCCCGACCAGTCGCGTACCTCGGCGAAGACCACCCCACCCAGATCGCGCAGGCGTAACACCCGACCGGCCACCTCCACGGGGCTGCCGGGCGGTGCGTTCCGCGCCTGGCTGCACCGATGTGTCGGAGGCCGGGCCTGCGGATAGGCCGTGATCCCGGCTGCGGTCAGCTCAGCCAACGCCGCCATCCGGACCCGCACCTGTTCGGGTCTCTTGGGCGGTCGGGCCGCCGCGTGAGCGTGGGCGGCGATGTCGGCGATCAGCTCGTCGACGTCGATGTCGGCGGGAAGAGCTGGGGGACCGGGGTTCTCGGTGACTCGGCGCGCCAGCCGGGGCAGCGGGATGAAACCCTCGCTGACGATGGCCGCCAGCCCGGCCCGCAGCAGCATCGGGGTGTCCTCGCAACACAGGTAGCGCGGGGTCCAGGTGGGCAGGTACTTGGCGTTGGACCGGTACAGCGATTCCATCTGCACGAACCGTGATGCGAAGCTGAGCACGCCGCGCGCACCCCGGATGAAGGGGCTGGCCCCGATCCGGTCACCGTCGGCGAACACCGCGCGAAAGGCCGCGAAGTTCAACGACACCGTGGTGATACCGAATGTGCCTGCGTTCAGGCACAGTTCACTGACCATCAACTCCACCACCCCGTTGATGTCGCTGCGGTCGCGGCGCATGAGGTCCAGCGAGGCGCCGGTGCGACCCCACGGGACGAACGACAGCATGCCCACCACGTCCTCGTCGGCGGTACCGATCCCGCGGACCGCCTCGACCAGCAGACAGTCGGCGTCGCCCGGATCGCCCAAGCGGCCCAACGCCATTGCGTAGCCGCGTTCGGAATCGGTATCGCGCCACCGGTCGGCGCGGTCGATCACCGCAGCCATCTCGGCGGCGTCCAGCTCGCGGTGACGGCGGATCCGGACACTGAGGCCGGCCCGGCGGGCGCGGGTGACGGCCTGACGCACACCACGCATCTGCGGTCCACTGATGCGGTATCGGCGGGCGTCGACGATGCACTCGTCACCGATGGTCAGCGCCGTCATCCCCACCGCCCCGTAGGCGATGGCCCCGCGTTCGCTGACCCCATGCGCGGCCGGATACCAGCCGTAGCGTCGACACACCTCGAGAAATTCTGCGATCGCGTGCGGCCAGTACCGGGGGTCGCCGATGGGGTCACCCGCGGCCAAGCCCACCCCGACGAACACGCGGTAGCTCACGGCGGCGCGTCCGCTGGGCGCGAACACCACGGCACGATCGCGGCGAGTGGCGAAGTAGCCCAACGAGTCCTCGGCTGCATACGCGTCGACCAGGGCGCGCAATACGCGTTCGTCGGTCGGGGTGAGCAGCCCGGTGCGGCGCTGCGATCGGAACAACACCGCTGCTGCCGCGATCAGCGCCACCGCACCGAGCAGACCGAGCAGTGAGTCGATCACCATGTACGAGCGACGTCCGTCGAAGGTGCGAGGAGATGCGGTGGCAAAGGCGACCACCCGGTTGAACGCGTACGGAAGGTGTTGTGCCGGGGTGAGATCGCGGGGAAAGGCCTCCACCAGCGCCCAGCCCAGAGCGGTGGCGGTGGCCAGCCCGCCGAACAGCACCGCCGCGGCCGTCACCACCGCGCCGCGGCGCACCCGGGTGAAGAACTGGCGGCGGGTGGCCAGCAGGTATCCCGCGATCACCGCGTCGAGCGCGAGACCGATGGTCAGGTTGATGCGGTCGGTCCGATCGATGTCGGCCTGCCTGCCGATCGCCGGCACGAACAGCACGGCGTTGGTGGCAGCGAAGACGGTGACATAACCCAGCGTCACCCACCAGGCGATGCGTTTGCGGGCCGACAGCGCCACCGAGATCAGCGCCAGCACCACCACCCACGCGAACGAGGTGTCGGGGGCGGAGATGACGTAGGTGTCCACCCAGTGCCGGGGCACGGCGATGAGGTGGCGGAACAGCGGTGAGATGCTGCTGATCAGCAGGACGAGGGTGAACGCGCCCACCACGCGTCCGGCCACGGTGGGGGCGTCATGAGAACGCAGTGCCACGTCGGTGCCCGCCTTCCCCGCAGAGTCGTTGCGTCGACATTAGATATCCCGGCCCCGTCCACGCGATGATGCACCGTGGCCGAGACCGAACTGTGAGGAGCCCACATGTCTGACGCGCACGGCGTGCCGATCCGGGACGACTCGATCCGATTGGGCCAGTTCCTCAAGCTGGCCAACCTGATCGACACCGGAGCCGAGGCCAAGCTGGTGATCGCCGACGGCGAGGTGACGGTCAACGACGAGGTGGAGACCCGCCGTGGTCGCCAGTTGGTGGTGGGCGACGTGGTGAGCGTCGGCGGCATGCGAGCCCGAGTGGAGCGCGGCTGAGCAGCGCGCGCGTCCTAAGCTGAGCACCCATGAGCGATCTCACCTTCACCCCCACCGCCGACCTGGTCGACCAGATCGGTGCCGACGTCCGTAGCTGTGACACCCAGTTCCGCCAGTTCGGGGCCCGGCGCGAGTTCGTGGGTCGGGTGCGCACGGTGCGCTGTTTCGAGGACAACGCGCTGCTCAAGTCGGTGCTCGGGACCCCGGGTGCGGGACAGGTGTTGGTGATCGACGGTGCCGGGTCGCTGCACACCGCGCTGGTGGGCGACCTGATCGCCGAGCTCGCCCGCTCCAACGGCTGGGCCGGCATCGTGGCTCACGGGGCTATCCGGGACGCCGCGACGATGGCAGGGATGGACATCGGGGTGAAGGCGTTGGGCACCAACCCGCGCAAGTCCACCAAGACCGGCGCCGGCGAGGCCGATGTCGATGTGGCGTTCGGTGGGGTGACCTTCCGCGTGGGCGACATCGTGTACAGCGACGACGACGGAATCGTGGTCGTCTCGCCCAGCTGATGGGGCGACACCCGTCCCCTACACTTGAGACAATGCCGTGTCAGATCGACACGCCGCCTGCCGTGTCGACGTCGACACGAGAGCCTGGAGGAGGCCCGCCATGGGGAAACCGGATACCGCGACGTTTGATCGTCTAGTTCGGCTCGTCGCGATCGACGGGTACGACGCCCGTCCCACCCGGTCGATCCTGGAAGCCTTCAGCGGCACCGAGATGGCCACCATCCCCGTCGGCACCGCCGACGATCTGACCCTGGCCGTGCAGCGGGCGCGCGCAGCCCAGACCCGTTGGGCGGCAACCCCTCCCAAAGAGCGGGCGAAACTGCTGGAGCGTTTCGCGGCGTTGGTCTTCGACCACCTCGACGAGCTGATGGACATCGCCCAGGCCGAGACCGGCAAGGCCCGCGCCTACGCGCAAGAAGAAGTGGTCGACGTCGCGCTGACTGCGCGGCACTACGCCAAGGTGGGCCCCAAGACGCTGGCCGCACGCAAGGTCAAGGGCATGATCCCGGTGGCCACCGACGTGCGCGTGCGTTATCAGCCCAAGGGTGTCGTCGGCGTCATCTCGCCCTGGAACTACCCGGTGACCCTGGCCGCGTCCGACGCGGTGGCAGCGCTGATGGCCGGCAACGCCGTGGTCATCAAGCCCGACTCACAGACCCCGTACTGCGCGCTGGCCGTGGCCGAGTTGCTCTACGAGGCCGGGCTGGCCCCCGAGCTGTTCGCCGTGGTGCCCGGGCCCGGCGGGGTGGTCGGGCAGGCGCTGGTCGCCACGGCCGACTACCTGATGTTCACCGGCTCCTCGCAGACCGGAGCCACGCTGGCCGAACAGGCCGGTCGTCGTCTGATCGGATTCTCCGCCGAGCTCGGTGGCAAGAACCCCATGATCGTGACCAAGGGTGCCGACATCGACCGCGCGGTCGAGGGTGCCGCCCGCGCGTGCTACTCCAACTCGGGCCAGCTGTGCATCGCCATCGAGCGGTTGTACGTGGAAAAGCCGGTGGCCGACGAGTTCACCCGGAAGTTCGCCGCCAAGGTCAACTCCATGAAGGTGGGCCCGGACTACGGTTTCGACGCCGACATGGGATCGCTTGCCTCCAAGGCGCAGGTCGACGCGGTCGACGCACACGTCACCGACGCGGTGGCCAAGGGTGCGACCGTGCTGGCCGGCGGCAAGAAGCTGCCGGAGTTGGGCCCGTTCTTCTATGCGCCCACCGTGTTGTCCGGGGTGAACGAGCACATGGAGTGCTTCGCGTCGGAGACCTTCGGCCCGCTGGTGTCGGTGTACGAGGTCGACTCGGTGGACGAGGCGATCAAGCTGGCCAACGACACCGACTACGGCCTCAACGCCAGTGTCTTCGCCGGTGACGCTCAGGAGGCTCGGGAGATCGGCGCGCAACTGCGGGTGGGCACGGTCAACATCAACGAGGGGTACGCGGCCGCCTGGGGATCCACCGCGGCGCCCATGGGCGGCATGGGCATCTCTGGCGTCGGCCGGCGGCACGGTCCCGAGGGCCTGGTGAAGTACTGCGAGTCGCAGACCATCGCCACCCAGCGATTCATCGGCATCGACGGGATCAGAGGCGTGCCGCGCAAACTGTTCCTGAAGCTGGTGCCGCTGGCCATGCGCGCCACCGGACTGTTGCCCGGTCGCTGACCGCGCAGTTCCGCGCTGTTTGCTACTTTGGGTGAGGTGACCCTTACATCCCCACCGTCGGCGCTGCCGAGTCCCGTGGGCACCCCTTCTCGTTGGCTCCTGGTGGACGTGGCCGCCGTGGTTGGCGCTCTGGCCGCGGTCAACGTGACCGCGCACTTCTCGTCGGACACCATGCAGCTGGTGGCGGTGCCGGTCGGCGCCCTCGCCCTGCTCGCCTACGCGAGGCTTCGCGGAATGCGTTGGCACGAACTGGGTTTGCGCGAGTTGCGACGCGGCGCGCGTTGGGGAGGCGTGGTGGCGGGCGTAACCGTCGCCGCAGTAGCCGCAGTCGCTCTGATCCCCGCCCTGCAGCCGGCGTTCCTCAACGAGCGTTACGGCGTCAACGTCGGCGCCACGCTGCTCGCGGTGCTCGTGATCATCCCCCTGCAGACGGTGATACCCGAAGAGATCTTGTTCCGTGGCGTCCTGCACGGAACCCTCTCTCGCCGTTTCGGACTCAAGTCGGCTGCCGTCATCGGGTCGATCTTGTTCGGGCTGTGGCACATTGCCTCGTCGCTGAGCCTGACGGCGGGAAACAAGGGCTTCTCGGGTGCCGTGGGGAGCGGCAGCGTCGGGCAGATCCTCGGAGTGCTGGGTGCGGTGGCCGCAACCACCGTCGCAGGATTCGCCTTCATCTGGTTGCGCCACCGCAGCCGCAGCATCCTGGCCCCGATCGGACTGCACTGGGCGCTCAACGGGGCGGGCGCGCTGGCGGCACTCGCCGTGTGGCACGTCACCTCACACTGACCGACCGCACCCGGTCGGACGCGAACGACCCTGTTGCGGTCAGGATTCCGTGCGGCGGCGGGCGGCGCGTCTGCGAGAGCGGCGGCGCGCAGCCAGTAACACCACGCCGATCGCGCCGAGGCCGAGGGCGATCGGTACCGGGTTGATCGGGTCGGGCTGGGCCACCGTCGTGGCGCGTCGAATCGGCGTGAACTTCGGTGACTGCGGCTGCGGCGCAACCGGTTCAGGCGGCGTGGGCGCTGGCGGTGTGACTGCGGCAGGCTTGGGCTTCGCGGTGGCCTTGGTCGGCGGGGCCTTCTTGGCCGGACCACGAGTGGCCGCGACCTTCGCGGGCGATGCTTTCTTGGCCGGAACCTTCTTGGCCGGAACCTTCTGGGCGGCGACCTTTTTCGTCGGAGCTCTTCTCGCCGGCGTTTTCTTGGCCGGTGCTTTCTTGGCGGGAGCCTTCTTGGCGACCGACGCCGGCGGCTGAGCCGCCGGATCGGATGCGGCCGTGGGCAGCTCCGGAAACAGGCCCGGCTGTTCCGGGTCGGATGGCGTCTGGGGGCCGGTCATCTGCGACGACTCCTGTCCTTCGGTGGGGCTCAGATCATCAGGGCCGAACACCCAGGCGGGCAAGCAGATCGGCGTCGATCCCGGCCAGTTCGCGCGAGATGGCCTGGTGGGCGGCCCGTCGACGTGCGGCCGGCATGTGCTCGGCGGCCGAGACGGCAGCGGCCAGATCGGTCAGGCGTTCGTTCATCGTCGCGACGAACCGCTTGGTTTCGGCGGTGTTGTCACGGGTGGCGGCCAACGTCTGCAGCGAGCGTCGCGCCCCGGCGATCCGCGCCGACAGGGCCGCACCGTGCCCGCTGAACTTGTTCAGCTCCGCCAGCGGCACGCCCATCTTGTTGGCCCGGTACTCGGTGAGCTGTTCGCGGATCACCGTCGACGCCCGGTAGGCCAGCGGGACCACCACCGGTGCCGCCAGCCGCGCCAGCGACAGGAACCGCTTCACTTTTTTGGGGGTGATGCTGGTGCCCGCGGCGGCCGCCTCGGCCTGCGCCTTGGCCTTGGCCACCTCGGCCTTGGCGACCTTCAACGCAACCCGGTTGGTCTCCTTGGCCGTCTTCGCGGCCAGCAGGGCCGCCTTCTGCTCGGATCGCCGCGCCTTCTTCGCCAGCGTGCGCTCCTGCCGCAGCCGCGCCCGCAGGTCCTTGCGCAACACCCGCGCGCTGAGCCGCGCAGACAACTTCTCCCGGGCCTTGATGGCCTTGGCCTGCGCCTTCCTCTGTGAGCGGCTGGTGCGGCTCGAGGTGAACAGACCCATAGGGCAGATCCTCCCGGGGTTGGGGACGGTGAGGTCGAGAGTGTTCTCGACTTCGCCGCCGCCGACGAAATGTCTGGTGATTACGGTAGAAGAACTAGCAGAACCAGCATGGCACAACGAGTGATCGACGTAGGGAGCGGGCGTGAGCGACGAGGTGGTGATCCGGGCCTATGCACCGGTACTGCTGAGCGCCCGCGAACTGGCCGGGTGTGAACACCGAGTGGCCCTCGATCATGGCGCCGCGGCCATCGCACCCGGCGCTGTTGCCCGCGACGGCGAAGACCCGTCGGTGGTTCGGCGTAAGGAGGCGGCCGCCGCGCACCGGGAGCGGGTGCGTGAGCTGGTGACCACCACCGCAGACGGTCACGTGCGCATCGAGGCCGCCACCACCCAGGCGCGGGTGGACGCCACCGTGCACGCCCTCGAAGCGGGTGCGGCGCGCATCTGGAACGCCATGCTCCCCGCCGACCGGGTCGCCGGACGGCGGGGTGGCAGCGAGCTGTTGATCCGCGTCGACGACGGCTATGTGCCGGTGATCGTGGTCAACCACCGTGTCAGCGAACCGGCCGCTGCCGGCAACGCCGAACGTCCCGTCGCCGAGCAGCGCTTCGTGCTCAGCAGTCCACTACACACGTGGGCGCCGGCCCGAGACACCACCCGCGCGCTGCGCAACCACCGGCGGGATCTGCTGCGACTGGGACATCTGCAGCGGCTGCTGGCCGTCGCAGGCCACGGCTCGGCGTGCGGGCTGGGTGGGGTGATCGGGCTCGACGCCGACTGTGTGGTCGTCCACGATCTCGTCGCCTGCGCCGACAGCTACGACGAGACCTTCGCCCGGCGCGGCGCCATCGCGGCCGGACAGGTGCCCACCCGGCCGAGCCGGGTGGGCGAATGCCGATCATGCGCCTGGTGGCCGGTGTGCGAACGGCAATTGGTGGCCGCCCGTGACGTCAGCCTGGTGCTCGGTGGCGGGCAGGTGACCGGGGCTCGGCTGGCCGGACTGGACACCGTCGACGCCTTGGCCGCCCACACCGGGCCGCCACCGGACGAATGGAGCGACGGGGTGTTCGCCGATGCGGTGGTGCTGGCGCGGGCATGGCTGCGCGATGTACCGCTGGTCCGGCGCGTGGTGGCGCCCGAGATCACCCGCGCCGACATCGAGGTCGATGTCGACATGGAGAGCTTCGGTGAGGACGGCGCCTACCTGTGGGGCACGCTGCTCACCGACACCACCGATCCGACTCGCCCGGTGCGCTACCGCCCGTTCGTCACCTGGGATCCGCTGCCCACCGTCGACGAGGCGCGCTCGTTCGCACAGTTCTGGGCCTGGCTGAGTGCGGAACGCGCGGCGGCCCACGCGGCCGGCCGCACGTTCGCCGCCTACTGCTATTCACAGCAGGCCGAGAATCGGTGGCTCCTCGGATCGGCCCGCCGGTTTCACGGAATCGCCGGTGTCCCCACCGAATCCGAGGTGCAGGCATTCATCGACTCACCGGAGTGGGTGGATGTCTACGAGGCGGTGGGTGATGCGTTCATCTGTCCGAAAGGCAAGGGCCTCAAGAAGATTGCCCCGGTGGCCGGCTTCGACTGGCGCGACTCCGAAGCCGGCGGCGAGGCCTCGATGGACTGGTATCGGCTCGCGGTGGGTCTGGACGGCACGATGATCGATGCCACTCAACGCGATCGGTTGCTCCGCTACAACGAGGACGATGTGTGGGCCACCAAGGTTCTGCGCGAGTGGATGTCGAGTTCGGCTGTGACCGATGTGCCCCACGTCGACGATGTCTAGGGGTAGGTTCCAGAGACCGGCTCCTCTCACCGGTCAACTGGTACGCATGCGTGCGCGTGGTGTTCCGCCTGGTGCGCTGTTCGTATACCCTGATGCACACATTGCACCGATGACCCGGGGGGGAAACTCGCGGTCGCGGAGAGCACGGGGGCTCACGGTCTAGGCCGACGCACCTGTGTCTGCACACGGTTACACAGTGGGGGCGGCACAGCAGATGTCCGGAAACAGAGACGCGACCGCATTCGGTCGCACCGGTGGCGTGGTCGACGACGATCCGGGGTTGTTCGCGCGTCGGCTCGAGGAGTTGTTTCGGACGGTGCCCGGACCCAACGGCCGCGCCTACAGTGCCAAGGCCATCGCGGCGCGTTCCACCGAGCGCGGGTTTCGCCTCGGCGAGTCGTATCTGAGCCAATTGCGTTCGGGCAAGGCGAAATCTCCGTCGTTCCGGACCGTCGAGGGAATCGCGGCCGCCTTCGGGGTGGATGTCCACTACTTCTTGGAAGATCGTGCCGCACAACGCACTCGGGACGAGATCGACCGCATGCGGTTGCAGGCCGACACCAGCGTGCAGCTGACTGCGTTCCGGCTGGCGGGGTTGTCGAGCGATGCGGTGTTCATCGTCAACGAGTTGATCCGGGTGCTGCGCGTGCAGCAGGGACTCCCCGAGGATCCCCCGGACCTGCCCACCGGCACCGCGTTGGTCGACCCACCCGCAGCCACCGACCCGGCGAGCACCGACACCGCCGCCGCGGCTGACCGTTCCCGTCCGGGTGGTCTGCGCGCAGTCACCGCCTATCGGTGACCACCTCGTCGGCGTGACCGAACGCCGGTGAGCGAGCCGCACGAGCGCGACGCACCGCGACCACGTAGGTGGTCCCGACGGCGCCCACGACGGCCGTGGCGCTCAGCGCGATCACCGTGACCATTGCGCTGTTCGCGGCCAGGATGCCCTCGGCGATCAACCAGGCGCCGAAGCCGAAGAACAGCACCGCCGCACCCAGGGAGATGATCCGCTCGGGCAGTCGGCGACCCAGCACTGCGCCCACCCCGATGGCCAGTGCATCGGCGGCCACCATGCCCACGGTCGAGCCGATCCACACGCCGACCGCATCGTGGTCGGTGGACAGGGTGATGGTGGCGAGCATGGTCTTGTCGCCCAGCTCGGCCAGGAAGAACGACGACATCACGGCCAGCAGCACCGAGGCACCCACCCGGCCGGCGGCGGCTGATTCGCTCTCGTCCAGCTCGTCGCCGCGGATGGTCCACAGTCCGAAGACCACCATCGCCACGCCGCCGACGATCGAGATCAGGTCGGTGGGGATGGACAGGCCGAGGTGATGACCCAGCAGCACCGAGACCGCGTGCACGGCCGTGGTGGCCACCGTGATGCCCAGCAACACCACCCACCAGCGGTAGCGGATGGCGTAGGTCATCGCCATCAGCTGCGACTTGTCGCCCAGTTCGGCGACGAAGATGACGCCGAAGCTGAGCAGGAGGGCGGTGAGCACGCGACCGACGCTAGCCACGCGTGCGTTTCTGCGCAACAGTTCATGGACCCACAAAAGCCCTGTTCGGAGCCCCTTTTTGGAGAGTTCGGGTGCCCGGAGGAAACCGTTGCGTACGCCCGCGGGATCAGGCGGCCAGCAGCATGGCCAGCACCGCGGTGTCGGGATCGGCGTTGGGGTCGACGCCGATCTGGTTGCGCAGCGTGACCACGGTGCCGTCGGCCTCGGCCTCGGCCCAGCCCGCGCGGTGATCGAGGCCCAGCTCGGGAACACCCGGCAGCAGGACGCACCCGGAGGCGACCTCGGAGCATTCGGGCAGCGACGCTCGGGTGTGCGACGGCGGGTGCAGCATCACCAGCGCCGGCGGGCTGCTCAGACGCGCGGCCCGGTCGATGAAGTCGGGGTCGATCACCGCACCCACCGACAGCATCATGCCGACGGTGTCGGCGGCGCAGTTGTCGGGGCGATCCTCCACCACCCCGAACACGGTGGTCGACCGCAAGAACCCAGGGCGACACGCAATTCGCACGGATGCGACCAGTGTCTGTGTCCATTCCAGGGTGGTCTCGGGCCAGCGACCTGAGATGAGCATGCCCCGTAGTTCGCCGTCGCGATGGAACGGGGTCAGTCCGATCGCCGTGGTGGTGCGCGCCGGGTCGTCCATGTATTCCATAGCTCACTGTGCCCGCCAATAGCGCTGGCACACAAGGGGAGTGGAGTGCTAAACGGCGGCGTTGCGCCCGTGTTACGAACACGGTCGGCCGAATACGCCGACGGCCCGGGTGGTCCTGCTGGACTCCCGGGCCGTGAGGGTGGTTCGCGAACGATCAGGCGGGGACGATGAGGCCCTTGCCCTGGCTGGTGGCGGTGGCGAACCGGGCTGCGGCGTCGGCCCAGTTGACCACGTTCCACCACGCCTTGACGTAGTCCGGCTTGACGTTCTGGTAGTCGAGGTAGAAGGCGTGCTCCCACATGTCGAGCATCACGATGGGCACCAGGCCCACCGAGGTGTTGCCGTGCTGGTCGGTGAGCTGCTGGATGACCAGCTTGCCCTCGATGGTGTCGTATCCGAGGATGGCCCAGCCGCTGCCCTGCAACGTGGTGGCCGCTGCGGTGAAGTGCGCCTGGAACTTGTCGAAGCCACCGAACTGGTCGTCGATGGCGGCTGCGAGCTCACCCTCGGGCTTGTCGCCACCGTTGGGAGACAGGTTCTTCCAGAAGATGGAGTGGTTGGTGTGGCCACCGAGGTGGAAGGCGAGGTTGGCCGAGAGCCCGAAGACCTTGTCGGCGATGGTGCCGTCTTCCCGTGCGGCAGCGAGCTTTTCGAGTGCCGTGTTCACGCCCTTGACGTAGGTGGCGTGGTGCTTGCTGTGGTGCAGCTCCATGATCCTGCCGGAGATGTGCGGCTCCAGGGCCGCGTAGTCGTAGTCGAGATCCGGCAAGGTGTAGTCAGACACGATGTTCCTCTCCTCGGGTTTTCGGCCCGTCTGCGATCTGCGTGTGTGCAGACTCCAGACTTACGCACCTACTGCGATGTTGGCAACAACATGACGCGCGCAGGTGTCAACCGCAGCGAGGTCGCCCTCGGCAACTCAACGCCGACGGGGCAAAGAGATCGTCAGGGGTGGATTCAGACCAGCCAGAGCAGCATCAGGACCGAGACCAGCGCGATGATGCTGACCGAGATGCCGATGCAGCGGCGACGGATGTCGAGGTGCAGCTCGGTCTCGATCCCCGTCCGGCGCGTGAGGGGGGTGGCGGCGACGGAGGTGAAGAGGTCCGGATGCGAGTGCGTTGCCATCGCCTTCTCCTTCTCGTCGTCATGCCGGTCGTGGTCATTCCAGTTGATCGCGTGATAGCAATCACAAGCCCGGCCAGTCACCCGAGCATAAGGTCACGATGCGGTAACCACAAGTCGTTGCACGACGGGAGTGGGTTTCGGTTCGATTGCGTCCACCCTCACCGCGTCCCTCTATCCTTTCCCGAGTGAGCAGCCACCGGTCCGCCGATCCGCGCGTGAGCCTGGCCCGTTCGGACGCTGCCGCGCTCTACGCGGCGTTCACCGAGAACGCCGACGCCGACGTCACCCTGCGGCTGCTGCGGTCCCGTAGCGCGATGGTCTACCTGGCGATGATGGCGGCGCGGCTGTCCGACGGTCAGGTCGACGGCGACCACCTGGCTGCGGGCATCGCACACGACATCGAGACATTGGCCTCGCACTGGAGCGATCGTGGGGTCGCGGTTCCCACCGCCGAGGAGCTGCTGGATCGATGGGTGCGTGACGGGTTCGTGGCCCGCACGCTCGACGAGCAACGTCACCTCGAGCGCTACCAGCTCACCCGGGGGGCCACCACGGCGCTGGCCCAGGTGCAGGCCGTCCGCCACGATCGCTCGGTGGCCACCGAGACCGCGATGGAATTGGTCATCGGCCGCCTGTCCAACATCGCGGTCACCATCAACCCGGATCCCGGCGAACACATCCGCGACATCGACGCCAAGATCGCCGAGCTGACGGCACGGCGCGCCGCCCTGTCCTCCGGGGCCCTACCGACCGTCGACGCCCGTCGCCTTTACGACGATCTGCGGATGGTCACCTCGCTGGCTGAACGGATGCCCGCCGACATCATCGGATACGGGGAGAAGTTGCGCTCCAACTCCCGTGCGCTGCTCACCGGCGGCCTCGACGATCACGCCGGTGCCTACGCCGAGGCGCTCAACCGGATGTTCGACGGACACGACGAGCTTGGGAAGTCGGCGGAGGGAACCGCGTTCGATGCGTTCTATCTGCTGATGTCGGATCACCGGATGCGCGAGACCCTCGAACGCCATATCGACGACATCCTCACCGGGCTGCCCGATCTACCGGCTGACATCGCAGACACGTTGGCGCGGTTCATCGATCGGATGTGGGACGAGGTGCAGCGGGTCGACGAGATCCGCGGGCAGGTCTATCGCCGCATCAACACCTTCGTCAAGGGCGGCGACTTCCTGCACTATCGCGCACTGCGCGAACAGATCTCGGTGGCTCAGCGTGCCGCGGCGGCCGCGTTCGAAGCTGCGTCGGCCGGCCGGGACATGGGCATCGAGGTGCCGATGGCCGGGGTGGACTCGTCCTCGGTGGGCGCACTGTCGATGCACGACGGGGTGGTGGAGGTGCCCGACGGGGTGGAGGTGACCGTCGGTGAGATCGCCATCGACCCCGCCGAACTCGTCGGATCGGAGACCATCGACTGGCAGGTGCTGACCGAGGCGGTCAATGAGGCGGTGGCCCGCGGGCCCGCCGATCTGCCTGCGGTGTTGGCCGGTCTGCCCGCGCCGCGCGTCGGCGACATCGTCGGCATCTGGTCGCTTGCGCAACGCCACGGGACGGTCGATGTGGGCCTGGCGCGCGCGGTGGTGCCCGCGCACACCGCGCGCGGCATCCGCGACATCCACATCCCGGCCATGACGTTCACCGCGCCGCTGCCCGCACCCCCGCCGGTCGTAGAGGCGCCGGCAATGCACCTGCTCGACGACGTGAAAGGGGTCCGAGGATGAGCACCGGCGGCGACACCGACACCCCCGCAGACAGCCCCGCCGACACCGGTGACGACCTGTTCGCCGACACCCCGCAGGCCTACTCCGAACCGTCGGTCGACCTGTCGCACTTCAGTTTCGACGGGTCGGGCGGTCCGCCGGGTGAGATCAGCGAAGCCCGGGTGGCACCGCGGTTCGCCGGTGACACCTCGGAGCTGCCCGCGCCGGTGTGCTACGCGCTGCAGGAGCTGATCGCCGCCGCCCACGTAAGCTCCAAATCGCGTAACTGGCGGGCCATCGAGGCCAACGAGGCGATCATCCGGTCGCGGCTCAGTGAACTGAACCTGCTGTTGGAGATCAACACCGAATACCGCTACGCCTTCACCCGTCAGGTGACCGACACCGATCCGCGGCAACGAAACATCCTGCGCGCCTCCACCTTGACCCTCGCAGCCTCGGTGTTGGCGTTGTATCTCCGACAGAAGTTCCTCACCAGCATCGACGAGTCGGCCACCGTGGAGCGGACCGAGATGATCGACCACATGCTCACCTACAAGCCCAGCCGCGACACCGACGAGGCCGGTTTCGTCCGCCGGATCGAGGCCGCGATCAACGTGTTGGAGAACCGTAAGATCATCCGGGCCGTGGCCGGCACCGACCGCTACCTGATCCACGGGGTGATCGTCTCGCTGCTGACTCCCGAGCAGGTGGAGGCATACACCGCCGCCTACCGCGAACTCTCCGGTGCCGGCGGCGATCTGGCCGAGCTCGACGACCGCGACGCATCTGCCACCGACGCATCTGCCACCGACGTACCTACCACCGACGCGCCTACCGCCAACGTATCTACCCCGCTCGCCGCCGACGAGGAGACGCCATGACCGACACCGTCGTCGAACGCGCCGCCGAGTCCACCAGGGCGATCAACATCGGCCAGTTCCGACTCACCCGCATCCAGCTGGTCAACTGGGGAACCTTTCACGGCTACAAGGACTTTCCCATCGACGAGCGCGGCGTGCTGCTGACCGGCCCGTCGGGCTCGGGCAAGTCATCGCTGATGGACGGCCACTCGGTGGTGCTGCTGCCCACCTACGATCAGGTCTTCAACGCCTCGGCGGACATGACAGCCAAGGGCGCCAAGCGTGCGGCCCGGTCGATGGCCGACTATGTGCGCGGTGCGTGGGCGGAGAACGACGACGAACACAACCAATCCCAGGTGCAATATCTGCGGGGAACCGGGGCCACCTGGTCGGCGATCGCGGCCACCTACGACAACGGGGCCGGCTCGGTGACCACCGCGGTCGCGCTCAAGTGGTTCCCCGGCTCGGGCAACGACGGCTCCAGCCTGCGCTCGTGGTACCAGCTGCATCCGGGCGAGGTGAGCCTGCTGCATCTCAACGAATGGGCTGCAAGCGGTTTCGACATCCGCGCCTACCGCAGCCGCCACCCCGAGGTGGCGTGCTTCGACGTGCAGAGTGCCTACTCCGAGGCGCTGCGTCGGCGCGTCGGTATCGGCAGCTCCACCGCCGCACTGTCGCTGATGGGCAAGGCCAAGGCGATGAAGAACGTCGGCGACCTCAACCTGTTCATCCGTACCTACATGCTGGATCGCCCCGACACCTACGCCAAAGCGCAACGACTGGTGGAGAACTTCACCCAGCTCGACGAGGCGTATCAGGCCGCGGCCCGAGCCCATGCGCAGGAGAAGGTGCTGCGGCCCATCCCCGAGGCGTGGGAGACCTATTGTGGCGCAGAGGAATCCACCACACGGGCAGGTGAGCTGCTGGGCCCACCGATGCGGGCGTTCATGCGCGAACACCGGGTGTCGTTGCTACAGGCCAAACTCGACGAGATCGAGGACCAGCGCACCGCACTGGACAACGAGGTGGTCACCTGGGAGAACATCGCCGACGAGCGCGAGGACCGTCACACCTCCCTGCGGGATCAGCTGACCGTCGACAAAGGTGAGTTGACGGCTTTGGAAAGCGAACTCAAGTCGTTCGAGCAACAGGTGACCGCCCGTAACCGTGCCTACGAGCGCTATGCCGCGGTGGTGGCTCGCCTGGGTGAGAAGACCCCGGAGTCGCAGGAGGAGTTCGCGGCATTGCGGGACCGGGCGCCATCGATCGCCCGCGCGGCCAAGGAATCGGCAGCGTCGCTGTCGGGTCGCGCGCATGCGGTGTTCTCCGCCGAGACCGATGCACGTCGCGAATACGACGCTGTGGTGGAGGAATTGGCCACCCTGACCACCCGGCGATCGTTGCTGCCGCGCGAGTCATTGGCCCAGCGCGACGCGATCGCCACCGCCACCGGCGTGCCCGCCGCGGAGTTGCCGTTCGCCGCCGAGCTGATCGAGGTGGCCGAACCGCATCGCGCCGTGTGGGCTGGTGCCGCCGAACGGGTGCTACGTGGGCTGGGCATGACACTGTTGGTGCCCGAGCAGCATCGGCAGCGGGTCAATGAGTTCGTCAACGCCACCAACCTCGGTGGGGTGCTGGAGTTTCGCGTGTACCCCGACCACGCGCCCGATGTCGCAACGCCGGTGCCGGGGTCGCTGGCCGAGAAACTGTCGGTGGCGCGTGATCACCCGGCCGGGGCATGGCTGGCCGGGGTGGTGGCACGTTCGGCCGAGCACCTGTGCGTCGACAACGCCATCGAGCTCGAACGCCACGATCTCGCAGTCACCCCGCAGGGTCTGGTGAAAGCCGGTCGCGATCGCTACCGCAAGGACGATCGGCGGCGGGTCGATGACCGCACCCACTGGATCTTCGGGTCCAACACCGATGGGAAACGGGCCGCGTTGGAGGAGTCGTTGGTGGGTCTGCAGACCCGCTTCGACGAGGCCCGCCAGGCCTCCCAGGACATGCGAGACCTGTTGGAGGACAACCGGGAGCGCGCAAAGGCGGCCGAGGCGTTGGCGGCGTACGGGTCGTGGACGGAGCTGAACTGGTGGTCGTCGCGACGTGACGCCGACGAGTTGAACCGCCGCATCGACGCGGTACGGGAGAACCGGGTGGATCTGGCCGAACTCGAAGAGCAGGTCGACATCGCCCGCGCCGACTGGCGGGAGGCGGTGGCCCGGGTGGGGGCGATCAACGACCAGTTGCGTCACATCGGCACCGACTGGGACCGGTGGTTGGCCGAACTGGAGCAGACGACCGAGACCGACGAGTTGTCCGACGACGACCGCGATTACCTGGGCGGGGTGTTGGCCCAGGTGCTCGCCGAAGGCGGGAAAGAGTTGTCCCTGAGCACCTATGGGGAGGTGCGCTCGGATCTGCGCAATGCATTGGAGTCGATCCAGGCCGAAGCCAACACCGTGCGCGACAACGCCGAGAACAAGGTGGTGCGCGCCGCCGAGGCTTTCGTGCGGGAGTGGCCGGCGGCGGCGAACAACCTGACACCGACCATCGAGTGTGCCGCCGATCTGGTGTCGATCCACCAGAGCCTGGTCGAGCATGGACTGGCCTCGACGCAAGAACGGTTCCGGCAGTTGATCACCACCGACATCTCCCACTCGGTGTCCAACCTGTACAAGGAGATCGGCGACACCAACAAACGCATCCGCCAGGGCATCGCCGAGGTCAACTCGGGCCTGCGTCGCGTGGACTTCAACACCGGGACATATCTGCAGATCGCGGTGCAGCACAACCCGACCGACGAGGCGCTGGAGTTCGGTCGGATCGTCGACTCGATGATGCGTGACGCCCCGGCCGCCCGCGCGGGCGACGGTGCGGTGCTGGCGCGACAGTTCTATCGGATCAAGTCGTTGATCGCGAAACTGACCGCCACCGACACCGAGGGAAAACGGTGGTGCGACAACGTGTTGGATGTGCGCAACTCCTACTTCTTCTACGGCAAGGAGATGCCCAGTGGGGCGGGCGTGGATGATCCGCCGGTGCATACCTACCGCAACACCGCCACCAACTCCGGTGGCGAGCAGGAGAAGCTGGTCGCGTTCTGTCTGGCTGCGGCGCTGAGCTTTTCGCTGAGCAGCCCAGAAGATCATCGGCCGGGGTTCGCGCCGCTGATGCTCGACGAGGCGTTCAGCAAGTCCGACGAGACGTTCTCCTCGCAGTCGTTGCGGGCGTTCGAACAGTTCGGGTTCCAGCTCATCATCGCTGCCCCGATCCGGATGGCGGGCATTGTCGAGCCGTTCATCGGGCAGGTGATCCTGGTGGACAAACGGGTCGGCCCCGACGGCGCCCGATCCGACGCCCGGACCGCCACTTTCGGTGAGATCGCCGATGCCCGAAGCGCATCCGCCGGTCGATAGGTGATGAGCAGCCAGATCACACGTGGGCAGTGGAACCGTACGCTGCTGGCCCGCCAGCACCTTCTGACGCGCATCGACGAGGACGTCGTCGAGGTGCTCGACCGCACCGTCGGCATGCAGTCGCAGGAGCCGCGCGCGGCGTTCTTCGGGCTGTTCGCGCGCATCGAGGATTTCGACCCGGCCGACCTCGACGCGTTGATGCTCGAACGTGAGGTGGTGCGGATGGCGTTGCTGCGCGCCACCGTGTGGCTGATGGACACCCAGGACGCCCGGTGGGTGCGGGAGGTGGCGCGGACCAGCCTGGACCGGGAGTTGGCGCTGCACAGCCGCAAGCTGGTCGCGGCCTCGGCGCAGGCGGTGGCCGAGATGGCCCGAGAAGCTCTGCGGGACAACCCGTTGTCCACCAAGCACCTCGGTGAGCACCTGGCGGCGCGGTGGCCCGACGAGTCGCCGTCGACCCTGGTGAGCGTCGCGCGCTGCGCGGTGCCGTTGGTACAGGTGCCGCCACGTGGACTGTGGGACGGGCACGGGGCCACCACGTATGCGGTGTTCGACGACTGGGTGGGGCCCGGGGAGCCTGCGGTGACCGGCGAGGAGGCGCTGGCCGACCTGATTCGGCTGTACCTGCGTGGCTTTGGGCCCGCAACCATCGGGGGTATCCAGAAGTGGTGCGGTCGAACCGGTCTGGGGCCGCTGGTGCGAAAGATGGAGCAGGACTGGGAGTTGTGCACCTACGTTGGCCCCGAGGGTGAGGAGCTGTTCGACCTCGACGGTCTGGAGCTGGCCGCCGGCGACGAACCCGCGCCCGTGCGGCTGCTGGCCCCCTACGACAACATCGTGGTGTCGCAGGCTGATCGGCGGCGGGTCATCGACGACGACGTGTTCGAGAAGTTGAAGTCTCCCAACGGCCGTCAGCCCGGATATGTGCTGGTCGATGGCCGGGTGGTGGGTGCGTGGACGGTGGCGGGCGACGGCAGGGTGTCGGTCACCGAGCTGGCCGCCGTCACCGCCGGCCAGCGCGCCGAGATCGCGGCCGAGGCGCAACACCTGACCATCGCAGCGTCGACTGGGTGGTAACCGGCGTCGACTGGGCGGTAACTGGCGTCGACTGGGCGGAAACCGGCGTCGACTGGGCGGAAACTGGCGTCGACTACAGCGAGCGGATGAACCCGAGCAGGGCGGCGTTCATCTGGCGGGGAAACTCCTGGGCGAACAGGTGGCCTGCGTTGTCGTAGGTGTGCACACCGCGCAACGCCGGCATCACCGACCGCATGGCGCCCATGGACTGCACCCCGGCCAGCGCGACACCCTGATCATGCTCGCCGTCGAGGAAGTAGGCGGGCGTCGGGAGCTCAGCGGGGCCGTCGAGGTGTCCGACGGTCAGATCCAGCCAGGCCCGGGCCTCGGCGAAACCGGTTGCGGTGTAGGCGTTGACGAACACCGCGAGCTCCGCATCCGACATCGGGATGGTGTCGGCGCAGAGCGTGATGAGGCTCTCGCGCAGATACGCCGACACCGATGCGGCCTGCCCCGGGTCACGCAGGAGCCGTCCTACCGACGGAATCGGTTGTGGCGTAATCAGATACGGCATCGACATGAGCATCAGGCCGGAGACCCGCTCGGGGTGACGGCGCGCCGACGCCACCGCCAGCGCCGACCCGATGTCGTGGCCGACGAGGACCGCGTCGTCGATGGCGTGCTCGTCGAGCAGCGTGCTCAGCCAGTCGATCAGCGCCGGCCACGACAGGTCGCCCGGCGGCAATGGGGTGGTGCCGTGACCGGGCAGATCGGGCGCGTGAACTTCGAAACCGTGCTCGCGCAATGCCTTCACCTGGTACCGCCAGGAGAACCCGAGCCCCAGGTGTCCGTGCAGCAACACCACCGACGTCACGTGGGGAGTTCTCCGGTTCGCGGGTTGCGGGCGGTGATGCAGTACGGCCGCCCGGTCGGATCGGCCATCACCGTCCAGTGATCGTGGTGGGCCACCACCTCGGCACCCCAGTCCGCATGGCGGTTCACCTCTTCCTGCGGGTGAGTGCTGGCCAGATCGACATGCGCCCCGATCACGCCGTAGCCGATGCGCTGCAACAGGATCCGCAAGGGAATGTGGTCAGGCCTGATCAGATGTCGGTAGGTGGTGCCCGCACTGATCGGCCATCCGGTGAGTTCGGTCCAGAAGGTGCACTCGCGCTCGTAGGCGCGGGCCGGCACGTCGATGCAGACCTGGTCGATGATGCTGATGGTGTCGCCGGGCCACCGGATGGGTCGCGACCTGGTGGTCTGCCCCTGCCAGGGCACCAGGCAGAACACGAACCCGCCCGGTGAGCGCAGCAGGGTGAGCCCGTCGGACACCGAGACCAGCTCGGCACCAACGGATTGCGCGTGCCGGGCGGTGGCTCCCAGGTCGATGACGTGCAGGTCGAGATGCACACCTCCGGGACCGGAATCGACGCGCTGCACCCGTAGGTGCGGATCGCCGTTGAACGGTTCCAGCGAGGCGAACTGCTTCTTGTCGCCACGCGGTGGGGAGATGGTGCTGCCCGCTATGGCCCGCCAGAACGTGACCTCGTCACCGAACTCGTCGGCAGGGAAGTCGAGAAACGCGGTCAGCCAGCGGATCTCGATCATCGGCGACCCCGCCGGATCTGGTGCCGCTCGCGCCACAACAGCAGCGGGGTGGCCGACCCGGAGATGGTGATGGACTCGCCACGGTTCCACAGGGCGAGGTAGAGCTCGGCCGCCGAACCGGACCAGGTGACTTCGGGGTCGGCTGTGTCCATCCGCTCGCAGGTGAGCGCATCTGCGGTGACGTACAGGGTCCAGCGAGCCGGGATGTCGGCTGCTGCCACCAGGATTCGGTACGGCACATCGGTGAACAGTTTGGATCGGCCCAGCGGCGCCATCGCGTAGAGCAGTTCGTCGAGACCGTCGGCGGCGAACTGCGGTGTGATCGCCAGGTCTGCGGCCATCGGATAGCCGCCCCGCACCGCCGACATCGCGTCGGCGGCGTGGATCACGGTCTCGTGGGCCTGTCGGCGCGCCCAGAACATCAGCGGTGTCAATCCGGTGGCGGGCAGGAAGATCGGCGCCTCGATCTCAGGGTCGACTGCATCGAGGGTCTCCACCAGCCCGTTCGACCCGACACTCAGCCACTCCGCGAGGCCTGCGGCCGGGATGGTCTCGAGCACCGATTCTTCGTTGACGAAGGGCGCTTCGGTGGCCAACAACTGCGACTGCGCCCAGCGATGGACCATCCCCATGTGCGCCAGCAGGTGCGCCATGGTCCAGTCCGGGCAGGTCGGCACCCGTGCATCGAGTCCGGTGGCGCCGGCGGCGGTGATGATCTGCCCGGTGGCCTGGCGAATGGACTGCAGATACGGGTCCAAGGTCAGGGAGACACTCATGCCCCAAGTCTTACATCACACGTGGACGTGGCCGTTCGACGCCGCTCCGGCGTGCTGCTCTCGGGTGAGGAACGTGCCCAACTCGGCGATCGTGCTCATCAGCGGCGCCGGGAAGATCACCGTGGTGTTCTTCTCCACCCCGATCTCCACCAGGGTCTGCAGGTTGCGTAGCTGCAGTGCGATCGGGTGGGCAGCCATCGTGTCGGCAGCCTGGCCCAGGGCTGCAGCCGCCATCGCCTCGCCTTCGGCGGCGATGATCTTGGCGCGCTTCTCCCGCTCGGCCTCGGCCTGACGCGCCATGGCGCGCTGCATGCTGACCGGCAACTGGATGTCCTTGAGCTCCACCAGCGTCACCTCCACACCCCACTCCAGGGTGGTGACGTCGAGGATGGTGCGGATGTCGGAGTTGATGGCGTCGGTGTCGCTCAACGCCTCGTCAAGTGCGTGTTTGCCGACCACCTTGCGCAGGGTGGTCTGGGCGATCTGGTCGATGGCGATGCGGATGTTCTCGATGGCGACCACCGATTTCACCGCATCGACGATGCGGAAGTAGGCGACCGCGGAGATGTCCACGCTGACGTTGTCGCGGGTGATGATGCCCTGGGACTGGATGGGCATGGTGACCACCCGCATCGACACCCGCACCAGCCGGTCGACCACGGGGATGATGAAGGTCAGACCCGGCTGACGGACGTCGACCACCCGACCGAAGCGCATCAACACCCCGCGCTCGTACTGGGTGACCACGCGAATCGACGCGGCCAGCAGCAGTGCGATGACGATGAGAACGATTACCACGACGACTACGAATGCAGTCATGACGAGCCTCCGGCTGCACCCCCATCGATCTGGTGGGGGTGTTCGTCTCTCAGGCTCCGCGTGCGGCGGTGGTGCTCGACAGGGTCCAAAGACCCCGGTTGGCCTGAGCCGCTACAGCTGCGGCAGGACCTTTGATCCGACCAGCTCGATGTGGTCGAGGTCGGCCAGGTCGACCACCTGCAGGTAGATGCGACTGGCGCCCACCTCGGCGAAGCGGCCGATCTTGTCCACCAACTCGGCGGGGCTGCCGGTGAGACCGCTGGCCCGCAGCTCGGCCACGTCACGGCCGATGGCCTCGGCGCGGCGAGCCACACTCGCCTCGTCCACGCCGCAGCACAGCACCTGGGCCGCCGAATGGGTGATGGGCGCCCGACGATCCACCCCCACGCAGGCCGCCTCCACCCGGCGGAACAACGGTGCGCTGTCCTCGGGGGTGGCCCAGGGGACGTTGAACTCGGAGGCGTAGCGGGCGGCGAGTGCGGGGGTGCGCTTCTTGCCACCGCCACCGATGATGATCGGCGGGCCGGGCTGCTGGATGGGTTTGGGTAGTGCGGGCGAGTCGGACAACTGAAAGTGCTTGCCGTCGAACGCGAATCGGTCACCGACCGGGGTGGACCACAGTCCGGTGACCACGGCCAGGTATTCCTCGAGTCGGTCGAACCGGCCCCCGAGGGAGGGGAACGGGATGCCGTAGGCGGTGTGTTCGGCCTCGAACCAGCCCGCACCGATCCCGAACTCCACGCGTCCGCCCGACATCGCGTCCACCCCGGCCACCGAGATGGCGGTGGGGCCGGGCAGCCGGAAGGTGGCCGAGGTGACCAGGGTGCCCAGCCGGATGCTGGAGGTCTCCCGCGCCAAACCCGCCAGCGTGATCCAGGCGTCGCCAGGTCCAGGACCGTCACCGGCGTGCATGGCCAGGTAGTGATCGGACCGGAAGAAGCCGGTGAAGCCGGCGGCCTCGGCGGTACGGGCCACTGCGAGCAGCTCGTCATAGGTTGCGCCTAGCCGGGGTTCGGTGAACACGCATATCTCCATGACCTCCAGCATGCCCTTCTACAGTGGGGCCATGGCTTCGGTATCGACACGTTTGCACCGTCTGTTCGGTAAAGCAGGTAAGGATCGGGTCGCGGTGGTGCGCCTAGAAGGCGTGATCGGTGCGGTCGGGATGGGTCGCGGCGGGCTGACCGGGCACGGTCTCGAGCCGGTGCTCAAGCAGGCGTTCACCGGCGATCGGGTGAAAGCCGTGGTGCTGGTCATCAATTCGCCGGGAGGCTCACCCGCGCAGTCGGAGTACATCGCCGAACGCATCCGTCAGCTCGCCTCGGAGAACGGGGTGCGGGTGTTGGCTTTCTGTGAGGACGTGGCCGCATCCGGTGGGTATTGGATCGCGTGTGCCGCCGACGAGATCTTCGCTGCCAAGACCTCGATGGTCGGATCGATCGGGGTGGTGTCCTCGGGGTTCGGTGCCACCGAGCTGATCGGGAAGGTGGGCCTGGAGCGCCGCGTCTACACCGCCGGTGCCAACAAGTCGCGCCTGGACGTGTTCAGCCCGGAGTCACCCGAGGACGTGGCGTGGCTGGCGGAGTTGCAGGGCGATCTGCACGGCGCGTTCATCGGGTGGGTCAAGCAGCGCCGCGGAGCCAAGCTGAGCGGTACCGACGACGAACTGTTCAACGGCGATGTGTGGATCGGACGCAAAGCGCTGGGCGTCGGGTTGGTCGATGGCGTCGGGGTGTTGCGTTCGGTGATCGCCGAGCGTTATCCCGATGCCGAGGTCGATGTCATCGCGCCACCCAAACCATTGCTCGCGCGTATCACCGGCGGCCAGTTGGAGATGTCAGCGGTGATGGACGGCGTCATGTCCGGCGCATTGTCGGCGCTGGACAAGCGCGGTCGGTGGTCCTCGCTCGGCCTGTGAGCAACCGGTTCGCCCCGTCGAATCCATCCACAGGTACGCCCTGATAGTGCTGGCACCGGCCGTACACGGGCAGTCTCAACCTGTGGATGAGGCTGTGGAAACTGTGGACAACGTAGCCCGTTCGGACGATACGAGTGAGTTGCATCACAGCAAATTGTGGGTTTGTCCCCGGAATTACTCGAGATCGTGAATTCGATTACGGATAGGCAGACGAACAATTCTCGCCTTTCACCTGTGGACAACTTGTGGATCACCCGACGCTCCACCAGTCGCCACACCGTCGTGCCACCATGGACTCGTGCCGAGTCCGCAGGAGGGATCGAAGCGTTGATGGATTTCTGTCCGCGATGCCGGATCGAGGCGCCGCACGATCCTCGTCGCACCGGCTGTCCGCGGTGCAGCGGTCGACTGCAGGTGGTGCCCGAGGCCGCTGGCGCACCGTGGCCGCCGCGACCGGTCGCCGTCCCGGCGTCGGCACCCCGGGTGCGGTGGGTGGCCTCTCGTCCCCCCGAGGCGCGCGCGCCCCGCGCCACCCCCGGGCAGACGACTCGGCGACGACCCACCCCGCGCTACGCCACCATCCCGCGCTGGGGTCTGCGCGATGCGGTGGCCCCGGCCGAGGCCGACGGCACCGCGAAGAAGTCCGTGTTCGAGTCCCTGGGGGAATCACTGCACCACCTACTGCTGGTGACCGCCGCGGTGCTCGGCGTGGCCGCAGTCGCGCAGATGGGTGTCTACGCACTGCTGGTGATCAATCGGTCGCATCCGATCGACGAGACCGTCGCCGTCATGTCGTATCTGTTCACCTGGCTCACCGGTGGCCTGTCGGTGGCCGTGGTGGTGCTCACCGCGGTTGCCTTCGTCTCGTGGCTGCATCGCGCCCGGGCGAAGGCCTATGCCGCCGCTGATCGGGTGGATCCGCGGCCGCTGTGGCAACTGCTGGCCGGCACTCTCGTCCCGGGTGCCACCATCGTGTTCCCGGCGCTGTTCATCCACGAGCTGGCCGCGCTGGGCCATCACCTGCCTGCCGACCGGGTGGATCGGGTGCTGCGGTTGTGGTGGGCGAGTTGGGCGGGGCTCAACGCGTTCGGCGTCGTCATCCTTCTCATCCGACTGCGCGCCGAGTCGGTGCAGTGGGGTGCCAATGCGGTGTTGTTCACCGTGATCTGCAACCTGCTGGGCGCAGCCTTCGCCGTGGTGTCGATCCGATTGCTGCGCAACGGCTTCGACGCCGAGGCCCGGCCCGAGCCGGTCACCCGCTGGTTGGCCGCGTGATGGCGCAGGATCCGGGCGACATCCGCCGACCGGGTCGGCCCGCGGTGGTCGCACACCGCGGCGCCTCGGCTGACCGCCCCGAACACACCATCGGCGCCTACGAACTCGCGCTGGCCCAGGGCGCCGAAGGCCTCGAATGCGATGTGCGCCTGACCCGCGACCGCCGGCTGGTGTGCATCCACGACCGCACCGTCGACCGCACCTCGTCGGGCACTGGCGTGGTGAGCGAGATGACGCTGGCACAGTTGCAGGAGTTGGACTTCGGCAGCTGGCATCCCCACGGGCGTCCGGCGACGGTGCTGACGTTGGCCGAGCTGATCACCCTCACCCTCGACCACGACCGACCGGCGCGGTTGTTCATCGAGACCAAACATCCGGTGCGCTACGGCGGGCAGGTCGAGGACCTGGTGCTCGAGGAACTGAAGCGGTTCAAGGTGGCCTCGCCGCCGTCGGTGGACCACAGTCGCGCCGTGGTGATCTCGTTCTCGACGGTGGGTATGTGGCGGATCCGGCGCCAGGCCCCGATGCTGCCCACGGTCCTGCTGGGGGACGCGGCCACCCTCTTGCGGGGTGTCGCAGCCACCTCGGTGGGGGCGACCGCAGTGGGGCCGTCGATCGCCATGCTGCGTGATCGTCCCGAGATCGCCACGCGCGCAGCGATGTCGGGCCGCGCCACCTACTGTTGGACGGTTGACGAGCGCACCGACGTCACCCACTGCGCCCGCTACGGGGTGGACTTCGTGGCCACCAACCATCCCGACCGGGTGCTGCGATGGTTGGAGTCGACGCCGAGCTGAGTCGGCCGGTCGGTAGGTTGTGACCCATGGCCAAGAAGAGCAAACGCGGATCAGGTCCCCGCCCGGGTAGCAACCGGGCCGAGCGGGTGGCGGCGCGCAAGCTGCGCCAGGCCCAGTCCGCAGCCCCCGCAGCGCGTCCGTTCGACGGGCTGGCCGCCGAGTGTGACCTGGTGGCGCTGCGCGCGTTCGTCGCCTCGGCCACCGTGGCCATCACCCCCGCCGGTGACGGGGTGGGCACCAACGCGGTCTCGCTGGCCACCATTTTGCCGGGCGCGGTGCAGGCCCTGACCCGGGAGAACGGCGATGTCGTCGAGGGTCTGGTCGCGCTGCAGACCGAGTTCAACGCCGCCGACGTGCCCGGGGAGATCGCGGCCGCGCTGCGCTGGGCGTCCAACGCTGCCGCCGGAGCCCCCTACACCCAGCAGACCGACGACGACGTCCTCGACACCAGCTCGGGCACCGACGATCTGGTCGCAACGGTGGGCGCCGACACCGTCCTCGACATCACCACCCACGAGGACTTCTCGTGGTGGTTCGCCCCCGGTGCTCAGCTGAGCCCAGAGATCGAGGCGATGGTGGCCCAGGCGTCGGAGTCGATCATGCCCACCGCGCGGCTGCAGGCCGATCTCGGTGGTGCACCGTGGTGGGTGGACGCCGGTGAACGTGCCCACATCCGTTGGGTGCGAGGCGAATCCGAGGACGACGTGATGACGGCGTTAGCTCGGTTGCATGCGGCCGGCAAGCTGACGATGGGTGATGGGTCGCGCTTTGCCGGATCATTCCGCACCCACGGTCTGCTGGTGCCGGTGTTCGACCTGGACAACGAGCGACACCACGAGGAGTGGGTGGGCCCGGCGCAACGCTTTGAGGCAGACCTGCTCGAGGCGTTGGCACAGACCGGCGAGTTGACCGCCGAGCAGCGCCGCTCCCGCGACGGCATCCGCAGCCGTCAGGTCACTCTGCGCTGAACTCCAGCGCCCATGGGTGGGCGTGAGGTGTAGTCAGAGGTTGCCGCCGGCCGCAGGTGGAGCGGTGGGGTCGGCGGCCTCGGGACCGTTGAGCTCGCGCTCGACGAAGGTCTCCAGGTCGAACAGATTGCCGTTGCAGCGTTGCGCCACGGTGTCGAGGGTGGTCATCACCGACACCTCCTCGACCTGCTCCTTGAGGAACCACTGCATGAACTGCTCGCCGAGGTAGTCACCCGAGTCGCGCGCGGTGGTGGCCAGCGCGACGATCTGGTCGGTGACGGTGTTCTCCTGTGCCAGCGCGAGTTTGATGGGTGCGCGGTAGTCGGCGAAGGAGGTCTGCGGGGCCGGGATGCCGGGGATCTCCACCGGCAGATCGCGGTCGAGGAAGTACTGCACGATCATCATCGCGTGGTTGCGCTCCTCGACAGCCTGGGCGTAGAAGTGACGAGCCAACTGCGGCATGTCGGCGTCGTCGTAGTACAGCGCCAGTGCGATGTACTGCTGGGAGGCAGCGAACTCGTTGCCGATCTGGGCGTGCAGCAGGTCGTGGAAGCGGTTGGTCTCACCGGCACGGTTCGATGCAGTCATGCGGGTAAGGCTAACCTTACCTCGCGTGTTTGTCCAGGTCACCCGAGAGGTGTTCGCGCTCAGCCTCAGCCTGCGATGGCGCCGCCGGTGTTGCTGATCAGGTCGGCCGGTACCTGCTGATCACGCGCGAGGTATCCGAAGAACCGGGTGGTGTCGTCGCTGACCGCCAACGCGTTGCCGTCGTCGGTGTCCTCGGGCCCGCCGGTGGGCGTGGTGGTGGTGATCGGTGAACTGCGTAGTGCCCACGCCAACCCGGCCAGGTGCCACAGATGATCGCCCTTGTCGACGGTCAACGACCGCACCGCGCCGTTGGCGAACGGGATGGATGCGAACGGGTTGAGCACCGTGCCGGGGCTGGCGGCCTTCTTCATCAACGCGGACAGAAACTTTCGCTGGTTGACCACGCGTTCGAGGTCGGCGTTGGCAAACGCGCGGGTACGCACGAGGCCCAGGCTCTGCTTGCCGTTCAACGTCTGACATCCCGCGCGTAGCCGGATGCCTGCCTTCGGGTCGTTCACCGGTTGATCGAGGCAGATCCTCACCCCTCCCACGGCGTCGACGAGGGTGTCGAACCCGCCGAACCCGATCTCGGCGTAGTGGTCGATGTGGATGCCGGTGGTGGTCTCCACGGTGCGTACCAGCAGCGACGGGCCCCCGAACGCGAAGGCGGCGTTGATCTTGTGCGGTCCCTGGCCGGGAATGGTGACATACAGATCGCGTGGGATGCTGACCATCGTCGCGCGCCCGTTCTCGGGGATGTGCACCAGCATGATGGTGTCGGTGCGGCTGCCCGCGCTGTCGCCGGTGGACAGCTGTGCCTTCTGGGCCGCCGACAGTCCTTCGCGCGAATCCGAACCCACCAGAAGCCAATTGGTGCCTGGGGTGTCGCCGATCCGGCCGGGGTAGGAGGTGAGGGCGGCGACGCGGGTGAGTTTGCCGTCGTAGTAGAACACCAGTCCTACCGCGGCGACGACGAACACCACCAACAGCACCAGCAGGGTGCGACCCAGCCGGAATCGGCGGCGTCGACGGCTGGGAGCCGCGCTGGGAGGGTCGCCGTCGCCGATACGCGGTGGGCCACCGGCCCGACGTTCGCGGTGGGCGTCGAACGGTCGATCGATGGTGGGGTCGCGGCGGAAGCCGTCGGGGCGAGCGCGGACGGGAATCGGTTCGGGCGTCTGTGGTGGGGCATACCCGAGGTTGCGTGGTGTCACCGGGCGCGGATCGGGGGCCTGCGACCAGGCCTGCGGCGGGCGGTAGGCAGGAGCAGGAGCGGGGCCGGGCGCGCGGCGCGCCCGGGGCGGGACCCTCCCCGGTGGGGCGGGGTTCGGGCGACGCCGGATGAACGGGTCCTGCTCATTCACGCCCATGACTGTACGTATCGCAGCTGAGAACGCCTCGCCTGTCGGTTTCTCGGGCGCAAGCTCAGGTCAGCCAGGTCAGGTGGTCACGCAGCAGCGCGTACCCCACGAACGCCACCGTGTCGATCAATGCGTGACCGATCACCAACGGCCAGGTGCGGCGCGTGAGCTGGAAGAACCGGCCGTACACCAGGCCCATCACCACGTTGCCCAGGCCACCACCTAGGCCCTGATACAGGTGGTAGCTGCCGCGCAGCAGCGCCGAGGCCAGCAACGACCGGTTCTCCGACCAGCCGAGTTGGCGTAGCCGGGTGATCAGGTAGGCCACCACGAGGAACTCTTCGGCCGCCGAGTTGCCGATCGCGGAGACCACCAGCATCGGTAGCCGCCACCAGGTCTCGGTGAGGTCGCTGGGCAGCACCTGGGCGTTGAAGTTCAGCGCCCGCGCCACCAGGTACAGCCCGAGCCCCGGGATGCCGATACCGGCGGCCAGGCCCGCGCCCCACGCCAGGTCGATGCGGGTGGGTCGGCGGGTGATGCCCGCGCGGTGCAGCGCCACGCCGCTGCGGTAGACGAGATACACCGCCAACGCAGCGATGGCGAACAACCGGGTGGCCGAGAGCAACTGGCGCGCCAGGTCGATGTACTCGTTGGCCGAGGTGCTCTGGTTGAGGGCGACGGTCTGCCCGCCGATGCCGCCGGGTCGCAACGCGTCCTCCAGCAGCGACAGTGCCGAGGAGGCGCCCGACAGCCCGAAGGTGAGCGTCAGGACGATGGCGATCTCGATGCCGATAGCGCGGCGCCGGACGGGGTCGGTCACCACCTCGATGCCGACGGGCCGCGGTGGGCGCAGCAGCGTGTGGATCCGATCGGTCACCGCCGCCAGCGTAGTCACGCGCCGCGCTGCGTCAGCCCATGGTGCGGGCGCCGTCGATCGATTCGCGGATGATGTCGGCGTGTCCGGCGTGCTGGGCTGTCTCGGCCAGCACATGCACCACCATGCGCCGCACCGACCACGACGCGCCCGGTTGGAACCAGGGTGCGCTGGGCAGCGGGTGCGCCACGTCGAGATCGGCGTGGGCGAGGAATTCCTCGGTCGCGGCGGCCACCTCGTCGTATCGGGCGAGCAGCGTGGCGACGGTGTCGGTGTCGCGCAACAGGAATCGGGTGTCCTCACCGCTTGACTCCCCGCCCCCGGACATGGACCCGGTGCGGGCGAAGGTGATCCACTGCTCCTCGGTGTCGGCGACGTGTTTGACCAGCGAGGCCAGCGTCAACACGCTCACCGTGGGGGTGGCGCGCGCGGCGTCTTCGCCGATGTCGCGCAGGGTCTGGCGCAGGAAGCGGCGATGGGTCGCCAGGGCATCGATCAGCTCGTCGTGTTCCCTCATGCCTGCGACAGTAGATCCGAGTGAGAACCCCTGGGCCGGAACAGTTCGGGGTCGAACAGATGGGCCAGAACAGGCGGCCGGGCTCAGGTGGGGAACGGGCAGCCGGCGAGTGTGCGCAGGGCGTGGGAGAGTTGCGCGATGTCGTCGACGGGTCGGTCGAAGGACAGGCGGACGTCGGTGGCCGGATCGTGCACCCGTAGCCGAATGCCGTGTCGATCCAGTCCCAGTGGCCGCACATCACCGTCGCGCAGGTGGGCGGGCAGGCGCATGGCCAGCCGGTCGATGATGTCGGTGTGGTGGGTGTCGAGGTGGGTCAGCCACTGCGCCTCGTAGGCCCAGAACGGATCCGGCGTGGCGCGGGTCAGCTGATCGACCGACACCGCGGCCGCCCCCGAGCCGGTGGCGATCACTGCACCGCTGAGTTGCAGTCGCAGCATCGACCACCCGTGGCCCAGGTCCAGCAACTCGTCGGCGGGATGCTCGGCGGCGATCTCCACGGCGAGGTCGCGCTCGAGATCGCTGGGTACCGGGTGTAGTTCCCCGTTCAGCCAGACCAGCGACCGCGCCCGCTCCGCCAACGCCACCGGCGCCAAGTCGGTCACCTCCACCATCGCCGGCACGCCGGAGGCGTCGGCGAGGAGGGCGGCCACGGCGGCACCAAAGCTCTCGACCAGTAGGAATGCTTGGTCGTCGAAGAGGTGGACCATCGACACCGGCGACGGGTCGCCGCCCGCGCGCCCGGTGTTCACCCCCAGCGCCACCATCGCCGCCGATGGGTTCATGCAGGCGGTCGCGATCGCCTCGGCGTCGGTAGGACGTCCGGTCATCGTCTCGGTCATCGATCCTCGCTCTGGGTCCGGCGTGGTGTGGATTAGGTAAACCTAACCTAAAACGAGGTCGCGGGGTCGCGCAAGGGGGTGCATTACGCTGGGTCCGTGCTTGACGTCGCCTATTTCGGTCCGCCCGGGACCTTCACCGAGATGGCGTTGGGCCGTTTGCTCGACTCCCCGCACCGACCGCCTGCGCTGGCCGATGCCGGGACCGGTGCGGTCGAGACCATCCCGCTGGGCAGTCCCGCAGCCGTCATCGCAGCCGTGCGCTCGGGTGCGGTCGGGTTCGGATGCGTCCCGATGGAGAGCTCGGTGGAGGGCTCGGTGCCGGCCACCATGGATGCGTTGGCCACCGGCGAACCGGTGCAGATCTTCGCCGAGACCGTCCTGGACATCTCCTTCACCGTGGCCGCCGTCCGCGCCGGTCAGCCGGTGCAGACCATCGCCGCCTATCCGGTGGCCGCCGGGCAGGCCCGCGAATCGATCGAGCAGCTCTACCCGCAGGCCCACGTGATCCCCGCTGCCTCGAATGCGGCTGCGGCACAGGATGTTGCGCAGGGACGCGCCGATGCCGCCCTGACCACTGCGCTGGCCGCGTCGCTGCACGGGTTGACCACCCTGGCCGACGGCGTGGCCGACATGGCAGGTGCCACAACGCGTTTCGTGCTGCTGGGAACCCCAGCCCCACTGCCCGCCCGCACCGGCAACGACCGCACCTCGATGGTGCTCGACCTGCCCAACCGGCCGGCGTCGTTGGTGCGCGCGATGAACGAGTTCGCCATGCGCTCAGTCGATCTCACCCGCATCGAGTCGCGACCTCGGCGAGATCGGGCCGGCTACTACTATTTCTTCCTCGATGCCGCCGGTCACCTCGACGACGAGGCGATGGCTCAGGCGTTGGCGGCCGTGCACGCCTACGCCGATCGCGTCACCTTCCTCGGCTCGTGGCCGGCCGATCGGGACAACGGGGCCACCCCGCCGGACAGCTCGGCGGCGTCGGGGTGGATCGAGCAACTCCGACGAGGGGAACGCTGATGGGCACCCTGCACCTGGTCCGACACGGACAGACCATCTCCAACGTGATGGGTCGACTCGACACCCGACTGCCGGGTGCGGGGCTCACCGATTTCGGTGCGCGCCAAGCAGTCCGCTTCGCGTTGGAACGTCCCGACGCGACCCCGGCGGCGCTGTTCTCCTCGCAGGCGTTGCGCGCCCAGCAGACCGCCGGGTTGATCGGATCGGTGTGGCAGCTGCCGGTGACCACGGTGCCCGACCTGCATGAGGTACAGGTCGGCGACCTCGAGGACGCCCACGACCCCGAGTCGGTGCGCGCGTTCCGGGATCTCGTGAACACCTGGTATACGGGTGATTCCGCGATCGCATTCGCCGGCGGCGAGAGCCTGGACGACCTGCTGTCGCGCTACGTGCCGATCATCGAGTCGTTGCGGATGGCGCACCTCGACGACCCCGACTCGGCAGACATCTACGTGGTCTCACATGGCGCGGCGATCAGGCTGGCCGCGGCGCATCTGGCCGAGGTGGATCGCGACTTCGCGATGGCCAACGGCCTGCCCAACACCGGATCGATCGAACTGGCCTGGCGCGACGGGGCGTGGGAGTGCGTGAACTGGGGTGGGCAGGTGCCCGCGGCCAAAGGTCGCGCCACCGCTGTCGACCCGATGGGCTGAGGCTCAGCCCCAGCCGTGGCGATGCAGCCAGTCGTCGTCGATGCCGAAGTGGTGGGCCACCTCGTGCACCACGGTCACCGCCACCTCGTGCACCAGCTCGGCGCGATCACGGCACATCGCCAGCAGTGGCTCGCGGTAGATGGTGATCGTGTCGGGCAGGTAACCGCCGTAGGTGGTGTCGCGGTGGGTCAACGCCACCCCCTCGTAGAGACCCAGCAGGTCGGGTTCCTCGGGGTGGTGGTCGGCCACCAGGATCACCACGTTGCTCATCGCGTCGGTCAGATCGCCGGGAATGGTGTCCAGTGCGTCGGCCACCAGGTCCTCGAACTCCCGCTCACCCATCGTCACCGGCATCGTTGCTCAGCCCTCCGGGGCCGGTACCTCGGTCGGGTTGGGTTGCAGGCCGGGGGCCAACGGCACCGGCGTGGGCAGCAAGCGACCCGGTGGTTCGGCCGGCGGTGGCACCGGTTTGCGTCCGTTGATCAGCAGGTCGCCCTTGGCGTCACCGGTCAGCGTCGCGAAGCCGGGACCGTCGGGTAGGGCGACAAAGCAGACCACCGTGCGACTGCCCGCCGCCCAGCCCGCCTGGCTGATGGTGGACCACTGCACGTTGAGGGTGGTCTTGGCGAAGTTGGGTTGACCGCCGAAGTAGCTGTTGGTGATGGTGGGGCAGGTGGTGGCCAGAAAGGCGTTCTGGTCGCGCTCCGGCGGCCAGGGACGCCCCGAGGCGGGGGCCCCGAACTTGACGCCCAACCGCACCAGCCCGGTCACCTGGAAGGCGTGCTGTTCGGCACAGGCGACGGTGTCGGTGGGCTGGCGGGTGGTGAGGTCGATGCCCACGCAGGTTCCCACCGGCCACTGCAACGCCTGGTCGAGGTCGGCGACCCGGCCGAGAAACGGTTGCAGCCGTCCGCGAGCGTCAGACAGTTGCAGCCCGCACCGCATAGCCCGTTCCCCGGCGTCCCACTGGATGCGGGAGGGGTAGAGCAAGCCGATGGAGAAGCGACCCTTGGGGTCGTAGCGTCCGCCGAGATACGCGGTGACCGGGGCCGGACAGAACTGATCTTTGATGGCGATGAAGCGTTCCCGGGTGGGCCACGCTGCCTTGGCGTCGAACTCGACCGGGGGCAGCAGCCTGGGGTCGAGGTCGTGGGCCACCTCGAAATAGTGTTGGCCGCCGCAGCCGATCTTGCTCGGTTTGCCCGGATCGTCGGGTGGCCAGGTGAGGCAGTCGCCGGGAACCGACTGGTTGAAGTCGTTCTTCGCCGGGCCGCGATCGTCGGCGCCGATCGCGGTCTTGCTGACTTGGCCGGAGTCGGAGAACCCTCCCGAGGCCACCACGATGCCGCCGCAGATCAGGGCCCCGATGACCACCGCACCCAGGACGGTGCGCAGCGGATGCGCGCGCACCCGATGCCAGCGGTCGGGACGGCCGACCGCGGCGCCGGCGTCTGGCCCGGTCGGGGCCGGCTGGGTCTGATCTGGCCCGGTCTGATCTGGCTGGGTCTGATCTCGCCCGGTCTGATCGGGCTGGGTCTGATCGGGCTGGGTCTGATCGGGCTCGGTCTGATCCGGCGCGGTCGGATCCGGCTCGGGAGGCGTGGTGGGTGAGGACATCGGAAACCATGATGCCTGGTGGACGCAGGCACCAGTAGGGTCCTATCTCGTGATCGACCTCAAGATCGTCCGCGATGATCCCGAACTCGTCCGTACCTCGCAGCGCAAGCGGGGCGATGATCCTGCGCTGGTGGATGCGTTGCTGGCCGCCGACCAAGCACGTCGGTCTGCAGTTGCCGAGGCCGACGCGTTGCGGGCCGAGCAGAAGTCGCTGGGCAAGCTGGTCGGCAAGGCCGACCCCGACGAGAAGCCGGCGCTGCTGGCCCGCGGCAAGGAGTTGGCCGAGCGGGTCAAGGCCGCAGTGGCGTCGGCGAACGAGGCCGATGCCGCATTCACCACCGCGCACCGTTCGATCGGCAACATCGTCGCCGACGAGGTGCCCGCCGGTGGTGAGGACGACTTCATCGTGCTCGAACACGTCGGGGAGCCGCGGGCGATCGCCGCGCCGAAGGATCACCTCGAGATCGGTGAGTCGCTGGGGCTGCTCGACATGGAGCGTGGCGCCAAGGTGTCGGGGTCGCGGTTCTACTTCCTCACCGGTCACGGTGCGTTGCTGCAGTTGGCATTGCTGCAGTTGGCCACTCGTCTGGCCGTGGCCAACGGGTTCACCCTGATGATCCCGCCGGTGTTGGTGCGCCCAGAGGTGATGGAGGGCACCGGGTTCCTCGGTGCGCATCGCGACGAGGTGTACCACCTGCCCGCCGACGACCTGTACCTCGTCGGCACATCGGAGGTTCCGATGGCGGGCTACCACATGGACGAGATCCTCGACCTGAGTGACGGTCCCAAGCGGTACGCGGGCTGGTCGAGCTGCTTTCGGCGTGAGGCGGGCAGCTACGGCAAGGACACCCGGGGGATCATCCGCGTCCACCAGTTCGACAAGGTGGAGGCGTTCGTCTACTGCACGCCCGCCGACGCTGCCGCCGAGCACCAGCGACTCCTCAACTGGGAGAAGGAGATGCTGGCTGCCATCGATGTTCCCTACCGAGTGATCGAGACTGCAGCCGGGGACCTCGGGTCGTCTGCTGCGCGCAAGTTCGACTGTGAGGCTTGGGTTCCCACGCAACAGACATATCGCGAGCTCACCTCCACGTCGAACTGCACCACCTTCCAGGCCCGCCGACTGTCGGTGCGATACCGCGACGAGAACGGCAAACCGCAGACCGCAGCCACCCTCAACGGCACCCTGGCCACCACTCGCTGGATCGTGGCCATCCTGGAGAACCACCAGCAGACCGACGGCACTGTGAAGCTGCCTGAGGCGCTGGCCGTGCAGATGGGTACCGATCTGTTGCAGTGAGCCGCCTGGGGTGCGGCTCGCGGAGGAGGTGAGGTGAACCGATGATCGTCGGAGTGGTGTTCGCTCTGTTCGCCAGCCTGGCCTACGGCGTCTCCTCGGTGCTGCAGGCCTACGGCGCGCGGCGCTCGCACGCCGCGGCGGCTGCACGCGGCGATGTTCGTCTGGAAACCCGCACGGGCGCACCGACATTGCGGGCCACCCTGCTGGCCATGCTGACGGTGTACTTCATCGTGGGAACCGTGTTGGACGTGGTCGGGTTCGCCGGCAGCGCGGTGTCGGCACGGTTGGCGCCGCTGTTCCTGTCGCAGACCATCGTCAGTGCCAACCTGATAGTCACGGCGTTGCTGGGGACGGTGGTGTTGGGTATCCGGCTGCACCCGCGGGACTGGCTGGCCATCGGGGTGGTGATCGCGGCGTTGTGCGCGCTGGGGTTTTCGGCGGAGGAGAACCCGCGCGAGTCTGAGGGCGGTGCGTTCCACTGGGCGCTGTTGGTGATCACCGCGGTGGTGTTGGTGGTCTCGGTGATCCTGGTGCGCTACTTGGGTTCTCGTGCGGCGATCGCAGCCGGTTTGAGTGCAGGCGCTCTGTTCGGCGCAGTGGCCATCTCGGTGCGGGTGCTCGACGGGGTGTCGCCGTTCGATCTCGTTGTGTTGCTGAGTGATCCGGCTGCGTACGCGTTGGCGTTGGCCGGCGCAGGCGGCTTCTACCTGCACACCGTTGCGCTGCAACTGGGTTCGGTCAACGGTGCCACCGCCGCGCTGGTCGTCGGTGAGACGGTGGTGCCCGGCGTGATCGGAGTGTTGATGCTCGGTGACCGCACTCTGCCGGGCCTCGGTTGGCTGGCCGTACTCGGGTTTGTTGCCGCGGTGATCGGTGCGGTGGCCGTGGCGTGGTCGGGTGCGGTGGAGGCAGCTTCGCAGAGCGAGACCGGAGTCCAGCTCGGCGCCACTCTCAGCTGACTGATGTTGTGTTCCACCGCAGGTCGATGGTGCGCGCCGGCTGGGCCGGTGAGTGCGGATCGGTACATGGGGTCGATCGGATGACCTCCCACAGGATGCGCTCACGGAGGCGGGTGTGATCGTCGACCAGGTCTGGTCGCTCAGGCGCCGGTGGTGGTGACGTGGGTGGTGGTTCCGCCGGTGGTGGTGGTCCCGGTTTCGGGGGCACGCCGAGCATCTCGTCGCGCAGTCGTTCGAGCTCGGCGTGGAAGGTGCGGTCGAGGACATGTCGATCGTTGGGGCGCAACGGCTCTCCGCTGCTGCGTTGGCGCCAGCCGACTCGGCCCCACCACTGGGGTGGGCCGGTGTCGGGTCCGATGACCTCGGTGATCCAGCCGTCGGGTCCGTCGTGGACTAAGGCATGGCAGGCATCGCACGCGCCCGTGAGAGTGGTGATGTCGGTGCGACCACCATTGCGCCACTCGACCATGTGGTGCACGGCGACGCGGCTGAAAGGTGAGTCACACTCGGGTCGTCCGCAGCCGCGCTCGGCGGCGAACAGGGCCAGCCGCTGGTTGATCGTGGCCAGCCGCTGGGTGCGGCCGAGGAACAGCGGTCGGTCGGCGTGATCGAGCAGGGCCAGGAACGGCCGGCTGTCACCGGCGAGGGTCAGCGCGTCGCGGACGGGCAGCGTGCCGCCCGATGCGGTGGTGGCCACGCCGGTCGCCTGCTCGAGTTCGGTCAGGGTCATGGTGACAACGATCTGGGCGGGCATCCCGCGGTGTGAGCCCAATGTCTGTGCTGCCACCGTGGTTTCGAGGAGGCGGCGGAACGCATCGTGTTGGCGCTGTTGTGGGGTGCGGGTGTCTCGGGCGGCGGCGTCGGCCAGGATGGCCGGGTCCACGCCATCTCCAGAACCGGTGGGCGAATCGGGATCGTCAGGGTTGTTGACGCCCGGGCGTGCCCACTTTTCGGCTACGACATCCCACAGGGCACGGGTGGCCGGGTCGAGTTGGCCGGTCAGAGCGGACATGTGGTCGACATCCTGTCGGGACACCGACAACCCGCGGCGACGGTGGCGGTCACGGTCGGCGGTCAATTCGCCGTCCGGGTTGAGATAGGCGACCAGACGTTTGCCGACCGCGGTCAGTTCGTCGATGTCGAGGGTGCGAGCCAGGGTGCCGAGTTGCTTCTCGGCTGCGTGCCACCGTTCGTCGCTGCGAACCGAGGCGGGCAGCAACTGCAGGGTCGAGTGGATGACGCGCAGATGACGTCGCGAGATGTCGCCGTCGCGCAGGGCAGCTGCCGTGGCGGGCAGCGAGGCGGGTGCGAGTTCGCCGGTCATGTCGTGCCAGTGCGCGACCAGTTCAGCATCCTTGACGCGCGCCGATGCTTCCGACTTCGACAGTCGCAGAACCTGACTCAGATGTGCTGACGGCCGCAGACCGATCTTGGCTGCCATCGATCGTTCCCGCATCGCGGCAGTGAGGTCGAGGGTGAGCGCCTCATCGCGCCGGGCCTGCCGTTCGACTCGTTGCGCGGTGGTGACTACCTGAGCGTCGGTCAACGACAGCAACGCACCCGGTTGCAGCAGCCGGTCGGCGATCGCGTCGCGCAGGGCCAGCAAATCATCGACGGACAGGTCTGTGACCTGCACCGATAGCGGATTGGCTGCCCCCGAGCTCATGCTGACATTATAAAAGCGAGGTATGACATTCTCGGTCGGCGTCAGTCCTGGGCAGCTGAGATGAGGTTGGTGGCAGAGGCTTTCGCGACCGGGTGCTGCCGATCGACTCGCCCGCGCAGGAGATCATCACGTTGCTCCCGAGTGCGACCTACGTCGAGATCGAGGGCGGGCCGCACGGTCTGCCGTGGACCCATCACGACGAGGTGAACGCGGCGCTGCTGAACTTCCTGGCCAAGTGATTCGGCCGCAATGCTGCCGCGCACCCGGTCGCAAGCCCCCGATCAGTATTCTGGCCTGGACAAAGGAGTTCGGACATGCGTGTGCTGCTGGTGGAGGACGACCCGGCGATCGCTGAGGCGTTGGTGGATGGGTTGCCGCGCTACGGGTTTGAGGTGACGCATGTGACCACGGCCGCAGAGGCGTTGGCCGGGTTCGACGACGCCGAGGTGGTGCTGCTCGATCTGGGCCTGCCTGATGCAGACGGAATCGAGGTGTGTCGGACCATTCGCGCGACCAGCGATGTGCCGCTGCTCATCATCACCGCGCGGTCGGATGAGGTGGAACGCGTGGTGGGCCTGGAACTCGGTGCCGACGACTACCTGACCAAGCCATTCGGTTTGCGGGAGTTGGTGGCTCGCATCCGGGCTGTGCTACGGCGAACCACCGCGGTGGCGACGCCGGACGCCGATGGTTCGGACGCTGGGCCATCGGGTTCACCGGCGGCGACCACCGGTCCGATCCCAGCGGCCGGCGGAACACAGGTGCAGACCATCGGTCGTCTGCGTATCGACCGGGACGCCCGGCGGGCCTTCGTCGATGACGACGAGGTGAGCCTCACCCCGAAGGAATTCGACCTGCTGGCCACCCTGGCCAGCCGCCCAGGCGTGGTGTTGGGGCGCGAGGACCTGATGAACGAGGTGTGGGATGAACACTGGTTCGGCTCCACCCGCACCCTCGATGTCCACGTCGGGGCGCTGCGGCGCAAGCTCACCGGTGCCCTGGAGATCACCACGGTGCGCGGGGTGGGCTTTCGGGTGGAGCAGCCGTGAGACGGCGCCTGGTCGTCAGCTACCTGTTGTTGGTCGCCGTCGCCCTGACCTTGTTCACCGTTCCGGTGGCCATCAGTTCGTCGAACCTGTTGCGCAGCACCTTGGAGACGAACGTCAAACGTGAAGCGCAGCTGTTTGTTCCGCTGGTCTTGCGTTCCGACAGCGCCGCCGCCACCTCCATCGCCGACCGCACCCGGGACTTCGAGGGGGCGACCGGGGCGAAGGTGCGACTGGTCCGTGTGGGCGATGAGGTGCCGGACGGGCAGGTCGCCCAGGCGCTGGAAGGCAAAGAGCCCAAGGCTGTTTGGGGCAGGAACGCACTGCTACGTGCCGAGGGTGTCAGCGTGGTCATCCCGGTGCGCCAAGACGGCCGCACGGTGGCCGCGGTGCAGATCGTCGCGCCATCTGATGAAGTCGACGATCAGATCGCCGGAATCTGGCAGTTCCGGATCAGTGTCGGTGTGATCGTCCTGATCGCCTCGGGTGCCCTCGCATTCCTGTTGGCGGGCAGTCTCGTTCGGCCGCTGGAGCGTGTGAAGACGGTGGCCCGTCGGCTCGGCGACGGTGAGTGGTCGGCGCGCGCACCCGAAGACGGCCCTGCGGAGATAGCGGAATTGGCCCGCACACTGAACAACAGTGCCGCCACCACCGAGGCACTGCTCGCGTCGCAACGCTCCTTCGTCGCTGACGCCTCACACCAGCTGCGCACTCCGCTGACGTCGATGCGGTTGTCCCTGGACAACATCTCGGATGCGTCCGAAGACCCCGCCATCGTTCGGCAGGTCGCACGGGTGGAGGGCGAGGTGGTGCGGATGCACAAGATGGTCGAAGGACTGTTGGCGTTGGCACGGGCCGAGGTGCCTGCGGCGCCACCCACTCGGATCGACCTGGCCCAGCTGGTCGAGGATCGGCGTGAGGTCTGGCTGCCCGTGCTGACCGAGGCGAACGTCGAATGGGTGACCACGGTGCATGGTTACGGCATGGTGCTGGCCACACCCGGTGCGCTGGAACAGATCTTGGACAATCTGGTCGACAATGCGTTGAAGGTGGTCGAGGCGGGTACCCGTATCGAGGTGGGAGTACACGATGACGGCGACTCGGTGCTGCTGTCGGTCCGCGACCACGGACCGGGACTGAACGAGGAGCAACGTAGTCGCGCCTTCGATCGGTTCTGGCGGGCACGTACATCGGGTGCAGGCAGTGGACTCGGGTTGTCCATTGTGCGTAACTTGTCCGAACGTGATGGTGGCACAGTTGATTTGCAATCTCCCGATGATGGCGGACTGAAAGTCACGATCCGACTTCGCAGATTCTCCTGATTGCCCGATTCTCGGCGAAACGTAAAGATTCCAAGGGTGATTCGTGACGATACCGAGCGAGAAGTTGTCGCTTTCTTGATCATCTGTTGACGCACGCTTCGGCAGCATGGGTGTCGACCGCGGGTCTGCGGTCAACGACAACGATTCGGGAGACTTCATGAACTCGCTCAAGCGCGCCGTCGCCGCAGCCCTCGCCACCGGAGCGGTGCTCGCCGGCATGGCCGGAGTTGCCGCCCCCGCAAGCGCCGCCCCGCACCACGCGCCGGGCAAGCCGGGTGGCTACAAGCAGGGTCCGCTGGCCAGCAAGGCAGAGATCGCGGCCCTGTTCGATCGCTGGAACGCTGCGCTGGCCACCCTCAACCCGGACCGCGTGGCCGACGAGTACGCCCCCGGTGCCATCCTGCTGCCCACGGTCAGCAACACTCCGCGGATCGACCGCGCCGGCATCCGCGCCTACTTCGCCAACGAGTTCCTGCCCAGCAAGCCCCAGGGCAAGATCGTGTCGGAGTACATCGATGTCTACGACTCCAACTCGGCCGGCAACAGCGGCATCTACGACTTCACTCTGACCAACAAGGACGGCTCGAAGTCGGTGGTGCGCGCACGCTTCAGCTTCTTCTACGAGAAGATCAACGGCAAGTGGCTGATCGAGACCCAGCACTCCTCGAAGCTGCCCGAGCCCGAGACCAAGTGATCGCTGCGCCGGATCTCATTCCGGTGCACTGAGACTCAGGACGTTGCCCTCGGGATCGACCAGGTCGCAGAGCACACGCCCGCGATGGACCCATCGGTTTTCCGGTGGGTCCATCGTCGCGTTCAAGGCCGTGGCCAGCGCTGCCGTGGCGTCGAGGTCGACCACCGAGAACCCCACCTTCACAGCGGTGTCCGAACGCCTGGGCGCGGGCGCCGTGGTGGGTGCGGCCTCGGGCGTCTGCACCAGGCTCAGCTCCCACTCGGCTGAACACAGTGTGGCGAAACCTGTTTCGGCATCGACACGGGTGAGCCCGAACATGCGGGAGTAGAAGCTGACCATCTTCTCGAGGTCACCGACATAGATCACGGCTCGCGCAGTCATCTCGTGAAAACAGCCGAGATCGCGCCGGGTGCGTGTACCCCGTCGAGTGGGCGGAAAACCCCGTCGAGTGGGCGGAAAACCCCGTCGAGTGGGCGGAAAAAGCGCCTCCCACTCGACGGCGCTGGTCCACCCACTCGACATGACGCTGCATTGTTCAGTTCTCAAACACGCATCGAGCTGATCGTCAGCCCTGAATCTGCGCGCACGGCAGGCTACGAGTTGGACGCCGACTCCGTCGGAGAGGGTGACGCCGGTCGTAGATCGGTCACCGAATGGCGCTCGTCAACACCGTCGTGAGCGTCGTAAGGGTTGGGCCTTGCTGCAACTCGAGGGCCAGTAGGGCATTGCGAGCCCCGATCGTCAAAGAGACGAGCGCCCAACGGGTGCCGATCTTTCGCTGGTCGAGGACCTCGAGGATGGTTGCGGCGGCCGTGGCAGTCGCCACGGCCACCGCAGTCGCAGTTCCTGTGACGATCACCGGATCTGCATGATCGTCGTCGGGAACCACCGTCAGTGCCCAGGGGTGGGTCACCCCGCGTCTCCGGAACCGCAGAAGAAGCACCTGACCGTGTCTTCGGAATCTGGGTCGGGCTCCTCTGTCTCAGCCAGATCCACTGTGCGCCCGATGAACAACGCCGTCACCCACCCCGCTGCCAGCCAGTGCAAGACGATTGTCGCGAGCATCCAATACAGGTTCATCGGTCCATCCCTTTCGCCGCGTCGGTGTCCTCAGCGCAGCGCCGTGTTCGAGGGCACCACGAGATAGCTGGGCTGCCGCGGGTCGATCAAGACATGCTGGGGGCGTAGCAACGTGGTGGCAGTGACAGGTCCTACCGTCATGGCCTTGATCAGGTTGAGGGCGTAGACGTTGACCCGCAGGCGATGCCCCGGCTTGAGCAACGCACTGACCGCGTGCGTACCGATGTCGAGCTGCACGGCTTGGCCCGGCCGAACGAGTTGCCGCTCGAAGAGATTGAGTCGGTACTGCGGGTCGGTGTAATCGCCATTGGGAGCGCGCGTGCTCAGTGACGGATCGATCTGTCTGAGCGAGGTGGTGAGCTGACCCGAGCTGATGAGATCAGATCGGCCGTCCGGGGCAACATCGGTCACGGTGACACTCCAGTACGCATCACGCGCGTCCTGAGTGGTGTTCAGATGAACATTCATCGGACCTGACACGACGGTGGTCGTTGTCACCGGTGCCGAGGTGAATGTCAGCGCGTTGAGTTCTCCAACGCGGTTGTCATCGGTACAGCCAGGGAAGATGAGGATGCCCGCCGCAGCTTGCCCGGTGTCGTCGGTGCACAGGGTGGTGAGACCTGGTGCGATGGTTCGTCTGGCCGGAGCGGTGGGCGGAGTCAGCTGAAGAGTGTTGTCGCTGAGTGCTTTCGGTGCAGTGCCCGACCGGCGCCCGGAAAGATAGAGACGCTGATAGCGCTGCCCGGGTTCTGGGAAGGTCGGGCTGAGGGCCCAGCCGCCACCCGTTCGGTGAACCGTCACCGGTGAGTACTTCTCGATCCCGTTGTCCACATCCTTGAGCCACTTGTCGAACCAAGCCATCTGCAGGACATCCGGACGAGTCGGCTGCCCCTTCTTGCGGCCCATGTCGCTGGTCACCGTGGCGTGGTGGATGTCGCCCATGATCAGCTTCTTCTTGGTGCTGGGAAGGCTGGTGAGGGCCCCGGGCAGTCGCCATTCGGTGTTCGTGAACAGATCGTGCCAGCCACCGATCGCGAAGGTTGCGGCCGTGATGCGATCCAGCGGGGTGCGGTATGCGGCCCGCAGCCGCGATGTGTCGTCGAAGAGTCGTCGGGTTGTCGGTGTCATCTGGGACAGGTTTGGCGCCAGCAGGGCGCTGACGAGCTCCGGTACGAACACTGCCGGGTTCTCGATTCGACTCTTCAACCACTTCCAGTCAAAGGTGCCGGTCAGGAGCGATCGAAGGTCGGGGACGAATTTTGCAGCGTTCACGCCCGCCAGCCATGGCGTCAGGAAGCCCAGCCCGATACCACCGCCCGGGATGACGATGTCGCGGGCGATGTCGCCGCCTGGCACCACGGGAAACAAAGCCTGTAGGCCCCGCGGATTCCGGGATGCGGCCTGCAGCTGATTGATTGCAGAGTAGGAGGCGCCGAACATGCCCATCCGCCCGTTCGCCCACTTCTGTCCACGAATCCAATCGAGGACTTCGATCGTGTCCTGTTGTTCGCGGTCGGCGAGGACGTCCCACGTTCCTTGGGAATAGCCGGTGCCGCGGACATCGACGACGATCTGCGTGTAGCCGTTGCGGATGAGCTTCTGGTCGGTGGTGAACACAGAGGCCGCACCGTTGGTGATCACGTTGCGAAGATCGTCGATTCCGGAGATGGGAGTGCCGGCGAAGTTGATCGCATTGAGAAGGTTGATGACTGCCTGTGACAACACTGGAACGTTGAGAGCGAGGTCCAACAGTGCGCTGGCGAGTTTCGTGTAGGGGGTCAGGTTCAGCAATGCGGGCATCGGGGTGTTGATCGGCCGCCCAGCAGCATCGGCAGGCCGATAAACGTTCGCACGCAGGACCACACCGTCCGACATTCGGATCGGGACGTCCCATTGGGTGGCGATGCGCGGATACTTTGCGGGTCCGTCGTGGGCGGCTGTCCAGGCGGGGTTGATCATGCCGGAGACACCAGGACCCGGAGTCCATGGCGCGGCAGAGGCGGGGCCACTTGGGCTCGATGACATCGCTGCGACGGACAGGCACGTAGCGCTGACCGCGATCGCAGTTGCTCGTTGTAGCCGTTTCCAGGCCATGATTCTCCAACTGTCGAGGGACGGAGGCGACGTGGACCAGGCGCCTCGATGACAACGCAGCCGACATGTGAGATGTCACAGTTACTCGCCGGTAGGTCTGTGCGTTGGTGCAGAGGAGGCTGCATCAGCCAAAGTGCCATTGTCAAGTGGCAGTGTTGCTAGGAGGCCCTAGTAGAGGTTCTCAGCTGCATGAATAGAGATAAACAATGACATTCACGGATGGCAAAGTGCAAAAAGGACGCGTGTGCGCACCTGAAGCCAAGTGGCGAAAGCATCCGGGGCGGGTCTACTGCACTGCGCACCCTCTCGACGTCGCTGTTCCACCCACTCGAGGGCTCAGCCATCGCGATTGACACCGTGGGCTCGGTTGGGTCTACTCTCGATGTGGTCAGGGCAGCCTTACCTGACCACGGACAAACGTCCGTGTCCGACACCCGACCAGGAGCAGCACTCGATGAGTTGTGGACCGCACGGCGACGGGGGCACCGCCACCCTCGCTGCCGACATTCGGCTGGCCCTGGTCGGCAGCCCCAACTCGGGCAAGACGACCCTGTTCAACGCGCTGACAGGGCTGCGAGCCAAAACTGGCAACTATCCCGGCGTCACCGTGGCGCGCTACGAGGGCCGCACCCGTGTGGGCGACTCCGAGATCATCGTCGAAGACCTCCCGGGCACCTACAGCCTCGACGCCATCAGTCCCGATGAGCAGATCGTCGCCGACGTCCTCGACCCCGCCCATACCGACATCGACACCCCCGATGGATTGTTGGTCACCCTCGACGCCACCACATTGCGGCGTTCGCTGGGCATGCTGGCCCAGGTTCAGGGCACCGGTGTGCCGGTGTGCGTGGTGCTCACGTTCTCCGACGAACTGACCCGACGACAGGGATCGATCGACGTCGAGGCGTTTGCGCGAGCGGTGGGCGCCCCGGTGGTCACCGTCACCAGCGGCCGACGCCAACAACTCGCCGAGCTGCGTGAGCTGATGGCTCGGCCCGACGAGTGGCCGGCCCCACCGGTGGCCCCGCCGACCGCAGCCGAGGAGGTGACCACCTGGATCGAATCGGTACTGCGCGCATCGAAGTATGTTCTGCCACAAATGGATTCGCGCACGAGGCGAATCGACGCGGTGCTGCTGCACCCGGTGTGGGGGTCGCTGTTCTTCTTCGCCACCATGTTTGCGTTCTTCCAGGTGATCTTCACCGTCGCCGCCCCGCTGCAGGGATACGTCGAAGAGTTCTTCGCCTACCTGTCCGGACTGGTCAACGATCATGTCGGCCCGCCATGGCTGGCCAGCTTCATCGCCGACGCACTCATCGGCGGTGTCGGCGGGGTGCTGGTGTTCCTGCCCCAGATCGCGCTGCTGTTCATCCTCATCGCGCTGCTCGAGGGCGTGGGCTACATGGCGCGCGCGGCGTTCCTGATGGACAAGTTGATGTCGACCGTCGGTCTGGAGGGTCGCGCGTTCGTGGCGTTGCTGTCGTCGCTGGCGTGCGCCATCCCCGGCATCATGGCCACGCGAACGCTGCCGTCCACTCGCGACCGGTTGGCCACCATGATGGCCGCTCCGCTGATGACCTGCTCGGCACGGTTGCCGGTGTACATCCTGCTCACGGGCCTGCTGGTCGACTCGTCGAGTCGCGTGGGACCCGTTGGGGCTCAGGGTCTGGTGATGTTCTGTCTGTACATCGGTGGCGCGGTGTCGGCCATGCTGACCGCGGCACTGTTCTCGCGATTGGGACGTGGCACCGGCCCTCTGCTGCCCTTCTACATGGAGATGCCGCCGTACCGGTTGCCCTCGATGCGGTCGATGGCGCTGTCGGTGTGGGACGCCTGCCGCGGGTTCGTGCGCAAGGTGGCGGTCATCATCATGGCCACCACCGCCATCCTGTGGGTGCTGCTCAACGTCCCGTTCCGCTCCGATGCCGACTTCGCGAAGGCAGGCATCGATCCCGCTGACGACGCAGCCACCTCTGCCTACGTCATCGACCACAGCTTCGCCGCCTCGGTGGGCAAGTTCATCTCGCCGGTCTTCGAGCCGCAGGGTTTCGACTGGCGCATCAACATCGGGGTGTTGGCATCGTTGTCGGCGCGCGAGACGTTTGTGGCCACACTGGGTCAGGTGGCTGCGGCCGAGAACCCCGACGACCCCAAGAACGCACTGGAGAAGATGACGGTCTCCAGCGGAGATCGTAAGGGCGAGAAGCTGTTCAGCGCTCCGGTGGTGGCTGCACTGATGGTGTTCTTCCTCTACGCCCTGCAATGCATGTCGACCATCGGCGTGATGCGCCGCGAGTCGGGCACCTGGCGGTGGCCGGTGATCGCCTTCGGCTACATGTTCGCCCTCGCCTGGATCATGTCGTTTCTGGCCTACACCGTGGTCTCGGCGGTCACCTGACCATGACCGACATCGTGGCCATTCATCCAGAGGCCGTGGACGACTCCACCGACCTGCGCTGGGTGATGCCCGCGGGCACCGTGGGTTTTGTCGGCCCGGTCGGGTCGGCTCCAGCGGCAGTGCAGCAGCTCCTCGACGAGGGGGTGCTGGCGGCGCTGGTGATGGAGCCGGTGGCGTTACGAACCACGTTGGGTCCCAACAGGTCATGGCGCATCGAGGGCGCTCGGGTACGTACTGTCTTGCAGCACGCGTTGGCCCAGCCCGACGAGTGGTCGCCGGTGACCGTCGGCACCCCAGACGACGTGTTGCGCGCCGCGGTGGACGAGGTGCTGGCCGGTGACGTCGGTCGGTTCATCGCCTCGCATGGCGGTGGTCTGAGGGTGCTCGACATCGCCGATCGGGTGATCACCCTGGAACTGCAGGGCGCCTGTGCGCACTGCCCGGCGTCCGAGGTGACCTTGACCGACAGGTTTGAAAGTGCTGTCCGCGAACGCTTTCCGGCTTTGCGCGCGGTGCGCACTGCTGCGCCGCCGGCGATGGGCGCGGGACGTAAGCTGTTGGGCATCATGCCGGTCAACCATTGAGGACCCATCTATGCCCCGTCTCGACGACCTGCGGGTAGCCCGCGCGCTGCATCGGGTGACCGGATTGGCGGCCCCGGTGCTGGCCGCATTGGCCCACGACGACGGCCCGCTGGCGGCCGGCCGGCTGGCCATCGTGGGCAGCGCGATCGGTGCGCCGGGTTCACCGGCGTGGCAGAGCGCCGATGAGGCCGCCAGAGCCGACTGGTGGGTGGACCGTATGGGCGCGGTGACCACGGTGATCGTGGCCTATCCCGGCGTGTTCGGTGCCGTGGCCGACCGGCTGCCGGTCCAAGACCTGCTGGGGTTCACCCAGCAGGCGTTCGTGTTGTGTGCGGTGGCCCAGGCCTATGGCGTCGATGACCGCCACACCCAGACCGACCTGCTGGCCGCAGTGTTGTGCAATCGGAATCTGCATTCAGCAACGCTTTTGGCCGAATCAGAGCCCGAGGTCTCGCTGGTGAAACCGGGCGATTCACCGATCGTGGTGGCTGTCAAGCCCGATCGGGATGAGGAACCGATCACCGACGAGGACCGTCGCGTGCCGCGCTCGGCGCGAGAGGTGGCCCGACGAATGTGGAAGGCCGCCAAGGTGTTGCGCAGCATCAGCAGCGAACTGGCACAGCGACCCAGTCCGGGCCGGGTGTCGAAGGTGTTCAGCAAACTGCCCGTGGTGGGTGCGGCCGCCGACTACGTCGGTGAGCGAAAAGCGTTGCGACAGGCCGCAGATGAGGGGACGCGGTGGCTGATCGAACACCGTGGCTCATGAGTACAGCCGAACGTATCGAGACGTATCTGGCGGCTCTGGACCCGTCCCGCCGTGAGCGAATGGAGACGATCCGGGCCGCCATCGTCGCCACCGCCCCGGACGCTGTCGAGGACATGCTCTATGCGATGCCCGGGTTCCGTTGGCATACAAAGCATCTGGCCGCATACGCCGCGGCCAAGAAGCATGATGGGTTCTATCCGTGCAGTGGCGGGGTGATCGCTACCCTGCCGCAGGTGCTGCAACGATTCCGAACCACCTCTGGCGCAGTACATCTGCCGCTGGACGAACCCGTGGACACTGATGTGATCGCGCAGTTGGTGCGTACTCGGATGGCAGAGATCGAGAGCGGCGGTCGGTAGTTACCGCCCACTCGACGGGGTTTACCGCCCACTCGACGGGTTGCAGGGTGACCCGACAGGAGTGCGCCACCGGGTGGTAACCCGTCGAGAAGATGCTGTTCACCTGGCCTGGACACGGTGGTCCGATGACATCTGTGTTCAGACGACTCTCGGTGATCACCTCCTGCGCGCTGGTCGGATTGGGGGTGGCGGCCGCGCCTGCTTCTGCCGATCCGATCCTCGGCGGCATCGACTTCGGCAGCTCCGGTGCCGGCAGCAGCTACACCTACGCCGTTATCGGCGACGTGCCCTACGGCCAGGCGCAGATCGACGTGTTCGACAAGTGGATCGCCCAGATCAACGCCGATCCTGCGGTGTCGCTCACCTTCCACCTCGGCGACATCAAGAACGGCTCGTCGCAGTGCTCCGACGACTACTTCTCCTTCATCCGCACAGGGTTCGACACCTTCACCAAGCCACTGATCTACACCCCCGGCGACAACGAGTGGACCGACTGCCACCGCGCGAACAACGGTGCGTTCAACCCGTTGGAACGGTTGGCGAAGGTCCGCTCGGTGTTTTTTGACCGGCCCGGACGCACGTTGGGCCGGCAATCGATCCGTGTGGCCAGTCAGGCGGCGATCGGGGTACCCGAGAACGTGTCCCTGACGCGCGCGCGGGTCGGGATGGCAACGCTGCACGTGGTGGGCAGCAACGACGACCTGCAGCCCTGGACCGGGATCGGGAAGACCGCTGCGACCCCCGAGCAGATCGCCGACGAGAAGCAACGGATCGACGCGGCGATCACCCAGGTGCGCAACACCTTTGCTGTGGCGAGCAAGACCGGTCAGCGTGCGGTGGCGTTCTACCTGCAGGCCGACATGTTCGACCCCACCGTCAACGTCACCCAGAACGACGCGGGTGCGTTCGCGCCGCTGGTGCAGGCGCTGGCGACGGAGTCGAAAGCATTCGGCAAGCCGGTGTACCTGTTCAACGGTGACAGCCACGTCTACAACTCCGACAACCCACTGGCTCCCGGATCCAAATGGCTCTCGTTCTACGGGCTCTCGGCCGGCGTGGACAACCTCACCCGTGTCACCGTCGACGGATCGTCCAACAACAAGGATTACCTGCGGGTGACGGTCAACCCGATCGGCGCCACGGACGTGCTGAGCTGGACCCGCGTGCCCTACACCCAGCAGGCCGCAGGCTGATGCGTTTCGCCGCCTGCGTCAGCTGACCGACAGCCGACGCAGGCCGGCGGGCACGTCGAAGGTGAGAGTCTCGCGCGCCACCACCACCTCGCGCACGACGACGTTGCCACGACGGCGCAGGTTGTCGATCACCTCGTCCACCAGTGCAGGCGGCGCCGATGCCCCTGCGGTGACCCCGATGGTCATCGCGCCGATCAACCACCGCTCGTCGATGGCACCGACATCCTCGATGAGGTGAGCGGTGGTGCCCATGCGGCGAGCGATGTCGACCAGGCGGGCGGTGTTGGCCGAGTTGATCGAACCGACCACCAGGACGAGATCTGAGGTCTCGGCGATCTCACGCAACGCGGCCTGCCGATTGGTGGAGGCGTAACAGATGTCGTCGGAGCCCGGGCCTCGCAGCGCTGGGAACCGTCGGGAGAGCGCCGCGATGATCTCGGCGGTCTCGTCGTGCGCCAACGTGGTCTGGGTGAGGTAAGCAACGCGCGTGGGGTCGGGGACCTGCACGGTGCGCGCATCGTCGACAGTCTGCACCAGCATGGTCTGCTCGGGCGCCTCGCCGAGGGTGGCCTCGGTCTCGTCATGGCCTGCTTCACCGATGAACAGGATGGTGTCGCCGCGTGCGGCGAACCGCTGCACCTCGGTATGCACTTTGGCCACGAGGGGACAGGTGGCGTCGAAGACGGTCATGTCGCGGCGGTCGGCCTCGGCACGCACGGCGGGGGAGACCCCATGAGCGGAGAACACCACGGTGGCGCCGGCGGGAACCTCGTCGAGATCCTCGACGAAGATCGCGCCGCGGGCCGACAGGTCGGCCACCACGTGTGCATTGTGGACGATCTGCTTGCGCACGTAGACCGGGTGCGGATGGGTGGCCAGAACACGCTCGACGATGTCGATGGCGCGCTCCACGCCGGCGCAGAACGCGCGCGGAGCCGCGACCAGTACGGTGCGATCGGGAGCCATGAGACAAGAACAACATCCAAGCTGGAATCCTGCAGCATGACGAAATGCCGAGAAAAAGGCTGTTTGTGCAGTTCAGAGGCTATTTTGTGGGGCAGTCGGACCCGCGAATTGTGATGACATCGATTCGGACACCCGGCGGGTTGGCGCCCCCGTTACCGAGCTGTGATGCGTGGCTAGTGGTCCAGGACTTCGACCTTGATGCAGCTGGCCTGTGCTCGGCGCAGCGCCACGTCGTAACCGGCCACCCGTAGGACCACCGGGCCGCGCAACAGCGCCCGACGCTGAGCGATGATGAGAGCGCCGGGGGTGAATCCCAGGTCGAAGTAGCGACGCGCGGTGGCGGCGTCGGCGTCGGCGCACAAGCGGGTGACCCGCGCGCGCTGGCCCGGCCGTAGGTCGGCAACCGACATCACGTCGCGGTCGAGCTCGGCCGGCTCGACCATCGTGCGGTTACCCAGCTGCTCGGTCATCAACGACATGTCCACCACTTCCTTGGGAGTGAGCCGGGAAAGAAAGGCTCACCTCGGTAAGGCAAGCATAACCTGGACAACGGATGTTGCTACGTGTGATGCCGATCACGCCGGGCTGATCGCGCTCGACCACAGGCCCGGTGTCAGCCGGGGATCGTCGATCCGGTCAACGAGGGATCTTCGATCCGGTCAACGAGGGATCTTCGATCCGGTCAACGAGGGATCTTCGATCCCGAGCCCCCCGGTTGACCCGACGCGCCGGTCGCCCCGGCAGCCCCGGCGGTGCCGTTGGCACCGGCGTTCCCCGTGGCACCAGCCTGGCCCGCTGCACCCGAGGCGCCGGTCGCACCTGCGGAACCGGTCGCCCCGGTCGCACCGGATTGGCCGGTTGCACCTGTGTTCCCGGCCGCGCCGGTTGCCCCGGCGGAGCCGTTGGCTCCGGCCGTCCCTGCGGTGCCCGTGCGTCCGAAGACTCCGCCCGCACCAGCCGCGCCTGCCGCACCACCGGAGCCGCCGGCCCCACCGACCCCGCCGGCCCCGCCTGCGCCGCCTGGGCCGCCGGCTCCGCCTGCACCCGGATTCCCTGCCGCGCCGCCGGTTCCGCCAGCACCGGCCTGTCCGGCTGCACCTCCGATGCCACCGGCGCCGCCCGTGCCCGCGGCACCACCAGCCCCGCCGTCGCCGCCGGCACCCGCGCCTCCACCCGCGCCGACGCGACCGTCGCCGGCCGAATTGCCGCCGTTGCCGCCGTTGCCGCCGGGGCCGCCCGTCGCACCGTTGCCGCCGTTGCCGCCGCTACCGCCGGTGCCGCCCACACCGCCGTCGCCCGCGGCTCCGCCGGTCCCGCCGACGCCACCGTTGCCTGCCGCGCCGCCGGTCCCACCGGTGCCCCCGGTCCCGCCGGTCCCGCCGACGCCTCCGGTTCCACCGTCACCGCCGTCACCGCCGCTGCCCCCGGCGCCGCCGTTACCGAAGAGTCCGCCGCGCCCGCCGGCTCCGCCGGCTCCGGCGGCAGTCCCCGCGGTCCCCGCACCGCCGATCCCGCCGACGCCTCCGGTCCCGCCGGCGGCGCCTGCGGTGCCATTGCCACCGGTTCCACCGACGCCACCGGCCGTGCCGTCGCCGCCCTGACCGCCTGCGCCCCCGGCCGAGCCGTTGGCACCGGCAGTACCGGCGGCACCGGTTCCACCCTTGCCCCCGGTGCCGCCGGTGCCACCGTTGGCCAGCGACAGCCCCGGATCGCGAGCAGTGCCGCCCACCCCGCCGTTGCCGCCTGCGCCACCGCCCGCGCCACCGGTACCGCCGGCGCCACCGGCACCGCCGATGGCGATGCCGTTGTCGTTCACCGCGAAGCCACCTGCGCCGCCGTTGCCACCGGTTGCTCCGGGACCGCCGTTGCCGCCGGCACCGCCGCTGCCTCCCGAGTTGATCCCCGCGGGCGCGGAGTTGGTTCCACCGGTCCCGCCGTCGCCGCCGCGCTGTCCGGGCACGGTGCCATTCGCTCCAGCGCCGCCGGCGCCGGCCGTCGTGATCCCGCTCTGTCCGGTCAGGTCCCCTCCCGCGGGTCCCGGTGCGGCCTGGCTGGTGTTGCTGGTGCTGTTCACGCCGTCCACACCGTTGGCGCCGTTGACACCCGCGGCACCTGCGGTGCCGGTGGCGCCAGCCTGACCAGCCGCGCCCGCCGAACCGACTGCACCCGCGTCGCCGTCGGCGCCGGTCGCGCCGACGACACCCACGACACCGGCCGTGCCCGCGACACCGGCGACACCGGCGCCGCCGTTGCCGCCAGCACCACCGTTGCCCGAGAGGAAGCCGCCGTTGCCGCCCGCGCCACCGTCGGCGCCGATCCCGCCGTTGCCACCGGCGCCGCCGTTGCCGGAGAAGAATCCGCCGTTGCCGCCCGCACCGCCGGCCACCCCGGCGGCGTTGCCGTTGCCGCCGGCACCACCGTTGCCGAACAGTCCCGCGTTGCCGCCACGACCGCCGTTGGCACCCTTGCCGCCGTTGCCGAACAGGATGCCGCCGTTACCGCCGTTGCACGCCTGCGCCACGCAGTCGGCTGCGGCATCGGCGCCGTCACCGATGAGTGCGGCGATCAACTGGGCCAGCGGGTTGAGCAGCGGGCCCGAGGTGGTGATCAGCCCGGGCGGTGTGGCCGTCGGTGCGGCCAGGCTGACCCCCAGCGGGGTGATGGGGGTCGCGAAAGTGGTTCGCACGCTGGACAACACGGTCGAGGTGGGGCTCGTCGGGTCGGTGGGCACCGAAGCGGTTCCGGTCCCGGGCGACGGGGTGGAGCTCATCAACGCGGCCAGCCCGGCGATCGGCGAGGACGCCGGACCACCGGCCGGCGGGGCGGTGCGATCGACCCGGCGGTGTTTGCCGGCGCGCGGCGTGACGGCCTGGGTGGTGGTCACCGACTGGACGGGCCCGGTCGCCTGGGCTGCAACCGAGGACTGCCCCGACACCGACGGTGGGGTGGTGCCGGTGCGCAGGTTCGCCGTCACCGATCCGCCCCACGGGGTGGGCAGCGACCAGAACACGCCGCCACCGGTCCAACCGGCGAGGGTGATGTCTGTCGTCGACTCCGGTGCCGCGTCGGCCAGATCGGTGGAGACCACACCGCCGCCGGCGATGACGCTGGCTGCGATCGCTGCCCCGGCGGCCGAGCGCCGGGCCACGGCGGTGTTGCGGGCCCGTGCGGCCTTCTTGCGTGCCGCGACTCGTGCAGATCGACGTGTTCCGCTCATGTCCGGATTCCCCCTCCGACGAAGCCTTCGATTCACCGCAGCGCGCAGACTTCACGGGACTCGCGAGTGGTCGCGGGTTCTCTGGGCAAATCCTCCACAGAGGTAGATAACACACAAAACGGACATGTAGCCAGGGTTTCGACCGAATTGTTTACTGGCCCAATACGTTAGTTATTGGGTTTAAGAAATCGTGTTGCGAGCCAGCTGTTTTCGTGTTCGAACGAAAGGCCAGTCTGCGCCCATCACGCCTTCGACGAACGCAGTTCGTGACCGTTGGAGGTGAGGCATCGGCCAGTGGCCAGATCCCACGACCAGCCGTGCAGATTACAGGTCAACTTCTCGCCCTCGATGACGCCGAACTTCGACAGGTCGGCCTTGAGGTGTGGGCACCGACGCTGAATTTCCCAGCCGTCCTTGATGATTGACGCCGTGTCATCGTGCGCCTCGGCAAACCAGCCGTCGGCGTAAGCGATTCGTTCGGGGGTGAGGCATTTGAAGAAGGTGTAGAGGAATTCGTTGTAGCCGCCGATGCGCCAGGTGGAGAAGCGGGTGGACAGGAAGATGGTGTTCACCCAGTCCGGCTCGTTGTCGCGCAGCACTGTGCGCACCAGTTCTGGCGCGATACGGAAACCGTAGCGGTACTTGCCTTCTCCCTCTTTCGGTTCGCGCACGGTGCGGTTGGGGAAGTCGAGGACCACGCGTTGCTCACCGATCTCCAGTCCCACCGGGTAACCGATGCCGTCGCAGATCAGGTCGCTGGCGGCCATGATCGGTTCGAACAGTTCGCGTAGCGGCGGTAGCAGTGGTTCGCCGTCATCGGTTGCCCACGTTGCCTTTTCGGCCGCGATGACCGGGGCGAACTTGTCGGCCATCCGCTCCAGGTAGGCGGCCTTGTTCTCGCCGAACACCTGCTCGGGTGGGTAGGGGTGGGCCAGCTCCACCAACTCGCTGCCACGCAGCTCGACGGTCGAACCCGAGACCATCATCAGGCCCCGATGCTTGGTGCCGTCGTCGGTGCCGTGGGTGAGCATCTGGTCCAAGAAGGTGGCCTGGTCGGGGAAGATGCTGGTGGGGCGGCCTTTGTCGTCCACCTCGCCGGTGTCGTTGAGGGCGCGCAGTTCGTCGTCGAGGAACATCGGCGGACCGGCCGAGGGCACCACCCAGGTGGCGCCGACCTGCTCGATGTAGGACCGGGCCCGGTCCATGCCGCGTTGCCGCTTCTGTGCGGCGAAGTTGGCCTTCGACTTGCGGGGGATGTCGTAGACCATCGGGTACCAGATGGCGCCGGAGTACTGCAGGAGATGAATGTCGATGTGGCCGAACGCATCTGAGATGGCGTCGAGGTCCACTGGGCGGGCGTCGTTCATGTTGAAACAGGTGGTCTCGCCGTCGGAGACGATGAGCCCGCTGTCGCCGATCGGCCCGTCGGCCGGAGCCCGCAGCGCCACGATCATCACCTCGAGGCTGCCCTTGTCGCTCGAGACGGTGATCTTCTGCGAGTCGGTGGTCTCGATGAACCGGTGGAACCCGAGTGCCTCGAGTTCGCGTTTCAGGTCGGGGACCGGGAAGTCGGGCAGCAGCACCGCAGCGTCCTTGTTGACGTTCTCGGTGAGGTTGCGTGCGTCGAAGTGGTCGCGGTGCAGATGCGAGACGTAGAGGTAGTCGCAGTCGCCGAGCGCTGTCCAGTCGAGCTCGGTGTTGTCGGGAAACGGGAACCACGAGGCGAAGTAGGCCGGGTTCACCCACGGGTCGCACAGGATGGATCCGGCGGCGGTCTGAATGTGGAAGCCGGCGTGTCCGACGCTGGTGATCTGCATGGAAACTGCTCCTCCCACCCGAGATGTGGTCGTGTCGGGTCTGCGGTTCAGGGTATCGCCGCGGCGCGCAGCGTCGGCATCAGGTGAGCACCGCAGTCGATCCCTGATCGTCGGTCGCGTGCGCCGCACTACGCTGTCGCGCATGGAACCCGTCTACGACACCGTGATCGCCATCGCGCGAACGATGTGGGCCGCCCAAGGCCTGAAGTTCACCGTGACCGGCGAGGAGAACGTGCCCCGCTCCGGCGGCGCGGTGATCGCCATCAACCACACCGGCTACCTCGACTTCACCTACGCGGGGCTGCCGGCGTTCATGAATGGGCGCCGCAAGGTGCGGTTCATGGCCAAGAAGGAGGTGTTCGACTCCAAGAGCACCGGCCCCATCATGCGGGCCCTCAAGCACATCCCGGTGGACCGCGCGGCGGGCGCGCAGAGCTACCGGGCGGCGGTCGACTATCTCACGCGCGGCGAGTTGGTGGGCGTCTATCCCGAGGCCACCATCAGCCGCAGCTTCGAGATCAAGGAGTTCAAGTCCGGTGCCGCGCGCATGGCGTTGGAGGCGGGCGTGCCCATCGTGCCTACGGTCATCTGGGGCGCCCAGCGGGTGTGGACCAAAGGCCATCCCAAGCGGTTGGGTCGCACCAAGGTGCCCATCCACATCGGGGTGGCCCCGGCGTTGCAGCCCACCGGCACCCCCGACGAGCTGACCACGCGCCTGCACGACGTGATGACCGAGACCCTGCACGCGGTGCAGGAGCGCTACGGTCCGCATCCGGCGGGCGAGTTCTGGGTGCCCGCCCGGCTCGGCGGTGGTGCCCCGACGCTGGACGAGGCCAACGCGCTCGACGCCGCCGAAGCGGCCGAGAAGGCGGCGCGCCGGGCGAACCGCGACAATCCCGGGGACTGAGCCCCGTAGGCTCGGATCCCCTTACGCTCTACACCATGGAACCGGTCTATCGGAGCTTGGAGATCGCCGCGCACGCGCTGGTCGCCGTCCAGGGCACCCGGTTGACGATCGAGGGCGTGGAGAAGATCCCGTCGACCGGCGGGTTGGTGGTCGCCATCAACCACACCGGCTACGTCGACTTCATCCCGGCCGCCCTGGGCGCCTACCGCGCCGGTCGCCGCATCCGCTACCTGATCAAGTCCGAGATGATGGATGTGCCACCGGTGCGGTTCCTGATCAACCACACCCACACCGTCCCGGTGGATCGGTCGGCGGGGTCCCAGGCGTATGCCGCCGCGGTGGCCGAGCTTCGGGCCGGATACGCCCTCGGCGTGTACCCCGAGGCCACCATCAGTCGCAGTTTCGAACTCAAGGAGTTCAAGACCGGCGCGGTGCGGATGGCACAGGAGGCTCGCGTCCCCATCCTTCCCACCATCGTCTGGGGTGCGCACCGACAGTGGACGAAGGGGATGCCGCGTGCCATGGGTCGAGCCAAGATCCCGGTCCTGGTGCGCTTCGGTGATCTGATGACGGTGCCGCCCGATGCCGACCCGGTGAGACAGACCGCCGAGTTGAAGTCGGTGATGGGTGCGATGTTGGATGCGGTGCGCGCCGATTACGGACCGCATCCAGCCGGTGCACCGTGGGTGCCCGCGGCGATGGGGGGCAGCGCGCCCACGCCGGAGCGAGCCCATGAGATCGAGGCACAAGAGGCGCAGCTGAAAGCGGAGCTGCGCGCCGAACGTAGAGCAGCGCAAGCGAATTCCGCCCGACCATGGTGGAAGAGACTGTCCCCGAAGAAACGAGATCGTTGACCCATGCGCCGCCACAGGTTCGGCCCGCCCACCCTCATCGCCAGCGACGTGGACGGCACCCTCATCGACGACGACGACACCGTTCGACCGATCACCTTGCGTGCGTTGGCAAATGCCCGGGCCGCGGGTACCCCGTTCGTGTTGGCCACCGGCCGCCCACCGCGGTGGATCTCGCAGGTGGCCGCCCAGCTGGACGGGGTGGCCGAGTACGCGGTGTGCGCCAACGGTGCGATCATCCTCGACATCGTGGCCGACCGGGTCCTCTACAGCTCCACCTTGGCACCTGACGTGCTCAGCGTCCTGGCCGAGCGGGCCAAGGAACTGATCCCCGGGTGCGGCCTGGCCGCCGAACGGGTGGGCGAGGGCGCGCACGACGCGGTCAGCCCGTTCATCTCCAGCGCCGACTACGAGCACGCCTGGCTCAACCCCGACCACATCGAAGTGGGTGACCACGAGGTGGTGGCCGAACCTGCGGTGAAGCTGCTGATCCGTAAGCCCGGCATGACCAGCACCGAGATGGCCGCGCGGTTGCGTGGCGAGCTGGGTCACCTGGTGGAGGTCACTTTCTCCACCGACAACGGTCTGGTCGAACTGGCCACACCGGGGGTGACGAAGGCGACTGGACTACAGACGCTGGCGCAGATCGCGTCGCTGTCGACGGCGTCGGTGATCGCGTTCGGCGACATGCCCAACGACATCGAGATGTTGCGATGGGCGGGCCGCGGGGTGGCGATGGCCAATGCCCACCCCGCCGCCAAGGCTGCCGCCGACGAGATCGCCACCCACAACAACAACGACGGCGTGGGTCGGGTGTTGGCGCGCTGGTTCGGCTGAGCACCCCCTCACCTGGGCGCGTTGTCCGCTATGGGTGAATTTTGTTGGATCACAACTTGTTCAGCTTCGGGGCTGTCACTGTCACAGTTCGTGTGCAGCCGGTGGCACTTGCGCCTGCTATTTGGAACACTGGGCGCCATGACCACCACAGCACGTACCCGCACTCTCCGTACCGCAGTCGTCGGACTCGCCGTGGCTGCCACGGTGGCCGGTGGAGCCGGTGTGGCCATCGCCGCGCCCGACGCACCGAAAACGCCCGACACCACGGCCACCGCGCCCACGCCGGGCACCTACACCAAGGAGTTCGTGGGCCGCTACGCCCCGACCCCCGACATCGCTGTCATCGTGGCGCAGGTGAACCTCTACCTGTTCAACTCCGTGCGCATCAACGGTGATCAGGCGTGCGTGCCGCAGCCCAAGCCGGTCGTCAAGCCCGACACCGTCGGCTGGAAGGCCACCCTCAAGGCCACCTGTACCGGCGACGCGGGCACCGCGTCGTCCGACGACCCGATCGAGCAGAAGTAGGCTGCACGCCCCCTCGACGACAGCAGGGCCCGCCCCGGACGCCGGGGCGGGCCCTGCTGCATCGGTCAGCCGGCCGGTGGTACCGGTACGGCAGTCGTCGGCGCACCCGCAGGCGCGGCTCCCGGTGCGCTCTGTCCGCGCATGCTGCGGATGAACTCGTCGATGAACGCCTTGACGACCTGAACCACCACGCCGGTCGCGCGGTTGAACACCAGGGTGCCGAACTGGAACGCCTGGGTGATGACGCCGTCGACTGCGGTGTTCTCACCCGAGACGGGTAGACCCAGCGAGCTGGTCTCGGCGCCTGCGGAGGTCCACGCCTTGCCGATCGCGCCCAGCAGGGGCTGCGCGCCGGTGGTCGGAGACCACACGATCTGCCCGTTCTGGAAGTCCACCGACTTCACCTCGCTGCCCGCGACGGTCTTCTCGGTGCTCAGGGCGTTGCCCAGGATTCCGCCGGGCCCACCCAGCGACAGCCACTTCTGGGCGATGGCGCCGAGGTCGCCGATGGTCAACACCTGACCGGCGTTGGCGGTGCCGGGCGCGGGTGCCGGGCTCGCGGGACCGGCGGCAGGTGGCGCGGGTTGGGCTGCGGTGACGTTGCCCGCGGCCACCTCCCGGATCTGCGGCAAGGCTGCGTAACCCAATTCGCCGGGGCACTCGGTGTTGTCGTAGTCACGGTGGCCGCTGATCATGGGCAGGTTGGATGTCTCACCGGCCCCGAACTTGGCGGTGTCGAATCCTTGCGACACCAGCTGCGCGGTGCCCTTGGGGTCGAGGCCGGCCAGCCGCAGCCGCCACCCCAGGAAGCTGCCCACCGAGCGGATCAACTCAGGTGTGGGCGCGATGTCGTTGTAGTTGCCCAGCATGGCCACCCCGACGGTCTCCCGGTTGAAGCCACCGGTGTGGGTGCCTTGGACGTTCTTGTCCAGGCCGCCGAACGCGCCTTCGAAGATCTGCCCGTACTTGTCGACGATGGCGTTGTAGCCGATGTCGCACCACCCCAATGTCTGGGCGTGATAGGCGTAGATGCCGCGCACGATCTCCGCCGACTGCTCGGGCGTGTAGTCGTTGTTGCCTGCGGTGTGGTGCACGACCGCGCCCTTGAGCACCGGGTCGTAGGTGGGCTGGTCGCAGCGCTTGGACTCGTCGGCCCCCCACTGCGCGCGGGTGATGATCGGTGGCTGCTGACCGGGCAACACCGGTGCCGCCCCCGCCGGTGGCGGGGCGATGGGTGAGGCGGTGCCGGGGTTGATCAGCGCAGCCGACAGGGTGGTCAACACCTGCTCGAGCGGGTTGGGCGACGGTGCCGGAGCCGCGGACGGGCCTGCGGGTACCGGTGGCGGCTCCAGCGGCAACCGGTAATCGCGCGGGGCCACCGGGTCACCGCGCTCGGGTGCGTTGTTGGCCGGTGCCCGGTCGACGGGGGGCTTCGGGGCGGGCGGCGCAGGAACGGTGGTGGTGGCACCGACGGTGGGCGCAGGCGTGCTGCCCACCGGTGCCGCTGCAGCCACACCCTTCTTGGTGACCACCACCTGCACCGCGCGAGTGTCGCCCACCCACACCGGCTCGGTTCCGGTCTGCTCATTCGGACGGCCTGAGGTGCGGGCCGGGTCGCCCCCGTCGGAGGGATCGGCGTTGATCCACGGGCCCCACGAGCCGTCGGCCTTGCGGGCGCGCACCACGGCGCTGGTGCCGGACACGCCGCGGGCCGCGGAGTCGGAGATGTCTTTCCAGGTCAGCGCGATCATCGAGAACGGGTCGGGGCGGGTGATCTCCTTGACCACCGCGCCGGCGGGGATCTGGGCGGAGACGGGTCGACGCGGGTCGGTGGGGGCGGGCTGCGGACCCTGCGTGTCGGGTGCGCGAGCAGGCAGTATCCCGTCGGGTAGCACCCCCGGCGGCAGCAGGCGGCCGACGTCGTCGAGGTTGAACGTGGTCAGGTCGATCGGGGGCAGCGTGACACCGACGGCGGCCAACCCGGAGCGCACCACGTCGAGCACCATCGACGGGACGCTGTCGAGGCGGATCTGATCGATGCTGGTGGGGATGCCGGCGGTGGCCGCCGGGGACCGATGCTCGACGGTGTTGTCCGGCGAGGTGCCGAGGACGTGGACGGCGAGCGGACTGGTGACGGCCACCGCGGCGACGGTGGCCAGTACAGCCGATGGCTTCGAGGGGCGGTAGCGCACCGCGTTCTCCCTTGCTGTGAGCGTCAGGGACCCGGGATGTCCGAGCCTCACCCCGGTGTGAGCAGCGCCGATTCCCCCGAACAAGGGTCTCCGCAGGTACCGGGGAGAACCGCCACATCGTGTCTGCGTCCGCGCGGTAAGTCCACGACCGCGCCCGGCGTGGCGTGTAACTCGTGATGCTGTTGTGACTCAAGTCGTCTTTTGAGAATGGGGATCAGCACCTAGAGTCACTTTGGTCCCATGCGTAACAGCCGACCTGTCGATGTCGATGAGTCTGCTGTCACCCCGGGTCGGCCTGCTGTTGACCGGGTCGGCCCCAGACCCCAGACGTTAGGAACCACCGCGATGCCACGACGGGCCGCCAACCGCCGCACGCTCACCTTTGTCGGCATCGGACTCACCCCCGCGCTGATCGCCGCCGGCCTCGGGCTGGGCGCGCTGACCACCCACCGCGCGCAGGTGTCGCTGTCGGCGGGCAGCGAGATCACCCTGATCGGACATGGACTCGGCCACGGACGGGGCATGGGCCAGTACGGCGCGTACGGGTACGCGAAGAAGGGCTGGACCGCCGATCAGATCCTGGCGCACTACTACGGCGGCACGGCGTCGGCGAAGGCCGATCCGAACGCGACGGTGACCGTCGCGCTCACCGGGCAGTCGTCGGTGTCGGTGCGCGCGACCGCGGGGCTGTCGGTGGCCGGGCAGCGGGTCGATCCGGGACAGGCGGTCTCGATCTCCGGGGGCACGGCCACCGTCACTGCCGGTTGCGGTGGTGCGGTGGTGCGGACCGTCGCCCTGCCCAAACCGTTCGTCGACCCCATCACGGCGGGGCCCAATCGTCCGGCGGCCGAATGGTTGACGTTCTGCGGTTCGGGCACGTCCTACCGGGGTTCGCTGGGCTTCGACGGCAACCGGGTGGTCAACGTGGTGGCGCTCGACGACTACGTCAAGGGTGTGACACCCAAGGAGAGCCCGGCCCGCTGGGCCGACTCGGGCGGCGCCGAGGCGTTGAAGGCGCAGGCCGTGGCCGCCCGAACCTATGTGTTGTCTGCCACCGCCAAGGGCAAGAAGGTCGACGACACGATGATGTCGCAGGTCTACGGTGGCGCCGCCGGTGAGGATCCGCGCACCAACGCCGCCGCCGATGCGACCGCGGGTGTCATCCGCACCGTCAACGGTGCTCCCGCGTTCACCGAGTTCTCCTCGTCCACCGGCGGGTACACCGCGGGCATCAACTTCCCGGCGGTCATCGACGACGGCGACATCGAGTCGCCCAATCACGACTGGACCGCCACCGTGGGTGCAGGCAGTATCGCCTCGGCGTTCGGGGTGGGCTCGCTGCGCAGCATCGAGGTGATCGAGGCCAACGGGTTGGGTGCGGAGAACGGTCGGGCCACCAAGGTCCGCATCAGCGGCACCTCGCGCACGGTGGAGACCACCGGCGACGAGGTGCGCACCAAGCTGCAACTGAAATCGGCCTGGTTCACCGTGTCCGGACAACCCAAGCCACGCATCGTGGCCCCGCCCGCCGGGGTGGGTCCGGCCGCGCCGGGTCTGCCCGGGCTGCCCAGCGGTACCGGCCCGTCGACCTTCGGCGGCGTGAACGCAGCCGGACTGCTGCCCACCCTGATCGACGCGTTGTTGGCCGCGGTCGGCGGCGCGGTTCCCGGTGCGGCGCCCACGTCCCCGCCGAACGCAGCCCCGCCGGCTTCGGGTGCGCCTGCCACGCCGGCCACCGCAGCCAACCCGCTGGATCTGTCTGGGCCCATCGCGGAGTTGATCAAGAACGCCATCGCCGCCATCGACGCCAAGATCGCCGAGTTCGGCGGACCTACGGGATTGCTGGGATCGGCGCTGGGCCCGGTGTTGGCCCTCAATGGGGGAGTGGTGCAGAAGTTCGCCGGCGCCAACCTCTATTACAGCCCCGGCACCGGTGCCCACGTGCTGGCTGGAAAAGCGTTGTCGGACTTCATCGCTCAGGGCGCCGAGGGCACGCTGGGATTCCCGACCGCGGATGCCGGGCTGCCAGCGCGGTGAACGGCGCAAGCCTGCCGTAGCCAGCTGCTTCTTTACCTCACTCACATGGGTGTAGATTTTGATGAACATAGATTCGATCCTAAATATCGGGGCCAGCAGGCAGCCATCCTCGCAGGAAGAAATAAGCAACTTAGAGCGCAAGGTAACGGTTCCTGACTCCTTGCTAGCCCTGTATGGTCAAACAGATGGCTTCATGATGCCATCTGGAGTCAATGTGTATGGCGTATCCGACATCATAGAGAGAAACACTACCTTTGAACTGCACATATACAGTCCTGGGTACATCTTGATCGGGGATGATAGTGGTGGACGCGGTTTCCTTCTGAACCAAGATGAGGGCGACAGTTCAGTGTATAGCTCTGACCTGGCAGATTTGGATCCGTCAGATTTTGAAGTAGAGGCGGACAGCGTTGAACAATGGTTATCGTCACTACAATAGGGCGTCCGATAACATAGGTATTCCCATTGAATTGCCCACCTCGCACACCCCTGGGCTTCGCGTCCCTGCATCTGTTAACCGATGCCATAGAAGCGCACCTGCCAGCACAAAACGCTCAGGTCGGACTCAGGAGCTGGTGGAATCAGAGGTTGGTGCGTGAGGTCGTCACGGGCGTGGTGTCCCCTGTTCGTTCTACTCGTTGGATTCGCACCAGCCCGCCACGGCGGCGGCCAGCGCCTCATCTGTACCGACACCCAGAGCGGCCGTTGTGCTCCTGAAGCTATCCACTATATCGAGCGGCACGTTTCCTCTGAGCTCGACCTTGTTCGTCTTATAGGCATTAGGCGCAGAGGCCAACGCCACTCGTTCTATTTCGCACTCTTCGAACAGCTCTTGGTAATGATGCTGCAATGGTTGCATTCGCTGGCCCGGCTCGAACCACTTGAGTCGCTGACACTTCTTCTGCTTCGAGCTAGCGATACCGCCGTTGTGGGCGTAGTCGTTTCGAAGTATAGCCAAATCGCGCATCAGAGCCGAGCGCACCGCACGTTCTGCGCAACCATGGACCTACGCAGTCTTCGTCTCAGTATCGACTAGGTGCTCACTTTTTCACATTAGCCGACGCGTTACGGCGGTCGGCATTCCGACACTCCGTCATGGTGCCTCATCGACTGATGGCCGGTGGTGCCACTCCACTTGGCCGTATCGAATACATGCTCTGTTCTGGCGGGACGGACGGGACGCGTAGTGGCCCGGCGAGTCCGCTTCGACGAACACCACTGCCAGGTCTACACCTGGGTGAGCAACTGCTTCATCGTCTCGATCTCGCGCTGCTGTGTGGCCACGATCGCTTCTGCCAACCCCTTCGCGGCGGCGTCTTTGCCGTTGCGGATCTCGTTCTGTGCCATGGGTATTGCACCGGCGTGGTGCTCGATCATCTGGTTCAAGAACAGCTTCGCGGCATCGGCACCCTGCGCAGACTGAAGGCGTTTCATGTCGTCGGCGGACATCATCCCTGACATCGAGGACCCAGCGGCCAATCCATGGTCCATCGATCCGTGGCTCATGGAACCGTCAGCCATCGACATGCCCGAGCCGGTGGAGACTCCCCATGACGACGCCCACTGCTTCATGGTCGCGATCTCCGGAGCCTGGGCAGCCGTGATCTCCTGCGCCAGCACCACCACCCGGGAGTCGATGCCGGACTTCGCGAGCAGCACATTCGACATCGCCACAGCCTGCTCATGGTGCGGGATCATCATCTGCACAAACATCGTGTCGGCGGCGTTGTGCGACTCGGTCGAGGTCGATGACGAGCTCGCGGGCGTCGACACGTCGTTGGACGAGCTCCCGCAGCCTCCGACCGCGATGGTCGCGCCGACGGCGAGAGCGGTCATCGACAGCGCTGCGCGTCGGACAAGGTGTGGACGACGGTTCTGACTCATGTCACCGATGATCGGCACTAGGTGTCGAGGTCTGATCGACAGATGATGGAGATTCGATGGAGATCCTTGAACCAACGCGATCCGCTCGACAGACCGGCGTCGCTTTGGCGAGGATGTCGGCATGGCTGTCGACGAGGCCGGCGCGGCCCTTCGTGCCCTGGTGGTCGAGGACGAGATGGACCTCGCCCAGATCGTCGTCTCGTACCTCGACAGAGCTGGCTTCGACGTAGAGCACGTCATCGATGGTCTCGTCGCGGTTGAACGAGCCCGTGTGATTGACCCTCGGGTCGTGGTGCTGGATCTCGGCCTGCCCAGTCTCGACGGCATCGAGGTGTGCCGACGGCTGCGAACCTTCTCCGATGCTTACGTCGTGATGCTCACCGCGCGCTCGGATGAGGTCGACACCCTGGTCGGACTCGGGGTCGGCGCGGACGACTATGTCACCAAGCCCTTCTCACCCCGCGAACTGACCGCACGCGTGCAGGCGATGCTGCGACGGCCTCGCGTGGAACAGGAGGGTCGGCCCCAGAACATCCTTCAGATCGGCGATCTGCTCATCGATCTCGACGCGCGCGAGGTTCATGTCGCCGGGGCTGCGATCCATCTGACGCGAACTGAATTCGACGTGCTCGCCGCGCTCGCGGCCCGACCGAGTGCCGTGCTCAGTCGCCAGCAGCTGATCGACGACGTCTGGGGCCTCGGATGGGTTGGCGACCCGCACCTGATCGACACTCACGTCGGACATCTGCGCCGCAAACTCGGCGACGACGCCGCGGTGGGCCGCTACATTCGCACCGCCCGCGGCGTCGGGTATCGGATGGGAGCGGGTCGATGAGCAGAAACCGTGGCGCTGGTCTCGGTTTCGCCCGTCGGCTACTCCTCGCGCAGAGTGCGGTGGTGATAGCCGGAGCCGTCACGGCGGCGGTGATCGCAGCGCTGATCGCGCCGGGCCTGTTCCACCAGCACCTTTTGGAGGCGGGCGTCGCGAATCTTCCGATGGGCGTGGAGCACGCCGATCGGGCGTTCACGTCAGCGCTGGCAGTGTCGCTGGGCGTGGCATTACTCGTCGCCGTCGTGTTGAGCCTTGGTGTGGCGTGGTGGTTCACACGCCGCATCCAGCGGTCTATTGCCGCAGTCGCGTCGACGACCGCCGATATGGCCGAAGGGCGCCCCGACACCCGGGTCGGACCGTCCGGACTGGGCGCGGACTTCGATCGTCTCGGTGAGTCGATCAACGTGCTGTGCGAGCGGCTCGCCGCGACCGACAGTGTGCGGCGACGGTTGATGTCGGACCTCGCCCACGAGATGCGCACCCCGGTTGCGACCATCACCGCGCAAGTCGAGGCGATCGAGGACGGGGTGCGGGACCCCGATGCCCAGACGCTGCAGACGATCCGGGCCGCGGCCGGCCGTCTGCATCGGCTGGCTGCGGACCTCGGGGCGGTGTCGACGGCCGACGAGCAGGTTGTGCTCACGGTCCAACCGGTGTCTGTGCGCAAGGTCGTCGACGACGCGGTGGCGCTTGCGTGTCCGCACGGCGCCGATGCGGACGTCGAGCTTGCTGTCGACGACGTCGTCGACATCGACGTCTTCGTGGACGTCGACCGCATAGGTCAGATCCTCTGCGTCCTCCTCGACAACGCGATCCGTCACACCCCGTCGGGGGGAACGGTCCGGATCGACGCGACCACGGCAGGAGGGGGTATCGACATCGTCGTCTCCGACACCGGTGACGGGATTGCCGCTGAGGACCTCCATCACGTCTTCGACCGCTTCTATCGTGGCGACTCCGCCCGCAGCAGCACCACCGGAGGCAGTGGCATCGGTCTGACCATCGCCCGCTCGCTTGCGCACGCACACGGTGGCTCACTGACCGCAACCACCGACGGTCCGGGTTGCGGGGCAACCTTCACACTCCACCTGCCTCGGGCCACTCGCAGACGAGCCGGACCGAGGGCCTTATCAAGTCCGTTACGCTGAACCCTCGTGGCAGACGAAACGCGCTATGACCTGATCGTCGTGGGTTCGGGGTTCTTCGGGCTCACCATCGCCGAGCGGGCCGCCTCGCAGCTGGGCAAGAAGGTGCTGGTCCTCGACCGGCGCCACCACCTCGGCGGCAACGCCTACTCCGAACCCGAGCCCACCACCGGCATCGAGATCCACAAGTACGGTGCGCACCTGTTCCACACCTCCAACAAAAAGGTGTGGGACTACGTCAACCAGTTCACCGACTTCACCGACTACCAACACCGCGTGTACGCGATGTACCAGGGTCAGGCCTACCAGTTCCCGATGGGTCTCGGTCTGGTCAGCCAGTTCTTCGGCCGCTACTTCAGCCCCGAGCAGGCGCGTGCGCTCATCGCCGAGCAGGCCAGCGAGATCAAGACCGAGGACGCCACCAACCTCGAAGAAAAAGCAATCAGCCTCATCGGTCGCCCCCTGTACGAGGCGTTCGTCAAGCACTACACCGCCAAGCAGTGGCAGACCGACCCCAAGGAACTGCCCGCAGGCAACATCACCCGGCTGCCGGTCCGCTACAACTTCGACAACCGCTACTTCAACGACACCTACGAGGGCCTGCCCGTCGACGGCTACACCGCCTGGTTGCAGAACATGGCCGCCCACGAACTGATCGACGTGCGCCTGGACACCGACTTCTTCGACGTGCGCGCTGAGCTGACCGCGGCCAGCCCTGAGGCGCCCATCGTCTACACCGGACCGCTGGACCGCTACTTCGACTTCGCTGAAGGTGAACTCGGTTGGCGCACACTCGACTTCGAGACCGAGGTGCTGGAGACCGGGGATTTCCAAGGCACCCCGGTGATGAACTACAACGACGCCGACGTCCCGTTCACGCGCATCCACGAGTTCCGCCACTTCCACCCCGAGCGTGACTACCCGGGCGACAAGACGGTGATCATGCGCGAGTTCAGTCGGTTCGCCGAGACCGGCGACGAGCCGTACTACCCGATCAACACCCCCGACGACCGGGCCAAGCTCGCCGCGTACCGCGAGCGGGCCAAAGCCGAGACCGCACAGCACAAGGTGCTCTTCGGTGGACGGCTGGGCACCTATCAGTACCTCGACATGCACATGGCCATCGCCAGTGCGTTGACGATGTTCGACAACACGCTGGCGCCGCACCTGAGTTCTGGTGCCCCGCTGGTTGATTCGGAGTGACGATGACTTCTGTGACCGCGCGTGAGCTCTCCGCCGACGGCATCTCCGATAGCGCCCAGACCCTGCTGCAGCGGGTCATCTTCCCGCGCTTGGGCGAACCGCTGGACGTGCGCGCCCTCTACCTCGTCGAGTCGAAGACCAACAGCCGCCGCGCCCACGCACCCACCCGCACCTCGGTGCTGCTGGGTGCCGAGTCGGAGGTGAGCTTCGAGAGCTACTTCAACGCCTTCGCCGCCTCGTACTGGCGGCGCTGGTCGATCCTGACCAGCGTGGTGCTGCGGGTGGAGGTGGTGGGTACCTGCCGCGTGGACGTGTACCGCTCCAAGATCGACGGCTCGCGTATCGCCATCGGCGGCGACCTGGTGGCCACCGACGAGAACAACCGGGGCGCAATCGAATTCGAGCTGGACCTGGGTCCCTTCGAGGACGGCGGGTGGATCTGGTTCGACGTCACCACCGATACCGCCGTCGAGATCGTCGCCGCCGGCTGGTACGCCCCCATCGCGGTGCCCAGCGGGCCCGACACCAAGCGGGTCACCGTGGGCATCCCCACCTTCAACCGACCCGGCGATGCGGTGGCCGCGTTGGCCGCCCTGGCCTCTGATCCGTTGGTGGACAGCGTGATCGATGCGGTGATCATGCCCGACCAGGGCACCAAGAAGGTGCGTGACGAGCCCGGATTCGATTCTGCCGCAGCTGCTCTGGGCGAGCGTCTGCACATCTTCGACCAGGGCAACCTCGGCGGCTCCGGCGGCTACAGCCGCATCATGTACGAGGCGCTGCGGCTGACCGACAGCCCCTACATCCTGTTCATGGACGACGACATCGCCATCGAACCCGACTCCATCCTGCGTGCGCTGGCGCTGTCCCGGTTCGCCCGCGACCCGATGCTGGTCGGCGGGCAGATGCTCAACCTGCAGGAACGCAGCCACCTGCACTCGATGGGTGAGGCCATCAACTGGGACACCTTCATGTGGACCTCGGCGCCGTTCGTCACCTACGACCACGACTTCTCCAAGTATCCGCTGCGCGACACCAAGCACTCCAAGGACCTGCACCGCCGCATCGACGTCGACGGCAACGGCTGGTGGATGTGCATGATCCCCCGGCAGTGCGCGCAGGAGATCGGTCTGCCCATGCCGCTGTTCATCAAGTGGGACGACTGGGAGTTCGCGTTGCGCGCACGCAAGGCCGGCTACCCCACGGTGACCATGCCCGGGGTGGCCATCTGGCACATGGCGTGGAGCGACAAGGACGACGCCATCGACTGGCAGGCCTACTTCCACCTGCGCAACCGGTTGGTGGTGGCCGCCATCCACCAGGACCGCTCGCACCGGGGGATGGTCCAGTCCTCGATCAAGGCGTTGGTCAAACACCTGCTGTGCCTGGAGTATTCGACGGTGGCCATCCAGATCGAGGCCATCCGTGACTTCCTGGCCGGCCCCGAGCACCTGCCCGAGCTGTTGCCGACGGCGCTGCCGAAGGTGATCGCGATGCGCAAGCAGTACCCCGACGCGGTGGTGCTGGCCTCGGCCACCGAGCTGCCCCGGACCACTGGCGCGGCAACACATCTGGGCCGCAAGATTCCGCTGAACCCGCTGACCAAGGCCAAGGTGCTGGCCCAGGTGGCGGTGAACAACCTGCGCCCGGCCGACCCTCGCCACCACCAGGTACCCCAGGCCAACTTCCCGCCCATCGAGGCGCGGTGGTTCTCCCTGGGCCGGGTGGACGGGGTGACCGTCACCACCGCCGACGGTCGCGGGGTGGTCTACCGGCAACGCGACCGCGACAAGGCGGCCGCCCTGCTCAAGGAGTCGCTGGCCCTGCACAAGCGGCTCAACGACGAATTTCCCGCTCTGCGTGAGCGATACCGTGCCGCCGCGCCCGAACTGACCAGCAAGGAGAGTTGGGCCCGTGTCTTCGGAATCGACTGAGGCGGTCACCGCACGCAGCCCGCGCGAGGCCCAGGCGTTGGTGACCATCCAGCGGGCGGTCGGTCACCGCGCCGGGGTGTTGCCCAGCGCACGGGGACTCTCACACCTCGGTGAGCACGCCGGCGGATGGTTGGCCGCCGCCGCCGCAGGCACCGTGGTGGCCGCGATCCGCGGCGACTCCGCCGCCCAGGCCCGCTGGGTGCAGGCGGGGTTGGGCATCTTCGTCGCCCACGCCGCCTCGGTGGCCGTCAAGCGCGTGGTGCGTCGTCCGCGACCCCACGACGAGCGCATCGCCATCGGGGTGGGCACCCCCAGCAAGCTGAGCTTCCCGTCCAGCCACGCCACCTCCACCACCGCCGCGGCCGTGCTGCTCGGGCGGGCCGCCGGACTGCCGCCTGCGGTGTTGCCGCTGCTGCTGGTGCCGCCGATGGCGGCGTCGCGGCTGGTCCTGGGCGTGCATTATCCGACCGACGTGGTGGCCGGCGCCATCTTGGGTGCGGCCACCGCAGCGGTCACCACCCGCAGTGAGAGACTGACCTCGCCGGTCACCTCGAGAGTGTCGAGGGTGACCGGCGCGAGCAGGGGAGAGCGATGAGCGAGGAGCCGGTCGAGACGGCCGTCAAAGGGCCGCCGAAGAATCTGGTGTCCGGTCTGATCAAGGCGGTACGTCCGCGACAGTGGGTGAAGAACGCCCTCGTGCTCGCCGGACCCCTGGCCGCAGGCAAGATCGACGACGTCGAGGTGCTCGGCCGCGCCGGCATCGCGTTCCTCGCCTTCTGCATGGCCGCCTCCTGCATTTACCTGGTCAACGACGCCCTCGACGTCGAGGCCGACCGGGCCCACCCCACCAAACGGTTCCGTCCCATCGCCGCCGGTGTGGTGCCGCGCAACCTGGCGTTCGGGTTGGCCGTGGTGCTGGGCGCCGGTTCCATCGGGGTGTCGTTCGTGGCCAACTGGCACACCGCGCTGGTCATCGCCATTTATCTGGCCATCCAGCTGGCCTACTGCTTCGGCCTCAAGCACCAAGCGGTGCTCGACATCTGCATCGTGTCCTCGGGATTCCTGCTGCGCGCCATCGCCGGTGGCGTGGCCGCCGAACTGCCCAAGGGTCTGTCGCAGTGGTTCCTGCTGGTGATGGCGTTCGGTTCGCTGTTCATGGCCGCAGGCAAGCGTTATGCCGAACTACAGCTGGCCGAGCGCACCGGCGCCAAGATCCGCAAGTCGCTGGAGTACTACACGACCACCTACCTGCGGTTCGTGTGGACGTTGTCGGCCACCGCGGTGGTCCTCTGTTACGGGCTGTGGGCCTTCGACAAGGACGCCGGGCACAGCAACAACGTCTGGTATGCGGTGTCGATGGTGCCGTTCACTGTCGCGATCTTGCGCTATGCCGTCGACGTCGACGGAGGTCAGGCCGGTGAACCCGAAGAGATCGCCCTCGGTGACCGGGTTCTGCAGGTCCTCGCTGTCGCCTGGCTAGTATGCGTTGGTGTCGCGGTCTACATCGTCAGCTGAAGCTGACCTCACCGATCGCATCCCCGTGACCCGGCCGACCGCCGAGTCGGGGCCGCCGCGGTGGACCCGGGCTGTCCCGGCCGTCACCTTCTCGGTGTCGGCGCTGGTCGTGGCGGCGCTGTTCGCCAACGGCGCCTGGCAGCGGCGGTGGATCGCCGACGACGGCCTGATCGTGCTGCGGACCGTACGCAACCTGCTGGCCGGCAACGGCCCGGTGTTCAACGAGGGTGAGCGGGTGGAGGCCAACACCTCCACCGCCTGGACCTACCTCATCTGGTTCTGGAGTTGGTTGACCGGCGGCCAGGTGGAGTACGTGGTGCTGTGGATCGCGCTGGTGCTCTCGGTGACGGCGGTGCCGCTGGCCATGTGGGGGACGATGCGGATGTTGGGTGTCTCGCTGCGATCTGCGGCGGCCACCCCCACCGTGGTGCTGCCGCTGGGTGCGCTGGTCTACATCGCCCTGCCGCCCGCGCGTGACTTTGCCACCAGCGGGCTGGAGGTGTCGTTGTGCATCTTTTGGGTGGCGACACTGTGGTGGCAGGTGGCGGGGTGGAGTCGGCGGGGACCGCTGCGCACCCGCGCCGACGTCGCCGCGTTGTTGGCGCTGGCCTTCACCGGTGGCCTGGCCCCGCTGGTCCGCCCCGAACTCGCCATCGTCGGTGCCCTGGTGTTGGCGCTGGTGGTGGTGACCGAGATGTCGTGGCGGCTGCGGACCGCGTTCGTCGCGACGGCCGCGGTGCTGCCGCTGGGCTATCAGATCTTCCGGATGGGCTACTACGGGCTGCTGGTGCCCAACACCGCGGTGGCCAAGGACGCCACCGGATCCAAGTGGCAACAGGGCTTCACCTATCTGGGCAACATGTTCAGTCCCTACACGCTGGCGCTGCCGCTGATCGTGGCGGTCGTTGCGGCACTGTCGATCTGGTTGCTTCGCCGCCGAGGATCCGCCCCTGACACCAGCGGCGCCCAGCCTGCTCGCGTTGGACGTTGGGCGGCTGGGCGGGCCCGTCTGCAGACACCGGCCGCGGTCACCACGGTGATGCTGCTCGGCGGTCTGATCGAGGTGCTCTACTGGCTGCGCCAGGGCGGCGACTTCATGCACTCGCGGGTGCTGCTGGTCCCACTGTTCATTCTGTTGCTGCCGGTGATGATCATCCCGCTGGTGGTCCCCGAGTCGATCCGGCGCCCCGATCCGGCCCAATTGCTGGGCGCAGCAAGCGCATTGGCGTTCTTCGTGATCACCGCCATCTGGGCCATCGGCACCTCGCACTCGGCGGGTATGCGCGACGGCACCGAGATCGGCCGCAGTGGGATCGTCGACGAGCGTCGCTATTACATACAGAACCTCGGCGTCACCCACCCCATCACCGCCCAGGACTACCTCAACTATCCGCGGATGCGGGCGATGGTCGACGAGATCGAGCAGCGCCGTGACGGCGGGGTGTTGTTGCCCTCGGCCGACTACGACAAGTGGAACTTCATCAAGTTGGCCGGCCCCCGGGTGCCCGGTACGCCCCCAGAGTTGACTGTCTTCTTCCTCAACCTCGGCATGACCAGCATGAACGCGCCGCTGAACGTTCGGGTGGTGGATCAGATGGGCCTGGCGTATCCGATCGCCTCACACACCGAGCGCCTCGAGGACGCCCGGATCGGCCACGACAAGGACCTCCCCGGGGAATGGGTGGTCGCAGAATCCGGTGGCATCACCACCCGCCCGCTGCTGCCGCTGTTCCTCGACCCGGAGTGGGCGCGCGACGCCGGGGAGGCCCTGACCTGCCCGCAGACCCGTGACCTCATCGCCTCCTACAAGGCGCCGCTCACCCTCACGCGCTTCCGCAACAACCTGCGGCAGTCGTTCGACTTCACCAGCTACCGCATCGAGCGGGTGCCTCGCTACGAGTTGATGCGGTGTCGTCTGCCGCTGGGCCCACCCATCCCCTGAACGAGGTTCGGTAACGCTCTGGCCCCGGGCACCGATATACACGAAACCCTTGAAATGGGCAGGTCATCTGGCCAGATGCACGCAATGTGTGACAGTTCGCGAGGAATTGTCAGACCGTGGCCCATCGCATAGGCTCCGTTCGGCGCTCACAACGGTCGACAGCCGTCTGTGACGAGCACGGGGGTTCGAGCCGAGCCGGGTCTGCCACGTCGGTGTGTCCACGCCGCCACTGGCCGACCATGACTGACCGAATGCGCAAGTGTTCGGCATGGACATCTAGAGAGAGAGCGACACTCGATGCGAGTTACGACACCGGAGACCCGGTCGACAACCCTGCACCCCCCGGTTTCGGGATCGACCTCCCCGGCAGCTCGCCTGGTCGTACTCCTGGTCGCCGTGGCCGGTGTGCTCGGCCTGGTGATGGGTTCGGGTGCGGCATCGGCCGCACCTGCGCGTGTCGTGTTCACCCAGTCGTTCATCGACGGCTGCGGCATGCCGCCGGTCAAGGTGCGCATGTGGGTCAAGGCGGGCAACTACAAGACCGTCATCGCGCTGGACGGTCTGCGTGCCACCAACGACGTCAGCGGGTGGGAGCACAACACCCGCATCCAGGACATGGCCAACTCCGGCGTCAACGTCGTCGAGCCGGTCGGCGGTCTGGCCAGCTTCTACAGCGACTGGAATGCACCCAGCAACTTCAACAACCAGCCCTACCGCTACCGGTGGAGCTGCGCGATCAACCAGCGGCTCATCCCGTTCCTCGACAGCAAGCGGCTCGCGGTGGGGCCGGCCGGAAAGTACGCCATCATGGGCATCTCCATGGGCGGCAACTCGGCGATGATCATCGGCGCCAATAACCCGCGCATCTCGCACATGTTCTCCATGTCGGGCTACCTGAACCTCTCGGCGCCCGGTATGCGTGAAGCCATCCGCATCGCGCTGCTCGACGCGGGTATCCAGGCCGGTGTCGGACCGTTCAACTCCGACTCGATGTGGGGCCCGCCCACCAGCGTGCGCTGGCTGGACAACGATCCCTTCGTGCAGATCGGCAAGATGCGCGGCAAGAAGGTGCGCGTGGCCTCGGGCAGCGGCATCCCCGGTCCGTACCCGACCGACCCGCTCGGCTTCATCCAGGGTGCGCCGCTCGAAGCGTTGTCGCTGGCCCAGTCGCGGGCCTTCCAGGTGCAGGCGTTGGTCAACAACGTTCAGATCACCTCGGACTTCCCGGCGGTCGGCCTGCACGCCTGGGGCTACTGGCGCGACATGGTGTGGCGCGCGAAGGATCAGGGCTGGTTCCGCGACTGATCTGCGGGTGGGCGACCACCGCGTGAGTCACAATCGCCTCACGAGTCACAAAATTTCACACCGTTAACAGTGTGGCACCGCCACATCGCGACGCCCTCCGTGTAGACCTCTACGCGGAGGGTGTTTCGCATCAGGGCGAGACGCCGGTGGTGGCGGCGTGGTTCGCCGGCGTGACGAAGGGCAGCGGTCGATGCGGTGGTGCCAAGGTGGCCGAGTGGGTGGCCGAGCGGGTCGCGGAGCGCGAACGGCCGGTGTCGGTGCGACGGTGCTGATCACCGTGGCCGCGATCGGTCTTCTCACCACCAGCGGCGCCGGCGCCGAGCCGGCCGCGCCCAGCGGGCCCCCCGCACCCCCAGCCGCATCGGCACCGCCAGCCGCATCGGCACCGCCAGCCGCGTCAGCACCGGCCGCGTCGGCGCCCGATCAAGCTGCCGCCGACCAACCCCCCGCCGCGACGCCCTCGGCGGCGACACCGCCGGTGGCCCCCGCGCCCGTCGGCCTGGCCCCCGTCGCCGGGGTTCGCGTGACCAACACGTTCTGGTACTCCGATCGCCGAGTGGCCATCTGGGTGTACTCGCCGGCCATGGGTCGCAACATCCAGGTGCAGCTGCTGCTGGCGCGTGACTGGAATCAGGCTCCGAGCGAACGGTTCGCCCAGCTCTACCTGCTGGACGGATTGCGGGCCCGCGACGACGCCAACGGTTGGACGGTCAACACCGACATCGAGGCGTTCGCCAAGGACAAGAACATCACCATGGTGTTGCCGGTGGGCGGGGAGTCCAGCTTCTACACCGACTGGAAGCAGCCCGACAACGGTAAGACCTACGCCTGGGAGACCTTCCTGACCCGCGAGCTGCCGCCGGTGCTGGCCGCCCAGTGGCGGGCCACCGACGTGCGCGGGGTGGCGGGGCTGTCGATGGGCGGCAGCGCGGCGATGATGCTGGCGGCTCGCAACCCCGGCTTCTTCCGGTTCGCGGCGTCGTACTCGGGCATCCTGCAGCTCAGCTCGTTCGGCATGCCGCAGGCGGTGCAGTTCGCGATCAACGATGCCGGTGGCTACGACTCGGCCAAGATGTTCGGTCCGCCCACCGACCCGGCCTGGAAGGACCACGACCCGTATCTGTTGGCCGACCGACTGCGTGGGGTCAGCCTCTACATCTCCTCGGGCAACGGGCTGCCCGGCCAGTACGACACCCCCTCGGACATCCCGTACCTGGCCACCAACTACGCGGGGGTGGGCCTCGAGGTGCTCTCGCGGGTCACCTCCACCCAGTTCGCCTCCAAGCTCAGCCAGCTCGGGGTGCCCGCGCAGGCGGTCTACCGGCCCTCGGGCACCCACACCTGGGAGTACTGGCAGTTCGAACTGCACCAGTCGTGGCCGCAGCTGGCACGGGCTCTGGGTATCGCCGCCGACGTACCCAAGTGCGGGGTGGGTGGCGCCATCAAGGCGCTGGTGGCCAAGCGGCGTGACCTCGGTGGCTGCCTCACCCCGGAGTACCCGGTCAGTGGGGGTCGCGCGCAGGACTTCCGCGGCGGACGGGTCTTCTACTCCACCGCCACCGGTGCGCACGCGGTGTCCGGGGCCATCGGCGGTGCCTACGTGGCCGCCAACGGGCCGGCCGGCTATCTCGGGTTCCCCATCAGCGACGAACTCGGCGCTCCCGACCGGCGCGGCCGGCTGACCAAGTTCCAGCGCGGCTACATCTATTGGACGCGGCCCACCGGCGCCCACGCGGTCGTCGGGGCCATCCTCGCCGACTGGGCCCGATCCGGATACGAGCGCGGACCGCTGGGGTATCCCACCGGCGACGAGGTGGACACCCCCAACGGCAAGGGTCGAGTGCAGGGATTCGCCATCGGCGCGTACTACTTCACGCCCGCCACCGGCGCACATGCGGTGCAGGGCAAGATCTTCGAGAAGTACGGCAAGACCGGGTTCGAAGGTGGGGTTCTCGGGTTCCCCACCTCCAACGAGTCGGGAGCCGCGCGGGGCGGCCGCTACACGCGGTTCGAGGGCGGCAACATCTACTGGCTGCCCAGTCGAGGCGCGGTGGCGCTTCCGGCCGGTCCCATCTTCGACGCCTGGGCCTCGGTCGGGTTCGAAGGCGGCAAGCTCGGGTATCCGATCACCGATCAGTTCGGTGTCACCGGCGGTAATCGGGTCAACTTCGAACGCGGCTACATCGAGGCGGTCAACGGGACCGTCACGATCCACTGACCATCGGATTGTGCTCCCGCTCAGGTCGCTTCGGTAGCCTGGCCGGGTTCGAGCCCCGGGTGCGCTGCCACCGCAGCCGTCCCGGGGCGATCACCCACCAGGAAGTGACATGAGTCGACACCGCATCGCGATCGCCACCACGGTTCTCGGGCTGGCGCTGCTGGCCGGCGCGACCACGGCCTGCGGCAGCAGTGATTCCACCGCCAGCTCGTCGGATTCGTCCACCACGACGACCGCCACGACGGCGACGGCCGGGCCCTCGACGTCGGGGGCAACCTCAGCTGCGCCCACCGGGTCGGCACCGGCCACACCGCAGGCGCCGGCCGATCAGGGCGATGCGGGCAGCGGGTTACCTGCCACTGCGCCCAACGCCAAGACCACCGCGCCGTCGAACTTCCCCGGTGGCGCCAAGCCGCCCGCGCCGGGCAGCAAGGGCGAGGCCTTCTTGGCCGCGTTGAAGAGGGCCGGTGTCACCATCGCCAACGACCCGGACAACTCGATTGCCCTGGGAGCGGCCAACATCGTGTGCGGCACCGGTGGTCAGGCACCCGACCCGGCGCAGGTGAAGACCATCGTCACCGCGATCGTCGGCTCGGGCACCACCGACACCGCCGCGGCTGCGGCCACCGCCGACAAAGTGATCGCCGCCGCGAACGCCACCTACTGCAAGTGATCGCCGCCTGATGACCCGATCCCGCCGTCCCCGCCGCAAGGTGGTGCTGTGGGGACTTTTCGGTGTGCTGGCCCTGGCGATCATCGCCATCATCCTGGTGGTGATCCTGGTGATCGCACTGCTGCAACCCACCCCGCCGCGACCGGGTCCGGCCGCGCCGGGGCAGTCCAGCGCCCAGCGCCCCCGCACCCAACCCGCCGACTGCGCCGACGTGTCGGTGGTGGTGGTCCCGGGTTCGTTCGAGTCGGCCTCCGACGACGACCCCTACAACCCGCGTGCCAATCCGAATGCGTTGCTGCTCAGGATTTCTCGTCCGCTGGCTCAGGCCTTCGACAACTCCCGCGCCGACGTCTACACGGTGCCGTACGCCGCGTCCTTCCGAAATCCCACCAACCTCGACGACAAGACCCGCGACTACAACGACTCCCGCGCCGAGGGCACCGCACGCGTACGCGCACGCATCACCGAGGTCAACCAGCGCTGCCCGCTCACCGGGTTCGTGCTGCTGGGCTTCTCGCAGGGAGCGGTGATCGCCGGCGACGTCGCATCGTCGATCGGTAACGACAAAGGTCCGGTGGCCGCAGATCTGGTCCTGGGGGTGGGCCTGATCGCCGACGGCCGTCGCCAGCCCGGGGAGGCGATCGACGTGGCCCCGTCCCCACCCGGGGTGGGGGCAGAGGTGTCCCTGGGCGGGCTGGGGACGCTGGTGCCGGGGATCGCGATGACCGGATCGCGGCCGGGTGCGTTCGGGTCGTTGCGCTCGCGCACGGTCAGCATCTGCGCGGCAGGCGACCTGATCTGCGACGCGCCGACCATCCTCAACCCGTTCGATGCGGTCGGCAAGCTGCTGGGGGCGATCAACAACCCGATCCATGCGCTCTACGGCACCACCCGCTACTGGCAGTCCGACGGTGCTTCTGCCACCCGATGGTTGTTCGGGTGGTCGCGGTCGGTGGTCGATCGAGCTCCGCGACCCCCTCACAACTGAGTGCAGGGGTGGCTGTGCCCCACTCCAATTCGTTCGAATCGGACAACTCGGTCGGCGAATCGTCGGGTTTGGGTGTCACTGGCAGCACCAGTATCGTGTGCACGTCGCGCTGGTAGGAGCTGCGTTCCACCGCAGATTCCACCGTCCGGCGCGCCGGGTCGGGCAAGACGTCTCTTGTCGGCCGAACGATCGATAGCCTTCCACCCGGGGGCCGAGGAGAAGAGCCGATGACAACCGACCCAGACGCGCGGACGGGTGGCCTGCGCCCGTTCCGTTTCGCCGCGGGCGGCGAGGGCAATCGGGACGAGGGTGGCGCACGTAAGTTCGTCGCGTTGGCCCAGCGTGCGCAGGAGTACGGCTACGACACGTTCGCCGTCCCCGACCACATCGAGAACCAGGTGGGACCGCTGGCCGCGCTGGGTGCGTTGAGCCAGGCCACCTCGACCATCCGGCTGGCCACCACAACGCTGGCCGCCGGCCTACGTCACCCGGTCGTGGTGGCCAAGGAGGCCACCACCATCGACGTGTTGTCCAAGGGGCGACTGGAGTTCGGCATCGGCGCCTCGTGGCTGGCCGAGGACTTCGCCGCCGCGGGTATCCCGTTCGGCACCCCGGGGCAACGGTTGCGTCAGCTCGACGAGGCGGTGACCATCCTCGACGTGCTGCTGCGCGGCCAGGAGTGCACCTTCTCCGGCGAGTTCTACGACGTGAAAGGCGTCGTCGGCACGCCACGGCCGCGTCAGGGTCCACGGCCACCGATCCAGATCGGGGCGGGGGGTCCGAAGATGCTGGAGCTCGCGGCCAAGCACGCCGACATCATCTCGGTGGCCACCGGGTCCACCCCGGACGGCAAGTTGAAGCTCTCGGACATGCGGATGGACAAGACCATCGAGCGGGTCGACCGTATCCGGCAGGCGGCCGGTGAGCGGTTCGACGACATCGAGTTGGGCTGGACCATCGCGACCATCCTCATCACCGAGGACCGCATCTCCACCGCAGAGATGGTGATCGGGGCCATCGACAGTGGCTTCCCGCCGAACGTGGCCAAGGACACCGACATCACCGTCGACGACATCCTCGAGTCGCCCTACATCATGTGCGGGACGTTCGAGGAGATCGCCGAGCAGGTCCGGACCGTGCGCGAACGCACCACCATGTCCTACGTCGGGGTGTTTCCCACCCAGATGGACGCCTTCGCTCCGGTGATCCCGATCCTGCGGGAGGCCGAGTGACGTGCACGGCGGCGCCGCTCGGGCGGCCGTTACGATACCGTCAGCGTGCTGAGCAGCTGAACCCGCCAGTGGGGAGTCGGGACAGGCCCCGCTGGAGTGAGCAGTGGTCTGCGGTGCACGCGGGCGCGGGGGTTCGTCGGGGGCGACACCTTCGACTGTCTTCGTCGAACTCACCGGGAGCCAGGGGCTGCCCTCTCGGGTGTGAGGACCTCGGTGCGGCCAGAAATGTCGATGTGGACCCTACGTACGGGTCGCGAGCGAACAGGCGGGTGCAACATGCCTACAGGAGTGCTGATGAAGCGGTCGATTGAGGACTTCTTCGACGAGTTCGGGAACCTGCAACTCTCGCCGGAGGACACCCTGGTCGCGTACGTGGAGCGCAACATCCACGAGCGCGCCGACACCCTGGCGTATCGGTATCTCGACTACAGCCGCGAGCGTGACGGCGAGCCCATCGAGCTGACCTGGGCCGAGTTCGGCAAACGGCTGCGGGCCATCGCCGCCCGCCTGCAGCAGGTGACCACCAAGGGCGACCGGGTGGCCATCTTGGCACCGCAGTCGCTGGAGTACGTGATCGGCTTCTTCGGGGCCCTGTTCGCGGGCAACATCGCGGTGCCGCTGTTCTCCCCCGACGAGCCCGGTCACACCGACCGGTTGCACGCGGTGCTGGGAGACTGCACCCCGACGGTCATCCTCACCGCCACCAAGTCGGCCGAGGCGGTGCGTGACTTCTTCAAGCCGCTGCCCGCCAAGGAACGTCCGCGCGTGATCGCCGTCGACGCCGTGCCCGATTCGGTGGGCGATACCTGGGTGCGTCCCGAGCTGGCCCTCGAGGACACCGCCTACCTGCAGTACACCTCGGGGTCCACCCGTACCCCGGCCGGCGTGGAGATCACCTACGGCGGCGTGTGCGCCAACGCGCTGCAGATGATCGACGCGATCGAGCTCAACGAGGACTCGCGGGGCGTCACCTGGCTGCCGCTGTTCCACGACATGGGTCTGCTCACGGTGATCCTGCCGGCGTTGGGCGGGTCCTACATCACCATCATGAGTCCGGCCGCCTTCGTCCGGCGGCCCGGTCGCTGGATCAGCGAGCTGGCTGCGGAGTCCGACGGCGCGGGGACCTTCGCCGCCGCCCCGAACTTCGCGTTCGAGCACGCCGCCACCCGAGGTCTGCCCAAGGAGGGTGAGCACCTCGACCTCAGCAACGTCATCGGTCTGATCAACGGCAGCGAGCCGGTCACCGTCAGCTCGATGAACAAGTTCAACGCCGCCTTCGCGCCCTACGGACTGTCGCCGACGACCATCAAGCCGTCCTACGGCATGGCCGAGGCAACGCTGTTCGTGTCGTCGACCAAACGCGACCGCGCGGCCAAGGTCATCTACGTCGACCGGGCCGACCTCAACGCCGGCAAGTTCACCCTGGTCGACGCCGACACCCCCGGCGCGGTGGCGCAGGTGTCGTGCGGGCAGGTGGCCAACTCGCAGTGGGCTGCCATCGTCGACAGCGAGACCGCCACCGAGCAGCCCGACGGGCACGTCGGCGAGATCTGGCTCAACGGGATCAACCTGGGCCGCGGCTACTTCGGCCGCGAGGCCGAGACCCGCGCGACGTTCCTCAACACCCTGGCTCATCCGCTGCCTCAGGGCAGCCACGCCGAGGGCGCGCTGTTCCCCGATCGTTGGCTGCGTACCGGCGACTACGGGGTGTGGCTGGACGGGGAACTGTATGTGACCGGTCGGGTGAAGGACCTCGTCATCGTCGACGGCCGCAATCACTACCCGCAGGACCTCGAGTTCAGTGCTCAGGAGTCGAGTACGGCGCTGCGCCCGGGGTTCGTGGCCGCGTTCTCGGTGCCGGCCAACCGGTTGCCCGCTGAGGTGTTCGCCGCGTCCAGTGGCCTCACCTACGACGCCGACGACAGCTCCGAGCAGCTGGTCATCGTGGCCGAACGCAACGCGGGCAAGAAGGTCGACCCGACCGAGGTGGTCGACGTGGTGCGCGCCAGCATCGCTTCGCGCCACGGTGTGATGGCTCGCGATGTGCTGCTGGTCCCCGCCGGGTCCATCCCGCGGACCTCCAGCGGCAAGATCGCCCACTCCGCCTGCAAGAACGCCTACATCGACGGCACCCTGCGCGGCGGATACACCCAGACGGCGTTCCCTGATGCGCCCGACGGCAACCAATAGTCTGGATTGAGATGTCTGAACTGAATATCGCGGGAACCGACGGGGAGACCGCCGGGGAGCTGACCGTCGCCGAGCTGCGCGACTGGTTGCGGGAGTGGGTGTCGGCCGCCACCGGCCTGCCCGTGGAGCAGATCTCCGACGATCGCCCGATGGAGGAGTTCGGCCTGGCTTCCCGCGATGCGGTGTCCATGGCCGCCGACATCGAGGACAAGACCGGCGTGGTGCTCACGGCCACGGTGGCCTACCAGCACCCGACCATCGCCTCGTTGGCCAAACGCATCATCGAGGGCGACCCGGACGCCGGTACCGACGCCGACGACGACGCGCTGTTCTACGCCCGTGATCGCTCCGCCGACGACGACATCGCGATCGTCGGTCTGGCCACCCGGTTCCCCAAGGCCGGCTACACGCCCGAATCCACCTGGGACATGCTGATCAACGGGCGCGACGGCATCTCCGATCTGCCCGAGGACCGGTGGACCGAGTTCAAGGCCGAGCCGCGCATGGCGCAGGTCCTGGCCGAGTCGAACCTGCACGGCGGCTACCTCGACGACGTGACCACCTTCGACGCCGACTTCTTCCAGATGTCGCCGCGCGAGGTGGAGATGGTCGACCCGCAGCAGCGTCTGGCCCTCGAGTTGACCTGGGAGGCACTGGAACACGCGCACATCCCGCCCAGCGATCTCAAGGGCGCCGAGGTGGGGGTGTTCATCGGCAGCTCGACCAACGACTACCAGATGCTGGCCGTCTCCGACCCCGAGGCGATGGGCGACACCGCTGCCTACGCGTTGACCGGCACCTCCACGTCCATCGTGGCCAACCGCGTCTCGTACTACTTCGACTTCCACGGTCCGTCGGTGGCGGTGGACACCGCGTGTTCGTCGTCGCTGGTGGCCGTGCACCAGGCGGTGCGCAGCCTGCGGTCCGGTGAGAGCGACGTCGCCATCGCCGGCGGCGTGAACATGCTGCTCACCCCGGTGGCCACGCTGGGCTTCGATCGCATCGGGGTGCAGTCCAAAGATGGTCGTATCAAAGCGTTCTCGGCCGATGCCGACGGCATGATCCGCGCCGAGGGTGGTGGCCTGGTGGTGCTCAAGCGGGTGGCTGATGCCCGCCGCGACGGCGACACCATGCTGGCTGTCATCGCCGGGTCTGCGGTCAACTCCGACGGTCGCTCCAACGGGCTGCCCGCGCCCAATCCCGAGGCGCAGGTGAAGGTGCTGCGCACCGCCTACCGCGACGCCGGGATCGACCCGCGCACCGTGGACTACATCGAGGCGCACGGCACCGGCACCATCCTGGGTGATCCGATCGAGGCCGACGCGCTGGGCCGCGTGGTGGGCAAGGGTCGCGACGCCGACAAGCCGGCCCTGCTGGGGTCGGCGAAGACCAACTTCGGGCACCTCGAGGCCGGCGCTGGTGCGGCCGGGCTGATCAAGCTGGTGCTGTCGATGCGCAACGACAAGTTGCCGCCATCGCTGAACTACTCCGCCCCCAACCCCTACATCCAGTTCGAGGCCACCAATCTGAAGGTGATCCCCGAGGCCACTGATTGGCCGCGCTACAGCGGGCATGCCGTGGCCGGTGTGTCGGGCAACGGGTTCGGTGGCACCAATGCCCACGTGGTGGTGCGGGAGGTGACCCCGGCTGACCTCGATCCTGCTGCGGCCCAGCATGTTCCGGCTGTTTCGGGTGCTGCCGATCTCGATGCTGCCGATCTGACGCACTCGTCGGCCGATCGTGCCGATCTCGACGCCGACATCGACGACGAGGACTTCCTGACCGAGGCCGAGAAGGCCGCGATGGGGTTGCTCGGTACCTCCGCGACCGCGGCTGCCGGCAGCGATGCCGATCCCGAGCCTGATCCGCTGGCCGGCTACGCACCCTGTGCCGCGCCGGGAATGGTTGTGCCACTGGTCATCTCAGGTTTCCTGCCGTCGCGTCGCCGCAAGGCGGCCGCCGACCTCGTCGAGTGGCTCGACAGCGACGCCGGCCGCGCCACGCCGCTGGTCGACATCGGTCGGGCGTTGGCGCACCGCAACCACGGACGTACCCGCTCGGTGGTCATGGCCCACGACCATGACGAGGCGCTGACCGGGATGCGTGCGGTCGCCGAGGGCAAGAAGAGCCCGCTGGTGTTCAGTTGTGACACACCCGATCCCGCCTCCGCGGTGTGGTTGCTGTCGGGTTTCGGTTCCCAGCACCGCAAGATGGCCAAGCAGCTCTACACGGAGAACGCGGTGTTCGCCCAGGCGCTGGACCGGGTGGACTCCTACGTGCAGAACGAGCTGGGCTACTCGATCGTGGAGATGTTCGGAGACGACGAGCAGACCTACGGCATCGAGACCGCACAGGTCGGCATCTACAGCATCCAGGTGGCGCTGTATGAGTTGCTGCGGTTCCACGGCGCGCAACCCGGTGTGCTGGTCCCACATTCGATGGGGGAGGCCTCGGCCGCCTACATCAGCGGTGGCCTGTCGTTGGAGGACGCCACCCGGGTCATCTGTCAGCGCTCGCGGCTGATGGGTGAGGGTGAGGCAGGTCTGTCCGGCGACGACATCCGCCTGATGGCACTGGTGGAGTACTCCGCCGACGACATCACCGAGGTGCTGACCGACTACCCCGACCTGGAGATCTGCGTCTACGCCGCACCCACCCACACGGTGATCGGCGGCCCGGAGGCGCAGGTTGACGCGATCGTCGCCCGCGCCGAGGCCGAGGGCAAGTTGGGTCGCAAATTGGCGACCAAGGGCGCCAGCCACACCTCTCAAATGGATCCGCTGCTGGGCGAGCTGGCCTACGAGCTGACCGGCATCGAACCGTTGAGCCCGAAGGTGGGGTTCTACAGCTCGATCGACCGGGAGACGTTCTACCGTCCCGGTGGCGAGCCGGTCCACACCATCGACTACTTCACCAAGGGGCTGCGCCACAGCGTGTGGTTCTCCCAGGCCATCGCCAAGGCGGTGGAGAACGGGCACCGCACCTTCATCGAGCTCTCGCCCAACCCGGCGGTGCTCATCTCGGTGGCCGCGGTCGCCTTCGGTGCCGGCCTGCACGACGCTGAGCTGATCGAGACGCTGCGTCGCAAGGAAGACGAGAGCGTCGGCGTGGTCACCGCGTTGATGAAGCTCTACACCCGCGGCCACGCGGTGGACGTGGCGTCGCTGTTCGGCGCAGGCGACTACGCCGACATCCCGCGAACCCGCTTTGAACGCAAACGGTTCTGGATGCGCGCCACCATCGGTGGCGGATCGGGGACCGGCCGGGTGCCCGGCTCACACGTGGCCCTGCCCGACGGTCGTCACGCCTGGGAGGTGTCGGCGGCCGCGGTCACCGATCTGCGTGAACTCGCACGCACCGCGGCAGGTTCGGTGCTCGACGACGTTCGCGTCGGGGCGGTGGAGACCAGCGGTCCGGTGCCGGAGTCGGGCACGCTGACCACCACCCTCACCCCCCATCCCGGTGGCGCCTCGGTGCAGATACACGCCCACGCCGCCGGCGGCGGGTTCACGGTATTGGCCACCGCTGTGGTCACCGCGGCGACGTCGGGCGGTCCGGCCGCTGCGGGTGACACCGCGAGCGAGGGGGCCGGGGACGCCGAGCAGCCGTCGGCGTTCGTCGACCCCACCGTCATCACCGACCCCGAGATCATCGACGAGATCGGTGCACGTTGGGACCCCGACAGCGGCCAGACCGTCGAGGAGCGGGTGGCGCTGATCGTGGCCGAGTCCATGGGGTATGACCCCGAGGACCTGCCGCGGGAGATCCCGCTCATCGAGTTGGGGTTGGACTCGCTGATGGCGATGCGGATCAAGAACCGCGTGGAGTACGAGTTCGACATCCCGCAGCTGCAGCTGCAGGCGATGCGTGAGGCCGCGCTGCACGATGTGGTCAGGTTCGTCACCTACGCCGTGGAGAACCGCGATCAGGTGGCCGCGTTGGCCGCTGATCCCGCTGCCGCCGAGATCGACACCGCCGCACTGGCCAAGCTGATCGACGAGGCCCCCCCAGCCCCGCCTACCCCAGCCGAACCCACCCCAGCCCCGCCCACCCCGGCCGAGACGCAGCCTGCACCGGCTCGCGGCGAGTCGACGCCGACTACTGCGGAGCCGACCGATCAAGCGTCCATGGCCACCGCCGCCGGAGTGGATCTGCCTCCCCGCGATGCCGCCGAGCGGCTCACCTTCGGGGTGTGGGCTGTGGTCACCGGACAGTCCGCGGGCGGCATCTTCAATCCTCTGCCCGTTCTCGACCAGAAGACCGCAGAGCAGCTCACCGCGCGGCTGTGTGAGCGCACCGGCGGCACCGTGGACATCGAGGACGTCCTCGATTCGCACACCATCGAGGAGCTTGCGGTCTACGTGCGTGAGCAACTCGAGAGCAGCACCGTCGACGGGTTCGTCCGGTGGCTGCGCAGGGTCGAGGGTTCCGACAAGGCGCCGCTGCTGGTGTTCCATCCCGCGGGTGGATCGAGTTCGTCCTACGAGCCCCTGCTCAAGCGGCTGCCCGCTGACCAGCCGGTCATCGGGTTCGAGCGGGTGGAGGGCACAGTGGCCGAGCGGGTGGAGCAATACCTGCCCAAGCTGCGCGAATACGTGCCGCACGGACCGTATGTCTTGGCGGGATGGTCGCTGGGTGGTGCGTTGGCCTACGGGTGTGCGCAACGGCTGCGTGAGCTCGGCGAGGAGGTCGACCTGGTGGCTCTCATCGACGTGGTCCGTCCCAGCGATGACGAGCCCGAGACCATCGAGGGCAAACGTGACCGCATGACCCGTTACCTCAACTACGCCAAGACTCGGTACGGCCTCGAGGATGTGCCCATCCCGGTCGAGCGGCTGGTGGCCGCCGACGACGACGGACAGTTCAGGATCATCATGGAGTTCCTGTCGATGAGCAATGCCGCCATTCCGGCCGGGATCATCGAGCACACCCGCACCTCGTTCCTGGACAACCGCGCACTGGCCACGGTGGTGCCCTCCCGCTACGACGGTTCGGTGGTGCTCTACCGCGCCGACAAGATGCACGACGACGCCATCGAACTGGAACCGAAGTACGCCGACATCGCCCCGGACGGACGGTGGGGCGAGGTGGTCGATGACCTCGAGGTGGTCTACATCGGCGGCGACCACCTGTCGATCATCGACGAGCCCTACATCGGCGTGGTCGGTGCCGACCTGACCCGACGGTTGGCCCAGGCACAGCAGCGCCGCAGCGTGACAGCTACCGCAGACAGCGAGGAGTGAGTCAGATGGACACCACGGCAGCGAAGTTGGCCGACCTGCGCGAGCGGTTGGCCGCAGCCCAGGAACCCGGCGGCGAGAAGGCGATCGCCAAGCGGGCCAAGAAGGGCATCCCCTCGCCGCGTGAGCGTCTGGACATGCTCTTCGATCCGGGTTCGTTCGTCGAACTCGGCGCTCTGGCCAAGCTGCCCGGGTCCGATTCCTCCGGCTACGGCGACGGCGTGGTCACCGGACATGGTCTGGTCCACGGTCGCCCGGTGGCGGCGTTCAGCCACGACCAGACCGTCTTCGGCGGCACCGTGGGCGAGGTGTTCGGCCGCAAGGTGTCGATGCTGATGGAGTGGGCCAGCAAGATCGGCTGCCCGATGGTGGGTATCAACGACTCGGCCGGTGCCCGCATCCAGGACGCGGTCACCTCGCTGGCCTGGTACGCCGAGATGGGTCGTCGCAACGACCTGCTCTCCGGACTCTCCCCACAGGTCTCGGTGATCCTGGGCAAGTGCGCAGGCGGCGCCGTGTACACCCCGGCCAACACCGATGTGCTTGTGGCGGTGAAGGATTCGAGCTACATGTTCGTCACGGGGCCCGATGTCATCAAGCAGACCACCGGCGAGGAGATCGACGCCGACGACCTCGGCAGCGCCCACAACCAGGCGCGGTGGGGCAACATCCACCATGTGGCCGACGACGAGAAGGCCGCGTTCGAGTGGGTGCGGGAGTACCTGCAGTACATGCCCTCGACCGCCTACGAGCAGCCGCCGATCATCAACCCTGGTCTCGAGCCCGAGGTGACCGCGAGCGACCTGTCGCTGGATTCGTTCATGCCCGACAACGACAACGCCGGCTACGACATGCGCGACATCCTGCTGCGCATCTTCGACGACGGCAACTTCCACGAGGTGGCCGAGATCTTCGCCCCCAACATCCTCACCGGTTACGCCCGCGTGGACGGTCGCGCCGTGGGTGTGGTGGCCAACCAGCCCAGCGTGATGGCCGGCGTGTTGGACACCGACTCGTCGGAGAAGGCCACCCGATTCGTCAGGATCTGCAACGCATTTCGTATCCCGCTGGTGTTTGTCGTCGACACCCCCGGCATCCTGCCGGGCGTGGTGGAGGAGGCCAAGGGGACCATCCGTCGCTCGGGCAAGTTCCTGTTCGCCTACGTCGAGGCCGATGTGCCGAAGGTGACGGTGGTGGTGCGCAAGGCCTACGGCGGTGCGTACGCGGTGATGGGCTGCAAGCAGCTCGGCGCCGACATCAACTTCGCGTGGCCGACGGCCAAGATCGCGGTGATGGGTGCCGAGTCGGCGGCGGCGGTGCTCACGCGTCGGCAGACCGAGAACGCCACCCCGCAGGAGGCGGACAAGATCCGCACCGACTTCATCAACTTCTACAACACGATGATGGCCACGCCGTATCTGGCGGCCGAACGCGGCTACATCGACGCCGTCATCGAGCCGTCGCAGACCCGACTGCAGTTGCGGAAGGCGTTGGCGCAGTTGCGTGACAAGCAGATGTACCGCATCCCGCGTAAGCACCTGCTGATCCCGGTGTGACCGTTCGTGCTACCCCGACTGCCCCAGGCTGAGAAGTCCCTGCTGCACGGTGGTGGCCAACAGGGTGCCGTCCTGGGCGTAGAGCGACGCCCGCGTCATGGCCAGACCGTGGCCGGCTTCGGGTGAATCCTGCACCAACGCAATCCATTCGTCGGCTCGACCGGGGTGGTGCCACCACATGGCGTGATCGAGGCTGGCGGTCACCACGCCCGGGTCCGACCAGGCCGCGTCGTGGTGACGCAGCACCGGCTCGAGCAGGGTGTAGTCACACACGTAGGCCAGGGCCAGCTGGTGCACCAGCGGATCCTCGGGAAGAGGTTGGAAAGCCTTGACCCACACCACCTGTCGAGGTTCACGCTGGGTGGCGTGGGTGGTGTACACCGGGTCGTGGACGTGGCGCATGTCGAAGTTGCGTTGCCGCGACCAGTAGTTGCCGTCGCGGACCTGGGCACCGGCCACCCGATCCTCGGAGGTGGGTAGCGACTCGGGGTCAGGCAACCCGGCGGGCATCGGATCGGCATGCGCCACCCCGTGGGCCGGCTGACTCTGGAACGAGGCCAGGCCGGTGAAGGTGGTCTTGCCGACCTGCTCACCCTGCACCGCGCGGGCCGAGAAGTTGCGCCCGTCTCGAAGACGCTGCACAGCATAAGAACTCTCGGCGTTGACGTCGGCGGCCCGCAGGAAGTAGCCGTGGAACGAGTGGATCCGACGATCGGGTTCGACGCTGCGCATGGTGGCTGCGATGGCCTGGGCCACGGTCTCACCGCCGTAGGCTCGGCCCGAGGGGATCACCTGGTGGCGCGCGGTGAACCGGTCGTCGCCGAGATCGGTGAGCTGGATCGAGGACAGGAAGCCGTCGCTACGAAAATCGTTGGGATGCTTGGTCACTGCGGTGGAACTCATGCGCGGCGATATCCTTCCAGGATCGAATCGTCCACATCGGGGAGGTTCACCACGATGTTGTCCGGGGTACGACAGGTCAACCACACCAGTTCCTCGGTGACGCTCATGTTCACCTCGACGTGGGGCATGTACGGCGGTACGAACACGAAATCGCCTGCGGTCATGTCCACCCACTCGGCGTAGTTCTCGCCGAAGTAGATGCGTCCGTGTCCGGTCAGCACGTACCCGCCGGTTTCAGCCTCACCGTGGTGGTGGGGCAGCGACCGGTAGCCGGGCTCGTTGGACACCCGGCCGAACCAGATCTTGGTGGCCGGTGTGTGCTGTGGGCTCACCCCGGACAGGCGCACCGCGCCACCGGATTGGCCGGTGTCGCCGTACAACTCACCCGCCCGGGTCACCTGAGGAACCACCCGGTGGGTCTCGATACCACTGCTCATCGTCACTCCTGGATTCGGATCATGTTGCACAGCTTGCCGATCGATTCGATCTCGGTCTCCACCACGTCGCCGTCGACCAGCTCGCGCGCAGGGTCGGCTGCGGCACCCACCCCGCCGGGTGTCCCGGTCAACACCACGTCGCCCGCGCGCAATCGCGTGAAGGCGGAGATGTAGGCCAACAACGCCGGTGCGTCGAACACCAGGTCGTCGGTACGGGCGGCCTGGACGGTTTCCCCGTTCACCCGACACGTGATGGCCAGGCCGGCGCGTGGGTCCACCTCGTCGGGGGTCACCAGCTCATCACCGAGCGGAGTGGTGGCGTCGAAAGCCTTGCCGGGCAGCCACTGCCCGGTGTGGTGCTGCCAGCTGCGCACCGAGATGTCGTTGGCCACGGTGTATCCCGCGATCGCCGCGGCGGCCTCGGTCGGGTCGGCGCGCCAGACCTCAGCGCCCACGATCACCGCCAACTCGGCCTCCCAGTCCAGGCCGGTGGCCTCAGGTGGCACCACGATGTCGTCGTGGGGGCCGGTGAGGGTGTCGGCGAACTTGGTGAACAGGGTGGGGTATCGCGGTGTGGGGCGGCCCATCTCGGCGATGTGGGCACGGTAGTTGTGGCCGCAACAGATCACCTTCGCCGGGGTGCGTGAGATCCCGATGCGCATGTCCGCCTCCAACCCGTACCGTTTCCGCTCAGTGATGTTCCGCCGTCGTGATATACCGTAGTGGTGACGCTCGCAATCGTCGCACAATATGCCTTCGCGTGGCAATGAGAGAAAGCGGAACCGATGGCTGTCACCCATATCAACCCCGAATCACTGCCCGCCCCGTCGGGTTTCGCGCACGCCAGCCGCTCGTCGAACGGCATCGTCCATCTCGCCGGGCAGACCGCCATGGACGCGCACGGCGCCATCGTCTCCGGCGGCATCGTCGCGCAGTTCCGCCAGTCCTTCGCCAACATGCTCACCGCGCTGGCCGCGGCCGGCGGTACCCCGGCTGATCTGCTGTCGGTGACGATCTACCTGACCGACATCCCCGACTATCAGCGCAACGGACGCGAGATCGGCCGCATCTGGCGGGAATTGGCCGGTGACACCTACCCGGCGATGGCGGGGATCGGGATCTCGGCGCTGTGGCAGCCCGAGGCGATGATCGAGATCGCCGCCGTCGCCCACATCGGCGCAGCCGTCGCGGTCAGCGGGTCGTGAGCGGACCCGAGGCGGCCGATCCGTGCAGGACGTCGAGCGCGAACTCGCGGGCCGGTGCGCTCAGGCGGTCGTTGAGCTCGCCGAACAGCTCCTCAGCCACCTGCCCGTTCCACCCGGCCGGCAGCACCTCCAGCGGTAGCCCCGGGTCGAGGTAGGGCAACACGCGCCACGCGGTGAGCATCGGCACGTAGGCGGCGAAGGCGGCCGCGGCGTCGGCGACGTCGACCGAGGTGAGTCGGCGGTGTCGGCGCACAAAGTCGGCGTAGGACAGCGTGATCTGGTCGAGGTCCCACCAGCGCTGCACCCGTGATCGCAGATCCTCGAACCCCAGGTGGTGGCCGGCGAACAACTCGACGTAGTCGCGTAAACCCTTGCGGTCCAACATGGTCTTGGTCTCGGACTCCAGGGCGGCCGGGGCGATCCACACCCCCGGCGAGACGGTGCCGAACCCCAGACCAGACAACGCAGTTCGCAGGGCGTGGCGCTTGTCGCGCTCACTTTCGGGGATGGAGAAGGTGAGTAGCAGCCACCCGTCGGCCAGAGTGGACCGCACCCGACGGAAGATGCGGGTGTCGCCCTCGGTGAGCACCTGCAGGGTGGCCGGCGACAGCTCGTAACCGGCGGTCGCCTCACGTCGGACACCCAGTAAGACACCGCGCCGCTTGAGCCGCGACACCGACGAGCGCACGGCCGGTCCGTCGATGCCGAGTTCCTCCATCAGCCGCACCAGCGCCGACACCGGCAGCCAGTTGTTCTCCCCGCGGGAGTAGAGACCGAACAGCGTCACGATCAGGTCGCGGGGAGCGGATTCGCCCAGCGGCACCGGATCGGTCGTCATGCAGCCAACTCTAGGTGACCCGACCTCGCGAACGGCACATCCCGTTACATTCATATGTCGGATCTATCGCGAGCGTCAAAAATCGTGCATACTCGATTCACAACCGTCGCCCGGACCGGGAAGGGACCGAGATGACCGCGAGTGCACCGATCGGCGAGACGATCACCTCCTCGGCTCACGTCGACACCTACTGCGCCGACAACCTGCCGCCGCGCGAGAGCTGGCCTCAGTTCGTGTTCGACCTTCCCGAACTGCACCGCCCGGCGCGGCTGAACTGTGCCACCGTGCTGCTCGACGACACCGTGGCGCGCCTGGGCCGCGACCGACGATGTCTGCTCACCCCGACCGAGACCTGGACCTACGGCGACCTGCGCGACCGCGCCAACCAGATCGCCCACGTGCTGACCGACGACCTCGGTGTGGTGCCGGGAAACCGGGTTCTGTTGCGCGGCCCCAACAATCCGTGGCTGGTGGCGTGCTGGTTCGCGGTGATCAAGGCCGGTGCGGTGGTGGTCACCACGATGCCGCTGCTGCGCACGCCGGAGCTGAGCAAGCTCGTCGCACTCACCCGGCCGGTGGTCGCGCTGTGTGACCATCGATTCCGCGAGGCCATCGACGCAGTCGAGGTCCCCGACGTCGGGATGCGGGTCATCGGTTTCGGCGGATCCGGTGGCGAGGACCTCGTGACGCGCGCGGCAGGCAAGCCGGTCACCTTCGACGACGTCGACACCGCCGCCGACGATGTGGTGCTGTTGGCTCCCACCTCGGGAACCACCGGAGTTCCCAAGGCCACCATGCACTTTCACCGCGATGTGTTGGCCAACGCCGATACCTTCAGTCGCCACATCGTGGCCCCGGTGTCTGATGACCTGTTCACCGGCACCCCGCCGCTGGCCTTCACCTTCGGACTCGGTGGGCTGGTGGTGTTCCCGCTGGCGGTGGGCGCGGCGTCGCTGCTGCTGGAGAAGGCATCCCCGGTCGAGCTGGCCGAGGCCATCGAACGCCACGGGGTGAGCGTGCTGTTCACCGCGCCCACCGCCTACCGCGCGATGCTGCGCACCGGGGTGGCGCATCGTCTCGGATCGTTGCGGCGCGCGGTGTCGGCGGGCGAGCATCTGCCGGCCGAGGTGTGGACGGCATTCCGCGACGCCACCGGGGTGGCGATCATCAACGGCATTGGCGGTACCGAGCTGCTGCACATCTTCATCTCCGCCGCCGACGACGACATCCGGCCCGGCTCGACCGGGCGGGTCGTGCCCGGCTACCGCGCCCGCATCCAGGACGTGCACGGCAACGAGTTGGCTGATGGCACAGCGGGATTGCTGGCGGTGCAGGGACCCACGGGCTGCCGCTACCTCAACGACACCAGACAACGGGACTACGTGCGCGATGGGTGGAACCTGACCGGCGACACCTACACCCGCGACGCCGACGGGTACTTCTGGTACCACGCCCGCAGCGACGACATGATCGTCTCATCGGGCTACAACATCGCCGCACCCGAGGTGGAGTCGGTCATCGATCAGCACCCGGCGGTGGTCGAATCCGCGGTGATCGGGGTGCCCGACGCCGAGCGCGGCATGATCGTGCACGCCGCGGTGGTGCTGGGTCCCGGCCAGGTCGGTGACGACGCCATGGTCGCCAGCATCCAGTCGTTCGTCAAAGAGACTGCGGCACCGTACAAGTACCCGCGCAGCGTCGCCTTCGTCGATGCTCTTCCGCGTACCGAGAGCGGCAAGCTGCAGCGTTTCCGGCTACGCCGGGACGCCTAGCCCGTTTCCCCCCTTCACCTTTCGTGTCTCTCGAGGAAGATGTCTCATGAAGATTGCCATCGTCGGCGGTGGTCCCGCCGGTCTCTACTTCTCCGCGCTCACCAAGGCGCTTGATCCCGGTCACGAGATCACCATCTACGAGCGCAACGCCGCCGATGACACCTTCGGGTTCGGGGTGGTGTTCAGCGACGAGACACTCGGCGGTATCGAGCACGCCGACCCGGCCGTCTACGCCGCGATGGCCGCGCAGTTCGCCCGCTGGGAGGACATCGACATCCACTACCGCGACACCGTGCTCACCTCGGGTGGCCAGGGCTTCGCGGCGATGAGTCGTAAGGAGCTGCTGCGCATCCTGCAGGAGCGCTGCGCGCAACTCGGTGTTCAGTTGCACTTCTGCACCGAGGCGCCGCCGGTCGAACAGCTACGTGCCACCCACGATCTGGTGTTGGCCGCCGACGGGGTGAACTCGGCCATCCGGCGCCAGCACGCCGACGAGTTCGGCCCCAGCCTCGATGTGCGCCACAACAAGTACATGTGGTTGGGCACCGACAAGGTCTTCGAGGCCTTCGAGTTCATCATCGCCCACACGCCGTATGGCGTGATGCAGATCCACGGCTACCCGTTCAGTGACTCCGGCAGCACCTTCATCGTCGAGATGCACGAGTCAGTATGGGAAAAGGCGGGTTTCGGTGACTGTGCCGACCGCGACTTCATGCCCGGCGAGAGTGACGAGAAGTCGATCGCACTGGTGCGCAGTCTGTTCGCCGACGTACTCGACGGACATGAGATCCTGGCCAACAACTCACGGTGGATCTCGTTCACCACCGTACGCAACCAGCACTGGGTGCACGACAACCTGGTCCTCATCGGCGACGCCGCCCACACCGCGCACTTCTCCATCGGGTCGGGAACGAAGCTGGCGATGGAAGACGCGTTGGCCCTGGCGGCGTGCATCCACGAACACGATGACCTGCCCGCGGCGTTGGCGGCGTACGAGGCCGAGCGTCGGCCGGTGGTCGAGTCGATCCAGCGTGCCGCCCAGGCGAGTCTGGAGTGGTTCGAGTCGATCGCCGACTACACCGAGCAGGATCCCGAACAGTTCGCATTCAACCTGCTCACCCGGAGCCGGCGCATCACCTACGACAACCTTCGGCTACGCGACGCCGAGTTCGTCGATCACGTGGACGGCTGGTACGTGACGCGCCAGGACAGCGAGGTGACCCGCCCGCCGATGTTCTACCCGTATCGGGTGCGGGGGTTGGAGCTGGTGAACCGAATCATGCTGGCGCCCATGGACATGTACAGCGCGGTGGACGGGGTGCCCGGTGATTTCCATCTGGTTCACCTCGGCGGAAAAGCGCTCGGCGGCGCCGGGCTGGTGATGACGGAGATGGTGTGTGTCTCGGAATCGGGTCGCATCACCCCAGGCTGCACCGGGCTGTACACCGCCGAGCAGGAGCGGTCGTGGGCGACGATCACCGACTTCGTTCACAGCCGATCGCAGGCCAAGATCGGTGTACAGCTGGGCCATTCGGGCCGCAAGGGGTCATCGAAGCTGATGTGGGAGGGCATCGACGACCCGCTCGACGAGGGCAACTGGCAGGTGGTGGCGCCCTCAGCGCTGCCCTACGGTCCGGGCTCGCAGACCCCGCGTGAACTGACCGAGGCTGACCTGGAGGTCATCGTCGAGGAGTTCGTGGCTGCCACACATGCCGCCGAGCGGGCCGGTTTCGATCTGCTGGAACTGCACTGCGCCCATGGATATCTGTTGTCGTCGTTCCTGTCTCCGTTGGCCAATACCCGCACCGACGCCTACGGCGGCTCGTTGGAGAAGCGAATGGTGTTCCCGCTGCGCGTGTTCGACGCGGTGCGGGCGGTGTGGCCGGCGGATCGTCCGATGTCGGTACGTATCTCGGCCACCGATTGGGCCGATGGCGGTACCACTGTCGACGATGCGGTGGTCATCGCGCGGGCGTTCGCCGAGCACGGGGTGGATCTGGTGCACGTGTCGTCCGGGCAGGTGGTCAAACATGAGAAGCCGGCGTTCGGGCGCAGCTATCAGACACCGTTCGCCGACCGGATCCGCAACGAGGTGGGCCGCACCCACGACGTGGGGGTGATCGCGGTGGGTGCCATCTCCTCGCACGACGACGTGAACTCGGTGCTGCTGGCCGGCCGCGCCGACCTGGTGGCCATCGGACGTGCCCACCTCTACGACCCTCAGTGGACACTGCACGCCGCCGCCGAGCAGGGATACACCGGCCCGGGTGCGGTGTGGCCGCTGCCGTACGCCGCGGGTAACCGCAAGCCGCCCACCGGCCGGACCGACGGACCACCGCCTCGCCTGGAGCTGGTGCGTTCTCGGGGCACCGAGCGGCGGCGCCGCTGGCTGCCCGCCTGACCCGTCGGTTGGGCGCTAATCCCCGTCGGTTGGGCGCTAATCCCCGTCGGTTGGGCGGAAAACCCCGTCGGTTGGGCGCTAATCCCCGTCGGTTGGGCGGAACACCCCGTCGAGTGGGCGGCGATCTCGTTTTGTTGGGCGGCCGCCCTCGTCTGGCGTGTGAATCGGTGAGCTGTGATGCGCCGTCGATGCGGGGGTGGCTCGGTCCTCACGGATGTCCACCGATGCTTCGGGCTCTCAGATCGGTAGTTGCGCAGGGTTTCTGCCCACTCGACGGGGATTAGCGCCCACTCGACGGGGGTTTCCGCCCACTCGACGGGGATTAGCGCCCACTCAACGGGGGTTTTCCGCCCACTCGACGGGGGTTTCTGCCCACTCGACGGGGATTAGCGCCCACTCGACGGGGGTTATCCGCCCACTCGACGCGGGTTTCCGCCCACTCGACGCGGGTTTCCGCCCAACCGACGAGTCAGTGCTTGGCGAAGGCCTCGTGCAGCCACCAGGCGCCGCCGTCGGCGGCGATCTTCGCGTCGATCAGCAACGGCTGGGTTCGACTGCCCACCAACCATTTGTGCACGGCATCGAGGTCTGCCACCGACCGCACGGTCACCGCTTCGAAGCCGGCTCCGCGTGCCAGTGCCGCGATGTCGGTCTCGGGGAAGGTGACGGTCGACAGGTTCACATCCGACCCGAAATGATGGACCTCGGCCCCGTAGGCGCTGTCGTTGTAGACGATCACCACCATCGCAATGCCCAGCCGCACCACCGTTTCCAGTTCGGCCGCGGCCATCATCAGACCGCCGTCGCCGGTGCCCAGCACCGGCAACCGGTGCGGCTGAGCCAGTGCCGCGCCGATCGCCGTGGCCAGTCCCAGGCCGATCGACTGGAAGGCCTGGGTGAAACAGAAACCGTTTTCGTCCGGCACCGACAGGTGCGTGCTGGGATAGCCCATGAAGTTGCCCGAGTCGATGCTGAGGACCCGGTCGGCGGGCAGCAACTCGTCGAGGGCGATGGTCAACGTCCGTGGGTCGATTCGATCCGGCTGCGGGGCGGCGGTCACCGGCACGTCCTGCCACCGTGACGACCCCGCGATCCGATCCCGGACGTCTCCGGTGCGATACCGGGGCGCATCGACATCTCGAGACGTCAACTCCTGCAACAGATCAGCTGCGGTGGATGCCACATCGCCGTGGATGCCCAGGTCCACCGGCCGGTGCCGCCCCAGCGCGGAGCGGTCGTCGTCGACCTGCACCACGGTGGTCTGGGCGCCGATCAACCGACCGTGTCGCATCGTCCACATGTTCAACGCGCAGCCCCACGACACGATGAGGTCGGCGTCACCGATCAGCGAGGCGGTGGTGTCGGAGGAGAAGCCGCCCGAGATCCCCAGCGACCATTCGTCTCCCCCGAACAGCCCGTTGGCGACGGCGGAGGTGGCGAGCAGGGCACCGGCCCGCGCAGCGACCGCCCGCAGGATGTCGCGATGACCCCGCGCACCGCGACCACCCACGAACACCGGCCGCTGCGATGCGATGATCAGGTCGGCGAGTCGGTTCACCGCGTCTGCAGCCGGTCGGACGGGGTCGGGACGAGACCCCAGCGTCGCCGTGTCCACGGCCGCCACCGCAGGCTCGGCCTGGATGTCGATGGGCAGCTGCAACACCACCGTCCGCCGCTCGTGCAACGCGATTCGGTACGCGCGCACGGTGTCGGCCACCGCGGTCTGCGCCGAGTGCACCCGCTCGCTCACCGCGCCCACGCCGGTGGCCAGCCCGTCCTGATCGATGCGGAAGTTCGACAGCACCGACGCACCGGGGGTGTCGGCGGCCAACACCAACATCGGGGTGCGTGACTTGGCCGCCTCACCGATCCCGGTGAGCGCGTTGGTGAAACCACAACCCTGGTGCATCGTCACCACACCCACCGAGCCGCTCATCCGGGCGTAGCCATCGGCCATGGTCGCCGCACCACCCTCGTGGCGGGCGGCGACGAACCGGGCTCCGCCCGCGAGAAGAGCGTTGGTGACCACGAAGTTGCCGCTGCCCACCACACCGAAGACGGTGTCGACCCCGAGGTCGACGAGGGTGGCACCGATCAGGTCGGCCACCGACATCGTCGAACCCGTGGCCACCGTCACCGCGACACCATCGCCAGAACGCGTGCGGGGCTGCCGCTTCCACCCACGATGGGCAGCGGACACACCACGATCACCGCGCCGGTCGGCGGCAGTTGGGCCAGGTTCTGTAGCTGGGTGAGCCCGAACTTGCCCGATCCGAGGAAGTAGTGGTGACACGGGAACATCGGGTCGAACGCCCCCGCACCGCCGGCGTCGGTGCCCACCGTCTCCACGCCGAACCCGAACAGCGTGGTCTCCTCGGCGAGATACTTGGCGCATTCCACCGACACCCCAGGGGTGTGCGACCCGTTCTCGTCGACGTTGAGGAACGCCGCCGAATCATGCGACCGCGCATCCCATCCGGTGCGGAACAGCAACCAGCCGCCTTCGGGCAGCGGTCCATGCTGGGCCTCCCAGGCGTGGATGTCGCTGACCTCGAGCAGGAAGTCGGGATTGTCCGCCACCCGGTCGGAGGCGTCGAGCACCGCCGCCGGCCCGATCAGTTGTTTGACCGGTGCCGCAGACACGTCCGCTGATTCGCGACCGGTGATCCAGTGGTTCGGCGCATCGACGTGGGTGCCCACGTGTTCTCCGGTGGAGATGTTGTTCCAGTACCACCCCGGCCCGGCGGCGTCGTAGTTGCTGATCTCGTGCAGCGCGAACGGCTGGGTGTTGGCGAACGGTTCGGGCAGGTTGAGGATGGGGGTGGACGCCTGCAGCGGCGCCGTCAGATCGACGATCTCGACGCTGCCGCCGGAGACCGCGGATACGAGGTCGGTGAGAACGGTCATCGGGGGTTCCTTTCCAAGGGGGACAACAGCAGTGGACCGGTGGGTGGGGATCAGCGAGACAGTCCGGCGCGCAGGCGTTCTCGCACGCGGGTCCCTAGCGGTGGGGTGGTCAACGCGGCGGCCACGATGGCACCCGATCCGCCGCCGAGCCCCGGCCCGGGATGGGTGGAGGCCCCGATGTGCCACAGTCCCTCGACTGCGGTCCGGTGTCGACCACCGGCGACGGCGGGGCGCCAGATGAAGTTCTGGTCGAGTTCGGCGCTGCCGGCGTAGGGGTCACCGAACTCGGCGTTGACGTTGTGGCGCTGTAAATCTCGCGGTGTCAGCACCTCCATGCCCACCACGGATTCGCGTACCCCGGGAGCGTGGGTGTCGATCAGGTCGAGCACCCGATCGGCGTAGGCCTGCGTGGTCGCAGCGTTCCAGCTGCCGTCCACAGTGATGGAGGCACCGGCGTCGGCGGTGGGGAAGAACGGCACCTCCTGCAGCTGAATCCACAACGATCCGGCTCCGCTGGGCACGCGGCTGGGGTCGATGACGAACTGTTGGCCCACCACCACCGTGGGTCGGGCGGGTAGCATCCCGGCCTCGGCCTGCGCACACGCGATGGCGGTGCTGGTCGATCCGTCGGAGAGATGAATCAGCGGAACCGAATCCAGGCGGCTGTCGGTCCAACGCGGCGGGGCCGACAACGCCAGGTGGATGTGCATGGCCGCGCGGCCGAACCGGTAGCTGCGGGCACTGGCCACCGCCGCGCGCCCGGACACCGCCGGCGACAACAACGACCCGTACAGCGCTGCGGGGGTGACTGAGGCGATCACCGCACGCGCAGCGACGTGGCGGGTGCCGTCGGCGGTCACCACGCCGGTGGCGCGACCGTTCGTCACGGTGATCTCGGTGACGTCGGCGCCGGTGTGCACCCGCACGCCACGTTCGGCCAGCAACCCGGCGAACGCGGCGACGAAGTTAGCCGCACCGCCGGTGACGATCGGCAGGCCGAAACCGTGCATGGTGGCCGCGAAGATGGGGATCATCAGACCGCCGGAGGCGCTGTCGGGGGCCAGCCCGGCGTGCAACAGCCACGGTACCCATAGCTGGTCCACCTCGGTACCGGTGAACTCACGCCGGCACCACCCGCGTCCACTGGTCACGGCATCGCGCAGCAGCGCCTCGGTTCCGTCGATCTTGTTGCGCCGCACCATTCTGGAGAGGATCGACAGGGTGGCTGGACTGCGGAGTTCGCCGCCCAGCAGTCCGCCGATGAGATCGGCCGATGCCCCGAACGACTCCAACGCGGCCAGGTATCGCTCGCCGTCGGCGGCGTGGGCGAAGTGGGCGACGGTGGCGGCCGGATCACGCTGTGCCACCACCGTGTGGCCGTTGCCTGCGACCGACGCGGTGACCGCGCCGTCGGTGTTGGCGTAGCTCAGGCCGTGTCGGGCCAGATCGTCGGCCAGCGCACCGTAGGCGCCGCCGGAGACGAACAACGGATGCCACGACGAGTAGGTGTCGTGGATGTATCCGGGCACCGTGCGCTCGCCGCTGTCGATGAACCCGCCGATCCGGTCGTTGCGTTCGAGCACGCGCACCGACCACCCCGCACCGGCCAGTTCGGCGGCCGCCACCAACGCGTTGATCCCCGAACCGATGACCACCGCATCGGTCACCTCGCCAGCCGCAGCCGTCATCGCCGTCCCTTCACCGTCGGGTGTGTCGAACACATCAGACGCTGCGGTGGGCCGGCGCCGCAAGCATTCGTGCGTGCTGCGGACACCGGCCGCGCATCGGGGATAGTCGGGCCCCCGCGCCCTGATTACCGTCTGGCGCCAAGGACACAACCGTCACGATGCAGGGAGACTCATATGACCATCGCCATCATCGGGGCCGGGTTCGCCGGCCTCAGCACGGCAAAGGTGTTGCGCGAAGCCGGTTTCGATGTCGTCGTCTACGATCGCACCCCAGATGTGGGTGGGGTGTGGAGCCGCACCCGACGCTATCCGGGCCTACGGACGCAGAACAACAAGGGCACCTACGCACTGTCGGATCATCCGATGCCGCGTAGCTTCCCGCAGTGGCCCACCGGCGAGCAGGTGCAGAGCTACCTGGAGAGCTACGTCGACGCCAACAACCTGCGAGGCGCGCTGCGACTGTCCACCGAGGTGGTCTCGGCGCAGCCGGGTGCCGCCGGTTGGGATCTGGTGACCACCGGTCCCGACGGGACCTCCGCGAGCACCGTGGAGCACCTGGTGGTGGCCAACGGCATCTTCTCCACCCCCCGCATCCCCGACATCCCCGGACTCGACGACTTCCGGGCCGCCGGTGGGAAGGTGTTGGCGGCCAGCGATTTCCATGATCTGGAGTCGGTGCGCGGGAAGAATGTGGCGGTGCTGGGCTACGGCAAGTCGGCGTGCGATGTCGCGGTACCGATCAGCGATGTGGCCGCCTCGACCCGGGTGGTGGCCCGACAACTGCTGTGGAAGATGCCGCGCAAGCTCGGTGGGGTGCTCAACTACAAGTTCCTGATGCTCACCCGGATGGGGGAGGGCCTGTTCCGCTACATCGAGCCGGTGGGCTTGGAGAAGTTCCTTCACGGCCCGGGCAACGGCGTGCGCAAGGGCATGGTCGGCTCGGTGCAGTCGGTGATCACCCGCCAGCTCAAACTGCCGCAGATGGGTCTGGTGCCCAACGGGTCGTTCGAGGACATCGCGCGCAGCACGGTCAGCCTGGCCACCGAACGGTTCTACGAGCAGGTGCAGGCCGGTGCCATCACCGTCACCCGCGACGCCGAGGTGGCCAAGCTGCTCGCCGACGCTACGGGCACCTGGGCCGAGTTGAGCACCGGTGAGCGCATCGCGGTGGACACGGTGGTGTGCGCCACCGGGTTTCACCAGGAGGTGCCGTTCTTCTCCGCCGAGATCAACGACGAGTTGACCGACGATCGCGGCAACTTCCAGCTGTACCGGCAGATCCTGCCGCTGTCGGTGCCCAATCTGACCTTCGCCGGCTACAACTCGTCGTTCTTCAGCCCGCTGTCGGCGGAGATGTCGGCGGTGTGGATCTCGGCGTACCTGCGCGGCGCACTCGATCTGCCGTCCACCGAGCAGATGCGGGCCCACATCGACCGGCGTCTGGTGTGGATGGAGGAACGCACCGACGGCCGACATGCCCGTGGTACCAACATCATCCCGTTCTCCATGCACAACATCGACGAGGTGCTCTCTGACCTCGACCTCAACGTGGGACCGGCCACCCGCGCGCTGCAGTGGCTGGGACCGATCAACCCCGGCTCGTACAAGAAGGTCGCCCGCAAGCTGAACAAGCGGCTGAGCAAGGCCGCCTGACCGCGCGCACCGACACGACACAGCCCGGTCAGATCCGATGATCGACCGGGCTGTGTTGTGGCGCGGAGCTATTCGGCCAGCCGGGGGATGGCGGGCACCGACTGCTCGGGGCCCATCGCCGAGTATCCGCCGTCCACGGCATAGTCGGCGCCGGTGACGAATGATGCCGCCGGTGAGGCCAAGAAGGTGACCACGGCGGCCACCTCGGCTGGATCGGCCACGCGGCCGGGGAAGTGGAAGTCGGCGGCCACGGCGTCGGTCTTGGCGCGGTCGCCGCCGCTGAGCTGATCCATGATGGCCGACCAGGTCCAGCCCGGGGACACCGAGTTCACCCGGATCCCGTCGGCGGCGTAGTCCATCGCCATCGACCGGGTCAGTTGGACCACCGCAGCCTTGCCTGCAGGGTAGAGCCAGCGTCCGGTCTGGGCCACCTTCGAGGAGATGGAACCGAAGTTGATGATCGACCCGCGCGCCGCGGCGAGGTGCGGGCGGGCGATGCCGGAGAGGATCGCTGCGCCGATCACGTTGACGTTGAACGCGTCCAGCCACTGCGATCGGGTGCTGTCGGCACCGTCGTCGACGTAGCTGCAGGCCAGGTTCACCAACACGTCCAGGCTGCCGGTCTGCGCCACGGTGTCGTCGACGAGGGCGTGCAACGCGACGTCGTCGCAGATGTCGGTGGCCACGAATCGGGTTGCCCCGCCGATGCGTCGGGCCACCTCGGTCCCGCCGTCGACGTTGATGTCGGCGATGGTCACCCGGGCACCGGCCGCGGCGAACGCGGCACACACCGCCTCGCCGATGATGGTGGCTCCGCCGGTGACGACGACAGTCTTGTCTGTGAACACGTGCGCACTCCCATTCGATGCGGGGCGCCTACGGGATTCGACGCCGTGCCACCATCGAACGGCATGTCCCCCGCGGCGCGCTATCCGCGTGGCGCGGTCGCTATCCGACCGACGCGGTGATCGGTGGGATCAGCTGCGCGCCAGCGTCTGTGACGGTGATTCGCCGTAGGTGGCCCGGTACAGCGTGGAGAACCGGCCGAAGTGGGCGAAGCCGCATGCGATTGCGATCTCGGACACCGTGGTGGTGCTGCGATCGGCCATCGACATCTCGGCGCGGGCACGTTCGAGGCGGACCCGACGCAGGTATTGCGTCGGGGTGGTCTGCAGGTCGCGGGCGAACGACTCCTGTAACGACCGCACGCTGACGTGTGCCACCCGTGCGAGGTCGGTGACCGTCCAGGCCCGCGCGGGGTCGGCCTCGATCGCGTCGCGCACCATCGCCACCGACCGTGGCGCCACCGGTTGGGGGCGATGGCGGGGCCGGGTCACGCTGTTGGTCTGGATGTCGAACAGGCCGCCGATGACCATCGCTTCGAATTGCGCTGCGATGACCGGGGTCTGGGACATGACGCCGCCCCCTTCGACGTCCTCGCGCAACCAGTTGACCAGCCGCAGCCAGCTTTGGGCGGCCGGCGCGGTGAGGTCGAAGGACGGGGCGAACCGCACCGAGCGTCCCGAGGTGTCGCCGAGGACGTCGCGGGCGTAGTCCTGCACGGCGGTCCGCGACAGGTAGACCAGCAGTTGCTCGCAATCGTCCGACCAGGTCATGTCGGTGAACAGGGTGGGTGAGGCGATGGTCGCGGTCCGGCGATCGGACTGCACCCGCTCAGAACCGATGCGCACCTGGGCGCGGCCCACCAGCGGGATCTGTACCAGGTAGAACGACTCCATCGCGCCGGGCACGATGCGCACCTCGCTGCCGTAACGCAGGTAGTTCAGGCCCACCGCACCGTCCTGGTATCCGTTGTGCACGGTGTCGAGTCGACTGTCGGGTCGGGTGAGTTCCAGCCGGTGCGGGCAGAACACGTCGGCTATCCGCGCGCGGGCCTCGTCCAGATCGCAGGTGCGCGTCAGGTTGTGCCGGGTGAGCAGTGCGGGCATACGTCGATCCTGTGGTCGGGTTCGGTGTACCGGTGCAGATCAGAGTAGGTACTCGCGATGACGTATGCGTTACGAACGTAAAAAAGACGCTAGGTCTGTCTGGCTTACGGCGCGCCGGCGTCGCTGTTGCTCTGCACCGGATCGGGTGCAGGCGCAGGGCTCGGGTCGGGATCGGGCGCAGGGGCCGGGGCGGGCGGCGGATCGACCCGGGGCGGCGGGGCCGGATCGACTCGCGGAGGCGGTGGGGCCGGGTCGGTGCGCGGTGGGGCCGGGGGTCGCCCAGGCCGACGTGGTGGTGCCGGTCGGCTCAGCGGGGCACGCGCGGTCGGCGGTAGCAGGGCGGGTGCGACACCACGTGCGCGAGAACCGTCCCGGTCGAGCCCACTACGCTCGCCGGGCTGCTCGCCGGGCGGCTGATCGGTACCGCTCGCAGTGATCGCACCGGGTGCGGCGATCAAGGGCGGGATGCCCACGATGCCTTGGGTGGCTGCCTCGGCAGCGGCGTTTGACGCTGGAGTGCCTGCGGGCACCACCGCCGACGGCGTCGAGCCGGTGGGTGCCGGTGACCCCGCGGCACCGTCGGTCCCCGACGATCGTGCGTTGTCGGCCACGCGTGGAGCCGAGGCCACCTGTGGGGCAGGTGAGCTCGAGGCGATCCACAAGGTGAGCACCACAGCGCAGACGATGACAGACAGGCTGGCGGCTGCGCCCAGCAGGCGCCACGGTCGCTGCGCACCCTCCGTGCCACCCGCGGCGTCGGCGCGCGCGGCGATCTGCGCGCGCAGCGCAGCCTTGGCCGCCTCGTAATCCACTGGTTTGCTCACCACGAGATCCTCACCGCACGATGTGCGTCTGCATGTCGGAAATGTGCCCCCCGAAAGCACGTTGGCGAAAGTGTATCAGCGCGATAACGGTGGCCCAAAAGCCGTTACCGCAGCTCACAGGCTATGTAGTTGCCCTCACGAGACGGTGTGCGGCAATCGTGAGACCCGGTTGAGACGTCTGTAGAAGGTGGTCAGCACGTGGGCGATGGTTTCCTGAGCCCATGAAACTTCGACTGGTCTCCGCTACCGGGGCCCTGCTCTTGGGCTCACTCATCCTCAGCGCCTGTGACGATTCGTCGTCGGACAACGGTTCCGATATCGCCTCGAGGCCCACCGCCGCGTCCACCTCCGAAACGGTGACAACCTCTGCGGCGACGTCGATGAGCCAAGCCGCCGCGGCCGGCTCGTCCTCAGGCGAGCAGTGCACCATCCTGAGCGGGCAGGATCTGTCGTCCGCCGTCGGCGGGACCCCGGTGACGGTCAACTCAGCAGGCGCTGACATCTGCTTCTACGCCATCGGTTCCGGGGACGCGAACATCAACCTGATCGACATCGCCCTCGACGTCGATCAGTACGTGCAGGGCACCCGTGCCACCTGCACGTCACCGCCGGTGGATGTGCAGGCCGGCGACACCGCCTTTGTCTGCACCCGCTCCACCGATGCGGTCGGCTACGTGGTGAAGGGCCGCAAGCTGGCCACCCTGGTGGTCAAGCTCGACAGCCCGGCGGCCTGCGCGGCAGCGGTGACCAAGGCGCTACCGAAGGTGAACTTCGGCTGACCCCACCACAGGTTGAAGCTCAGTATCCGACGGCGCGCATCGGGGCTGGATCCCACAGCCCCGATCGCGTGGCCGTCCCGATCTGCAACCGGGCGACCGGAGCCGGGTCGATCTCGCTGAACTTCTGCAGTGAGCCCCAGTCGTTGCCCCAGTCGTTGCGCAGATAGGTCGGCAACAACGTCGGTCGCAGCAGTGCCTCGCTGAGCCCCAACGGGCCACCGGCTTTACCCGACATCCAGGTTTGGCTGTTCTGTCGGGTGGCGTTGGCGTCGGGCATGATTCGCCAGCGCGGCACCTGCGCCACCCCGTTGCGGACATACATCGGCTGCTGGCAGGGGAACACGAACGCGGGCAGCCAGTCGATGAACACCGGGTCGGTGCGGCCCACCACGTCGTTCAGGGTTCGCATTGTGGTGATGCGCGGCGGGGTGATGGCCAACCACTGATCCGGCGCGCCGGAGACGTCGGAGGCGACGATGCGGGCCACGGTGGCTGCGCGTGGAGCCTCATCCAACGGGAAGCGCAGGTTGCGCCAGATCGGTGGGTCGGCGATGTCTATGGGCGACCGGGTGCCCAGGCCGATGACCCGACCGCCGGCACCCACGCGTCCATACTCGACCACCAGACTCTGCCCAGGGTGGATGACGCCCTGCTTGTCGGTGCCCTGCACGGCCCCGGCCACCGACACCGCGAGCAGCGGGGCCTTCGAACTGCGCGGGGGCATCTGATACCAGGCCGAGCTGAGGGTGCCGCCGGGTCCGCCGTAGCTGCCCAGCACTGGGGTGCGGGCCGGGGACAACCCGAACGGCAACCGGACGGTGGAACCGTTGACACCGCGCGCGCCCTGACCGCCGCCGGTGCCACCTTCCACCGAGTCGCTGCCCGAGGTGTCGTCGCCGGCGCCGGCGCTGTTCTGTGCGGTGTTCTGTGCCGATGCCGTGGCCGAGTCCTCGGTGGAGTCGACGCTGAGGTCGTCGGGGACGCCGTTGGGGGTGAAGCCGGCGGACGTACCCGCCAGTGCGGCGCCGGGGGTCAGCCCGCGTTGTCCGGCTACTGCGGCCGGGGCCAGCAGGCCGGAGTTCGGATCCTGTTCCACCAGAACGTCGTTGGCCATCCCGCACGAGTTGCCGGTCAGGGCGCGCGCATTGGACGACGCCCATGAGAAGCTGTTGCGTTGAACGTAGGCGCCCTTGATCATCGAGGCCACCTCGAAGAACACCACCAGCGCGATGATCGCCGGCATGGCCGCCCCGCCCAGCCGATCACGCAGTGCTGCAGTGGAACTGCCGCCGTCGTGTTCGCCTCGGCGCACCGACTCGGGTACGTAGTCGTCGCGGAAGTGTTGCCACAGACCCACTGCGGCCACCGCCAGCGCGAGGGTCAGGATCATCCACCCGACCTTCACCCCGCCCACCGCAGGGGCCCGGTCCCACCACGGCACGCCGTAGCTGCCGACGAACCACCACCCGTTGGTGCCGGTGAACGCGATCCCGGTCACGAACAGGACCGCAGCGGCGAGCAGAGTGCGATTTCGCCTGCGCCGCAACAACGCCGGTGCGGCCATCGCTCCGGCCGCCGCGGCCAGGCCACCGGCGATACCGGCGTAGACCCCGAAGTGGTGCGTCCACTTGGTGGGCGTGAACGCCATGAAGAACATGGTGCCGAACATGACGGCGATCAACCGCCACACCGGTCCGCGGGCCACCCCCTGCGGTGCGCGTCGACGCAACATCACCAGCAGCACCAACGCCAGGCACAGCAGCATCATCAGCACGCCGAAGCGACGCGACAACGACCCGTCGACGGTGGGCAGCATCAGGTAGTAGAACCGCACCGGCTCCTGCCACCACTCCAGGGTGGGACCCACCGTGGACGACACCGTCGAAGCCGTCAGCACGCCCGAGAGCGTCTGATCGGCGAATATCTCGTACAGCACCGCCGTGCCCGCGGCCAGGATGGGGGCCAGCAACGGCAGCACCCCGTCGCGGTGCCTACGTCGAGCCACCCGGTTGATCAGCGGTCGCACCCCGGCCAGCAGGGCGGCCACGGCCATCAGACCGCCAGGCGCCAGGGCGAGGGTGAACGAGGCGAACACCGCGGCCAGCGCCAACGGCAACAGTCGACCCGTCGCGATGGAGCGGTCCACCGAACACCAGGTGAGCAGCGCGCCGACGGCCATGGCGGGCTCGGGACGCAGGCCGTTGTTCAGTGGCAGCCAGATGGCCAGGAACACTCCCGCTGCGGTCCACAGCGCCGGGGTGCTGTGGCGCACGGTGCGGCCCAGTCGCGGGATCACCTCGCGGCTGATGATCCACCAGCCCAGTACGCCGAGTATGAAGGCGGGCAACCGCATCCACGGCGCGGCCAGCGACACCTTCGTCATCGCCGAGATCACCTGGTAGTGCCAGCCGAACGGGTCTTGGGGCACCCCGAAGTAGCGGTAGTAGTTGTCGGCGTAGCCGGCTTTGGCCGCCACCCGACCGACGGTGAAGTTGTAGCCGTCGTCGGAGGTGTTGGAGCCCAGGAACCACCACAACCCCAGCGTCACGATGACGATCAGGTCGAGCGGTCGTACGCGCCACCACCCTGCGGGCAGGAACCGGCGCCGGGCCCGGCCGTCGCGGGTGTCGAGGATGCCCAGGGCCATCAGCGAGATGATGGTCAGCGCCACCCCGGCCACCAGGCCCAGGAACTTCAGCGTGGTGGGGGTGGAGACGAAGCGGGTGTCGATGGTGGCGTGCAGGCTGAGCCCGGCCGCCGACGACGGCAGGTCGGTGTACACCCCGACGATCTGCGGACGCAGGTTCGCATCGGCGACGTCGAAGGTGAGCTGACCGCTGCCGGTGTAGTCGCGCAGTTGGGCGCGGGTGGCGGTGCCGTCGCTGCGGATGACGATCGCGCAGTCCGGATCCGATTGCGCCGCGGCGCGATCGGTGGTCAGCAGCACCACCCCACGGTTCACCACCGACAGGGTGTCGCGGCTGGCGCGGATGAACAGGCCACGTGCGGCGGCGTCGCCACCGTCGGCCGGGATGGTCGACAACAGCATCCCGCCGTCGCGGGGCAGTTCGGCGGCTCGCGCACACGGCACGGTGATGTCGAGGTCCACCGGGACGAACGCCACCAGCGGGGCCACCACGTTGCCCACCGGCCCCTGCGGCCAGGACATCTCGGCGGTGGTCTGCTTCACCGGCAGGATGGGCGCGGCCACCGCCAACAGGAAGCCCAGCAGCCCGGCGATCGTGGCGGTCCACTTCACCCGCCGATAGTCGTTGCCGCGCAACCACTGTGCGATGCGGTCATTCATCGTTGGATCCCATCGCGCGAATGGCGGGCTGATGCGAGAAGCCCCAGCGCGTGGCGGTGCCGGTGGTGATGACCGCGGTCGCAGCGCCCGCAGCCAACGGCGTCAGCCGTTCCAGCGATCCCCAGTCGCGGTACCAGTCCTTGGACAGGTAGGTCGGCACGGTCACAGCTGTCGTGGTCCCCTCCGAGATGCCCAGCAGCCCACCGTCATCCGACGCCTGCCAGGTACGTGATTGCGACACCGCGGTGATCCGGTCGGGCAGGATGCGCCATCGCGGCACGCCCGTCACGCCGTCTCGGGAGGTGATCGGTTGCTGACACGGGAACTGCGCGGCGACGGTGAAGTCGATGAGGGTGGGTGTGGAGGACCCGACCACCGACTGCAGGGTGGCCAGCACGGCCAGCCGCGGTGGGGTGATGGCGATCCACTGGTCGTCGTTGAGGTTGTTGTCGGCGACCACCACCCGCATGGCCTCGGCGTCGGCCGGGACGAGGTCGGTGGGTATCCGCAGGTTGCGCCACGGATAGTTGGGCGGTTGCGGTCCGGCGTCGATCGGTTGGAAGGGACCGCCGACGGGGGCGAAGGTGCCGTCGGCGCTCACGCGGCCGAACTGGACGGTCAGCTTCTGCCCGAACTCGCCGATGCCGTCCTCGTCTACCGAGGCGATGGATCCGGCGGCGGTGATGACGATCAACGGGCCGGCCGAGCGGGCGGGCAGGCGGTACCAGTCGGTGGTCAGCGTGGCCTGACCGCTGTTGTACCCGTAGCTGCCCAGCACCGGGGTGCGCGCGGGGTCGAGTCCGAACGGCAGCGCCGCGGTGGACCCGTTGACGGTGCGAGGCCCGTTGCCGCCCAACGTGGTCGAGTAGCCGCCGGAAATGGTGAAGGGTCGGGCCACGCTTCCCGCCACGTTCATCTGACCCGGACGGGCCGAGCCTGGGTCGGGCGAGAGGTCGCCGGCCACGCCGTCCGGGGTGAATCCCACCGACCCGGTGCCTGCCAACGCGGTCGAGGCGCTCGCGCCGTCGGCGGGAAGCAGTGTGCCGACGTTGGGGTCGGGTTCGACCAGCACCTTGTCGGCCAGCGCGCAGGTGTCCCCGCCCAGCGCGCCGATGTTGCCGGAGAACACCGTGTAGCGGTCGTCGCGGACCACTGCGGCCTTGGCGAACACCGCCACCTCGCTGAGCACCAGCAGGGCTGCGATCAATGCGATGGGCGAGGACGCCACCACCAGGCGACGGCGGTCACGGCGTGCGTTGTCGGCGTGTACCAGGCCCCGATTGGCCGAGAAGTCTTGTCGCAGATGCAGATACACTGCCACCGCGCCGGCCAGGACGGCCAGGATCAGGAACATCGTCGACACCTGGCGACCGGCCAGCACCGGCGCCCGATCAAACCAGGAGATACCGAAGTCATAGGCCCACGGCCAGGCGTTCTGCCCGGCCATGGCGGCGGCGAGGGCGAACATGAGGCCGGAGACGAAGACGGCGAGGTTGCGCGACGAGCGCGCCGCCGACTGCACCACCGCCACAGTGGCCACCGCGCCCACCGCGGCGCCGAGGCCGGCGAAGATGCCGAACTGGATGGTCCACTTGCTGGGGGTGAACACCAGCAGCAGCAGGGTGAGCAGCACCGCACCCACCAGACGCCAGGTGGGTCCCGGGTCGACCCCGCGGATCCGCTTGCGCCGCAACATGACCGCCAACGTCACGAACACCCCGGCGATCAGCAGCAGGACCGGCACCCGGCGGGTGAGAGCGCCGTCCTCGGTGGTCACCGAGATGAAGTAGTAGCGCAGGTACTCCTGATTCCAGGGGATGGTCGGTCCCACGACGTAGCGCAGCCGAACCGCGTCGTAGACAGTGCTCAGCGACTGATCTCGGAACACCACGACGAGGGTGAGCACAGCGGCGGCCACGAGGGGCGCCAGCACCGACAGCGACCCGTCGACTCCGCGGCGCACCAGCGCGACCCGCAGCAGCGGTCGGGCACCGACGATCACGATGGCCACCGCGATCAGACCGTGTGGGGCCAGCGCGAGGGTCAACCCCGCGCAGATCAGCGCCAACGCGACCGGGAGCAGGCGCCGCGTGGCCACCGCCTGCTCCACGCCCCACCAGGTGAGCAGGGCGCCGGTGGCGATGATGGGTTCGCTGCGCAGCCCGCTGTCGAAGGGCAACCAGAACGCCAAGAACACCGCGGCGCCGGCCCACACCGCCCACGGGTTGCCACGCACCGCAGCGCCCAGCCGGGGCAGCAACACCCGGCTGAGCACGAACCACGACAGCAGCCCGGCCGCCAGGGCGGGCAGGTGCATCCACAGTCCGGCGGTGGACACCTGCGACCAGTGCCCCAGCGCGCTGTAGTACCAGTCGAACGGGGCCTCGGGGGCGTTGAAGAACCGGTAGTAGTTGGCCAGATAGCCCGAGTCCTGCGCGGCCCGACCCATGGTGAGGATGTAGCCGTCGTCGGGTGTGCCTGCGCCCAGGAACAGCCAGATGCCCAGGATCGCCGTGACCGCCACGTCGGCCGGGCGGGCGGCCAGGATGCGACGCCACGACCGCACACCGATCCGGCGGTGATACCCGCCCACCCAGTCCAGCCGGGCCAGCGCGATCAGCGACACGACGACAGCGATCAGCCCGACGATCATCACGATCAGCTTCAGCGCGGTGGGGCGACTGTCGTACCGGTTGTCGATGGCCACCTCCACCCGCAGACCGTTGCGGGCTTCGCTGAGCACCCGAGCGGTGCTCAGCGTGCTGTACAGGCCGCTGACCTGCGGACGGTTGTCGGCCGAGAGCACGGTGCGCGGACCCACACCGACGAACTGCGCGCCGGGACCGTCGGCGCGGGAGAACACGGTCAGGCCGCGGCACCGGGGTGAACGCAGTTGTTCGCGGGTGGCGGTGGCGGCCACGGTGTTGCGGAACGACACCACTGCGCCGCCGGCAGCGGTGGCGGAGATGACCAACGACTTCGACGCGGCGCGATCGGCGCCGGCGGGCATGGTGGCCAGCAGCACCCCGCCGCCCGGCCGCACCGAGGCGAACAACGAACACGGGATGGTGGCCTCGAGGGACTGTGGGGTCTGGGCGGTGAGCGGTGCCACCACTGACGGGGTGTCGGCGGACAGGGTCTGTCCCTGCGGCCAGGTGAGCGTCGCGGTCTGCTGGTGGACCGGCAGCAACGGGGTGAGGATGCAGGCCAAGACCCCCAGCAGACCAGCCGCCGCGGCGACCAGACGAGCAGTGGACGCGCTGGTCAGTCGGGCAGGCATCGGCACGAGCAACGATGGTATGCGACGCGGCTGTGTGCACCGATTCGCTACCACTCGGTGCCGATGGGGTATCGAGGCGTACCGGCTAGTACCGGATCGGTGCGGGACTCCACAGTCCGGATCGGGTGGCGGTGCCCCGCTCGAGGCGGGCTGGGCGTGGGGCCGGGCCACGGTCGGTGACCGCGGTGGGGCTACCGGTGGCGGTGACCCCGGCGGCCGACGTGGTGCCACTGAGGGGCCGGTACCGCAGCAACGCGCCCCAGTCACGTCCGATGTCGTCGCGCAGGTAGCTGGGCACGGTGGTCGAGTCCAGCGCCACCTCGATCCACCCCAGCGGACCGCCACCGAACGCGTCCTGCCAGGCGCCCACGGCGGCCGACAGGTCGGCCCCAGGCATGATGCGCCACGTCGGCACCTCGGCCACGCCATCGCGGTGGTTGAACGGGCGCTGGCACGGGAAGGCCAGACCCGAGGTCCAGTCGATCTGGACCGGGTCGTCCTTGCCCACCAGTGACTGCAACGACTGCAGCAGCGGTGCCCGCGGCGGGGTGACCACCAGGAAGCTGTCGACGGCCAGGTTGTTGTCCTTGGCCACGATGCGGACGGCGGTGGCATCGCGCGGGAACGAGCTGCGGTAGGTGCGCAGGTTGCGCCACGACGGGCTGGGTCCGGGGTCGATCAGCTTGACGGTGCCTGCGGCGGTGTAATCGCTGTTGCGGGCGCCGCTTGCGGTGGCGTACTCCAGCGTCACGTCCCGGATGTCGAAGCTGCCAGCGACCGCCATCGTGATCAGCGGTCGGTCAGATCGCTTGGTGGGCAGGCGATACCACGACGAGGTGAGTCGCGACGGCACCTGATCTCCGTTGGAGTAGCTACCGAGGACCGGGGTGCGCTGCTGGTCGAGCCCGAACGGCAGCTTGGCGGTCGAGCCGTTCACCCCGGCGGTACCGGTGTCGCCGCCTCCGGTGCCACCGGTGTTGGCGGTCAACACATCTGGTGAGGCGACCGCATTACCGGCCAGGACGCCCAACGAACCCTCGCTGGCCGTGGAGTCGAGACTGGTGGGGATGCCGTTGGGGGAGAAGCCCACCGTGCTCGCCGACGCCGCCGGGGTCCCGACCGGATCGGTGCCTGCGAGTGGGTCGGTGCGGGTGCGCTCCACCGGGTCGAGCAGTCCGGCGGTGGGGTCGGGCTCGACCATCACCTTGTCGGCCATGCCGCAGGGCTTGCCGCGCAGCGCGTCGAGGTTGGCTGAGGGCACCGAATACGAGCCGCTCTGGTGCACGCCCGCGGCCACCCCGGTGCCGAGCTCGAACACCACCAGGAACGCACCGGCCACCAGCAGTGGGGCCAGCCCTGCGCGCAGTCGGGCGGGCAGCCGATCACGCAGTCGGCGCAGGCGCGAGGTGTTGGTCTGTGTGTGATCGGCGTGATCGGGCTGGTCGCGGTAGGGGGCTCGTAGGTGGAACCAGCCGGCCAGGATGAGCGTGAGGATGGAGGAGTACAGCAGCAGGCTGCCCAGCGCGATACCGATCCGCACCGGCTGAACGCCGTAGGGCATGCCGTAGTTGGAGATGTAGTAGTAGGCGTTGGGGCCGGTGAACGACAGACCGGTGATGAACAGGACCACCGCGGTCACGATGGTGCGGTTGCGCAACGAGTGCATCGACGACGAGGTGACCGCGATGGCGGCGATGGCGGCCAACGCCGCCGCCAGTCCGGCGAAGACGCCGAAGTGATGGGTCCACTTGGTGGGGGTGAACATCAGGAACAGCAGCGAGGCGAAGGTGATACCCACGATGCGGCGGGTGGGACCCAGCGCGGTGCCGGGCACCAGGTTCTTGCGGATCAACACCGCCGCCGACACCACCAGCCCGACCATCATGATCAGCACCGCAAAGCGGCGACCCACCGAGCCGTTGGCGGAGAACTCGAACAGTGCCGAGTAACGGTCGATCTCGTTGAACCAGTGCAGCGAGGGACCCAGCGCCGACTTCATCCGGGAGGCCTGCACGAATGCCGAGAGGGTGAGGTTGGAGAACACCACGAAGATGACGAAGGTGCCCGCGGCCAGCACCGGGGCCACCATCGCGGTGTAGGCCTGCAGTCGGGCGCGCAGTACCGCGCGAGCGTCGGTGGGGTCGGCCGGTGCGCGGATCACCCTGGTGCGCTTGATGATCGACATGATCATCGGGCGTCCACCGGCGATCAGCGCGGCCACCGCCATCAGGCCGGTGGGGCCGGCGGCCAGACTGAACGCGCCGACCGTGCAGGCCACTGCGGCCGGCAGGGTGCGCCCGGTGGCGATGGCGCGTTCCACCGAACACCAGGTGAGCAGGGCGCCCAAGCAGATGATCGGTTCGGGACGCAGACCGTTGTTGAACGGGAACCAGGAGGCCAGGAACACCATCGCTGCGGTCCACGGAACCACCCGATGGGTGAGTGCGGCGCGCCCGAGCCGGGGCAGCACTTCATGGGAGATCAACAGCCACACCAGGATTCCGCAGGCCAGAGCGGGCAACCGCACCCATGGGCTGGCCGTGGTGACGTGGGCCAGCCAGCCGAACACCTGGTAGTACCAGCCGAACGGGGCCTCGGGTGCGCCGTACCAGCGGTAGTAGTTGGCGGTGTAGTGGGCGTGCTCGGCCACCCGCGACATCGTCAGCAGGTAGCCGTCGTCGGAGGTGTTGGGGCCCACCAGATGCCAGACCACCAGGGCGCCGATCACCACGCCGTCGCGGGCGTCGAGCCGCCACCAGCGGGCCGGCAGGATGCGGCGGTGTCTGCGGCCGTCGGTGCTGTCGAGGACATGCAGCGCGGCCAGGGCGACGAGGGTCGCGATCACGCCGATCACGATGGCCGTCCACTTCAGCGCGGTGGCGCCGGTGGAGTACCGGGAGTCGATGGTGACGTGGGCACGCAGTCCGGGCAGGGTGTCGGCGTCGCCGGTGAGGTCGCTGTAGAGCCCGGTCAGCTGGGGGCGCTGATCGCCGTCGGTGGTCGAACCCTCCAGGGGGTCGCCGTCGGTGTTGGTCATGCCCACGAACGCGGCGGTGACCGCCGTCGAGGTGGCGCGCACGTCGATGCTGCGGCAGTTCTGTGACCGGATCTGGCCGACGGTGGCGCTGACGAGCTGGTTGTTGCGGACCACCACCTCCACGGTGCGGTCGTCGGGTTTGTCCGAGGATCGGCCGGTGACGCGAACGAACAACCCACGCTCGAACGCCTTGGGTGCGTCTGCGGGTGTGGTCGAGAGCAGGGTGGAGCCGGTGCCGGCCACCAGCCGGTCGACGGCGGCGCACGGCACCGAGAACTCCACGTCGATGGGCACGTAGCTGATCAGCGGGGCGGTGACCGAGCGGAGTTGTTGATCGGCGGCGGTGGTCTGCGGCCAGGTGATCTCGGCCGTGCGCTGGGTGACCGGTAGCAACGGGGTGGCCAGCGCCAACACGAAACCGAGCAGGCCGGCCACCACGGCCACGATCCGGGCCAACCGGACACGATCGGCGGCGGGGGTGGGTGTGCCCGTCACGGGGCTGCGCAGGTCGGACACAGTTGCAGATCGTAACCGCAGGTCGGCGTGCCGCCTACGATGAGGACATGGCCAGCGCCGACACCGACGACCCCGACACCACAGGATCTGCACTGCGCACCATCCTGCTGCTCAACGGCCCCAACCTCGACATGCTCGGCGTACGCCAGCCGCAGACGTACGGGTCGGCGACGTTGTTGGACGTGGAGACCCTGGCCGGTGACACCGCCGCCGAGCTGGGGCTGGTGCTGCATGCACGCCAGACCAACCACGAGGGCGAGATGATCGACTGGGTGCACGGTGCCTGCGGCACGGTCGGGGCCATCATCATCAACCCGGGTGGATGGACGCACACCTCGGTGGCGTTGCGCGATGCACTGGTCATCCCCGAGGTCCCGATCATCGAGGTACACATCAGCAACATCGCCGCGCGTGAGGAGTTTCGGCACCACTCCTACGTCTCGCCGATAGCCACGGCCGTCATCACCGGATGTGGGGTGCACGGGTACGAATACGCGGTACGGATGGCTGCAACCCTTTTGTGATGGTGATCTGGATCACTGTAGGTTGGGCGTTGTTCCCGGTCTGTAACGCTCTGGCCTGAGGGTTTCCGATGTGCCTCGTGCCTTGCAGAGCACGGGGTGGGTGGGCGACGTGTAGTGTCCGATGTTTGCATGTGGGCCGCCGTTAACCTTTTATTTAGGCGATTCACAGGAATCGCGGCACCTCGTGCGATCTGATCTCGCACTTTTGGTGGTGCTCAAGCCCAGGTTTCGCGGATACGGTGTGCGGAGCCACGCACAGGACCGGGAGGTCGTTGATGTCTCTCGCCGAGAACTCACCCACGGGCAAATCGTCCGCGATGCCCATCGGCGACGAACGACGCGTGCGTGTCGAGCTCGACTCTCCGGAGCTCGAATCGGCCAAGGCGTCGCTCTCCCGCTCCCGTTTCCGTCTGCTCGATTCCGTCCTCACCTTCTTCTCCACGACCCGCTGGTGGGTGGAGGTGCTGTTGCTGGGCAGCCTGTACGCGCTGTACTCGGCCATCCGCAACAACGTCGGCGACGTCACCGCCATCGCCTTCCGCAACGGGCACGACATCCTCTCGGTCGAGAACTTCTTGCACATCAACCTCGAACGGCCGCTCAACCAGTGGGTGCACCACACCCCCGTCGTCGCCAACGTGGTGGCCCTGGAATACGCGACGCTGCACTTCATCGTCACCCCCGCGGTGCTCATCTGGCTGATGGTCCGCCGCACCGAGCACTATCGCCTCTACAGTGGCGGACTCATCATCACCACCCTGTTCGCACTGATCGGGTTCTTCGTCTATCCCGCCGCCCCGCCGCGCATGCTCTCCACCGAGGGCTTCTACGACATCATGAGCCAGACGTCGTCGTGGGGCTGGTGGCCCGCGTCGGGGGCACCGGGATCGGATGCCATCTCCAACCAGTACGCCGCCATGCCGTCGCTGCACTGTGCGTGGGCCACGTGGTGCGGGCTCACCCTGTTCTTCCTGGCTCGCCGCACCTGGGTTCGGGTGTTGGGGCTGCTGTACCCGATCACCACCTATTTCACGGTGATGGCCACCGGTAACCACTACTTCCTCGACGTGGTCGCGGGCCTGGCCGTGCTGGCTGCCGGCACCGGGATCGCGCTGGGCATACGGCAACTCTGGAACTCCCATCTCGAGCGTCGACGCCTGGGGCATACCGTCTAACGCATGACGCCGACCACCGCAGCTCGCGCGGAGCGCCTACGCCACTGGGCGTTGCCGTTTCTCGTGGCCGGTGTGGCCACCACGCTGCTGCTGGTCTTCCGGCCCGCGCTGGGTGATCTGCAAGCCGCCATCGCGCGTGAGCAGGCCGCTCGCTCGGGGGTGGGTCTGGGCTACTGGTTCAGCTGGTTCGGTGGGGTGTCGCCGGGCAGCTACTCGCTGATCGTGCCCAAGCTGTCGGCGGCCATCGGGTCGCTGCCGTTGCTGGCCATCGCCACCATGGCCATCGCGTTGCTGGCCTATCCGCTGGCTCGCGATGCCGTGCGTCCACAACTGTTCACCTGGGCCATCGCGATGGCCGCGGTGTTCAACATGATGTCGGGTCGGGTGGCGTTCGCCGTCGGTGCGGTGATCGCCATCGGGGCGCTGGTGGTGGTGCAGCGCGGCCACACCACCTGGGCTGGGGTGCTGATGGTGTTCTCCGGCCTGGCCAGCCCGTTGGCGCCCAGTTTCGTGGGTATGGCCGGGGTGGCGTTCCTGCTGGCCCATCCCCGTTCGGTCAAGGTGTGGACCGTCCTCATCGGATCTGGGCTGGGTGTGGCCGTGCCGTTCATCCTGTTCGGAGCGCCTGGGGCACAGGGCTTTCCGTGGACCACACTGGCCTGGAACCTGGCGATCGCAGCCGGGGCGGGGGTGGCGTTGACCGAACGGCCACAGCGGTGGATCACCCCGATCGCCGTGGTGGCTGCACTGGTCATCTTCGCCGTCCCCAACGGGGTGGGCTCCAACATCAGCCGGTTCTTCTGCCTGGTGTTGCCCTGCGTGGTGGTCTACTACTCGCGTACGGCCATTCCCATCCTGGTCATCGCGCTGGCGCCCGCGGTGAGCTACGCGGGGTTCGTGGCGGTGGCCGATCAGGTGGCCGTCGCTGACGCCGGCGACACCAAGCAGGACTACGATCCGCTGAAAAAGGTTCTGCTGCAGGCGCCCAAGCTGATCAACCACCGGGTGGAGCTCATCGACGCGCGTACCCACGCCGGCTCGCACGAGCTGGGACCGGTCATCTCGCTGGCACGCGGGTGGGAGAACCAGTCCGACTCGAGGTTCAACCCCATCTTCTACCTCAAGGATGCGTTGACCCCCGAGTCGTATCGGGCCTGGTTGGACGAGAACGCGGTGAGTTACGTGGCGGTGGCCACCGAGCCGCTGCGCCAGGCGAAACCCGAAGCGGCCCTGGTGAACACGGGACTGAGCTACCTCCGCAAGACCTGGTCGAACAAGGATTGGACGGTGTATGAGGTGGACCGACCGCAGCCCATCGTCGGCTCGCCGCTGCGGCTGCTGGCGCAAGATCCCGCCCAGATGATCGTGCGGGTCCCCGACACCAACGCCCACCCCATCCAGATCCGGCCCAACCGATACCTGGTGGCGCGCAACCTCTATGACCGCCAACAGCTCGGCTGCATCACCGAGACCCCAGAGGGCTGGATCACCCTGCAGGTCGATGCCCCCGGCGACTACGCCCTCGAAGGAGTGTTGACGGTACGCGGGGTGCTCTCCGAACAGCCCGCCACCTGCAGCAGCACCGGCTGAGCTACCCCAGCGCCTGGTCGATCGCCTCGGCGACGGTGCCGTGGAAGGGCAGGCCGTGACCGGGGAAAACGGTGGTGGCGGGCAGGTCTCGCAGGGTGGCCAGCGAGTCGCGGTTGGTGGGAAGGTCGTGATGAAAGATCGGGTGCAGCAGCTGCGGTCCGCGTGAGCCGGAGAATCCGTGGCCGGTGATCAACGAGTCGCCCGAGCACAGCACGGTCCCGTCGGCCACCAGGTATCCGCAGTGTCCACTGGTGTGGCCGGGGATGGGCACCGGAAGCGGCCGACCCGGCAGATCCAGCGGTTCGTCGTCGGGAAACGCTGTGCACGAGTCGATCCCACTCTTGTCCAGGGCGCCCATGGGGATCACCTCGGCCAACCACCGCAGCACCCGCGGCCGGTAGGCCAACGCGATCACACCCCCCGGCGATGCCTGCTGCAGGTAGAGGCGCTGCACGTGGCCCACCTCCTCAGGGTGGGCGTACACCGGGAAACCGTGCTCGCCCGCCAGCACCCGCAACCCGCCGATGTGGTCGACGTGGGCGTGGGTGAGCAGGGCCGCGCGCACATCACCGATCCCGGCCCCGATGGCCTCGATCGACCGCGCCACCGTCGGCGCCAGCTTCGGATAGCCGCCGTCGATCAGCGTGACACCCCGATCATCTTGTAGCAGAACCCAGTTCACGTGCTCGGTGTGCACCAGGTGGGCTTGACCGGTTTCGGTGGAGACGGTTGTCAACTCGAAATCGGTCATCGGCGCACCACCAGGACGAAGGGACCCACGGTGGTCACGGTGAACCGCGGGTCGGTGAACAGGGCAGGGGCGAACGTCACGGTGTAGCGCTTGACGTTGGGGTCGTTGGGGTAGACGTCGGTGGCCAACCGCAGCGCATACCCGTCGGCACTATAACGGAACAGGAACACCCGCGGCGGCGTCCACGGCGACGCGTCGAGTGCGGCCACCAGCTGGTCGGGCGTGGTGAAACCCGACCACTCCTCGATCGCGGTGGCCCGTTTGTCGAACTCCGCCAACGGGTTTGCGTAGTGGGACGTGAGTCCCTGGAATCCGTAGTACGGGTACACCGACAGGAATCCGTAGTCGGCGGTCAACACCACCGTGTCCCTGCGGGGCGCTCCGGTCTGCTGCCGAACCAGTGTGTCGATCTGCGGAAAATACGACTGCGCACCCGGCGGCCGTTTGTCGGCCCGCACACCGTTGCCGTCGGTGTCGGTGTAGGCGATGGTGATCTCGCTGGACAGGTGAGCAGGAATGTTCTGCGACAACGCGATTGCCGAGACCACTCCGGTGGCCACCACCACGAAACCCACGTCACCCATCCGCTGGCCCAGCGCGCGAGCCAGCTCAGCCACACCGAACACCCCGGCCACAGCCAGGATCACCGCCAGTAGCGGCTCCAGCCGGAACGCCAACAGGGTGGTCCCCTTGGCGGTCAACGCCATCGACAGCAGACAGAACAGGTAGATGGTCATCACCGTCAGCCCAAGGGCCAGCGAGATGGTTCGAGTTCGGTTGCGCAGCAACAACCATCCGAACCCGGCGAAACACAACGCCCCCACCAGGCTCAGATGCAGCATCGGGGTGGGCAGGGTGGCGCCGCTACCGGGCAGATAGTGCTCGGCGGTGCCGCCACTGGCCGGTCGGTTACGCAGGCGCGCAAACAGATACGGGCCCCACACGCTCAACGCCACCACCCCCGAGAGCACCCCCACAGCCAGCAGGCGTGCGCCGTGGGCAAGTACCAGGCGACGACGTTGCGCGCGCAGTGCATCACGATGGACTGCGCTGTTGGTCACCGATCGCCACGCCGTCACCAGCAGGTATCCGGTCATCACGATGGCGGTCAGGGCGAACAGACCGGTGAACAGGGTGTAGAAGGTGGCGCTGAACCCGAAGAACAAGCCGGCCGCCACGATCGCCGGACGCGACCCGGATCGCAGGGCGTGCAGGGTGATGACCATCATCGGCGCGCCCAACACGATCAGCACGGCGGCATACGGTTCGGGGCCGGCGTAATAGATGGTCAACGCGGTGGAGGCGAGGGTGGCGGCGATGGCCTTGGGGGTGGGAATCATCCTGGTCCACAACACCATCGCCACGGTGGCGGCCACCGCGATGGAGATGATGGCCCACGGTTTGAACGCCTCCCAGCCGGGCTGGCCGGTGAGCACGGCGTAGCGACCGCCCAACCAGAACCAGCCGGCCGGGTAGTACGGCGCCAACCCCTTGTAGGTCATGTCGGCCAGGGCGGAGGTGTCGGTGAACCGGGTGAGGTACTCGGTGCGGAACTGCTGATCCACCGAGATACCGAACAGGTACAGCTTGGTGGCGCCCAGCGGCATGGCCAGGGTGACGGTGGCGAACCCGGAGATGCCCACCCAGCTCAACGGGCCCGTCCAGTGCCGCCACCGGCCCGCGCGGGCCGCCAACGCCGCTGCCGTCAACATCACGATGGCCACGGTCTGCCCGAGGGTGGTCAGGGCAGCGTTGACGTTGGAGGAGTTGAACGCCGGCCACTGGACCTGCGCGATGGCGTACAGCCCGACCGAGGCGACCACGCCTGCCACCACACCGGCCGCAGCCACCGACCCGATGGCCCGCAGGAGGTGAGCGGCAGTCCTCACCGGCCCAGTCGTCACAGGCGCAGTCGTCACGGGCGCAGTCGTCACCGGGGGCCGGGACTCAGATGGGGAGCTTGCGGAAGATGGGTCGCGGGATGTGCCGCAGGATCATCATCACGAACCGGAACGGCGGCGGCGCCCACACCAGGTCCTTGCCCTTCTCGGCGGAGATCACCGCCAGGGTGGCCACGTCTTCCTTGTTCACCGTCAGCGGGGCTTCCTTCACCCCAGCCGACATGCGGGTGCGCACCTGACCAGGGCGGATCACCAGCACGTTCACCCCGTCGGGTTTCACCGCCTCACCCAAACCGAGGTAGAAGCCGTCGAGGCCGGCCTTGGTGGAGCCGTAGACGAAGTTGCTGCGGCGCACGCGTTCTCCGGCGGCCGAGCTCATCGCGATGATCTGGCCGTGGCGCTGGCTGCGCATGTGCTCGGCCAACAGGACCCCCACCGACACCGCGGCGGTGTAGTTGATGCCGGCGATCTGCACGGCCTTGGGCTGGTTCTGCCACAGTTCCTCGGCGTCACCGAGCAGACCGAACGCGACGATCGCCACATCGATGTCGCCGCCGGCGAACGCCTTCCCGATCACCTCGGGGTGGGTGTCGAAGGCCAGGGCGTCGAAGTCGATGGTCTCCACCGACGACGCACCGGCCGCCTTCATCGTCTCGACCGCAGCGGGCGCGGCCGGGTCGCCGGGCACGGTGGCCAGGATGACCCGCATTGGACCCTTCTTCAGGTACTCGGCGCAGATGGCCAGCCCGATCTCGGAGCTGCCGCCGAGCAGCAGCAGGGACTTGGGCACGCCGACGGCGTTGATCATGGGAGGTTCCTTCACATCAGAAGACAAGCGGGGCAACGGGTGTGCGCTTGGGTCCGGATATGCGCCTAGGTCCGGGTGCGCGCGGGGGTCAGGACAGTTCGAGACGACGCGCCATGTCGGACATGAACACCCCGGTGGGGTCCACCCGACGTCGGGTGGCGATCCAGTCGTCGATCTGCGGGTACATGGCGTGGAAGGTCTCGGCGGTGGTCCGCGAGTCCTTGGCGGTGTAGAGCCGCCCGCCCATCGCCAGCACCCGCCGGTCGAGTTCGGTGCAGAACTCGTGCAGCCCACGCTTGATGGGGAAGTCGACGCAGATGTTCCAACCCTCCATCGGGAAGCTCAACGGCGCCTGATTGCCCTCGCCGAACAGCTTGAACACGTTGAGGAAGCTGACATGTCCCGAGGCCTGGATGTCGATGATGATCTGTTTGAACTCCTCGACCGCCTCCACCGGGACGATGAACTGATACTGCAGAAAGCCTTTCGAACCGTAGGCCCGGTTCCAGTCACCGAACAGGTCCAGCGGATGGTAGAAGGCGGTGAGGCTCTGGATCTTTCCGGTGTAGTTGCCACCCATCCGGTAGTAGGCCTCGCCTACCAGGCTGAAGTTGAACTTGTTGGCCAAGCCGTTGGGGAAGATGTCGGGGAATGTCAGCAGAGTTTTGCCCGTGAACGCCAACGGGTTTCGGGCCAAGTCGTCGGGCAGCTGATCCAGCGTGGCCAGCGAGCCGCGCGAGAAGGTGCCGCGACCGAGCTTCGGCGGCGCGCTGATCGCGTCGAACCAGCCCGAGCTGTAGGTGTAGTTGTGCTCGCTGCCGTCGGTGTGCAGGGCGATGGTCTCGTCCAGGCTGCGGGTGACGGTGCCGTCGGCGATGAAGTACGCGGTCTCGGTGCGGGTCATCGCGATCTTAGCCCGCAGGATCAATCCGGTCAGCCCGATACCGCCGATGGTGGCCCAGAAGATCGACGCGTCCGGGTCGTCGGGGGTGCCGGTGGGGGTGATGGTGATGATCCGACCGTCGGCGCGCAGCAGGGTCATCTCGGTGACGTGGTTGCCGAAGCTGCCCGCGCTGTGGTGGTTCTTGCCGTGGATGTCGTGAGCAATGGCACCGCCGATGGTGACCTGCCGGGTGCCGGGTAGCACCGGAACCCACAGCCCGTACGGCAACGCCGTCTTCATCAGGGTGTCGAGGTCGACACCGGCTTCCACGTCGGCGATGGCGGTCTGCGCGTCGATCGAGTGGATCTTCTTGAGCCGCGTCATGTCGATGGTGAGGCCACCGACGTTCTGGGCCGATTCGTTGTACGAGCGGCCCAGCCCCCGCGCGATGACCCCGCGCTGCAGGTGGGCAGGCTTGTCGGCGTTGTCGTCGGCGACGCGGGCTACGGCGTCGGCGATCACGTCGAGATCAGGAGTGGAGAGCACGTGGCCCTCGATGGGGGTGGTGCGACTCCACCCCATCAACCGGCGGGTCTCGATCGGCAGCTCGCCCCGGCCGGTCAGGGGCGTTTTCACGGTAGACATCGCCTGCCAGACTACTGCCTCATCCAGGCAGCTCGGGCCGCCGTTCAGGTCCCCGTTGCCCAGCTACGGGTGGATGCCAGTGCCTGGTCCAGCAGGTCGTCGTCGATGAAGCCCTGGGTGCGCGCGGAGAACAGCCCGTTGACCGCAGCCCAGGTGGCCGCGGTGCGGGCCAGGTCGCCGTGTTCGCCCACCGCGCGCACCAGGACCGCGGCGATGCGTTCGCCGAAGTCGCGGCGGATGTCGTCGAATCGGGCCGACGGGCTCAGGGCGTCGGCGAGAGCGATGAGTCGGAAGGCCAGCTGGTCGTCGTCGCGGTGGAATCGCACGTAGGCGTCGAACACCTCCCCGGCGCGGTCCTCAGGGGTGCAGCGGCGCACGGCCTCGTCGATGATGTGTTCGTTGGCCACCACGGCCTGATCGGCCAGCGCCAGGTAGATGTCCTGTTTGCCGCCGGGGAAGTTCTCGTAGATGGTGCTGACCGACACCTCGGCGTGGGTGGCGATGTCGGCGATGGTGGCGGCTTGATACCCGCGTTCCTCGAACAAGGTGCGCGCGGCGGTACATACTGCGGCCACGGTTCGCTGGCGTCGACGGTCGGTGGCGGCCATGACAGAAACCGTAATCAGGTTCCGGTTCCGGAACAAGGTTATGGTTCCCGATTTTGATTGATAGGAATGTCAGATGGCTTCCAAGACTGTCTTCATCACCGGCGCTGCTGCTGGTATCGGCCGCAAAGCGGCTGTGTCGTTCGCGCGTAAGGGCTACACCGTCGGCGGCTACGACATCGACGAGGTGGGGTTGAAGTCCCTCAAGGACGAGATCGAGGACCTCGGCGGCACCGCCGTGGTCGGTCACCTCAACGTCACCGACGCCGACGAGTTCGCCGAACGGCTCGCCGAGTTCACCGCGACCACCGGTGGTCGGCTGGATGTGCTGGTCAACAACGCCGGCATCCTGGTTGCGGGCAAGTTCGAAGAGCTGAAGATCGCCACCATCCACCGCGAGATCGACATCAACACCAAGGGTGTGGCCAACGGTCTGCACGCTGCGTTCCCGTACCTGAAGGCGACCAAGGGGTCGGTGGCGATCAGTATGGCGTCGGCGTCGGCCATCTACGGTCAGGCCGAGTTGGCCAGCTACAGCGCGACCAAGCACTACGTGCGAGCCATCACCGAGGCGCTGGACATCGAGTGGGGGAGCTACGGCATCCGGCTGGCCGCCATCTGGCCGCTGTACGTGCAGACCGCGATGACCGAGAACATCAAGACCGGCACCACCGATTCGCTGGGCATCAAGCTGGGCCCGCAGGATGTGGCCGATGTGATCGTCAAGGCCGCCGAGCCGGGGCTTTACAGCAAGCTGACCCACCAGATCCACTGGACCGTGGGCACCCAGACCGCGTTGCTGGCCATGGGTTCACGTTTCTCCCCGATCTGGCTGACCCGCCTGGTCAACAAGCGTCTCGCCCACGGCGGACACTGATCGCCTCAGAACAGTGTGGCGGGCTCGTGGTCGTCGGCCGATGCAGCCACCGGTCCGGGGGCGCTGGATTCGCCGGATTCCTGAGCCGCGCGCGCAGCCTGACCGGCCAGTTCGTCGGCCATCTCGTTGAACTCGTCGCCCACGTGCCCGCGTACCCAGCGAAACCGGACCGGACCTTCACGCTCGGTGATGGCTTCGTCGATGGCCCGGATCAGCTCCACGTTCTTCACCGGCGAACCCGACGCAGTGCGCCAATTCTTGCGCTTCCAGCCCGGCAGCCACTCGGTGGCGCATTTGATCGCGTACTGCGAATCGGACTCCACCAACATCGGCTCGGCCCCGGGGTGGGCGGTGATCGCCTCGTAGATGGCGCGGAGCTCGGCAATCTGGTTGGTGCCGACCGGTTCTCCGCCACTGGCGGTGGGGCCGGTGTGATCCACCCACGCCCAACCGATCGCCCCGCCTGGGTTGCGTAGGCAGGAGCCGTCGGTGCTGACGATGATCACAGGTCCACCATACGGGCCTGATCGGACAACGCCGGGGATCGACGAAAGTTGTGCGCCTGTACATCTGGGCGTTGAAAGCTACCCGCCGGTAACTCGATCACACCAATCAGGCTGCTGATCTTGGCATTTGGTTGCAAACTATCCCCATGTACAGGTGATTTCGATCATGCGTTCGAGGGGGGATGGCCAGGTATCGATTCGGCTTCGATGGGGCCCTCGGCGGTGCTTCCGGCCGATGCGCCCGACGCCCTGCTGCTCGAACTGCGCCGTGCCACAGCAGGTCTGGCCTACCTCGAGTGGACGCGCTACCGCCATCCCGCCGTCAGGCCGAGCGGGTACCCAACCGCCACAACCCGCAGTTCTGGACCCAACGCACCCGCCGGGCGCCCCAGGACGACGAATCTGATCCGCCGAATTGATCGCTAGCCTTGACCCATGACCACTGCGTTCCGGTTGGAGAACACGTTCGCCCGTGACCTCGAGGGCTTGTTCGTGCCCAGCGCAGGGGAGCCGGCTCCCGATCCGCAGGTGGTCGTGCTCAACACCACCCTCGCCACCGAACTCGGCCTCGACCCTGATGCCGTGGGCACCCGGGCCGGCGCTGAGGTGCTGACCGGCGCGCGGGCGCCGGAAGGTTCCACACCGATCGCGATGGCGTATGCCGGGCATCAGTTCGGGGGCTATCAGCCGCTTCTCGGTGACGGTCGGGCACTGCTGCTCGGCGAGCTGATCGACACCGACGGCAACCGGCGTGACCTGCATCTGAAGGGGTCGGGGGCCACCCGTTTCTCGCGGGGCGGCGACGGTCGCGCGGCGCTTGGGCCCATGCTGCGCGAATACCTGATCTCCGAGGCCATGCACGCCCTGGGCATTCCCACCACCCGCGCGCTGGCGGTCACCGCCACCGGGGAGGCGGTGCAACGCGATGCGCAAGAGCCCGGTGCGGTGCTGGCGCGGGTCGCCGCCAGCCACATTCGGGTGGGCACCTTCGAGTTCGCGGTGCGGCAGCGAGATCCGCTGGCGCGCTTGGCCGACTACGCCATCGCCCGGCACTATCCGCAGCTGGTCGATTCCGAACCGGCCGAGAAGTACGTCCGCTTCTTCGACGCCGTCGTCGACCGGCAGGCCCACCTGGTGGCGCAGTGGATGTCCGTCGGATTCATCCACGGTGTCCTCAACACCGACAACACCACCATCTCCGGTGAGACCATCGACTACGGCCCGTGCGCCTTCCTCGACGCACACGACCCGGCGACAGTGTTCAGCTCCATCGACATCAACGGCCGCTACGCCTACGGAGCGCAGCCGGTCATCATCGGTTGGAACTTGTCGCGCTTCGCCGAGACCCTCATCCCGCTGGTCGCCGCGGCGCGCGGCGACGACGTGCAGTCCGCAGTGCAGGCCTTGACCGCAGTGTTGGAGACCTACCTCGACCGATACTCCACCGCCCACCATCGGTTACTGCGCGCCAAGATCGGTGTGCCCGAGCATCCCGCCGCAGATCAGCTCGCCGACGATCTGCTGGCCCTGATGACTGAGCACCGCGCCGATCACACCGCAACCTTTCGGGCGTTGGCCGATGAGCTGCGTGGTGACCCCGCCGCACTGAACGCCGTGATCCCACGTGAGTCGAGCGCAGCATGGGTGGCCCGTTGGCGCGAGTTGCCAGCCGGTGACCCGGTTCAGGTGGCGGCGGCGATGGATGCGGTCAACCCGATCTACATCCCCCGCAACCATCTGGTGGATGCCGCGTTGACCGCGGCCACCGCAGGCGACCTGCAACCGTTCAACGATCTGCTGGCTGCGCTCACCCGCCCGTTCGACGCCGATCCCGCACTGTCCGCCTACGCGGCAGCAGCACCACCTGAGTTCGCCGACCGATTCCAAACGTTCTGCGGGACGTGATCACAGCCGAGTGATCCGAGCCTGGGTGCGTGCTGGTACGCGAGTAATCGAAGATGATCTCGGCACCGTCGGTGAACAGTCCTTCGGAGGCCAGCGCGTGCGCGATGCCCATCTTCCTGTCGAGTTGCTCCAAGGCGGGCCGAATCCGCTGAAGTGGAACCCCTGATCTGCGAAGTGCGGCCAAAGCGTAGCCCTCGGCGAGTCCGATGAACGGGATCGAGGGCCCGCGGTGCCCAGGCGTTTGCGAGGTCGGTGACCACGGGGTCGCCTGCCACCCCACGCACGTCGTAACCGCGAGCCCACGTGCGGAAGGTTGATCCGGGAAAGTTGCACGCAGAGTCAATTGTCGCGCACCTCCCCCTGGTGCGGGACGTAGGTCCGACGATCCTGCGGAAATCGTCCGAATAGGTGGCCATCGTGGACACAGTGACCACCGACGGCCGCTCAGCGGACGATCTCAGTGGGAATCGAGGACGTACCGGGCTGCGTTGTGGCCCGGGATGCCGCTCACCCCGCCACCCCGTCGCGCCCCGGCCCCGCAGATGGTGACGTTCGCGTAGCGGGTCTCCACACCCCAGGTGCCCACCTGCTGGGGGGTCTGGGCCCACGGCCACTGCAGTGACCGATGAAATATGTTGCCGCCCGGCAGCCCCACCGAATCCTGTAGATCCTGCGGCGATCTGGCCTCGATGCACAGTTCACCGTTGCCGTCCCGGGCAATGACATCGGTGATCGGTTCGGCCAGAACAGAGTTCAATGACGCCAACGTCTCCTCGGTCGCCCGTCGGCGCGCATCCGATGAGCTGAACACGTCCGGTGGCAGGTGCAGTCCGAAGATGGTGAGGGTGTGCATCCCGTCCAGTTCCGACCCGAGGATCGATCGATCCGACAAAGTGTGGCAATAGATCTCGCAGGGAGCCGGGCTGGGAATCTTGCCTGCCGCCGCCGCAGCATGAGCCGCCTGCAATTGCGTATAACTCTCGTTGATGTGGAAGGTGCCCGAGAACGCCGCCGTCGGGTCCACCGTGGTGTCGCGCAGTCGTGGCAGCCGCGTCAACAGCAGGTTCACCTTCAGCTGAGCGCCCTGCGGCGCGGTCTCGGAATCCATCGGCTCACCGATCAGTGAGCTGAGAACTGTTGGCGCGCAGCCGGCGTGAATCTTCGAACCACGAGCCTCACCACCGTCCCAGGTGACCGTGCCGTCGGTGGGGTCCACGGCGAGCACCCGCGCCGCCGTCAGCAGCGTCGCCCCGGCGTCGGCAGCCGCACGCGCCAGAGCGCCACTGACCGCACCCATCCCACCTACCGGCACATCCCAGTCACCCGTCCCGCCACCGATCAGGTGATAGAGCAGGCAGATGTTCTGCCGCAACGACTGATCGTGCAGATCGGCGAACGTGCCGATCAACGCGTCGGTGGCGACGATCCCGCGCACCACGTCGTCGTCGAACGTCGCCTCCAGCATCTCGCCGAGCGGCCGCTGCACCACCGCACGCCACAACTCGTCGTCGTCGACCTGCGCGCGCATCGCGTCTTCGCTGCGCAACGGCTCCAGCACGGTCGGGAACACCCGCTGCGCCAGCCGCCCCATCCGCTCGTAGAACCGAGTCCACGCCGCGAAATCCCTGGCGCCGCCGGTGGCCTGGGTGAACGAGCGAGCAGTGGCAGCGCGGTCGCCGTTGTCCACCAGGATCCCGCGGGTGGGATCAGCGGGCAGCGGTGTGTACGACGAGTGACGCCGCCGCACCAGGCGGAGGTCGAGATCGAGGTCGGCCATGATCTGCCGCGGCATCAGCGACACCAGATACGAGTACCGCGACAGCCGCGCAGGCAGACCCGAGAACGGCTCGGCCGACACCGTGGCGCCACCGAGATGATCCGAGCGCTCCAGCACCAGCACCCGCCGCCCGGCCCGCGCCAGATACGCCGCAGTGGTCAGGCCGTTGTGTCCGGCGCCGATGACGATGTCGTCGTAGTGCTGCACCCACATCACGCTACCGACCGAGCGTTCGGACACCCGCCGCCACCACGCCGTTCGCCGTGCTACTAGGTTGGTGACCATGACCCTCGATCCGTACGCCGCCCGCCCGGCCTGGCGCGACTACGGACGGTCCGACCTGCCCATTCCGCTGGCCGCAGCCCTGTCGGCGTTCGCCGATCACGGCTACCACGGCACCTCGGTCCGCGAGATCGCCGGCCGCGCGGGTCTCTCGGTGCCCGGTCTCTACCACCACTACCCGTCCAAGCAGTCCATGCTGCAGGGTCTGCTGGAGATGAGCATGGACGACCTGCTGTGGCGCTCCGAGCAGTCGATCGCCGCGGCAGGACCCGAACCGATCGACCGGCTCGACGCGGTGGTCACCACCCTGCTCGAGTTCCACATGTACCGCCGTGAGCAGGCGTTCATCGGTTCCAGCGAGATCCGTAGCCTCGACGCCGACTACCGGCCCGTCTACACCGCCAAGCGGCGGCGCCAGCAGCAGATGGTCGACGAGATCGTCGTCGACGGCGCGCAGCGTGGGGTGTTCGTCACCGGCGACCCGTACGACACCGGTCGGGCCATCACCACCATGTGTGTCGGAGTGTCCATCTGGTACCGCCCCGACGGTCGCCTGTCGCCGGATGAACTGGTGGACCGCTGGGGCCGCATCGCTCGCGACACCGTCGGCTACGTCGGCGACTCCACCCGACCAGAGATCACGAGTCCTCAGATCGTCCGCCACCGAGACCAAGGAGATGCGCCATGACCATCGACCTTCGCTACAGCGACGAGGTCAACCGCGTGATCACGCAGACCCGCACGTTCATCGACGACTACGTGTTGCCGCTGGAGACCGAGTTCGCCGGCGATCTGACCGCTGCCGGCGGCGACGACCTGCGGTTGGAGATGCAGGCAAAAGCCAAGGCGGCAGGCATCTTTGCCCCTCACGCGCCGGTCGAGTTCGGCGGCTTGGGGTTCAACATGTCCGACCGGGCACCGGTCTTCGAGGCGGCCGGCCGCTCGGTCTTCGGTCCGTTCGCCACCCACATCCACGCCCCGGACGAGGGCAACGTCCACATGCTCGACCACATCGCCTCACCTTCACAGCGTCAGCAGTTCCTGGCCCCGTTGGCCTCCGGTGAGGTGCGGTCGGCGTTCGCCATGACCGAGCCCTCACCCGGCGCCGGGTCAGACCCCTCGGCCCTGGCCACCGCCGCCACCAAGGCCGACGGTGGCTGGAAGATCAACGGCCACAAGTGGTTCATCACCGGCGCCGACGGTGCGTCCTTCTACATCATCATGGCGCGCACCTCCGGTGAGCCGGGAGACCGCGGCGGGGCCACCATGTTCCTGGCCCCCGCCCCCGACCCGGGCATCGAGATCGTCCGTCACATCGGGACCATCGACCGAGCCGGTATCGGTGGGCACTGCGAGGTGAAGTTCACCGACCTGTTCGTCCCCGACGAGAACGTGCTCGGCGAGGTGAACGAGGGGTACCGCTACGCGCAGGTGCGGCTGGGCCCGGCCCGCATGACGCATGTGATGCGCTGGCTGGGTGTGGCCGCCCGCGTGCACGAGGTGGCGCTCGACTATGTCGCGCGCCGAGAAGCGTTCGGTGGTCGGCTCGGTGACCTGGGCATGATCCAACAGATGGTGGCCGACAACGAGATCGACCTGGCCGCCTCGCGGGCCCTGCTGATCAAGGCGTGCCATGAGCTGGACCTGGGGCGCAACGCAGGCGACGAGACCTCCATCGCCAAGACCTTCGCCGCCGAGGCGTACTCGCGAATCGCCGATCGCGCAGTGCAGATGTGCGGCGGCAGCGGCGTCACCGACGACCTGCCCATCGCGCGCCTGCAGCAGGAGCTGCGCCCGTTCCGCATCTACGACGGACCATCGGAGGTGCACCGCTGGGCCATCGCCAAACGTGCCGTGGGGCGCGCCAAGAAGGCCATCGAGGCTGCGGCCCTGTGATGGGCGCACTGCCGGGAATGGATCCCGTTGCCCTGCATGACTTCCTGGTCCGATCCGGCGTGCCGGTGGCGGGCGAATTGACCGTCGAGCTGATCTCCGGGGGTCGGTCCAACCTCACCTTCTCGGCCACCGACGGGGTGAGCCGCTGGGTGGTCCGACGCCCGCCGACCGGGGGGCTCACCCCCTCAGCCCACGACATGAACCGCGAATGGCGGGTCACCACCGCCCTGCAGGACACGGCCGTCCCGGTGGCTCGCACCATCGCCTTCGACGCTGAGGGCAGTGCGCTCGGGGCGCCCTGCACCGTCGTGGAGTTCGTCGACGGCACCGTCATCCGCAGCGCCGCCGACCTCGACGCACTCGACGACGTGACCATCGACCGTAACGTCGACGCATTGATCCGGGTGCTGGCCGACCTCCATGCCGTCGACTACGAAGCCGTGGGGCTCGGCGAGTTCGGTCGCCCCGAGGGCTACTGCGCCCGACAGGTGAAAACCTGGACCCGACAATGGGATCTGGTCAAGACCCGCGAACTGCCCGATGTAGCTCGGCTGGCCGAGCAACTCGCCGAGAACATCCCCGCCGACAGCGCCAACGCGGTGGTGCACGGCGACTTCCGGGTCGACAACACCATCCTCGGCAAGGACGACCCAGGTCGGGTGGAAGCGGTGGTGGACTGGGAGATGTCCACCCTCGGCGACCCGTTGACCGATGTCGCGCTGATGTGTGTCTACCGCGAACCCATCTTCGACCGGGTCATCGGGATGACAGCCGCCTGGACCAGCGACCGGTATCCGGATACCACCGACCTGGCCCAGCGGTATGCCGCCACCGCGGGAAGCGATCTGCGGCACTGGGGTTTTTACCTCGCCCTGGCCAACTTCAAGCTCGGGGTCATCGGCGAGGGCATCACCCACCGGGCCCTGTCGGGTGCATCGTCGGGCGACGGCGCCGAGAAAGCCGCCGAGGCGACCGCGGAGTTCATGGCCGCGGGACTTCGCGCCATCGCGTCAACTGAATGACGTGTTCGGGCCCCAGCTCGGACAATGTCTTCACCCCGAGAAGCTGCATGGTGCGCAGGATCTCGTCACGCAGGATGGTGATCGCCCGGTCGACGCCGCGCTCACCACCGGCCATCAGCCCGTACAGGTAGGCCCGACCGATCAACGTGAAGTCGGCCCCCAGCGCGATGGCGGCCACGATGTCGGCGCCGGAACGGATACCGGTGTCGAGCATGATGGTCAGATCGTCACCGAGCTCGCCGACCACCTGCGGTAACAGGTGAAACGGTACGGGGGCCCGATCCAGTTGGCGCCCACCATGGTTGGACAACACGATCCCGTCCACCCCGGCCTCGGCGCAGGCGCGCGCGTCGGCGAGGGTTTGCACGCCCTTGACCACCACCCGGCCTGGCCATTGCGCGGCAACCCATTTCAGGTCCTCGTAGGTGACGGTCGGGTCGAACATGGAGTTCAGCAACTCCCCGACCGTACCCGACCAGCGGTCGAGGCTGGCGAAGGCCAGTGGCTCGGTGGTGAGGAAGTCGAACCACCACCACGGCCGGGGGATGGCGTTGAGGATGGTCGACGGGGTCAACGCCGGCGGAATCGACATCCCGTTGCGCTTGTCCCGCAGGCGAGCTCCGGCGACCGGCACGTCGACGGTCACCATCAACGTGTCGAAGCCGGAGGCGGCGGCGCGTTCCACCAACGCCATCGACCGGTCCCGGTCCTTCCACATGTAGAGCTGAAACCAGTGTCGGCCGCCGGGGGCTGCGGTGGCCACATCCTCCACCGAGGCGGTTCCCATGGTGGACAACGTGAACGGGATGCCTGCGCGTTGCGCGCAGCGGGCTCCGGCGTACTCGCCTTCGGTCTGCATCATGCGGGTGAACCCGGTGGGTGCGATACCGAACGGCAGTTGCGATGCGCCGCCGAGAACCTCACACGACGCATCCACCTGGGACACGTCGCGCAGAATGGCGGGCCGGAACTCGATGTCTACGAACGCCTGTCGAGCCCGTGCCATCGAGATCTCCGCCTCGGCGCCACCGTCGGTGTAGTCGAATGCCGCGCGCGGGGTGCGACGTCTGGCGATGGTCCGCAGGTCGTCGATGGTCAGCGCGCGCTCGAGCCGCGCGCGGACCCGATCCCGGTCGGGCATCGACATCCGCATCAGCGGCGCAAGCTCTTTCGGCCGCGGGAAACGACGCTTCATCGGCGCACCCGCTCGCCCGAGACGATGCGCGCCTTGATCTTGCTGATCGCATCCTCGGTGACCGACATCGGTGTCCGCTCCACTCCACTGGACTCGTTGAACCGATCCTAAACTCACAGCGGAAGGTAAGCGATGAAGTTCCTCCGAGTGGACATCGCCGGTCTGCGGGTGGGTCCGCCGGTGGCACCCGTCGACTGCGTCCGTTGGACCGCCCCCCACCACGAAGAACCCGACACTTGTTCTGCGGATTCGTGGTGTCCGGCCCGCCGAGGCCCGGCTACTGCGGCGCGGCCACATCGGTGCAGGGGACGTGCCCGATCCGCTGCGCCGAAAGCAACACACGCAGCGCCGCATCGAAACGGGCACCCGCAGGGTATGTTCAGCAGCGCAGACGGTCCGGCTGCTCGATTCGATGTATCCGATTCGAGAGTCGTCGAGCGCATCGCGACGCGATGTGTGAGAGGGAACCCGGTGAAATTCCGGGACTGACCCGCAGCGGTGATCGGAAACGACCGTCGCCACACTCACTGGCCAGAACGATCAGGCTGGGAAGAGGCGTCCAGTAGGTGCACCATGTGCGATGTCCGAGAGTCCGAAGACCTGCCGCCTGTGCCGGATACGCCGTGTCCGGCTGTCGCATCGCCTCGTGGATCGGGCCGGCGGCCGGGTGGCGATGCGTCGTACCTTGGTCGGCTCCGTCGGGCGGTTCGGCTCAGCTGTATCCGAAAGGTATTGCCGTGCACATCGAACCCGGGATCGTCGAAGGTCCCAAAATCATCCTCAGCTACCTGACCGCCGGTGGTGTGGGCGCCGTGGCCGCGCAGCTCGGAATCCGACACGTGCGGGAGCGTGGAATGTCCTCGCTCGCCGTCGGGTCGATGCTGAGCACCGTGGCCGTGTTCGTCTTCTTCCAGATCTTTCCGCATGTGCCCGTTGGGGTCTCAGAAGTGCACCTGATACTCGGGTCCACTCTGTTCCTCATCTTCGGCGCGGCTCCGGCAGCGGTGGGACTGGCCGCCGGGCTCTTGGTCCAGGGCGTGTTCTTCGCCCCGTTCGACCTACCCCAGTACGGGATGAACGTGACCACCCTGCTGGTGCCACTGTTCACCATAGGGCTGGTCGCCAAGCGCGTGATCCCTGCCCAGCGGGCGTACGTTGACCTGACTTACCGTCAGGTACTTGCTCTTTCGAGCACCTATCAGGCGGGCATCGTCGGCTGGGTGACGTTCTGGGCTCTCTACGGAGAGGGTGTCAGTGCCTCGACGTTGGCCGCCATCGCCACCTTTGGTCTGGCGTATCTGACGGTGATCCTCATCGAACCACTCGCCGATCTCGCGGTGCTGGCCGCAGCGAAGTGGGCGCGGCGTCTTGTCGACAACCCGATTACCGAGCGGCGATTGTTCGCCGCCGCCTGAGCGTTGCGGGCCTCAGCGGAACGTCATCAGGGTGCGATCAGCGGCCACATCCACATGGGTGTGGTCGTTGATCGACACCACCGAGATCCCCGATCGGCCGCACAGAAGTTTGCTGATCGAGGTGTTGATCATGGTTCGCGACAGCGTGATCCACCGCTCGTCATCGAGTCCCCATATCGTTGCGATCATCGCGGTGATGGTGCCGGCCGAGGAGAACGCCACCACGGTCTGTCCCGACCCTGCCTGGGCCGCAACGTCATCGAGGGTTGCTGCGCAGCGGGCCCGGTAGTCGGCATATGACCCTCCGCCGTCGATCGTGCCCGCGATCCAGGCCCGCAGACCGTCGTCGAGCCCGGTCTGAAACGCCTTTCCCGACGGCCCCGGGGCCAGGGGATCAGAAGCGGTGGGCTGATCCCTGCGGGATGGTGCAGTGACGGAACCGAGGTCGTATTCGTCGAAACCGGCGTGGACGAGGGGAGTGGCCGCCGCACCGATCTCGGCGAGAGCGAGCGCAGCGGTTTCGCGCTGGCGCGCCAACGCCCCGGACACCGCATGGTCGACCCGCTGCACCCGGGCGGCCAACGACTGCCCGACGCGCACAGCCTGGCGTCTACCGAGTTCGGTCAGCCCACCGGCCGTGTCGTCGAGCGCACCGGATCCGTACGCGCCGGCACGCGCCTGACCGTGGCGTACCAGGTAGAGGACTCCCATCGATCCATGATCACCCACCACTGCGCTGTGAGCGGAATCGGCGCGGTGCCCACCCGACTGTCGCGGCCGCCGACTAGGTTGGAAGAAGTCCGCTGTGGAACGAGATCTGGGAGGCATCGATGGGCGATCTTCGGGTGGTGTCGAGTGCACTCGCGACCGAGACCCGCGACGCCCCGGCTTCCGACACCAAGGTTGCAGACACCGGGCCGCTGATGCGTGAGCTGCTCGGTGCGACGCTGCGGTCGGCGCGGTTACGTCAGGAACGCACCCTCAAAGACGTCGCCGACCGCGCTGGGGTCTCGATGACCTACCTCTCGGAGGTGGAACGCGGTCGGAAAGAGGCCTCGTCAGAGGTCATCGGCGCGGTGACTCGGGCGCTCGGTGGCGACCTGATCGACCTGCTCACCGAGATGACCGCGCTGGCTGTGCCCGCCATCGCCCCGCAGGCCCCCGATGGCGATCGCGCCATCCGCGCTGTCGCCTGACGCGGGCTCCAACAGCGCGAGGATGCTCGCGGTGGCGCACGAGGTGAACAACGCGGCCGTGGCCTGCGGATAACTAAGACTGCTCATGGCGCTGCCTTCCGATATCACTGCTCCGTCCGGTGGGACATTGGTGGTATCGCACAGTACCGGTCGTTCGTTACAGGCACGGTCTGCGCGCCTGCGCGAGCTACTTGTCGGGCATCGCGTCGTGCACCAGCAGGGCGATCTGCACGCGGTTGTTCATCTGCAACTTGTCGAGAATGTGCGATATGTGGCTTTTCACCGTGGCCACCGTGACGAACAACTCCCGAGCGATGTCGGCGTTGGACAACCCCTGCGCCACGGCCTCGGCCACCCGCTGTTCGCTGGGGGTCAGGGTCTCCAGGGCCGCGCAGGCACGCGCCCCACGATCATCACGTTCGGGATCGGTGACCTGGGTGATCAACTGTCGGGTCACCGACGGCGACAGGATCGGGTCGCCCGCGGCCACGCTGTGCAGTGCGGCGACGAGTCGGGGCGGTGGGGTGTCCTTGAGGAGGAATCCCGAGGCTCCGGCCCGCAGCGCCCGCATCACCAGATCGTCGGCGTCGAAGGTGGTCAGGATGACGACGTGGGGCGGATCAGGCAGGGCTCGAACGCTTTCGGTGGCCTCCAACCCGTTCATCCCCGGCATGCGGATGTCCATCAGGATCACGTCGGGTGCGGTGGCGGTCACCAGGTCGACCACCGCAGCACCGTCGGCCGCCTCGCCCACGATCTCGATGTCGGGTTCGCCGCTGAGCATCGTCTTCAGTCCTGCGCGCACCAACCATTCGTCGTCGACCAGGAGCAATCGGATGGTGTCGGTTGTGCGATCAGACGCCTCGTTCACTGACAATGCCTCTCTCCCATGGCAATCGGGCGCACAGCACGAATCGGTGTTCGATCACGCCGTGGGTCAGGGTGCCGCCGGCCAGCGTCACCCGCTCGTTCAATCCGGTCAAACCTGTTCCGGTGCCTGGGATCTCGGATCGGGTGAGGGTCCCGTTGAGTGGTTGGCTGACCACCACCTCGATGCCCCGTCCTGGCCCACCGCGGATCTCCAGGGTGACCGGTACCGGCCCACCGTGTTTCCGCGCGTTGGTCAAGCCTTCCTGTACGACGCGATACACCGCGCGCCCCACCACCCCAGGCACCTCGCGCGGTGCGTCGACCTCCACGGTGGCATGGACCGCGTTGCCGGCCTCACGCGCTTCCTCGACCAGCGCCGGGATGCGGGCAACCGAGGTGGCCTGTTGTGCCAGATCGTCGGAGTCGTTGCGCAGCATGCCGATCACGTCGCGCAGGTCCTCCAGCATCTGGTGGACACCGCTGCGGATCACCCCGGCAGCGCGAGCGATCTCCTCGGGCGGCGCGTCGGGCCGGTACTCCAGTGCCCCGGCGTGCACCGACAGCAGGCTCATCCGGTGGGCCAACACGTCGTGCATCTCGCGGGCGAGTCGTTCGCGTTCGGTGGCGCGGGTGGCCACGGCACGTTCTCGCTGCTCGGCCTCGGCGCGCCTGGCCCGCTCGGCCAACGCCAGCAGCAGTTGTCGTCGGTTGCGCACCGAGGTTCCCCACGCCACCGCGACGCCCACGCTCAAGATGGTGAACGCGGTGACCGTGATCAGGGGCTGCGGGCTGCCGAAGATGAGGGTGTAGCCCAGGGTGGTGCCGATCGCCCCGACCGCCACCGGGATCGCATACCGCAGCGGCCGGTGCACGGCGAGGCTGAACAGGGCCACGTACGCCGCACCGCCCGCGCCCGCGAGAGGAAGCGCGAGCACGACGAGGACGACCGCGATCGGCAGCGGCCACCGCCGTCGCCACAGCAGGGCGATCGAGGTCCCGAACAACCCGATGAGGTTGACCGCCACCACCCAGTTCGGCCAATCCCGGCTGTCGAGGAGTTCCAGGAGACCGATCAGCCCGATACCCAGCGCAAAGAGCACCATCAGCCCGTCGACGATGTGGTCTCGCACCGAACGTCGCCCGACCAGCGGGTGCGGATCGTTGCTCAGCTCGGCGCGCACCTCGCCCGGCAGCCAGCGGCCACTGCGGCTGACGCGGCGGGTCAGGTTCTCGGAGACGGCAGACATCGTGGGGACCATAGTGGTCCATCGACGGCGGCCGCCGCATCCGGCAGAAGTACGACGTCGAGCGCACTCGCCGTCGCGCGCTGTCTCAGCGTGAGGGTGGGCGCTGCGGCAGGCCGAATCGGGCGAACATCGCCTCGGCGTCGTCGAAGAAGGCCACCACGTGGCGCACCTGTCCGTCGGTGGTCAGATCGAGCACCTGGAGTTGGAACGGTCGGTGCTGCCCGTCCTCGCCTCGCATGTAGAGGCCGAATGCGGGCTGGCCGTTGGCGACGGTGGGCACCAGGATCTGGTCGCCGGGCGCACTGGCCGGGCAGTTGCCGCGGATCAGGGTCCCGATCTGCTCGCCACCTCGGTACCACCCGGTGAAGGGTGGCATCTCCCAGATGGCGTCGGTGGTGAACATCGACACGATCGCCTCCACGTCGTACTCCTCGAATGCGGCGACCCAACGGGCAAGGGTGGCGCGGGTGGTGGCGTCGCTGGGTTCGCACTGGGCGTCGTGGTCAGGGTCGACCTCACGCAGGGTGGCCCGCGCTCGCTGCAGCAGGCTGTTCACCGAGGCCACGCTCAGCCCGACGGTGTCGGCTACCTCCGATGCCCTCCACGCCAGCACATCTCGCAGGATCAGCACCGCGCGTTGTCGAGCGGGGAGATGTTGCAGCGCGGCGACGAAAGCCAATCGGATGGACTCGTTGACCCCGATGATCTGGGCCGGGTCATCGCGTTCTGATGGTGCGGCACCGGGAAACGGTTGCAGCCACGGCACTTCGGTGTCGGTGAGCAAGGTGTCGGTGGGGTCGAATGCGTCGGTCCCGAGCCCCGATGGCAGCGGCCGCCGCGACGTCGATTCCAGTGCGCTCAGACACGTGTTGGTGGCGATCCGGTGCAGCCACGTGCGGACCGATGCCCGGCCGTCGAAACCCGCGAACCCGCGCCAGGCACGCAGATACGTCTCCTGGGTCAGATCCTCGGCATCGTGGTGGGAGCCCATCATCCGATAGCAGTGCGCGGTGATCTCGCGGCGCAGCGGTTCGGTGGCGAGTAGGAAGTCGGCATCGGTGGTGGATGGACGCGGATCGTTCTGCACGCTCATGCGGACACGGTAGGTGACGTCGTGGGAAACGGGCTGACGATCAACCGATTTCGTCGTGTTGAATGGTGTGGTGGGCAACGGGGCGCGGACGGCAGTGCGCGTGCTGGCCGTCGTCGCGGTGACCGTGATCATCACCGTCGTGTTCGACCAGGTTCGCAGCGTGAACCCGATCGACTGGGTGGTCTATCGCTACGGCTCGGCCGGGGCTTGGCGAGGCGAGGACATCTACGCGGCAGGGTTGCGGGGCGCGTTGATCGGGCAGCCCGACGGGATGCCGTTCACCTACCCGCCGTTTGCCGCCATCGTGCTGTGGCCCACGAACCTCTTCGGCATGACCCTCGGCGCGACGGTGTGGACGGCGCTGTCGGTGCTGTTGGTGCTGGCGCTGGTCCACCTGTCCGTGCCGGCGAACGTTGCGCGTCGGGACCTGATGGTCGCGATCGCCTGGATCGCCGCTTGCGCCACCACCGTGGTCTCCATTCACCTGTCGTTCGGGCAGATCAACCTTCTGCTGGCGGTGTTGGTGGTCGCCGACATCGGCCGGTCGGATCGGGTGCTGGCGTTTCTGCCGCGCGGTGTGCTGGTGGGGCTGGCGGCCGCGATCAAACTGACCCCGCTGGTGTTCTTCGCCTACCTGGCCGGCACCCGGCAGTGGCGCACGCTCGGGGCGGCCACCGTGACGTTCGGCGGCGCGGCTGCGGTGGCGTTTGCGATCGCACCGCGCATGTCGATGACGTTCTGGACCGACTCACTGTGGCACCTGGACTCCACCGTCGCGCTGGGAGCAGGTCTGGGCACGCCCTCGAACTCGAGCCTGACCGGCCTGTTCGTCACGATCGGGCTGCCCGGTGCGGTCGCGACCGCGATCCTCGGGATCGTCGCGGTGCTCGGGGCGTGGGCGGCGCTGCGGGTGTACCGCATCCGCGGTCACCTCGCGGGGGTGGTGGTCGCCGGGATCGTGGGCTGCCTCATCTCGCCGGTCAGTTGGATCCACCACTGGGTCTTCTTGATCCCGGCTGCCATCCTCGTCGCCGCCGACCGACGGTGGGCGGCCCGGGGCGCGGTGGTGTCAGCGACGGTGGTCGCGATTGTCACCTGGCCCCGGGCCGGCGACCGTCTACTCGACGGTCACGACGTCTGGCTGCACCCGCTGGGGTGGGCCATCCGCGAGATGCTGATCGGTATGGGCATCGCAGCGGTCGTGGCGCTGCTGTACCCGCCGCGTCAGACGGCGGCCGAGGTGTCGGCGGCTTCGAGCTCACGGACCAGGGGCAGCACCTTGGCACCGAAGTACTCGATTTCCTCCTGGAAGTGAAGGAAGCCACCGAGGATGAGGTCTACACCGATCTTCTTGTAGGCCACGATGCGCTCGGCCACCTGCTCGGGCGTGCCGATGAGCTGGGTCTTGAAGCCGTCGTTGTACTGCACGAGGTCCTCGAACTTCGACTCGGCCCACATGCCCTTGCCGTCAGAGGTGGACTTGCCGGCCTGCTGCACGGCATCTCGGAAGCCTTCCACCGCAGGCTTGTTGGCCTTGGCGATGATCTCGCGCAGGGTGTCGTGGGCTTCTTTTTCGGTGTCGCGGGCGATGATGAAACCGTTGAGTCCGAACTTCACCTCCCGCTCGTGCGCCTGGGCCACCGCGCGCAGGTCGTCGAGCTGCTCGACGACGCCGTCGAAGTCCTTGCCGTTGGAGAAGTACCAGTCGGCGTAGCGGCCGCCGTTGTTGCGGGCGGCGGTGGAGTTACCGCCCTGGAACAGTTCAGGATTGGGGCGCTCGGGGGTGTTGAGCGGCTTGGGCTTGAGCGTGAAATCGCGGATGCGGTAGAAGTCACCGGCGTACTCCACGTTGTCTTGCGTCCAGATCTTGCGGATCACCTCGAGGAACTCGGCGCTGCGCCGGTACCGTTCGTCGTGCTCCAACCACGGCTCACCCAGAGCCCGGAATTCGCCTGCGAACCAACCAGATACGACGTTGATGGCGAAACGTCCGTTCGACAGGTGATCGGCGGTGGCGCCCAGCTTGGCCAGCACGGCCGGGTGCCACAGCCCCGGGTGCACCGCGGCGATCACCTTGAGGCGCTCGGTGGCCCCGAGCAGCGCCAGGCTGAACGAGGTGGACTCGTGCTGGTACTCGGCGCCGTAGGAGGCCATGTAGCGCACCTGCGACAGGGCGTAGTCGAAGCCGTTGTTCTCTGCGGTCTGCGCGAGCTTCTTGTTGTACTCGAAGTCCCAGCTGGTGCGCTGCTCGATGTCGCTGGTCACCAGGCCGCCGCTGACGTTGGGTACCCAGTAGGCGAACTTGATCTGATCAGAGATCTTCTCCGTGGTCATTGTCGTTCTCTCTCTCGGTGTTTCGATAGGGGTGGTTGGTGGGGCCTCAGGACGCGGGGGTGGGTTCCAGGTCGGGTAGGAAGGCTCCGCGGACCGGTTCGGTGGTGTTCTCGGACGTGCCCAGCAGGCCGCGTCGCGCCAGCGCCGGGCGCACCCCGTCGCCCACATGGAAGGCCTCTTCGACGTGCGGATATCCCGACAGGATGAAGTGGTCGAGCCCCAGCGCCGCGTACTCGGCGATCCGATCGGCCACCTCGTCGTAGGAGCCGACCAGCGCGGTGCCCGCACCGCCGCGCACCAGGCCCACGCCGCTCCACAGGTTGGGGTGGATCTCCAGTGATCGGGCGTCGCGGGACTGCGAGTAGTCGGCACCGCCGCCGTGCAGCTCACGCATGCGGCGCTGCCCCTCCGATTCCGACTTGGCAAGGGCCGCTTGGGCATCGGCCACGCGCGCGGGATCGAGGCCGGCCAGCAGCCGGTCGGCCTCGGCCCACGCTGCCTGCGATGTCTCACGGGCGATGATGTGCAGTCGGATTCCGTAGGTGAGGGTGCGATCGTGGGCAGCGGCCAGACCACGGATCCACTTCAGTTTCTCGGCCACCGCAGCGGGAGCCTCACCCCAGGTCAGGTAGGTGTCGGCGAACCGTGACGCCACCGCCCCTGCCGCCGGTGACGATCCCCCGAAGAACACCGGTGGCACCGTCTCCGGGCGGCGAGCCAGGAACGCGTCGTCCACGCGCAGGTGTTTGCCGTTGAACGAGAACGGTTCTGGGGTCGTCCACAGCCGTCGCACGATGTCGAGGAACTCCCCGCAGCGCTCGTAGCGGGCGTCCTTGGCCAGGTAGTCGCCGTAGGCGCGCTGCTCGATCGACTCGCCCCCGGTGACGACGTTGATCAGCAATCGGCCCTTGGACTGCCACTGCATCGTCGAGGCCATCTGTGCCGCCAGCGTCGGACTCGTCAGCCCGGGGCGCAGCGCCACCAGGAACTTCAGGGTCTCGGTGGTCTCCACCAGCATCGCCGTCGACAGCCAGGCGTCCTCACACCACTGTCCGGTGGGGGTCAGCACCGCCTCGAAGCCATTGATCTCCGCCGCTCCGGCCAGTTGCTTGAGGTAGCGCAGGTCGGCGGTGCGATCGCCGGTCATCGTCGAGCCGTGACCCCCGGCCATCAGGTTCCGGGAATCCCCGTAGGTCGGCAGGAACCAGTGCAGGTGAAGCGACACGACCACCCTTTCGTCAGCGTCCGCGCAGTACAGCGGACGCACCCGTCTTCGGCCATCCAGTGTCGTATGGCGCGGTGAGGTGATGCCGGGTTGTAATCGGGGTGATCGCAAGCCAGCGGGTGTGGCCCAGGTCGCATTCGCAGGCCCCGGCGTTGCCAGTGCGTGGCGGCCCTTGCTAGCTTTCGCTCATGCCGAGCACGACGCCCCACATCCCGGAGGTCACCTATGTGATCACCGCGCTGGGTTGCCGTCTGCCCTTCGCTCGCATCCTCTGTCGCACGAGTCTCTGAGCCGACTTTCAGACATTCGCTCCCACACCCCTTCTGACCTGGCGGGTCACCTGTGTTTCGCAGGTCTGGTGTGGCACATTCGACAGGGAAACCCCGCATGACCACCTCGATCAATCACCTGAACACCCGCACTCGTCGTCCCGCGGCGGTCCGGCCGCGACCGACCGGAGCACGGCCTCGCCTCGGAGTGCGTCCGCTGGCCATGGGGTCTGCGGTCGGCCCGCTGACAAGGACCCCGATCATCCACATCGCCACCCCGCAGCTGCACCTGTCGACCAAGCCGTCGGCGGTGGTACTGCGCATCGCCCGCTTGCAGGGCCCCATCTTCCGTGACGATGCCGCAGCTCAGTCCGGGCTCAGCATCTCCACGGTGAACCGGCAGGTCAGCGCGTTGCTGAAGGCCGGTCTGCTGCGTGAGCGCGCCGACCTCGCCCCGGCCGGGGCCATCGGTCGCCCACGCTTGCCGTTCGAGTTGAACTCCTCGGAGTTCCTCACGCTGGGTCTGCACATCGGGCTCAAGGTCACCTCGATCACCACCCACGACCTGTTCCACCGGGTGGTCGGGGCCATCCAGATCCCCACGCCGGTCGCCGACACCCCCGAGCAGACGCTGGCCGCGATCGGGGTCAGCGCACGCCGGTTCGCATCCCGGTGGCCCAACCAGCGCATCCTGTGGACCGGTGTGGCCATCGGTGGCCGTGTCAACGACGGCGGTCTGGTCGATCATCCTCGCCTGGGGTGGACTCAGGCCCCGGTCGGTCCAGTCCTCGCGCAGGCGCTGGGTATCCCCGTGTCGGTGGCCTCCCACGTCGAGGCGATGGCCGCGGCCGAGTTGCTGGTCAACCCGGACGACGACACCGGCAGCTTCATGTACTTCTACGCCCGCGAGATGGTCGGTGTGGCGTTCACCGTCGAGGGCTCGGTGTACAGCCCGACCGCAGGACCACCGGTCATCGGCCATTTCCCGGCCGGACCCACCACGCTGCTCGACCCGACCACGACCGGGCAGCTCGAACCCGCGGTGAGCGACACCGGGATAGTTGCGGCCGCTCGCGCAGCGGGACTGACCGTGGAGACCGTCGACGACGTACACGCCGCAGCTGCAGCCGACGACCCCACCGCCACCGCGATCCTGTTGGAGCGCGCCGAGGTGCTGGGCCGCGCGGTGTCGCTGATCGCCGACGTGTTCAACCCCGACCACGTGATCTTGGGTGGGCAGGCGTTCACCGATTCGCCGTCCACCCTTCCTGCTGTGGCTCGCGCGGTGCGGGCCACCCCCGCCGCACTGCACCGCGACGTGCGGGTGACCCGCGCGGGCGCCACCGTCCAGCAGCAGGCCGCCGGAGCGGTGTCACTCGATGCGATCTATTCCGATCCGCTGGAGGCGTTGGCGCTGACGGCCTGATCGGTCACCGGATCAGTCCTGTGTGCGCTTGGCGAAGGCGCGGAGGGCGAATGGGGCGATGACCAGGGTGAGGCCCACCGACCACAACACGGTCGCCAGCACCGGGTGGTGTAGCGGTAGCTGCGCGGAGGGCGCTGCCTGCGGTCCGTTACCCCACAGCTCGCGCAGCGCCTGCACCAGCGAGGAGATCGGGTTCCATTCGGCCATCGCCCGCAGCCACGCCGGCATCGGTCCGGTGGGGGCGAAGGTGTTGGCCAGGAACGTGATGGGGAACAGCACGGTGAACATGACACCGTTGACCGCCTCCACCGACTTCAGTGACGAGCCGACCAGGATGCCGAACCAGATCATGGCGAATCCGAACAGCAGGATCAGTGCGAAAGCCAGGATCGCGTGGGCGAACCCGTCGCGGATACGCCAGCCGATGAGCAGCCCCGTCACCGCCATCACGGCGATACCGATCGACGAGTGCATCAGGCTGGCCACGCTGCGTCCGATCAACACCGATGAGCGGGAGATGGGCAGTGACCGGAATCGGTCGACGATGCCCTTGTCGAGATCGGCGGTGATGCCGGTGGCCACCACGAACGCCGAGAAGACGATGGTCTGGCCCATGATGCCCGGCAACAGGAACTCGCGGTAGCTGCCGCCGCCGGTGTTGGTGATCGATGCGCCGAAGACGTAGGCGAACAGCAGCACGAACATGATCGGCTGCACGGTCACGTCGGACAACATCTCTGGCATCCGTTTGGTGTGGATCATGCTGCGCTGCACCATGATCCACGACTGCCGGGCCACACTGGTCTGATGGATCTCGGGGCGGATCAGGGGTTCGCTGGGTCGAGCCTGGGTGGTGGTCATGTCAATGTCTCCACAACGTCGGATGGATGCTCGGTGGGTTCGCTGTCGGTGCGACGGCCCGTGAGGGACAAGAACACGTCGTCGAGGCTGGGGCGGGACAAGCCGATGTCGTCGACTTCGATGCCGCTGTCGGTGAACCAGCCGATGACCCGGTTCATCTCGGCCAACCCGTCGGCGGGGGCGGTGAGACGCCGAGCGCCGGTGTCGACCGACACCTCGTTGCCGGTTTTGCGCAACAACGCCTCGGCGGCTGCGATGTCCTCGGCATGCGAGACCGTCAGCACCAGGCTGGCCTTGCCGGCCTGTTCCTTGAGTTGCAGCGGTGAACCCTGGGCGATGATGCGGCCGTGATCGATGACCACGATGTTGTCGGCCAGCTGATCGGCCTCCTCCAGGTACTGCGTGGTCAACAGTAGGGTGGTGCCCTGCGCCACCAAGCCGCGCAACACGTCCCACAGTTCCGAGCGGCTTCGGGGGTCGAGTCCGGTGGTCGGCTCGTCGAGGAACAACACCGGCGGCGCGGCCAGCAGGGAGACCGCGAGATCGATCCGCCGCCGCATACCGCCCGAGTAGCTTTTGACCGGTCGGTCGGCGGCTTCGGTCAGTGCGAACTGTTCCAACAGCTGGTCACCGATGGCGTGGAGTTGTCTGCGCCCGATGCCGTAGAGCCCGCCGATCATGCGGATGTTCTCTCGCCCGGTGAGCAACTCGTCGACGGTGGCGGCCTGGCCGGTCAGACCCATGCTGCGGCGCACCATGTCGGGCTGGCCGACCACGTCGTAGCCGGCGACCCGGGCGGTGCCGCTGGTGGGTGCGGTCAGCGTGGTCATCATGCGAACGGTGGTGGTCTTGCCCGCCCCGTTGGGGCCGAGCAATCCCAGCACCGTGCCCTGGGGGACGGTGAAGCTGACGCCGTCGACAGCGGTGTGCTCCCCGAACTTCTTGACCAGATCGATGGCCTCGATGGCGGACGTGGATTCGGACATGGGGGACACGCTAGCCCTTCCCTGTGACAAGTGGCGAGGCAGTTTTGGTGGACACACGTGACTGACTCGGGTCGCGCCCAGAACTCATCGCCGTCGCTCTGCGCGCCGTGATTCGCGGGCCTATCGTCAACGGTGCGTATGCGTATGCGTAGGCAACGATGAGAGGACCCCATGACCGCAGCAGCCATCAGCAAGGTGCAGGCCGGGGAACTGGTGAACGACGCGCGAATCGCCGCTGGTCATACGTGGCGGGAGTTGGCCGAGAGCATCGACAAGCCGTTGGTGTGGACTGTGGCAGCCCTGCTGGGTAAGCATCCGGTGCCGCGCGATTGCGCGGAGATCATCGGCGAAACACTGGGTCTTGGGTCTGAGGTGATCGCGGCCCTCACGCGACAGCCGTATCGGATCGCCGACGATGGGCTGGCCACCGATCCCACCGTGTATCGCTTCCACGAGGCCATCGACGTCTACGGTCAGGCGCTCAAGGAATTGATTCACGAGGAGTTCGGCGACGGGATCATGAGCGCCATCAACTTCAACATCGACTTTGCGCGCGTGCCCGACCCGGCCGGCGATCGAGTGGTGGTCACCTTCAACGGCAAATTCCTGCCTTATCAATGGTGACGATCACACCAACGCCGACGCGCCGTCCGCGTGTGGCCGGGGCTACTGCGCTTGGCTCACCGAGGACATGTGGAAATCGGGGATGCGCAGCGGCGGCATGGCGGTCCGACTGAACCAGTCGCCCCATTCACGGGGCAGAGCCGGTTCGGTGCGTCCGGCCTCGGTGGCACGTCGCAGCAGATCCAATGGGCTCTCGTTGAATCGGAAGTTGTTGACCGCGGCCGTCACCGTGCCGTCCTCGACCAGATAGACGCCATCACGAGTGAGTCCGGTCAGCAGCAGCGTGGCCGGATCGACCTCGCGGATGTACCACAGCGTGGTCAGCAACAGCCCCCGCTCGGTGCGCGCGATCATGTCGTCGATGCCTACGTCGCTGCCGCCGGTCATCAGCAGGTTCTCTCCGAGCTGGGTGGGCTCGGTGCCGAATTCCTGTGCCGCAGCACGGGGATAGGCCAGCGAGGTGATCACCCCGTCGCGGATCCAGTCCACCCGGTCGCGGTGCAGGCCATTGTCGAACACCGATTGTCCGTCGCTGGATGCTGAAGCGACGACGAACGGCGCATACTGCAGACCGGCCGCGTTCGGATCGCTGAACAGGGTCACCGGCAGCGTCCCCAGCCGCTCGCCGACGCGGGTGCCGCCGGGGGCCGCCAGGGCCGTCCGACCCTCCTGCGCCCCCCGGCCCTGCATGCTCCACATCAGATAGATCATCATGTCGGCCACCGTCGACGGCGGCATCAGCGTCTCGTAACGCCCGGCGGGTAGATCTACTTTCGTTGTGGCCCAATCCAACCGCTGCGAGAGCTGGGCCAGCAGGCCGTCGACGGACACGTCGGTGAAGTCGCGGGTACCGGTGCCCGCCCACGCACTCGATCCGGTGAGGCCGCCACGCTTGCCGTTGATCTCCAGCGATCCCACCGGCTCGACGAACCGGCGTCGCACCCCGGTGCTGGTGCCCAACCAGGTGGTGCAGGTGGTGTGGGTGGCGAAACCGTAAAGGGCGTCGGCACCGTCGAAGCCACGGCCGAGGTCGGTGGTGATCGGCTCGAACACGCTCACCCCGGTGTGCTGCGCCGGCACCTCCCAGTCGTCGTCGGGGGTGTCGGCGCGCACCAGGTCGACGGTGTCGTCGGCGGGTTGCGATGCGCGAGCGGCAGTTTCGGCAGCACGCACCACCCCGGCCACACTGTCGGCGTCCACGCTGGTGGAGCTGACGGTGCCCACGCGAGCGTCGGAGCCGTCGCGGACGATCGCGATGACCACCCAGGTTCGGGTGATGGTGACCCCGTTGGTGGTCATCGAGTTGCCCGCCCACCGTAGGGAGGCATTCGACGAGTCGGAGACGATGACGATCGTCTCGGAGACGGTGGCCGCGGCCAACGCGAGCTCGACCAGCTGATGTCCGGGGATCATGCGCCGCCCTCCGATCGGGTGTTGAGGACGTTGACCCCACGGAACAGCGCCGACGGACAGCCGTGACTGACCGCAGCGACCTGCCCGGGTTGAGCTTTGCCGCAGTTGAACGCACCGCCCAACCGCCATGTGGACTCGCCGCCCACGGCTTCCATTGACCCCCAGAAGTCGGTGGTGGTGGCCTGGTAGGCCACGTCGCGTAGCTGTCCGGTCAACTGGCCGTTGGTGATCTGGAAGAACCGCTGTCCGGTGAACTGAAAGTTGTAGCGCTGCATGTCGATCGACCAGGACTTGTCGCCCACGATGTAGATCCCGTTCTCCACCTTCGAGATCAGCTCGGCTGTGCTGGTGTCGTCGGCCGGGTCGGGTTGCAGCGACACGTTGGCCATCCGTTGGATGGGGACGTGGTGGGCAGAGTCGGCATAGGAGCACCCGTTGGACCGCGTCAGACCCAGTCGGGGCGCGAACACCCGGTCGAGCTGATACCCCACCAGCGTGCCCTCGCGGATCAGATCCCACTGTTGTGCGGCCACACCGTCGTCGTCGTAGCCGATGCTCGACAGCCCGTGACGTTGGGTGCGATCGGCGGTCACGTGCATGATCGGGGTGCCGTAGCGCAGCGTGCCCAGCTGGTCGGGGGTGGCGAAAGATGTCCCGGCGTAGGCGGCTTCGTAACCGATGGCCCGGTCGTATTCGGTGGCGTGACCGATGGACTCGTGGATGGTGAGCCACAGGTTGGTCGGGTCGATGACCAGGTCGGTGGGTCCGGCGCTCACACTCGGCGCCTTCACCTTCTCGGCCAACCACTCGGGGATCTGAGCCAGTTCGTCCGCCCAGTCCCAGCCCGCCTCGGTGGTGGTCAGGTACTCCCACCCGCGACCGACCGGTGGGGCCACCGTGCGCATCGTCTCGAACGTGCCTGCGGCCGAGTCGACGGTGGTCGCCTCGAACTCCGGATGCACGCGTACCCGCTGCTGGGTGATACGTGACCCTGCGGTGTCGGCGTAGAAGGTCTGTTCCTTGACCAGCATCGCCGAGGCGGACACATGGTCCACCCCGTCGGCGGCTTGCAGGCGCTCGGAGTAGTCGGCCAGGACACCCACCTTGTCGGCAGTGGACACCGTGAACGGATCCACCTCGTAGTCCGATACCCAGGTGGCGTCGGTGTAGACGGGTTCGTCGGCCAAGACCACCGGATCGCGGTTGAGGGAGCGCAGCGCGCGCGCCACCTCGACCGCCCGATGCACGGTCTCGCGGACCACCGTGGTGTCCAGCGCCGCATGCGAGGCGAAACCCCAGGTGCCGTCGACGATCACCCGGACCGCCAGGCCCAGCTCGGTGGAGTCCACCGACGACTGGACCGAACCGTCGCGCAGTCGCAGTGTCTGCGTGCGGATCCGGTGCACCCGTAGATCGGCGTGGGCGGCGCCGGCGGCGGTGGCTGTGGTGAGTGCGGCATCAGCCAACTCATGCAGCGGCAACGCCACGAAGTCCGCATCGACCGTTCGGTCGTGAGAAGAGGTCACGACCCTGACCCTAACCAACCAACTGATGGAAGGGGCTGTGATCGGCGGGCCTAGTCGCGGTACCAGCGTGCAAACACGTCGGGGTGGGCGCGGGTCCGGCTCTTCCAGGTGTTGTCGCCGTAGGTGGCGAACAGCGGATTGTTCGGATCCTGGGTGATCCCGGGAGCCTGCGGATCGGCGATTCGCGGCATCACCGCATCCAGTGCGGGGGCGAAGAAGTATGGGATCGACAGGCGCTCCGGCGATCCCGGCGGGGTGATCACTCGGTGGCGGGTGGCCACCAGACGCCCGTCGGTGGCCACCTCCAACATCTCGCCGATGTTGACGATGAAGGCATCTGGTTGTGGTGGTGCATCGATCCAGCTGCCGTCACCGGCCTGCACCTGCAGTCCGCTCGACCCCTCCTGCACCAGCAGGATGGTCAGCACCCCGGAATCCTTGTGTGCGCCAACACCTTGGTCGCGCTCGCGTGCGGTGTCGTCGGCAGCTCGGGCCGGGTATCGGATCAGTTTGATCAAGGTGGCGGGCAACGCGAACGCGTCGTCGAAGAAGTCCGGTGCCGCGCCGAGGGCTTGGGCCCAGTGGGACAACAACTCCCGGGACACGCGGCTCAGCTCGGCGTCATATGCGGTGACCGCGGCCCGCAGTTCCGGTAGCGCCGCCGGCCACTGGTTGGGCCCCTGCAGCCGCAGTGGGCCCGTCGCGTCGGCGATCGCGTCCCGGTCGGGGCCGATGTCGATCTGTTCCCGCCAGTCGACCTGCCCGTTGGTCAGCTCGCCGCCGAGCTGGTTGTATCCCCGGAAGTGGGGACTGTTGATCATGGCGACTGCGTCCTTGTCGGCTTGAGGCAAGGCGAAGAAGGCGCGTGCGGCGTCGGTGATGCGGTCGCGCACCGCACCGGTGACGCCGTGGTCCACCAGATAGAAGAATCCGACGGTCGACGACACCTGCTCCAGGTGAGCCCGCGCGGCAGGGGTGTCCAGGTCGCGCAGCGAGATTACGGGCAGCATCGTTCCACCGTAGGTGGGTCACCGTCTGGTGCCCACCGTTGTCCTCATCGTGACCAGGAGTACACCTGTGCACCTCTACAGTGATGAGGGTGAATGTGACCCCCCAGTGATCGCGATCGACCCGGCCCAGGCCGACGAGGTCTACGACCACTACGCCACCCATCAACAGCCACGGCGCAAGGCGCGTTTCGCGCACTTCGCGCTCGGCCTCACCTACCGGCCGCGCGTAGAGTTCGTCGACGACGCCCGCCCGCACCTGCGTGCGGTGGCGCGTTCGGGCGTGCGACTGGTGTTGTGCGTCAACCACATCAACGACAAAGACCAGTTCGTCGTCGCCGGGGCGCTGTGGCGATCGCCGCTACGGCCGTTGATCGGACGCATTCGGGTGCTGGCCAAACACGGGCTGTACACCAACCCCAAGCAGCGCGCCAACATCGACATGATGGGCGGTATCCCGGTTTTTCGGGCCCGCGACACCGATCCCGAGACCGCGGCTGCCGCCAATCGCCGGATGCTCGCGGTGTGCATCGAGCGTGGGGCCGGCGGCGACGCGATCGCGATCTTCCCCGAGGGCACCCGCAACGACGGCGACCCGACCGTCTTGCAACCTCTGGCGTCGGGGGCCGGTCAGATAGCCGCCGGCATCGCGGCCCGGCGGCCGACCGCGCTGATACCGATCGCCGTTGCCTACCAGGGTGATTCGGCCAAGCGGGCGCGGGTGGTCTTCGGCGACCCGGTCACCGTGGCGGCAACCCTGTCGGTGCCGGAGATCACCGACATCATCCGGGAGCGACTACAGGCGACCGTCGACCGCGCCCACTCGCACTGACGGCAGGTCGGCTGCGGCCACCTGCCGCAGGTGCTCGGTCACTGTCTCGTCGATCGGATGGGTGACACCCACCGCAGCCAGGCTTACCCAGCCCGACCGCAGGGCGTGCAGATCACTGCCGTGCTGTGGTTCGGGGCGATCACCGAAGGTGAGCTCGAATACGCCACCGGCCTCGCGATAGGCGATCTCGCCCAACAGGTTTCGGTCGCCGTGGGTGGCGGCGAGCCGCAGTGGCTCGGGATGCTCGGGTGCAGGCACGTTGATGTTCAACAGGGTGCCTGCAGCCACCAACCGATGAGGTGCAGCCCAGTCGAGCAGCTCGTTGATCAGCCGGGTGGTGGTGTCGAAGTCGTCGACCGAGGGGGTGTGTTCCCACGGCAGGTCGGTCGACACCGCGATGCTGGGCACGCCGAACGTGGTGGCGCACAGGGCAGCTCCCACGGTGCCCGAGAAGTGCACGCCCTGCCCGGCGTTGGCACCGTTGTTGGCCCCCGAGATCACCACGTCGGGATGGCCGTCGGCGAAGACGTGGGACAGACCGAAGATCACCGAGTCGGCCGGCGACCCGTGGACCGCCCAGATCGACTTCTCGTCGGGGCGCTCGACCCGCAGTGCGCGTTGTGATGCCACCCGCGTGCCGGCACCGCTCTGGTTGTCGGCCGGCGCGACGGTGGTCACCTCGTGCCCGGCTGCCCGCAAACCCGCGCGCAGCGCGCTGATTCCCGGGGCATCCCAGCCGTCGTCGTTGGTCAACAGGATGCGCACGCTCATGGTCCCCGAGGATAGCGACGACCACCCGTGGCGCCGACGATGCCGCAGATACGGATAGCATCAACGTATGCAACCGCATACGCGTGACCGAGTTCAGAGATGACCGACATCCGGGTGCGTCGGGCCGCCGAGCTGCTCGGTGTTTCCGACGACACCGTGCGTCGTTGGATCGCCTCAGGTGAGGTGACCGCACGCACCGACGAGTCCGGTCGCACCGTGATCGACGGCGCCGACCTGGCTCGTCTTGCCACCACTCGGGCGCCCGAGCCCGCCCCCGACGGCATCGAGGTGGAGCGTTCGGCCCGTAACCGGTTCGTCGGGTTGGTGACCGCGGTGCGATCGGATCCGGTGATGTCGCAGGTCACCATGCAGTGCGGCCCGTTCGTGGTCACCTCCCTGATGAGCACCGACGCGGTGACCGAACTCGATCTCGCGGTGGGTGTGGTGGCCACGGCCGTGGTCAAGGCGACCACCGTCATCGTCGAACGCCCGATCCCTTGACCCTCAACGAAAGTGGCGCCATGACCCAGCATTCGATCACCCGTCGCACCGGATCGCTGGCGGTGGCCATCGCCTGCGCGGCCACCCTGGCGGCCGGGTGCTCCTCAGATGACACTCCGAAGTCGACCACTGTGACCGTATTCGCGGCCGCCTCGCTGAAAGCCGGGTTCACCACCATCGCCACCTCGTACGAGAAGTCGCATCCGGGGGTCACCGTGAAGCTCACCTTCGACGGCTCCTCGGCGCTGGTCACCCAGATCCAACAGGGCGCCACCGCCGACGTGATCGCGACCGCCGACGAGAAGACGATGACCAAGCTGGGGGCCACGGCCGTCAAGCCGAAGTTCTTCGCATCCAACGTGTTGACCATCATCACTGCGCCCGGCAACCCGAAGAAGATCACCTCGGTGGCCGACCTGGCCAGGCCGGGGGTGATCACCGTGCTGTGCGCGGTCGCGGTGCCGTGTGGCAGCGCAGCGGCGCAGGTGGAGAAGAACGCAGGCGTGGACATAAGGCCGGCCAGCGAGGAGACCTCGGTGACCGGGGTGGTGACGAAGGTGACCTCGGGTCAGGCCGATGCCGGTCTGGTCTATGTCTCCGACGCCAAGACCGCCGGGGCCACGATCGGCGTGGTGAACGACCCGGCGCTGGCGGCCGTGGTCAACCGCTACCCGATCGCGGTGCTCGCGAACTCGAAGAACACCGATCGGGCCAAGGAGTTCGTGGCCGCGGTCACCGGAACCTCTGGCCAGCAGACGCTGACAAGTCTCGGCTTCGGACCGAAGTAGAGCGTGACCCGTTCAGCCGGCACCAGGATTGGGTTGCAGCCGGTCCCGCGCTGGCTGTACCTGCCCGCGCTGCTCGGGTTACTGCTGATCGCCATCCCGCCCATCGCCCTGGCGCAACGGCTTCCGTGGCAGGACTTCTGGGGCCAGATCACCTCCGAGGCCTCGCTGCAAGCTCTGGGTTTGAGTGTGCGTACCGCCAGCGCCAGCACGGTGCTCTGTGTGCTCATCGGGGTGCCGATGGCGGCGGTGTTCGCGCGCACCGACTCGGCGGTGCTGCGGGTGGTGCGGGCAATCGTGTTGTTGCCGTTGGTGTTACCGCCGGTGGTTGGTGGTGTGGCGCTGCTGTACGCCTTCGGGCGGCGCGGGTTGATCGGCGAACACCTCACCGCGTGGGGTGTCGACATCGCGTTCTCCACCACCGCGGTGGTGTTGGCGCAGACGTTCGTGGCGTTGCCGTTCCTGGTGATCAGTGTCGAAGGGGCGCTGCGGGTCTCGGGTGCATCCTACGAACAGGTGGCGGCCACCCTGGGTGCCTCACCCACCCGCACCCTGTGGCGGGTCACGCTGCCGCTGGTGTTCCCGGCGATGCTCTCGGGGGTGGTGTTGGCGTTTGCTCGCGCACTCGGTGAGTTCGGTGCCACCATCACCTTCGCCGGCAACGCGCCGGGGATCACCCAGACCGCCCCGCTGAAGATCTACGTCGACGAGATCTCTGACCCGCAGCAGGCGCTGCCGTTGGCGTTCGTGTTGGTGGCCATCGCGCTGGTGGTGGTGATCGGCGTGCACCTGCGGCGTCCGGACCGATCGGCGGTGCTGTGAACGCGCTGCATGCGCGGGTGCACTCGCAGGTGCCGCCGCTGGATGTCGAGGTGACGGTGGGTGCCGGGCGCACCCTGGCGGTGCTGGGCCGCAACGGGGCGGGCAAATCGACGCTGCTGCACTTCATCGCCGGGCTGCTGAGGGTGGATGGAGCCCACCTCGCCGTCGGCGACCGGACATTGGTCGACGAATCGACGTTTGTTGCGCCGCATCGTCGATCCATCGCCCTGTTGTCCCAGCAGGCGCGGCTGTTCCCGCATCTGACGGTGGCGCAGAACATCGCGTTCGCACCGTCGGCGGCCAGGCGACCGCGCGCGCAGGTGCGCGAGACGGTGGCCCGGTGGCTGGCTGCGGTGGATGCCACCGAGCTCGCCGACCGTCGACCCGGGCAGCTCTCCGGTGGGCAGGCTCAGCGGGTGGCCATCGCCCGCGCGATGGCCGCAGATCCGAGTGTGTTGCTCCTCGACGAACCGTTCGCCGCCCTCGACGTGGACGTGGCCGCCCGGCTGCGCAGCCTGGTCGCTCGGGTGCTCGCCGACCGTCGACGCGTCACGGTGATCGTCACCCACGACATCGTCGACGCGCTGACCCTGGCCGATGAAGCCCTGGTCCTCGACGCGGGCCGGGTGGTCGATCACGGCCCGGTGCGTGATGTGGTGGTCAACCCGGTGACCGAGTTCGCCGCCTCGCTGGCCGGGGTGAACCTGATCGCGGGGCGGTGGGTGGCCGGTGCCGGCTCCGAATCGGGGTGGCTGCGCGGTGTCGACCTGAGCGTGGTGGGTATCGGTGCCGCATCGCTGCGCGACGGTGAATCGGCCGCTGCCACCTTCGCGCCACGATCGGTGGCCGTGTATCCGGTTGCCCCCCAGGGCAGTCCACGCAACGTGTTCACCGGCGAGGTGAGCGCGGTCGATCCCACCGGCGATCGGGGCACGGTGGTGGTGCAGTGCGGCCAGACCGCGATCTCGGCCGAGCTCACCTGGGATGCGTTGCGGGAGCTGCGCCTTGGTGTGGGCGACACCGTGCATCTGGCGATCAAGGCGACCGAGGTGTCGATCTACCCGTCGCGGTCGTCCTGCTGAAAACGGCCCGGACAGCGGTGCTCGAGGGGAATCTGCCCTCGGTGGCCGGTCAGGGGGCAGTTTCTGCGCAACGGGGACGGTTCACGTGTGCACCACGTCATAGATCTGTTTGCAGATCCCGTTGCCGTAGGTCTCGTATTCGACCAGGCGCAGATGCGTGGTGTCCTTGTCGGCGGTGCTGAACAGCCGCTTGCCTGCACCCAACAACACCGGGAACACCAGCAGGTGATAGCGGTCCACCAGGCCGGCGTCGGCCAGCGCGGCGCCGAGAGTGGCACTGCCTTGGACCAGGATCGGTCCATCACCGGTGTGCTTCAGATCAGCCACCTCGTCGATCGACCGCAGAATCGTGGCCGGCCACCGGTCGTCGTCGGTCTGCAGCGTCGTCGACACCACATACCGGGGGAGGGTGTTCATGTGCTCGAACTCGGCCATGGTGGGCCACACCGGCGCGAACGCCTCGTAGGAGTTGCGGCCGAACAGCAGCGCGCCCGCCTCCTGCTGTTCGCGCCCCTTGATCTCATAGGCGGCGGGATCGAACTCGATTCCCTCGAACGTCCAGCCGGAGTTGCGGTATCCGGGCTCGCCGCCGGGGGCCTCCATGACGCCGTCGAGTGAGACGAAGGCGGTGACGATCAGTTGACGCATGGAGAGTCCTCTCAGTCGGTCGGCTCGCTGACGCGGCCGCGGTTCGGTTCGATGACGCGGGCCTTGAGATGGCGGTAGCCGCGCACGTTCAGCGTGCCGATCGACTTGACGTAGAACCGGTCGTCGTCGATCGCATCGGCCAGGGCGGCATCGCACAGCGAGGTGCCCGGTCGAGCTGAACCCGTCAGGCGTGCCGCGATGTTCACCGGCTCACCGAACACGTCGCCGTAGCGGCTCAACACCTCGCCGTAGGCCAAACCCACGCGCAACGGAGGTATCGACGGCGCGGTCTCGCTGATCGCGTGCACCTCCAGTGCGATGGCCGCCGCGGAATTGGGTTGCGGCACGGTGAACATCACCGCGTCGCCGAGGGTTTTCACCACCACCCCACCGTGTTCGGTGATGATGGCGGTGGTCTTCGACTCGAAGGTGTCCAGCAACTCGGTCAGCTCCTGATTGCCGATCCGCCGCGACAGGCTGGTGTATCCGACGATGTCGCAGAAGCCGACAGTGGTTGTGGTGGTGTCGGATTCGGTCGACTTCTGCTGTCGGACGTTGCGCAGCGCTGCGACCAGGTGTCGACGCCACACCAGGGTGTGCACCCGCTCCATGGCCACCGCGAGCTCGGCGAGCCCGGCGGCGACCGCTGGATCGCCGTCGAGATCGGTGAGACGGTAAGCCTGCCATTCGGCCAGCCGAGCCATCGCCTGTCCCACGGTGCGCGCCGCACCGACCGCCGCGTCGGAGGAGCTGTCCTCGTAGGCGGCACGGATGAGGCCCATCGCGGCCAGGTCGTCCTCGGTGAAGATGGCGGTGTCACTGGGATCGTGGGCGAATCCGAAAGCGCGCCAGATCTCGTCGGCGTAGTCGGGGTCGATGTCGAGTTCGGAGATGGCTTGCTCGCGGGTGAACGCCGGTGGTCCGCCCAAGAAGATCTGTTCGAAACTCGTCAGATCGTCATCTCCCGCAGGCCCGTCATCTCCCACGGAATCGACATCACACACAGACCTGTCATCACCCACAGGCCCGTCATCACCCACCGAATCGCCATCAAACACAGACCCGTCATCACCCACAGGCCCGTCATCACTCACAACCCAGGACACCCTTCATCAGATACGCCAGCAACGCCGGCAGTTCGGGTCGCTCCCGCGCACCCCGCATCCGTACCGCGTCGTTGGCGATGGACAGTGCGGCGTGCACCGTCACCGCCGCCTCCGGTTGCGGCAGGGTCGGGTCGAGTTGCGAGACCAACGCCGACCAGCGTCCCACGTATTGGCGCTGCGCGGTGAGCAGATCACGTGCCTCGTCCTGTCGCATCGCGGTCGCACTGGCGCTGGTGAACGCCACCGACAGGTCCGGGGTGCTGGTCAACGCGCCCACATAGGAGTCGACCAGGTTGCTCAAGAGCTCACCGGCTGACCCCGACACCGCGTGCGCGGCCATCGCCCCGGCCTCCAGACGGGCTGCGCTGCGGGCGCCGATGCTGAGCAGGATGGCGGTCTTGCTGGAGAAGTGTCGATACAGGCTGGGTCCGCTGATGCCCACCGCTTCACCGATCTCGTCGACGCCGACGTCGGCGAAACCTTTGCGCTCGAACAGGATCGAGGCGGCGTCGAGTATCTCGTCGCGACGGGTCAGCGGTTCGGGCGAGGTGAGGACCGGTGCGGTCAGCGGCGGGGCGCACGCCGGGTCCAGCGCGATGAGCCGGTGCACCAGGTCGTTGAGACGGGTGAGGGCACGGGTGGTCGAGATGCGCGTCTTGTGCACGGTGAGGCTGCCGGTGATGCTCAGCATGGCCAGGGCCAGTCGTCGGGCGCTGCGATGGTCGAGCTGTGCCCGCCCATCTCGCAGCGCCTGCGCCCACCGATCGAGGATGGTCGTGGTGCGTCGGGCCACCTCGGCGTTCTGCTCGTCGGACAGAAACGCTCCGTTCCAGCGCCACAGGACCACTGCGTCGGGACGGCGGACCGCCATCGCGCACGCCGACTCGATGAGCGTCTCCCGGCGGGCGTCGGGCTCGGGCAGTTCGGCGGCCGCCGCGATCGCGCGGTCGGTGCACGACTCGAGGTCCTCCACCCCGGCGAGGACGGCGGCGGCCAACAGAGCTTGCTTGTCGGTGAAGTGGCGGTACACCGACGGCGCGGTGACGCCGGCGGCGCGGGCGATGTCAGCCACCGACACCGCCGTGTAGCCACGCTCCAGGAACAGGGCAGCAGCACCGTCGGTGAGCTGGCGCTTGCGGTCGGCGGGACGCCGGGCCGGGGTGTCTGGACCGGATGCGCGGGCGTCGTCGTGAGCGGACATGGTGAACCGACCCTAGCGCAGAGTGGTGAGCCTGGAGAAGGTCTTGATGAGGGGGTATGGCCAAACAAGTGACGCAGCGTTAGCCTATCCCCGATAGGAACACCGATGTTCATGTGAAAGGAACATTCACCATGAGTGACGCATTCATCTACGAGGCGATCCGTACGCCTCGTGGCAAGCAGCGCAACGGATCGCTGCACAGCATCAAGCCCGTGGACCTGGTCGCCGGCCTCATCAGCGAGCTGCGTGGCCGCTTCCCTGACATGGACCCCGCCGACATCGACGATGTGGTGCTCGGTGTCGTCTCCCCGGTCGGCGAGCAGGGCGCGGTCATCTCCCGCACCGCCGCGTTGGTCGCTGGGCTGCCCGAGTCGGTGCCCGGCACCCAGATCAACCGCTTCTGCGCCTCGGGCCTGGAGGCCTCCAACCTCGCGGCCCAGAAGGTCGCCTCAGGCTTCGACAACCTGGTGATCGCCGGTGGTGTGGAGTCGATGTCACGCGTACCCATGGGTTCCGACGGCGGCGCCCTGTTCCAGGACCCCACCACCGCCTACGACCTGCACATCGTGCCCCAGGGCATCGGCGCCGACCTGATCGCCACCCTGGAAGGCTTCAGCCGTGAGGACGTCGACGGCTACGCCGTGGAGTCGCAGAACCGCGCCGAGGCAGCGTGGTCGGCCGGCTACTTCGCCAAGTCCGTTGTCCCCGTTCGTGACTTCAACGGTGTCGTGGTGCTCGACCACGACGAGCACCGTCGCCCCGGCACCTCGGTGGAGTCGTTGGGCAAGCTCAAGCCCGCCTTCGAGGGCATGGCTGCGATGGCTGGTTTCGACGAGGTGGCCAAGCAGAAGTACCACGCCGTGGAGACCATCAACCACGTGCACACCGGTGGCAACAGCTCGGGCATCGTCGACGGCGCCGCGCTGGTGCTGGTCGGTAGTGCCGAGGCGGGTAAGCGTGCGGGCCTCACGCCGCGTGCGCGCGTCGTGGCCACCGCCCAGACCGGCAGCGAGCCCACCATCATGCTCACCGGCCCCACCCCGGCCACCGAGCTGGCGTTGAAGAAGGCCGGCCTGACCGTCGATGACATCGACGTCTTCGAGCTGAACGAGGCCTTCGCCTCGGTGGTGATGAAGTGGATGAAAGACCTGAAGATCCCGCACGAGAAGGTGAACGTCAACGGTGGCGCCATCGCGATGGGCCACCCGCTGGGTGCCACCGGCGCCATGATCCTGGGCACCTGCCTCGACGAGCTCGAGCGCACCGGCGGCCGCTACGGCCTGGTCACCCTGTGTATCGGCGGCGGCATGGGCGTCGCGACCATCATCGAACGCGTCTGAGCGCCAACCGAACTCGTAAAGGAATCTGCAAAAGCAATGAGTGACAACATGTTCGCCTGGGAGAAGGACGCCGACGGCGTCGTCGTGCTGACCATGGATGACCCCAACCAGGGCGCCAACACCATGAACGAGCTGTTCAACACCTCGCTGGTGGCCACCGTGGACCGGCTCGAGGCCGAGAAGGACGACATCACCGGTGTCATCCTCACCTCGGCGAAGAAGACCTTCTTCGCCGGTGGCGACCTCAAAGACATGACCAGCATGGGTGACGGCGGCAAGTCCAAGGCCGAGATCGCCACCGAGATCACGCACCGCACCAACGGTTTCAAGAAGCAGTTCCGCCGCCTGGAGACCCTGGGCAAGCCGGTGGTCGCGGCCATCAACGGTGCCGCCCTCGGTGGCGGCCTGGAGTTGGCGCTGGCCACCCACTACCGCATCGCCGCCGACGTGAAGGGCAACGTCATCGGTCTGCCCGAGGTGACGCTGGGTCTGCTGCCTGCCGGTGGCGGTGTCATCCGCACCGTACGCATGCTGGGCCTGCAGAACGCGTTGATGAACGTGCTGTTGCAGGGCCCACGTTTCCGGCCCGCACAGGCCAAGGACAACGGGCTGATCAACGAGGTCGTCGGCAGTGTGGAGGAACTGATCCCGGCTGCCAAGAAGTGGATCGCGGCCAACCCTGAGGCCGCACAGCCGTGGGATGTCAAGGGATTCAAGATCCCCGGCGGTTCACCGTCGAGTCCTGCACTGGCCCAAGTGCTCCCGGCCATGTCGGGCATCCTGCGTCGGCAACTCAAGGGTGCCCCGATGCCCGCCCCGCGTGCCATCATGGCGGCCGCGGTCGAGGGCGCCATCGTCGACATCGACACCGCCGCCGAGATCGAGACCCGTTACTTCGTGGGGCTGCTCACCGGTCAGGTGTCGCAGAACATGATCAAGGCGTTCTTCTTCGACCTGCAGCACATCAACGCCGGTGGCTCGCGGCCGGCGGGATACGACAAGTACACCGCCAAGAAGGTCGGCATCATCGGCGCGGGCATGATGGGCGCGGCCATCGCGTATGTCTCGGCCAAGGCCGGCATCGACGTGGTCATCAAGGACATCTCGCTGGAAGCCGCCGAAAAGGGCAAGGGCTACTCGGTTGCGCTGGAGGAGAAAGCACTCAAGCGCGGCAAGACCACCAAGGAGAAGTCTGAGGAGCTGCTCGCCCGCATCCACCCGACCGACAAGGCCGCCGACTTCGCCGGGGTCGACCTGGTGATCGAGGCCGCCTTCGAGTCGGTCGAGGTCAAGCACAAGGTGTTTCAGGAGATCGAGGACATCGTCGAACCCGACGCCATCCTGGGCTCCAACACCTCCACGCTGCCCATCACCATCCTCGCCGAGGGTGTGAAGCGGTCCGAGGACTTCATCGGCATCCACTTCTTCTCCCCGGTCGACAAGATGCCGCTGGTGGAGATCATCAAGGGTGCCAAGACCTCTGATGCGGTGCTGGCCAAGGTCATCGACTACACCCTGCAGATCAAGAAGACCCCGATCGTCGTCAACGACAGCCGTGGCTTCTTCACCTCGCGCGTCATCGGCACCTTCATCAACGAGGCCATCGCCGCCGTGGGTGAGGGTGTGGAGCCGCAGATCGTCGAGCAGGCAGGCCAGCAGGCCGGATACCCGGCGGCACCGCTGCAGCTCTCCGATGAGCTGAAGCTGGGCCTGATGCAGAAGATCCGTAAGGAGACCGAGGCAGGCATCATCGCCGAGGGTGGCACCCCGCCCAGCCACGGCTCGTATGCGGTGGTCGACTGGCTGCTGGAGCAGGGTCGCGACGGCAAGGCCGCAGGCAAGGGCTTCTACGAGTACGGCGAGGACGGCAAGCGCACCCACCTGTGGTCGGGTCTGCGCGAGCACTTCAAGTCCGGCAGCACCGAGGTGCCGTTCCAGGATCTGATCGACCGGATGCTGTTCGCCGAGTCGTTGGAGACGGTGAAGTGCTTCGACGAGGGTGTCATCACCTCGATCCCTGATGCCAACATCGGCTCCATCTTCGGTATCGGCTTCCCGGCCTGGACCGGTGGTGTGGTGCAGTACATCAACCAGTACCCCGGTGGTCTGCAGGGCTTCGTCGATCGCGCGCGCGATCTGGCTAGCAAGTACGGTTCGCACTTCGAGCCGCCGGCTTCGCTGGTCGACAAGGCCGCCAAGGGCGAGAAGTACTGAGCGGCCCTGAGTAGCTGAGACCGATCGGCCCGGTTCCTTCACAAGGAACCGGGCCGATCGCGTTGGTGGCAGTGGGTGAGGTGTCAGCCGCGTGCGAAGCGGGTCTTGGAGACGAACATGCTCGGCCCGTCGGACCGTTGGCAGCGCACCCCATCGATGCTCATCGAGCAGCGAACGGTGTTGTTGCCCAACGCGAATGACACGCGCTGGCCATACCCCAGCACGGGGGAATCGCGCCGGATGGAGCCCTGGATCATGGTGGCGCAGGCCGGCTTGGACGGCGACAGAAAGCCGAATCGGCTGGCGCCGCTTGCTTCTTCGGGATAGATCCCGCACAGCTGATCGGCCGGGATGTTCGGGATCCGGATCCCCGGTGTGCCGCAGACCATCACCTGGGGCGTGGAGGTGCAGAAGATCGCACCGCTCGGCGAGCGGAAGTCGAATGCACCCTCAGTGGATCCGGGTCGCGCGAAATCTGCGCTGGTGCGATCGACCTCACGCGATGTGGGCGCCGCTGACGGTGGTGGTTCGGTTGGGCTGGTCGTGGCCGGGGGCGCAGCCTGCGACGCGGTGACCGTCACGGTGGAGGTCGCGGTGCTCGGGGTGGTGGTGCGGCCGGAATCAGATGAGCAGGCCGCGGTGGTGAGACCGGCCGCGAGGAGGGTGGCCAGCAGGACGGTTCGCAGCGCGAGGGTGATCCGTGATCGCACGGGAGTCTCCTATCAGAGTAATTCGGAGCGTGGTACCTATCAGTTCCGCGTCGCTCTCGATGTCGCACCGGGCCAACGCTTTGTTACCAATACGAGCGAATTGGTCGACCATCGTTGCCGTACGCTGCGATTATGAGATCGCGCAGCTTCGCAGTGGCCGTGTTCGTCTGCGCGGGAATCGCCCTCACGTCGTCGGGATGCTCGGATTCGGGTGATTCCGGCGCGTCGGCCTCGTCATCGGTCGCACCGGCCACCGAGACCACGAGCGCAGCAACCGCGCAGGCACCCGCAGCCACGGCGACACAGGTCCTGCCGCCACCGTCGGCGCAGAACGTGGCCGCGTTTGTGACGGCGTTCAAGGCGCAGTTCCCCGACCTGGTGGGTGGTCGCAGCGATGCGGCGATCGCGACCGTCTTCGACCAGTCCTGCCTCGATGTTCGGTCGGGAAAAGATGCGCTGACCGTGTCGAATGCGCTCGGTGACCGGGTGAAGGTGGGGTCGCAGCAGGCCGAAGCGGTGTACGGCCTGCTGATCCAGTACTGCCGCTGAGACGGATCGGCGCAAACGCTGGACGGCGCAGTCGCGCTGAGCAATACTGACATCCATGGATGTAAAGGTTGAGGTTCCCGATCACGAGGTGGTCATCGTCGGCGGCGGATTCTCCGGGATCGGTGCGGCCATCATGCTCGACCGGGCCGGGTTCAGCGACTACCTGCTGGTCGAGGACGGGGCCGGGCTGGGCGGTGCCTGGCACTGGAACACTTATCCCGGTGTGGGCGTGGACATCCCGTCGTTCAGCTACCAGTTCTCGTTCGAGCAGCGCGGTGACTGGTCGCGGGTGTACGCGCCTGGTCGCGAGCTCAAGGCCTACGCCGAACACTGCGTGCGGCGCTACGGAGTGGATGCGCACACGCGGCTGAACACCCGGATCACCGATGCGGTGTTCGATGAGGGCACCGACATCTGGCACCTCACCACCTCGGCGGGTGATGCGATCACCGCCCGCCACGTCATCGGGGCGACGGGTGTGCTGACCCAGCCCAAACCCCCGGCCATCCCCGGCCTCGACGACTACGCAGGCACCGTGATGCACACCGCCCGCTGGGACCATTCGGTCGCCCTCACCGGTAAGCGGGTGGCCATCATCGGTACCGGTGCCTCAGCGGTGCAGGTCATCCCCGCCATCGCGCCGGATGTGTCGCATCTGACGGTCTTCCAACGCACGCCCATCTGGTGTCTACCCAAACCCGACGCGGCCATCCCCACCGCCGCTCGCCTGGTGCTCGAACGCATCCCCGGTCTCAAGCGGGCCGTGCGGACGGTCAGCCAGTCCTTCGTGGAGCTGCATTTCCCGCTGCCTGCGCACTACAACGGGGTGGTGCCGATCGCCGGGGTGGGAGCCAAGCTGGGGTTGCGCCATCTGGGCACCCAGGTGCGCGATCCGCAGGTCCGGGAGAAGTTGACGCCGCGATACGCGTTGGGCTGCAAGCGGCCGAGCTTCTCCAACACGTACCTGGCCACCTTCAACCGCGACAACGTCACCCTGGAGACCACCGCGATCGAGGCGATCACCCCGACGGGTGTGCGTACCGCCGACGGGACCGAACATGGCGCAGACGTGCTGATCCTGGCGACCGGCTTCAAGGTGTTCGAGCGTGGCAACATGCCGCCGTTCCCGGTTGCGGGTCGTGGCGGAGTGGAGCTGGAGGAGTTCTGGGAAGCCAACCGGTTCCAGGCTTTTCAGGGTGTCAGCGTGCCTGGATTCCCCAACTTCTTCACCATCCTGGGTCCCTACGGGTACAACGGCTCGTCGTATTTCAACCTCATCGAGACCCAGGTCAACCACATCCTGCGGGTGCTGCGACACGCCCGGTCCGCCAAGGCGACCCGTGCCGAGGTGACCGAGCGCGCCAATGCCGAGTATCTGGAGTCGATGCTGTCGCGGCGCAAGAACCAGGTGTTCTTCGCCGGTGGGTGCGGTGGGGCCAACAGCTACTACTTCGACGCCCACGGAGACGTCCCGTTCCGCGCGTCGTCCACGTTGGAGACGATGTGGACCAGCCGCCGGTTCCCGATCGAGAACTATCAGTTCAGCGGCTGAATGATGTGCGGGACAACAACATTCGGTCCCGATCGAGCCGCACGGGAAGGCCCTGCGCCCGGGTACTGCTATTCGCCGGGGCCGGCCTCCACCACCTGCAGGGCCACGTCGACCAACTTGGTGTTGGTGTCCTGGGAGAGCCGCGCCAACAGCCGGAACGCCTCGTCTGCGGACAGCGAATAGCGTTCCATCAGCATGCCTTTGGCCTGCCCGATGATGTCGCGGTTGGTCAGGGCGGCACGGATCTGCTCGGTCTCACGAACCGCCGAGAACGCGATGGCCGCGTGGGCGGCGAACAACGAGCCGATCGAGCGTGAGTCGTCGTCGAACGCGTCGGTCTTGGTGCTGATCAGGTTGAGCGCACCGAAGTTGTCGCCCTCCACCCACAGGCAGAAACACAGAATCGAGCCGATCCCCAGCTTGGTGGCCTCCGCCGAGTAACGGGGCCACCGCGGATCGGGAACCGAGACATCGTCGATGCAGATGGTGTCGGAGTCGATGGCGGCGCGAATGCAGGGTCCTTCGCGTAGCTCGGCCTGAAGTCGGTCGGACTCGCGCGCCAAGTCGCCGATGAGGATGGGGCTCTCCACCTGGGCCTGTTTGGTCACCAGCGTGATGCTTGCGAACTCGGCTCCCGGGATGGCGTCTACGGCCGCTCTGCTGATCGCTCGCAACACGGAGTCTGTGTCTTTGCTCTCCGACCGGAGCCGGCGGGCGATCTCCGCCATCTGGGTGGGCAGTCCTGCCATCGCCGTGACCTCCGCTCCACGCTCGGGCTGTGCGAGCAGGTCGGCACCGCATCGGTCGCTCGGCGTTCCGTGAGCAGCTGCGACGACGTCTCGCTCGGCGATCTTGTCCTCTACTTCTCTGCGTAACTGATCCATGTCTACGTCCACCTCTCCCGCGCGGTGCGCAGCCGCTGGACAGCGGGCGGCTGCGTCGCCGGTGCAGGCGATTTTAGCTCGCTGAGGGTGGGTGGCCGCCAGAGAGATTGGAGATTTGCGGCAATGGTCACGTAAATTGGGTGTGACTTTCGATGTGTGACCCCTACACACTGTGATCCACATCGGCTCGGAGGCTATGCCGGGCGTTCCCCGACCTGAGGTGATGTGTCGAGATGAAGCGGATTCCTACGGTGGCCCTGACCACGGCTGTGGTCGGTCTGACGGCGGTGCTGTCGCTGGCTCCGTCGGCCGCCGCCGACCCGCTGTTCCCAGGTGGCCCCGACATCCCCGGATTCCATCTGCCGGGTGGTCCCAAGCCGCTGCCGCAGCTGGGTCGGGCTAACTTCTCCACGCCGTCGTTCAACCCGTCCAACGGCGAAACCGTCGGGGTGGCGCAGCCGATCATCGTGTCCTTCGACGCGCCCGTCGACGACCGGGCCACGGCCCTGCGCGCCCTGCGGGTGACCACGGTGCCTGCGGTGGCGGGGCGTTTTTACTGGACGGCGAACGATGAGGTGCGCTGGCGCCCGACCAAGGGTCTGTGGCCGGCGAAGACGAAGGTGACCGTGGAGGCGGGCAAGGCCAAGTCGAGCTTCTCCATCGGCGACGCATGGGTGGCCACCTCTGACGACAACACCCACACCATCACGGTGACGCTCAACGGCAAGGTGATCCGCACGATGCCGACGTCGATGGGCAGCAACGCGCATCCGACGCCCAACGGCACCTACACCGTGGGTGAGCGGTTCCGGGACATGTACATGGACAGCTCCACCTACGGGGTTCCGGTCGACTCGCCCGGCGGGTATCGCACGTACGTCGAGTACGCCACCCGCATCTCCAACGGCGGCATCTTCGTACATGCCGCCCCGTGGTCGGTGGCCCAGCAGGGCCGGTCCAACACCAGCCATGGTTGCCTGAACGTCAGTGTCGCCGACGGCAAATGGTTCTTCGAGAACGCGCCGAGGGGTGCCCCGGTGATCGTCGTCAACACCGTCGGCGGCCAGATCGGCCCGGCCGACGGGTTGACCGACTTCAGCGGTCGCTAGTTCTGTTGCGCGGTGGCCGCGTGATACCCGAGGTGTGCGCCGTAGGCGACCAGCCCGATCACGCCCAGCGTTCGGGTCTTCTTCACCAGTAGCGTCACGCCGAGGGCGGTCTCGATGGCGCCGTTGCGCTGGATCCAGGTGGCTGTGTCGTCGGGAAACGCTGGCGCAGTGATCGATTCGAATGCGTCGGGCACTACGAAATGTGCCGGCCCCAGCACGGCCAGAGTTGCTCCGAGTGCAGTCACTGCCTTGCTGCCGATGCTCATTCTCACTCCTTGGCCTGTGCGCGCGGCGTCGGTGCCGCGGTCGCGGTGCGTTCGACACTACCCAGGTCCGTACGTATTCGGCGCAGAGCTTGGATGCTGCGCCCAACGAAGGTGGTTGTCCAAGCGAGCACAACTGATGTGATGGCACGGCCATGAGGCACCGAGATCCAGACGAAGTCTCGATTCCGCCAGATGCTGGTTTTGCTCACCGGTCTATTGCGCCGTCACCACAGGCGCACGCGCTTGTCCGGCGGCAGATACATGGCGTCACCGGGTTGTACGTCGAACTCGGCGTAGAACTCCGGGATGTGGGGCACGATGCCGTTGACACGGAATTCGGCTGGCGAGTGAACGTCCATCGCCAAAACCATCTGTGTGGTTTCGGGATGGAGTTTCATCCGCCAGTTCTGCGCCCAGGAGTAGAACACGCGTTGGGCACCGGTCAGCCCGTCGATCACCGGTGCGCCGGTCTCCTCGGTGGCAATCGCGTACGCCTTCAATGCAATCGACAGCCCACCGAGGTCGGCGATGTTCTCGCCGACGGTCTGCGCTCCGTTCACCGTTCCCTCGTCGAGATCGCGTGGGGTGAAGGTGTCGAACTGCTCGATGAGGACTGCGGTCTTGGCTGCGAAGGCGGCGCGGTCGGCGTCGGTCCACCAGTTGCGTAGGTTGCCGTCGCCGTCGAACTTGGCGCCCTGATCGTCGAAGCCGTGGCCGATCTCGTGGCCGATCACCGCACCGATGGCGCCGTAGTTGAGGGCGTCGTCGGCGTCGGCATCGAACATGGGAAACTGGAGAAAGCCTGCTGGAAAAACGATTTCGTTCATTCCGGGCTCGTAGTAGGCGTTAGCTTCGTGCGCGGGCATGATCCAGATGTCACGATCGACGCTTTGCCCGACCTTGCTCAGTTGCCGATGCATCTCGAAGGCGCGGCAGCGTTGCACGTTGCCGAACAGATCGTTCGGGTCGAGCTGCAACCCGCTGTAGTCCATCCACTTCTGCGGGTATCCGACCTGCGGCCGGAATGCGGCGAGCTTCGACAATGCCTGTACCCGAGTCGATTCGGTGAGCCAGTCGGCGGCTGCAATGCTGCAGCGATACGCCGCCATCAGGTTGGCAACCAGCGTGTCGATGCGATCTTTGGAGTGTGGCGGGAAGTGTCGCTGCACGTACAGGCGGCCCAGGGCGTCACCGAGCAGCCTGGTCACCGCCGAGCAGGCTCGCCGCGGCAGCGGTGCACGTTGCTGCGTTCCGTACACCAAGCGATTCATCGTGAAATCGTGGTCGGCGATGTCATCGCCCAGCCAGCTCGCCGCGGAGTGGAAGGCATGCCAGATGGCCCAGGTCTGTAGATCGGCCAGTGCAGTCTGGGTGAAGACCTTGCCCAAGCCCGCCAGTGCGCTCGGCTCGTTGACGACCACCTCGTCGAACGCCCCGGCCGGGGCCTGCAGGCCGGCAATCCAGGCGCCGATGTCGAATCCACCTGCGATGGAACGCAGTTCGGCCCAGTTGAGCAGGTTGTAGGTCTGGTCCAGATCGCGGGTTCGGGCCGGCTCCCAGTGGTGGGCCGCGATCGCGGACTCCACAGCCAGGACGCGTGCGCCGGCGGTGTCGGCGTCAGGTAGCTCCAGCAGGGCGAGCGAGGCGCAGACGTGTGCGGCGAAAGCGTGCCGTAGGTCGGCGTGGGTATCGGTGCGGTAGTACGACTCGTCGGGCAGCGACAGACCCGACTGCAGCAGGTGCACCAGATAGCGACTGGAGTCGCGCTCGTCCTGGTTCAACCAGATCAGCGGCCCGGTTGGTGTGTTGAGCGTGCGAGTGAGATCGCCCAGCACTGAGCACAATTCGGTGCGATCGGTGGTGGCTTGAATCCGCTCGACCACCGTGCGTAACGGTTCGAGACCGAGCGCGTTCACCCGTTCGACATCGGTGTACGACGTGTAGAGGTCGGCGATGCGACGCCGATCACCCTGCGCTGCCGGATCACTGGCAGCATCGTCGAGGATGGCGGCGAGCTGCCCTTCTTTGCGTTTCTCGCTGACCACACCCGGGCTCGCCATGAACTCGTCGGCCGCGATGGTCGTCTCACGTAGCCAGGTGCCGTTGACGTGCCCGTAAAAGTCGTCCTGAGGTCTGATGTCGGGGTCGACCCAGTGCAGTTCCAGCCCGGAGTCTCGGTCGTTTGTAATGCTCACGACTTGTTCTTACACCATCTGCTCTCGCTTGGCTGAACTGCGGCGATCATGAATGTCATACCCCCCCGATAGCCTTCAGGCATGACATCGGCGACAGCTCTACCCGCCTCTGCGGTGGGTGAGTTGTGCGCTCAGATCACCGGTTGGGAACTGCCCGACACCGAGGTCGAGGCCGCCGATCTGGTCACCAGACTCGAGGCGTTGAAGTCAGCGTGCGCGGCCGCGCAGGCGCGGGTGACGATGCGATGGGATCAGCTGCGGACCGACACCGAGGCTCACGCGGGGGTCCCTGCGTCTCGTCGGGGCCGCGGGTTGGCGGCCGAGGTCGCGTTGGCGCGCCGGGTGTCGGCAGGCCAGGGCGCGCGGCACCTCGGCTTCGCTAGGGCGTTGACCTCCGAGATGCCGTTCACATTGGCGGCGTTGACATCCGGCGTCCTCTCGGAGTGGCGGGCGACCATCCTGGTGCGTGAGACCGGCTACCTGACCAAGGCGGATCGGATCGAGATCGATCGCCGGGTGTGCGGGGACGCCGACAGCCTGGACGGCGTCGGTGATGCCGAATTGGATGCGTGGGTCAAACGGCTTGCCTACGAGCTCGATCCGCATGCGGTGGTGGCGCGCAATGCCTCAGCCCCCAAGGATCGCTACGTGTCCACCCGCCCGGCGCCCGATGCGATGGTGCGGTTGAGCGCGTTGTTGCCGCTGGCGCAGGGGATCTCGGTGTTCGCCGCGCTGAAGGCACATGCCGATGCCACGGTGGGTGCTGACGAACGGACTCGCGCGCAGATCATGGCCGACACCCTGGTGCAGCGGTGCACCGGTCAGCAGACGGCAACGGCGACACCGATCGCGGTGAACGTCACCGTGCCCGCCGCGGTGTTGGCTCGCGACTCCGATGCGGCCGCGCAGGTCGACGGCTACGGTCCCATCCCGGCCGACACCGCGCGCAGCCTGATGGCATCAGCTCTCGATGCCCACGCCCGGGTGGAGATGCGGCGCGTGTTCGCCTCACCGGCCGGCGCAGTGGTGGCGATGGAATCGCGGGCCCGGCTGTTCCCGTCCGGTCTGCAGCGGGTGCTGGACGCGCGCGATCAGGGGCTGTGTCGGCTGCCGTACTGTGATGCCCCGATCGTCGAATACGATCATGCGCAACCACATTCACGTGGTGGCCCGACGTCGGCTCACAACGGCCTGGGCATGTGCGCAACCCACAACCGTGCCAAACAGAATCCAGGCTGGAACGTGACCACTCACGACCCGCCGGGTGGGCGGCACACCGCAGTGGTGAGCACCCCGACCGGGGCCACCCACATGTCCACGGCGCCGCCACTGCCGGGATTCGAGGATCACAAGACCAGCCGCGTCGAGCTGCGGCTGATGGAACTGCTGGCTGCGTGAGCTACCAGATCCGCACGCGCTGATCAGGTTCCAGGTACAAGGCGTCGGTGGGTCTGACGTCGAAAGCGGTGTAGAAGTCGTCGACGTTGCGGATCACACCGTTGCAGCGAAACTCCGGCGGTGAGTGCGGGTCGATCGACAGGCGTCGGATGGCTTCTGCCTCGCGGGTCTTGGTGCGCCACACCTGAGCCCAGCCGAAGAACACCCGCTGAAGCCCTGTCAGTCCGTCTAACACCGGCGGCTCGGTGCCCTCGGTGGCGATCTTGTAGGCCTGCAACGCGATCGACAGCCCACCGAGGTCACCGATGTTCTCCCCGATGGTGAATGCGCCGTTGACAGTGTGTTCGGCGTCCAGCCCGGCGGGGGTGAACCCGTTGTACTGCTCTATCAGCATCGCCGTCCGTTTGCCGAACTCGGTGCGATCGGACTCGGTCCACCAGTCGATGAGGTTGCCGTCGCCGTCATACTTTGCACCCTGATCGTCGAAGCCATGCCCGATCTCGTGTCCGATGACCGCTCCGATTCCGCCGTAGTTGGCGGCGTCGTCGGCGTCGGGATCGAAGAACGGGGGCTGCAAGATCGCTGCCGGGAACACGATCTCGTTCATGCCCGGGTTGTAGTAAGCGTTCACCGTCTGCGGCGTCATGAACCACTCGTCACGATCCACCGGCCCACCCAGCTTGGCCATCTCGCGGTCCTGCTCGAAAGCACTTGCCCGCGCAACGTTCCCAATCAGATCGTCGGCTTCGATCACCAAACCGGAGTAGTCGCGCCACGACGCTGGGTGGCCGACCTTCGGGGTGAACTTCGACAACTTCGTCAGGGCACGTTCCCTGGTCTCTGGGCTCATCCACTCCAGATCGGTGATGTTGCGGCGATACGCCTCGACCAGGTTGGCGATCAACTCATCCATCCGCGCCTTCGCCGCCGGCGGATAGTGCCGCTGCACATACAGTTTGCCCACGGCAAAGCCGACCGCCGCCTCCACCAGGCTGACGCCGCGCTTCCACCGCTCCCGGTTCTCGGGCGTTCCGCTCAATGTGCGCCCGTAGAAGTCGAAGTGCTTATCGACGAACGCTGACGACAGATACGGGGCCGCCGAGGCCAAAACCCGCCACTGCAACCAAGTCTTCCACTGTGCCAGTTCACGCTCGGCGATCAGCGACCCCAGCCCCGTGAGGAACGACGGCTGACCGACCACGGTTTCACCGAACGCCTCAGGCTGTGCACCCAAGCCGTCGATCCACGCGTCCACGTCGAAACCGCTTGCCTCGGTGCGCACCTGCGCAAGCGTCCGCAGGTTGTAGCGCTTGTCGGCGTCCCGGCGAGCGACCACATCCCAATGGTGTTCGGCCAACGCTGTTTCCAGTTCGACCACCGACTCCGCCCGAACTGCGGCATCGTCGAACCCGGCCAGGGCGAACATGGCCTGCACATGCGCGACGTAGGTTTCCAGCGTCTGCGCATGCTTGTCGTCGTGGTAGTACGACTCATCGGGCAGGCCCAGCCCGGACTGGGACAGGTGCACCAGGTAGCGATCGGACTGCTTGGCGTCGGTGTTGACGTAGAACCCCACCGCACCGCCGATCCCGTTGCGCTGCAACCGCCCGATCTCGCGGGCCAACCCTGCGGTGTCAGTGATCGCGTCGATGGCATCGAGATATGGCTGCACCGGTGTGATGCCGAGGGACTCGATGCGCGCTTCGTCCATGAACGAGCGGTACAGGTCACCGATCAACTGGACGTCGCTACCCGGCTCGGATTCCGTTGCCGTCGAACACTCTTCGATGATCACGCGGACGTCTTGCTCGGCACGGTCCCGCAGCGCCAGGAAGGATCCGTCGATGGGGCGGTCGGCGGGGATCTCATGCGCGGCGATCCAGGCACCGTTGACGTGTTCGTAGAGGTCGTCCTGAGGGCGAGTGGTGGAGTTCACCCACTGAAGATCGATGCCGGATGGACGGGGAGCGCGGGTGTCATCGATTGCGGTCACCCGTCCATCCTGCATCGCAGCGTCAGCTCGTGCCAGAAACCGGGAGCGACCTACACCGCGTCAGTCGGTGGCCGAACGGGGTCGGGATCGCCGACGGTCACGGTGCCGCTACCCCCGTCACTGCCGCCACCACCAAAGGACCCGCCAGGCAGGTCGACGCCGCCACCCGCGAATCCGCCACCGCCACCACCACCGCCGCCACCGGTGGCGGGAGGCGCCGGTGCGGGCGTGGGCGGGGGAGTCGGTGTTGGGGCCGGTGGCGGTGTCGGCTGGATGGGAATGTAGGGCCGGTCGGTGTCATATGTCGGGCCCCAATCGACGTCGGTGTACATCCGGACGCCCTCTCGGGACTCGTAGACGTAAATGACAGCCCCGTCCGCTCCGCCCGGCCTGGAGCCGACCTTGGTGAATATGTCCGCAGACGCGGTTCCGGTGGCGTTGGTAATGATTGCGCCGGCGATCAGGGCTGCAGTGCCCCAACTGATGATCTGCCTTTTCATCTCGCACTCCTTTGCCGTGGTGTTCGTGATGGAGCCTGGTCGTAGACCGGGCACGTCTGACGGTAGGAGCGGCTTATCGTTCGATAGTCTCACGAAAGTCTCAGAAATCGTCGTACCCAGAAACGAAGAAACCCCGATCGTCGCGGGGGACGAACGGGGTTGCTCCGTGTCGCCGGTTAGGGGCGTAGCCGGTGACCAGTGGTGACGCCGGAGACGCACAATCTCCGACGCCTCTGAGCGTAGGACCGAGACAATGGTCGCTAGTCTCACGAACGTCTCAGATCGGGTCTCACACGGCTGTGGTCTGCCCGAGAATCCTGGCCACCGCCGCGTGGCCATGACGTAGCCGCCGGAAATAGGTGGCCCGACTCAGGTGCAACTGCAGGTAGACCTGCACGTGGGTGCGCTGACCACCCAGGTAGTAGGCGGTCAGGATGCGACCGGATTCGGCGTCTACCGGATCGGGGCTTGCGGTCAGGGTTGCGATGGCCGAAGTCATCCGCTCCCGCAACTCGTCCACCGCCACAGCCCGCAGACCCGGCTTGCTCGCCGGCTCCCGCAGTCGGGCCAGGGCGAACGCCGTGGCCTGCACGTGGTCGTCATCAGCCCCGCCCAGCCGCCCGATCCACCCCGGCAACGCGGCGGCGGTGAACTGGTTGCTGAACACCACCGGCGGCTTGCCGCAGCGGAAGGTGTCGTCGCGGATGTCGCCGTGGGTGGCGAAGCGTAACGCCGACAGGATCTGCTGGTAGTCGTGCCCAGCGGTCGACACCACCAGCCGATCGGCGGTCAGCGCGTTCTCGATGATGTGCCGCAACAGCTGTGCGTGCGCCACCGGGTGCGGGCAGAACGCCGCGCCAAGGAACAGGGTGCGTCTGCTGCGGCCCAGCAGGGTGTCGCCGTACTGCTGCACCAGCGGCTCCACCCCGTCGATGGTGCGATCGCCCACCATCACCAACCGCAACAGGCCTACCGGGCCGGCAGCATCCTCGATCAGATGAAAACCGGTGACGTCGTCGGATACCCACTGCTCGGCCAGGCGATCACACTGCTTGCGGTCGAACCCGTTGTGTACGGCCCAACCCTGCATCAGCTCACCGATGGCACCGGAGTCCTCGGTACGAGCCGCGCGAATCGGTAGGAACGGACGGCCGGGCGGGAAGAACGTCTCACGAACCTGGTTGTCGCCATGCAGGAACAGTGCCTGCTCCACCTGCGGTGCCCGCTCGGCTGCGGTGGTGGCACTCACCATGCGATCGCGTCGGTAGGCGGCCGCCTTGCTGCGTACCGCTTGGTGGCCGCTGGGATCGCGCCAACGGTACGCTGTCTCTAGCACCCACCGAAACGGTTCGGCCACAACCAAACCCGCTGTGGATCGATTGACCAGGGTGAGATCGGCCAGCGCGTCGAACTGGTCGGGTCGGGTGCGCAACATCTTCTCGTCACCGGCGCCCATGGTGGCCAGCCCACGCAACAGGAACTGCCACTTCCAGCCCGGGAGTTCACGGCCCAGGCGCGAGAGTATCTCGCCGGCAACATGATCAGCCAGCGGACCGTCGGGGCGCAGTGGAATGTCCTGGGCCAGTGCGCGTGCCGCGGCCACCGCGATCAACGGCACCCCCGCGGCCATGCGTACCACTGCGGGCAGAGCGCGGTCGCCGACACCTAGCTCGGCCGCCAGCTCGGCGATCGTCTCGTCGCAGGTGGGTTCGAGTCGGATGGTGGACACATTCGACCACCCGGGCAGCGACACCACCGGTCGACGGGTCACCACGATGACGTTGGGGTGCGGGATCGCGGTGATGGCGGCCAGCGCCACCCCCAGGCGCCGACGGCCGTCGACGTTGTCGATGGCCACCCGGATGTCAGGTCGCGACAGTGCGCGCCGGATGTCGGCGCCGGCGTGTGCCCGATCCATGTCGATGACCTGTGAATTCGGCAGGGAAGCGATCAACGTACTCTTGCCGGTCCCCAACGCGCCGACGAGGTTCACCAACCCCGACTCTGTCCGCAGTGCCCGCGCCACGCCCCGCTCGACATCTGTGAGCTCCCCGACTGTCACTGGACGATAATGACAGTTGTCGATCGCTCGCAGGTAACGAACAGCAGGTGACCTGTGACCGGGGGCTCAGGCCAGGGCCAAGAACAATTTCTCCAACTCGTCCTGCGTGAGCGGTTCCGAACCGTCCTTGCTCTCGCCGGTCAGGCAGTCACGCATCCCCGAGGCGACGATCTTGAACCCGGCCCGGTCCAACGCCTTGGAGACTGCGGCCAGCTGCGTCACCACGTCTTTGCAGTTGCGGCCGTCCTCGATCATGCCGATCACCCCGGCCAGCTGCCCGTGCGCACGCCGCAGTCGATTGAGAACCTGGGCCGCTGTCTGCTCGTCACCTGTCATCTGATCGACGCTATCGCCGCGGCGAGGAGTTCGCCCGCCTTCTGCGCCACCGGTGCCAGACCGGGCTCGTCGGTCACCCGGACCATCAGGTCAGGGTTCATCGCCTCGATCAGGATCTTCTGGCCCGAGGGGTCGTCCCGATCGGCGCGCACCACCACGTTGCACGGCAGCAGCAGTCCGATCTGCGGCATGATCCCGATGGCCTGATGCGCAAGGGTGGGGTTGCATGCACCGAGGATCCGATACGGCTCCACATCGGCGTCGAGCTTTTTCTTCATCGTGGCCGTCACGTCGATCTCGGTGAGCACCCCGAACCCTTGATCAGCCAGTGCTGCAGTGGTCTTCTCGATCGCGGTGTCGAAGTCGACTCCGGTCAAGCTGGTGGACAACGCCAAGGTGGAGGACATCTGGTGTTCCGTTCTCTCGTTTGGATTTCGGACGGGATCAGCCGTGGGAGAAGGAGATGGTGGGCAGGACCTTACGCAGCCACGCCGGTGACCACCAGGCTGCGTGTCCGGTCAGTCGGAGCATCACCGGCAGCAACACCAACCGGACCAGAGTGGCGTCCAACAGCACGGCGACACCGAGGACGATGCCCATCTCCTTGGGGGGCAGTGGGTCGGACAAGGCAAAGGTGAAGAACACCGCCACCATCACCGCAGCCGCAGCGAAGATGACTCGACCCGAATGCGCCAGCCCGTCGATCTGCGCGGTCTTCGGGCAGTTCGACTTCTCGTAGTGTTCCTTGGCCGTGGCCAGCAAGAACACCGTGTAGTCCATCGCGATGGCGAAGATCATCGCGAAGAAGAACACCGGCCCCCAGCCGTCGAGGAAGCCCTGCGGGGTGAAACCGAGCAGCCCGGCGCCGTGGCCGTCCTGGAAGATCAGCTTGGCCACTCCGAACGCGGCTCCCGTGGACAGCAGACTGACCACCGTGCCGATCAGTGCGATCAGCGGGGCCTGCAGGGCGATGAGCAGGAGCAGGAAGCCCAGGGCCAAGATGATGCCCACGACGATCGGCAGGTAGTCGTTCAATGCGGTTTGTAGATCCAGGTTCTCGGCTGCTGCGCCGCCCACCTTCGCATCGGCGGGTAGACGATCCCGCAGGTCGTCGAGAATCCCGCCCATGGCCGAGCTCGAGGGATCGACGGTCGGAATTGCTTGCAGCAGTGCGTATCCGGAGCCATCGGTGGCGTTCTGTGGCGGGGTGACCATCGCTATCCCGGTCCCACGGGCGGCGGTGACCGTGGCCTCGGCCTGAGCTGCAGGCACCACGATCTGTAGGGCACCGGGCGCGCCGGGACCGAACTGATCGGCCACCAGCTCGTAGCCCTGGCGTACGGAGGCATCGGCGGGCACCACCTCGATCGAGGGCATGGCCACCTTGAGTCCGAACACCGGGATGGCCAACACCACCAGGAGGCCCAGCGCACTCACCGCGAACGGCCACGGGTGGTTGTGCAGCAGCTGTCCCCAGCGCGCGAAGGCAGGCGAATGGTGTTGCTGCTTTTTGGCGTACGGCAGCGCCGCCGCGTTGACCCTGCTGCCGAGTGTGCCCAGCACAGCCGGCAACAGCGTCATGGTGGCCAGCAGCACGAACGTGACGGCCAGCATGATGCCCACGGCCATGGTGCGCACTGCTGGTGCGGGAACCAGCAGCACGGCCGACAAGCTGACCACAACGGTCAAACCAGACAGCACGATGGCTTTGCCTGCGGTGTCCATCGTCTCGATCACCGCCGCACGCGGAGACAGACCCGACTTCAGGCCCGCCCGGAATCGGGCCACGATGAACAGGGCGTAGTCGATGCCGAGGGCGAGGGCGAACATCATGGCAAAGTTCATGGCCCACACCGAGATCGGCGTCACGGCATTGAGCGCCACCAGTCCACCGGCCGAGGCGACCAGGCCCGCGACGGTCAGCAACAGCGGCAGACCCGCGGCCACCAACGATCCGAAGGCGAGCACCATGATGGCCAGGGTCACGGGCCACGAGAACAGTTCGGCCTTGATCATGGCGTCATGGTTGGCCGTGTTGAAATCTGACCACAGAGCCGACGCGCCGGTCGTGTAGACCTTGATCCCGTTGCCGGACAGTGCTTTCAGGTCCGATTTGTGTTCGTCTACGGCGGCCACCATGTCGTCGGTCGAGGCGTTGGCGCCGGCGATGACGATGGCGGTGCGACCGTCGCGGCTGATGGTCATGCCCGGCTGCGGGGCCACGATGGCACCGAACCGATCGTCGCCGGCGAGCTCACGGGTGATCGCGGCGACGCGATCGGTGATGGTGGCCGCGGAGATGGCGGCGTCATCCGAGTGCAGCACCACCTGCACGGCAGCTGATGAGTTGCCCCCGAAGTGCTGCTGCGCCAGCTCGCGGACCGCCACCGATTCCGACCCGTTTGCCTGCCAGCCGGCGCCGGCCAGGGACGAGAACACCGACGGGGCCAGTGCGCCGAGGCCGATGACGAGCAGCGCCCAGATGCCGAACACGAGTCGACGGTGATCGGTGACTCGGCCGCCGAGGCGGCCCAACACGCCCGTGGCGGCGGGTGCGGGGACGGGGGTGGTTGAGGTGGCGTCGCGCAGGGCCATCGATTTCAACTCCTTGGTTCACATACCCATGGGGGTATGTGAACAGCATGGACCTCGCCCGGTGATGTCGTCAAGCCCGCAGGCCGTGGGCGTGTTATCGCTTCGTTGCCCGACCGTGAGTCAATCGCGAGCCCCGGATTGGCCATCTGTGATGCCGACAGGGTGGAGTATCACCTTGTGAACATTCGGGGGAATCGACACGTGCTTGCCTGGTGCGCGGCGCTGCTGATCGCGACGACCGGGGTGGCGTCGTGTGGCGTGGTGAGCAGTGACCCGCCATCGGAGGCGCGACGGGTGCTGGACTCGTTTGCGGCCGCCATCACCAAACAGGACGCTGCTGCCGCCGCGTCGCTGACCTCTGCCCAGGGGGCGGCCGTCACGCAGATCGGCGACACCTTCGATTCCATCAGGGCTGCGGCCGTGTCGGTGAAGGCCGGCCATCTCGTCGAATACTCAGATGACACCGCGACATTCGACCTCTCGACCACCTACGATCTCGGTCGGGGCCGCACCTTCATCTCCGACACCTCCGGACGCGCACGCAAGCTGAGCAGTGGATGGCGAATCCAGTGGGAGCCGGCGTTGCTGGCCGCGGGATTGACCGTGGGTGGTCGGCTGGCCGCGGTACGCACCGACGCCACCCCCGCGCCAGCCCTCCTCGACCGGTTCGGTCGGCCCTGGATGACGTTGCAGCCGGTCAACGACATCATCATCGACCCCGCCCGCACCCCGGATCGTCGCCGGTCGGTCGGCGACCTGGCGCGGATCATCGCGCCCATCGCACCGTTTGTCACCGAGCGGGTCATCGACGCGAGACTCGCCGCAGGTGGGTCCAAGCCGTTGACCGTGGTGTCCCTGCGTGATGCCGACATGCGAACGCTCGCAGGTGATCCGAACACCGTGCCCGGGGTGAGCACGCGTCGTGGCGGCGCGCTGCTGGTGACTGATCGTCGCATCAGTTCGCCGCTGACCCTCGGGGCCACCGGCTACTGGCAGGCCTTGCGGGACGCCACCGCGGGCTGGCAGGTGCAGATGATCGACGCCGACGGCACCGTCCGGCCGTTGGCCGGCGAACAGGGTCCCCCCGCGCCCAACGTGCCGTCCACCCTCGACCCGGGAGTGCAACTGCGCGTCAACGATTCGGTGGTCGACGTGGCCCAACCTGCCACCCTCGCGGTGTTCGACGCCACCAGCGGCGCCCTGCTCGCCGCCGCCGACAACGATGCCGCCACCGCGGTTGGGATGTCGCTGACCACCCCTGACACGCCCGGCTCCACCCTGGGGCCCGTGCTGGCCGCAGTCAACGGTGCGGCCGGTGGAAGTGCCTCGGCTGCAGCCACATTGCTGCACCAGCTGGGCGTGGGTGTGGACTTCGCGGTGCCCGGGGTGATGCCGCCACAGTCGCGGCCCGGCACGGCGACGGTGCAGACGATGGCGTTCGATCCGGCCGCCCAGAAGGTGACCGCGCTGTCCATGGGGGCCCTCGGGGTGGCCATGGCCAGGGGGTCGTCGGTGGCGCCGTTCTTCCTCCCCGGGTTGCCCACCAAGGTCAGCGGTGGCGCACTGGGCCCGGTCGATCGCAGGATCTGGGATGCGGTGAACGCAGCGATGACCGCGACGGCCCGCACCGGCGACGCCAGCGATCTGGTGGGTGCACCGGGACTACGGGCCCTGGTCGGTACCAACGGCCCGATGGGGCCGGGCTGGTTTGTCGGCATCGTCGGATCGCAGGTGGTGGTGATCCACTGCGCCGGTGAGCGATCCGGCTCGGCCGCCCTGCAGGTGATGCAGCGGTTCCTGCGCTCGGTCGGGTGAGACCGCGGGTGGTCAGGACTTGGTGAGCAACGCCCGCACGGTACGCCAGCCGAGGAAGAACACGCCGAGGAACACCGAGGCGACGATGATGAAACTGACCGCCGTGCCCTGACCGGAGCCCACCCGCAGCGACATCCCGACCGCCACCGTCGACACCCAGATGATCACGCCGGCCGGAACCACCCGTGCCGGGCGGAAGTGGTGCTTGTCCACGCCGCCGGCCCGAACGGTGCCCAGGACGTAGGTGATGGCCCAGCCGACGGCGGCTCCCACCGCGAACGGCCAGAAGGTGGAGGCGATCCCGCTGACGCTGAGACCGTCGTGGTGGTTGGACCGTCCGATGGTGACGAAGACGGCGACGGTCACCGCATCGAAGACGGCACTCACGCCGATGGAGCGGCGGGTCGCGGTGGTGGTGGTGCTCATGGGGCCACGGTAGCCGGTCCAGCATCGGGGCCCGGATCGTCGCGATCACGCAGGGCACGAGCGTCGAGTTCACGCTCCACGTCCTCTTCGGTGTCGTGCAGGGCCCGGCGGTAGTAGACGCCGATGACCACCCAGCCGACGACGGCCACCAGCAGGTAACTGATGAGGCGGTAGACCAACACGCCGGTGACCGCCTGACCTGCGCTCATCCCAGCCGAGGTCAGTGCAGGCACCAGCACCGCGTCCACCACACCCAGGCCGCCGGGCAGCAGCGGGAACGCGGTACCCACTGCCTTGCCCGCCGCGTAGGCGACGGCCAAACCGGCGATGCTCGGTTCACCGCCGACCGCGTAACAGGCGAAGGCCAGGCAGGCGACATCGGCGACCCAGTTGAACATCGACCAGCCGAACGCCAGGGAGGTGTCGCGGCCACTGAGCTGTACCGCCCGCAGCTGCTGCAGGATCTCCTGCCAGCGCGCCACCCCGTGATCGTCGGGCTTGTTGCGGAATCGGTTGACCAGGTGCAGGAATCGCACTCCCGGTCCGCTGATCGCGTCGGGGTGTCCAGCCAGATACTGCGCCAGACCCAGGAAGACCACGAACCCGCCGATGGAGAAGATGATCGAGAACGGGCTGGTGCTGGCGCCCGCCAGCAGCGCACCCCCGAGCCCCAAAACGGCCAGGCCGACCCCCATCAACAGCCCCGACATGACCACCTGCCATGACGCGACCACCGCGGTGGCACCCCAGCGGCGGGTCTGTCGATAGGTGAACGCCGGGGCCAACACGTTGCCGCCCGGCAGGGTCTGGCTGATGGAGTTGGAAGCCAGGATGACCGCCAACGACTGCCACTGTCTGACCTTCACCCCCGCCGAGGCCAGCAGGGTGCGCTGCACCTGCGCGAAGCTGTCCATCGAGAAACCCGCCGCCACGATCGCGGCCACCACCCACGCGTAGTTGAGCCCGCCCATGCTGCGCCAGGCTTCTTCGAGTTTGGGCCACACGAGCACGGCTTCGACGGTCAACACCACGACCACGACGGCAACCACCGCCCACCGAACCCACCAGAACCGTCGCCGTGCGGGCGAGGGCACGGCGTCCTCGGGGACGCGCGGCTCGGCGGTGTCTGAGCCGTCGTGGTCAGACGTCATGGGTCATCAGCGTAGCCAGTGCAGGTCACCAGGGAAGAACCAACGCCCACAACGGCGCCGCCGGGGCTAGGGTGACGGCGTGAAACACCAGACCGCGTCCACCACGGACGATCGGCTCAAGGTCCACCCCCTGGTGCGCGCCACCTCCGAGTGGTCCTGGCGCCTCATCGTCATCGCAGTGGCCGTCTACGTGCTGGCGCGGGTGGCCCTGCACTTCGAGGAAGTGGTGGTGCCGGTCGCCCTGGCGGTGCTGGGCACGGCGCTGTTGGTTCCCGCGGTCGACTGGCTGGACCGCCGCGGCGTGCATCGCGGACTGGCCGTGGCGGTGACGATGGTGGTGGCGGTCAGCGCACTCGGCGGCATCCTGGCCTTCGTCGTCGACCAGTTCATCGCCGGCCTGCCCGACCTGTCGGACAAGGTGACCAAGACCATCGACTCGGTGAAGGACTGGTTGGTCGACGGTCCGCTGCATCTCAAACAGGCCCAGATCGACAAGGTCGGCAACGACATCACCGAGATGATCCAGCGCAACCAGGACAAGATCACCTCCGGCGCCATCGCGACGGCGACCACCGTCACCCAGATCGTCACCGGGGCACTGCTGACCCTGTTCCTGATGATCTTCTTCCTCTTTGGTGGCGGACAGATCTGGACGTTCCTGACCCGTGCGGTGCCGCGCGCGTCGCGGGCAAAGGTGTGGGAGGCAGGGCGCGCCGGGTTCGGCACGCTGGTCGGTTACGTGCGAGCCACCGTGGCGGTGGCCCTGGTCGACGCATTGGGCATCGGGATCGGCCTGGCCATCCTGCAGGTGCCCCTGGCCCTGCCGTTGGCGTCGCTGGTGTTCATCGGTGCGTTCGTGCCCATCGTCGGCGCCCTGGTGACCGGCGCGCTGGCGGTGTTGGTGGCGCTGGTGACCAAGGGCCTGGTGGCCGCGGCCATCTCGCTGATCATCGTGGTGGCCGTCATGCAGGTGGAAAGCCATGTGCTGCAACCGTTCCTGCTGGGTCGCTCGGTTCGGTTGCATCCGGTGGCCGTGGTGCTGGGCATCGCGGCGGGCATCGTGACGGCCGGCATCATCGGCGGTCTGCTCGCGGTCCCGCTGATCGCATTCCTCAACACCGCCATCCGGTCGCTGCATCACCAAAGCGCCGAGGACGACCTCGACGAAGATCGGGAGGCAGCACGGATCGGGATGTTCACCGCGAAACCCGATGCGCCACTGTGGGATGACCCCGAGGCACCGGGCCGCGATGGGCCGATCGACGCCGACGCGGCGGCTCGGGCCGACGCCGAGGACGGCACCCTGCCCGCCGCGGATCGACCCGACTGACCGCCCATGCGCAGTCTGATCGACGACCGTGGCGCGGGCCGCAGCCAGACCGACGCACCGCTGTGGCGCGCCGCCCAACTGTTCCGACTGCTGAGCTTTCTCTACGCGCTGGGCTACCAGTTGGTGGTCAACGACGACCTGCGGTCACCGACCGGGGGTGCGGTGGTGTTCGCGGCCCTGTCGGTCTGGACCGGGGTGGCCACCGTGGCCTATCTCGGTGGGGCCGGTCGCACCACGGCTTTCGTGGTGACCGAGGTGGTGATCACCTGTGCGCTGGTGCTCTCGACGTTGGCGGTCACCGACCCGCAGTGGCGGGCGGACAACCAATCGGTGCCGACCACGCTGTGGGCGGGCAACGCCGTCATCTCGGCGGCCATCGCTTTCGGCTGGGTGGGTGGGCTGGTCTCGGCCGCTGCGGTCGGCGCGTCGAGCATCGCGGTGAAGGGGACGGTCAACATCGACCTCGCCCGCAGCGCCGGGGTGATCATCCTGCTGGCGGCGGGTCTGGTGTTGGGGATCGCCGCGCAGGTCAACCGCAGCGCGCAGGCGCGGTTGGCCGAGGCCACCCGAGTGGCCGCAGCCACCGCCGAACGGGAACGACTCTCTCGTCAGGTGCACGACGGGGTGCTGCAGGTGCTGGCGCTGATGGCCCGTCGCGGCCGTGAGATCGGCGGTCCCACAGCGGAGTTGGCGCAATTGGCTGCACACCAGGAACGCGCGTTGCGGGCGCTGATGAGTGACACCGTGCTGACACCGGTCACCGTCAGCGACGGCCCGGTGGATCTGATGGCGGCGGTGCGCCGGCGGGAGTCCGACGCGGTGGTGATCAGTGGGCCCGGCGACCCGGTGACGTTGCCACCGGAGGTGGCCGCCGAGCTGGCAGCGGCGGTGGACAACGCGATCGACAATGTGGCCCGTCATGCGGGACCCGACGCGCGTGCCTACGTCCTGGTCGAAGATCTCGGTGAGGCGGTGGTGGTGAGCATCCGTGACGACGGGGTGGGCATCGCGCCGGGCCGGGTGGCCCAGGCGGCTCGCGCCGGACGGTTGGGTATTCGGCAGTCGATCGTGGGAAGGATTGAAGCATTGGGTGGCACAGCATCATTGGAGAGCTCACCGGGGGCGGGGACCGAGTGGGAACTGCGGGTGCCGCGATGATCCGGGTGATGGTGGTCGACGACCATCCGATGTGGCGGGACGGGGTGGCGCGCGACCTGACCGACGAGGGTTTCGAGGTGGTGGCCACCGCTGAGAGCGTGCGGGCGGTGACCGCACGGGTGGGCGCGGTGAGCCCCGACGTGGTCTTGATGGACATGCAGCTGCCCGACGGCACCGGTGTGGACGCCACCGCCGCCGTGGCCCAGGCGTCGCCGAGCAGCCGGGTGTTGGTGTTGTCGGCGTCGGCTGAACGCGACGACGTGCTGGCGGCGGTGAAGGCCGGCGCGAGCGGGTATCTGGTGAAGAGCGCCTCGCGGGAGGAGTTGGTGGCCGCCGTGCGCGCAACCGCCGACGGGCAGGCAGTGTTCACCCCCGGGTTGGCCGGGTTGGTGCTGGGCGAGTTCCGGCGGATCGCCACCGACGGCGGCGGCGATGATCCGGAGTTACCTGCGCTGACCACCCGGGAGACCGAGGTGCTGCGGCTGGTGGCCAAGGGCCTCAGCGCCCGGCAGATCGGCACCCGGCTGACCTTGAGTCACCGCACGGTGGAAAACCACGTGCAGTCCACGCTGCGCAAACTGCAACTGGCCAACCGGGTGGAGCTGACGCGCTACGCGATCGAACACGGCCTCGACGAGTGAGCGCCCCGGAGAAGTGAGTCGGGGCAGCGCCGCGCACGGTGAAACCCGTGGTGGGAGTGAGTAGAGCTACGCATCCGCTGGTGGGCGCCGGCCGCGAGGATTGCGCCCATGACCACTCCACAGCAATCCACCCCGTCGACGGTGTTGACCCGGGTGAGCACCGAATTCGACGCGCTGGCGCGACAACTGGCCACCACGGCCGCTGGACTCGCCGACCTGCGAGGGGTGTTGGACCAGGCCGCAGCCTCGGTCGCGGCCCCTGCACCCCAGCCCGCCCCGATTCCCCAGCCTGCCCCGATTCCCCGGCCCGCCCCGATTCCCCAACCAGCCCCGCCGTCGTACGTCGCGGCCCCGCTGCCGTACGTGCCCATCCCGCCGCCCTACGTGCCCGTCCCGCCGCCGTACCGCCCGGCACCCCCGCCGTACCGCCCGGCACCCCCGCCGTACCGCCCGGCACCAGCACCGAACTCCGCACCGCCGGCGTACCTGGTCGCGCCCCGGCCCGGGCTGCTCAAGCGCGCCGCCGCAGCCGCCGACGGCAGGCTGGTCGGATCCATCCTGGCCGTTGCCGGGGTCGCGGTGACACTGGTCGGGGTGGTGTTGCTGCTGGTGCTGGCCGCCCAGGCCGGCATCTTGCGTCCCGAGGTCAGGGTGGGCGCCGGCGGTGTCCTGGCGCTCGTACTGGTGGGTGTGGGTGTCCGGATGCGTCGCCGCGTCGAGAACCACCTCGGCGCCATCGCGGTCACCGCCACCGGATTCGGTGCCGCCTACCTCGATGTGGTGGCCGTGTCGGCCATCTACCGCTGGCTTCCCGGACCGGTGAGTCTGCTGCTGGCCGCCGCGGTCGCCGGTGCCGGGATGGCCATCGCCCGTCGGTGGGACTCGCAGAACCTGGCCCTGTTGGTGTTGGTGCCACTCATCGCGTTGGCGCCGGTGGTCGCCGGCGGCATCAGCCTGCTGCTCGTCGGGTTCATGTTGGCGTTGGGTGCGGCCACCGTCGGGGTCACGATCGGCACCACCTGGCGCGGTGTCCACATCGCCCGCATGGTGGCCACCAGCGGGTGGTTGTTCGTGGCGTTGATCCTGTCCTGCGACGGCTTCGTCGAGCAGGTCGGCCGTACCGACCGGATCGCCCTGGCAACGGCCACCCTGGTCGCCGCGGTCATCGCGCTGGGGTCGATGACGGTGATGCTGCGGCGGCTGCCCGGTGACGTCACCGTCGTGGTGGCCTCGACGCTGGGTTGTGCGCCGGTGCTCTTCAGCGGATTGGCTGTGGGTTCGGGGCTCGCGGGGACGCTGAACCTGGGCTTGGCGGCAGCGGTGCTGGTGCTGGTGCTCACCGCGTCGGCCTGGCCTGGTCTGGACCGCACCGTCGCGCGCGGCCTGGGCGTGTTGTCGGCGACGGCCGCCCTGATCGGTCTGGTGTCGTTGCTCGACGGGTCGATCGCCGTGTCGGCGGTGTTGGCCCTGGCGGCGAGCATCCTGGTCGTCGGCGGCCGCGACACCGCGGCGCGTGCCATCGGGACAACTCTCGGCGGCCTCGGGGTGCTGGGCTTCGCGGCGCTGGTACCGGTGGATGGTCTTCTCGCTGCCAGCACCGTCGACCGTGCCGCCACACCGGCGATCATCTTCGCCGGCCTGCTGCTGATCGGGCTGGTGGTGGTACTGGCGCGCACCCGCTTCGATGACACCGTCGCCACCGCGCAACTGGTGTCGGCGGTCGGCGGATTGGTCGGCCTCTACGCCGCCACCGTGGTGTGCGTGTTCACCGGTGTCTTGGTCGGCGGACCGGAGATGGGCTTCGTGGCCGGCCACATGGTGGCAACCATCTGTTGGGCCGTCGCCGGTGGGGTGGCGCTGTTCCGGGCCACCCGGGTGCCCGCAGGCAACGCGCGGATGGCGCCGATCGGGATCGGTCTGGGCCTGGCCGCTGCTGCGGTCGCCAAGCTGGTGCTCTTCGACCTGGCCACCCTCGACGGAGCGTTCCGAGTGGGTGCGTTCATCGTGGTCGGGCTGCTGCTGCTGGGCCTTGGGGCCCGCTACGCCCGCGCCCTCGCGTGATCAGCTCAGCGGTCGGAGTTGTTGCGGCGCAACAGTTCCTGAACACTGATCTGGCCACCGTCGCCTCGCTCGTGCCGACGCCCGTTGGAGTCGTCCGGTTCGACACGCGCAGGTGTGACCGGGCGATCCTCCGACACCGGCATGGCGGTGGGTCCGCGACGCGCGCCGTTGGCGGGCACCGGTTCGGGCGGCGGCGAGCCACCGGCAGCTCGCTCGGCCCGGGCGGCGGCGCGGCCGTTGGTGATGGCCCCGCCCAGCCGGATCCCGCTGTCGCCCAGGCTCCATCCGCCGGTGTCGGGACCGGCTGCCGCAGTGGTGCGCGGCCGGGTCTGACGCATGCTCGGCATCCCGGCCGCAGCCGACGCACCGACGTGCACCGGCTCACGCGGGGTCTCGCGCGCAGGCTCGACCCGACGCACGGCCGGACGCACACCCGCAGCCGCGGGGCGAGGCGGAGGTACCGGTCGCAGATCGTCGGAGCTGCGGTCGATCGGCCGTCCCTCGGGCATCGGAGAGCGACGGGGCGGCTGCTGTCGCTGGGGGTCGGGTCGCTGGGGATTCGGGGGACGCGGGGGACCGACCCGCGCCGGGGCCACCCGTTGCGGACCGGTGAGCGGTCGGCCGGCGATACGGTCGGCGGCCATCCCGCCCGGCACGGCCAACGCGCTGGTCGGGGCCAGCGCAGCCACGGTGCCGGCCTCCCGGTTGGTGCCGGCGACCGTGGCACGTCCGGGCTCGTCGTCGAGCACCGTCTCACCCAGGCCGATCCTGCGCTGCACGGCCTGCATCCACTTCGGCGCCCACCAGCAGTCGTCACCGAGCAGCTTCATGATGGCCGGCACCAACAGCATCCGGATCACGGTCGCGTCGAGGATGAGTGCGGCGATCATGCCGTAGGCGATGTACTTCATCATCACGATCTCCGACAGACCGAACGCGCCGGTGACCACCACCAGGATGGCGGCCGCGGCGGTGATGATGCGACCGGTGTGCGCGGTGCCGCTGCGAATCGCCTCGGTGGTGGTGGCGCCCTTCTGCCGTGCCTCCACCATGCGTGACAGCAGGAACACCTCGTAGTCGGTGGACAGGCCGTAGACGATCGCGATGATCAACACCAGCACTGCCGACATCAACGGGCCCGGGGTGAAGTTGCCCAGCGAGGCGCCGTGGCCGTCGATGAAGATCCAGGTGAGCACACCCAGGGTGGAGCCCAGCCCCAGCGCCGACATCAGCGCAGCCTTGATGGGCAGCACCACCGAACCGAACGCCAGGAACATCAGCAGGCTGGTCACCAGGATCAGCAGCACCGCCATCAGCGGCAGCCGATCGAGCAGCGCATCAATCGAATCCTGGGTCAGCGCAGGGGTTCCGGCCACATAGGTGGTCAGTCCCTTGGTGTCGATGCCGCGCAGCGCCTTCACCGCGTCGCCGGCGATGTCCTTGTTGACCAGGCCCGCCGACATCTGGATGACACCGATGGTGGAGTTGCCGATGGTGTTCGACAACGCGCCGTCGTCACTGGAGAGGCTGAACGGCTTGGTGAAGCCAGGGATCTTGTTGGCCTCGTCGGCGATCTGCGACAGCTTCACCGAGTCGTCACTGTTGTTGGTGTCGTATCGGATGATCAGCTTCACCTCTTCGGTGCGCTGAGTGGGGAAGAGTCGGTCGAAGTTCTCCTGGGCGGCCCGATAGCTGTTGCCCGGCGGCAGGTACTTCTCGGTGATGCCGCCGAACTTGATGTTGCTGAACGGGATGATGAGCAGCAGCAGCAGCAGCACCGTGGGGATCGCCGTCTTCGCCGGGTGGCGCATCACGAAGCTGGCGAGCTTGCCCCAGAAACCCTCTTCGACTTCTTTGCGGGTCTTGGTGCGCTTGAGGAACTTGAAGCCCCACATGTCGATCCGGGTGCCCAGGATCGCCAAGATCGCAGGCAGCACCGTGATCGAGAGCAGCGCGGCCAGACCCACCGAGGCCACCGCGCCGTAGGCCACCGACTTGAGGAAGCCCTGCGGGAACAGCAGCAGGCAGGCCAGGGCCGCGATGATGATGGTCGCCGAGAAGACCACCGTCTGACCGGCGGTCATCACGCTGCGTTTCACTGCCAGCGTGGGTGGGTATCCCTCGGCGAGTTCCTCTCGGAACCGGCTGACGATGAACAACCCGTAGTCGATGGCGATGCCGAGGCCGATCAACGAGATGACCGGCTGGGCGAACACGTTGATCTCGGTGACCTGGGCCAGGGCGTTGACGATGCCCGTGGAACCGGCGATGGTCAGCCCACCGATCAGCACCGGCAGGATGGCCGCCACCACGCCGCCGAAGATGAAGAACAGCATGACCGCCACCAGCGGCAGCGCGATCAGCTCGGCCCGCTTGACGTCTTCGGCCATGCCGTTGCTCATCGCGTTGGCGATGGGCTGCAGGCCGGCCAGCTGGAACTTCGTCCCGGGCAGGTCGTAGCGGCCGGCGATGTCGTCGAAGAACGGTTCGGTCTTCTTGAAGTTGTTGAGGACGGTGGTGTCGTCGTTGCCCTTGATGCCGATGCTGATGAACGCGCTGCGTTTGTCTGCCGAGAACGTCTGCTCGCGGATTTTCTGCTGGGCCACTTCGGTGGTGGCGTTGGTGACCGGGGTGAACGGGTCGATGAGGCCGGGATCGTTGCGGTTGACCACGTCGGGGTGCTTGGCGGTGAGGTCGTTGACGAACTTCTCCACCTTCGCGCCGAACGCCGGGTCGTCGACGGTGGTGCCCGCAGGCGGGGTGATCAGCAGGATCACGTCGGAGCGGTGGTCACGTCCGAAGGTGGCGTCGGCCAGCTTCGACCCCTGCACCGAGGGCGATGAGTCGTCGAAGAACCCGCTCTGGCTCAGGTTCTTGCCCAGGCCGAGGCCGTAGATGCCGAGTCCGGCCATCAGGGCGATCATCACCGCGATGACGGCGAAGCGCATTCGGAAGACGAATGTGCCTATGGCTCCGAACACCGGTCACATCCCTTCTGCGAGCCCAGGTCGGCTCGTCGATCGTGGAGCGTGCGCCACCAGTGTTCCAGGTCTGAACGTGCAGGTGGGCACGTGCGGCGTGTCGGCGGTGACGGTGGTCACACTCACCCGTTCGTCGGGTTGCGGTTGCTGAGCAGCGCCGAGAGCGGGCGGAACGGGATGAGCCAGGCACCGTCGTCGGGCAGCGAGTCGAGACTGATCCGTGGCAACGGCTCTCGGAACACCCCGGCGATGTCCTCGAGGTCGAGGAAGTCGATCGCCTCGGAGGTGACCGCCCAGCTGGCGTGTTCACGGAAACCGAGCACCGTGACCGGGGTCCCCTCGGCGGCGATCTGCTCGATCGGCTCACGGAACGCCTGGCCGTCGGCCGAGGCCACCACCAGCCCGGCCAGCCCGACGGTGTGCCTGCGCAGCTCGATGTGATCGAGCATGTCGGAGTCGACGTCGGAGTCGTCGCTGATCTTCGGCTTGGCGAACACCGCGAACCCCACGTTGCGCAACGCATCCACCCACGGTCGCACCACCTCGGCGCTGCCGGCGGCGATGTTGGTGAACACGGTGGCCTCGGGTTCCACCGTCACCGCGGTACCCGCGGCGGCCGACTCGGCAGCAGTGATCTCGGCGGTGTGACCCAACAGCCACCGACCCAGCGCGTCGAACCGGGGCCGATGGGCGGTGGTCGGTCGGCCACCGAGGATGCCGCCCAGTCCCATGTCGAGGTTGGGGGCATCCCAGATCAGCAGGACCCGACGCGCACCGCCGCCCGGTGGGCTGGTGCGGATGTCGGGGGCGATCACGGGTTCGGTCATCGTGGCACCCGCTGTAGTACGAACTCGGTCACCGACCGGCCCTCCTTCTCCGCGCGTCCCTCGAACTTCGTCACCGGTCGGTCCAGTGAGAAAGGTGCCGCCCCGGTCAGCGGCACCAACTGGTCCTGTTCGGCGAGCTTCTCGGCGATCCACTCGGCGTACTCGGCATGGTCGGTGGCGACGTGCAACACGCCCCCATCGATGAGAACGTCCGCGATCAACGCCAGAGTTCCCGTCTGCAACAGACGGCGCTTGTGATGCCTGGCCTTGGGCCACGGATCTGGGAAGAATACCCGCACCCCGGTGCACGATGCCGGTTCGAGCATCTCGCGCAACACCACCACCGCGTCGCCGCGCACGATCCGGATGTTGGTGATGTCCTCGCGTGCGATGAAACCCACCAGCTGAGCGATGCCCGGCCGGTAGACCTCGACGGCGATCACGTCGAACTCCGGCTCGCGGGTGGCCATCGCCGCAGTGGAGGTGCCGGTGCCGCTGCCGATCTCCAGAATCAGTGGTGCGGTGCGACCGAACCAGGCGCTCGTGTCGATGCGGGCAGCGCCGGTGTCGCCTCTGGTCGGTTCGGTGGTGGGCGGTGCGGTGGTGGGCGGTTCGGTGGTGGGCGTCGTGGCATCACGCCCGACGATCGGCCACAATGACTCCCAGTTGCGCTGCTGAGCCGGTGTCAGCGAGCCGCGTCGCGAACGGAAGCTGGTCACCCTCGGGTACAGCCGGGCCCGCTCGGACGGAGTGCTCGGCGTGGGCAGCAGGGAGTCGTTCACCCTGCCATGGTGGCGCATCTGTCGCGTATGACCCAATGCGAGCGACTATTCGGAAGGGGATCGACGCATGGAGCTCGACCTGACCTCACCGGTCGAGCGTGCCCGACTGCGCCGAGATTTCACCGGACCGGTTCGGGTCGCGGTGCGGGGTCGCCCGGGTACCGGACGCGACACCGTGGCGCGCGCACTGCGGGTTCGGTTGGCGTTGACGCCGATCGGTCCCGGCGATGATGACAGCGACGCCGACATCTGGGTCCACGTGGTGGTGGGCTGGCCGCGGCGGGTCGACCGGGAGCTGATCGCTGCGCTGCCCACCGATCGCAGCGTGGTGGTGCTGGGCAAGGCCGACACTCTGGGATCTTTCGAGCTGGCCCAGCAGACCGCGGCGGAGATGTCGCAGGCTCTGGGTCGGCCGGTGACCGCGATCATGCCTCTGCTGGCCTGCGCCGACATCGCCGACGACGAGTTCGACCTGCTGACGCAGATGCTGCGTGACGGTGAGGACGTGCCGTCGATGGCCGCGGAGTTCATCACCGGTGGTCGTGAGGAGGCGGCGCTGCGTACCGGTATGCTGCGTCGTCTCGACCAGTTCGGCATCAGCACCGCGCTGGATCTGATGCACGATGCGGCCGAGCGTGGCACCGACCTCGAGCGGGTCGCGCTCAGCGCGGCGGTGGCCCAGCTGGGCGGCGTAGACGATCTGCGACCGCAGATCGCGTCGATGACCCCGGCGGTCCGCACCGCTCGGCTGGCCCGCCTCGACGCGCTGCTCGGCGTCGGCGAGCACGACCCGGACACCCGCGCCGCGGTGCGCGAGGAGATCGAACAGTCGCTGGTGAGCGCATGACCACCGGGCCGGTGTTGGTGACCGGGGTGGGCCGATCGGGGGTGCGCACTCTGGTCGAGGGGATCGGGCTGGTCGATCCCGCTCTGCGGTTGGGTGGGCTGCCGTTGACCGACGGCGCCGAGCTGGCCACCGTCGACGATCTGGGCAAGGCTGCGGTGGCGCTGTTGGTCATCGACCCGTCGTCGATCGTGGGCGATGAGGAGCGGGCGATGCTGGACATCCTGCGTGCCCGGGTGGCCTCGGTGGGGGTGGTGTGCAGCAAGGTCGACGCGTTCTGGGACTGGCCCACCAACGCCAAGGCCAGCCGCAAGGTGCTCGATCCGCGCGGTGAGCTGCCGATGTTCGCGGTGTCGGCGGCAGCGGCGCTGGCCGGCGCGGTGGACGAGTCCGGACTCGAGGACCTCGCCGAGTGGATCACCGAAAACGCCCGCCCACAGCCGCAGCCCACACCTGCGTCGACACGAGCCCCAGCCCCGACACCAGCCCCGACACCGTCGATGCCGGCGCCACCAGCCCCGACGGTTTCCAGCGCGCCCGACGCCGACGGCTTGGCGCAGACCCGCGCCCGGTTGGTGCGGATGCGTGACCGTGGGCGGTCCGATCGGTTGGCTGCGGTGCGTGGCGGGTTGACCACCGTGCGCGCCCGGGCCGGCATCGACCTGGGTGCGGGGATCAGGGCAATCAACACCACGGCGCGAGAGGCGTTGGTGGGCATCGACTCTCGCGGGATCGACGACTACACCGAATGGGTGCGCGCATCGGTGCAGGCCCTACGCGATCGGCTCACCGTCACCGTCACCGACGAGGTCGATCGGGTGCGGGCGGCCGCGTTGCTGGGCATCGAACCGGCCCGACCGACCCCCACCGTCGCCGACCTGCCCCCGCTGGCGTTGCGGCCACACGCGGTGCGGCGACGCGGCATCGAGGACGCCGGCGTCATCATCTTCGGTGCCTCGCTGGGGTTGGCTGCGGGGCGGCTGGTGGTGGCGCCGCTGGAACACGTGCAGACCCTGCAGTGGATCGCCATGCCGTTGGCGCTGATGGTCGGGGTGGTGTTGGCGGTCTCGGTGATGCGGGTGCGTCGTATATCGGCGGTGCGCGAGCAGCTGCGGGTGTGGACCGGGGAGGCGCTGGCCGAGGCCCGCGTGGGTGTCGACCACGACCTCAACGGTCAGATCACCGCAGCCGACGCCGCGATCGGTGGTCAGATCATGCGGCACTACGAGCGCCGGTCGAGGATGATCGGTGACGACATCGCCGCGATCGACGCGAAGGTGCGGGGCCGAAATCCCACGGGAACCGGATCGGGCGCCGCAGCGTCCAACAGATAGCAGCACCCAACCGGTAGCCACCACAGCAGACACCCACCAGCAGGAGGCCGATCCGCATCGTGGACATCAACTCACCGTTCGACCTGCCCGATCACAGCGCGCACACCGACGACCCCGGGCTGGGCCACGACGACGACCTGCACATGGTCTCGGCCGTCAGTCCGGGCGCCACCAACCCACATGATCACCTGTGGGTGTCGGAGGGCGATCGCATCTGGGACCTGGGCCCGGCGCAGGTCGACACCGACAACGACGGCATCGCCGACTCGCTGACCCAGATGGGCGCACATGGCGGGATGACGGTCTACACCGACACCGACCACGACGGCCAGGTCGACGCGATCACTGAGGTCCACAGCGACGGTGCCTATGAGTCGCGGCGTCTGGACACCCATACCGGGCAGTGGCAGCGCACCTCCACCGGCCGCCTCGACTGACCCCAGCCATCTCCGATCCAGCGACCGAGCGTGCGATCGGTCACCTGGTTGGCTTCGGGCGATACCGACGCAGTACCGTGGCGCAATACCGGGTGGAGAGTGCGTACCGCCCGTGCGGACGGCCATCTGGAGGAGACCACCCATGACCTCAGCAACCATTCCCGGGCTGGATCCCGAACTCGCCCCCACCTCGCATGCAGGCCTGCTCGCGTGGGTCGCCGAGGTCGCCGAACTGACCCAGCCCGAGCAGGTCGTCTGGTCCGACGGCAGCGACGAGGAGTGGGCGCGCCTGACCGCCCAGCTCGAGGCGGCCGGCACCATCCGCAAGCTCGACGAGGACAAGAAGCCCAACTCCTACCTCGCCACCTCCGACCCCGCCGACGTCGCCCGCGTCGAGTCACGCACTTACATCTGCTCGAAGAACGAGGTCGACGCCGGACCGACCAACAACTGGGTCGATCCCACCGAGATGCGCGCGACCATGACCGAGCTGTACCGCGGCTGCATGCGCGGTCGCACCATGTATGTCATCCCGTTCTGCATGGGTCCGCTCGGCGCCGAGGACCCGAAGCTGGGGGTGGAGCTGACCGACTCGGAATACGTGGTGCTGTCGATGCGCATCATGACCCGCGTGGGCCCCGAGGTGCTCGAGCTGCTGGGCACCGACGGGTTCTTCGTCAAGGCGCTGCACTCTTTGGGTGCGCCCCTGGCTCCCGGTCAGGCCGACGTGCCGTGGCCGTGCAACGAGACCAAATACATCACCCACTTCCCCGAGGATCGTGAGATCTGGTCCTACGGTTCGGGGTACGGCGGCAACGCGCTGCTGGGCAAGAAGTGCTACTCGCTGCGCATCGCCTCGGCGATGGCCCACGACGAGGGCTGGCTGGCCGAGCACATGTTGATCCTCAAGCTGATCTCCCCCGAGGACAAGGCCTACTACATCGCCGCAGCCTTCCCCAGCGCCTGCGGCAAGACCAACCTGGCAATGATCCAGCCGACCATCCCCGGCTGGCGTGCCGAGACCCTTGGCGACGACATCGCCTGGATGCGGTTCGGCGCCGACGGTCGCCTGTACGCGGTGAACCCCGAGTTCGGGTTCTTCGGCGTGGCGCCGGGCACCAACTGGTCGTCCAACCCGAACGCGATGCGCACCATCGAGGCCGGCAACACGATGTACACCAACGTGGCGCTCACCGACGACGGCGACATCTGGTGGGAGGGCCTCGAGGGCGAGCACGATCACCTCATCGACTGGCAGGGCAACGACTGGACCCCGGACTCCGACACCCCGGCCGCGCACCCCAACTCGCGCTACTGCACCCCGATGAGCCAGTGCCCGATCATGGCGCCGGAGTGGGATGACCCCCAGGGCGTGCCCATCTCGGCCATCCTGTTCGGCGGTCGCCGCAAGACCACCGTCCCGCTGGTCACCGAGGCCCGCAGCTGGCAGCACGGTGTGTTCATGGGTGCCACCGTGGGCTCGGAGCAGACCGCCGCCGCCGAGGGCACCGTCGGCGACATCCGCCGCGACCCGATGGCGATGCTGCCGTTCCTCGGCTACAACGTGGGCGACTACCTGCAGCACTGGATCTCGCTGGGTAAGTCGGCCGACGAGTCGAAACTGCCGAAGGTGTTCTACGTCAACTGGTTCCGTCGCGGCGCCGACAAGCGTTTCCTGTGGCCCGGGTTCGGCGAGAACAGCCGCGTGCTCAAGTGGATCGTCGAACGCATCGAGGGCACCGCCGCCGGGGTCGAGACCCCGGTCGGTGTGGTGGCCACCCCTGAGGCACTCGACCTCGAAGGGCTCGATGTGAACGTCGACGACGTCGCCGAGGCGCTGTCTGTGAACACCGACGAGTGGCGCAAGGAGATCCCCTCGATCGAGGAGTGGTTCGAGTTCGTGGGCGAGAAGTTGCCCACCGGCATCGCCGACGAGTTCGCTGCCCTCAAACAGCGTCTGGGCTGAGCATTCGGAGATGCCCGGGTAGCATCGGCAACCATGGTTTTCCGAAACTTCGCCGGGCGTCGCCTTGTGGTCGGGGCGGCAGTCGGTTCGCTGGCCGTGTCCGGGTTCGTCGCGCTCGCCCCGGCCGGTGCGGCGCCCAGTCCGGCACCGATCCCGGTGTCTGCGCGCTACACCGCCACGATGGTGGTCCCCGACGGGATCATCCCCACCCCGCTGCGGTTCGGCGGCATCTCGGGTATCGACAACGTCGGCGGCGGCAACTACGTCGCGGTCAGCGACGACAAGGGCGACTACGGTCCGGCGCGGTTCTACCGGTTCGGTCTGCCCATCACCCCGCAGGGCACGTTCGCCTCCGCCATCCCGGCCTTCAACGGCGGCGGCACCGTCCTGTCCAGCGGTAACCTGCCGCTGCTGCCCGGGCAGATGGACCTCGAGGGCATCCGCCGCATCGGGGGCGACCTCATCGTCTCCAGCGAGGGCGCACGCCCGTTCATCCGCCAGATCACCCCGCTGGGCCTCTACGTCCGCGAAATCGGGCTTCCACGAGCGTTCACCCCCGGTCCCCGCCACGGCCTCGACAGCAACCGTGGTCTCGAAGGCCTCAGTGTCACCCCGGGTGGCTCGGTGGTCGCGATGACCGAGTGGGCCCTCAAGCAGGATGGCGGTGGACCCACCACGGCAGCAGGCACCCGGTCGCGGCTGCTGATAACCGGGGCCAAGGGCACCAGCCAGTACGTGTACCGCACCGACCCGCTGTCGCCGCGCGCGAGCAAGGGAACCGACAACGGGGTGTCAGAAGTGTTGGCGGTCAACGCAACCGAGTTCCTGGTCCTGGAGCGCGGTTACGACCCGGCCACCCGCCGCAACAGCGTGAAGATCTACATCGCCACCACCCGGGGTGCCACCAACGTCAACGGGGTCGACACGTTGTCGGGTCGGGAGACGCCGATGGCCAAACGGTTGGTGTTCGACTTCGCACCGCTGATGCTGCTGCGCCCGGACAACGTCGAGGGCATGACGTTCGGTCCGATGTTGGAGGGCAAGCGGCGTTCGCTGGTGCTGATCAGCGACGACAACTTCAACAACCCTGCGCAACACACGAAAATCCATCTCTTGGCGCTGCGTTTCTAGACGAAGTTCATACCCCCGGAGGGTGAAGTTTGTCCGTTGGGCAGGGATGATCGGTCGAATGAGCCCAACTCCGCCCGCTCCACCGACCTCGCGCCATGCGGCCCCCACCTCGATCGCCGCGCAGGCGATCGACGTCAGCAAGGTCTACGGCTCCGGCGACACCACCGTCCACGCCCTGCGTGAGGTGTCGGCGTCGTTCGCTGCCGGCGAGTTCACCGCCATCATGGGGCCGTCGGGGTCGGGCAAGTCCACCCTGATGCACTGCCTGGCCGGCCTCGACGCCGCCAGCAGCGGCACCATCCGCATCGGTGATGTCGACCTGACCACCCTCGACGACAAGGCGATGACCCGGTTGCGGCGCGACCGCATCGGTTTCGTCTTCCAGTCCTACAACCTGGTGCCCACGTTGACCGCGCGCGAGAACATCACCCTGCCGCTGGACATCGCAGGCACCACCCCCGATCCCGAGTGGTTCGACGCCGTCGTCAACCGGCTGGGTCTGGCGCCGCGCCTGGATCACCGACCCAGCGAACTCTCCGGCGGTCAGCAGCAGCGCGTCGCGTGTGCCCGCGCGCTGGTGGGTCGACCGCAGATCATCTTCGGCGACGAGCCGACCGGCAACCTCGACTCCCGTTCCTCGGGGGAGGTGCTGGGCATCCTGCGCGCGGCGGTCGACGAGTTCGGTCAGACCGTCGTCATCGTCACCCACGACCCGCGCGCGGCCAGCTGGGCTGATCGGGTGGTCTTCCTGGCCGACGGCCGCATCGTGCACGAGTTGCAGAACCCCACGGCCGACGACGTCTTCGCCTACATGAAAGACCTCGACGACCCGGCCCGCACCGCGGGATCGACCGGTCAGGGCCAGTCCTGATGGCCTCATCGGCCATGCGTCGGGTGTCGTTGCGTAACCTCGCCGCGCACAAGGTCCGACTGGTCCTCACCGTGTTGTCGGTGGTGCTGGGTTCGTCGTTCGTGGCCGCGTCGTTCACCTTCACCGCCACCATCTCCGAGGGGTTCAACCGGATCTTCGACGGCGTGGCGCTGGGCGTCGACGCGCGGGTCAGTCCATCGGATCGGCAGTCGACCGGTGTGGATGCCGCTGTGTTGCAACAACTCACAGCTCGCAAAGCCGAGTTGGGCATCGCCAAGATCGTGCCCCGCTACACCGCCACGGTCACCATCGCCAAGGCCGACGGGTCGGCGTTGCAAACCGGCGGTGCACCCAGCATCGGCTCGGCCTTCACCCCGCCCGCCGACGCCCTGTCGAGCACAGAGGACAAACTGACCCCGGGCAGTCGGGCACCGGTGGCCGCCGACGAGGTGGTCATCAACCGCAGCGCCGCCGACCGCGCCAAGCTGAGCATCGGGTCGACCACCAAGTTGGCGTTCAGCCGGGGTGACGGTAAGCCGCAGACCGTGCGCGTGGTGGGGATCTTGATCCTCCCGCAAGACACCGGCGGCTACGTCAACGTGCAGTTCGCGCCGTCGGTGGCACCGAAGTTGCTCTCCGACGGGTCGCGCGCGGCCAACATCGAGATGTCGGCGGTACCCGGGGTGACGGCCGCGCAGCTCACCTCGCGCGTCAAGGGTGCGCTGGGGTCGGGGTACAAGGTACAGACCGGCGCGCAGGTGCGTACCGAGGAGAAGGACCGCGTCAACCAGTTCCTCACCGTCTTCAACTACATCCTGTTGGCGTTCGCCGCGATCGGACTCATCGTCGGCACGTTCATCATCTACAACACGTTCGCGATGATCATCGCCCAGCGGGTGCGTGAACTCGCGCTGCTGCGTGCCATCGGCGCTGCCCGTACCCAGATCACCCGCTCGGTGCTACTGGAGGCGTTCATCGTCGGTCTGCTCGGTGGCGTCGTGGGCTTGGGTGTCGGGGTGGGTCTGGCAGCCATCCTCAAGGCCGTCACCACCGCCAACTCCGGATTGCCCTCAGCTCCGTTGCAGATCACCCCGAACGCGGTGATCAGTTGTCTGCTGGTGGGTGTGGTGGTGACGATGGTGTCGGCGTACGCGCCGGCGCGGCGGGCGTCGAAGGTGTCGCCGGTGGAGGCGATGCGGGAGAGCGCGACCGACGGCGCGCCGTCGCTGAAAGGCCGCACCATCGCCGGTGCGGTGCTCGCGGTCATCGGGCTGACCGTCATCGGGATCGGTACCTCCGGTCAGGGGGCGTCCTACGCGGCGACCGTCGGTGGCGGTGCGGTTCTGCTGATCCTGGCGGTGGTGCTCGCCGCCCCCGCCATGTCGCGGCCGTTCATCGACGCGCTGGGCAAGGTGATCGGTCGACCATTCGGCAAGCTGGGACAGTTGGCGCGTACCAACGCCGTTCGCAACCCGCGGCGCACCGCGGCCACCGCGTTCGCGTTGACGCTCGGGTTGATGCTGGTCGCCGTGGTCGGCACCTTCGGGTCCAGCCTCAAGGGGTCGATCGACGATCAGGTGAAGAAGAACATCACCGCCGATCTGGTCATCTCCAACTCCGATCAGGGGTCGTCGCTGCCCACCTCGGTGGTCACCGCAGCAACCCAGGCACCCGACGTGGGCACCGCGGTGGCGTTTCGTGGGGTGGCGGCCAAGGTGGACGACAAGCAGGTGACGGGGCTGGCCCCCACCGGGTCACTTGCGCAGGTGGCGCCCATAAAGATGGTCGAGGGGTCCAGCGACATCCCCGCCGACGGCATCATCGTCTCGGAGCAGACCCGCTCGTCCAAGGGCTGGGAGGTGGGAAAGACGTTGACGTTCACCAGTTTCTCCGGCACCACCGCGCAGGTCCGGGTGACCGGCGTGTACAAGGACTCGCAGGTGCTGGGCGACTGGCAGCTGGGATCTGGGGCCTACGAGACGTTGGTGCCGGCGGCTTTTCGATCCGACGTGGTGATCCTGGTGAAGGCCAAACCCGGAGTCCCGGTGTCGACGCTGAAGGATGAGTTGAACACGGCGACAAAGAATTTCCTCACCGTGCAGATCTTGGACAAGCAGGGGTTCATCGGTCAGTCGAGTTCGCAGATCAACCAGATGTTGGCCACCCTCTACGGCATGTTGGGGCTGGCGTTGGTCATCGCGGTGCTCGGCATCGTCAACACGTTGGCGCTGTCGGTGATCGAGCGGACCCGCGAGATCGGCATGCTGCGTGCCATCGGGATGGCGCGAGTTCAGTTGCGTCGCACCATCTATGTGGAGTCGGTGTTGATCGCCATCTTCGGTGCCGTCCTCGGGGTGATCATGGGCAGCGTGATCGGTATCGCCGTGGTGCGCACCTTCCGTAGTTTGGGCATCACCACCGCGGTGCTGCCGTACTCGTTGATCGGAATCACACTGGTGGCCGCGGCCGCGGTCGGTGTGGTGGCTGCCTTGTGGCCGGCGTCGCGCGCGGCGAAAACCAATCCGTTGGAGGCGATCTCGGGTGTCTGAACCACGTAGACCCGGTGGCCCAGACGATCCGACCGATCGGATCCCTGGCGACGAACAGTGGCGTCGGGTGGACCCCCAGTCGTATCCGCAGCCCTCGCACCCGCCGACTCGGGCGTTTGAGCCGGTCGATCCGACCGGGGTGTATCCGGCCACCGCCTATACCCAGCAGAATGCGTATCCCGATGCGCCGCAAGCGGAACCGAAGAACAACGGCAACCGCACGTTGTGGTTGGTGGGGGCGGTGGCGTTGCTGCTGATCGCGGTGATCGGGGTGAGTGCGGTGTTCCTGATCAACAACAGCGACAACGGCGGTGGAAGCAACAATGACGCCCCGGTGGCCGGGCCGGCGGGGTCGCAGACCAACACCACCACCACGCAAACCACCACCACGGAGCCGACCACCACGTCGGCGCCGCCGAGCAGCGACTCGCCCACGGCCACCGCAGGTCCCGGCCAGGTGCTGTACTCGCTGACCGGTGACGGCAAGGTGCTCGGCGTCACCTACACCGTCGGCAGCCAATCGAAGTTCTCGGCCAGTCTCATCACGCCCCCGTGGTCGGTGGCGGTCACGGTAGACGCTGCGCCGTCGCTGGGTGCGCTGGTCATCTCTGGCAAGGTCACCTGCACCATCACCAAAGACGGCTCGGTGATCGCCACCTCCACCGCCACCGGCGGCCTGCTCAACTGCTCCGGCGGCTGAGATCGCGACCTGCTGACCTTTAGAAGGGTGGTGGGTCGTCGGCGCCGTTGGTGGTGCGGTTGTGGTGGCGTTCGGTGCGGCGGCGGGCGTGTTTGTCTGCCAGGCGTGGTTGTCGTCTGGTGGGTTCGTCTGGTGTGGCCGCGGTTGGTGGGGCGGGCGTGGTGGGTGGGGCGTGGGCGGGGTGGGTGAAGGTGATGTCGGATAGGCCGGGGAACAGGTCGTCGCCGGTGAAGGCGGGCCCGGCCAGGGTGATCCCTTCGGGGGTGGTGATGGTTTGTGTGGTGATGCCGTGGGTGACGGTTTGGTCGTCGAGGAAGGTGGTGAATGTTTTGATGCCGTGGTGGAAGCGGCATTTGGTGTTCATGTCGCGGTAGCAGGTCTGTCCACCGGCAGCGGGGTCGTGGTGGTCGTATTCGGTGACGTGGTCGAGATCAGCGGTCCAGGCCCGTAGGTTGCAGCCGGGCCAGGTGCAGTACAGGTCACGGGTCCGCAGGATGGTGTCCAGGGCGGTCGAGGGCCGGTAGGGGTCTGACGGCAGGTGTGGCGGGAGTGGTGTGTCGGATCCGCCGACCGGGCGGATCGACGTTCCGGGACGGGTCAGTAGGTCGGTGAGGTGGGGTGCGGAGATGACGCCGTAGCCGTCGATGAATGCCGGTGTTTCCCCGTCGCCAGCGGCGGTTTCCAAATCACACACCACGTGCACGACCAGGGAGGTGGCGGTCGCGGGAATGTCACGGCGGGTGACGGCCTCAGCGTCGGGGACAACGGGTGCCGTGCAGTCGGGTTGGTTGCAGCTGCATTCCCAGGCGACTCCCATGGTGAGGCAGAACAGGGCGTCACTACGCCGCGCCGCCAACGACCGGTCGTCGCGGCTACAGACGGCGCGGGCGAGGGCGTCGATACGGCGGGCCATCGCGATGGCTGCTTCGGCGGTCATGGTCGCTGAGACCTCGGCCATGCCGTCGGGGCGCGGATCACACCAAAACCCACGTTCGGATAGGGCTTGTTTGCGGCGTTCCCGGACGGCGTAGGAGTCGTAGCGGTAGACGATCCGATCGACCATGTCCCGTAGCCGAGCCGTCGACCACGACCCCCGCCGGTGCAGGGCGGTCGCGATGTCGGTGTCGATCAACGCGTGGGTGTCGGGGTCGGTGATCAGGTCGGTGCGCGTGATGATGGTACGGAGGTCGCGGCCCGAAATCAGCCCATCCCGCAAACATGCCCCGACCTTCGGTAGGCGGGTGGCCATGGTGACTGCGGTGTCGAGTAGGCGTTCCCCGGCGGTTTGGGACATGTTGTGGACCGCTGCGATTGAGGTGGCGCACTGCACGAACCCGTCGTAGCGGCGGGTATCAGACTCGGCGGTCGGAGCAACCCGACGGGCATGCAACTCGGCTGCGCGGGATAGGCGTAGCCATTCCAGAAACGCCTGCCCGGCCGTGGCATGCCGCATCTCAGACAGCAGCCCAGCATCAGAGGCGGCGGTGGGATCAGCAAGCAACCCCATCGCCTCCCGCGACACCCCCGACCACCCCCCACCAGCCATACCCGGCACGCTACGACACGGGTATGACAATCATCGAAGAACCAGCTCTGACGTGGGAAAACGGGGTGTTCCGGTGGGTGAGGTCCGGATGAACGTGGGCGGCGTCGGTTCATCCGGAACCAACTCGTTGGCGCACAGCTGTCGGCGACCGTGAAGTCCACACCTGGATTCACATAGCAAAGCACCTATTTACGACGACATTGCGGTCTTTGGCCGGTGGTGTCTGCTGGTGGTGTGTACGGTTCGGCGGGGGGATTGGTTGGGGGTACGACTGAAAGTGGTTGGCGTGAAACTGGGTCTGCGGTCTGCGGTCTGCGGTCTGCGGTGAATCACCCCAGGTTTGATGCCGCGTCTTTCTGAGTCAGGAAGGATGAAGTTGTGCCGAAGAAGATTGATCGGGGGTGCATGCGCAGGCGTTGCGGTATATCTCAGTGGGCCTGACCGCGTTGCGCGATTTCGAGCGGGTCGACGCCGACGGTGAGGTCAGCGAATTTGGGATCACACTTTGCGTGACTGCCCAGATGCAAGTAGTTCGTTCGTCCCGTACGGCGGCTCGCCACACCCTCTCCTTTATCGCTCCGTTTGCCGCACTGTTTGCACTGTGGTTCCGTGCGGCTGTAAAGCTTGGAGTGACCTTCTCCTGCCAGCGACCCCCACCCCGGGCTGATCTACGTCGCTAGTCACAACCCACGATTTGTCTTCAGGCCAGGTGAACGCGGCAGGCGGACAGTACCCGCGCTTCGTTTGCCAACGGCCGATATCGTGAATATCCCCCCTGAAGAGGTGATATCTCCTATGCGAAACAGTGATCCTCGCACCTCCTGGTTCGGGTGCGACCAGGCCGGGCCATCCGTCCCACAGGCAGAAATAGAGAGGCGCAGATCGCTGTGTCTGCGAGCAAAGTGCGTTGCAGATGGCCGCGACAATGTCCGCCTGATCCAGGGCATCGGGTCCTGGCTCGGGGAGGACCGTCAAGTAGCACTCGAACCCGGGTGGACCGAGGGTCACCAAATCCTCCCACGCGATAGATGCCTTCACGATCCAATCGGCCGGGCTGATATCAGTACAGAAGCGGAGCACCACGGTCCTACAGTAGTTGACCCTTGATATCGTTCAGATATTTCCTTTGATCGCCACCGGCCCGACTGCTCAATGGTGTGAGCGGGTGAATACCAAGACCAGGTTGCTGCCCAACAGTTCTCGCAGGATCGGCACCCGCATCACCCACCACATCCAGCGCGGCAGGTACCGCGGGAACGCGGCGACCAGTCGCGCATCGGTGGCGGGAACTGAACGAGCCCAACGTAATCCGTCGGTGGCGGTCACCTTGAACAGGCTGGTGCCGTAGAGGTTTTTGGGTGGATGGCCATGTATGCGGGTGTAGCGGCGAGCAGCGCGCGCCCCACCGAGGTAGTGCCACAACCCCATCTCGTGGCCACCGAACGGTCCGTACCAGAGGGTGTAGCTGATGACCGCCACGCCGCCGGGCCGGGTCACTCGGATCATCTCTGAGCCCATCTGCCATGGATCACGCACGTGCTCAACGACATTCGACGAGAACGCGACGTCGACTGATCCGTCGGCAAACGGCAACGCCATCCCAGAGGCCCGCACCGTGGCCCGGTGCGGCAGTGCGGCGGCGTGCATCTCGTCCGGGTCGGGTTCCACCGATACGTAGTGCGCGCCCCGCTCCCGGAACCCCTCGGCGAAGTAACCGGGGCCGCCACCCACGTCGAGGATCACCGCGCCGGCCAGGTCGCCGGGGTAGAGGTCGCCGATCAACTCCACCGAGTCACGCGCCAACGCCGAGTAGAAGCGGTCCGGGTCGGGTTGCTCATAGCGGAAATCGTTCAGCAGGCCCGCCGCCCGACGCAGAGTGGCCCGGTGGGCGAAACGCGCGGCACCGTGCTGGGGGATCGAGGACGGCACCGCTGCACCCTACTGCGGTGACTCGCCGGCGCTGCGGGATACCCTCTCGGGGTGAATCCGCAGCCCGCACCCCGCGAGGTGTTGCTGCTGTGCTGGCGGGACAGCGGGCACCCCCAGGGTGGGGGCAGCGAGCGTTACTTGGAACGGGTGGGCGCTGAGCTGGCCCGCCGCGGCGTAGCGGTCACCTACCGCACCGCGTCCTACCCAGGCGCGCCGCGCAGCGAGACCGTCGACGGAATGTTCGTCAGCCGCGGCGGCGGTCGGCTGTCGGTGTACCCGCGCGCGCTGCTTGCCATCGCCGCCGGACGACTCGGTCGCGGCCCGCTGGCCGGGCGCCGCTTCGATGCCGTCATCGACACCCAGAACGGCATCCCGTTCTTCGCCACGCTCGTGGCCGACGCGCCGACGGTGCTGTTGGTGCATCACTGCCACCGAGCGCAGTGGCCGGTGGCCGGTCGGCTGTTGGGCCGCATCGGGTGGTTCCTGGAGTCGACGGTGTCCCCGCGCGCGCACCGCCGCAACCGCTACCTCACCGTCTCCGATCCCTCGGCCGCCGACCTGCGCGCGCTGGGTGTGGAAGGCGAACGGATCACTGTGGCCCGCAACGGCATCGATCCCATCCCCGTGCTGCCGGGGCCGCTCGGGTTGGCCGGTGCGCCGGGACTGCGATTGTGCGTGGTGTCGCGGCTGGTGCCGCACAAACAGATCGAGGACGCGATCACCACGTTGGCCACGTTGCGTCGTCGCGGCCACGACGTGCACCTGCACGTGGTCGGCGACGGCTGGTGGCGAGATCGCTTGCGCGCCATGCTCACCGAGCTGGATGTGGTTCCGCACGTCACCTTTCATGGGCACGTCGATGAGGTTCGCAAACACCAGATCATCGCCGGTTGTGATGTGCACCTGATGCCGTCGCGCACCGAGGGCTGGGGTCTCGCGGTCATCGAAGCCGCCCAACATGGGGTGCCCACCATCGGCTACCACGCCTCACGGGGTCTCACCGACTCCATCGTCGATCGGGTGACCGGGCTGCTGGCGCACGACAACGACGACATGACTCGCAGCGCAGAACAATTGCTGCTCGACGCCGAGCATCGACGTGAACTGGGGCGGGCGGCGCAGCGGCGGGCGGCCCGGTATTCGTGGGCGGCTACCACCGACGTGGTGCTCGACGTGGTGAACCAGGTGTGTGCCCGACCGGTCAGCGACTGCTCGGCGGCACCGGCGCAACCCGTCGCGCCCTGAGCACACCGCACCCAGCGCCGGCCACCAGCATCGCCAGCCACGCCAGATGCGCCGCCCACGCAGCCACCCGTGCGGCCGATCCAGCGCCGCGATCGGCGGCGTCGGGCACGCGGTACAGCTCGAGATCGGTGCCCCGGTAGGCGATCGGCAAGCCGGTGGGACGCGCGGAGGTGCTGCGTTCCCACACCACCCACCCCACCCCGAGGGCGGCCAGCGCGCGACCGGGCGCGGGCGCGGTGGCCGCGCGGGTCGCCAGGGTGGCCCGCGAGCGGTCGCCCGGCGCGTCGATGACGCGACCGTTCACTCGCAGCCCGCCGTCGAGCAGCACTGATGCTCGAACCAGCCGGGGTGTCGGATCCAGCGACACCACCCCGTCGGTGAACGCGAACCGCCGGTTGATGCCCGGCGGCAGCACCAGCATGTCCCCGTCGTCGGCGCTGACGATGCGGGCGACGGCGTCGAAGTCGCGGGGATAGCTGACCGTGTGCACTGTGCCGCCGAGCCCCGCGAGATCGGGCAGCGGCAGTACCACCAGCGCGGCCACCCCGATCAGCCCCAACCCGCGCGGGACGAACTGTCCCAGCACCCCGACCGCCGCAGCCGCAGCCAAGGCGTAGGCCGGAACCGCCAGCGCCACGAACTTGCTGGTGTCACGTAGCAGGCCGGCACCGGGCGCCACCTCGATCAGCGCACGCAGCACGATTCGACCCGGACCGGTGGCGGCCAATGCGATCACGAGCAGCGCCGTCACTGCCAGCGTGGCAGTTTCCACCACCACCGGTAGACGATGCCGCCGCCGCCACAAACCTGGAGCACCCACCGCCACCACCGCCAGCAGGCATCCAGTGGCCACCAGGGCCCACCCGGTGGTGCGGGTGCCCGGTACCGCGTCGGCGTTCCAGATACCGCCCAGGCCGGCCAGAGTGCCCAGCGTGCCCAGCGCCGGTTCGGCTCGGGCGGCGAAGGCATCCACCGCCCCGCCATCGGATGTCAGTGCCGCCGACGAGACAGCCGAGGCCACCACCCACGGCAGGTTGACGATCGCTGCGAGTGCGAAAGCTGTTGCGCTGTCGGTGAATCGGTGAGCCCGCAGCAGCGGGATCACTGCCACCGCCAACACCGTGAGCACCGCCAGCAGACCGCCAGTGGGAGTGAACGCGGCCACCGCCGCCCACCCCAACACGGCCCCGCCGGTCACCACACCCGGTCTACGACGAAAACCCATGGCGGCCAGGATGATCGGGCACAGGGCGGCGTAGCCGATCAGCAGGCTCCACTGACCCTGCAACAGGCGTTCGGCGACAAAGGGATTCCAGATCGCCAGGATGGCCGCCGCGTACGAGCCCGCCCACCCCGACCCAGGCAGTACCACCCGAGCCAGGCAGCCCGCCCCCACGCCGGCCAGCACCAGCGCCGCCAGCGTCAACCCGGCGACAACCACACCACCGTCGACAACTGCGCTGGCCAACGCGATCACCCAGTCCTGCGGCACCGCGCGGGCGGGGGAGTCGGTGATACCCAACGCGGTGTCGGTGATGTAGCTGCGGGGGGTGGACACCGCGTCGCGGTAGAGCAGGTAGCCGCCGCCGAGCAGCGGGGCGGTGACGGCGAGGGCGGTACCCACACTGATGGCCGTCAGCCCGAGCAGCTCACGACGGCGGGTCATGGGTGTCGACCCTAGGTGACGCTCAGGCCGGTCGCGACGCTGCGGTTGGTGCAGACGCTCAGCGCGGGCGGCGCAGCACTACGCCCCCACCGATCAGGCAGGCCAGACCCAGGGCACCCAGGCCGATCGGGATCCAGCGGCGTCCCAACTCCAGCTGCAGTGTGGCCTCCTGCGCTGTGGACCGTAGGTCGCGGGCCTGCTTCTCGGTGTAGTGCAGCCGTGCCTTGATCAGCTGCACCGAGACCCCGCCTCCGACATAGCGGACGTCGATGTTCTCGGTGCGGTCCATCATGATCCCGGTGCGCGGTTCCACCCAGATCTCGCGGGAGACGCCGTAGGACAGGTTCATGTCCACGTCGCGTGTGCGCCCTGCGATGACCACCGGGATCTTCAATCGGCTGCCGGCCCGCTGCGGGCTGGAGACGTCGCGGACCGGGATGACCTGCCGGAAGTGATAGACCCGCAACCCGCCGATGGTGCGGCGATCATCGAGGTAGACCGCCGGGGTGCTCACCTGGGCGCCCGGGTCGTAGTAGTCGTAGTCCCGTTTCCCCGTGTCGAATGGGAACGTGTATTGATATCCACTGCGCGGCAGGTCCACCGGAGGGTCGTCGGTGTACTGGGTGCGTGCTACGCCGCCGGTGACGGGTTTGGTCGAGCGACGATCCAAGGTCACCCAGTCGACGAAACCGTTGACCACACGTTCTCCGCCGATGCGGTCGGTGCGGATCATGCGCTGGGTGGCGACGAACGTCACCGTGCGGTCGTCGGTCGGTTCGGCCGTGGTGACTCGGGCGTCCAGACGCAACGGCACCCCGGTGTCGGGTCGCAGATCCCCTCGGATCAAGCGCGGGATGTCGAGGACCTGTGCGTCGGTGGCCTCGAGGTTGGCGCTGCGGTCCAGATCTGAGGGGAGCTTCTTCAGAGTCGGGACGGTGACCGTGGGCAGCAGGACCGCTGTCGACATCAGGAAGGTCGCCGCGAAGACCGCGCCGAGGCCCACGCGGCGACCCGTCGCAGCCGACCAGCGGGTGTCGCGCGGCGGGGTTGCGGCGGTGGCGTCGTTCGAGCCGGTCTCGTCGTCGTGCCCCGCGATCATGGACGCCATGGTCGAATCGTAGGGTCCGCGCCATCGAGACGCCGGTCGGATGCCTGGCGGCACCGTCACCGCCACCTTCTGACACCATCGATGCTCGATGGTCACCTCCGCACGCACGTCATCCACGTTGACCGCCCTCGGGCAGGTCGCAGTGGGGTCGATGGTGGCCAATGTGGCCGCCTACCTGGTGCATCTGCCTGCCTCACGCTGGTTGGCGCCGGATGCGTACGGCGAGTTCGCGGTGCTGCTGCAGTCCATCCTCATCCTCGGGGTGCCTGCGCTGGCGTTACAGGCGGTGGCCGCGCGAGAGATGGTCACCGGTACCCCGGTGCGGGTGATCGTGGCGCTGGGCCTGCGGACAGCAGCGGTGGTGTCGGTGATGGCCGCAGTGGCGCTGTGGCCGATGATGGCGATCGCGCACACCGGGTTCTGGGCCACCCTCGCAGCGTTCACATGTGCGCCCCTGCTGGTCCTCATCTCGGTTGGTCAGGGAATCCTGCAGGGCCACAACCAGTTCCACACGTTGGCCTGGGTGATCGCCATGGTCGGGATGGTGCGGGCCATACCGGCGATCGCGGTGCTGGCGGCCGGCGCCGGGCCGGCCGGTGCGTTGGCGGCTTCGGCGACGGGTACGGCGGTGGCGGCCGCGGTGGTGGGGTGGCGGGCAATCGGGGGCGCAACATCGGTCGGGGGCGTCATATCGGAAGCGCGCGCGTCGGCGGCGATGTCGGTGGTGTCGGTGGTGCAGGCCACCCAGGTGCAGCTGGTGCTGGTGGTGGCTTCGTCGATCGATCTGGTGATGGCGCGAGTAGTGTTGAGCGCCAACGACTCCGGGGTGTACGCGCTGGGCACCATCGCCACCAAGGTGGCGTTCTGGTTGCCGCAGGCCGTCGCGCTGGTGGTGTTCCCCCGCCTCGCCGATGCGCAACGCTCGCCCCGAGCGCTGCGCCGATCGGTCGCGGTCCTCGTGGTGTTGGGCGGGGCGAGCGCGCTGGCCGCGCTGATCGGGGGCCCGCTGGTTCCGGTCGTCGTCGGCCCGGACTACCGACCGGTGGCCGGACTGTTGTGGCTGTTCGCCCTCACCGGTGCCGCGCTGGCGGTGCTGCAGGTGGCGCTGTTGGCCGCCATCGCACGCCACCGCACCCATATCTCCGTGGTCGCCTGGGTGGTGGTCGTCGTCGAGGTGCTGCTGATGCTCACCCTGGCGCACTCGGTGGCCGGCCTCGCGGTGATCGCAGCCGGTGCCGCGGCGGTCTCGGCGACCCTGACCGTGGCCCTCGCGTTGCGACCCGGCGCTGCTTGCGTCTCGCCTGGCGTGGAGGGCACCTAGAAGTCGAAGAAGCCGACCACGACGTCGTCGATGCATCCACGAGGTCCCGGCGAACCGTAGAAGTACACCGAGCCGTATCCGAACAAGTACTGGTCGACGACCTCGCCCGCCGGCGACGGCGGGACCGGCCAGCCGTCTTCGTCGAGCTGAAACAGGAACCGGTGTCCGTCGGCCTCGACAGCGCTCGCGTAGGAAGGCTCGTTCTGGATGAGGACGCGCGGCTCACCCACCCGGAGAAACGGTGCCTGGGCGTCCTCGCGATCACGAACCGTCAACGCCATGCTCGCCAACCCTGGGTGACGACCGCGCGATCGCGAACTGCGCGGTGAAGGCGGATGCAACACGGTTCGGATCGGGATGTCCGGGTACTCGAGCGCTGCATCGGATGCGCCGAACTCGAAGTCCCGCCTGACGAACACCGATGCCTCTCGCCCGCACTGCCACTCGGTGAGACCCGACTCGAGGGTCAACAGGTAGTGATGACTGTCGAGCACATCGTTGCCGTCGAACCATTTCGGCGGCGCACCGCCGAGGCGGGAGCCGGCCGACTTGTCGGGGACGGTTACGTCGAGCAGAACCACCTCAGCGAGGTGCGCTAGCGCTTGTCGGGGTCGGTCCAGTCCTGACGCGGGATGTTCTGGGTCGGGTCCTCGTCGTAGCCGCCCTCGGTTCCGCCGGTGTCCTTGCTGAGGTTCGGGATGGTGGTGGTCGGTGCGTCGCCCACGTCACGGAACCGATTGGCGTCGTCCGGGGTGGCCACCGGGTAGTAGGGGTCGTCGTCGGCGCCGCCACCGGCGGTAGCCGGCGAGCGGAACAGCACCACGATGCCGCCGATGAGGGCGACCAGACCCAGCACGCCGAACAGGATCGGCAACCAGCGGCCCCACAGGGTGATCGGCGACTGCTGATCCTTGGCGGCAGATGCGCGCGACTCCTGTGTCTTCTGGTCGTAGGCAAAGGTGACGTCGAGCTTGGTCAGCTTGTAGTCACGCAGGGCGGCGGGGGAGTCGTCGCTGATGCCGGAGAACTTGTAGTACTCCTCGATCCGCTCACGGGTGTTGATGATGGTGCCGGTCTTGGGGTCCACGTACAGGTCGTAGGTGCCCTTGTGGAACAGGTTGGCGGTCAACGCCTGTGCCTTGTCGATGCCGGGGAACCCACCGAAGAACGCGGCGGGCTTGCTCAGGGTGGCCCCGGCCAACGGCTGACCGTTGGCGCCTTGCTGGTTGCCCAGGTCGGCCTCGGGTACCTCCACGCGGTAGTGGTTGACCTTCACACCACTCACCTCGGCGGTGTCGACGAACTTCAGGGGGCTCGAGGTGCGGGTGGTCAGGTCGAAGTACAGGTAACCCGACTTCTTCTCGGCGTCGAAGGGGAAGCGGTACTGCAGACCCTTGCGGTCGGGGATGGTGATCGACTTGTCGGCGGAGTCGACGAGCACCTCGGAGCTGCCGCCACCGCTGACCTTGGCCTCACCGGAGGTACGGTCGGTGGTCACACGATCCTTGGTGGCCGAGTACAGCGAACCCAGGCAGCCGCCGCCGCTGGCGTCGGCGCTGGGGGTGACGGTCTCACCGGAGATCGCGACCTTGTCGATCTTGATCGACGTACCGGCCTGGTAGGTGATCTTCGACGAACCAGCAGGCTTGACGGCGACCACCCGCTGCTGACGGGTCAGCGCGGCGTCGGACACCTCGGGCTTGTCCGACGTCAGCGAACACGGGTTGAGGATCTGCGCAGGCAACGCATCGGTGCCCACTCCGTCGACTCGCTGCGCCGCCGACACCGTGGTGTAGTCGGTGTCCATCGGGGCCTTCTTCAGCTGACCCACCAGGTACAGCGGCAGCGCGATCGCCACGACCAACAGCAGGGCTCCGACGAAGATGAGCACCGGCCCCACGAGTTCTTTCACCGACAGGCGGCCACTGGCCATGGTGCGTACGCTCCTTGATCGTCGTGATCGAGACCCTGGGGCGCACGTAGCCCGCCCGGTGCCTCCTTCGCAGGGAGACTAACAGTTCGCGACGTTTCGCCCCGGGCGTGCCCGGGTAGTTTTGGCCCATGACTGCAGCGCAACGCGCATTCTTTCCCGCGCTGGAGGGCGTCCGCGCGGTGGCGGCGCTCGGGGTGCTGACCACGCACGTGGCGTTCCAAACCAACCTCGTCGACGGCTCCCCGCTGGGTGCGGTGCTCGGTCGTCTCGACATGGCGGTAGCCGTGTTCTTCGCGCTCTCGGGATTCTTGCTGTGGCGTCCGCACGCGGTGGCTGCCCGCGGTGGACCGGCGGCGGCCTCGATTCGCCGCTATTTCCGTCACCGCGTGGTACGCATCTGGCCCGCGTATGTGGTGGTGGTTGTTGTGGTGTTGTCGCTGTTGCCGGTGGCCCGCGGGGCCGATCTGCAGGTGTGGCTGGCCAACCTGTTCCTGGTGCAGATCTACGTGCCCTACACGTTGACCGGTGGGCTGACCCAGATGTGGAGTCTGGCCGTCGAGGTGTCCTTCTATGCGGTGTTGCCGTTCGTGGCGCTGGGATTCGCGCGTCTGCGGGGTCCTCGTGCGCGGCTGCGGGTGCCGGTGCTGCTGGGCGTCGGGCTGCTCAGTCTGGTCTGGGCGCCCATCGCAGCCGGATTTCCGCTGACCGCCGGTGTCTCGGCCACCGGGTGGTTGCCCGGACATCTGCCGTGGTTCGTCGCGGGCATGGTGTTGGCCGAGTTGTCGGTGATCTGGCATGGGGTGAGCAGGCCCACCAACGGTGTTCACCGGCTGCTGGTGGATCGTCGGGTGATGCTGCCGGTGGCGCTGGTGCTCTATGTGGCCGCCTGCACGCCGCTGGCCGGACCGACAGGTCTGGACGCGGTGTCCTCGTCGGCGTTCGTCGGCAAGATGGTCCTGGGGGCGCTGCTGGGTTTCGCGTTGTTGGCGCCGCTGGTGTTGGCCCCGCCGGGCCGATCGCGGTGGTTGGAGTCGGCGCCCATGCAGGCGCTGGGGCGGTGGTCCTACGCGATCTTCATCTGGCACCTGGCGGTGCTGTCGGTGGTCTTCGCCCTGTTCGGGTTCGCCTCGGGCGCATTCTGGCTCATCTGGCCGATCACCGTGGTGCTCAGCGTGGCGGTGGCCGCGGCCAGCTACGGCTTCATCGAAGAGCCAGCCCGACAGTGGTTGCGCGCCTATGAATCTCGTCGTTCGCAGCGTCGATCGGGCCAGGCGGCGGATGCGAACACCACGCTGATCGCGACCAGTGCGGGGAGCTGAACCCACCAGTTGAAGCCGACATACGGCGACCCCGAGGCCCATGGGCCGCTGGATAGTCCGGCCGCGGCCACGACGAAAACGCCCGCGGCGAGCGCGGGTATCACGCGAGGGTGGTCCCGGCGCAGTCGGTGCACCAGGGCCACCGCGCCCAGTGACACCACCAATCCGGTTACCCCGCAGAGCAGTCCGGCTGCGGCAATGATTGCTGTGGTGCTCACCCAGCCCGCGTGCAGCGGGGGCGGCGCGGCCATCGTGGCCAGCCGCGCGGCCGCCCGTGCTCGTGCCGGGAGCACCGCACCGGCCACCACGACCACCAAGGCCGTCAACCCGATCAGCAATGCCGCCCGGTAGCCCCCGTCGGCACCCATGGCGATGGTGACCGGACCGCTCACCCCGGCCGGGACGATCCAGCCCTGCTGCCATCCGTTGATGACGATGGGCGTCAATGCGGTCGCGCCCGCCCGCGCCCGCCAGCCGGGATTCGTCGACTCCGGCACGGTCAGCACCCTCGCAGTGTCCGCGGCGGCGAGCACCACGCGCCGATGATCGTTCGACCACCGCGTCACCTGGGGCACGCTGACGCGGCTGGGCCCGGTGGCTGCGGAGCCGACCCGCTCCAGACGCAACGAGTCGACGGTGAGCGCCGACCCGGGATCGACCGCCACCGACACCGACCCGGCCGGCAACGACAGCGGTCCGCTCGCACATACAACCGCGGAAACCGGTGCGCCAGAGAGGAACTGACGGGCCGTGGTCGTCACCGACAGACCCACCCGGGTGGCACCGACGGACAACGACAGCCCGTCGTCGCAGCCCACCCGCACCACCCGATCGGGGTCGGGGACACCAAGCGCGGGGCCGTCGACCCGCACGCTCACCTCAGCCAACCCGGTCGGCGCGGGGGAAGCGAAGCCGAGGCTGTTGACGTTGACCAGGGGGGCGGCCTCGATCACCGACACCCGGATCCGGTCGGTCACCGCCGGGTCGAGGTCGATGACACCGCCGGCGTTGACCGTCCGGATCTGGCGCCCGGTACCCAGGTCCACGGCGATCCTCTTCGGCGCCGCCGGATAGCGACCCTGCGGCACCGCAACGGTCAGACCGGTCACCCGGCGAGGTGTGGGCAGGGTGATGTCGATGGTCGGCGGCGGGGCGCCGGGGGTGGCCGATGAATCCGAGGCCACCCAGGTGGTGCCCGGATCGCCGTCGACGGCGGCGGCAGCCGAGCCGCGCGGGTCGGTGGTGGCCGCAGCGCCGGTGGCCTGCGGATGCGTGGGATCGGCCAGCAGTGGAGTCAACGCGCTGCCCGCCCGCGCTCGTACCCACACATATGGGGTCACCGCGCCGGCCTGCGGAACCGACAGCGTGCGTTGGAATCTCGACGGTTCCTCCGGTGCCAGCGCCAACGCCGGTGAGCATCGGGTGATGTCGGTGACCGCGCAGTCGCCGCGTCCGCCGAGTTCCTGGCCCAGATCCCAGGCATCCACCTCACCTGTTGCCTTCGGGAGCACCGTGGCATGGGTGATCGACAGTGGTGCAGCAGTGCCCCCCTGCGTCAACGACAGCTCATCGACGGCGAATTGGCTTCCGGGGCCTCCATTCTCGGTACCAATGGCCCGTACCTGCAGCCAACGGGTGCGACCGGCGGGGGCCACGATCGTCACCGGGTCACCGGCGCGCACACCCTGGGCGACGGTGGTCCCGGCCTCGGTGCTCACCAGCAGACTGGTCACCTGCGCGCCCAACCCCTTTCCCACGGTGACGCTCACCGACAGATCACGACGCGGTGCGGTGAAGTCGACCTGCAACCATTGGCCCACCGCGCGGTCGAGGTCACGGCTGACCCACGCGGTGTTCGGGTTGCCGTCGAACGCGGCTACCGGCGAGGCGGCGGGCACGCTCTGCCCGAGTTGCGTTGCATCCGAGGCAGATCCGGATGCGGTGACCCGTACCTGGCCGGGTTGACCGTTGAGCAGCCACTGGCCCTGAACGCGGTCGGTGTCCGGCACCGGATAGTCGGGCACCGAGTTCTGGGTGCGCCGAGGGTCACCGGCCGCTCGGACCGCCGAGCTGTGATCGTCGACCCGCCCGAAGTTGGTCTCGCGGTCGGCGGGGGTGTCGGTGACGGTGACCGGTGCGCCCGGTAGCCCGGCGCGGGTCGCATCGGCGCCCAGCAGCACCGGCCCCAGCGGTGAGCGTCCCTGTAGGGCAGCGTGTTCGGACAGTCGCGCCAACGATTCGGGGCCCCCGGCCACCCGGGGCATGGTGTCGAGGTCGACCAGCGTCGGTCCGGTGCCGTTGAGCGCGGCGGGCCGTACCGCGTAGACCGTGATCGCCGGCACCGGCGGGATCAGGCCGTCGTCGCCCACCACGTTGCGCACGTGTCGGGGCCCGACCAGCGGACCGAACCGGGCCACCTGAACCAGGCCCGGCGAGGATCGCAGCGCCTGCTGGGCCAGGATCGGTCGGGCCGAGTCGGATTCGGCCGGGGCCAGGTCGGCGCGCAGCACCACGTACCCAAAACCCTGCTGGGCCAAGGTCGGCGCCAGGCCGCTTGAACCGCGTCCGTCGGCGATCAGCCGCTGCACCGAGTCCATCGCCCGGATCGCCCCGGGCGGCACCAGCGGGATGGCGTCGCGCACCGCCCACGGTGTGCTCATCAGCGGTTGGATGGGTTCGTCGCGGGTCAACCCCCATTGCGAGAAGGCAAATGGCGCACCGGGAACGATCAGCGCGCGCGCCGGATGACCGGACGGCTCGGCATGCTCACGAAGCCAGTCGGCGGTCTGCTGCCAATACGACGGCGTGGAGCGGTAGGTGCCCGGTGGGGCCAGCGACCCCGTCCACGCCAGCGACCCCGCTCCGACGATGACGACGATGACGGCCAACGCGGCCGGCACCAACCGCGACCGTTCGGGGCGGGCCAGCGCGGCGCCGACCGTCGACCACCGCACGGCGCCCGGCAGCGGGGCCCGCGCCAGCAGGTGTGCGATACCCAGCGCCAGCGGTATCCGGATCAGCGGGTCGAGTTTGTGGACGTTGCGTAGTGGGGCACCCGAGCCGTCGAGGAACACCCGAACCTGTTCGGCCACTGGCGAACCCAACTGGCCTGCGTATCCCAGGCCCATCAGCAGCAGTCCCAGTCCCAGGGCGGTCACCAGGCGACCACGCGTGGGCATCGCCCGCATCGCCAACCCGGCCAGGCCTGCGGCGGCCACCGCACCGGTGGCCAACACCGCCACCGGCTGCGACACCAGCAGCCCGCCGGCCACCCGGTCGGGGGAGACGAACGGCGTCCACGAGCTGGTGCCGCGCAGCACCTCGGTCAGCGAGGTCCAGCGGGTGGTCACCCGCGACGACTCGATGAAGTCGAGGAACGGGGGGCTGACCTGCGACAGGATCAGCAGCGGCACGATCCACCACAGACACGCCACCCCGACTGCGCCAGCCCACCAGGCACTGAACGTCAGCCAGCGTCGGATGGGTCGACCGTTGATCGGCAGGTGTGCCAGCCACCACACGATCGCGAGGGTGCATGCTGCTGCGGTGGCCACCGCGTTCACCGCACCCATCGCCGCCACGGCCAGCGCCGATCGAAACGCCAAGCGCCGCAACGACATGTCGCGTGCAGCGCGATTCACGGCGATGGGATCGAGTGCCACGATCACCGGTATCAGCACCCAGGGCGCCAGCATCATCGGCAACGTCTCCGACGAGATGGACCCGATGGTGGACAGCACGCGAGGACTGATCACGAACGCGGTGGCTGCCACCAGACGTGATCCGGGCGAACCGATTCCCAGCGTCTCGGCCAACCGCACGATGCCGATGAACCCGATGGCCAGCAGCGCCGTCCACCACAGCCGTTGGGTCACCCAGGCGGGCAGCGCCAGCAGATCACCGAGGGCGAAGAACGCTCCGTGCGGGAACAGGTAGCCGTACGCCTGGTTTTGCACCTGACCCATCGGGGCGGTCGAGGACCACAGGTGCAGGGAGCGAGCGAGGAAACCGTCAGGGTTGGCGGTGAGGTCGAGTTTGGTGTCGGCGGCGACCCGGCCGGGTGACTGCGCAAAGGACAGCGCAGCTGCGGCCAGGACCACCCATCCGATACCCCGGATCGACAGGCGTGCGCCCGTCATGGAGCGAAGGTCAGTTCTGGGTGCCGGCGTTGTCGCGGGTGCCGTAGTCGACCGAACCCTGCACGAAGCCGTTGTCGGCGTTGAACTTGTTCAGCGACGTCGACGGGGTGTCGTCGCTGGCCAGGAACCCGCCAAGGAACACCACCGCGATGGCAACGATGACGCCGAGGATGCCCGCGACGGATCCAGCGATGAGGCGGTTGTCGGTCATGGCGGTCAAACTACCATCTGGTGATGCTCACACCATGTCGTCGGGTGGTCGCGCTCGTGCTGAGTACGGTCGGCGCAGTGACGGTCGCTGCCTGTGGAGGCGACACCCAGGTCGCTTCGCCACGCTCGACGGTCTCGGTCGACACCTCCGGGTCGTCGCAGGTGTCGACGCCCACCGCGCCCAGCCCAGCTGCGACGTCGAGCTGCGTGGCACAGACCGTGCGGTCGATGAGCGTGCCCGACAAGCTGGCCGCGATGCTGGTGGTGGGGGTCAGCGGCCCCGATGATGCGGCTGCGGTGGTGCGTGAGCATCACGTCGGTGGCATCTTCGTCGGCAGCTTCACCGACAAGTCGATCCTCACCGACGGTCGCCTGGCCGCCATTCGGGCGTCGTCGCCTCGGCCTCTGATGGTGACGGTGGATCAGGAGGGCGGGCGGGTGTCGCGGCTGCGTTCGTTCGGCATCGACAGCCCCACGGCACGTGACCTGGCGGCCACCCGCACCCCGGCGCAGGTGCGGCGGCTCGGTTTCACCACCGGTCAGAAGCTGCTGCGGTTGGGGATCACAGTCGACTTCGCGCCGGTCGCCGACGTCAGCGACGAACCCGCCGACGAGGTGATCGGGGACCGGTCTTTCAGCGATGATCCGGCCGTGGTGGCGACATATGCCGCCGCGTATGCCGCCGGTCTGCGGGAGGCCGGGGTGATGCCGGTGTTCAAACACTTTCCCGGGCACGGTCACGGCTCGGGTGACTCGCACACCGGCACGGTGCGCACCCCGCCGTTGGCGCAACTGGTCACCGACGACCTGGTGCCCTACCGGTCGCTGCTGCGTGACACGGCGGCGCGCGCCGATCGCCCCGGGGTGGGGGTGATGGTGGGGCATCTCATCGTGCCCGGGCTGACCGGACCCGACACCCCCGCCAGCATCTCGCCGGCCGCGATGCGCCTGCTGCGCACAGGCGTCGGATATCGGGGCGTCGGGTTCGACGGGCCGGTGTTCACCGACGATCTCAGTGGCATGGCGGCGATCAGCGCCCGCTATGGGGTGCCCGAAGCGGTGGTTCGGGCGGTGTCTGCCGGGGCGGACCTGGCGTTGTGGTTGTCCACAGAACAGGTGCCGCCGGTGCTCGCGGCTCTGTCGGCGGCGGTACGGTCGAAACGGCTGCCGATGGCTCAGGTGGATGCATCGGTGGCTCGGACCCTGAACGCACAGGGCGCCCGCTGCTGAGTTTCAGCAGCGAGCGCCCGTGAACGCAAAGACTAGGAGTGACGGTGGCCCCGAACCACGCGTCGACTCCGGTGGTGCCGCGAGCTCTGGCCCTCGTCGTGCCTCCCCGCACGGGAGGACCAGAGAGCTCGCGTATCAGCGAGTACTACGTGGAAATGCACCGGGATCTGCAAGATCCGCGTCGAGTCCCCCCGGACTCGACGTGTGGTGCACATCCGAACGAAATACCCCACGTAAAATTCGTTCGGATTCCCGTAGTGCCCGTAGGTCACCACGCGTCAGGTGCCCCGCGTCGATGCGGAACTCCTGACTTTCCGCGGCATCCGGATCCTCCCCCGAGTCCCTCAGCCGCGAAATCACAAGGAGGGTGACCGTTGACACGACCAGCGACACCGCAAGCGTTGCGATGCCGACAGACCAGATCAAGGCCTCACCCATCGGACTGCCCCAGCCGACCGACCGAGCAGTGCCCCCCGAGACCGGAGTCCCTCCACACTGCTACTGTCGCCCTCATGCATCGTTACGTTACAGTCTGTAATGTATGATGGTCAACACCGGACGCCCACGAGATTCTTCGATCGACGACGCCATCCTCGATGAGGCGGCGAAAATGGTCATCGAGAACGGTTACGGCGCCACCACTATCGACGCCGTGGCCCGCGCCGCCGGCACCACCCGCCCCGCCATCTATCGGCGCTACGCCTCGCTCGCACAGGTCGTAGCTGCGGCGATGACCTCGCGCAGCAGCCTCGCGCCTGCCGACACCGGCACCCTGGCCGATGATCTCCGCGAGTTCCAGCGCCAGCAAGTCCATTTCTTCTCCGACCCGCTGGTGTTGCGCGCGTTACCCGGGTTGATCGAGGAAAGTGCGCGCAACGACACACTGCGTACCCGGATGTTCGATGATTTCCTGCTTCCGCGCCGTGCTGCGGTCCGCGCCGCGCTCGATCGGGCGGTCGCGCGCGGCGACATCACCCCGCCGAGCAATCCGGAGAACGTGTTCGACCTGCTGATCGGCCCGCTGATGCTGCGTACGCTGCTGCCGGATCTCGGTGGCGTGGACGCATCGCTGATCGAGGTGACCGTGGCTGCCGCGCTCGATGCGGTGGGCCGATGTGAGGCCGGAGCCGAGCAGCCCTAACTTACTGCCTGGTAAGTTAGACCGACAGAGATGTTGGTGAGGGGCGGTGAGAATCGTGGCTGGAGGTTCCAAGAGACTTCCGCGCGCCGTGCGCGAGCAACAGATGCTCGATGCCGCCGTGGAGGTGTTCGCCGAGAACGGGTATCGCGAGACCTCGATGGATGCCATCGCCGCTGCGGCCGACATCAGTAAACCGATGCTCTACCTCTACTACGGATCCAAAGACGAGCTGTTCTCGGCGTGCCTGGCGCGTGAGGGCAGCCGGTTCATCGAGGCGATGAGCGTCGGGTTCGATCCCCGGCTCAAGCAGCGCGACCAGGCACGCACCGTCATCTACGAGTTCCTTCGCTACGTCGATGCCCATCGCGCGTCGTGGCGGGTGCTCTACCGCGTGGCCATCGGGCAGGCGAACTTCACTTCGCTGGTCGAGGACTCCCGAGCGCGGCTGACCGAGATGATCGCCGAGTTGCTGCGGCGCGGCACCACCATCGACGGTGCCACCGACGCTGAGTTCGAGCTGATGGCCGTAGCCCTGGTCGGGGCAGGCGAGGCGGTGGCCGACCGCATCTCCGAAGGCGACATCGACCTCGACACCGCCACCGACATCATGGTCGGCATGGGCTGGCATGGTCTGGCCGGCGTCAAAAAGGTCACCGCCGAATCCGCCTGACCCGTCGGCTGGGCGGTAATCCCTGTCGGTTGGGCGGTAATCCCCGTCGGTTGGGCGGAAGTCAGCCCCAGTGCGGCGCCGACTGGCCGCTCGGGTGCGGCGGCCACCAAACTCGTTCACCTATGAGTGTCCAGAAATCGATCTCGATACCCGGATGTGGACGTTCGTCACCTGACCAGCGTGAAGGAAGAGTCAGGTATTCGGCTGCGATGTGCCGGGGTGCGACGGCCACCAAACCCGTTCACCGATGAGGGTGAACAGGGCAGGTACCACCACGGTGCGCACCAGGAAGGTGTCCAGCAGGATGCCCAGGCCCACGATGATGCCCAGCTGGGTGAGCGTGATGAGCGGTAGCACCCCGAGCACCGCGAACACTGCGGCCAACACGATGCCCGCGCTGGTGATCACCGCTCCGGTGGCCGAGACCGCTCGCGTCATCGCGCGGGCGATCGCGTGGTGCGCGCTTTCCTCACGGGCTCGGGTGACCAGGAAGATCGTGTAGTCCACACCGAGCGCGACCAGGAACAGGAACGCGAACAGGGCAACATTGTTGTCCAGGGCCGGGAAGTCGAACACGTTCTTGCTCACCCAGGCACCCAACCCCAGCGCGGCCAGCGTGGAGCTGACCGTCACCGCGATCAACACCAGCGGCGCGATCACCGCGCGCAACAGTGCGAACAACACCGCCAGCACGACCGCCAAGATCAGCGGGATGAGCAGCAGGCGATCGTCGCCGGCCGCGTTGCGTGAGTCCAACGCCTTCGCGTCGCTGCCACCCACCAGGGCCTTCGCGCCGTCGATCTTCGACAGACCCGAGCGCATGTCGCGCACACTGTCGAAGGCACCCGATGAGGCTGGGGCCGATGTCAGGACCACGCTGAACCGGGTGAAACCTGTTGTGGATTTCCCGGTCTGGGTGACCGACTGCACCCCGGTGGTGGCCTTCAAGGTGGCCTCGGCCGCGCCTGCGGTCGGTGTCGCCACCACCACGGTCGTCGGATCGGACTGTCCGGCCGGGAAATGCTCATCCAACACGTCGAACCCGGTGACCGAGTCGGCGGACACCCGGAACTGTTGGGTTTGGGTGAGGCCGATGGACGCGCCGGTGATCCCGAGGGCACACACCGCCAACACCACCACGGCTGAGACGACCGACCGGATCGGGTGGCGCACCACCAGGTCGGCGACGCGGTGCCATGGGCCGGATTCGATGGTGTCCACGGCGTCGGCATCGGTGTGATCGGGCTGGGGAACAAATGGCCAGAACAGTTTCCGGCCGAACAACGCCAGCGCCGGCGGCAACACGAACAGCACGAACACCGCTGCGATCAGCAGGCCCACCGAGGCGAAGGCGCCGAGGCTGCGGGTGCTCGGCAGGGCGGCAAGCAGCAGCATCAGCAGCGCCAAAACCACGGTCACATTGCTGGCCACGATCGCAGGTCCTGCCCGGCGAACCGCGATACGCAGCGCCGCGCGGTGATCTGTGTTGCGGCGCAACTCTTCTCGGTAGCGGGAGATGAGCAGCAGCGCATAGTTGGTGCCCGCACCGAAGACCAGGACGCTGGTGATACCCGAGGTGGACCCGTCAAATGCCAGCCCGAACGGCGAGGACAGCTTGTCGCCCACCGTGGTGGCCAGCCGGTCGGCCACCGCGATGACGATCAGCGGGACCAGCCACAACACTGGCGAGCGATAGGTGGCGATCAGCAGGAGTGCCACCACCAGACCCGTCACCGCCAGCAGGGTGACGTTGGCGCCGGAGAACGAGTCGGCGATGTCGGCGGCAAATGCCGGACCGCCGGTGACATGCGCGGAAAGTCCTGCGGGCAGGCCCTTCTCGGCTGCCGTGCGCAGCGCGTCCACGGCGTCACGCAGATCGAATCCGTTGAGCTCTGCCGACAGCGGCACCGTGGCGATGGCCGCCTTCGAGTCGGGCGAGGTGATCACCGTCGGTGCGCCGGTGGACGTGGGCTCGACGGTCAGTTTGCGATCCACTGCGAGCATCCGGGTGCGTGCGTCCCCGACTGCGGCCTTCTCGGTCGGCGACAGGGCACCGCCGTCGCTGCGGTCGACCACCAGGATGGCGGTGTTGATCTTGGCGTCGGGGAAGTCATCGAGGAACGCGTCGATGCGCTTGGACTGCGCTGAGCTGGGCAACTGGTTGGGTGAGTCGTTGGTGGTGCCCCCCGACCCGGCCGAACCGATCACCCCCACCCCGATGATGAACACGACGAGGCCGAGCACCCATGAGCGGCGACCGGTGACCAATTCAGCGATGCGATCCCAGATGTTGTTCACGAAGGAAAGAGTCTCAGATTTTTGACTATCAAGCAAGTGAGACTTTGCACCGCAGCGAACGTAGGATGATCAGGTGGACCGCAGTGAGCTCGAATCGGCGATGGCCTCGGACATGCGCGCGTTCGCGTCGGCCTCCGAGCAGCTCGGTCGTGTGTTCGCCGCCCAAAACGAGCTGGGCGCCAACGACTTTCAGGCGCTGCTGCGCATCATGGTGGCCGATGTCGAGGGCAAGCCGCTCACCGTGGGGCGACTCGGTGCCTCGTTGGGTATGTCGTCGGCGGCGATGACGTACCTGGTGGAACGGATGATCGCCTCCGGTCACATCCGCCGCGAACCCGATCCGAGCGATCGGCGCCGAGTGATCCTGCGCTATGACGACCACGGCATGCAGGTCGCTCGCGCCTTCTTCGGCCCACTCGGCGCGATGACCCGCGCGGCCCTCGCCGACGTCGACGACGCCGATCTGGCTGCGGCACATCGCGTCTTCGGGCGGATGACCGAGGTGATCCGCGCCTACGAGCGGAGCCTGACCGAGGATTGACCACCCACCCGACGGGTCAGGGGTGGGGTCGTGACACCAGGTCGGGCAAGGCGGTGGCCAACTCCTCCAGCCACGCCCGTGCGTTGCCGTCCGACGGTGCGCGCCAGTCGCCGCGCGGCGACAGTGATCCCGCGGCAAGCACTTTCGGCCCATTGGGGATGGCGCTGCGCTTGAACTGGGCAAAACCGAAGTAGCGCTTGAGGAACACCTCCAGCCAACGTGTGATGGTGGGCAGGTCGTAGGCGATGCGTTCGTCGTCGGGGAATCCCGGCGGCCATGCACCCGACTGCGGATCGCGCCACGCGTGGTGGGCGATGAAGGCGATCGTCGATGGACGCAGCCCGTACCGCAACACGTGGAACAGCGTGAAGTCGTGCAGCGCATACGGTCCGATGCTGTCCTGGGTGGACTGCACCGACCCGTCGGCGCCCGGTGGCACGAGTTCCGGGGAGATCTCGGTGTCGAGGATCGACTGCAGCGTGCGCGAGGCGGTCTCGTCGACGCCTTCGCGGTGTGCGATCACCCACCGGATGACGTGTTGGATCAAGGTCTTGGGCACACCGACGTTCACCGCGTAGTGACTCATGTGGTCGCCCACCCCGTAGGTGGCCCAGCCCAGCGCCAGCTCGGACATGTCGGAGGTGCCGATGACGATCCCGTTGTGCCGGTTGGCAAGTCGGAACAGGAAGTCGGTACGGATTCCCGCTTGGACGTTCTCGAACGTCACGTCGTACACGGCCTCGCCGCGCGCGAAGGGATGGTCGATGCCGCGCAGGATCTCGGTGGCTGCGGCGGTGATGTCGATGGTCTGACACGGCGCACCGATCGCCTCGCACAGCGCGACCGCGTTGGACTTCGTGTGGTCGGTGGTCGCGAACCCCGGCATCGTGAAGGTGAGGATGTCGCTGCGCGGCAACCCCAGTCGGTCCATCGCGCGCGCCACCACCAGCAGGGCGTGAGTCGAGTCCAGTCCACCGGAGATCCCGATGACCGGCTTGGGCCGACCGATCGCCTCCATCCGCTGGACCAGACCCGTGACCTGGATGTTGAACGCCTCGTAGCAGTCCTGGGCCAGTCGGGCGGGATCGTCGGGGACGAAGGGGAATCGGTCGAGCACCCGCCGCAGCCCCACATCGTGACCGGGCGGGTCGAGGGTGAACTCGACCGTGCGGTAGGCGGGGGCCACGGAACGTCGGTTGTCGTCGAACGTGCCCTGGCGCAAGCGATCTTGACGTAACCGGTCCAGATGTACGTCGGCCACACTCATCCGGGGACCGTCGGGGAATCGTTCGCTCTCGGCCAGCCGCAGACCGGCCTCGTAGATCATTGTCTGCCCATCCCAGGAGACGTCGTTGCTCGACTCCCCGATGCCTGCAGCGGCGTAGGCGTAGGCGGCCAGACACCGCAGCGACTGACTGCCCGCCAACGCATGTCGGTCATCGGCACGAGCGATGGTGATGGGGCTGCCCGAGAGGTTCAGCAGCACGGTGGCTCCGGCCAGCGCCGCGGTCGACGACGGTGGGATGGGTACCCACATGTCTTCGCAGATCTCGGCGTGCACCACCAGATCCGCAACGTCGGTGGCGGCGAACAGCAGATCCGGGCCAAACGGAATCATTCTGTTAACCAAAGTGATCGACTCGCCGGCCTGATCATCCCCGGGGGCGAAGTACCGTCGGTCGTAGAACTCGCGGTAGGTGGGCAGATACGACTTGGGCACCACGCCGAGCACCTCACCGCGATGGATCACGATGGCACAGTTGTAGATTCGGTTCCGATGCGCCAGGGGTGCGCCGATCACCAGCAGCGGCAGCAACTCTGCCGACGCCTGCGCGATCTGGTCGATGGCTGTGCGCACCGCATCTAGCAGCGGGTCCTGCATCACCAGGTCGTCGATGGCGTAGCCGGACAGGCCCAACTCGGGGAACACCGCCACCGCCACCGATTCGTCGTGGCAGCGTCGCGCCGCGGCCAGCGTGGCCTCGGCATTGCGCGCCGGATCGGCGATGGCCACCGGCACCGTGCACGCGGCGACGCGCGCGAACCCGTGACGATAGATGCTCTCGAACGACAGCTGCGTGCTCACCGCACCATCTTGGCAGGCCGCCGACACAAGGAACACGTAGATCCCCGGTCGTACAGTCGTGCGGGCGGTACTGACTTGGCCATGACGCCCTTTTCGCCGCCCACCGAGGGTCGGTGGCCGCACCCGCTGAGGTGGTCAGCGGTGTTCAGCTGAAGGTACCGGGTCGCGGCGTCGCACCGTGCGTTCGATGCCGTCAAGGATGTCCGGCCAGAAGCGACGTGCCAGATCGTGGCCCATCCCCTCGAGCATGAGCAGCTCGGCTCCGGGAATGGCTGCGGCCGTTGCCTTCCCACCCGACGGGGTGATCACGTAGTCGATGTCGCCGTGGATCACCAGGGCCGGCATCGACAGCCCGCGCAGCCCGGGCGTGCGGTCGGTTTCGGCGAAGATGGCCGCGAGTTGACGTCCGGCACCGGTGTCGGTGCGGTCGCCACTGCGGGCCCGTGAGCGCGGCATGATGGTGCGTACGTCGCGCTCGTCGGCGGCAGTGCGGCCCCGTGATCCGATGCGCTCGAACGATGCCACCATCTCGTCGACCGGATCAGGCTTGGGTGCGCGCAGCATTTCGCGCGTGTAGCGCCACGACGACTTGCCGGTGCGGCGATCACCCGGACGGCCCATGATCGACACCAGGGAACGCACTACGTCGGGATGCCGGATGGCGGCCTGCTGAGCGATGAACGAGCCCAACGAGACTCCGACCACGTGCGCGCCGCGCGGAGCGACGTGGTGGATGAGCCCGGCGGTGTCGTCGCCCATGTCTTCGAGCATGTAGCTGGGTGCGGCGCTGCGGCGCAGGAGCTGCGTGAGGGTGGGCGTGGGCCCCTCGACGATGGTCGAACGGCCCACATCGCGGTTGTCGAACCGCACCACCCGCAGCCGCCGTGCGATCAACTCGTCGCAGAACTCGTCGCGCCACCACAACATGTCCAAGCCGATACCCATGATGAGGACCACGGTGGGGTCATCATCTCGGCCCGACGCCTGGTAGGCCAGACGAACATCGCCGACGTGCACGAATTTCTCGGGCGCGTCGGCGATGCTCATGGAAAACAGTGTGTCTGCTCAGCTGCGGCGGCGGAAGATCAGCCACAGCACCAAGGCGGCTGCGGCAGCGATGCCACCGATGAGAACCGGGTTGGTGGCCGCCTTTTCCACGTCAGTGGTGTCGATGCTACGAACGCTCGACTTCACCTCCGACACGGTGCTCTTCACGGCCTTCTCGGCGTCGGTGGCGGCGTCCTTCACTGCGGTCTTGGCGTCATCGACCGCTGACTTCGCCTGGTCGACGGTCTTGTTGACCGCAGCCTTGGCGTCTTCGGTGGCGGCGACAGCCTTGTCGGCCACCTTGTCGACGGTGTCCTTCACCGCATCGCGAGCATCTTCGGTCGCGGTCTTGGCCTTCTCGGCGGCCCTGTCGGCTGCGCCCTTGGCATCATCGGCAGCCGACTTCGCCTTGTCGGCCGCGTCGTTGGCGGCATCTTTGACGGCCGACTTGGCGTCAGACGCGGCATCGGAGACCGTTGAGGCTGCCTCGGAGACCTTGTCTTTGGCGGTCTCGGTGGCCTTGTCCTTTGCGGTGTTGGCGGCGTCCTTGGCCTTCTCGGCGGCCTCGTCCACCTTGTTCTCAACCTTGTTGGTGAAATCGTCTGCAGCCATCGTGTGGCCCTCCTTCGTCTTTGGTCACGCACGCCGTTGAAGCGACACCTGAGTAGTCGGTGCGGCCGCTGAAACTGCACGCGCCCCCGCGGTGACATCGGTCACAACAGGGGCGCGTGCAGCGAATCATTGCAGGTCAGGCGCCACGTAAGGTGCCCGTCAGGTGCGGGTAGCCCTTGGTCCGGTTGAGCACCGAGACGTCGTATCCGCCATCGGTGACCGCATCGACGTAGCCGTAGACCTTGGCCGGCAACAGGATCGGCTTGCCGAATTTCACCTCATAGGTCACGTCGTCAGGCAGATAGGAGTCGACGTTGGCCAGGATGGCACCGGCCGTCCACATGCCGTGGGCGATGGCGCGGGGGAAACCGAATGCCTTCGCGGTCAGATTGGCCATGTGGATGGGGTTGCGGTCGCCGCTGGCTGCCGCGTACTCGCGGATCCGACCCAGGTCGACGGCCAGGACCACATCCGGCGCCGGTGGGCGGTGATCCTTGGGCGGGGTGGACTTCGGTCCGCCCGACAGGCTGGTGCGCTGCTGCTTGAGCAGGGTCGAGACCTGCTCGGTGACCAGCTCACTACCCACCCGGATCTCGCTGACGATGTCGACCAGAATGCCTTTGCGGTGCTCACGCAGGTTCTGTGCGTGCGTGGCGATGCTCAGCGGCTCGCCCAGTGCGATCGGACGTCGCCGGTGGATGCGGTTGCCCAGGTGTACCGAACCCACAGCGCCGAAGGGAAAGTCGCGCGCCACCATGGTGCGCATCATCAGCGGGAACTGTGACACGAACGGGAAGGTCAGCGGCAGGTACTCGCCGAACTTCAATCCTGTTGCCGCGCAGTAGGCCCGCACCTGATCGGCGTCGATCTTCAGGTCGGAGACGGTGTAGACGGTGTCGGGGACCCGCGCCGACGACGACACCTTTGCCGGCTTGCCTATTCCGGGCAGCATCTCCAGCACAGCGTTGCCGTACACCTCGGAGGTGGACGGAAGCGCATTCAGTGCAATGGTTTTGGGCATGTCAGGCTCCCAGCAGCGCCTGGCCGCACACGCGGACCACGTTGCCGGTGACCGCGCTGGAGGCGGGGCTGGCGAAGTAGGCCACGGTCTCGGCCACGTCGACGGTCTGCCCGCCCTGCTGCAGCGAGCTCATCAGGCGTCCGGCCTCGCGGGTGCCCAGCGGGATGGCTGCGGTCATCGCGGTCTCGATGAATCCGGGGGCCACCGCGTTGATGGTGATGCCCTTCTCGGCCAGGATCGGTGCGTAGGCATCCACCAGCCCGATCACGCCGGCCTTGGAGGTGCCGTAGTTGGTCTGACCGCGGTTTCCGGCAATGCCTGCGATCGACGACACGTCGATGACCGCGCCGCCAGGCTTCAAGGCGTCGGCGGCGACGAGGTCGTCGACCAGCTTCTGCGGTGCGATGAGGTTGACGGCGATGACCGAATCCCAGCGCGGCGCATCCATGTTCGCCAGCAGCTTGTCGCGGGTGATGCCTGCGTTGTTGACGATGATGTCCAGGCCGCCGTGGCGGGTCTTGACGTGCTCGGCCAGCTTGGCGCCGGCGTCGGCTGCGGTCACGTCGACGGGGAACGCGGTGCCGTTGACCTTGTTGGCCGTCTTCGACAGCGCCTCACCGGCGGCCGGGATGTCGGCGACGATGACATGGGCGCCGTCGCGGGCCAGCACCTCGGCGATGGTGGCGCCGATGCCGCGCGCGGCTCCGGTCACCACGGCCACACGGCCCTCCAGCGGACGATCCCAGTTGGCCGGCGGGGTGGCGTCACCGGTGCCGACGCGGATCACCTGGGCGTCGACGAAGGTCGACTTGGCCGAGAGGATGAAGCGCACGGTCGACTCCAGGCCGGACAGACCGGTGGGCGCGCCGGGGGCGACATAGACCAGTTGCGCGGTGGCGCCCTTGAGTAGTTCTTTGCCCAGCGAGCGGGTGAAGCCCTCGAGTGCGCGCTGCGCGACCCGCTCGCTCGGGTCGGTGATCAGCTCGGGTGTGGTGCCGATGACCAGGAAGCGGGCGCAGGGGGTGACCGAGCGCATCACCGGGTTGAAGAACTCGTAGATCTCCTTGAGTTCGGCCGGGGAGGTGATGCCGGTGGCGTCGAGGACCACCGCGCCGTACTTGTCGGCGCTGGCACCACTGGTGTTGTTGCTGACCACCTCGTAGTCGGGCGTGGAGAGGATCTCGCGCAGCGGTTCGATGATGCGACCCGATCCGCCGAGCAGCACCGGACCGGTCAGCGCGGGCTCGGACGCCTTGTAGCGGCGCAGCGGCGGCGGGATGGGCAGGCCGGCCTGCTTGGCGATGAACGCGCCGGGCGCGGAACGGACGAACTGCGAGTACAGACCTGGGTTGGCGTTGGCGGGCACGTCGGAGACTCCTTGGTGTGTGCTGCGGTGTGTGCTGCGCGAGGTACGAGTGACGGCAGCGGGGTTCGACAAGTAACTTACTCGCGAGTAAGAATACGGCATAGCGTCCAACCGACCCCGGGGAGATCTCCAGTGGCAAAAGCAAGTGGTTCGTCCAGCGCTCGGACGGTACGTCCGGTCGCGATCGTCGGCGGCAACCGCATCCCGTTCGCCCGCCAGAACAAGGCGTACGCCAAGGCGAGCAACCAGGACATGTTCACCGCGGCGCTCGACGGACTGGTCAGCCGGTTCAGCTTGCAGGGGGAGCAGTTGGGCATGGTCGCCGGTGGCGCGGTGCTCAAGAACTCGCGTGATTTCAACATGATTCGCGAATGCGTGCTCGGTTCGGCGCTCTCGCCCTACACCCCGGCGTTCGATCTGCAGCAGGCGTGCGGCACCGGGCTGCAGGCCATCTCCGCAGTCGCCGACGGCATTGCCACCGGCAAGTTCGAGGCCGGTATCGGCGGTGGCGTGGACACCACCTCCGACGCCCCGATCGCGGTGTCGGAGCCGCTGCGCAAGGCGTTGCTGGAGGTGAACCGGGCCAAGGGCACCGGTGCACAGCTCAAGGCGGCCCTCGGGCTGGTCTCGGCGTTGGGGATCGAGATCCCCCAGAACAGCGAGGTCCGCACCGGGATGTCGATGGGTGAGCACGCCGCCATCACCGCCAAGGAGTTCGGCATCAAGCGGGCCGACCAGGACGCGCTCGCCGCGGCCAGCCACCAGAACATGGCCAAGGCCTACGACGAGGGCTTCTTCGACGACCTGATCACCCCGTTCCTGGGTCTGACGCGGGACGAGAACCTGCGCCCGGACAGCTCGGTGGAGAAGCTGGCCAAGCTCAAGCCGGTTTTCGGGGTGGCTCTGGGCGATGCCACCATGACCGCAGGCAACTCGACCCCGCTGACCGACGGTGCCTCGGTGGCGCTGCTGGCCAGCGACGAGTGGGCTGCGGAGAAGAAGTTGCCGGTGCTGGCGCATCTGGTGGACGTCGAGACCGCCGCGGTCGACTACGTCAACGGCCCCGACGGTCTGCTGATGGCGCCCACCTACGCCATCCCGCGGTTGCTCAAGCGCAACGGACTCACGTTGGGCGACTTCGACTTCTACGAGATCCACGAGGCGTTCGCCTCGGTGGTGCTGTGCACCTTGGCGGCGTTCGAGTCCGATGAGTACTGCACGCAGCGCCTCGGCCTGGACAAGGCTCTGGGGTCGATCGATCGCAGCAAGCTCAACGTCAAGGGTTCGTCGCTGGCGGCTGGTCACCCGTTCGCCGCGACCGGTGGCCGCATCGTGCCGCAGACCGCAAAGCTGTTGCACGAGAACGGCGGTGGGCGGGCACTGGTGTCGATCTGTGCCGCCGGCGGCCAGGGCGTCACCGCAATCATCGAAGCGTAGGCGGGTCTGGGCGCGGAGCGCATGAGGTTAGGTTAACCTAACCGGCATGTTGATTGTTCCTGCCGCCGTCACCGCGGTCACCGATCTGTCGCCCCGGTTGCGTCGGATCGTCTTCGACCTACCCCGGTCGCCCGAGCCCGCGATTCCCGGGGGACCCGATGCCGCCATCGGCATCGGCTTCTCTGCCGACCCCGAGGTGGCCGCGACCAACGGCCGTAACTACACCGTGCGCCGCATGGGGCCGGGACCGACCGAGGTGACGGTCGACTTCGTGCGGCACGCGCGGGGTGTGGCCACCGATTGGGCGCACGCGGCCCAGATCGGGGATCGGGTGCACGTGGGGTACGCGCGCAGTTGGTATCAGCCCGAAGCGAGCACCGAGTGGCAGTTGTTGGTGGCCGACATGACCGGGCTGCCCGCGCTGGCGCGCATCCTAGAAGGCCTCAGTGCTGCCCAGCAGTCATCGGTGACGGTGATCGTCGAAGTCCTCGATGCTGCCGACCTCGACTACCTGGCCGCCCCGGCGACGGTGTCGATGATCTCCTCGATCGGCACCGGCAACGGCCGCGCGCCCAGCGTGCTGGCGCAACGCGCACGGGAGTTCAGCCACCCGCCAGGCCGCGGCTACTGCTGGTTCGCCGGTGAGGCCGCGGCCAGCCGGGAGGTCCGTAAACACCTGCGTGCGCACCACGGCTTCGACACCGCCCAGTTCGACATCATCGGCTACTGGCGACGAGACTCCGAGACCTGGGATCGCCGCTACGCAGCGGTGGCCGACGACCTCTACGCCGCGTATCTCGCCGCGCGGCAGGCGGGTCGTTCGGAGAAGGAAGCAGCCGAGGAGTTCGACCTGGCGCTTGAACGGGCAGGGCTGTGAGCTGCAGTTTTGTGCCGCCGTTCACGGTCGGAAAACTTTTTTGAAAAGTCTGTAACGCCTGTCGAAGGTCCAGCGATATTCCGTGTGGCTCCGGCCGAGCTGCCAGACCCCCGACCCGGCAGCTCGGTCGGAGCCTTTATCGTGCCGCCGCGTCGAGTTCGGCGCGCAGTGTGGCTTTGGTGGAATCGTCGGCCCAGGAGCCGTCGATCGCCGCGCGTGCCAACCCCACGACGGCGGCCTCGTCGAGCCCGAGCGTTGCCGCCACCGATGCGTACTCGGCGTTGAGGTCGGTGGGGATCATCGTCGGGTCGTCGGTACTCAACGACACCGGCAGGCCGGCCCGGATCATCTGCGCCAGACCGGTGGTGGCCGGGTCCACCCCCTCGGTGAACACGCCCTCGTGGAAATTGTTGACGAACCAGCAGCCGGTGAAGTGGACCCCGGAGTCTCGGGCGAACGCGAACACCTCCGGATCACGGGTCATCGCGTACCCGTGATCGATGCGCTCGCAGCCCAGCAGCTCCAGCGATGTGCGCACGTTGGCCGCCACCCCCAGCTCGCCTGCGTGGGCGGTGCGCCTGATGCCGTGTCGGCCTGCCAGGGTGAATGCGTCGACGAACATCTCCGGTGGGCCGGTCGCCTCGTCATCGTCGATTCCCAGGCCGATGACGTACTCGCTGGGGTGGGCGATCATCGCCTCCACCAGCTGCACCGCCACCTGCGGGCTCTGGCGCCGGTTGATGTCGGCGATCAGTCGGCAACTCACGCCGTGGTCGGCTTCGGCGGCCTTGATACCGGACACCATCGCGTCCACCATCTGCCCGTAGCTCACCTGGGAATGGTTGGTGGGGGAGAAGAACATCTCCCGGTACCGCAGGTTGCCGGTGGCCTTGCCGTGCACCAACGAGTCGTAGACGCCGCGTTCGATGTCTGCCGGCGTCGCCAACGCATCGCACACCTGATAGTAGAGGTCGAGGAACTCCAAGAACGAGAAGAAGTCGTAGACATGTTCTGGGTCAGTCGTTTTCAGCTCGATACCGTGCCCGGCGGCCAGTTCGATGAAGGTCGGCGCGGGCACCGACCCCTCCAGATGACAGTGCAGCTCCACCTTGGGCAGACGCGCGATGAGATCGTCGATCGACATGGATGGACCCTAACCCCGCAGGTACTGCGACACCCGGTCAATGGGCCACACCTCGGCCATCTTCTGCGCGATGTCGAACAGGTTGGATGCGTGGATGGCCCGATCACGGTCGCCCACAGCATCTTCCACGACGATGGGAATGTAGCCGTGTTGCATCGCGTCCAGCGTGGAGGCGCGCACACAGCCGCTGGTGGAGAACCCGCCGATCAGCAGGGTGTCCACTTTCAAGGTGGTCAGCAGCGTCGAGAGCCCGGTGCCGAAGAAAGCGCTGGGGTACTGCTTGCTGATCAGTGTCTCCCCGGCCCCCACCTCGAGGCCGTCGATCGGCTCGGCGAACGGGCTGCCGTCGCAGAACGCGACCAGCGCGTCCACCTTGCGAAAGAACACCCCGGCGTCGGAGCCGTCGGCCTTGATGCGTTCCTCGGTGAAGATCACCGGAATACCTGCGGCCCTGGACATTGCGACAAGCTCGCGCAGCGACGCGGCCGCATCCTCCACCCCCGCGTACAGCGGACAGCGCGGGTCCACGTAGGCGCGCGCCGGGTCGACGACCAGCAGGGCCGGTCGCTGCCCGGGCGTCAGCTCCTGGCCGAATCCGACGCGGTCGTAGTCGTCGGCCTGCTCGCCGCGTCCGGCGAAACGTGGCATCGCCTCAGGCGCCGACCACGACGTCGCGTCGACACGTCATCAGCGGTTGGATGCGGGTGCCGTAATTCTCGATGCCGGTGACGAAGTCGTCGAACACCAGCATGATTCCTTTCACCCCGTCGAGGGCCGCTACCTCGTCGAGCATCGCGGCCACCGTCGCGTACGACCCGACCAGGGTGCCCATGTTCAGGTTCACCGCCCCCTCGGGCAGGGAGATGGTCTTGGCCGTCGAACCGTCGGTTGCCGTGGTGTCGCTGGCGGATTGATCAGCCATCCACGCCAGCGCGCCGGCGTCGGCGTTGGCGTTGTAGTCCTCCCACTTGGCGGCGGCGAGTTCGTCGGTCTCCTCGGCGATGATCATGAACAGCGGCAGCGCACCCACATCGCGGCCGGAGGTGGCGGCGGCGGCGGACAGTGCGGTGACACTGTCTGCCAGCGCCGTGGGGGTGTTGATGCCGGTGCCGAGAATGAAGTTGTAGTCGGCGAGGTCAGCGGCGAAACTCATGCCCCGACCGCTCTGGCCCGCGGCCACGATGTCGATGTGGCCGCTGGGTTTCGGGGACAGCACGCAGTCGTCCATCGTGTAGAAGGATCCGGCAAAGTTGCTGACGCCGTCGGCCCACAGCTCTTTCATCACCGTCACGTACTCTTCGGCGCGGTCGTAGCGGTTTCCGAAGTGTTCCTCACCCGGCCACAGACCCATCTGGCTGTACTCCGCCGGCGCCCATCCGGTGACGATGTTGATGCCGAAGCGCCCCGGTGCGATCGAGTCGATGGTCGAGGCCATACGCGCCACCAGAGCCGGGGGCAGCGTGAGGATGGCGGTGGATGCGTAGAGCTTGATCTTCGAGGTCACCGCGGCCAGCCCAGCCATCAGCGTGAACGACTCGAGGTTGTGGTCCCAGAACTCGGTCTGTCCGCCGAAGCCCCTCAGTTTGATCATCGACAACGCGAAATCGAGGCCGTAGTGCTCGGCGCGGCTCACGATGGTCTTGTTCAACTCGAATGACGGCATGTACTGCGGTGCGCTGGTGGAGATCAGCCATCCGTTGTTGCCGATGGGGATGAAGACGCCTATGTCCATGGTGTGCTCCCGGGCCGCCGTGACTGGTGTGAAGACGATACGAAGTGAACGTGTCCTGGTCATGATGTCGCGGTGTCGCCGTTGTTGCAGCCGTTGCGGGCATCATGAGCCCATGACGCATGCGCAGATCGCGATCATCGGCGGCACCGGCTTCTATTCGTTCTTCGACGGTCCGGTGGACGAAGTTGTTCTCGACACCCCCTTCGGCCCGCCGAGCGCGCCGGTGACCATCGGACGGGTGGACACCGGATCCGGCGATGCGGTGTCGGTGGCGTTCCTGCCCCGGCATGGTCGCGATCACGAGTACGCTCCGCACACCGTGCCCTACCGGGCGAACCTGTGGGCGTTGCGATCGTTGGCTGTGCAGCGGGTGTTCGCGCCGTGCGCGGTGGGCAGCCTCAACCCCGACATCGGGCCGGGCACCCTGGTCGTCCCCGATCAACTCGTCGACCGCACCTCCGGGCGGCCGCACACGTACTTCGACGCTGCCGCAGTGCATGTCAGCTTCGCCGATCCCTACTGCCCGCAGTTGCGCGACGCCGCACGCGTCAGCGCCCCCGACGCGATCGCCGGGGGCACGATGGTGGTGGTCGAGGGGCCCCGATTCTCCACCCGGGCCGAAAGTCAGTGGTTTGCCCGCCAGGGCTGGACCCTGGTGAACATGACCGGCCACCCCGAGGCGGTGCTGGCGCGAGAACTCCAGATGTGTTACGCCGCAGTGGCTTTGGTCACCGACACTGACGCCGGCGTGGCCGAAGGTGAGGGTGTGAGCGAGGCGGAGGTCTACGCGGTGTTCCAGCAGGGACTCGGCCGGCTGAAGGCCGTGCTGCGCGCGGCGGTGATCGTCAGCGGTGGTCTCGGCGAGTGCACGTGCGCGGCCGGCGACCACGACGTCGACGCGCTGCTCGCGGGTACGGGCCCTGGCTGAACCACGATTCAGGTCGCTAGGCTGGTGTGGTGGACATAACAGGAGCAAGTGCAATCGTGACCGGTGGCGCGTCGGGGATCGGTGAGGCCTCGGCCCGCCAGCTCGCCGCCAAGGGGGCCAAGGTCGTCGTCGCCGACCTGCAGGCCGACAAGGGCGAGGCCCTGGCCAAGGAGATCGGCGGTGTGTTCGTCAGCGTCGACGTGACCGACACCGAGCAGATCAAGGCGGCGGTGGACAAGGCCCTGGAGCTGGGACCGCTTCGTGCCCTGGTGAACTCGGCCGGTATCGGTTCGGCACAGCGCACCATCGGTCGCGACGGTGAGTACGACTCGGCGTTCAACCTCGACATCTACAAGAAGGTCATCGCGATCAACCTGATCGGCACTTTCGACTGCATCCGCCTCGCGGCCACCGCGATGAGCCGCGCCGAGGCGACCGACACCGGCGAGAAGGGCGCCATCGTGAACATGGCCAGTGTCGCGGCGTTCGACGGTCAGATCGGGCAGGTCGCCTACTCGTCGTCCAAGGGCGGTGTGGTCGGCATGACCCTGCCCGTCGCCCGTGACCTCGCGGCTGCGGGTATCCGGGTGAACACCGTCGCCCCCGGCCTCATCGACACCCCGATCTATGGCAGCGGCCCGGAGTCTGAAGCGTTCAAGGCCCACCTGGGGGAGAGCGTGCTGTTCCCCAAGCGCCTCGGGCAGCCCGATGAGCTGGCCTCGATGGTGATCGAGTTGATCACCAACTCCTACATGAACGCCGAGGTGGTGCGCGTCGACGGCGGTATCCGGCTGCCACCGAAGTAGCGGCGCAGCCGTGGGCTCAGTCCGCGAGGAACATCACCGATCCGGTGACGCGGAGCCCGACCCGGCCGCCCACTGCAGGCGCTGACCCGGACATCCGAGTGCGGACAACCACTCCGGTGTCGTTGTGGCGCATCGTTGCCATGGTGTCTGGTCCGGTGAACGTGACGCGGTCGACGGCGAACGCACCAGTGCCATCCGCTGTGGCGACAACCTGTTCGGGTCGCACGACCACGAGCCCACGCCCTGCGCTGTGGCCGTGCACCGCGACCTCTCCGAGCACACACGTGGCCGTTGCGCCGTTGCCGACAGCGTCGAGGAGGACGCCTTCACCGACGAACTGGGCAACGTGCCCGGACTGCGGGCGCGAGTAGACCTCCTGTGGAGAGCCTGCCTGCGCAACCGCCCCGTCGAGTAGCACCACGATGTCGTCGGCAATCGACAGTGCTTCGGCTTGGTCATGCGTCACGACGATCGCAGCTGTCCGCTGCGCCCGCAGTGCAAGTGTGACGACGTCGCGCAACGACGAGCGTAGACCCGCGTCGAGGGCAGCGAACGGCTCGTCGAGCAGGACCACGCGCGGCCGAGGGGCGAGGGCTCGCGCCAATGCGACCCGCTGCTGCTGACCGCCCGACAGGTGCTGGGGTCGTGCGTGGAGCAGGTGTGCGACACCGGCCAGCTCGGCGACCTCCGTCACCCGCGCTGTGCGCGCGTGGCGACCTGCACGCGGCAGACCGAACGCGATGTTCGCTCCGACGTCGAGATGGGGGAACAGGGCTCCCTCCTGTGGCATGAGTCCTACACCCCGCCGTTCAGCCGGGACCGACCGCCGCCCGTTCGCCACCACCTCGCCTCCGATGGTCACCGAACCCGAGTCGATGGGGTGCAGGCCGGCGATCGCTCGTAGCAAAGTCGTCTTGCCGCACCCGGAGGGACCGAGCAGCGCGGTGATGGCGCCTGGCCTCACAGCCAGCGACACCGCGTGAACAACGGTCCGCCGACCGTGAGACACGCTCACCTCGTCGAGGCGCACCGCATCGGGGGTGGCAGTGCGTGGATTCTGGTGGCTCACGGCCTGAGCTCCCGTGCACGGTGCACCGGGGGAGTCATCACTCGCGTGAGCAGCAGGGTCGGGACGGCCGAGACGGCGATCAGTGCGAGAGCGTACGGTGCTGCTTCCCCGTAGCGCAGCACCTGCGTGGTCGACCAGAGTTCGGTCGCGAGCGTGTCCACACCACGCGGGCGCAGCATCAGGGTGGCGGGCAGTTCCTTTGCCACCGTGACGAAGACGAGTGCCGCGCCCGCGATCATGCCCGGCGCGGCGATGGGCAACGTCACCCGCAGCGTCGTCGACAGTCCCCCGCGTCCCAGGGTGCGGGATACCTCCTCGAGGGCCACCGGCGACGCCGCAATCGCCGCGCGGGTGCTGCCGACGGCCAGCGGCAGAAACAACACGGCGTAGGCGATGATGAGAAGACCCTGCGTCTGGTAAACCCCCGGGAGCAACCGGATTCCGACGAACACCATGGCCAGCGCGATGGTGATCCCGGGCAGGCCGTGCGCCACATAGGTCGCTGACTCGGCGAAACGTGCTGCAGTGGAGGTAGATCGCGCTGCGAACAACGCCACCGGGAACGCCAGCACCGCCACGACGATCGCAGCGATCGCTGACAGTTGGACCGTCGCAGCGGTCGTCGCGAGGACATCGGCGACGTCGAGCGACCGACGCAGCGACCTCACCATCCATCCCACAAGACCCACCGCCGGGTAGATCACCCCGACCGCCACCACAGAGACGACCACCAGTAGCGCGGGTGATCGCATGCCGCGCAGTGTGATCGGAGCGAGATAGGTGTCGACACCGGATCCGACACGTGCGGTGGCGCCGCGCCGGACGCGACGCTCCAGCAGGGTCACGCTCACAGCGAGAACCACGAGGATCATGCCGAGAACTGCGGCCGCTGTGCGGTCGAACCCTCCTCGATAGGCGCTGTAGACGCCGATGGTGAAAGCCTCGTACCGCATGAGCGCAACGGCCCCGAAGTCGCTCATCGTGTACAGCGCGGCCAGCAGCCCACCCGCCGCTGCTGCGGGCCACACCCGCCTCATCTCGACCGTGAGCGTCGTTCGAAGAACGCTGTGTCCCAACGTCCGCGCCACGTCGACCGTCCCGGCGTCGCCAGTCGACAGCGCCGCGGCCACGGGCAGCATGACGAGCGGATAGCACGCGGTGGTCAGCACGAGGACTGCGCCGGGTAGCCCGGCGAGCGCGGCGAAGTCGGCGATCCAGACATACCCGGAGACGTACGAGGGGATTGCCAACGGCGCGGCGAGTGCGATCGCCCATCCGCGTCTGCCGGGAAGATCGGTGCGCGTCGTCAACCACGCCAGAGCGACGCCGACGACCATCGACAGCGCCGTCACGATCACGACGAGTACCACTGTGGCCAGAGCCAACTCGGCCGTGCGTGGTCGGGTGAGCAGCGCGATGACCGGGTCGGGGCCGCGTTCGAAAGCGCGGATCACCAAGTACACCAGCGGGATCAGGCTTCCCGCGGCCACGAGGAGCGCGGTTGCGCCGAGCGCGTGCCGGGTCATCGCCTCAGATCATTCCGACCTTGGTGAGCAGTGCCTGAGTCTGCTCGAGGGACGCCAGCTGTCCCAGGTCGAGGTCTGATGCACCTGAGGGTAGGGGCGGGAGATCGAACTTCGAGGTGACCCCCGCGACGACAGGGTATTCAGCCGTCTCGTCGGCGAAGTACTGCTGTGACTGAGCCGAGAGCATCTCCCGCACGAGCGCGAAGGCCTGTTCGGTGTTGTCCGCCGAGGCGAGTACTCCGACGCCGGCCACGTTGACCAGCGAGCCGGGGTCGTTGGCCGCGAACGAGTGCAGCGCCAGCGAGGCGGTAGCGCCCTTCTCCGCGATGTAGGGATAGAAGTAGTAGTGGTTCGTCAGTCCCGCAGCGACCTGCCCGTCGTCGACGGCGCTGATCAGTGGGCCGTTGCCCTCGAAGGCGACCGGCTCGTTGGCTGAGAACGCGCGCAGCCACTTCTCTGCGCCGTCTTCGCCCCGCGCAACGCGCAGCCCGGTGACGAACGCCTGGAAGGAGGCGTTGGTCGGTGCGTAGCCGATCTTGCCCTTCCAGCGCGGGTCAAGGATCCCATCGATCCCGGTCGGCAGGTCCGTGGCCTGCACGTCGTCGGTGTTGTACGCCAGCACGCGCGCCCGCGCCGACGTCGCGACCCAGGTGCCGTTGGCGCTGCGATAGCGCTCGGGGACGCGGTCGAGGATGTCCTGCGGGAGGGTGGCGAGGACGCCCGCGTCGTCGAGAGCCCCGAGCGCGCCGGCGTCCTGGCCGAGGAACACGTCGGCCGGACTGCGGTCGCCCTCTTCGAGGATCTTGGCGGCTTGGGCGTTGGTGTTGCCTGAGTAATCGACTTCGACCCTGACTCCGACGCCTGCGCCGATGCGATCGATCAGGGGGTCGACAAGGTCCTCGTCGCGGCCGGAGTAGATGACGAGTTCGGACCCCGCTGACGAGGCTGAGCGGCCTTCCTCGCCCGACGACGCGGAGCCGCAGGCGGTCACCCCGCTCAGCAAGAGTGCGGTTGTTACGGCGACGGTCAGTCGGCGGTGGAAGGACACGTGAACCTCGCATTGGTGGTGGATCGGACAACGCGGTGAGGCTAGCACGTAGTCAGGTAAGGCTCGCCTGACTTCTGGCCCGGGGCCGCACCCCTCGCCGGCCGCCTGTTACTGTTATTGACAGTCGTTGTCGATAACTGCAGGCGTGGGTCGGAGGGGGAGGCGGGTGCTGGACGTCGAGGACCTCTCGGTGTCGGCCGGCACCACCCCGCTGGTGCGCGAGGTGTCGTTGCGTGTCGCTTCCGGCGAGGCGGTGGCGCTCGTGGGCGCCTCTGGTTCAGGGAAGTCGACCGTGGCCGCAGCGATCGTCGGCGCGTTGGCGCCCAACCTGACCGCACACGGCACCATCCGTATCGACGGACTACGTGTGGATGCCCGGCCGGCCCGGGCCCGCCCGGCTGGTGCGCGGGCGGCGATGGTCTTCCAGGACTCGGCCACCGCGCTCAACCCGCTCGTCCCCGTCGGCCGGCAACTACATGCTGTGGCCCGGCGTGACGTGGCCGATCTTCTGCGCGACGTGGGGCTCGGCGACGTCCCCGCCTGTGCCGAACGCCTGCCCGCCGAGCTGTCGGGCGGGCAACGCCAACGGGTCTGCATCGCGTTGGCGTTGGCCGCTCACGCCCCGGTGATCGTCGCCGACGAGCCGACCACTGCCCTCGACGTGGTGACACAGGCAGGCATCTTGCGCACACTGCGGGCCCTGCCCACCGCACTCGTGCTCATCACCCATGACATCGCCGTGGCCGCGGCTGTCTGCGATCGCATCGTTGTGCTCGACGCGGGTCGTGTGGTGGAAAGCGGTTGCACCGCTGCACTTCTCGAATCTCCGACCTCGACCGCAGCCAACAGTCTGATCCAGCGGGCTCGCCGAGCCGAGCGCACGGTAGTCGGCGGTCGGCGATGGGCGTGACCGACAACGGATTGCGAGGGCGCGCGCTGACGATGGTGCGCGCAACGCGGCGGGGTGAGATGACCACCCTCGCTGCAGCCGACGTGCTGGTGCGCCCGGGTGAGCGCATCGGACTCGTCGGTGAGTCCGGATCGGGCAAGTCCACCCTGTTGCGCCTGCTGCTCGCGCTGGATGCGCCCACCTCGGGTGCGCTCACCCTCGACGGCCGGCCTGTGCTCGCCGGATCGGCGGCGTCGGTGCGCTGGTTTCGGCGGCGCGTCGCGTTCGTGCCGCAGGACCCCGCCACCACGCTCGATCCCCGCCGCACGGTGGAACATTCGGTCATGGCGCCGCTGCGGTATCTCCGGCTGGCCGGCGATCATCGCCAACTGATGCGAGAGTCGTTGCAGATCATGGGGTTACGCCCAGATCTGGCCGACCGGCGGCCGGCTGAACTCTCGGGTGGTCAACGGCAGCGCGTGGTCATCGCGCGAGCGCTGGCGTGTCGACCCGACTACCTACTGGCCGACGAGCCGGTCAGTGGACTCGACCTCACCGTGCGCGAACAGGTCCTCGACGCCTTCGCCGATCTGCCGAAAACTACTGCGCTGCTGATGGTGTCGCATGATCTGTCGGTGGTGGCCCACACCTGCGATCGTCTGCTGGTCATGCACCGGGGACGCATCGTGGAGTCGGGGCCGACTGCCGCGGTGATCGCCGCGCCGCACCATCCACACACCCGTGAACTCATCGACGCCGTCCCCCTCCTGCCGGCGGCATCGCCGTCGCCGCGCATCACCACCAGCAAAGGAACACCGTGTATCCAGTGAGGTCCATACCCGTCATCGCGATGATCGTGGTCGTCGCGTCAGTGGCGGCCGGTTGCTTCGCCTCGGGCTCGTCGGATTCGGCCGATGGGCGACTGCGGCTTGCCATGTTGTTACCTCCGCGCTCGGGTTTGTCGCCATTCAGTGACGACGCCTTCAAGTTGTCGCGGTGGTCCACCGGTGAAACTCTGGTGGTGCTGGATGCCGCCGGCGACGCCAAGCCTGCCCTCTCGACGGCCTGGCGACGGGTCGACCCCACGACGTGGCGGTTCGAGCTGCGCTCGGGGGTGCGGTTCCATGACGACACCCCGCTGACCGCCCAGACGGTGGTCGGGGCGCTGACGGCGGCGACGCGTGCCAAGCCGGTGCCCCGGGTGCTCGACGGCGTCGAGGTGACCGCCCGAGCCGACGGGAACGCGGTGCTGGTCGCCACAAAGGACCCGGATCCGCTGCTGCCGCAACGCTTGTCGAGCCCGCAGCTCACCATCCTGGCTCCTGCCGCCTACCGTGACCCGGCTCGGGTCGACCCGATCCGGCACGGCACCGGCGCCTTCGTCCTCACCTCGGTGAACGGGCGAGCCAGCGCGAAGCTCGACCGCTTCGACCGCTACTGGGGTGGCAAGGCGAAACTGGCCGGAATCGACGTCGACTTCGTCCCCGAGGGGCAGACGCGGGCGGCTGCGTTGCGCAACGGTTCGGCCGACGTGGTGGAGGCCGTGCCGGTGTCACAGGCCTCGCTGGTCGACGGCGCGCTGCTGCATCCGGTGCAGATGCCGCGCACCAACACGCTGTACCTCAACACCAGGCGGGGGCCTTTCGCCCAGGCGGGCCTGCGTGCCGCCGCGCGGTCGGCGGTGGATCGCCAACGGTTGGTCGACCAGGTGTACGAGGGTCGGGCCGACACGGCACAAGGGCTGCTGGGCCCGGCGATCCCGTGGTCGAAGGATCGTCCCGCACGAACTGAGGCTCCCGCCGGGAACCCGGCCGGCGCCACCATCACGCTGGCCACCTTCACCGACCGTCCCGAGCTGCCCGAGGTCGCCACGGTGCTCGCCGAGGAGCTCACCGCTCGAGGATTCACGGTCAAGCAGGTGGTTCGGGAGTACCAGTTCATCGAAAACGACATGTTGGCAGGCGTATTCGACGCCTTCATCCTCTCGCGGGCCACGGTGCTCGACACCGGTGACCCGTTGGCGTATCTCCGCTCGGACTTCTCCTGCGCCGGGTCGTTCAACATCTCCCAGTTCTGTGACCCCGCCGTCGACGCGGCGATGAACGCTGCCGGCGTACTTGAGGCCGGACTGGCACGGCAGACGGCCACCCTCGATGTGGAAAAGCAGATCCTCGAGCGCGACGTGGCGGTGCCGCTGCTGCACGAGCGGGTGTTGCAGGGCGAGTCGCGGCGGGTGGCCAACGTCGCACGTGACCCCCGCGAGCGGGAGTTGATCACCAACGCCACCACGATCGACTGACCGTGCCGCCCGCGCTCCGACACTTCGATCGGCCGACGGTGCTGGTCGTGGTGTCCCGCGTGATCACCGTCGCGGCTGTGGTCGTCGTCGTCGGGCTGCTGCCGTTGTTGTCCGACCGCGACCCGGCGCAGAGCATCCTGCGCGCCCGATCGGCCGAACGCGACATCACCCCGCAGGCGCTGGACGCCATCCGCGACGACCTCGGCCTGCAGGGCGGGCCGGTGTCCACCTTCGGACACTGGCTGGGTGGGGTGCTGTCCGGTGACCCAGGACGGTCGTGGATCTCCGGAGAGCCGGTGCTCTCACCCGCGGTGTCGGCGCTGGGAGTGTCGTTGACGCTCATGGCATGTGCTCTCGTGGTGGCCGTGGTGGTGGCTGCGTTGCTGGTGGTGCCGACCGTCCGCGACGGACTGGCCGGGCGGCCCCGGCGAGGTTCGGGTGCGTCGGCGGTGGCCCTGACCTCGGTACCGGAGTTCCTGTGGGCGGCGATGCTGTTGGTGGTCGGCGCGGTGTGGTTGTCGCTTCCGGCGTACGGCTGGAACGGACCCACCCAGGCGCTGCTGCCCGCGTTGGCGTTGGGACTGCCTGCCGGTGGACTGTTGGGTCGGCTGTTGTCGGATGCGGTAGCCACCACGTTCACCGAGCACTGGGTGACCACCTGGTCGGTTGCCGGGTTCAGCTCGGGGGCGATCATCCGGGCGGTGCTGCGCCGCGCGGTGGCGGGCCTCATGCCGCAGATCGGCCTGGTGATGGTCGGTCTCACCGCCGGCGCGGTGGCGGTGGAGGAGGTGTTCGCGATCCCCGGACTGGGGCGGCAGCTTCTCGACGATGCGCGGGCGCAGGATCTGCCTGCGCTGCAGATCGGCATCGTGTTGCTGCTCGGGGTGAGTGTTGTCCTGGGCGTGATGGCCGAGGTGGTCCGCCGCGGCCTGCTGGGTCGCGCTCGTCGTCTGGGTTCACTCCCGATGGCGCAGAACGTCTTTGCCACGGCCGGCGCGGCCCGAGCGGTGCCCGCTGTGGCCGTGGGTCTGCTGGCGGTGGTCGTGGCCGGTGGAATGGCGCGTGACCCACTGGCCACCTCCCGGGCTCGGCTGGCGGCACCGAGTTGGTCGCACCCTTTCGGTACCGACGCGGTGGGCCGTGACGTGCTGGCCCGCGTGGCCCACGGGGCGTGGCACAGCATCGGTGTGGGAGTGGTGGTGCTGGTCGCCGCGCTGGTGATCGGGCTGGTGGTGGGGATGCTGGCGCACCTGGGTCGGGGTCCGATCGAGGTGTTCAATGCGTTGCCGCCGGTGCTGGTCGGGTTGGTGGTGGCCGGGGTGGCGGGTCCGTCCACCTCTGGGGCTGCGGTGGCCGTGGTGATCGCCAGTTGGGCTCCGCTGGCGGCCCATACCGCCGCGCTCATCGACGAGCAACGATCCATGCCCTACGTGCGGGTGTTGCCTGCGTTGGGAGCTGGTCGTGTACGGATTATGTGGGAGACCGTGCTGCCCGCGGTGCTGCCCGCCGTGGTCCGCCATGCTGCGTTGCGCCTGCCCGGGGTGGTGTTGGCCCTGGCGGCGCTGGGCTTTCTGGGGTTGGGTTCGGCTCCCCCGCAACCGGATTGGGGGCTGATCCTGGCCGACGGCATCCCGGTGGTGGAGCGGGCGCCGTGGGTGGTGTTGGGTCCCCTGGTGTCGTTGATCGCGCTGTCGGTGGCGGCCACCGGCCTGGCCGGGTGTCAGTCCGTCAGACGGCGACGCACCACTGGTTCAAAGGCGTCGGTGAGCGCGGAGTAGCCGGATTCGTTGGGATGGAAGAAGTCCGGGGCCAGTTTGCCTTTCCAGCTCGCCGGTCCGGCGGTGCGCATGTCGACCACGTGGATGCGACCGGCACGCTGGGCCGATTCGATGTGGGCGTTTGCGGCCTGGGCAGCGTCGCGGGGCTGCGGCAGCGTGGCCACCACCGACCCGTCGGGTAGCCGTTGCACCAGCTCGGCCATCGCCGAGGGCAACCGTTCGCTGTGCTCGCGTCCGCCGAACAGGTCGTTGGAGCCGATCAGCACGGTCACCAGGTCGACGGTGTGGGCCACCGACTCGAGGATCGGGAGTTGTTGGGCCAGAACGTCGGTGGTGCGCGCGCCGGTGGCCGACAAGTTCAGCAGATCCAGCCGGTGGCCGGTGCGGTGTAGTCGTTGCTCCAGCTGTCCGGCCCAGCCACCCTCGGGATGTGCCGCGCCGATGCCCTGGGCCATCGAGTCCCCCAACACCACCCAGCGCCGCCGGTCGCGGGCCCACGCCTGCCGATTTCGGGCCACCCAGTGCTGGGCGTAGGGCTCGCGTTGGGCTAACACCCGCCGCACCCCGGGCAGCACCAACGACAACAACCGCACCCCCCGACCCGAAGGCCGACCGGTGCGGTTGTCGTAGTCGAAACTCAGAGCGCGGCCTCGGCCAGCTCCATCGGGTCGTTGTCGATGCCCTCGATGACCGTCTTGGTCGAGGTGAGCAGCGGCAACATGTTCTTGGCGAAAAAGGACGCGACGCCGATCTTGCCGTCGTAGTAGTCCTTGTCGTCGCCGGTGGCGCCGTCGTCCAGCTTCTGCAGGGCGATCTCGGCCTGACGCAGCAGCAGCCAGCCGATCAGCAGGTCGCCCACCGAGTACAGGAACCGCACCGAACCCAGGCCCACCTTGTACAGCTGGGTGGGGTCTTCCTGCGCACCCATCAGGAAGCCAGTGAGGGTGGCGGCCATGCCCTGCACGTCCTCCAGAGCCGTCTTGAGCAGCGCACGCTCGGTCTTGAGGCGACCGTTGCCCGCCTCGGACTCGATGAACGAGCTGATCTGGCCGGCGACGTGGGCCAGAGCCTGCCCCTTGTCACGGATGATCTTGCGGAAGAAGAAGTCTTGCGCCTGAATGGCCGTGGTGCCCTCGTACAGGGTGTCGATCTTGGCGTCACGGATGTACTGCTCGATCGGGTAGTCCTGCAGGAAGCCTGAACCACCGAGAGTCTGCAGCGACTCGGTGAGCACGCCGTAGGCGCGCTCGGAGCCCACGCCCTTGACGATGGGCAGCAGCAGGTCGTTCACCTTGTAGGCCATCTCCGAGTCGGCGCCGGAGAAGAGTTGGGCGGCAACGTCGTTCTGGTAGGTGGCGGCCAGCAGGTACACCGCGCGCAGACCCTCGGCGTACGCCTTCTGGGTGAGCAGCGAGCGACGCACGTCGGGGTGGTGGGTGATTGTCACGCGCGGGGCAGCTTTGTTGGTCATCTGGGTCATGTCGGCACCCTGCACGCGGATCTTCGCGTACTCCAGAGCGTTGAGGTAGCCGGTCGACAGGGTGGCGATGGCCTTGGTGCCCACCATCATCCGAGCATGTTCGATGACGTCGAACATCTGCGCAATGCCGTTGTGTACCTCGCCCACCAGCCAACCCTTGGCCGGGACGCCGTGCTGACCGAAGGTGACCTCACAGGTGGCCGAAACCTTCAGGCCCATCTTGTGCTCGACGTTGGTGACGAAGACGCCGTTGCGCTCGCCGAGCTCACCGGTCTCGTGGTCGAAGTGGAACTTGGGCACGAAGAACAGCGACAGGCCCTTGGTGCCCGGACGCGCGCCCTCGGGGCGGGCCAGCACCAGGTGGAAGATGTTCTCGGTCATGTCCTGGTCGGCGGAGGTGATGAAGCGCTTCACACCGTCGATGTGCCAGCTGCCGTCCTCCTGCTGCACGGCCTTGGTGCGGGCGGCGCCCACATCCGAGCCGGCATCGGGCTCGGTGAGGACCATCGTTGCGCCCCAGTTCTTCTCGGCGCAGATCTTGGCCCACTCTTTTTGCTCGTCGGTGGCGTTGTCGTAGAAGATCTGCGAGAAGCCGGCGCCGGCGGCGTACATGAACAGGGCCGGGTTGGCGCCCAAGATCTGCTCGCCCAATGCCCAGTAGAGGGTGCGGGGGGCGGGCATGCCGCCGAGCTCCTCGTTGATGCCCACCTTGTCCCAGCCGGCGTCGATGAAGGTCTTGTACGACTTCTTGAACGCCTCGGGGATGGTCACCGAGTGGGTCTCCGGGTCGAAGACCGGCGGGTTGCGGTCGGATGAGGTGAACGACTCGGCGATGGGACCCTCGGCCAGGGCCACCACCTCCCGCAGCATGTCCTCGGCGGTCTCGCGGTCGAGGTCGCCGAACTCGCCGCTCTCCAGCACCTTCTCCAGTCCGAACACCTCGAACAGGTTGAACTGCAGGTCGCGCAGGTTGCTCTTGTAGTGGCTCATGATGCGTTCCTTTGTGTTCCCGGGGCTGAGTGGAGGTGAGTGCAGGTGGGAGTAGCAGACGCGATGTTACTCACCAGTAATAAAGACGAATATACCGGCGCCGCACACCGGAGACAACTCCCTTGCCCGCCTTGTGTTAAAAGTCCCTGGGCGGGTGTGCGCGGGGTGTGGGCCACTTTCGGGATCGGGCGGGTCGGCCCAGCTCAGGCCAGGCGTTCGCGCAGCAACGCCAGATCGTCGGCCAGGCCTTCGCCGGGGGTCTCCAGGATCACCGGGGCGCCTGCGGTGCGCACCACCTCCACCAGCACGTCGGTGTCGATCTCCCCGTCGGCGAGGTTGGCGTGCCGGTCGCGGCCGGAGTCGAACTCGTCGCGCGAGTTGTTGAGGTGGATCAGATCGATGCGACCGGTCACCCCACGGATCCGCTCCACCAGGCCGACGAGGTCTTCGCCGCCGGCCCAGGCGTGGCAGGTGTCGAGGCAGAAGCCGGCGTCGGGGAACTCGCCGACCGCGGCCCACAGTCGTTCGATTGACTCGAAGGTGCGCGCCATGGCGTGCTCCCCGCCCGCGGTGTTCTCGATGAAGATCGGCACCGCGAACCCGCCCTTGTCGGCCTGGCGTTCGAAGAGCTTGCGCCAGTTCTCGAATCCCTCGGCGTCGTTCTCGCCGTCGCGCAGATGCCCGCCGTGCACCACCAGCCCGATGGCGCCGAGTTCGGCGGCTGCGGCCGCCTGCACCTCCACGGCCTTGCGTGAGGGCATGCGCAGTCGGTTGTTCAGACTGGCCACATTGATGATGTAACTGGAGTGCACCACCACGTCGATGGGTGACTGACGGATCCGGTCGGCGTCTGGATGTTCCTGCGGCGCAGGCATTTTCCGGTCCTGCGGATCGGTGACGAACATCTGGAACAGGTCGGCCCCGAGGTCGGTTGCCGCGCGGAGTGGATCAGCGTCGGATCGGACGTGCGCTCCCAGTTTCATGGCCACCACGATAGAGGTGCCCTCACCGGCTGATCAGTTCCGCGGCCTTCTCGCCGATCATGATCGCCGGCGCGTTGGTGTGGCCCCGGATGATGGTCGGCATCACCGAGGCGTCAGCCACCCGTAGGCCCTGCACGCCACGCACTCGCAGCTCGCCGTCGACCACCGCCCGATCGTCGTTGCCCATGCGTGCGGTGCCCACCGGGTGATACAGCGTCTGGGTGTCGTTGTTGATGGCGGCTTCGACGATCTCGTCGCGGCTTGCCGAGGCATCGATCTCCGGGCGTAGGTATCTCGAGCCGGTGATCTCGTTGAGTGCGGGTGCCTCGAAGAGGTCGGCGCACAACTGGACCCCGGCGGTCAGGGTGGCGCGGTCCAGGCCCGCCTCATCGGTGAGATAGCGCGGGTCGATGCGCGCCTTGGCGAACGGATCGCCCGACCCCAACCGCACCGTTCCGGTACTACGTGGCTGCAGCAACACCGCGGCGATGGTGATGCCGTCCTCCTGGGCTTCCACCAGACCTTCGCCCAGGAACGGGCCGGGGACGAAGATGAGCTCGATGTCGGACAACTGGCTGTCGGGATCCAGGCCGGTCCGCACGAAGCCGTAGCTCTCACCGACGTTGGAGGTGAGCAGTCCGCGGCGGCGCAGGAAGTAGTTGGCCAGCGCCGGGATCTTGGTGCCCTGGTACAGCGTCTGCTCGTCGGTGGTGCGGGTGATGCCCGCCGCCAGATGGTCCAGCAGGTTGGCTCCCACCTCGGGGGCGTCGACGAGCACCTCGATGCCGTGCTCGCGCAGGTGCGCCCCGTCGCCGATGCCCGAGAGCATCAACAATTGGGGGGTGTTCACCGCGCCGCCGCACAGGATCACCTCGCGACGGGCCTCGATCACGCGTGTGGTGCCGCCGACCACCGCCTCCACACCCCTCGCGCGGGTGCCGTCGAACACGACCTTCGTCACGTGCGCCTGGGTCACCACCGACAGGTTGGGACGTGTGAGGGCCGGTCGCAGGTAGGCATCGGCGGTCGAGTCCCGAGCGCCCCGGTTCTGTGTCACCACCGTCTCGGTGAAGCCGTCCGGCGTGGCCGGGTTGGGTGGGGCCAGCCGATACCCGAGCTGGCGCGCCGCGTCGAGAAACCGGCCGTTGAGAGGGCTGGGGCTGCGCTGTTTGCTGATGTGCAGCGGGCCGTCGTGCCCGTGGTCGGGGTCGGTGGACCACGGCGTGTTCTCGATCTTGCGGAACGTCTTGACCACCTCGGCGTAGGACCAGTGCGGTCCGGCTGCGGCCGCCCAGCGGTCGTAGTCGTCGGCGAACCCGCGCACCCACATCATCGCGTTCAGCGAGCTCGACCCGCCGAGCGTCTTACCGCGCGGCCAGTAGATGTTGCGTTGCTTGAGTTCGGGTTGCGACTCGGTGAAGTAGTTCCAGTCGTAGTCGCCCTGGAACAGCTTGGCGAAACCCGCCGGGATGTGGATGAACTTGTCCTTGTCCTCGGCGCCCGCCTCGACCAGTGTGACCTGGGCGTTCGGGTCTTCTGACAAGCGAGCCGCCAGCACTGCGCCAGCCGATCCCGCACCCACCACCACGTAGTCGCTCATGGTTACCGACCCTATGGTTCGCGCAGGTCCGACGATGGCCGATTCGGTGGTTTCGGTGCGATCTGCGCCGGGTCACCATGCGATCACCGCTCGGTGTCGAAGTGACTCTGAGGGAAATCTCGGTCAAACTGTTGGTTCGACCCGGGTGAACACCGGGGAAGACAGCTTTGTGGGGAAGGTGCGTGCGTGTCGATTTCGGAGCCGCCGGTAAGAGCCGGCGAGACTGCAGAAACCGTCGTCGAGACCGTGGACACCGTGGAGTCAGTTGCCGTACCGCCCCGTAGATTCCTCGGGCTCGAGGCAAAACACTGGCGCCGCATCGCCTTGAGCGTGTGGTTCGTTGCCGTGGTCTACAAGGTCTCCACCGATGGCATCAGCTTCGATCGTGGCGGGCTGATCCTGCTGATGTGCCTGGGACTGGCTGCGGCCAGCATCGGTCGTCGCAACGTGTTCACCGTCATCCTCGACTGGCTGCCGTTCGTGCTGGTGCTGATGCTCTACGACTTCGTGCGGCGCTATGCCGAGTGGCTGGGCATGCCCACGCAGTGGCACCTGGGCCCCGACGTCGACAAGTGGCTGTTCGGCACCAACCCGACGGTGTGGCTGCAGTCCCATCTGAAGGAAGCCAAGCCGCCGTTCTGGGAAATCATCACCAGCTCGGTCTACATCTCCTACTTCCTGCTGCCCTACATCACCGCCGGGTTGCTGTGGCTGCGCGATCGCACCGCCTGGCGTCGTTTTGCCGCCGCCTTCGTCGCGACCTCGTTCCTGGCGCTGATCGGTTTCACCCTGCTGCCTGCCGCCCCGCCGTGGGCCGCAGCGCGTTGCACTTCGGTCGAGATCGCCGACGGTCCGCGTGAGGCGCCCTGCATGTTCGGCAACCCGCCGCCGTCGGGTGGCCTGCTGGGCCCGGTCGAGCCCACCCATGCCGGTGCCGCTCCGTTCGTCGAGCGGATCTCGGCGCGTGGGTGGGACAAGTTGGGCTTCAAGACGGCGTCGTCGATGCTGCAGGTCGGCCAGTCCAAGGCCAACCTGGTGGCGGCCATTCCGTCGTTACACGCGGGCCTGACCATGTTGGTCGCGCTGTTCATGTGGCCTCGGCTGCGGTGGTACGGCAGGACGGCGTTCATGGCGTACGCGTTCACGATGGCGTTCACGCTGGTCTACACCGCTGAGCACTACGTGCTCGACATCCTCATCGGCTGGGCGCTGGCAGCGTCGGTCATCGCCACCCAGCGATGGTGGGTGCGGCGTAACGACCGGCGACGCGAGGCTGCCGAGGCGGCGGAGTCCGCGCAGACCCCGGCGGTCGACCTAGGCAAGCGGGTCGCGGTCAGCGACTGAAGTCGATCTGTGCCGCGGCGTTGCTCACCGCGGTCACCAGCGCTGTGCCCACCGGCCCGGAGCGGTCGAAGAGGGTTGCGGTGCCCACAGCGATCCCGTCTGCGGTGAGGTGGGTGTCGGCTTGTACGCCAACATGGTCGCCGGCGGGTAGCCGTGTGAGTGCCACGGTCAGGTCGCAGTTGATGTAGCCGATGCCGTCGTCACCCCAGTTGGTCATCAGGCTGGTCGCCTCGGCTGCCACCACGACGTCGACGAAGGGTGAGTTCCTCTCGCCCTCGACCACGTCGATGACGCGTGACCACATGCGTTTGCGGCTGGCGTTCTGGTGATTGCGGATGTCGGGAGTCCAGCCCACCGCGTCGCTGCCGAACCAGCGAGGAGCAGTGTGGTCGTCGACCGGCGGGGTGAACTCATGCCTCGAGTGCCACTCGGTGCCCGGTGGTGCGTCGGCGCGACGCAGCTGGATCAGAGTGGCGTGCGCGACCAGCACGTCGCCCTGCCGCAGATCGGCCTCGTGGGTGCGGATGCGGCGACCCGCCCGCACCGTCCGTGTCTGCACCTGCAGCGGCTCGGTCTTGGCCGCTTTGAACAGGTCGACCGTGAGCCGGGCCGGAGTGAACTCGGCGTCGCCGAACTCGACCTCCAACGCTCGGGCAGCCACGCCTACCACGGCCGGACCACCCAACGTGTCGTGCGCCCAGCGTCCACGCGCGATCTGCGCAGGGGTGTAGTGCCCGTGGTCGTCGAGAGTGAAGAAATACCGGGGATCGCTCATCCCGTCATGGTGTCAGGTGGTGCTCGGTGTCTGGTGGTGCCCGGTGTCTGGTGGTGCCCGGTGTCTGGTGGTGCTCGGTGTCTGGTGGTGCTCAGCACCCGAAACGGTTCAGAAGGGTGGTGGGTTGGCGGTGTCCCATGAGTGCACCCGCAGCCCGTCGATGGTGACGGCGTCGGTGGCCACAGGTAGACACGTACACACGGTCGCGGCGGTGGCAGCCAGCGCCGCGGCGTTTCGGCAGTCGTCGAAGCACAGTTGTTGGCGGTGGACCACCGCAGCGCCGAGCAGCGCGGTTGCCTCGTCGGTGGCCCCACGGGTCCACAGGGCGTCGGCGGTGGTGAGGTAGATGGCCACCGCCGGATCGATCTTGTGCAGGTGCACCAGCGCCCACGCGTACAGCTTGGCGGCGTCGACGGTGTCGGCGCCGCCCGGGCCATGGGTGCGCCGGTACTTGCCGTACAGCTCGCGGCCGAGCGGTTCGGAGTCGGCCCACAGCTGCAGGTGGCACATGCAGCGCACCGCGTCATGCAGGTTGGACAGGTACATCAGCGAGTACGGGCCGTCGCGCCGCGACCGGATCTCACGCAGCACGCTGAACTCGGCCAGCGCCCGGGTGTAGTCACCCGAGGCCAGCAACGCCGAAGCCTCCACCTGCAGCTCGTCGATCATCACCTCATGATGACCGACCGGACTGCGCCACGTGGCGGAATCACGCGGCTGACCATCACCACCGGACCCCGGCCTAGAGTTGCCACGTGAGCGATCCCCATCACCACCACATCCACAGCCCGTCGGAGATCGCGGTGGAGCTGCGGCCGTTTGCCAGTCGCATCGTGGTCGGGTTGATCGCGGCGTGTGCCATCGCGGTCGCGATCAGCGCCGTGGTCCTGTGGCCGTCGCATCGCCAACACGAGGTCCCGGTGCAGTTCCAGTCGGCGGCCCCGGGTGGGCGCATCGACTTCGTCACCGGTGAGGTGGTGGCCCAGTCGCGGGCGGCCTGTCTCAACAAGCAGGCCGGCATGGTGCTCGCCGAGGCGGCCGCCGTTGCCCCCACCGCCGACGGTCCGTGCATCGACAGCACCGTGCGCATCACCTCCGGCAAGGACAAGGACGCTTACACGCTGCTGGAGGTGGCCACCAACCGGGCCCAGTCGGGCACCGCGCCCGGGCAGGTGCGCCAGGAGCTGTCGAGGTCGCAGCTGGACAAACCTCAACCCGGACAACCTGATCTGCAGATCGGGGACAAGGTGCGCCTCATCGCATCCCCAGGCGCCGACGGCAGTTCGACGTCGTACACCTTCTATGACTTCAGCCGCGGTAGGTCCACCATCGTCTGGGCGGTGCTGTTCGTGTTGGCCGTGGTGTTGGTGGCCGCCTGGCGCGGTCTGCGGTCGGTGATCGGATTGGTCTTGGCCTTCGTGGTGCTGCTGTACTTCGCGCTGCCGGCCATCTTGGACGGCGAATCGCCGGTGGCCGTGGCGCTCACGGCGTCAGCGGCCATCCTGCTGGTGGTCATCTACCTCGCCCACGGGGTCAGCCTGCGCACGTCGGCGGCGCTGCTGGGGACGCTGACCTCGCTGGCCGCCGCAGCCGTCCTGTCGTACCTGGCCGTGGCCACCATGAAACTCACCGGACTGTCCGGCGAGCAGACCACCAACCTGCAGGTGTACCAGAACGGCATCTCCACCGACGGAATCCTGTTGGCGGGCTTCATCATCGGTGCTCTCGGCGTGCTCAACGATGTGACCATCACCCAGGCGTCGGCCGTGTTCGAGCTGGCCTCGGGTGGGCGCAGCCGGCGCGAATCGTTCACCGCCGCCATGCGAGTCGGTCGCGACCACATCGCCAGCACCGTCTACACCCTGGTGTTCGCCTACGCCGGCAGTGCGCTACCGCTGCTGTTGCTGTTCTCCGTTGCGGGGCAGTCCTTTTCCGATCTGGCCACCACCGATACCGTCGCCGTCGAGCTGGCGCGGGCCTTCGTGGGCGGTATCGCCATCGCCGCATCGGTACCGCTGACCACCGGTATTGCGGTGCTGCTGGTGCATCGCCACGAGCGACCCGACAACCTGCGAGCACCGTTGGACCCCACCAAGATCGGGGTTGCCGGTCGCCACGCCCGCCGCGCCGAGTGAGGCGATCGGGTCAGCGGGTGGTCGGATCGACCGAACGCAACCGCACCCGCATCCGTTCGCGCAGCCCCGGGACGTAGAACTGGGTGCAGCCTCGACCGCCGATCTTGGCCGCGTACATGGCGATGTCGGCGTCACGCAGGATGTCGTCGGCGGTGCGGTCGTCGTGACTCCCGATCACCGAGACGCCGATGCTGGCGTCGATCTCCACCAGTTCGCCGTCGACCACGAAGGGTTTGTTGAGGGTGCGATGCAGTTCGGTGGTCAGCTCCTCGATGGCCGCCTGACCGGTCCGCCCGGCCACCACCGCAACGAACTCGTCGCCACCCACCCGGCCGATCACGTCCGACCCGCCCAGCAGCGACCGCAGCCGCCGCGCGGCCACCTGGATCACCCGGTCGCCTGCGCTGTGGCCCAGCGAATCGTTGATCAGCTTCAAGCGGTCGATGTCGATGAACAGCGTGGCGATCGAGGTGGGACGCGGGTTGGCGGTGAGCAGTTCGGTCAAGCGGGCCACCACGATGTCGCGGTTGGGCAGGCGCGTCAGCTGATCGTGCGTGGCGGCGAACTCCAGGCGCTCCCGGATGGCCCGCTGCTCGCCGATGTCGGAGAACGAACACACCACCGGTGAGGTGAGTGGCGACTCGGGATCCATCGGCCGCACGCTCATCGACACCCAGATGCGGCGTCCGCTGGGCAGGTCGACGCCGAGGATGCACCATTCGACGGGCTTGCCGGTGGTCAGCACCCGGGTGATCGGGTGCTCGGAGAACGGAACCGGTCGCCCCTCCTCGTCGAACGTGCGCAGACCCAGGTAGTTCAGCTGGTTGCCGTCGGGTCCGAAACGTGCGTCACGCAGCCCCGAGTCGGGGTCGAGGATGGAGCTGAGCTCGATGCCGATGATGCGTTCGGCTGCCGGGTTGAACGAGCTGATCTCGCGGTCACGCTCCACCACCAGGATGCCCTCGGCGATGGTCTCCACCACGGTGCGGAAGTGCCGTTCGGCTTGGCGCAGTGCGGTCTTGTCCGAACAGACCACCACGTACCCGTCGTCGAGCTCGGTCACCGCGACATCCACCGATAGCTCGGAACCATCTGCCGCACAATGGATCTGGGCAGTGGTGCCGCCGGCGGCGAGTACCGCCACCGGATCGAACTCCACACCGATGACCGACGAAAGGGGGCGGCCGATCACGTCGATGATCGCGCGGCGGTAGATGGTCTCGGCGGCGGGATTCCAGCTGGCCACCTCGCCGTCGAGGCTGATGGCGATCACCGCGTCGGTCACGTGCGAGACCACCGCCTCCTGGTACCGCAGGGCATCGCGCACGGCCACGCGGGCGCCCACGTCACGCAGGATCACCAGGAATGCGGGTCGGTCGTTCCACGAGACGCGGATGGAGGTGGCGTCGACGTCGATGGTCGAACCGTCCACCCGCACCATCGTGGCCTCCGAGGGCAGCGACGCATCGCCTTCGCCGACCAGGGTGGAGATGCGCTGCAGCATGGAGGGAATCGAGTCGGGGTGGACGAAGTCGGTGATGGGGCGGCCGACGAGCTCACGTTCGCTGCGTGCGCCGGCCCACTGCACACACGCCGCGTTGACGGCCACGATCACCCCGTCGGAGTGCACCACGATCACGTCGGGGTAGTCGACGAGCCGACCGTAGGAACCGTCGTTGACCGGCAGGTCGTCGAGCCAATGCTCGTCCCTGTCCTCGGTCATGGCGCCTCCTTGCGCATGGGTGGCCGCCGACCCTCGCCCGCAGCCTGGATTCCCCCGAAGAAACCGTGGCTCTCATTACAGCATTCCGTCGCGGTCGGCGCGATCAGTGCTGACACAACCGTGATCAAGAGCGCTTAATCGAACGGGGCATCAACCCGTGATGTCTCGCCGCACAGAAGGAAAAGGAAATGATTTCAGGATCGAAGATCGCGCGAACCTCAGAACACTCACCTGCCCCACCCGTGTCCATCACGGGCATCGGGACGGTCACCGGCTACGGCTGGTCCACGACCGAACTGTGGGACGGGTTGCTCAGCGGCAAACCGGCCGCCGAACTCACCGGCGGTCTGGGCCCCGACGGACGGGACGAGGGCTGGGTGGCGCGTGTGCCGTCCGGCGGCGACCCCGCCGACGGCGACAGCCTCTTCACCAGGGCTTTGCGTGCCGCCTGCCGTGAGGCGGTGGCCGATGCACACGCCCGCGGCTGGCGACCAGGGGCTCGGGTGGGCGTGCTGCACGCCACGGTCTACCCCGAGGTGGAGGCGTGGCGGGACTTCCACCGCAGTGACCGGTCGCTGCACACCGCGCGGGGGTTCATCACCCAGATGCCGTCCACCTCCATCGCGCTGATGATGAAGGAATTCGGTTTCCACGGGCCGTCGATGTCGGTGGCCGCCATGTGTTCATCGGGCAATGCGGGATTGATCACAGCGAAGATGTGGCTCGACGCCGGCGTTGTCGACGATGTGCTCTTGGTCTCGACCGATCTGTCGCTCACACCCGACACCATCGAGTCCTTCATCCGGATGGGCGTGGCGGTGGCCGACACCGACCCGCTCGACGCCTCGCGGCCGTTCCAGGAGGGCAGCCGAGGGTTCGGTCTGGGGGAGGCATCGGTGGCGATGGTGGTCACCAACCGACCCACCGACGGTCGATACGCCCGCATGTGGGGCGGCGCGATGACCCACGACGCGTTCCACGTCGTGTCCATCGACCCGTCGCACGAGCAGGTCCTCGGCTGCGTCTCCTCGGCCTTGGAGTCATCGGGGGTGGCGCCCGAGGAGATCCGGTACCTCAACGCACACGGGCCGGGCACCGCGCAGTGCACGGCCGCCGAGACCGAGGTGTTGGCGCGGTCGTTCGGTGACCGTCCGCAGGTGTACTCGGTGAAGCCGCTGGTCGGACACTGCCAGGGCGCGGCCGCAGGCGTAGAGATCGCGGTGGCCGCGATGAGTTACGACGCCGGGGTGATCCCGGCATCACCTCAGGTGGCACCGGGTCATCCGCGGCTGCTCGACGGGGTGACCACCCGGCAGCCGGGTCTGACGATGAAGACCTCACTGGGGATGGGCGGCCACAACGCCGCCGTGGTGCTCGGTGAGATCTGACGCGTGAGCGCTGGGATCGCCGTCAGCTCACCGGGCTGACGGCGATCCCGACGGTCGATGACTTACCGCGGAACAGGCTGCTCGCGGTCACCGCGACCCGGCCGACGAGCCCGTACTTGGCGATGATCGCCGACCGGGTGCGAGCGGTGCCTGCGTCGTCGAGCACCCGCGCCGTCGCCTCGACGGCCGGTCCGGCATTGTTGCCGGCCCGGTCGCACACGGCAAGGGTGACCCGCGGGGTGTTGTTGATGCGCTTGACCTTCCACGACTTCGCCTGGGTCCACACCAGCAGTTCGCCCGCATCGAGCGCGGCCCAGATCGCGGTCGGCTTGGGCCGCCCATCCTTGGTGAACGTGGTCAGCAGAACATATGTGGCTGTACCGATCTCGCCGAACGGGTTGGCAGTCATGCTGGGCAGACTACCTGCGGGGGCTGGTGATCAGTGCCGGTCTCCGACCGGTGGATCAGTGCCGGTCTCCGACCATGGTCGACTCGTCGAAGGGCTGCTTGCCGTCGAGCACCCGGTGCACCTGCTCGGCGTCGACGGTCTTGGTCCAGGTACCCACCAACAGGGTGGCCACCGCGTTGCCCGAGAAATTGGTCAACGCGCGGGCCTCGGACATGAACCGGTCGATGCCCACGATCAACCCCACACCGTCGACCAGTTCAGGTCGATGCGCCTGCAGACCACCAGCCAGGGTGGCCAACCCGGCCCCCGAGACCCCTGCGGCCCCCTTGGAAGCGATGATCATGAACACCAGCAGGCTGATCTGTTCACCCATGCTCAGCGGGTCGCCGGTGGCTTCGGCGATGAACAGCGACGCCATGGTGAGGTAGATCGCGGTGCCGTCGAGGTTGAACGAATATCCGGTCGGCACAACGACACCCACGGTGGAGCGGTCCACGCCGAGGTGCTCCATCTTTGCGATCAACCGCGGCAGTGCCGACTCCGAAGACGAGGTGGCCACGATCAACAGGTACTCACGCGCCAGGTAGCGCACCAGCTTGAAGATCGACATGCCCGCCGAGAAGCGCAGCAGCGCACCCAGAACGCCGAACACGAACACCACGCACGTGAGGTAGAAGGCCAGCATCAGAGCCAGCAGATGGGTGATGGCGTTCCAGCCGGTCTGACCGACCACGCCGGCGATGGCGCCGAATGCGCCGATCGGGGCCAGCCACAACACCATCGAGAGCACCTTGAAGACCACCTTCTGGATGGCCTCCACCCCACGCAGCACCGGCTCGCCCTGGGTGCCCAACGCCTGGATGGCAAAACCCACCAGCAGCGCCACGAACAGCGTCTGCAGCACGCTGCCCGCGGTCAGCGACGACACCAGCGTGTCAGGGATGATCGACTTGATGAAATCCCAGGTGCCACTGCCCTTCTCGGCGTTCTTGGCCAGGTCCTGCCCCTTCTCGGCCAGGCCGGAGGTGAGGTTGAGGCCGTTGCCGGGCTGGATCAGGTTGCCCACCACCAGACCGATCGCCAAAGCTGCGGTCGACATCGCCAGGAAGTAGATGAACGACAGCCCACCCACCTTGCCCACGGTGGCGGCCTTGCGTACCGATCCGATGCCCAAGACGATGGTGCAGAAGATGATCGGCGAGATCATCATCTTGATCAGGCTCACGAACAGCGTGCCGATGACCGCCATCTCCTTGCCCGCGGACGGCGCCAGCAGGCCCAGTGCGGCACCGGCCACCACCGCGATGATCACCGCGATGTAGAGCCAGTGGGTGCGGTCGCGGTGCGCCGGGCGGGTGGCCGGTGGACCACCGGCGTCGCCCCCTCCGGGGTGGGTCGGTCGGTTGTCGGTTGCGGTCATGATGCTCCTTCACGTCACGCCGGAGTGCGCCCGGCGATGGGTCTGTCGAACAGCATGGACCCGGCTGTGATGGTGGTCACGGTTGTTTGCATTACGTTCATGGCATGAAGCGGTGGTGGCCACGCAGCCTGGCCGGGCAGGTGTTCACGGTGCACGTCGTCGCGGTGCTGGTGCTGGTGGTGACGGCCGGATCGCTGGCGGCCTACGACGCGCGACGCGACGGCGATCGTTCCGCGCGCGATCAGGTGCGAGCGGTGGCGGTGGCGCTGGCCGACGCACCCTCGACCGCTGCGGCCATCGAATCCGGAACCGCCACAGCCCAACTGCAACCGGTCACCGAGCAGGTGCGCGACGAGACCAGCCTGGCGTTCATCACCATCATGAGTCCCGACCGGGTGCGTTTCACCCACACCAACCCCGCCATGATCGGCGGCCGGTTCGTCGGCACCATCGCCCCGGCGTTGGCGGGGCGGGTGTTCACCGAGACCTACACCGGCACACTGGGTCCCTCGGTGCGGGCGGTGGCCCCGGTACGTGACCGCTCCGGCCGCGTCATCGGGTTGGTGGCCGCCGGCATCACCACCTCCACCCTGGCCCAACGGTGGCTGGGTCAGCTGCCGGTGATCGTCGCGATCACCGTCGCGGCGCTGGTGGCCTCGCTGGTGGGTGTCTGGGCCATGCGTCGTCGGCTGCTGCGGCAGACCCACGGCCTGGCCCCCGAGGAGTTGCGGGTCATGTACGAACACCACGACGCGGTGCTGCACGCGGTCAACGAAGGTCTCGTCGTCGTCGACGACGGCGCGGTGGCGCTGGTCAACGACGAGGCGCGCCGGCTGTTGGGCCTCGGTGACGGTCCGGTGCGCCTGGCTGATGTGCCCGAGTTCGTCTCGGCTGCAGCCGATCCCGATGTCGACCCCGAGTCGATCCGGGACGAGGTGCACGTGACCGGCGAACGGGTGTTGGTGGTCAACCGATCCTCGGTGCACGGGCCACGCGGAACCCGCAGCGCGGTCATCACGGTGCGCGACCGCACCGAATTGCAGGGTGCACTCGGCGAATTGGACTCGCTGCGAGTGTTCGCAGAGTCACTGCGGTCCCAAGCCCACGAATCCGCCAACCGGCTGCACACCGTGGTCGGTCTCGTGGAGATGGGTCGGCCTGCCGACGCCGTCCGGTTCGCCACCACCGAACTGCAACTGTCGCAACATCTCGTCGACCGGCTGACCGCGGCGGTGGCCGAACCGGCCCTGGTGGCGTTGTTGCTGGGCAAGAGCGCACAAGCCCACGAGCGAGGTATCGCCCTGGCCATCACCGAAGAGACCCAGCTGGACCCGCCGTCGGACAGCGAAGCCGAGCCCGCGCTGTCGGGGTCGGAGTTGGTCACCGTCGCAGGCAATCTCATCGACAACGCCCTCGACGCCTGTGACCGTGCCGACCCGTGGGTGGAGGTGACCGTGCGGCAGGACGCCACCGAGCTGGTGATCCGGGTGGCCGACAGCGGCCCCGGGATGGATCCGGCCGAGTTGGACCGGGCTCGTCGACGCGGCTACTCCACCAAAGCGGCAGGGCCGCATGGTGGTCGAGGTCTCGGGCTGGCGTTGGTGTCGCAGGTGGTCAGCCGCCATGGGGGCAGCATCGGCGCGGAGATGACCTATGGATCGGTGGTCACGGTACGGGTGCCCCGGTGATCCGGGCACGGGTGCCCCGATGATCCGCGTGCTCATCGTCGAGGACGAGCCGTTGATCGCCCAGACACATCAGACCTATGTCGAACGGCTGACCGGGTTCGGTGTGGCCGGGGTGGCGCACACCGCGCAGGCTGCGTTGCGCCAGGTCGCGTCCGCCGCGGCCGAGGGCGCCCCCATCGACGTGGTGCTCCTCGACATCGGGTTGCCCGACGCCAGCGGGCTGGAGTTGGCCTCGGCGCTCTCAGGCCAACGGCCGGTCCCCGACATCGTGGCCATCACCTCCGAACGTGACCTCGCGGTGGTGCGTGACGCCGTGGCGCACGGGGTGTTGCTGTACCTGCTCAAGCCCTTCACCTTCGCCGCGTTCGCCGAGAAGCTCGAGCGCTACCGCGGGTACCGCGCCGCCCTGACCGCGGGAACCGACGCGGCCGGGCAGGCTGAGGTGGACCGGGCGATGGCGGTGCTGCGTGGCTCAGATCAGCGTGCGTCGGCTCCAAGCGGGACTGCGCCGCACACCGCCGAGCAGATCGCGCGGCTGGTCCGTGACAGTGCCGACGGGCTGACCGCGGGGGAGGTGGCCACCGGGTTGGGCGTCTCGCGGGTCACCGCGTGGCGTTACCTGGAGCGGTTGGCCGAGGACGGGGTGGCCGGGCGACACACCGAGTACGGGCGAGCCGGCCGCCCGCAGGTGCGTTATCGCTGGCAGCACCGACGTTCGGTGCGATGATCATGTGATGCGACTGCGAGATCGACCCACCGTCGAGGAGACGGTGCTGGTGCCTGCCGACCCGCAGGCGGTGTGGCAGCTGGTGACCGACATCGAGTTGCCCACCCGCTTCGACGGGGAACTGCAACGGGTGCAGTGGGTTCCGGGTTTCGATCGGGTGGCGCTGGGCGCCCGCTTTCGCGGCACCAACACCAGCGAACAGATGGGCACCTGGACCACCGAGTGTGAGGTGGTCGACCTCGAGCCCGGTCGCCGCTGGGTGTGGGCGGTGCGCTCGGAGCCCGAGCCGCTGGCCCACTGGGGGTTCGAGGTGGAGCCGTCGAGTCGCGGCACCGTGGTCCGGCAGTTCGCCAAGATGGGCACCGGGTTCTCCGGCATCACCATGGCCATCGACGACGCCCCCGAACGCGAGGGCCGCATCGTCGCCTACCGGCTGGGGGTGTGGCGGCAGGGGATTCTGGCCAACCTGGCCGGGATCGCGGCCGAGTTCGAGCCGGGAGCTTCGGCCAGGTAACGGTCGGGTGCCGATTCAGGGCCCAAATCGGGCCGACGTGTCCTTGACCAGGCACGATGCCGATTCTAGGTCATCTGACCACAGATAGCATCGGGTCATGACTAACGCACCCTCAATCACAGACCAATACCGCTCGGCCGTGCGCACCGGGCTCATCGTCAACGCCGTGATCGGAATCGTCCTCGGGATCATCGCGCTGGTGTGGCCCGGGCCCACCCTTCTCGTCGTCGCCATCACCTTCGGTGTCGCGCTGCTGTTCTTGGGCGTCTACCGACTGGTCAGCGCGTTCGCAGCTACCGGTGTGTCCGGCTGGACCCGAGTGCTGTTCGCCATCTTCGGCACGATCATCTTCGTGGCCGGCTTCGTGGCGCTGGTGCACCCGGGATCTTCGCTCACCCTGCTCGCGCTGATGATCGGCATCGGCTGGATCTTCGATGGCGTCTACGACCTGGTGACCGACCGTTCCGGCTGGTACCACGCACCGCGATGGCTGATCATCCTCTCCGGCATCGTGTCGATCCTCGCCGGCGTCGTCGTCATCGCGCTGCCCGGTCTGGCGATCGGCACCTTCCTCATCTTCGGTGCGATCCTGCTGATCGTGGTCAGCGTGGTCAGCTTGTTCACGTTGCCCAGCGTCAGCCGCCGGTGACGCCGGAGGTGAGCTTGCTCGTCTGATCGCTGCAATAGGCACCGGTGGCTGCGGCAGCGAAACTCAGCGGCTTGCTGGCATCGCCGGAGAATGCGCTCGACAGGTCGGCGGTGATCGACGTGACGCTCTTGCCGGCCTTGAGGTCGGCGCAGACCTGCTTGCCCTTCGAGATGTTCTCCGAATCGCTGCCGAGGGAGACACCGACGTTTTTGATGGTCGTCAAGAACGCGGTGTCCTTGGCTCCCGATTTGGCTGAGTCGGAGCATCCGGCGACAGCTCCGATGTACAGAACAGCGGCGGCAGCGGCCAGCGCGACGCGACGTGAGGTGATGGACATGGGTCTCCCTGTTCGATGGGTGATCCGTACGCGGGTACGGGCTGTGGGAATATAGCTGACCCATCGGTCAGGTTCGATCGGCACCGTCGGGTGTGCGCTGTGCGGCTGCCCACACGCGAGCCGCGTTCATCGGGATCTCGTACAGGCGGATGTCGATGGCGTCCCGGATGGCATTGGCCAGCGCCGGCGCCACCGGGTTGTAGGGCGCCTCGCTCATCGACTTGGCCCCCAACGGGCCGATGCTGTCGTGGGTGTCGGCGAAGTAGACCTCGCTGGTGGGCACGTCGGACAGGCGTGGGATGTGGTAGTTGCGCAGAACGGTGGTGCTCACCGCGCCGGACTCGTCGAGCATCATCTGTTCGTAGAGGGCCGACCCGATCCCCTGGGCCACACCACCTTCGATCTGTCCGCGACACTGCTGCGGGTTCAGCACGGTCCCGGCGTCGGCGGCGTGGACCGACTGCAGGATGCGCACCCGGCCGGTGGGCGTGTGCACGGCCACCCGGAACCCGTGGACGTTGAACACCACGGTGCGCGGGGTGCCGTCGTGTCGTCCGGTGGCGATCAGGCCGCCACCGGCTGTCTGCGCGATCTGGGTCAGGGTCGATGATGCTGCGCCGCAATGCACTCCGTCGGAATCCAGTGTGCAGGCCGTTGGGTCGCCGCCCAGCATGGGCGCGGCTGTGGCGATGACCTGCGCCGCCAGCGCAGTTGCCGCGCGGTGAACCGCGGTCCCCGCCACCAGGGTGCCCGCCGATCCGAACGCGCCGGTGTCGTGCCCCACCGCGTCGGTGTCGGACTGGTACACCGTGATCGCCGACGGACTGGTGTGCAGGGCTCGGGCCGCCAACTGGGTGTGCACAGTGGTGGTCCCGTTGCCGAACTCGGCGGTCCCCACTGAGACCAGATAGGTTCCGTCGCTGCGCAACTCGACGCTCGCTTCGGCGACATGTCCGCGCGGTGGCACGCTGGCGATCATCGCCACCGCCACTCCCTGCCCGATGCGCCAGTCCGGGTGACCGGCCACCTCGGCGCCGCTGCGGACCGGATCGGCGGCCCCGTCGGTGAGGGCGGACTGCACCAGATCCAGACACTGGTCCAGGCCGTAGCTGCCGAAGCCGAGGTCGTCGTCCTCGACCGTCCAGGTGACGAAGTCGTCGCCAGGCACGATCACGTTGCGCCGCCGCAACGCGAACGGGTCGACCCCGAGTTCGCGGGCCAATTCGTCCAAAGCGCATTCGATCCCGAAGATCACCTGGCCCAGCCCGTAGCCGCGGAAGGCACCCGCCGGCAGGGTGTGGGTGTAGGCGGTGCGGGCATCCACCCGCTTGTTGGGTACCCGGTACAGCGCCACCGATTCGCTGCAGCCGTGGAACATCACACTGCCGCTGTGGTTTCCGTACGCGCCGGCGTTGTTCAGCACGTCGACGGCCATGGCGGTCAGGGTGCCGTCGGGGCGTGCGGCAGCGGTCACCTTCACCCGCATGGGGTGTCGGCTGGGCGCGGCGATGAACTGGTCGGTGCGGCTGAACTCGTAGGCGGCCGGCCGGCCGGTACGGATGAGCGCCAACAGCACCAGGTCCTCGGTGAGGAGTTCCTGCTTGCCACCGAACCCGCCGCCCACCCGGGGTGCCAGCACTCGCACCTGATCGGGATCGAGGCCGAAGACGTGGCACAGCTCGTCACGCACCAGGAACGGCACCTGGGTGCTGCTGCGCACCACGTACCGACCGGCCGCGTCGCGCCATCCCACGGCGGCATGCGTTTCCAGGTGCGTGTGCTGCACGCGAGCGTTGCTCCACGTGCCGGTGACCACCGCGCCGCCGACGGCCCGGGCTTGCGCGACACCGGCGTCGACATCACCCACCTCGCCGTGCACCTCGGCGACGAGGTTGCGCTGCGGGTCGGCGATGCGGTGCACGGCGGCGTCCTTGTCGCCGTGCACCAGCGGCGCCCCTGGCGCCAGGGCCTCGGCCGGATCGAACACCGCCGGCCGCACCCGATAGGTGACGGCGATGGATTCGATTGCGCGAGCTGCGATGTCGGGGGAGTCAGCCACCACGGCAGCCACCCGCTGGCCGACGAACCGCACGGTGGTGTCGAAGACCCGGGTGTCGTCGGGGTCGTCGTCCCGGTTGTGGTGGCGTGCGGTGGAGAACAGGACCCCGGGATCGTCCAGGTGGGTGAGCACCGCCCGCACCCCGGGTAGCGCCTGCGCGGTGGTGGTGTCGATCGCGACGATGTCGGCGTGCGCGTGCGGGCTGCGCAGCACCGCGATATGGCCTGTGTCGCTGGGCAGTTCGTCCATCGTGTAGCGCTGCCGGCCGGTGACCACCGCGGCTCCGGCAGGCGCCCGAGGAGACTCTTCCGGCTGTGCGTCCTGGGTGATCGCTTGGGTGATCGCCCGGTAACCGGTGCAGCGACACAGGTTGCCCTTGAGGCTGTGGTCGAGGTCGAGGCGTTGCGCATCGGTGAACGTGGCTGCGGTGGTGATGAATCCGGCTGTGCAGAAGCCGCACTGAAAGCCCGCGGCCGCACAGAAGCGTTGCTGCAGCGGGTGCAGGTTCTCGGGGGTGCCCACCGCGGCGACGGTGCTGATCTGGGCGTCCAGCGCCCGAAACGCCGGGACGAGACACGAGTGTTGGGCGCGGCCGTCGATCACCACCGTGCACGCGCCACAGTCGCCGGAGTCGCATCCCTTCTTCACCTCGACGCACCCGTGTTCGCGCAGGTAGGTGCGCAGGCACTGCCCCGCTCGCGGGGTGGCGTCGAGAGACCGACCGTTCACCTTCATCAGCGGTGCGCCCCCAGATGCCTGCCCAGTGCGGTCACGACCTCGGCGACGAGGTGTCGGGTGACACCGCGCCGCCAGTCCGGGGTTCCGTGGGCGTCGGCGTGGAAGGCGCTCTCGGGCAGGGCGGCGTCCACCACGGCGGCCACCGTCGCCGGATCGGATCGATCGGTGGTGATCGCGTACGGGCGTCGCGTCGCCGCGCTCACCGAGATCAGCAGACCGCTCTTGGTCACCCGGCCGATCACCAATGACCCCGAACGCCCCAACCGCGCATAGGACGCCGTGCGCAACTCGGTTGGTGCGATCAGGGCCTCGGCCGGAATCATTATGGAGCGCAACACATCTCCCACAGCGAGGCTGATCATCCCGGCGTCGATCACCACGTCCTCGATCGAGACGACGTCATCGGAGCCGTCGGCGCGCCACACCAGCAGCTGCGCGTCCAGCGCCGAGCACAGCGAGATCATCGATCCGGCGGCCAATCCGGCGCAGATGTTGCCGCCGACGGTGGCTGCGTACCAGATCTTGTACGACGCCAGCAGGGCATTGGCGCACTCGGCGAACAGATGCGTTGCGCGCCAATCACTCGGGTAGTCCGCGGTGATCAGGCGGTCGATGGTGCAGGTGGCCCCGATCGTCAGACCCGCAGCGCTGATCTCGAGGTCAGGCCAGCCCAGCGCGGTCAGGTCGACCAGCCGCCGCAACCGTGGATTGGGTTCGCCCATCAGCGATGTACCCCCGGCCAGCAGACCGTCAAACGCGGTGAGACCGGCCAGCTCGGCCCGGCTCTGCGGCCGGACGACCTCGTCGACGAAGTGTTGGTCCATCAGCCCGCCCGGGCCACCAGCGCAGCGCGCTCCCGCGCCACGTCGCGGGCCACGATGTCGGCATCGACCGTGACCAGCGTGTTGTCGGCCATCACCGAGACGCCGTCGACCCAGGAGTGGCGGATCGGAGGTTGTGAGCCGAGCACCAGCGCCGCCACCGGATCGTCGATTCCGCTGTGGCCCAACGTGGTCAGATCCCACAGCACCAGGTCGGCCAGCTTGCCCACCTCGATGGACCCGAGATCGCCATCCCGGCCCAGCACCCTGGCCCCGCCGATGGTGGCCATCCGCAACGCATCTCGGGTGCTCAATGCGGTGGGTCCGCCGATGGCGCGGGCGAACAACACCGACTGGTGGGCCTCGTCGAGCATGCGGGCCGACTCGTTGGAGGCCGAGCCGTCCACCCCGAGTCCCACCGGCACCCCGGCGGCCAACAGGTCACGGCTGCGGGCGATCCCGGCGCCCAACCGTCCGTTGGAGGTGGGGCAGTGCGCCACCGCGCTACCGGTGCGCGCCAGGGTGGCGATGTCGGCGTCACCGAAGTGGATGCCGTGGGCAAACCACACGTCCGCACCCAACCAGCCCAGCGACTCCATGTATTGCATCGGGGTGCAGCCGAACTTCTCGGCGCAGAAGGCGTCCTCGTCGGTGGTCTCGGCGAGGTGGGTGTGCAGACGGACACCGCGTTCCCGCGCCAGTTCCGCGCTGGCGCGCAGCAGTTCGCCGGTCACCGAGAACGGTGAGCACGGCGCCAAAGCCATCGTCACCATCGCGTCACCGGCGGGGTCATGCCATCGGTCGATCGCGGTGGCACTGTGGTCGAGGATGGCGTCGATGGTCTCCACCACCGAGTCCGGTGGTAGCCCGCCGGCACTACGGCCGAGGTCCATCGAACCCCGCGTGGCGGCGAACCGGATGCCCACCGACGTCGCAGCGGCGATCTCGGCCTCCAGCAGATCGCCTGCGCCGCTGGGAAACACATAGTGATGATCGGTGGAGAAGGTGCAGCCGGAGGCGGCCAACGTGGCCAGGGCCGCGGTGGCGCCGGTGTGCACGCCGTCGGCGTCGATGCCCGCCCACACCGGATACAGGGTGGTCAACCATTCGAACAGGGTGTGATCGGCGGCCAGCCCGCGGGTCAGCCACTGATACAGATGGTGGTGGGTGTTGATCAGGCCGGGGGTCAACACGCAGCCCCGGCCGTCGATCACGGTGGCGTCGGGAAAGGCCGCAGCAGCAGCCGTACCCGCGGCCCCTGGTTCGACGATGGCGATGCGGTTGCCGTCGATCACCACCGTCGCATCGGAGTACTCGGTGCCGGCGCCGTCGCAGGTGATCACCTGGGCGTGGTCGATGCGGACGCTCATCTGCTCACCGTACGTCCGTGCTCTGGGCGCGGCAGGATGAACGCATCAGACCGTGAGGCTGCCGTCGACCACAGCGACGTGGGCCAGGCGGGCCGAGTTCCTCGTCACCGCAGGCCCAGCGGGACTACCCCAGCCAGCCGCGGTGCATCGTCCACGCCGGACCGGCGTCGGGGGCGTCGTCGCGGGTGACCGTGGCCTGGATCAGGCCGTAGGGGCGGTCGTCGGCGTTGAACACCTCGTTGGGATTGTCCAGGCCGAACGGCGACAGGTCGTAGACGAAATGGTGCTTGTTGGGTGCCGACAGCCGGATCTCGGCGATCGTGTCGTAGGCCTCGAGCACCGCCGCACCCATGGCGTACAGCGTCTGCTGCAGCGCCAGCGACTGCAGGGTGGCGAACTGCTCGACCATCAATGCCTTCACCCCGACATACACACTGTCCCAATCGATGTCGGTGGTGCAGAAGCGCCACTTGGCCACCAGTGACGTCGCCATCACGCGATCGCTTGTCGGCTGCAACACGGTGTAGCGGTCGGTGGGGAACCCGTGGAACTCTGATCCCGTGGACTTGAGGATGGTGAGGTCCTTGAGCCCACCGATCACCCACGTCTGCTGCTGCGCGCCGGTGCCCTCGACGGTGATCTCGGCGGTGCGCACCTCCTGTCCGCTGCGCACCCAGGTGTGGTCGTGTTCGGTCCCGTTGATCGACACCCGTTGCCAGGCGTATTCCTCGATCTCGATGCGGGCGCCGTGCACCGGTTCATGGTTGTCCACGAAGTGGTACGCCAGTTCCAGGCCGTAGCGCTCAATGGTCTCGATGCCCTTTTCCTTGGCGAAGGCGTAGGCGGTCTGCTTCTGGGTGTCGGTGGGCAACACGGTGGCCTGATCGCCCACGGTGTAGGCGGCGGCGAAGTCGCCGCGCAGGGTGGTGCCCACGTTGACGTCTTTGATCTCGTGGCGTGGGGTGTCCCGATAGATCCGCACCACCCGGTTCTCGGCTTTGCCGTACTGGTTGTCTCCCAGGATGATCGCCATGGTCTCCTCAGCTACCGCGATAGGTGGAATATGCGAACGGGCTCAACAACACCGGGACGTGATGGTGTGCACTCCGATCGGTGATCTCGAAGCAGATGACGATCTCGGGATAGAAGCCGTCGGTGCCCGAGGCGGCGAACCAGGCCCCGGTGTCGAAACGGATGCGGTAGGTGGCTGCGTCGAGATCAGTTGCCAGCGAACCGATTCGGCCGTCGGAGTCGGTGCGCGCGGCCCCGAGCTCGGCCCCGTCGGCATCGGTCACCACCACCGACATGCCCACCGCCGGGGTGCCGGTGGCGGCGTCGAGGACGTGCGTGCTCAAGCTGCTCATGTCTGCTCAGGGTAGGGCTCACCGCGTGGTTCGAGCATCCGTTCCAGCCGACTGCGGTTGATCTTGGCCAATTCCGCACGCATGATGCGGCGTTCGGTCTCGGCGTCGTTGTCCAGGCGCTGGCGCAGGATCGCCAACAGTTCAGCGGCCGGGCGACCGCCTGCGAACACCAGGTACACGTGGCCGAACCGATCCTCGTACTGCGCGTTGTAGGTGCGCAGATCCGCGAGCACCGACTCGTCGGCGCCGGTCACCCCGGACTGTTCCCGCATCGACGCTGCGCTGGTGGGACGTTCTCCGATCCGGGGATGACCCTCGAGGGCTTCGTCGAGGTCGGCCTCGGTCAGCTCGGCGAGGATGCGGTCGGCGGTGGCGTAGAGGCGCTCGGGGTCGCCGAACGGGCGGGCCGCAGCCACCCGCAGCGCCCAGATCGACGACGAGCAGCACGCGTAGAGCGAATGGATCGCCTGTTGCGGGGTCAGCTCGTCGAAGCTCGTGATGCCTCGCCAATGGGGGCGCAGCATCACATCACCGGAGCGGTTCGGGTGCGGTGGTCGCGGCCATGACAGCAGAATGAACCCGTGGACGCCGCCGCGCGACTCGAGCACCCCGACTCGGCTGTGGTCGGTGTGGTGTTGGCCGCCGGCGCCGGCCGCCGCTACGGCGGCCCCAAGGTCGCGGCCGAGTCCGGTGACTGGTTGCGGACCGCGGTCGGCGCCTTGGCCGACGGCGGCTGCCGTGCCGTGATGGTCACGCTGGGTGCGGCCGTGGTGGAGGTCCCGCCGCCGGCCACCACGGTGGTGGTCGCCGACTGGGCCGAGGGGCTCAGCGCATCGGTGCGCGCCGGGATCACCGCTGCTCGCCGGTTCCCGGCGATGACCGGCGTGCTGCTGCTGCCGGTCGACATCCCGGACATGGTCGCATCGGTGGTGCGGCGCGTGCTGGACCGGGTCGGCGGTGACCCGAACGCGCTGGCGCGAGCGGTGTTCGACCGACGTCGTGGGCACCCGGTGTACCTCGGTGGCGCCCATCTCGATGCGGTGCAGCAGTCGCTGGTGGGGGACCGAGGCGCAGGTGGCTGGCTGGCGAATCGGAGCGACGTGATCGCGGTGGAATGCGGCGATCTGGCCGTCGGACGCGACCGCGATACACGATGAATTGCGCGCCCGCTGGTTCTGCCGGCTCAGCCGGCGGCAGAGATGATGGCCTCGATGTTGCGCTCCGCCAGCGCTGCGATCGTCAGCGACGGGTTGACCGTCCCGGTGCTGCCCGGGATGGCGGCGCCGTCCATGACATAGAGGCCCCGATGACCCACCACGCGCCCGTAGGCGTCGGTGGCCTTGCCGATCACCGCGCCGCCCAACGGGTGTGCGGTGAAGCTGGTGTTGACATCGGGCGAGAACGGGGCGAAGCCGACGCTTTGGAAGGGCGTGGCTGCCGCGATGCGGTTGTTCACCGCGCGCATCGCCTCGTTCGCCTCGCGCTGACCAGGCCAACGCAGCTTCATCTTCGCGCTCGCGCGGTCGTAGTAGAACGACCCGCGGGTGTCGTCGAGCACCATGCCCAGCGAGCCGATGAGGCCGAGATCGGCGGGAAGTCCAGGGACATACCAGTTTTCGAGAGTGACCGGCATGCCGCGCTCGTCGAGGATGCGGCTGCGTGACGGTGCACCCTGGGTGAGGCCACCGAAGTCGAACTTGCGCACGATGGCGGCGTCACCGTTGGTGCCCCACCCGTGACCGACGTGCTCGTTGAGGTTCTTCAACATGGTGGTGGCCTGCGCCTTCAGCAGCAGCTCGGTGGTGCCCACCGAACCCGCGGCCAGGAACAAGCGGTTGCACGAGATGGTGCGGGTGGACAGCACCTCACCGGTGGGAGCCACCTTGTTGACGTGAATCGTGTAGCGGCCGCCCGCATCCTGGCCGATGTCAAGCACCTCATGGCCCGGGTACACCGTGGCCCGGCCGGTGGCCTCCGCCCACTTGAGGTAGTTCTGGCCCAGGTCATACTTGGCGCCGTTGGAGTTGCCCAGGTTGCTCAGGCTGGCCGTGGCCGACGCGCGTGAACGTCCGGCCAGCTCGTCGCGCACCACCGACCAACGCCAGATGCCGTCGATCTTCTGTGGTGTGTAACCGGCCCGGCGCACGTGGTCGTCCCAGGCTCGCGAGTGGTGGAACGCCTGCGAGTTGTAGATGTCGTCGGGCATGGGGCTCACGGCCAGGTTGGTGCGCGCCCGCGGGTAGAAGACGTTGTGCATCTCGGCGTGGTCCACACCGGTGCCCGCGAACACCCGGTCGAAGAACCGCTTCTCCGGCTCGATGGAGACACCGGTGTAGACCACCGACCCGCCGCCCACCGCCGCACCACGCCACACCGAGATGCCGTCGAAGTCGGTGGCGTCGAGCACGCCGCCGAAGCTGTCCACTGACTGTGGGATTCCGGTGACGCCGGTGAACTGGGTCCGCCGCCAGAAACCGCGGCCGTCGGGGAACGCGTCGTTGGCGAAGATCTCCCGGGTGGGATGGTTGGGCCAGCGTGAACCACGCTCCAGCACAGCAACATCCACGCCCGCCTTGGCCAGACGGTACGCCGAGATGGCGCCTCCGAAACCGGAGCCGATGACCACCGAGTCGATGAAGTCGGGTGCACTCTTCAGCGGCGCGAAGATCTCGGGTACCAGTCGCTTGTACCGCGATACCGCGTCCCAGGTCGCAGATGCGGTGCCCGCACCGAAAGGCAGTGCCCCCACGGCTGCCGAGCCTGCGATGGCGGCGCTCGCCGCCCCTGCGCGCACCAAGAATTGACGTCGATCCATTACCGATACCCCCCCCGGGTTGATTTGCTGAGCTTAATCCAAGGTCAGGTGAGGCGGTTACGCAAAATCGACAATCCGCTTCCGTGCATCGGGCGGTGACGACGGAATCCGTCGTCACCTCTGGGGCGGACAGGGCAAAACCAGCGTTGATCAGGCCTTGGCGATCGCAGTCCGGGGCGGCCGGCTCGGCCCGGCGCTGAGTTGCCTGCGCCACAAGGCTTTCCCAGTTGTGGGCCATCTGACATGCGAGCGTGTCCACCAACGGGGTGCGCAGGTGGCTCTTTCCGTTACACAGCCGTCATTCACAAACGACTCGGTGGCCACGAGGGTGCTTTAGCGTTTGCCCTCACATGCACCGATGAGGAGGACGCACATGCCGGAGGGTCACGATCTGCCGGAGTTGACCGACGACGAGCGGCACCTCGCGTCGTTGGGCTACACCCAGGAACTGGACCGCACCTGGTCGGGATTCTCCAACTTCGCCATCTCGTTCTCGATCATCTCCATCCTCGCCGGCTGCTTCACCTCGTTCGGCTTGGGCTGGAACAACGGTGGGCCGGCGGCCATCGCCTGGGGGTGGCCGATCGTCGCCGCACTGATCCTGGTCATCGGGCTGTGCCTGTCCGAACTGGTCTCGGCGTTTCCCACCTCCGGTGGCATCTACTGGTGGGCCGCCCGATTGGGTGGTCCCAAGGCGGGCTACTACACCGGCTGGCTCAACCTCATCGGACTCATGGCCATCGTGGCGTCGGTGGCCTACGGCTGTGCGACCTTCCTCGATCTCACGCTGAGCACCTTCAGTGAGAGCTGGCTCAAGGGCTACAGCCTCAACCGAGTGTTCCTGTTGTTCCTGGCCATCCTGGCGATCGCGGCACTGGTCAACATCTTCTCCAGTCAGCTGCTGGCCATCATCAACAACATCTCCGTGTGGTGGCACGTGTTCGGTGCTGCCGCAGTGATCGCCATCCTCATCGTCGTGCCCGACCGCCACGCCAGCTTCTCCGACGTGTTCGCCACGACCATCAACAACTCGGGACTGTTCGGCGGCGAGACCTCCGGCTGGGGCTGGTTGTTCTTCGTGCTGCCCATCTCGGCCATCCTCACCCAGTACACGATCACCGGTTACGACGCGTCCGCGCACCTGTCGGAGGAGACCAAGAGTGCCGCCGACGGCGCGGCCAAAGGCATCTGGCGATCCATCTTCTACTCGGCGATCGGCGGCTGGATCTTGTTGTTGTCCTTCCTGTTCGCGGTTCAAGACGCCGACGGCGTCTCCAAGGGAGGCGGTGCGGTGGCAGGCATCTTCGATCAGGCCATGAGCTCGGGGTGGGCGGGCACGGTGCTGCTCATCTCCACCGCCGGGCAGTTCTTCTGCGGGGTGGCGTGCATGACCAGCTCGTCGCGGATGCTGTTCGCGTTCAGTCGAGACCGTGCGGTGCCCGGCCATCGATGGTGGGCCACCCTGTCCACGCGCAAGGTGCCCGCCAACGGCGTCATCCTGTCGGCTGTGATCGCGGTACTGATCACGCTGCCGGCCCTGGTCAAGGTCGACATCAACGGGGCCCCGGTGCCGGTGGCGTTCTACGCGGTGGTCTCGATCGGCGTGGTGGGCCTCTATCTCGCGTTCGCGGTGCCCATCTATTTCCGCTGGCGCGCCGGTGACTCGTTTCCCGTCGGCAGCTGGAACCTGCGTGGACACCATCGGTGGATGGCGCCGGTCGCGATCGTCGAGATCCTGGTGACGTCGGTGGTGGCACTGTTTCCCACCTCGCCGGGCGGCGTGCCGTGGAACGACGGCTTCGAGTGGAAGTTCGTCAACTACACCCCGTTGCTGGTGGGCGGCGTGCTGATCCTGCTGTGGGTGTATTGGCATGTGTCGGTGAAGAAGTGGTTCACCGGGCCGGTCGCTCAGGTCAAGGTCGGGTCGGTGGAGGTCGCCACGTCGTGACCGACCGTCGACGGCTCCCGGTGTGGACGGCCTCGCGCCGACGGCTGCAGTCGGCGATGGTCACGGTGCTCGCGCTGCTGTGGGGCCGCCTGTGGGGTGGCCGGATCCGGTTCGAACCGTGGGTGAACCTCATCGTGTGTGAACACATGCGCGGTGGGTTCGCCCGCGGCGGCACCTGTGTGGGCGGGGTGTATCTGACCGGTGGCGCCGCGACCCGGCGGGTGCTGCAACACGAGTCGGTGCATGCCGAGCAGTGGGCCCGGTACGGTCTGGGCTTCATGGTGCGCTACCTGCTCGAGGAGCGACGCCACCCCGGCGCGGCCAATCGGTTCGAGATCGAGGCGGGCCTCGAGGACGGCAACTACCGGGTCTGACCTGGGCTGTCGGGATGACCCGGCCACCGGGCGCCGGGTGGCTATCCTTGTGGCGTGGACCACAGCGACCCGCAGCACCCGGGTGACCGGGACATCTCGCTGTGCCGGCTGGTCGGTTCAGGGTTGTCCGCCGAGGATGTCGCGGCCATGCTCGACGTCCCGGTCTCGGCCATCAGCCCGGTCTGGCATCGCCCGGACTGGCTGGACTGCTGTGACGCACCCACCCTGCGGGCGTTGATGGCCACCTTCGACCCGGTGGCCCAGCACGTCGTCCGACGGCTTGGTCGGCGCCGACTCGACCGGTCGTGGGACCGTGCCCAGCAGGTCGGACTGGCCGTCAACGACGCCGCGCTACCGCTGCTGCGAGAAACCGTGGGCAACAGTGCGATCGCGGCCGTGATCGATGCCGCGGTACACCTACGCCAGGGTCGCTTCCCCGAGGCCTACCGCTGGCTGGGGCAGTGCTGGGGTGTGCGCGGCGACGTGGTGGTCGATGCCCTGTTGGATTGCGGCCCGGCCCGATTGTTCCTCGACTGTGACTCGGTGGTGACCGCTGCTGCCGCCGCTGTTCATGCCGGGCGCCCCGAATCGGGTGAGATGACCGATGTGGTGGGCCACAGCATCCTGGTGCACAAGGGTATTCGCAACGGCTGGCTGGATGTGGCGACGCCGTTGTCGGCCGAGGGAATCGATCCGTTCGAGTTCCGCAGCCGCGTGATCGGGACACTGTTCAGCACCGAGGATGCCGACCTGGTGAAGTTCTACGGCTCGCGCGTGGCCGCCCAGCCTGACCTGGCTCGGTCAGAGGTGTTGTCGCTGAGCACGTTCAGCGGTGACCTGGGGGTGGCGGCGGCGTGGGGAAGTCCCTCGGCGATCCCAGCGCTGGAGCGCACGGCCACCGATGTGTTGTCCGATCTCGGAACCCGGGCCGACGCCTACGTGTACTACCTTTTGGAGGTGGCCATCCCGCAGTTGTTGCGCACCGATCCGACCTTCGGCGGTCGGGCGGCGGCGCTGTGGTCACGCCTGTGCGCGATCCGCCATCGGGACTCGTTGACGATGCGAACCCGAAGTGCCGCAGACCTTTTGGCCACCCGTCTGCGGGACGACTCGATCGAGAGGTTGTTGTGAGTGAGTGGTGATCCGATCGTCGCAGGCTACGAGGCCAACGCCGAGTACTGGGTGGAGATCGTGCGCGGCGACCTCGACCCATATCACCGCGACATCACCGAACCTGCCCTGCTGCGCCGCATCGGCGACGTGCCCGGACAGGTGATCGTCGATGTGGGTTGTGGGGAGGGGCGTCTGGCCAGATCGCTCGCCGCCGCCGGCGCGGGGAGGGTGTACGCGGTCGACAACTGTGCCCCGCTGATCGACGCGGCGCTGGCGGCGGTGCCTGCGGATGCGCCAATCACCCACGCGGTGGCCGATGCGGCAGCCATGCCCATCGACTCGGCCACGGCGGATCTGGTGGTGGCCAACCGGATTCCGCACGCCACGACCGATCCCGGTGCCCGATTCGTCGAGTTCGCCCGAGTGCTGCGTCCCGGCGGTCGACTGATCGCACTGTCGCAGCACCCGTGCTTCTATGCGGGTAGCGAGCACCTGGTAGACGGCCGGGCGGCTCTTCCGGTAAACGAATACTTTGCCGGGCGTGTTGTACGGCAACACTTCTCGGTCGCGGGACGGCGATCACCGGCCCCGTCGGTGCAGCCCATCCCGTCGTTGAGCGACTACTTCGCGATGATCACCGGGGCCGGGTTCGTGGTGACCGCGCTGGAGGAACCCCGGCCCACGCCTGAGCAGTTCGCCGATCGGTGGTGGCAGGAGAACTTCACCCGTCCGCTGTTCCTGTTGTTGGAGTGTGTGCTGCCCGACCGGTGAGCGGTTCTGGGCAAGCGTGGTCGGCTAGGAGGGCAACATCCATTCCAGGACCGACGACTGCAGGCCGATCAGCAGGCACAACACCAATAGCAGGCCGATGCTCCATCCGAGGACACGACGCAGGATGTCGGCCTCGCGGCCCAGCAACCCGACGGCGGTGGCGGCGATGGTGAGGTTCTGCGGGCTGATCATCTTGCCCATTACCCCGCCGGAGGTGTTGGCCGCCACCAGCAGGGTCGGGTCGATGCCGGCTTTCTGCCCGGCGGTCTGTTGCAGGGTGGCGAACAGGGCGTTGGCGCTGGTGTCCGAGCCGGTGACCGCGGTGCCCAGCCAACCCAGAATCGGTGAGAAGTAGGCGAATGCTGCACCGGCCCCGGCGATCCAGGTGCCGATGGTGATGGTCTGCCCGGACAGGTTCATCACATACGCCAGGGCCAGCACCGAGGCCACGGTCAGGATGGAGAACCGCATCTTGACGATGGTCGCAATCCAGATCTCACCCGCCCGAACAGGATTGATGCCGAACGCCAGAGCCACACCCAGCCCGCAGATGAGCAGGATGGATCCCGGGGTGGACAGCCACCCGAACACGAATTGGGTTGCCGTGGATTGCTTTCCCGACGCACCGGCGATGTTGCCGTCGAGTCCGGGCCACCCGAAGACGATGTCGGTGCGGGCGAGGAGCTGCTTGACCGGATCGATCAGCTTGGCGATGGCGAAGGCCGCGATGATCAGCAGGTAGGGGAACAGGGCGGCCAGTGTGCGTCCGACGCCGATCGGGCCGGTGTCGTTCGAGGTGCCGGCGGTGCCCGCCTCGGCAGGCTTCGGTGGTTCGTCACCCGATCCCCCGACGGCGACGGGTCCGTCTACGGCGCCGACGGTTTGGAGTTCCCGCTCACGTTCGCCCACCAGCCGTTCGGTGGCCGCACCGCCCGCGGACGGTTGCCAGAACCGCAGCATCACCACTGCTGCGGCCAGCGATGCCAGCGAGGCGATGATGTCGGTGAGCTCGACGGAGATGTAGGTGGCGGCCACCCACTGGGTTATGGCGAAGGTGACGCCCACGGCGAGGACCACCGGCCACACCTCGCGTAGCCCGCGGCGACCGTCGGCGATGATGACGAGAAAGGCTGGGACGAACAGGGCCAGCAGCGGTGTCTGGTGTCCGACGTAGGCGCCGATGTCGCGGTAGTCGATGCCGGTGAGCTTGCCGGCGGTGAGGATCGGGGTGGCGATGGCGCCGAATGCGACTGGAGCGGTGTTGGCCAACAACACGATTGCCGCCGCCCGCATGGCAGTGAAGCCCACCGCCATCAACATCACCCCGGTGATGGCCACCGGCGCGCCGAACCCGGCCAGCGCCTCCAGCAGGCCGCCGAAACAGAACGCGATGATGACCGCCTGGATGCGTGGGTCGTCGGAGACGTTGTTGATCACGCGGCGTAGGTCGTCGAAACGTCCACTGGCGACGGTCATCTCGAACAACCAGATGGCGTTGATGACGATCCAGATGATGGGGAACAGGCCGAACACGAAACCCTGTGTGCCCGAAAGCAATGCGAGATGCACCGGCATCGAGTACGCGGCGATGGCCACCACCAGCGCCACCGCGAGGCCGGACAGACCTGCCCAATATGCCTTCCAGCGCAGGATTCCCAGCGTCACGAACACGGTCAGGAGCGGGAGCGTGGCCACCGCCGCGGAGAATCCGAGGCTGTCGCCGATCGGCGCGATGTCGGGTACGTACATCTGCCGAACGTTAGTGTGACTCACATCACGGTGTCAACGAACTGGTGTTCAGCAGGAGGGCTGTCCCGGGTAGGGGTAACCGGACTGCGGCGGCTGCTGTGTCGGCGGGGCTTTCTTGGCCGATGTGAAGCTCGAGATCGCAGCGTAGGCGAACAGTCCGATCGTGAGCACAAGGCACACAACGCATCCGATCAGACCCCAGCCTGCCGAGTAGTCGCGCGGTCCAGGGCCTGACGAGTTCGATACGCCAGCAACGTATTTAGGCAGATCGGACCAGACGACGATCAGCCAGCCCAACGATCCCAGGCCAAGAACTGCTCCCACCGCTCCCATCGCCCTGCTCCACATCGGCGAGCGGCTGATCACCAGCACGATTGCCACCACGAGCACAAGGAAGGCGACGATGATGGTGCCGATCGCAGGTGAATCTGCGTCGGCCCCGGGGACCTTCTTCCCGTCCAACTCGACTCGACCGAACCCGCTGAACGTCCCGGTCGCCTTGCTTCCCGACGAATTGAACAGACTGACATCGACGCTGAGCCAGGTGCCGAAACAGAGGCCGGCGATGACAAGCTGCAGCGCGATGGCCACGCCACCGAGGATGCGCACCAGATTCGATCCGCTCGCGCTCGGTGTCGAGTACCCGCCGTATTGCTGCGCCTGGCCCGCGAACTGGGCCTGGTACTGCGGTTGATTCGGGTACTGGGGTTGATTCGAGTACTGGGGCTGACCGGGGTACTGGGGTTGGCCCGAGTACTGGGGCTGACCGGCGTACTGGGGTTGATTCGAGTACTGGGGCTGGCCCGGCGGATACGGGTTGGAACCGTAGGGGGAGGAGCCGGATGGGGGCTGGGGCGGCCCTGGGGGATAGGTCACAGTGGACGAGTGTACGGCCTGGGGGCGGCGGGTAGGAGTGATGTCCTACTGCTGATCGGGCAGCGTCGAGCCGATGCTGAGCATCGCGGCGAAGGCGACCACGTACAGCACGATGAACGCTGCCACCAGGATGATCCATAGCGTCAGGGCGATCTTGCCCAGACGAGCGACGCTGTGTGAAGCGGCCTCAGCCTCGGCGTATCGGCCCTGCGACCACAACATCGGCACCGAGAGGGCCCGGCTGAAAGCCATGAACGCCAACGGCCAGAAGAAGATGAGGGTGGCCGCGGCCCAGCCACCGTTCGTCTTGGGGGCCGACGCGGGCGGCCCGTAGAGCGAACCGGCGCCGGGGGTGCGGTCGTACTGGGTGTCGTAGTAGGACATGAGAACTCGCTCTCGAAGATCAACGGTCGCACGCTGTCGTGCGCTGACCTTCGTTCAGATGCGCCTCGGGCCACCGATGTTCCCAGGTGTCTGAAATGTCCGACCCCATCTGTAGCGTCCCCCGCAGATCGAACGTCGCATTCCGGCGACGTTCGCAGACGAGAGCGGAGGATCTGATGAAGCGCATTCAGGTGGGACGTGTGGTGGGCCTGGTGGTTGCCACGGTGCTGGTCGGAGTCGCGACACTGTTCGGTGGGGGTGTGGCTGGCGCGGTGATCACCGATGGTTACGCGTCGGTGCGGCAGGTGGTGTGTACCGACATCGGTCGAGTGGTGGACTTGACCTACACCAACTCCTACGGGAACACCTCGACGCGAAGCAGTGTCACGTTGCGCGGCAAAGCAATCGGCGGTGGCCGAACGTGCATCTCGTTGGACACCTCGACCGGCGAGTACGGCGGATTCGTTGGAACCCACATCAGCTCCGACAGCGGTGGCTACGTCTACTGTGCGATCTACGTCAACGGCCGCAAGGTGGCGCAATCCGACGATGACAGCGAGTACTTCAGCTTCGCGATGTGCTGATCGCGAAGTGCTTCGGGTGTCCGGGGCCGGTGGCGGGAGTCGATCTACCTCACGTGTCAGCGATCAGGTTGTACACCCGGGGGCAGCGGAAGACGCGGCCGTATCCGCGCCCAGTCGTCTCCTCCAGAATGCCGAGCCGCACCAGTCGGGCGATAGCATTGTTCGCCGTCGGATAGGTGACGTCGTAGAGGCTCGCCGCCTCGGATGCGACGTGAGTCGCTAGGGAGCCGATGACGGGAATCGAACCCGCGTATTCAGCTTGGGAAGCTGATGTTCTGCCATTGAACTACATCGGCGTGCGGGATGGCCCGCGTCCGTCAGCCTAGCAAGACCGGGCGGGTGCCCGTGTGCGGGTGGGAGACTGAGTGGGTGAAGTCGGTAGCTGCGCTGCGCGCCCCGGTCGACCCCGTCGACGCGTTGCTGCGCATCGCGTTCCTGCTTGAACGGGCCCGCGAGGGCAGCTACCGGGTGGAAGCGTTTCGCAAGGCTGCCACCGCCGTGGCCGGACTGGGCGCCGACGAGGTCCGGGCCCGGGTGAACGCAGGGTCGATCGGAGCGGTCAACGGCATCGGAAAGACCACCGCCGGTGTCATCACCGAGGCAGTGCGCGGCCAACTGCCGGGCTACCTGGCCACACTGCAGGACGCCCAGGCGCCGTTGACCAGCGGCGGCACCGAGTTGTACGCCGCGGTGATCGGTGACCTACACACCCACTCCAACTGGAGCGACGGCGGCGCTCCGATCGAGGAGATGGTGGCCGCTGCCGTCGCGCTGGGTCAGCAGTGGATGGCACTCACCGACCACTCGCCCCGGCTGAAAGTGGCCAATGGGTTGTCGGCTGAGCGGCTCACCCGCCAACTCGACGTCATCGGCTCCATCAACACCGGCCGCACCGATGGATTTCGGTTGCTGGCCGGTATCGAGGTCGACATCCTCGACGACGGCGCCCTCGACCAGACCGACGAGATGCTCGGTCGGCTCGACATCGTCACGGCCTCAGTGCATTCCAACCTCCGGATGGAATCGTTGGCGATGACAAAACGGATGATCGCCGCCATTGCCCACCCCGAGATCAACGTGCTCGGTCACTGCACCGGCCGGCGCGTCGAGGGCAACCGCACCCGACCGCCATCGACGTTCAACGCGAAAGCCGTGTTCACCGCATGCCTGGAAACCAACACGGCCGTGGAGATCAACTCGCGGCCTGAACGTGTCGACCCGCCCGATGAACTCATCGAGATCGCCCGCGACCTTGGCTGCCTGTTCGCCATCGACTCCGACGCCCACGCGCCCGGCCAACTCGACTTCAAAGCTCTGGGATGCGAACGCGCACAACGCCTCGGCATCCCCGCCGACCGCATCATCACCACCTGGCCGGTCGACCGAGTACTCGATTGGGCGCGCACCTGACCCGACGGTGATGGGTTGTGTCGAGTGGGTGGAACAGCCGCCGAACGGGACTTTGTCGAGTGGGTGGAACAGCGCCGTCGACTGGGCGGCGCTTTCTGCTGCCCAGTCGACGGCGATTTCCGCACAGTCGACGCAGTAGACGACGGGTCCACGCCTGAGACAGGGCACACACCCACGCCTGGCTCACGTCAACAGCGCAGCTCACCCCCTACTACGTCGGCTGGGCCGAAGCGCACTACGTGCTTTCGTCCCACCCGACAAGAGCGTTGACCTGCCGACGCACGGGACGCGCACGTTTCAGGGCAGAGGCCCAAATGTTCGCTTGCATGTTCGAACCGTGCATGTATACTTGTACACATGCACGGGGGAGCGTTCATCACAACTGTCGACGACCTGATCGACATCACCACCAGCCTGGTCATCGACACCGATGACGAGGTGATCACCACGATCCGCGCCGCCATCCGGTTGCGCTCGGTCAGTGATCATCTCCTCGCGGCGACGGCCGGCCACTGTGAACGCCTCGGGACTGCTCAACGGTGGGGGATGCGGACCGCAGAGTTGTTGACCCGCAACGGATGTGCACCCACTGTCGCCGCCCGAGCCATGCGTGTGGGGCGAGGCATCGATGTCCTGGACATGACCGCCCGCTACTCCCGCGACGCACTACTGTCCGGTGAACACGTTGCCGCGGTGGTCTCCGGGGTTGGGCACGCGGCCACACGGTGTCGCGCCCCGATCGGCTCCGACCTGATCACCGACCTCGAATCCCGCCTGGTCGCCGCAGCACTATCAGGTGCCACCCCATCGGAAATCAGCAACACCGCCCGCGGCTACGCCATCGACCACACACCACCCGCCGACGACACCGACCCCGCATCGGTTCCGGTCGCCGAAGACTCATCGTTGAACCAGTTCACCTACACCCCGGGCGAGGACGGTCGCCTCCACGGCCACTTCGACCTCGACATCCTCACCGGGGAACGATTGATCGCTGGACTCGACGCCGGGTCCCG
>NZ_JAHCSG010000003.1 GCF_018474015.1 Williamsia sp. CHRR-6 | reverse complement strand
GGCGTGTTCGTGGGTGATCGCCAGTTCTGCGACCTCGGCTTCGGAACATGCATTCGAGGTGGCCGCGGCGATGTCATCGAGCAGGGCATGCAGCTGCGCGTACTGCTCGATCAGTGTTCCACTCATGCTGCACCCCCTCCCACAGTCACTGTACGTCAAGTACAGAACAGGCGTTCGAATTGAGCAAGGCGGCGAGACAGCCACGACAAACACGTTGGTCATCACCCGAACTCGATCACCGGGTCGAGCTACGGACGCTTTCGAGGATCGTCTCGACGTTGTTCTGGTCGGCGCTGTCGTCCGACTGCACCATCACGACGAGGGCAGTGTCGGCGCCCACCGCGACTGCCGAATGAACCGCCGGACGCCCGTCGCCTCGCCCGCCGCTCCCGATCACGCACTCAACGTGGCTTGTCCCCACACATGATCAGAGCAGGTGACCCTGCCGGATGCGCGGGGGGCAGCCTGATGTCGGCTGCCACCGGTAGTCCCGCATCTGTCAGCATCGCGGCGACATCCTCGGGTTGGTACAGGTGGGTCGTCCAATCGACGGGAACGTCGCCGTAGCACCGGGCACGCCGCAACTCGCCGTTCCCGCAATGGGTTGCGATTAGTAGCCGACCGCCAGGACGCAGCGAAACAGCCATCGTGCCGATCACCTCTCTGAGCACGCCCCGCGGCAGATGAAACCATGACCACCACCCCAGGACCCCGCCGAGCGATGCCGCAGCGGGACGCAGATCGGTCACCGACGCCACGTCGAACGGGATACTCGGATGTCGGCGACGAGCGTGTTCGACCATCCGGGGTGACAGGTCGACACCTGAGACGTCCACGCCGCGCTCGTGCAGGAGGCCCGCGACCCAGCCCGGGCCGCAGCCGGCGTCGAGGACTGGACCGACGTCACGAACCTGTTCGGCGAACGCCTCCAACGCCACGCGCTGCCACGGCCCCGGATCGCCAACCATGTCGACATAGTTGTCGGCCACCGCGTCGTAGGAGGCGCGGACAGCGTCGAGGTCGCTCACCATCTCGTCGTGCACGGGCGCAACCGTAACGGCAGACCACGACATCGCCACTGAATCCCTGGACACGGCACGAAGCGTGGCTCTACGCTCAGAGTCAGTTATTCTTCATTAACTGAGATGGGAGTGCGACGTGCCGTTTGATCGCGCACGCAACCGCGCCGAGCACGAACGGCTCGTCGGCGAGTTGCGCGAGCGCACCGCGGTAGCAGCGCTCGGCGGACCGGCGAAAGCCCGTGAGCGACACGTCGCCCGCGGCAAGTTGCTGCCCCGCGATCGCGTGGCCGCAGTGCTCGATCCGGGTAGCCCCTTCCTGGAGCTGTCGCCGCTCGCCGCGAACGGCATGTACGACGACGAATGCCCTGGGGCCGGGGTGATCGGCGGGATCGGGCGGGTGTCGGGTCGCGAGTGTGTGATCGTCGCCAACGACGCCACCGTCAAGGGCGGCACCTACTACCCGATGACGGTCAAAAAGCACCTACGCGCTCAGGAGATTGCGCTGGCCAATCACCTGCCGTGCATCTACCTCGTCGACTCCGGCGGTGCGTTCCTACCGCGCCAAGACGAGGTGTTCCCCGACCGCGACCACTTCGGTCGGATCTTCTTCAATCAGGCCACCATGAGTGCGCGTGGCATCCCGCAGATCGCTGCGGTGCTTGGATCATGCACTGCCGGTGGGGCTTACGTGCCCGCCATGAGTGACGAGGCGGTGATCGTCGAGAACCAGGGCACCATCTTCCTCGGTGGCCCGCCGTTGGTGAAGGCGGCGACCGGTGAGGTGGTGACCGCCGAAGAACTCGGTGGCGGCAGTCTGCACTCCACGGTGTCGGGCGTGACCGATCATCTCGCCGCCGACGACCACGATGCCCTCGATCGAGTACGACGCATCATCGCCACCGTCGGACCGCGAGCCGAAACACCCTGGCGCACAGCGCAAGCGCGACCAGCTGCGGTGGACCAACGCGAACTCTACGAGGTGGTCCCCATCGACGTGCGCACGCCCTACGACGTGCGGGAGGTGATCACCCGCATAGTCGACGCCGACCCGAACGGTGCGGTCGGCGCATTCGACGAGTTCAAGGCCGGCTACGGCACCACCCTGGTGACCGGCTTCGCCCACATCCACGGCCATCCCGTCGGCATCGTCGCCAACAACGGGGTGCTGTTCGGTGAATCCGCGCTCAAGGGCGCGCATTTCATCGAGTTGTGCGACAAACGGTCGGTGCCACTGGTGTTCCTGCAGAACATCTCCGGGTTCATGGTGGGTCGTGAGTACGAGGCGGGCGGCATAGCCAAACACGGAGCCAAGATGGTCACCGCTGTGGCCTGCGCACGCGTCCCCAAGCTGACGGTGGTGATCGGCGGGTCCTATGGCGCGGGCAACTATTCGATGTGTGGCCGCGCGTATTCCCCACGTTTCCTGTGGATGTGGCCCAACGCGCGGGTGTCGGTGATGGGTGGAGAACAGGCCGCAGCGGTATTGGCCACGGTGCGTGGTGATCAACTCAGTGCCGGGGGCCAGGAATGGTCAGATGCTGACGCCGAGGCGTTCAAAGCGCCCATCCGGGCTCAGTACGAGACCCAGGGCAACCCGTACTACTCCACGGCGCGGTTGTGGGACGACGGTGTGATCGACCCCGCCGACACCCGCACCATGCTGGGACTGGCGTTGGGCGTGTGCGCCAACGCGCCGCTGGAACCGGTCTCCTACGGCGTCTTTCGGATGTGAGGCGACGACGATGACCGACAACCCGCGAACCATCCGTACCGTGCTGATCGCCAACCGTGGCGAGATCGCCGTCCGCATATGTCGAACGTTGCGCCAGATGGGGATTCGCTCTGTCGCGGTGTACTCAGATGCCGACGCAGGGGGGCTGCATGTGGCCGCAGCCGACGAGGCCGTCCACATCGGACCCGCAGCAGCACGGGAAAGCTACCTCGACATCGACCGCATCATCGCTGCGGCTCGCGCCACGGGCGCCGACGCAATCCATCCGGGTTACGGATTCCTCTCGGAAAACGCGTCTTTCGTGTCTGCCTGCGATGCCGCCGGGCTCATCTTCATCGGCCCGGACGCTCGTGCCATGACGGTGATGGGCGACAAGATCACCGCGAAGAACACCGTCGCCGCCCACGGTGTGCCGGTGGTTCCGGGCATCGCCCGGCCCGGTCTCACCGACGACGAGCTGATCGCCGCCGCCGACGACGTCGGGTACCCGGTGTTGGTCAAGCCGTCGGCCGGTGGTGGCGGCAAAGGGATGCGGGTGGTGACCGACCCGGCCGGGTTGGCCGCCGCGTTGGTCTCGGCCCGCCGGGAGGCCGCCTCGTCGTTCGGCGACGACACGCTGTTCTTGGAACGATTCGTATTGCAGCCCAGGCACATCGAAGTGCAGATCCTCGCCGATGCCCATGGTCATGTGATCCACCTCGGTGAGCGCGAGTGCAGCCTGCAACGTCGTCACCAGAAGGTGATCGAAGAGGCACCGTCGCCGCTGCTGGATGCGGCCACCCGCGCCCGCATCGGAGCCGCCGCCTGCGACACCGCGCGCAGCGTGGGCTACCGGGGTGCCGGCACCGTCGAGTTCATCGTCTCGGCCACCCGCCCCGACGAGTTCTTCTTCATGGAGATGAACACCCGCCTGCAGGTGGAACACCCGGTGACCGAGCTGGTGACCGGAATTGACCTGGTGCAGTGGCAGATTCGTGTGGCCCGCGGTGAACGCCTCGACATCGATCAAGCCGACGTGACGTTGAGCGGGCACGCCGTCGAGGCCCGTCTCTACGCCGAAGACCCGGCGGCGGGGTTCATCCCCACCGGCGGCACTCTGATCGACGTGCTGTCGCCGTCCGGGCCGGGAGTGCGAATGGATTCGGGGATCGTGGCCGGCTCGGTGATCAGCAGCCACTACGACCCGATGCTGGCCAAGATCATCGCCCACGGCTCCGACCGCGCCACTGCGTTGGATCGGCTCGACGACGCGCTGGCGCAGACCGCCACGCCCGGGGTGGTGACCAACGCGGCGTTCCTGCGGCATCTGTTGGCCAACAACGAGGTTCGTGCCGGACACCTCGACACCGCGCTGCTCGACCGGATCGCTCAGAACTATCCGCCTCCGCCGTCCCGGACCGATGAGCAGCGGGCGGTGACCGCAGCGGCGGCGTTGCACTGGCTGACGCGGTGGGCCGACGCCGGCACCGACCCGTGGGGCCAACCGAGCGGGTGGCGCGCGCTGGGCGCCTGCGCACCCACCGTGGTGCGGCTGCAGGTGGACCCAGACCAGACGTACACCGTCGCCATCACCGGATCACCACAGGCGGCAACGGTGTCGGTGGACGATGGCCCGCCGGTCGCGTTGACCGCCACCGTCGAGAATCGTCCCCCTGGGTGGTCGCCGAGAGCACATTCCCCTCGGCTTGGGCTCCCGGCAACGAATGTTGGCGGGGAATCGACGGGCGGCGAGCTGCGGCTGACCGTTGATGGCCACCGCACCCGCCACCACGTCGCCGACGACGGCGTGTCCACCTGGGTCACCGACCGGACTGGTGCTCGCTGTGTGCGCCCGGCCCCGAGCCGGACCGCCGGACGGGCTGCAGCGGTGGACGACACCGAACTGCGTAGTCCGATGCCCGGCACCGTCATCGCGGTGGGTGCCGAGCACGGTGAGACCGTCACCGCCGCAACGGTGGTGGTGGTGGTGGAGGCGATGAAGATGGAGCACTCGCTGACCGCCCCGATCGACGGGGTGGTCGACCTGCTGGTGGCCGCCGGCGATCAGGTGGGCGTCGGGCAACCGCTCGCACGCATACACCCCCCGCAACCCGACGCCGCTCGCAAACCTGATGTCCATGAGGAGAACCCGACATGACCATCCCCGAACTGACCAGCAGCCCGTCGTTGCACACCGGCACCTTGTCGCAGGAGTACACCGACCTCATCGCTGTGGTGCGCGAGTTCGCGCAGACGGTGGTGGCCCCGGTGTCGGCGAAACACGATGCGCAGCGGTCGTTCCCCTACGAGGTGGTGGCGGGAATGGCTGAGATGGGACTGTTCGGTCTGCCGTTCCCCGAGGAGTACGGCGGCATGGGTGGCGACTACTTCGCGCTGTGTCTGGCGCTGGAGGAGCTGGGCAAGGTGGACCAGAGTGTGGCCATCACCCTGGAAGCGGCGGTGTCCCTCGGGGCCATGCCGATCTACCGGTTCGGCACCGAAGAGCAGAAGCGGGAGTGGTTGCCGCGCTTGGCCTCTGGTCGCGCTCTCGGCGCGTTCGGACTGACCGAGCCAGAGGCCGGGAGCGATGCCGGTGGAACCCGCACCACCGCCGTGCTCGACGGCGACGAATGGGTGATCAACGGGTCCAAGCAGTTCATCACCAACTCGGGCACCGACATCACCGAGCTGGTGACGGTGGCCGCAGTGACCGGGGCAGAGGGCGGCCGCAAACAGATCTCCACCATCCTGGTACCCACCGACACCCCTGGGTTCACGGCCGGCCCCGCCTACGACAAGGTGGGGTGGAACGCCTCGGACACCCATCCGCTGACCTTCGACGATGTGCGGGTGCCGCGGGCACATCTGTTGGGGCAGCAGGGACGTGGCTACGCGAACTTCCTGCAGATCCTCGATGAGGGTCGAATCGCCATCGCAGCTTTGGCCGTCGGGGCGGCGCAGGGATGTGTGGATGAGAGCGTCCGGTATGCCACGCAGCGTCGCGCCTTCGGATCAGTGATCGGCGACAACCAGTCGATCGCCTTCATGATCGCCCGGATGCAGGCGCGCGCCTACGTCGCCCGGACCGCTTACTACGACGCGGCGGCGCTGATGTTGGCCGGTAAACCGTTCAAGCAGCAGGCCGCCATCGCCAAGCTGATCTCCTCGGAGGCGGCGATGGACAACGCCCGCGACGCCACCCAGATCCACGGCGGCTACGGCTTCATGAACGAATACGTGGTGTCGCGGCACTACCGCGACAGCAAGATCCTCGAGATCGGCGAGGGCACCACCCAGGTGCAGCTGATGCTGATCGCCCGCGAGCTCGGACTGTAGGAGGGACAGCGGGACACCATTTCGTGACCAAAGGCGGGAAACCGTCACAAGATCGCGTTAGCGTCCCCGGCGCAGGATTCGGCCGCTACGCTGACTTCATGGCTGAAGAGATCACCTCGGTAACCCGTCGGACTGCTCTCGCCCTCGGCGCCGGTGGCGCCGGGCTGATGGTCCTTGCTGCGTGTTCGTCCTCCGATGGGGACGACGACGACAAGTCCGGGTCCGGCTCGGATTCTGCGGCCAAGCCCAGCGCGGCGGCCGATGGCTCCCTGGCGACTTTGGCCGACATCCCGGTGGGCGGGGCCGTGGCGGTCGAACTCGCCGGCGGCGATCCCGGTCTGGTGGTGCGTACCGGCGATGCCACCGCCAAGGTGTTCAACGCCGTCTGCCCTCATCGAGGCTGCACGGTGAAGCCCGAAGACAAGAAACTGGTATGTCCGTGCCACAACTCGGTCTTCGACACCACCACCGGCGCCGTCAAGGAAGGTCCCGCGAAGGAGGGCCTCAAGGAGGTCTCGGCCGCGGTGACCAACGGCAAGGTCATCGCATCCTGATCTGTCCACCTGGTGGACACGCGGATGGGAACCGTGGGGCGCGGTGTTGATCCCGGACATGACCACTTTGAGCCAGAAGGCTTCTACGCTCCTTTCCCTCCATCAGCCCGGTGACCCGGTGGTTCTGCCCACCGTCTGGGACGCGTGGTCGGCCAACCTGGCCCTGTCGGCGGGGTTCACCGCGCTCACCGTCGGCAGCCATCCTGTCTCGGACTCGATCGGCAAACCCGACAACGAAGGCCTGAGGTTCGACGAACTGCTCACCCGCATCGTGCAGATCACCGCGGCGGTGGATGCGCCCATCTCGGTCGACATCGAATCCGGGTACGGCGAAGACCCCAAGCGGCTGATCGAGGGACTCCTCGAGGCCGGCGCGGTGGGCCTCAACATCGAGGACACCGTGCACAGCGAGGGTGGGCGGCTGCGCGAGGCCCAGGAGCACGCCGACGTCGTGGCCGCGCTGCGCGCGGCCTCCGACGCCACCGACGTACACGTGGTGATCAACGCCCGCACCGACCTGTTCGTCAAGCAGATCGGCGATGAGAACGACCGCGTGGATCGGGCGATCGCGCGGTTGAATTTGGCTGCCGACGCAGGTGCCGACTCGCTCTATCCGGTGGGCCTGCACACTCCGGAGGTACATCAGCGGCTCACCTCGGAGCTGTCCAAGCCGGTCAACGCCATCGGCCACCCGATCAAGCATGATCGCGCGACGCTCGCCGGCTATGGGGTGGCGCGGATCAGTTTCGGTCCGCTGTTCCAGGCTGTCCTCGCCGAGCGCGCCGCAGAGGTGTTGGCACCCTGGGCCTGAACGTCACTCGCAGCACACGCGCAGGTCACACCTCGGCCACGGTGGAATCATCGTCGGACTGGGGCGGTTGGTCCTACCAGATCGCACACTTGTCGCAAGAGACCGCCCGAGAAGAGAGTCCGCAATGTACGACGATGATCGCGAGCAGTCACCCAAGATCGGCGCGGCACCGGATGTGGCGAGGATCCGGTCTGACGACAACCCGTTGGTGCGCGGCGTCGACCTCGCCGAGGCGCGAGCCCGACGGCTAATGATCACCGTGGCGTTGGTCTTGTTGCCGTTGACCGTGGTGCCGGGGGTGATGATCTGGCAGTCGCGCGACGACACCGGTGCGCGACCTGCGGTGACCCTGGTGACTGCGGTGACCGACAGGGACGCGGCTGCCGTCACCCCGGTCAGCTCGACGATGGGGGCCGATCGCCTCAACAAGGTGCCTGCGCATTGGCAACTCGGTGGCACCCGGCACGACGGCCTGATCCCCGTCGTGCCGGGTACTCCGGCGGGTAGCAAGATCCCGTTGACGGTGAACTCCGACGGTGTGCCCACTGCGCCGTATCCGCTCGCGGCCGACGCCGGGGTGACTGCGGTGGCCGTGGTCGTGGTGTTGTTCGGGGTGGTGCTGTCGTTGCTGTTCGCTGGGCTCGGGTGGATCCGAGATCGCTTCGATCAGCGGCGCGATCGGATGTGGGACGAGGCGATTCACCGCTTCTTCAACTGAGCCCGATGGCGCCCGCACAGGGAAGACAGCTTAGGCATTCCTTTCTTGACTGAGTCCAGAAAGCCTGGAGACTGGTGTATGACATCCACTCCAGGAGGTAACTGTGACCAACCCCGTGAGCACCACTCTGAACACCGAGAACCAGAAGATCACCGCTGATGCGTTGCAGGGAGCGCTGGTCGATCTGATCGATCTGTCGCTGATCGGCAAGCAGGCCCACTGGACTGTGATCGGCAAGGACTTCGTGCCGCTGCACCAGTCGCTGGATGAGCTGGTGGACACTGCGCGCAACTACTACGACATGGTCGCCGAACGGTCCACCGCGATCGGCGTGGCACCGGATGGGCGAGCGGCCACGGTGACGTCTGGGTCGGGGCTCAAGGGTTACGAGGCCGGATGGACCAAGGACCGCGCAGTTGTCGAGGCGATCACCGACAACCTGGGCGTGATCATCGAGCGTATGCGGGTGCGTATCAAGGACACCGAAGTCGCCGATCCGGTCACCCAGGATTTGTTCATCGAGATCACCGCTGAGCTGGAAAAGGCTCACTGGATGTGGCAGGTTCAGCTCGCCTGACTCTCGACAGGCGCAATACAACCGTGACAACCCGGCCGCGAAAAGCGGCCGGGTTGTTATATTTCTGGGATTGCGAAATACCTCTCAAGACTGAGCGGATCAATAGGCAGTGCGCACGCACATTGTTTATTGAACCGATATCAGATACCTCCACCAGGATGAGTCTGCGCAGGTGAGCAGGGCGATGCGTGCAAGAATCCCATTCCGTTTGAATCATTTGTCCGGTTTGTTCCCGTTGCCGAGTGGGGCCGTCTTGCATTCAATGAAGTGGTCGACAACAACCGCCGGCACACAAGATCGCATTGATTCGAGGAGCCTCACATGTTCAAACGCACTGCATCCGTTCTCACCGCAGCCGCCCTGGTTTCCGGAGCCGCAGCGGGCATTGTTGCCGTCGGCGCCGGTTCGGCTTCAGCCGCCACCAATCCCACTGCCACGGGCACGCCGTCCGCCTCGAGCGCCCGCACTGTGTACTGCTACAAGAGCGCCGGCAACAATGGCTCGCGCCTCAAGCTGAACTTTGCCGACACCGTGGGCACAGGCGGCAAATCACTCACCCAAGGCAATCTGGTGGCCACCGTGCAGAACTGGAACGGTAGCTTCTACGCCGACACCGGCGTGACGCGGACTGTGCCGCCGTCAATCGGTTACCAGACCGGCAACGCCGGCAACCTGTGCACTGTCCTGGCGAACAGCTTCTTCCTCGGCGGCCAGCTCGACGGCTACCTGATCGGCGCCTTCGGCTGATCAGCGAGCGGGGTCACGAGATCCGGTTGCCCTGACTGTCCCAGTGCGCGTCGACTTTTCGACTCGGCGCCACGCGGGGTGGTTCGCCGGGCATCTTCGGGTAGCTCGGGGGATAGGGCAGGTCGCCCAAGCCCTCGGCGTCATCTCGAGTCACCCACTCCAGCAATGGTTCCAACCCGACCCGATGGTCCGTCATGGCGGCCATCGGGTCGGGTCGTGTGCGCAGCAGGTCGGGCACGGTGGCGATGGTGAGGTCGTCCGGCTCTGCGACGGTCAGCTCCTCCCAGGTCAGCGGGGTCGACACCGTGGCGATCGGAGTGCGGCGTGCCGAATACGGCGAGGCCATCGTCCGATCGCGGGCGGCCTGATTGAAGTCGATGAAGATCCGTTGTCCCCGATCCTCTTTCCACCACGAGGTGGTCACTCGCGTCGGATCTCGCCGCTCCAGCTCGCGCGCCAAGGCGATGATCGCGCGGCGCGTGGCGATGAAGTCCCACCGGGGGACGATCGGGACATACACGTGAATGCCACGTCCGCCAGAGGTTTTCGGATAGCCGGTCATGCCGAGTTCGTCCAAGACGGGTGCCAACACGTCGATGGCCACCCGGCGAGCGTCGTCGAAGTCGGTTCCGGGTTGGGGATCGAGATCGATGCGCAGCTGATCGGGGTGATCGTTGTCGGGGGACACGGTCGGCCACGGGTGGAAGGTGACCGTGCCGAGGTTGGCGGCCCACACGATGTCAGCGGCGCTGGTGGTACACATGGCATCTGCGGTGCGTCCGGACGGAAACGTGATGTGGGTGGCCGCAACGTGTTCGGGCCGCTTGGCGGCCACCCGCTTCTGGTAGATCTCCTCGCCGTCGATGCCGTCGGGAAACCGTTGCAGGAACGTCGGGCGATCACGCAGCGCGGTCAGCAGCGCCCCGTCGAGAGCCACGCTGCGGTAGTAACCGACGAGATCGCGCTTGCGGCCACCGGTTTCACCGAGTTGTGGGAAGTAGATCTTGTCCGGGTTCGACATCCGCACCGCGACGCCATCGACGTCGAGTTCCTCTGCGGGAGAACGGGCGGCCATCAGTTCGCCGCCGATGGATCATCAATGGTGGTGCCCGTCGAGGGTGCGGGGTCGGACCGACAGTTCATGGGTGCCATGGTGACACGCAACAGCCCCGCCCGGTGAGATTGCGGGCGGGGCTGCATTCGTCGATGTCGGATGTGTGTGGGGTGTCAGCCGAACTCGCCGTAGCGATAGTTGCCCAGGTCGAAGAGGCCGTTCGCGTCGCTGATCGCACTGCAGGCAACGTCCCCGTTGGCGCCGTCGGGATACCCGGTGGTGGGGCTGAGCCCGGGGATGGTGTCCAGGTAGTCGTAGTGCTGGCCGGTCCATTTCTGGATGGAGCCTGAGAGTCCCTGAGCGAGAGTGGTTCCGGGGCGTTCGGGGAACGCGACCGCGGTGAACGTGAAGACCAAGCGCTCGTTGTTGGTCCCACCGGGGTGCTGGTAGCAGGCCAGGCGGTCGGCGCCGGTCGCGGCTGCAGGCGCTGCGGTGACGAGTGCTCCACCGACGATGGACCCGGCGAGAACGGCGGTTGCTGCGCCGGCAGTCATTACACGTTTCAACATGTGTGCTCCTTGATCGGATCGATGCCCGAACGTTCGCCGGTCGGGCTGCACGCATGGTGTCGCCAGATCTTCACATCAGCAAACAGACAATTGCCGTCAACGGATTGAACTGCCGATATGCGACTGGCGGAATTGCCGGTGTGTCGCCCATGTGACGTGGCCTTTTTCCGCTGGACTACGAATCGGTATCGATTGGTACGTCGATGGCGATCACTCGGCGCCGAGAACGTCGAAAAGGTCATACGTCAGCGGCACCTCGAGCTGGTCGTACCCGCAACTGACCGGGTCCCGGTCGGGTCGCCAACGCTGGAACGTGACCGTATGGCGGAACCGATCCTTTTCCATCTGGTCATAGCCCACCTCGACCACCAGCTCGGGTCGGATCGGTATCCATTCGCCGGTGCCCGCAGCGTTCCACCGATTGGGTTCACCCTGGGCGCTGTGATCGGGGTCCAGACGCATCGGCTCGAACCGAGCCTGGAGTTCCACGCGGGTGGCATCGCTGAAGGCACTCGACCCGCCGACCATCCGCAGATCACCGTCCCGGTAGAGGCCGAGCAGCATCGAGCCGACGCCCGTGCCGCTCTTGTGCACTCGATACCCGACCACCACGCAGTCGGCAGTGCGCTTGTGTTTCACCTTCGCCATCTCACGCTTGCCTGGGACATACGTCCCGTCGATTCGCTTGCTCACCACCCCGTCGAGGCCCGCACCTTCGAAGGCGCTGAACCATCGGTGCGCCTCATCGGAGTCGGTGGTGACGCGCGAGATGTGCAGTCTGCCGACGCCGGAGATGGCCTGAGTCAACGCGTCGCGACGATGCGGGAACGTCTCGACGGTCAGATCGCGGTGGCCCAGCGCCAGCGCATCGAAGCCGATGAAGATGGCCGGGGTCTTCTCGGCCAGCATCTGCACGCGCGACTGCGCCGGGTGTATCCGCTGGCTCAACGAGTCCCAGTCGAGGCGACGCACCCCGTTGATCTGGGCCTGCACCCCGATCTCGCCGTCGACGACCACCTTCTCTGGCAGTTCGGCGCGCGCGGCGTCGACGAGTTCGGGAAAGTATCGGGCCAGGTCCTTGCCGCCGCGCGAGCCGATGACCACCTCATCACCGTCGCGGAAGATCAATGCGCGGAACCCATCCCACTTGGGCTCGTGCGACCACACGGTGCCATCGGCGGGTTGCGCGGGCACTGCGGCGACCGCCTTGGCCAACATCGGCGCCACCGGAGGCATCACGGGGAGATCCACGGGGTCATCCTCGCATGTGGCTCTACGGATGCGGACAGGTCATGGGGTCAGACGCGAGAACAATTCACGTAGCCGACCACCGCATGGTGGTCGGCTACGCATTGTTGTCGGTTGTTCAGAGGCAGTTCTTCACGATGCCACCGAAACCGGTGGCAACCTCGAAGATCTCTTTCAAGGCTTTGATGAGATCGGTCTTGGAATCGACGGCAATCAATCGCTTGACCACCTTCGCAATTCCGCCGGCACGCTTGATCTTCGCGACGAAGACCACATTCGTGGCGACGAACTCGGCGACGGCAGCGCTACACCTCAGCACGTCGATGATGCCGGTGGGTGCCACGGGAGCCACCGCGACAAGCCTTTGACCTGCAGCGTCGATCGGAAAGGTGTCGCCGGTGGCTCCTGACGTCACGAATGCGACCGTCCCCTCGGGAAGTCCGCGCGAGCCTATCGAAGCGGCCAGATCGTTGAGCTCGATCACCTCGGACTGCGGGACGTCAAACCGCGTCACGTCTGGTCCGCCAGGAACTGCATTGGCGATGGATGTCGTCATCAACCCCACCATCAGGGACATGACAACCACGATCATGGGCTTGAAAATAGTGCGCACTGAATCTCCTTTTGTTGGGCTGGTAACGGCGCGTACCAGAGTCTCGCCCATGAAAGGAAATTTTGTCAACGACTTTCGGAAAAGAGAAGAATGACCGATTTCGGTGTTCGGCAGAACGGCGATGTTCTGTGCTCGATCAGCCGTTCAACCGCGCAGAGCTACGGGTGAATGTTCTCCCACTGCTCGCGCGCCACCCGGTAGATGCGGCCATCGCCCTCATACCACGGGTCGGGCATCACACCGACGAGCGACAGACCCAGTCGGTCGGCGACCGCAGCCGAACGGTGGTTGTCGGGGAACATGTCGCACCACAGCTCGGTGGCGCCGCGGGCGAAGGCCATGTCGATGATGGCGCGCGCGGCTTCGGTGGCGTAGCCGTGGCCGGTAGAGTCCGGGTGCAAGTGCCAGCCCACCTCGTATTCGCCGACGAAACCGCCGTCCCTACGCACGGCCGGTGCGATCAACACGGTGCCCGCGACCACCCCGGTCTCGCGAATTTCGATGGCACGCCGGAAGTTCAGTGGGTCCGATGCCTCACTGTCGCACTGTCTGGTCACCCACGCCCGGGCGGCGGCGATGTCGGGCATCGGGACATACGGCGGGTCACCGAGCCATCGGATCACCTCGTGTCGGCTCAAGATGTCGAGCACCCGCGGCGCGTCGGCGTCGCGGTATGGCCGCAGGATCAGTCGCGCGGTGTGCACTGTGGTCATCAGGTCATGGTGCGACCCGGCCGGGCAGATAGCCACCGAATTCTTGTCATCTGACGGTGGATGGGTACCGCCGTGCCGGCATCAGGACTCGGCGAGGTCTCCCCGCGCTGCCTTCGCCTTCTCGTGGTCGCGCAGCCCTTTCGTCACCAGCGCCATGGTCAGCTCGAGGATCGCGGCCACTGCCGCCACCTGGCCGACCATCGCCACGAGGGGGATGTAGAAGGTGACACCGTCGGCCCGCAGCGCCCACACCACGCAGGCGATCGGTACCGCCACGATTGCTGTCGGAATCCCCACCCATGCGAACACGACACCGTAGAGCGCTATCCCGGGCACGCCTTGGTCAGTGAAAAAGATTGTCGTGTAAAGCAATATCGGGATGAGCAGCACTCCGAGGAAGGAGACCATGAACAACAGCACGGTGGCAACGAGATCGACCATCGTGTCCTCCCGGTGCGAAGGCCCAGCGATTGTGCGGGCAGCGGCAGATCTGGACAGATGTAAGTCCTACTCACTTACAGCGCATCTGGCTAGTCTCGGTGGCATGGACTCCCCCGGCGGCGGTACCAGCGCCGGCCGCTATGCGCCGTCGCCGTCTGGTGACCTGCACATCGGCAACCTGCGTACCGCGCTGCTGGCGTGGATGTTCGCCCGCAGCACCGGCCGCCGGTTCCTGCTGCGAATCGAAGACCTCGACGATCGGACCAGTCACGAGGTGGCGCAACGTCAGCTGGCCGACCTGCGCGATCTCGGTATCGATTTCGACGGCGAGGTGATGGTGCAATCGCGCCGCACCGAGGTCTACGACGCCACCATCGCCGAGCTGACCGCGGCTGGACGCACCTACGAGTGTTGGTGCAGCCGTAAGGAGATCCTCGCCGCGACCCGGGCCCCGCACGCCCCGCCCGGCGCCTACCCGGGGACCTGCCGCGATCTCACCGCCTCCGCAAGGGCGGCTCGGCGGGCGTCGGGGAAACCGCCCGCCATCCGATTACGTTCGCAGACCAGCCGATTCACCATCGTCGATCAGTTGATCGGCGAGTTCACCGGTGCAGTAGACGATTTCGTCCTTCGTCGTGGCGACGGTACCGCCGCCTACAACCTGGCGGTGGTGGTAGACGATGCGGCGAGCGGGGTGGATCAGGTGGTGCGTGGTGACGACCTGCTGACCTCCAGTCCCCGCCAGGGCTACCTGGCCACTCTGATCGGTGCAGATGTGCCCACCTACGTGCACGTTCCGCTGGTCCTGAACCCGGCCGGAGTGCGGTTGGCCAAACGCGACGGCGCCGTGACCAGGGCCGACCTCGCCCTCGTCGGCGTCGACATCGACCACATCCGCGGCCTGATCGGTCGCTCGTTACGACTGGCCGGACCCGACGAGACCCCGAGTGCAGCACAGCTGCTGGCTCGCTTCGATCCTCAACGCCTGCCGCAGGGCCCATGGATCGTCGACCCCGCCGAGATGTGGTGACCGGTTTCACCGGTCGGCCACTCCGATGTCCTAGACTGGGCGCCTGTCCAGGTCGTGCCCAGCTGTGGGTGCGCCGAGAAAGTCGGGAGAGGAACCCCACGTGAGCGGACCCCAGCAGTACCCAGGCAATGACCCCCAGTACGGTGCGCCGCCCAACCCTGCACCCCAGTACCCCGCGCCCGGGTCGTATCCACCGCCCGCTCAGCCGGGTGCGGGGGCTTATCCGCCGCCGGGTCAGTACCCGCAGCAGCCCGGGGCGTTCCCGCCGCCGCCTCCGGTGGATCCCTACGGCCAGGGTGGATACGGCCAGCCCATCTACGGTGGCGCCGGTCAGCCCGCTGATGCCGGAATCCGACTGGTGGCCCGCATCATCGACAGCATCATCGTCTACATCCCCACGTTCATCATCAGCTTCGCGGCCGGGGTGGGTGTATACGCCTCGAATGGCTCTGGCGTCAGCGTCGGTCTGGTGATCGCGCTGTCCCTGGTGCTCGCGGTCGCCGCCTCGGCCTACTACGTGCTGATGGAGGCGAAGACCGGAAGCACGGTGGGCAAGAAGGTCCTGGGGCTGAAAGTGGTCGGCCCGGCCGGGGGCAACCCGAGCATCAGCCAGGCCGCGCTGCGGTTCCTTCCCCTGTTCCTGGCCGGCCTGGTGACGGGCGTGCTGGGCATTCTCGGCTTCCTGGTCACCCTGGCGGTCTACATCGCTCTCGGCGTCACCATCAGCCAGTCGCCGTCCAAGCAGGGTTTCCACGACAGGATGGCCGGCGGCACGCAGGTGGTCCGCACCCGCTGATCGGCCACCGGTCGCCGCGAACGAAAGATCCCGCCGCCCAGCACGTTCGGGCGGCGGGATCCGTCGTTTCGTGACCTGTGGGTCGGCGTGGGCCGAGCCGATCAGGCAGCGGGACTGATCACCCCGCCGGTGAGGGAACGGAACGCGTACGCGTTGGCGATGGCTACCAGCGGCACGGCCACCAACAGCCCCACACCGCAAAGCAACAGTCCCACCACCAGGATCGCCACCGAGGCCAGGGCCAGCAGCAGCAGAGGCCCGATGTTGGCCGACACCAGTTGGAAACTGTTCTTCAGTGAATCACCGACGCTGGTGCGCTTGTCGAGAGCGAAGTAGGTGGAGAACCACAGCAGGAAGGTGGCCACGATGCCTGGGATGATGAACAGGAGCAGGCCGATCTCACTGATCACCACCACCGACAGCGCCACCGGGAGCGCGGCCACCACCGTGCCGATGCCGAAGATGTCGGCGATCTGCGGTGTGGTGCCGTCGGTTTCGCGCAGTGACACCTGGACCAACAGCAGCTGCAGAACCGAGGAGACAACCAGCGCGAGCACCAGGCTCACAGCAATCCCCACGAACGAGTCCACGACGATCGATGGGAGCTGCGCGATTCCTGAGGCGACGACGAAGACGACGGTGAGCACGATCCAGGTGGCCGGATTGGCCTTGAACTTGTTGAAGGCGTACGACAGTGCCGCACCCACCGACAGCTCCGGCGGCTGCTGGTACTCACCGAACTGCGGCGGAGGCGGCGGAAAGCCCTGGGCCGCAAACTGTTCGGTCGGAGGTGGATAGGTGCCGGGCGCAGGCGGTGGGTAGTTGCCCGGCGGTGGATAATTGCCTGCCGGCGGTGGATAGCTGCCTGCCGGCGGTGGATAACTGCCGGGCGGCGGTGGATAGCTGCCGGGCGCCGACGGTGGCTGACCACCCGGGACGGGTGGCGGGTACGCGCCAGGCTTCTGGCTGGGATCGGGCACAGCGTTGGGGTCGTTCCCGGGCGGCGGATAGCTGGTCATGTCGTCCCTTGGTTGTCGATTCCAGTGGCCGATGAGCGCGCGGCTGTGGCAAAGCGCCCCCATCGGGTGCCAACACTAGTGATCAGGGGCGACGCCTGCGTACCTGTTCAGCCAACCTGGCCGGTCGGACCACCTGTGCCGGCGTAGTACCGGGCCAGGAAGCCGTCGCGGTACTCCCGATACGTGCCGTCGATGATGGCTCGCCGCGCGCGATCGACCAGCGTGACGATGAAGTGCTCGTTGTGGATGGTGCACAAGGTGGCCGCGAGACCCTCCTTCGCCTTGAACAGGTGGTGGATGTAGGCGCGGCTGTAGTTCGACGTGTAGTTGTGCAACTCGGGATCCAGCGGACCGAAGTCGTCACGGAAGCGTCGGTTGGTCACGTTGTAGCGGCCGTCGAAGGAGTAGATGGCACCGTTGCGGGCCACCCGCGAGGGCGACACACAGTCGAAGGTGTCGATCCCGGCCTCGATGGCGGTGAAGATGTCGTCGGGTTCGCTTATCCCCAGCAGGTGCTTGGGTGCGTCGAGCGGCAGCTCGTCGTTCACCCATCCGACGATCTGGCCGAGGTTCTGCTTCTCCAGCGCGCCCCCGATCCCGTAACCGCCGAAACCGCGTCCGCCGGAATCCGTATCGCGCTTGCTCAACTCGGCCAGGTCGCGCGCGGCCTTGCGGCGCAGGTCCTCGTACTGCGCACCCTGCACCACACCCCACAGGGCCTGCGGGGGACGATGACTGCGCGCGGCGTTGAGCCGATTGTGTTCAGCCAGACAGCGAATGGCCCACAGCCGGGTGCGTTCCAGCGAGTTCTCCTGGTACGAGCGGGTGTTCATCAATGTGGTCAGCTCGTCGAAGGCGAAGATGATGTCGGCGCCCAGCTGATGTTGGATCTGCATCGACACCTCCGGGGTGAACCGGTGGGTGGAGCCGTCGAGGTGGGACTTGAAGGTGACGCCGTCGTCGTCCACCCGCGCCAGCCGTTCTTTGCCCGGGGCGATGCTGTCGTCGTCGGGGGTGAGGGTCGGGTCGCCGGCGGTCATCGAGATGACCTTCTTGAACCCCACGCCCAGCGACATCACCTGGAAGCCGCCGCTGTCGGTGTAGGTGGGTCCGGGCCAGTTCATGAACGCGCCGAGTCCGCCTGCGGCGTCGACGATCTCGGGCCCCGGCTGCAGGTAGAGGTGGTAGGCGTTGGCCAGCACGGCCTGGGCGCCGAGTTCGGCAACCGCCTCAGGCAGAACGGTTTTCACCGTCGCCTTGGTGCCCACCGGGATGAAAGCGGGTGTGGCGATGTCGCCGTGCGGGGTGTGGATCTCCCCGGTTCGACCACGCGTGCCGGCCAGCTCGGCGCCGACGGTGAAGCCGCTGGGGGAAACCTCGGGTGCAGTGCTCATCACCGGCGATCATCCCACGATGCAGCAGGTCGCCCCCGCAGACGACCCACGCCCTCATCGCCGACGCCCGCCGACGACCGACGCCCGCACTCAGGTGAATGCGGGCGTCCGATCGAGCGTGCGGTGCGGCCTAGACCTGCACGCGGTCGTCCTCGCGCTGCGACACTGCGCCGTTTCGCGTCTCGAGGTAGCGGTTGAGCTTGTCGCCCTCGACGTCGACGTCGGGCAGGATGCGGTCGAGCCACGTGGGGATCCACCAGGCCTTGTCTCCCATCAGCGACAATGCGGCCGGGATGGCCACCATGCGCACCAGGAAGGCGTCGAAGACCACGGCCGCGGCCAGCGCGAAGCCCATCGACTTGATCAGTGTGTTCTCCTGCAGCACGAACGCGGCGAACACCGAGGTCATGATCAACGCGGCTGCGGTGACCACGCGGGCCCCGTGGGTGAAGCCCTCACGCACGGCCTCGGTCGGAGAGGCGCCGTGCACGTAGGCCTCGCGCATCCGAGTCACCAGGAACACCTGGTAGTCCATCGCCAAACCGAACACGATGCCGATGAGGAAGATCGGCAAGAAGCTGACGATCGGCTGTGGATTGCCGGTCAGGCCCAGGTGACCTTCCTGGAACACCGCGACCGTGGCACCGAAGGTGGCCACCACGCTGAGCAGGAAGCCCAATGCTGCGGTCAGCGGGACCAGGATCGAGCGGAACACCGCCACCAACAGGATGAATGCCAGCCCGACGACGATCGCCAGATACGGCGCCAGCGAGTCAGCCAGCCGCTGCGACACGTCGTCGGCGATCGCGGTCTGCCCGGTCACCCCGTAGGTGACCCCGGTGGCCTGGGTGAACGACGCCTCCTGGTCCCGGATGTCGGACACCAGGTCATGGGTGGCGTCGCTGCTGGGGCCGGTGGTCGGCTCGATGGTGATCACCGCGGTGTCCTTGTTGGCGGTGACGTCGGTCGGCGCGATGAGCACCGCTCGGACGTTCTTGAGCGCCTTCACCTCGGTGACGAGACGTTCGTAGGCCTGCACCCGCTGCTGGGGATCGGCCACCTTCGAGCCGTCGGCGACCACGGCGATGACGCCGTTGCGGCCGGCGCCGAACTCGTCGCTGACGATGTCGTAGGCCTTGCGCTGTGTGGTGGACGGGTCGTTGAAGCCGTCGTCGGGCAGCGCCAACTTCAGGTTGACCATCGGTCCGGCGATCACTCCGAGAACGACCACCGCCAAGACCAGGGCCACCCCCGGGTGCTTGATGACGCGACCGACGAATCGGTGTGCGGCCCCGAGTCGACCTTGGGCCTCGCGCTCCACTCGGCGGTCGGTGTCGGGCGGGTTGACGCCCGGCACGGTGCCGGCGAACGCCTTGGTTCCAAACAGTCCGAGCACGGCGGGAAGCAGGGTCAACGCGACCAACACCGCGACGAACACGGTGCCCGCTGCCGACAGACCCATCGCCGTCAGGAACGGGATCTTCACCACCGACAGCGCGGCCAGCGCGATCAACACGGTGAGACCGGCGAACACCACGGCGCTGCCTGCGGTCCCGACGGCCCGGCCGGCCGCCTCGGCGGGATCGGAGTTCTTGCGCAACTCGTGGCGGTACCGGGACACGATGAATAGCGCGTAGTCGATACCGACGGCCAGACCGATCATCGTCGCCAGGATCGGGGTCTCGCGTGCCAGATCGACGAAGCCGGTGGCGGTGGTGATGCCCAGCACGCCGATCGTGAGACCGATCAGGGCGGTGATGAGCGGCATCCCCCACGCGACGAACGAACCGAAGGTCACGATCATGACGACGATGGCCACGGCGACACCGATCAGCTCAGAGGTCGCTTCGATCTTGGGCAGTTTGAGAGCCAGGCCGGTCATCTCGACGGTGAGCCCGGACTTGCGTGCTTCCTTGGCGACGTTGTCGATCTGCTGGTGGGTCCGCTCGGTGACGTCTGATGGTGTGGTCTTGTTCAGCGAGACCTGGATCTGGGCGGCCGTGGCCTGCTCGTTGATCGGCCCGAAGGCCAGCAGATCCTTGCTCGGCGGGGTGGCCGGGACCGGCGCGGTGAACGGGTTGATGATCGTCTCGGGGTTCTTGACGTCGTCGATCTTCTTGGCTTGTTCGACCAAGGTGTTGATTGCCTGTTGGTATCTGGGGTCAGTCAGATTCTGGCCGTCAGGGGCTTTGATCGTGTATCGCACCGAGATGTCCTCGGTGAACTTGACCTTGTCGGGGAACTTCTCGACCAGCTTGGTCTGCGCCCTTTCGGACGGGATGCCTGGAATGGTGAAGGTGTTGCTGGTCGGCCCGGACAGTGTGGCCGCGGCGACTCCCATGCCGACCAGGACAAGCACCCAGATACCGATCATCTTGAACCGGTTGGTGTACGACCAACGACCGATTCGATACAGGTATGTAGCCATGATCACTTCCTTGTCGGGCGGCAGGTGCCGCGCAGGAGATGTTTCTTTGTCGGTTACCGATGGTCAGGCGCCGTCGCCAAGCCAGTACGTAGGTGGTCGAATGCGTGCTGCAACGTGGCCAGTACGTCGTTCATGCCGCCTGTTTCGTTTAGTTGCTGAAATGCAACACGCGCGGCGATGCCTGCACATCCGAGAACGAGTCGGGTGTAAAGGAGGCCGTGCGGACCGGTCGAACGCTGTGCACACAGTTCGTCGAATCTGGTGATGAGGTCGTTCGCGCCGGCGTCCCTGTTGAGCACCAGGGAGGGCTCGGTGTCCATCAAGGTCATGAGCTGAACGAGTTCCTCAGGGTTCTCGCCGGGATCGCTGATGACCTCCATGAACGCTGCCGTCGCGGAGTCGAAGAACCCCTCGTCGGCCGGTCGGGCCTCCAACGCCAGCAGGATGCGGTTGAGGATCGTCTCCATGAAGGCCCGCAGCGCATCGTCCTTGCTGGCGAAGTAATTGTGGAAGGTGCGGGCCGACACGCCCACCTCGGCCGCGACCGCCTCGACCGACACCGCGTCGAAACCGCGTTGTGCCGACAACCGGACCACTGCGCGGGCCAATGCGTCGCGGGTGGCCGCTTTCTTCGTCTCACGGAGGCCGGTGGAAGACATACGTGCAACCGTAGGCAAAATTGCACACACCCGCAAGATTGCAGTGTCATGCAAAAAAGTGATGGGGCTCACCGTCGTCGTGGCAACCGTGACGGCTGGGCCCCCAACCATCAGTTCGCTACGGTGGCCGCATGCGATGGACACACGGCACGGGTGCAGCGGTGGCCGCGATGTCGTTGGCGCTCACGCTCGGCGTGACCGGATGTGGGTCCGATGGTGGTGACGGTGCGTCGAAACCACCCGCGGGCGACGCTTCTTCTTCTGTGGCGCAACCGGTTTCGCCGTCGCCGCCGGCGCCGTCCGACGTACCGGCGTCGGAAGCGCCGGGCAGCTCCGAAGCGCCCGCCGGGTCTGATCCCGACGCCGAGACCGTGCCCGGACCCAACCTGCCGCCGGCGCAGAACGTGCCGCCGGGCAAGCAGGCGCCGGTCATCGCGGGCATCCGATGCGACACCGCCAACGGACCCGAGGGTGCGCTGCGGGTGATCGTGTTCCCCGGCAGTCGGGTGGGATGCGCGGTGGTGATGCCGGTGGCGCGCAGCTACGGGCCGCTCATCTCGACCGGTCGTCCTCAACAGGTGGCGGGCTGGAGCTGCGATCTGTCGAGCACCCCCGGAGTGTTGGCCCGCTGCGCGCGCGGCGGCGATTCCTTCGGGTTCGTGCCCCAGTGATCGGTCGGATCCCGATACCCGATCAGATCCTCATATTCGGTCAGATCCCCATACTTCGGTCAGATCTCGGCCAGGGCCTCGGTCAGCAGCTCCCGATAGCGGTCGCGCTCGACGATGTTCTCCGGGGCCGACAACACACTCAGCGTCAGCATCGGACCGGCACCGTAGAGGCCGTGCCCTACCCCGACGTGCGATGAGAGCACCGGGAACCCGGCGATGAGCGCCAGTGGCGCGTCGCCCACCGACAACTGTCCGTCCCCGCAGCGCAGGCTGGTGAACGAGGTGTGCACGGTGGGTGCAGTGCCGGCGCCACGGGCGGCTCGCCGACCCGCAGATCGTTGGTCGCGCGCAGAGCGTCGGCTCACCGCGGTGAGGATCGGACGGGGCACCACCTCGGCCAGCCGGACCATGCTGGTCATGTCCGGGTCGCGGAGCCGAGCACGTTCGCGGCGCAACGACGACCGGATGGCGGCGGCCCGATCCGGTGGGGTGACGTTCGCCGACAGTGAGATCAGCGCAGGCAGAAACCTGTTCTCGCCGTGCCAGGCGGTGTCCTTGTCCACCGCCACGGTGACATGGGCGCCCAGGGCCGAGGGGTCCTCCCCGCGTTCCTCGGCGTAGCGTTGCATGGCCAGCGAGATGGCCGCGAGAGCCGTTTCGGTGACCGTGAACCCCGATCGACGCAGCCGGTCGAGGTCGATCGGGATGACCGACAGGTGCCGGTGCGGGCCGGGTGCCGCCGAGTACGACAGGGCGGGTGCCACTGTTGTCGTGGCCACCTCGATGCGCGCATTCATGCGTCTACCCGCCCGCATCGCGCTGATCAGCCCGCCCGGCAGCCGCAGCCCGCGAACCAACCCACGGCCCAGGTCCCCCAGCGCGGTCACCGCGCGAGACCGTGTGGCTGCTGCCGCGATCCCAGCCACCGCGGTGTCACCGGGTTCGGGTGTGACGGCGAACATCGCGCGCACCAGTGCAGCTCCACCGGCCCCGTCGGTGAGGGCGTGGGAGAACCGCACCAGTACGACGGTGGCCGGTCCGTCGACACCGGGTACACCCTCGATGTCGGTGCCGACGTGCAGTTGCCACGGGGAGACCTGTGCGTCCAACGCGCCCGACAGCACGCGGGCGACCGCATCGAGCGTGGCCGACCAGGTGGGCGAGGAGGGGATCAACGCAGTGCAGGTGTCGGCGTGGGGTAACCGTTGGGCCACCCAGACCGGGTAGTCCAGGCCGCCGGGACTGTCGACCAGACGTTTGCGCAGCGCCGGTGTGGCTTCGATGCGTGCGTCGATGTGTCGCGCCACCGCCTCGGCGTCTAGTCCGCCGCCGGCGAAAGCCAGCAGAAAGTACTGGTCGGTCGGCATCCCGTCGCGCGAGGACAACCAGAAGGTGGCGTCCTTGGGGTCGAGCCGACCACTGGTGGTGTCGCCCGGGATCTCGAGCTCTATGTCGCCCACGTAGGCCAGGTTATGTGACGCGCGAGGCCCTTGGTACAAAAACACCCCCCACCTGAACCAGCAGATGGGGGGTGTGGCGGTGGCGGGGGGATTTGAACCCCCGGTACGGGGTTACCGCACACAGCATTTCGAGTGCTGCACCTTCGGCCGCTCGGACACGCCACCGCCGATGAATGTACCTCCACCGCTGCGAACAGCTAAATCGGCAGCTCAGGAGGGGTGGTCGGGGTGGGCGACCGAGTCGCGTCGGGTGGCGAAGAACCCTTGCAACAGCGCCGCGCACTCGGTGTCACGAATGCCGCCGAGCACCTGGGGTCGGTGGGCGAGGCGCTGATCGCGCACCACGTCCCACAACGATCCGACCGCCCCGGTCTTGGGTTCCCAGGCCCCGAACACCAGACGATCCAGCCGCGCCATCGTGATGGCGCCCGCGCACATCACGCACGGTTCCAGGGTGACCACCAGCGTGCAGCCGGTCAGCCGCCACCCGTCGCCGTGGACTGCGGCGGCGGCACGGATGGCGAGGATCTCGGCGTGAGCGGTGGGATCGCCATCGGCCTCACGGCGGTTGCCTGCGCGGGCCAGCACCGTCCCGTCTGCATCCAGCACCACCGCCCCGACCGGAACATCCTGCGGGCCCGAGCCTTTCGCGGCCGACAATGCCAGTGACATCCACTCGTCGTCGACTGCGCGGGACCACGGCGCCATGAGACGTGTGGTCAGTGACCGAGTTTGTCGAGCACACGCGACAACTCGTCGGCGAAACCCAGCCGGGCCGCGATCATCCCGATCTGCTCGTCGGCGTAGAGGTCGGTGTCGGAGACGATCACGTTCATCACCGAGTCGGGCAGGCCGAGGTCGGCCAGCAACCCCAGATCGCCTTCCTCCCAGGGCTCCACGTCGTCGAGCTCGTCGGCGTCGATGTCGGGAACCTCGACGTTGAGTGCGTCGAGTACGTCCACGGCGATGTCGTAGTCGAGCCCGGCGGTGGCGTCCGACAGCAGCAGCCGCGAGCCGGTGGGGGCCGGCCGGATCACCACGAAGAATTCATCGTCTACATCGAGAAGGCCGAAAACTGCACCGGCACTGCGCATCTCACGGAGTGAACGCTCGGCGTCGGCGAGGCTGGACAGGGCACTGTCGTCCATGGCGGTTACGGTCCACGCGCCGTCCTCGCGGACCACGGCGACAGCGAAACCGTCCAGGTCATCGTTACCCTCACCAGCCATGGGGCCACCGTAGTCCCACCTCGAAGCGATTCCCAAGTCCCGCCGCGGGGTGCCTTCACCCCTTGCGCCCGCCCGATGTGCCACTGTTGTGGCCATGGTCGGCGACGGCAGCGTGTGCATCCTCGGACTGGGCCTGATAGGCGGATCGTTGCTGCGTGCGGCGGTGTCAGTGGGGCGGGAGGCGTTCGGCTACAACCGGTCGCCGCAGACGGTCGAGGCCGCGCGAGCCGACGGGTACGACGCCGACACCGATCTGATCGCGGTGCTCGATCGCGCCACCGCAGCCGGCTCGTTGATCGTCCTCGCCACGCCGGTGACCGCAGCGGGTCCCATGCTGGACGCGATCGCAGAGCATGCATCCGATGCGCCGCTGACCGACGTGATCAGTGTGAAGGCGCAGGTGGCGTCCATGGTGGCCGAGCGTGGTCTCACCGCTCGCTTCGTGGGCGGCCACCCGATGGCTGGGACTGCGGTATCCGGTTGGGGGGCAACCGATCCTGAGTTGTTCCGGGGCGCCACCTGGGCGGTGGCCACCGATGACGACGCCGATCCGCAGGTGTGGTCGGCCGTCGCCGATCTCGCGCTCGAGGTGGGGTCGGTGGTGGTGCCGGTGGGCACCGACGCCCACGATGCGGCCGTTGCCGCCATCTCCCATCTGCCGCACCTGACCGCGGCGGCCACCGCGGCTGTCGGTGGGCAGGCCGGTGATCTGGCGTTGCGGCTGGCTGCAGGCAGTTTCCGCGACGGCACCCGGGTGGCTGGCACTGCACCGGCGCTGCAACGGGCCATGTTGGAGGCCAACCGGGAGTCGTTGGCGGCCGCCCTGGACCAGACCATCGAGCTGCTGGCTGCCGCTCGCACCGAACTGACCGAGGCCGGCACGGTGGCTGGACTGGTGGAGGCGGGCCACACCGCGCGGTTGCGGTACGACCAGATCGCAGGTGCAGGAGCGCCATCGATCACCGTGGCGGTGGGCAGTGACGACTGGCCGCGCCGGATGCGCATCGAGGCCCAGCGCGGTTCGGTGTGGCGCGGAGCTCAGATGCGTTCGGCCAGACCGGAATAGCTGCTGACGAAGCCGTGCTCGTCGGTGTGGATGGTCGCGTTGCCCACCGGTGAGACGATCTCGATGGCGTCGCCACCAGCGGTGTAGGTCTGGGTCTCGGCGCTGACCACACCCTCGGGCAGCCGAAGGTAGACCACCGGCAACTCCACGGTCGTGGCGGTGCGGTGCAACCCCAGGCGGCGGATGGGCAGAGTGTTGAACATCGGGCTGAGCATCAGGTCCACATCCCGGGCTCCGCCGAAGTCGCCACGCGTGGTGCCCTGTGGCGTCTGGATCAGCCAGGTCTGCTCGGCGTCACGGGTCAGGGAGATCTGTACCTCGCCACCGGCGCGCACCAGCTGCACCGAGAGTCGACGAGTGACACCGAGGTCGTTGGTCAACAGGTCGTAGGTGGCGCAGAACGCCTCGCTGGTCGGGGTGGCGGCGGCGATGATCTGGCCGTAGGCCTTCACCCGATCGCCGGTGACCTGGACGCGAGCCTGCTCGATGCGGGTGGCCTCGGCGTTACGCCAGGTGAGGATGGTCTTGAAGTCCTCGACCGGTGCAGCTGGGCTCGCGGTCTCGGGGGTGAGCTGTGGAGAATTCACTCCCCTACGGTAAGCGAGGAACCACGGCTGCCGAACGCGGTCCACAGAACCCGTTCCCGGCGGCTCCGATCGGCTCGCCTGCCGCCGCCCCGTTCGCATGGGTTGGCGTTGCTCGCACGGTGTGGTGCGTTTCGCATGGGTTGGGGTTGTTCGCATGGTGTGGTGCGTTTCGCACGGTGCATGCGGCGTGCGAAGCGACATGGACCGTGCGAACGGGGCGGAACCGTGCGAGCTGAACCAGACCGTGCGAACGGGGCAGAACCGTGCGAGCTGAACCGGACCGTGCGAACGGGGCGGAACCGTGCGAGCTGAACCAGACCGTGCGAGCTGAACCAGACCGTGCGGAAGGGAGGGTCAGCGGCGTCGCGCGGTGACGATCAGGTACGGCGCATCGAACGCCACGCGCCCGGATCCGTCGGTGTGCGGGGCCAGTGCCGCCTCGAAACCGGCGACCAGACGTTCGCGCTCCATCTCGTCGCACCGGCGCAGCAGATCCACGTGATACGGCGACTCGCTGGTGAGGAAGTGCATCGCGCTCTCGGCGGTGTCGAACGCCCAGGTGTGTACGCGATGTTCGATCTCGACGGTGTCGAAGTCCTCGGCCAACCGGGCGCGAACGGTCTCGGGCTCACCCCACTGTTCGGGTGCAAACGCTCCCGGCGGAGACGTACCCAGCACGGTGGCCACCGGATCGTGGAAAGGGTTGTGGGAAGGCTTCATCCATGCGCTGAAACCCAACGTTCCGCCGGGACGTAGCAGTCGCACCAGCTCGGCGACCTGACTGACCGGTTCGACGAAGATCAGGCCCATGCTGGAGACCGCGGCATCGAACGATTCGGCCGGCAAGCCGGTGTCTGCGGCGTCGCCGATCACCCAGGTGATGTCGGTGTCGTGTGGCGACACCCGTGACTTCTGTTGTGCCACAGCGATCAACTCGGGTGAGATGTCCAGGCCGGTGATGTCGGTGGCGCCCACCTCCGCCAACGCGAACGCGGCGTTGCCGGTGCCACAGGCCAGGTCGATGGTGCGTACCGCAGACAACGGTAAGCGGTCTTCCACCGAGGCGACCAGCTCGACTGCGATGTCGAAGATGCGGGCCGCCACCGCATCATATCGCCCCGTGGACCACTCACGACCGACGGCGGACGGGGTGGGTGCGGGCTGCGCGGCGGTCATGTGACCAGCGTAGCCCTGCGACGGAGTCACGGGATGGCAGTGGCGATCGCCATATCGGATCCCGGTGATGGCGCGGGCACCATGGACGCATGTCTGCCTCGCCCCGTTCGCATCGCACCGACGCCCCGTCCAGCGTGATGGATGGCTTCGCCTACACCCCTCCGCCGTTGCGCAAGCCGGTGGTCCTCGACCAGTACTGGGACGACCTGACCTTCGTGCACTGGCCGGTGGAGCCGGAATCGGTTGCGCACCTCTACCCGTCGGGTGCGCGACCGGATGTGTTCGACGACGGTTACACGTATGTGGCGCTGGTGCCGTTCTACATGCGGTCCATCGCCTTGGGCCCCACGTTGCCGCCGGTTCCCTACTTCGGCAGCTTCGCCGAGACCAACATCCGTCTGTACTCGATCGATGACGAAGGACGCCACGGCGTGCTGTTCCGGTCGCTGGAGACCGAGCGCGCAGCGGTGGTTCCCATCACACGTGCGGCGCTGGGCATCCCCTACACCTGGGCGAGGATGAGCATCGACCGGGCGCACGCGGCGAGCACCCCGGTCGGCGACGAGATCACCTACGACTCGACGCGCCGGTGGCCTGATCCTGGCCTGCGTAGTCGACTGCGGATCCGAGTGGGCGAGGCGGTGGAGCCCACTCCGTTGGAGACCTGGCTGACCGCGCGGTGGGGTGCCCACACCCGCGCACTCGGGCGCACGCTGTGGGTGCCCAACGAGCATCCGCCGTGGCCGCTGCACGTCGCCGAGGTGCTGGAGCTGTCCGACGACCTGCTCGGTGCCAGCGGTGTGGCGGCAGCTGGTGAGCCATTGCGGGCACTGTTCTCTCCGGGTGTGCGTACCCGTTTCGGACGCCCGTCGATGGTCGATCCAGGGTGACGCATCGGTGTGCAGCGCCTGGCCGGTCAGTATTTGGCTGACTGCCCGCCGTCGATGGGCAGCACCACCGCGTTGACGTAGGAGGCCTCGTCGGAGAGCAGGAACGCGACGACGGTCCCGATCTCCTCGGCGCGACCGTAGCGCTTCGTGGGGTTGGCCTGGATGAACTGGTGGGCCACGGCGTCGGGGTTCTCGGCGTCGATCTGTCGGAACGAGCCTTCGACCATGGGTGTCCAGATGGCGCCGGGGGCGATGGCGTTGACGCGAATGCCGAACTCCGCGTACTCGATCGCCGAGTTGCGGGTGAGCCCCACCACCCCGTGTTTGGCTGCGGCATAACCGGATTGGTTTCCGATAGCCCGGATTCCACCCACCGACGCGGTGTTGACCACCGCGCCCGACCCCTGCCCGCGCATCACACCCAGCACCTTCTCCAGCCCGAGAAACACCCCGCGCAGGTTGATCGCGAGCACGCGGTCGAACTCCGCTGAGGTGAACGATTCGGTCAGGTTCTGTTTGCCCTCGACGCCGGCGTTGTTGAAGAACCCGTCGATCCGACCGAATCGCTGCACGGTCTCGTCGACGTAGCGCTGCGTGTCGGGCTCGGAGGCGACGTCGGCGACCACGCTGAGCGTGGCGGCCCCTGCGACGGCGTCGGTCACTGCGGCCACCGTGGCGTCGAGACCTTCGGCGGACACGTCCACCAGGGACAGCAGCGCACCCTCGCGAGCCAGTTGCACGGCGGTCGCGCGACCGAGACCCGATCCGGCGCCGGTGATGAGGACAACCCGGTCTGTCATGCGTGCCATGGCTTCTCCTGAACAGTCGTGTCCGACGATCGGATATTCATCAGGATGATATCGCGAGGCCGGCCGACGGTTCGGGTTTTGCTCAGCGTCCTCGCGAGCCCGGCGTCTGGAATATCCGGTGGTTCGGCACCGCTGTAACCCGGGTGGTCCTGCGATCGTTGGACCACAGGATCAGGAGAATGACGTGAAGATCGGAATCATCGGAGCAGGTTTGATCGGCGGCACCCTCACCCGGCGCCTGACCGCAGTGGGTCATGAGGTGGCGGTGGCCAACTCGCGTGCGCCCGAGACACTTGCCGAACTGGCGGACGAGACCGGTGCGACCGCGGTCTGGGCGAAAGATGCTGCGGCAGATGCGGATCTGGTCATCTTGACCATCCCGCAGAAGAACGTGCCCGATCTGGCGGCCGGCTTGTTCGCCGCCCGCAAGCCCGGTGCCCCGATCATCGAGACCAACAACTACTACCCGCAGCAGCGGGATGGACTGATCGCGGCCATCGAAGACGGTCAGCCCGAGAGTGCCTGGGTCGCTGAGCAGATCGGTGAGCCGGTGGTGAAGGTGTTCAACGGCATCTACTGGAAGCATCTGCTGAACAAGGGTGTGCCGGCCGGTGAGCCCGGGCGTATCGCCTTGCCGATCGCCGGCGATGACGAGTTGCACAAGAAGATCGCCGCCGACCTGGTCGACGAGATCGGGTTCGAACCGGTGGACGCCGGCACCATCGCCGAGTCGTGGCGTCAGCAGCCGGGTACGCCGTCCTATGGCAAGGACTACGACGCCGCCCGCCTGCACGCGGCGCTGGCCGAGGCGACCCCCGAACGCACCGCCGACTGGAAGGCCTGAGAAAAAATCAACCCCCGTGACCGCCTCACGGCAGGGTCACGGGGGTGCGGTGCGCCCGAAGGGATTCGAACCCCTAACCTCTTGATCCGTAGTCAAGTGCTCTATCCGTTGAGCTACGGGCGCAGGTCTTCAGTTGTGTCGTACAGGTGGCGGGTTGCCGTGGCGGAGGCGAGAGGATTTGAACCTCCGGTCCCGTTTTAGCGGGACAATTCATTAGCAGTGAATCCCATTCGGCCGCTCTGGCACGCCTCCTGATGTAGCCGCCCTCACGGACTGCCGAACACGAAGGTTACACACGGCGCGTCGCGCGGAGCAAACCGCCCTTGGTGACCAGACCAATCGCTCCCTACATTGGGGGATGTGACTCCCATCCTTCGGTCTCATCTCGAATCGATACCCGCCTACGTACCCGGTCGCGTCATCCCGGGCGCGGTGAAACTGGCCAGCAACGAGGTGACCTTCGGACCGCTGCCCAGCGTCGCCGCGGCCATCGCCGAGGCGGCCGGCGGGCTCAACCGTTACCCCGACAACGCGATGGTGGAGCTCACCGAAACACTGGCCAAGAAGTTCGGGGTGACCGCGGACGAGATCGCGGTGGGCTGCGGTTCGGTGATCCTGTGCCAGAACCTGATCACGGTCACGGCCGGGCCTGGCGACGAGGTGCTGTTCGGGTGGCGGTCGTTCGAGATGTACCCGACGGCCACCCAGATCGCCGGTGCCGTGCCGGTGCAGGTGCCGCTCACCGGCGACGACACCTTCGATCTGTCGGCGATGGCCGATGCGATCACCGACCGCACCCGGCTGATCTTCGTCTGCAACCCCAACAACCCCACGGGGACCGTGGTCGAGGCCGCCGACCTTGAGGCCTTCCTCGAGCGGGTCCCGCCGACGGTGGTGGTGGCCCTCGACGAGGCCTACGCCGAATACGTTCGCCCCAGCCCGGCGCAGCGCTACGACGCGATCCAGCTGCACCGGCGACACCGCAACCTGGTGGTGTTGCGGACCTTCTCCAAGGCGTACGGGCTGGCCGGGCTGAGGGTGGGCTACGCGGTGGCCGACCCGACGGTCATTGAGGCATTACGCAAGGTGCACGTCCCATTCAGCGTCAACACGCTGGCTCAGGTGGCCGCGACGGCCTGCCTGCGGGCCGACGACGAGCTGCTCGCGCGCACCGAACCGATCGTGGCCGAGCGTGTTCGGGTTGCCGCGCAGTTGCGTGCGTGGGGGCTGCCGGTGTCGGACTCGCAGGCCAACTTCGTGTGGCTCGGGTTGGGTGCGGACACTGCGGAGTTCAGCGCGGCGATGACAGATCAAAAGGTGATCGTGCGCGCGTTCGACGGTGACGGGGTGCGTGTCACCGTCACCGACCCGCACGAGAACGATGCATTCCTGGCCGCCGTGCGCGCGTGGATGTCGGCTCGCGGCTGACCTAGAGGCCGCGGGACAACGTCTGCCACATGCCGGGCAGGCGCGCGGCCCAGTACGGCCAGTTGTGGGTGCCGACGACGGGGAAGTCGACGGTGACTCCCACGTTGTGTTTGCGCAGCGAGGCGGCGAACTCCGCTGAGCAGCGGTAGGCCGCACCCTCCAACGCCGACCCGGCGAGGATCTGGCCGCTGCGACCCAACGGCGAATCGATCGGAGCGGTCTGATCGCGCGGCCCCGGTGTGCCCTGGCCGGCCGAGATGTAGAGGTACTTGTCGCGCAACGCGTTCAGACGGGTGGCGGGGTCGTGGTCAGACCAGGCTGCCGCCCCTGGCGGACCCCACATGTTGGTGGCGTCGGCGCCCTCCTTGGCCACCGTGCCCCGCACGAACGCCTCGTTCACCGGACCGGTCGTCGGTGGGCAGCCGCTCAGCGAACCGACGGCGGTGTAGAGCGTCGGGTGGCGTGACGCCAGGATGAAGGCCGCTTGCCCGCCCATCGAGATCCCACCGATCGCGTTGATTCCGTTGCCGCCGTAGTGATTGTCGATCAGCGCAGGCAGCTCGGCGGTCAAGAACGTCTCCCACTGCGGCGCGCCCAACACCCGGTCACGCTTGCGCCAGTTCGTGTAATAGGTCCCGGCGCCGCCGGCGGGCATCACCACGGTGACGTTCTTGTCGTCGAAGAAGTCGACCGCGTGGCCCTTGCTCACCCAGTCGCTCTCGCCCTTGCCTGCCCCGGCCCCGTCGAGTAGGTAGAGGCTGGCCCGAGGGCGAGAAGTGTCGCGGGGCAACAAGATCGACACCTGAACCGGCCCACGCATGGCCGGTGAGTTCACCGTTATCCGCAGGTGTCGCGGGGTGATCGCGGTGACGGCCCCCAGCGTCGCCGCAGTGCTGCGGGTCGATGGAGGGATGCTGTTCGAGGGGGCCGCATCTGCGGCGGGAACCGTACTGATGCCCAGCGCACAGGCCACCGCGGTCACACTGATCAGGATTCGACGAAACGTTGTCACTGATTCCACGCTACCGGCGATTGCGGGAAAAATCTGTTCAGATGCACGTTCTCACGGCACCGGTCTGGCGTCGACCAGGTCACCGTCGGGCAACGCCGCCCCGGGCGGGGCTATTTCTCCAGCATCGGTCCGGCTCGATGGGAGTCGCCGGAGGAGAGTCGGATGATGTTGCCCTGCAGAACATCACGGTAGATTCTCAGCTGCTCCTCGCCGGCCCGCACCTGTTCGGTCAGCCGTTTGGTGTTGTCGGCCGAGATCTCTCGGTCACCTGAACGGGCTACCAGTCGGTCGATCCGGTCGTCGATCGTTGCGGTGCGGGCGAACTCGGCGAGGACGCGCAGTTCGACGGCCGCTGACTCGACCACCTCGGCCACCGACGCCAGCGCCGACACCCGGTCGACCACCTGGGTCCACACCGGTCGTAGCGACGTCTCGCGCCGTGAGATGTGGTCGTCGAGGGAGGTGTCGAAACCACCCGCTTGGCGGCTGGCGTCCAGATCGACCCGGATGGTGCGCAGCGCGATCACGTCGGCGGCGATCTCAGCCAGCTCGGCGTTGAGGTCCACCGCACCACGCTGAAGCTCGAAATGCTCAGAATGCCAAGCAGGACAGCGCATCACCCGGTCATAGAACAGGCCGGCGACATACAGGATGGTCTCGTAGCCGTCGAGGAACCGCGCTTCACCATTGGCCGGCGCCAGCTCGGTGTCAGCGGTCAGCTCGCTCACCCAGCGCCGTCCGCGTTCGATGCCTGCCTTGGCTGCCGCGCTACCCATGGCGCCGACCAGCCGATCCAACGCCACTGTGCCCGCGCGTCTCATGTAACCACCGGCGTGGACGTTGGGAGTGGGGGTCAACGTCAACGCCTCGAACAGTGCCTCACGATCAGCCAGCTCCAGGTGCACCCCGTCGCGTCGCTCGCGTCGGATACCGCGGATGCTGGTCGCGAAGATGCCTTTGCCGTTGATGACCTGCTTGCGACCGTCCTCGAGCTTGCGGCTGACCGCGGTGCGCCGGCTTCGCAGCACGGGGGCCACCATGCTCGGCAGCATGGGGTTGCGCAGCTGCGCGTCGATGGCCCCGACGCTGCGCTTGATGCGCCGCAGATCGCCGAATGCCGTTGCCCCCGTGATCAGGTCGCTGGTGGGGATGGGCAGACCTCTCGACATCCGGGTCACCACGATCGTGCGGGCCGAGTCCGACAGATGCCCGGCGGCGATGATCACCGCAGCCTCGTCGGACAGCTCGGCGGGCTCACCTCCGGGGATCACCGACACCGGCACCACGCACCGGTCACACCACGCGGCGATGTCGGTGCGCACCACCGGACGCGATCCACCGAACTCTGGGCTCAGACGCGGGTCGTTCATGTCTTCGATGGTACGGATTGCCGGGTTCTGGAGTTCGGTTCGTGACGGGCCGACCACCAGGTCAGTCGATGCAACAGCCAGGCGATCGGGATGCTGAACGCGGTGGTGGCGACGAAGGCTGCGGTGGTCGATCCGGTGAACACTCGGTAGCCCAACACGTCCATCATCAGCTCCAACACCATCAGGTGCACCAGGAAGAACTCATACGAGATCTCGCCCAGCCAGACCAGCGGCCGCCACGACAGCGTCCGATGCCACCACGTGTCGCGGGGTTCCAACACCAGGGGCGCGATCAGTCCCAGCGCCACCACCAGGTACAACGCATGTTTGACGATAGTGGCTCCGGCCGTGGCCGGCGTGATGGTCGGTTCGCCGGCGACATCGGTGCAGCTGAGTTGGAAGGCCAGCACGGCCACCGGCACCGACAGGATCGGTAGGCATCGCAGCCCGGAGCCGCCGGTGGCCATCCGGCGCGTTGAGATCTCGGCTACCACTGCCAGTGCCATCCCGCCGGCAAACCATGACGCGAACCCGGGCGGCCACAGTCCCGCCGTGGGGTCGATGCGGTTGCCGGAGTGAGTGAGCACAGCCCAGATCGGGCTGATCGCGGCGAGTGCCGTCAGACCGAGGAGCAGGGCGCCCGGGCGCCATCGACCAGCACAGGCCACCCGGGTGAGCAGCCAGGCCAGCGGCGGCAGACACACGTAGAACGCCACCTCCACCGACAGACTCCACATCTGGGTCAGCCCGGAGTGCAGGTGGCCGAACCCGTAGATCTGGGTGAGGGTGAGGTGGCGCAGCAGGCCGTCGAGGCCGTGACCGAGTGTTGAGGTGTCGGTGCGCCACCAGGCGAAGATGGCGTAGACGACCAACACGGTCACCACGTACGCGGGCAGGATGCGACGAATCCGTTGCCGCGCATAGTGACCCACCGATGGCGGTGGCCGGTTGTCGGCAAGGGAGCGTACCCAGGGTCCGAACAACAGCAACCCGGAGAGCACGAAGAAGATCGGCACACCCACCTCCAGGCGTGCGAAGAACCGCCCCGGCAGGTCGTCGGTGTAGCGCCCGGTCCAGAACGCTGCGTGGGTGGCGCAGACGAGAAGGGCTGCCACCGCGCGGATCCCGGTCAGGGCCGGGTTGCGGGGGGCGGACACGTCTCAGGTGGGGTCGGCCTCGAGCAGCCGGGTGGCCACCCGCTCCAGGGCGGCCACCCGGCTGCCCTTCACCAGCACCGCGTCGGCGGCGCCCAGCTGTCCCACCGCTGCCACGGCTGCATTCACATCGGCGACATGGGTTGCGGCCGAACCATAGTCGGGAGCGGCGACGGCGATCACCTCGATCCCGGCGTCGGCGGCGCGTGCACCGATCGCTGCGTGTTCAGCCGGTGCGGTGTCGCCGAGTTCGGCCATCACGCCCAGCACCGCCACCTTGCGTCCGGTGCCCAAGGCTGCCAACGCATCCAGGGCCGCGTTCATGGAGGTGGGGTTGGCGTTGTAGGCGTCGTTGAGCACCGCGGCACCGGTTGCCGTGTGCGACAACTCCATCCGCAGACCCGAGATGGCGGCTCCGCCCAACCCGGCGGCGATCTGATCGACGCTCAGACCCAGGCCGCCGGCCACACAGGCTGCGGCCAGGGCGTTGCTCACCTGGTGTCGTCCACGTGCGGCCAGCCGCACTGGCGTCTGCCCCCACGGGGTGTGCAGGGTGAACGCGGCGCGCAACTCGTCGTCGACGCTCACATCGATGGCGGTCACATCGGCGGTGCGGCCGGGTTCGGTGGCGTAGGTGAGCACGCGGGCGCGGCTCCGCGAGGCCATCGCGGCCACGGTCTCCTGGTCCACGTTGAGCACCGCGATGCCCTCGGGCGGCAGCGCCTCCACCAGTTCGCCCTTGGCCACCGCGATCGCTGCGATGTCACCGAACAGCTCCAGGTGCACCCCGTCGACGCGGGTGACCACGCCCACCGTCGGATGCGCGATGTCGCACAGGGTGGCGATGTGGCCCACGCCGCGCGCCCCCATCTCCACCACCACCGCCTCGGTGTCGTCGGGGGCGTTGACGAGGGTGAGGGGCAGCCCGAGTTCGTTGTTGAACGACCGTTCGTTGGCTGCGGTCCGCAGGGTGGTGGCCAACACCGTGGCCAACAGGTCCTTGGTCGAGGTCTTGCCCACCGATCCGGTCACCCCGATCACCGGACCGGCGATGCGGCTGCGCGCCGCCGAGCCCAACGCCGCCAGCGCGGCTGCGGTGTCCTCGACGACGACTGCAGATCCGGGCTGCTCGGCGATGGGTTCACGGCTCGTCAGATACGCCGCCGCGCCGCCCGCGGAGGCGGCGGCGATGAAGTCGTGACCGTCACGTTCGGCGACGATGGGGACGAAGAGCATGTCCGGGGTCACCGCACGCGAATCGATGCCGGCCCCCGACACCGTGATGTCGGGACCGATGAGTTGACCGCCGGTGGCCGCCGCCACCTCGCTGAGTGTGAAATGCACGCGTCGAAACTACTCCCGTGCGTGGCTCACACCGCCCGCCGTAGGGTGAGCGGCATGCAGAAACCCGCCCGCCACCGGCTGGTGGTCCTGTTCGGGGGTGTCTCGGCGGAGCACGATGTGTCGTGCGTGTCGGCTGCCCACGTGATGGCCGCCGTCGACCCCGACCGCTACGAGATCGTGCCGGTGGGTATCAACCATTCCGGGGAGTGGATCCGCAACGACGACGCGATCGCCGCCCTCACCGCTCGTGCCGCACTGCCCTCGACGCTGTCGACGACCGGCACCGAGGTGACGTCCGGGGAGATCTTGGCGCGCGACGCCTCACCGCTGCCGACGGTGGTGTTGCCGCTGCTGCACGGGCCGCACGGCGAGGACGGCACCGTGCAGGGCATGTTGGAGCTGGCTGGGCTGCCCTATGTGGGCAGCGGGGTGTTGGGGTCGGCGTTGTGCATGGACAAGGCGGCCGCCAAGGTGGCATGCGCGCAGGCGCGAATCCCGCAGTGCCGCTGGATCGAATACCGCGACGGCATGGGCAGCCGGGCCGATCTGGCCGCGCGGGTGATCGATGAGCTGGGCCTGCCGGCGTTCGTCAAACCAGCCAATCTTGGTTCGTCGGTGGGTATCTCGAAGGCACATGATGCCGAGGAGTTGACCGCGGCGATCGACCTCGCGCTCACCTATGACGAGGTGGTGGTGGTGGAGGAGGCCGTCACTGCCCGTGAGATCGAGGTGGCGGTGCTGGGTAACACGGCACCGCAGACGTCGCTGCCCGGTGAGGTGCTGCCCGGTGCGGAGTTCTACGACTATGAGGACAAATACCTCAACGGCACTGCCGGCCTTGCCATCCCAGCGGACCTACCCGCCGAGGAGGTGGCCCGGGTGCGCGAGCTGGCGGCCCAGGCGTTCGTCGCGCTGCGGTGTTCGGGGATGGCGCGGGTGGACTTCTTCTACGAAGAGGCGGGCCGGGGCTGGCTGCTCAACGAGGTCAACACCATTCCGGGGTTCACCCCGTCGTCGATGTATCCGAAGATGTGGGAGGCCACCGGACTGGCCTACCCGCACCTCGTCGATCGACTGGTCGAGTTGGCCCTCGAGCGTCATCGGCGACGATCCGGCTTCTCCACCCATCGGTGACGGCGTGACAGTCGAGGTGAACGGACAACTGTTCCGCGATGGGGTGGCCGTCGAGGGGTTCGCCCTCGAAGACATCTCCGACTACCTGCTGGAACCCGACACCATGGTGTGGGCCGACCTGTTGGATCCAACGCCAGATTCGTTGGGCCAGTTGGCAAACGAGCTAGGGTTGAGCAGGTGGGCCATCGAGGACTCGCTGGCCGACGCCGAACGCGTCAAGGCGTCGACGTACTCCAACCACACCTTCATCAGCGTGTACGCGGTCGGCTTCGACGTGTCGTCGGGCAGCCGCGACCCCGTGAGCTGGGGTGGGCTGCGCAAGCAACGCATCTCGATCTTCATCCGTGCCAACGTGATCGTGACGGTCCGGTTGAGTGACCCGATCATCTCGGCCACCACGGGCACGGTTGCCCAGTTCGGGGCGGGTGCCCGGGTGACCGACATCGAGGCGTTGATCCATCGGCTCGACGAACTCGGCGGCTACCAGCTGGGTGTCGGGATGTTGCTGCACGGTTTGCTCGACGTGGTGGTCGACTCGCATTTCGAGGCCATCGGCCAACTCGACGAGGTGCTGGATTCGTTGGAGCAGCAGGTCTTCGACACCAAGACCAATCCTCGTGTGCTGCAACGCAGTACGTACACCATCCGAAAGGATCTGGTGGCGTTGCGGCGGGTGGTGTTGCCGATGAGCGACGTGGTGGAGCTGCTGGAACGGCATCGCGATGTGCTCAAGGCGCCGGAGGCGTTGCGGGCCCGCTACGAGGACCTCTACGACCACATCACCCGCGCGGCCGAGTGGGTGGACTCGATGCAGGAGATGGTGGTGACCGTCTTCGAGACCAACGCGTCGCTGCAGGATGCCCGACTCAACGAAGTGATGAAGCGGCTGACCGCGTTCACCGCCATCATCGCGGTGCCCACGGCCATCACCGGGTTCTACGGCCAGAACGTGCCGTTCCCGGGGTCGGGGGCGACGAGTGGTTTCGTCACCAGCACGGTGCTCCTGGTGAGCGCGATGTCGCTGTTCTACGTGCTGTTCCGTCGCAACGGCTGGTTGTGACCGCGGCGTGATCTATCACATTCCCTGAGGTCGTTCGCGTACGTACCATCGTCGTCGTGACCACCAACCTGTGGGACCAGCTGCGCGATGTCGTGTTGCATCGCGAAGACAGCCACATCGACGAGGCCCCGAACATTGTTCGGCGGCGACGGATCGTGGTGGCTGTGACCATGGTGGTCGGTGCGGTGTTCCTGGCGCTGTCGTTGTCGACCAAGCCCGGCGACTCGGTGTTCTACGTCTACACAGTCGCGTTGGCGGCGGTGTGGTTCATCGGCTCGGCGCTGGCTCGCCCGCTGCATCTGGGTCGGGTCACCTGGCGGGGGCACCGTCGTCGTCCGGTGTTGACCGGGATCGGATTCGGGCTGGCACTCGGCGGGATCTTCGTTCTCGGTGGTCTGGTGGTGCGTGAGATACCGGTCATCCGGGACCTGGTGCGCCACGTCATGGAACATGCGACGCAGGGCAATCTGACCGTGGTCATCATCATCGCGTTGGTCAACGGGGTCGCCGAGGAACTGTTCTTCCGTGGTGCGCTGTATTCAGCTCTCGGTCGCCACAACCCGGTCATCTACTCGACGCTGATCTATGCGGTGGTCACCATGGCCAGCGGTAACCCGATGCTGGGATTCGCCGCGATCCTGTTGGGCTGGGTGTGTGCGATGGGGCGGCGCGCCACCGACGGGGTGTTGGCGCCGATCCTCACCCACGTGGCCTGGTCGTCGGTCATCCTGCTGGCCCTGCCGCCACTGTTCGGCGTGTGAGCCGGTTACGCTGTCGCGAGTGCATCGCATCTTCACCACGGCTGTTGCCGACGTCTATCCGCTGTATGTCGCGAAGCTGGAACGCAAGGGTCGGACTGAGGCGGAGCTACGGACCGTGATCAGCTGGCTCACGGGTCTCGACGATGCCGGTCTCGATCAACATCTCGAGTCCCGCACCACGTTTCACGACTTCTTCGGTGCTGTGACCCTGCGCCCCGATGCTCGGTTGATCACCGGTGTGGTGTGCGGCGTGCGCGTGGAAGACATCGACGATCCGCTGATGCAGAAGATCCGCTACCTCGACAAGCTGGTCGACGAACTCGCTCGCGGTAAGTCGATGGCAAAGGTGCTGAGGTCCTGAGATCACTCGGATGACCAGCGTTCTCGATGCTGTCGTGGGACGATGCCCAGGTCTTGCTCGACGCGGTTTTCCACGCCCACGGGGGTTGTCGCATGCACGTCCGTCGCTCGGTGAAAGGTGTTGCCGGGATTGGTGCTTTGGCGTTGGTGGTGGCTGGACCTACGTCCTGACAACTCAGTCTTCGGGTGCCCATGTGATCACCTTCTATCGCTGGGCTCAGCGCATCAGCTTCATCGATCCGCCCGTCACCATCAAGTCGCGCTTCACTTACGAAACGTCTAGCGGCCCTGGGAGTTGACGCTGCGGAACCCGAATAGTCCCACCCTGCTCATCGGACGACTTCGGGTATCACCCCGGGTCGACGCCTCGCCAGCTGCACGGCAACGTTCGACACGGCTTCGCTCTGAGCCCAGCCCGTCCCAACGTGGCGCGCTCGCGACCAGAGATCGCGAGATTGTCGGCTCGCCCGTCACGCAACGTCGACTTATGGGACGATAACCGAAAAGTTCGGCTGGTCCTCACGCTGGGAGTCGTCAGATGGTTCGGGTGAAGCGTTTCACGAAAGTGCTTGTCGGAGTAAGTGTTCTGGGTCTGTTGCTGGCCGGATGTCGGCTCACGGGACTGGAGATCACTCCCAGCCGGCTGCAGTGCCGGGTTGTCTCGCAGTCTGATGGCAAGCCGCTGTTCGACGGCGGTAACCAGTGTGGGACGGCGGTGGCGTCGTTCGGGGTTCCCTTCGGCTTCGGATCGAACGGCGCCCAGTTCAGGTTGGCCGCACCACAGACCCGCACCGGGTCGGGCACCGCCACCGATCCGCTCGTCATCACCACTGAGCTGCAGGTGGCCGATCAGGGCGTCAACCTCACGCAGGTGGACACCTTCGTGGACGGCGCCACCAGCTACGACACGACGATCACGGTGAGCACGTTCTCCACCGAGATCTATCCGATCACGGTGTACCGGGCGGCAGATTGCGCCGTCGGCGGTGACAACGGCACCGGAGCCTTGGTGCCCAACGGTGTCTCCTGCGTCGCGTCCAACGGCGAGCGCATCACCTGGACCGATCTGACCGGCGGCGCAACGCGGCAGGAAGGGGCTGTCGGCGACGTGTTCGCGGTGATCGGTGCCGGGAAGCCGTTCGACAACACCGCCAGCACCGTCACCGTCGACAACGCCGCCGGCCTCAGCTGGACGGTGAACATCCCGCCGAGCCCCGGGAGTCTGACGTTGAAATCGCGTTTCACCTACGAAAGCTCAGGCACCGGCAGCTGACGTTTGATCGGTGGCGGCCTGCGGGGGTAGTTGCCCTCGGCCGGACGCCACTGGCAAAACCAGGTGGCATTCCACGCAACAGTCTCGGCCGCCCGTACGAGGGAGATCCGCTACGCGGGGGGTCACACAGGTGATCGAAGCGTATCGGCGAAAAGACGGACCTCGCGACGAGAACTGTACGGGCTCGGTGCGTCCCACTCTCGAAGTCTGGTTGGTCGTCGGCCGGGACAGGGTTTCGTAGTGCGATCACCGCTGGACCGCTGCGGCGTTGGCACAGTCTCCGGCCTACAGGCGGGACGTCAGCTCATCGAGATGTCTCGGATCAGCCGGCGCGCGTTAGAGGTTCTTTGTCAATCCGACAAATCAGTCCGGCGCTCGTCAGCGTTACTCGGCTTAGCAACTCGCCGTCAGGTGCTCATCTGAGTCGTGAGCGCAGATACTCGATCACATCGTCGGCGATCTCGGCGCCAGTCTCTTGGCGTTGTGGGAACTTTTGCGCCCATGGCCTGCCGGGATGCAGGGTATCCCAACGGGTCCTCATGCCATTGATACGACCAGCGCCTGGATCATGATTGCCAAATCCGTCAACGAGCACATTCCATACTGGATGAGAGCGCTGAATCATTACGGACTCGCCCAGGGGAATCCAGATCGGTTCAACAACGAGGTAGCGGAACCGGAACTCATCGAGGCGAAAGTCTCTGGTCTCGACCTGGCCAATACTCTTGGCATGCTCTTTGAGGCGCGACCTGAGAGCCGTTGTAGACGTGGTTTTCGCGACCTCAACTCCCTTCCGGCCACCTTTCGGAACCGCCTTTCCGACGTAGACGGCGATGTCGCGGTTCTCCGGTTCGGAAAGCGGCTTGTACGTGGGGCAGTCCCCTCGGTAGTAGATGGCGTAGATTCCGGCGCCTTTGAAGTCTGGAATCTCGCTATGCCTTACTGCGGGCGTCGCCAGCAGCTTGTTCGCGATGCTCACTGCGAGGTTTTCCATGTCTAGCGGATTATATGCGCTCATGCAGATGCCGCATTCGACGAAGGACGCCGCGACGTAGTCATATTTCGGATGGCAGCCAGCTCGAGGTGCGTCCGAACCGAGGCGGCTACGAGCTGTGCGAGCTTGACGGGCACTGCGTTCCCCAACTGCCGCATTGCCTCGCTCCACGCTCCGTGGAGCTCGTATCGGTCAGGGAAGGTCTGGATGCGGGCGGCCTCTCGAACGGAAAAGTACCGAACTTGCCCATCTGGGTACAATGCCATGTTTTCACCGCCGGGTACACCATGGCCGCCCGCTTTAAGGGCCTTGGCGGGTAAGTCGAGAGGCGAGCCAGTATGGCCCGGGTATTGGCGCGCACCGGGTTGTAATGCGTGATTTAAGAAGCGATTGCTGCCAGCAAGCAGAGGCTCTGGAAGCCCTACGAGCGCCTCGCGAACTGTGCGCCAGGGCTTGCCGATGGGCTCTAGCGACCCGCTGGCAATCAGTTGCGCGCGCGCAATCTGCCGTTCTGTGGGGAGCGGTCGATCTTTTCTCGCGACCTTGTTCCGCTTCCAGTAGTCACCCGTCACCCACTGGTCGTTGATGAGTGCGTCAGATGAATGGGTGGCGACCGGGAAGGACCATTCGGCGCTCACATCCGATCTGAAACCGACGAGAAAGACACGCCAACGCTGCTGCGGCACACCGTAGTCGGCTGCGTTGACCAAGGTCGGAACCACCCGATAGCGGAGGGTAGCTTCGCGTGATGTAGTCATCTCGACTTGTAGTCGCGAGTGGTGGTCGACCCAGTTTTCTTCTGGGCGTGCGGCGAGCTCGGGAAACCGAAGCCTATTTTGGATGTACTCAAAATAATTTGCGAAAGCAGGGCGGGTAAGCCCACGGACATTTTCAACTATGAATGCTCGAGGTCGGAGCTCGCGGATCACTTCCGCCGTCGCGGGGAACATGTCCCTTTTGTCGTCAGCGGCGCGTGCTTTCCCGCCCATGGAGAAGGGCTGACAAGGCGGGCCGCCGGAGACCAGGTCAATGTCTGAGAGGCCGCTCCAGTCGACGCCACGAACGTCACCCTCGTGAATCGACCAGTGTTCTACCAACGGGTATCCGCGCGCACTGTTTTCGCGCATCGTGTCGCACGCCCAGCGGTCCCACTCGGCGACCACGACTGGTTCGAACCCGGCGAGCTCGCATCCCAGGGCGAGACCGCCAGCTCCAGCGAACAGCTCAACTGATTTCACCCTGTGACCGTATCGCCCCCCACTGCCACCGCCCTCCAGCAGCGGCGGCGTGGCGCTGAACTGCAGAAACGAGGCCTCGAATTCCTCCAGGGCAGCAGTCCTTCCCGCTGACAGCTGTGCTGCCTCTCTTGCAGTCAATGCACCCGTATCGGGCCCTCGCTCGAACTCAAGCGGTAGAAACAGTGGCTCACCATCCCCCATACAGCGTAGGACGGCCCAACTCGTCGGTTGGTTCCCCGTCGCCGCTTCTACATTGGGCGCCCGCTGGCGACATCGCCGCGATGGGTTCCGAGTGTAGTCGCTTGCATGTTCGATATAGATCTGTATAATCGTACCCATGAACGGCAAGGTGCTCACCGCTGCAGTCGACACACTCGTCGACGCCGCGACGGACGTGGCTGTCGCCTCCGACGATGACGTGATCGCCACCATCCGCGCGGCCGTACGCTTGCGGGCCACCGCAGATGACCTGTTGGCGCGATCGGCGGGTCACTGCGAACGAATGGGGACTGCGAAACGGTGCGGCATGAAAACCGCCGAGCTCCTGGTCCGCAACGGATGCGCACCCGCTGTCGCCGCCCGAGCCATGCGCGTCGGCCGCGCGCTGGATGTGTTGGACTCCACCGGCCGCTACTCCCGTGACGCCGTGGTGTCCGGCGAACACATTGCAGCCGTCGTCACCGGTGTCGCCCACGCTGCGCGACGGTGCCGCGCGGGACTCGAGTCAGACCTGCTGACACGGCTGGAATCTCAGCTCCTCGCTGCCGCAGTCTCCGGCGCCGCACCCGCCGAGATCTCCAACGCCGCTCGGGCCTTCGCCATCGAGCACGAACCGACCGTCGGTGAGGCCGACCCGAACTCTGTGCCTGCCGCTGAAGACACCAGTCTCAATGAACTGTCCTGGGCCCAAGGCGACGACGGTCGGCTACGCGGCCAGTTCGACCTCGACGTCCTCACCGGGGAACGGTTGATCGCTGGACTGGATGCGGGGTCGCGTCCTCGGCCGGCACCAGATGGGACACCCGACCCGCGGAGAGCTGCGCGACGCCATGCCGACGCGTTCAGTCAACTCCTCGAGTCCGGCGTCACAGCCATGGCGTCCACCGCTTTCGCCGGACCTACCAAGACTGACGTCCTGGTCACCATTCCCGCCGTTGCGGTCAGTGATTCATCCGAGATCGTCGTCGCGAGCGGTGTCGCCGCGCATCTGCAATGGCTGGGACCGATCAGCGACATCTCGACCACCCTGCTCACCTGCGATGCAGTCACCAGCGTGCTCACCTACGACGACAACGGGGCCCCGGTCACCATCACCGACCCGCAACGACTGTTCGCCGGTCCCCAACGTAGAGCGGTCAATGAGCGGACGAAGGGCTGCGTCAAGTGCGGCGCCCCACCGTCGTGGTGCGACATCCACCACATCATCCCCCACAGCCAGGGCGGGTTGACCGTCGTCGACAACGGAGCGCCCGCCTGCCGGACATGTCACATCGAATTCCACCACGGCGGCTGGGAGGTGGTCATCGGCCACGACCGCCACCCCTGGCTCCGACCACCCGCCACCATCGACCCGCGACGACAACTCATCCCGAGCTACCACCGCCGCACCCTCAACCTCGACGGTGTCGCCGCCTGACCCCACCACGGCGTGGACACACCCAACCCAGACCTGGGATCCCACGAGAACCCACACGTTGCTTGAGAACTGAACAGTGAAACCGCCTCGGCCACACCATGGTCCGGCCACGAGATGAACCGATCGTGGCCGGGCCACGAGGCCTTGATCCGGTCGGCGGCACAGACATCAGGATGCGTGGTAACGCATCCAGCCTCGACGTCTACCGCCACGTCGACCGATCTGAGACCACACTGCTGCGAGCCTGGAGGTGTTGGCCGGTGTGAACACAAGCTGGGACCTGCTGCGGAAGCGGAGGGATTTGAACCCCCGGTGCTTTTTAGGCACGCTCGCTTTCAAGGCGAGTGCATTCGGCCGCTCTGCCACGCTTCCTTCGCCGAGTAGCTTACGACAGCGAGCGGGCGGGCCCGTTGTGCAGCCTCAGCGCTCGTGCAGGCCCAGGCGGATGCGGTCGAAGACACGTTCCACCTCGGGTAGGTCGGCGGGGTCGATGTGATCGAGGAAGTTCGATCGCACCCGGCGAACGTGGTCGACGGCGGCTCGCTGCAGCAGAGCCATCCCACGCGGGGTGATGCGGACCAGACGGTTACGTGCGTCATTGGTGTCGGGCAGCCGTTCGATGGCGCCGTTGTCCACCAGCCGCGACACCTGCCGTGAGATGGTGCTTCGCGAGGCCACCGCCCCCTCCGACAGGTCCGACATCCGCAGAGTGCTGCTCTCCGAGAGCAGCACCAGGATTCGGTACTCGCTCAGCGTGAGCCCCGCATCATCCAGCAACGCCCTGTCCAGGCTGGTCAGCAGGTCGGTTGCACACTCGACGAACGCACGCCACGCCCCTACCTCGGCCCCGCGCAGCCAGTTCGGGTCGGCCCCGGCTGGACCCGGCGTGGCTGGGCCCGAAGCGTCCGCGTCGGGATCGGATGCGCTCAGTTCCTCGGCCGTGCTGTACATCGAGACCCCCGATACTGGTGAGTACCACCGAAATCCAGGCGGTATTGGGCAGTACCTCGAAACTACCGAACCGAACGGAAGTAAGGTAGTCGTACGATCGCACTAATTTCCTCGGCTAAAGCCCGTCAGGTGCACACATACGCCGGCTGCGCCTACGCACCTGTTCGGTAGACAGGTGAGATGACATCCATGCGTGCGGCCACCATCACCGGAGCGGGACCCGAGGCGAGCATCGTCATCACCGAAGTCCCGCGTCCAGACCCGGCGCCCGGCGAGATCCTCATCGAGGTGGCCGCTGCGGGCGTGAACCGAGCGGACCTGATGCAGCGCCAAGGTCTCTATCCGCCGCCACCGGGCGCCAGCGAGATCCTCGGACTGGAGGTGTCGGGCACGGTGGCCGCAGTCGGCGCCGGTGTGGAATCACCGGCGGTCGGCGACGAGGTGTGTGCACTGTTGGCCGGTGGCGGATACGCCGAGTTCGTCACGGTCCCGGCCCCACTGGTGCTGCCGGTGCCTCGTGGCGTCACTCTTGTCCACGCCGCAGCGCTACCGGAGGTGGCGGCCACGGTGTGGTCGAACCTGGCCATGACCGCGCACCTGTCCGCGAACGAGTTGCTGCTGATCCACGGTGGGGCCAGCGGCATCGGCACCCACGCCATCCAGTTCGCCCGCGCCCTCGGTGCGCGCGTGGCGGTGACCGCAGGATCGCAGGCCAAGCTCGATGTCTGCGCCTCACTCGGGGCCACCACCCTGATCAACTACCGCGAGGACGATTTCGTTGCGGCGGTGGCCGAACTCGGTGGCGCAGATGTCATCTTCGACATCATGGGTGCAAAGTATCTGCAGCGCAACGTGTCTGCGCTGGCCACCGGGGGTCGAGTGGTGATCATCGGACTGCAGGGTGGCGCGGTGGCCGAACTGAACATCGGTGTGCTGCTGGCGAAACGGGCATCGGTGACCGCGACCAATCTGCGCGGGCGTGCACTGGAGGGCCCCGCGGGCAAGGCCGCGATCATCGCCGGCGTGGCCGAGGCCACCTGGCCGCTGGTCGAATCCGGAGCCATCGCGCCCGTCGTCGACCGCACCATGCCGTTGGCCGACGCCGCGCAGGCGCACCGACTTTTGGAGGACGGGGCCATCACCGGCAAGGTGCTGCTCACCCTGTGATGCGCGAGAGCTGTTGTGCTGAAATCGACAGTGCCGGCACTCCCGACCGGTGAGGGCAGCGGGCGGCTCAGCCCAGCGATCCGAGGGTTCGTACCAGCTGGTCCACCTCATAGGGGGTGGAGTATTGGCCCAGTCCCACCGTCACTGCACCGCCCACGTCGTTGACCCCGATCCGATCCAGCGCTCGACTGGTCACATCGGCCAGCGCGCAGATCCCGTTGTCGGCCAGGCGACGCACCACCTTCTCGGCGGGTACGCCGGTCACGGTGAAGCTGACCGTGGGCACCCGCACCTCAGCGGTGCCGATCACCCGCACCGACGCCAGCTGATCCAGCGAGTTGATCAGGTACACCAGCAGTCGTTGCAGATATGTCGACATCGACTCCATCGACGAGATGAGCCGTCGCCGCCGCGAACCCAACGCCTCATCGTCCAGCGACGCGAGATGTTCGATGGAGGCGACCAGCCCGCCCAACATGGCGTGCTGATGGCGGTCCACCTCCAGTCGCTCGGGTCCGGTGGCAAAGGCCGACAGGCTGACCGGCCGCAGTCGATCCAGCCGCGCCGGGTCGGCGAACACCAGTGCCGCCGCCTGCGGACCGCCCCAGCGCTCGGCCGAGACCACCAGCACGTCGGCTTTCAGGTCGGCGATGTCGAGCAGCATGTACGGGGCCGCGCTGGTGGCATCCACCACCAACAGTGCGCCTGCGGCATGCGCCATGTCGGCCACCGAACGCACATCGGTGACCGTGCCCATCGTCGACGACGCCAACGTCATCGCGACCACGCTGGTCATCTCGGTGATCAACTCGCCGAACTGCCAGGGCGGCAGGATCCCGCTCTCGATGTCCACTTCGGCCCACAGCACCGACGCGCCGTAACGTTCGGCGGCGCGTAGCCAGGGGACCACGTTGGCCTCGTCGTCGAGCCGGGTGACCACCACCGTCGACCCCAACCACACCCGTGGGTTCAACGACTCGGCCAGCACCCCCAGCAGCGCGCCCCGCGAGGGCCCGAGCACCACGCCGTCGGGGTCGCCACCGACCAGGTCGGCCACGGCCGAGCGAGCCGCGGTGACGATGGCTGCAGACTGCTGCGCCGCCGGGTACACGCCGCCGGGTGAGGACACCAGCGCGCGGAACGCTTTGGACACCGTGGATGCCACCGAATCGGGGATCTGCATTCCCGCTTGCGGATCGAGATGGATCCAGCCGTCGCCCAGTGACGGAAACAATCCGCGCACCCGGGCGACGTCATAGGTCATGGGGACACCCTAGACCGTCATCACACGACTGCAGTGTTGTGCGCCGAGCCACAAGCCATGCTGTCGGCGCTGGTCAGCTGTACTGAACTCGGTGTCCACCCCGGGGGATCGCCGACCACGTCAGCGGGTTGACGCAGAATGGGACCCATGACTTCTGGACTGTTCGGAAACGAGGCGGACCGCGGCTCCGACGACGACGGTGTCGTGGTCGTGGGCCCGGATTCCAAAGACAACGACGACGCGGGCACCAACCTCACCGACATGGTGGAGCAGCCGGCCAAGGTGATGCGGATCGGCACGATGATCAAGCAGCTCCTCGAGGAGGTACGCGCCGCCCCCCTCGACGACGCCAGCCGCACCCGGCTCAAGGAGATCCACCGCAGTTCCATCACCGAGCTCGAGGCTGGGCTGGCGCCGGAGTTGCGTGAGGAGTTGGAGCGCTTGGCGCTGCCGTTCACCGATGAGCGCACTCCGTCAGACGCTGAACTGCGCATCGCCCAAGCCCAGCTGGTCGGTTGGCTGGAAGGGCTGTTCCACGGCATCCAGACGGCGTTGTTCGCCCAGCAGATGGCCGCTCGCGCGCAACTGGAACAGATGCGTCAGGGAGCGTTGCCGCCGTCGGCGGGTGGCATGGGTCCAGGACACGGGGTGACCGGCACCGGGCAATACCTGTGAGCTGAGCCGATCGTGGATTGCGGGACGGCGAACCCCGGCCGGTAGGCTGGGCGACCGTGTCCACTGTTGCGCCCGGCGATGTCGCTCCGCGTCCGGTCGCGTCTGATTCGCGAACCTATCGTCGCGCGTTCGCCGATCTGAAGACCGGTTTCGGTCAGTCGGAGTTATGGCTGCTGCTGGGGTGGCAGGACATCAAGCAGCGCTATCGCCGGTCGTTGCTGGGTCCGCTGTGGATCACCGTGGCCACCGGTGTCACCGCGATCGCGATGGGCTTCCTGTACGCCGAGCTCTTCAACGCCGACATCACGACGTTCCTGCCGCACGTCACGCTCGGGCTCATCTTCTGGAACTTCATCAGCCAGTCGATCCTCGAGGGCGCGGTGGTGTTCTCCAGCAACGATGGCCTGATCAAGCAGATCCCGGCGCCGCTGAGCGTCCACGCCTACCGGCTGGTGTGGCGACAGCTGATCATCTTCGCCCACAACATCGTCATCTATCTGGTGATGTTCGCAATCTTTCCGCAGCCCATCAGCTGGACGGTGATCCTGGTGATCCCCGGGGTGCTGTTGCTGGCGCTCAACGCGGTGTGGGTGACCATAGTGTTCGGCATCCTGTCCACCCGTTTCCGTGACATCGGGCAGTTGCTGACCACCGTGGTGCAGCTGGTCTTCTTCCTCACCCCCATCATCTGGACCGCCGACAGCATCCGGGCGCGCACCGATGGTGGCGACTACCGGTTGGCGCTGATCCAGCTGAATCCGATGTATCACTACCTGGAGATCACGCGCGGTCCGCTGGTGGGCGAGAGTGTGGCGCTGTACCACTGGGGGATCGTGATCGGGTGCACCGTCGCCGGTTGGGCGTTGGCGCTGTGGGTGCTCCGCAATTTCCGTGCCCGCGTGGCGTACTGGGTGTGATGCGGCGGATGAGCAGGGGGACACGATGAGTTCGGTGTCGCTGGACACGTGGGATGCCTGCGTCGATTTCCCGATCTTCGACGCCAAGACCCGGTCGCTGAAGAAGTCGGTCCTCGGTCGTGCCGGTGGGGCGATCGGTGCCAACGAGTCCGACGTGATCGTCGTCGAAGCGCTCAAGGACGTGAACCTGCATCTGTCCCATGGGGATCGGATCGGTTTGGTGGGCCACAACGGGGCCGGCAAGTCCACGCTGCTCCGGCTGCTGTCGGGGATCTATGAACCGACCCGCGGTGTTTGCAAGATCAAGGGCCGCGTGGCCCCGGTGTTCGACCTCGGCGTCGGTATGGATCCGGAGATCTCCGGCTACGAGAACATCATCATCCGCGGCATGTTCCTCGGGATGAGTCGGCGCGAGATGCTCAAGAAGGTCGACGAGATCGCCGAGTTCACCGAGCTCGGCGACTATCTCGCGATGCCGCTACGCACCTACTCCACCGGCATGCGGGTGCGGGTGTCACTCGGTGTGGTCACCAGCATCGATCCCGAGATCCTCATCCTGGACGAGGGCATCGGGGCCGTGGACGCGGAGTTCATGCGCAAAGCCCGCGTGCGCCTGCAGGAATTGGTGAAGCGATCGGGAATCCTGGTGTTCGCCAGTCACTCGAACGAGTTCTTGGCCCAATTGTGTGACCGCGCACTGTGGATCGATCACGGCGTCATCACGATGGACGGCGGCATCGAGGAAGTGGTGACCGCCTACGAGGGGCCCGACGCCGGACGGCACGTCCGTGAGGTGCTGGCCGAGGTGGCCCGTGACGACGCCGCGGCGGGATCGACAGCTGGAGAACGTGATTCCGGCGGCGATGACTGAACGGATCATCGCGGTGGTGGTCACCCACCGTCGCGCGCAGCTGTTGGCCCTGTCGCTGTCAGTGCTCACATCGCAGACTCGGCCCATCGATCACCTGATCGTGGTGGACAACGGCAACGAGGCCCAGGTCGCCGATCTTGTTGCTGCACAGACGGTCCCGACCACCTACATCGGTTCCCAGCACAATCTGGGAGGCGCCGGTGGGTTCGCGCTGGGGATGTTGCACGCGTTGGCGGCCGGAGCCGACCGGGTGTGGCTGGCCGACGACGACGGTCGCCCCGAAGGTCCCGAGGTGCTGGCCACCCTGTTGCGCTGCGCGAGCGCGGGCGGCTACGACGAGTTGTCGCCGGTGGTGTGCAACATCGACGATCCCGACACCCTGGCCTTTCCGCTGCGGCGGGGAGTGGTGTGGCGGCGCAAGCGATCTGAGTTGTTCAGCGACCCCAGCGAGACCGATGAGGTGCTCGACGGGATTGCCTCGCTGTTCAACGGGGCCCTGTTCACCGCTGGCGCCATCGAGGCCGTGGGTGTACCGGACCTGCGGTTGTTCGTCCGCGGCGACGAGGTGGAGATCCACCGTCGACTGGTGCGCAGCGGATTGCGGTTCGGAACCTGCTTGCTGACCGCGTACCTGCATCCCGACGGCACCGACGAGTTCAGGCCCATCCTGGGCGGACGAATGCACACGCAGTATCCGGACAACCCGACGAAACGTTTCTACACCTACCGTAACCGCGGCTACCTGCTCAACCAGCCCGGGCTACGGCGCCTCATCCCGCAGGAGTGGGCGCGTTTTGGTTGGTACTTCTTGGTGCAGCAGCGCGATGTTCGCGGGTTTCGCGAGTGGGTCGCCCTGCGGCGGGCGGGTCGGCGCGAGCAGTTCCGGCGCACCTGAGAGCCGAGCGGTCGGGGAATCAGGTGCGCCCCGATCCCCCGACCACGCGGCGATCAGTCCGGGGTGCAGCCGTCGCCGGTGGTGATGTCGGTCTTGTAGGAGAAGTTGACGTAGTAGTTGCGGAAGCAGTTGTTCGAGGATCCGCCCGCAGGGATGTCGAAATCGCCGTGCTTCCAGGTCGGGATCAGGAAGTTGCCGATGCGCACCTTGAGATAGCCGTCGCCCTGGGTATACCACCAGGTGACACCGCCGCCTGACTTGTTGCCCGATTCCCAGTGATAGACCTCAGAACCGTCGCGACGGTAGAGCGTCATCGAGGCCGACCAGATGGTGCCGGTGGAGGCACTGATCCGAGCGAACTGGGTGTGCCCGTTGGGTCCATCGAAGGCCGAGGCCGGTGCGGTTGCTCCGGTCGCCAGTGAACCGGCCGCCGCTGCGGCCACCGCGGTGGTGACGAGTGTTCGGGTGAGTCGTGACGCTTTGGTAGAGGGCATTGCCATCCTCGGTTGAAGTAAAACTGACATCCGAAAGCTATTGCAGAGCAATCAGATTGAGAACGGCAATTGGCGGCTATGACCGGATCGGACCGAACTGTGACGTGACGCGAGCGAGAGTCGTCAGCCGTGACCGTGCCGTAGCGTGCGCTGATAGCGCCGCATCCCCGCGATCCAGCGGTCGTAGTCAGATCCTTTCCGGCGATACATGTCCAGCACCTGCGGATGCGGCAGCACGAGGAATCGTTCGTCGCCGATGGCCTCGATCACCAGCTCGGCCACCTGGGCGGGTTCGAGGACCTCCCCCGCCTGGGTGACCGCGCTGGCCGCCAGCGACGCACCGTCCCGGGCGCCGGCGAACCCCGAGTTCAACAGTTCGGTGTTCACCCCCATCGGACACAGGCAGCTGACCGCGATCCCGTCGTCGCCGTAGGTGACGGCCAACCATTCGGCGAACCCGACCGCGGCGTGTTTGGTCACCGAGTACGTCACCGACCCGATCTGGGTCAGCAGTCCCGCCGCCGATGCCGTGGACAGGAAGTAGCCCCGACCGCGTGCCACCCAACCAGGGACCAGGGCTCGAGCTGCGCGTACGTGCGCCATCAGGTTCACCTGTGTCGCGGTGGTCCAGGCCGCCTCGTCGGAGTCCAAGCCCAACCCGGCGGTGGTACCGGCGTTGGCCACGTAGAGATCCACCGGACCGAACTCGGTGTCGGCGACGCGGATCAACTCGGCGATGACGGTCTCGTCGGACACGTCTCCGCCGCAGGCGCGCGCACGACCCGGTCGGTCGGCATTGATCGAGTCGGCGTTGATCGAGTCGGCGAGGGCGGTGACCGCGGCGACGTCAAGGTCGGCCAGCACCACGTCGGCACCCGCGTCCACCAGGGCCCGAGCGATGGCGGCCCCGATTCCTGCACCGGCCCCGGTGACGATCGCGACAGCTCCGGTCAGTTGCATCTGTTCACCTGATCTTGAAGATGACCACGCGCTGGACCACGAAGTTGATCACCGTCGCGGTGCCCTGGGCGATGACGAACGCCGCGAGGCTGTAGAAGAACTCCTCGGGCCACACCGCCGACAACGCTGTGTACAGGCCGACCTGCACCGCGAAGGTCACCAGATACAGGGCGACCACCGCGATGAAGCGGGCGCGGCTGGGTTCGGTACGGAAGGTCCAGCGCCGGTTGATCAGATAGGCCATCGTGGTGCCGCATACGAAGCCCGCGGCCTTGGCCAGCCAGTGCGGGGCCCCCACCAGGTACTGCAACAGCACGGTGACGCCGAAGTCCACCGCACCCGACCCGGCCCCGGTCACGACGAACCGGACCAACTGTTGGGTCAGCGGAAGATCGGTGGACGCCTCGGCGTCGTCGAGGGGCAGCTCGATGGGCATCGGTGCATGCGCAGTGCTGAACTCGTCGTGCGCATGATGTTCATCGGTGGGCTGCGGGCGGGCTTGGTCGGACACAAGGAGTCAGGGTAGCCCTCGCCTCGACCACTGCAGAGGGTGTTCGCGCACTGTGGGCAAGGCCTACAGTCATCGCGTGACCGTTCGCACCGCGTATCACCGCGTAGTCCTCCTCGTGGCAATCGCCTTGTCGGCGGGGCTGCTGAGCCCTCTGGTGCCGATGGCGTCGGCCGCGCCTGCGCCTGGCCCCCGCAGTTCCGGACTCGACGCGCGGGACTACGCCGGTCCGATACCGGCCCGGCCGGGCACGTTGATCGCGCACACCGCCCTGGATCCGGCGCTGTCGCTGCCGGGTGCCGGCCCTGCCTTTCGTATCCTGTATTCGACCGTCGCCCAACGTGATCGGCCGGCCGTCAGCACCGGTGCGGTGTTTCTCCCGCAGGGCACGGCGCCGTCCGGCGGGTGGCCGGTGTTGGCTTGGGCGCACGGGACCGTCGGTATCGGCGACGACTGTGCACCCTCGGTGCAGCCCCGCACCACGGTCGATTCGCACTACCTCGCCTCGTTCCTGCGCCGTGGCTACGCGATCGTCGCCACCGACTATGCGGGTCAGGGCACGCCGGGCGTAACCGGCTACCTCGACGCCGGACTCCAAGGCCGATCCGTGGTCGACTCGGTGAAAGCGTTGCGCCAGTTGGCCGTTCCCACGGCCCCGCGCTACGCCATCGTCGGCCAGTCGCAGGGCGCGCAGGCCGCGATGGCAGCGGCGCGGTTGGCCACCGGCTACAGCCGCGGATGGGGTCTGGACTACCGCGGCGTGGTGGCCACCGGCACCCCGGCCAACCTGGAGACGGTGTTCGCCTCGGTCGGTCCGGCGTTCCCGCCCGCCTTCGTCCCGGCTTCCATCGCCGGTGGACTGACGGTGTTCGTGTCCTACCTGCTGGTGGGTCTGCGGGTGGAGCGACCGGACCTGGGTATCGATCGGGTGCTCACCCCGCTGGGACGGTCGGTGCTGGCACAGGCAGGCACCGCCTGTTCAGACCAGTTCGCCGCCGACCTGGCGCGACGCAAGGTGACGCTGAACGCGATGTTCACCCGGGGGCTGTCGAGCCTGCCGGGAATCACCGCCGCGTTGGTGCGCTACGCCGGGGTGCCCACCCGCGGCTATGACCGGCCGATCTTCCTGGGACACGGCCTGTCCGACCTGACGGTGCCGGTGGTGACCACGCTGACCCTGGCCGGCCAGCTCACCGCCAACCGGCAACCGGTGCAGGTGCACTACTACCCCGGCGCCGATCACCTCGGCGCCCAGCTGGTGTCGCGACGCGACTCGATGCCGTTCCTGGCCCGCATCCTCAACGCGCCGGGGAAACGATGAGGCCCCACGCGCGCAGGTCGATGCCGTTGGCCACCCGGCGTGGTGGAGGCTTGAGAGCATCAGCGACATTCCGGGTGGCAATCGCCGGTGCGCTGTCCGTGTCGACCCTGGCAGCTCTGCTCGTCGGCGCCGCCCCCGCGGGTGCCGACACCGACCCGCGCACGCCGCCGCCGAACTGGTCTGGTCTCGACGTGCGCGCGTTCGCGGGCCCGGTCCCATCCCGCTCGGGCACGCTGATCGAGCAGGTGCCGTTGGCCCCGACCCTGTCCATTCCCGGCGCCGGGTCGGCGGCGCGAATCCTCTACTCCACCATCGACCAACACGACCGCGCAGCGGTGAGCACCGGCGCGGTGTTCCTGCCGATCGGTCAGGCCCCGCGCGGCGGGTGGCCGGTGTTGGCGTGGGCGCACGGCACCGTGGGTATCGGTGATGACTGCACCCCGTCGGCCCAGCCACGAAGCATCCGAGATCGCGATTACCTGTCGCACTGGCTGCGCCGGGGCTACGCCGTGGTCGCCACCGACTACGCCGGGCTGGGAACGCCGGGCCTGATGAGCTACCTCAACGGGGTGGCCGAGGCGCACTCGATCGTCGACTCGGTGAAAGCGGTTGCGCAGATGGGTGTTCCGACGGCGCGGCGCTGGGCGATAGTGGGGCAGTCGCAGGGTGCCGGTGCGGCGATGAACGCCGCCCGGCTGGCCACCGCATTCACCCGTGGCACCGATCTGGACTACCGGGGTGTGGTGGCCACCGGTACCCCCGCGAACATCGAGACCATCCTGCAGCTCGGCGGACCCACGTTCCCGCCGTTTCGGTTGCCCACCGGGCTGACCACCTACACCGCCTACATCCTCGCGGCCATCCGGGAAGCGCGACCCGACCTGAACATCGACGGGCTGCTGACCGCACGGGGCCGGGCGGTGGCCGACAAGGCCGAGATCGCCTGCTACCCAGAGCTCGAAGCGGCACTGACCACAGCCGACGTCCGCACGTTCTTTTCTCGCCCGATCTCGGCGATACCCGACGCCTACGGCGTACTGCACCGGTTCATCGGGACGCCCGCAAGTGGATACGACCGGCCGATCTTCCTGGGCCAGGGCATCATCGACACCGACGTCCCCGCGCCGTCGGCGTTGTCGCTGGCGGCCCAGCTGCAGGCGAACCGGCAGCCCTTCGAGTTGCACCTGTACCCCACCGATCATTCGGGGACCGTCTACGCCTCGGTGAAGGACTCCACCCCGTTCCTGACGCGCATCCTGGCGGCCCGATGATGCGCATCGGTACGGCGGTGATGACGTGCGTGGTGGCTGCGACGACGGCGGTGTTGTCGGCCGGTCCGGCGACCGCGTTGCCACCGGAGCCGGCGCCCATCACCTCCGGCCTCGACGCAGTGGACTACTCCGGCCCCATCCCCGATCGCGCTGGGGCCCTGATCCGTTCGGTGCCGCTGGATCCGCGGCTGTCGTTGAGCGCGGCCGGGCACGCTTTCCGGGTGTTGTATTCGACCACCGATCAACTGAACCGGCGTGCGGTCAGCACCGGTGAGGTGTTGATACCGCGTGGAACGCCTCCGCGCGGTGGGTGGCCGGTGATCGCGTGGGCGCACGGCACCGTCGGCATGGGCGACGACTGTGCACCGTCGATGCAGGTGCACGAGGAGGGCGAAGCCGCCTACCTCAACCACTGGTTGCGACGTGGATTCGCCATCGCAGCAACCGATTACGTCGGCATGGGGACACCCGGCATCCTCAGCTACCTCAACGGCGTCACCGCAGCGCACTCGGTGGTCGACTCGGTGATCGCCGCGCATGCGTTGCCGGTGCCGCTCTCGACGTCCTGGATCGCCATCGGGCACTCCCAAGGCGCGGGCGCTGCGCTCAACACCGGTCGATACGCCCAACAGTTCACTGCCGGTGCAGGTCTGGACTATCGCGGTGTGGTGGCGACCGGGGCGCCGGCGAACCTCGAGGCGCTGATCCGGTACGGGGGTCCACAGTTCCCGCCGGTGGTGTTGCCCCGTCCGCTCAACGGCTACCTGCTCTACATCCTGGCCGGATTGCGAGACGCCCGACCCGATCTGAAACTGAACGACATCCTCACCGCGCGTGGTCGCCAACTCGCCGACATCGCTGTGAACACCTGCGGTAAACAGCTCCGGCCGTACTCGCAGGGACTGGATCTGCGCACCCTGTTCCGGCGTCCGCTGAGCTCCATCCCGAACATCTACGGCGTGCTGCGCGACTACCTCGGTACGCCCGATCGGGGCTACACCCGGCCGGTGTTCTTGGGTCAGGGTCTGCTGGATGTGAATGTGCCTGCGCCGTCAGCGTTGTCGCTGGCCGCACAGCTGCAGGCCAACCGTCAGCCCGTGGAGCTACGGGTGTACCCCGGGGCCGATCATCCTGGGGTCTTGGTGGCCGGGTTGGGCGACATCGACCGGTTCGTCACCCGGGTCACCCGCTGAGCTCGCGCTTCGCCTGCGAAAAAACTGCGTTCCGGCCGGGGCCGGAGGGGAATATTCCCTTCAGCACGTCCCACGGTGCAGATTTCGGCCGGCGCTACCGTGGGCGTCATGGACCTGCAGAATCTGGAAACCGTCACCTACGAGATCACCGACGGCATCGCGCTGGTGACGTTGAACCGCCCGCACCACCTCAACGCCTTCACCCCGCAGATGGCCGAGGACCTTGTGTTCGTGTTCGGGGCCGCCTCCACCGACCCGGACGTGGCCGCGGTGGTGGTGACCGGCTCCGGACGTGGGTTCTGCGCTGGGATGGAGCTTCGTACCGAGGGCAACGTCTTCGGCCTCGACGAGTCGGTGCAGCCAACGCTGGCCGACATGCAGGAGCGGTTCACCGACCCCGACATCGTCCACGGTGCACGTGACACCGGTGGTCGCGTGGCGCTGGCCATCTACGAGTGCCCCAAGCCCGTGATCGCCGCCATCAACGGCCCGGCCGTGGGTTTCGGGGCCACCATGACCCTGCCGATGGATTTCCGACTCGCATCGCAGAGCGCGCGGATCGGCTTCGTCTTCGGTCGACTCGGCGTGGTGTTGGAGGCGGCGTCGAGTTGGTTCCTGCCGCGGGTGGTCGGTTTGCAGAACGCCCTCGAACTGGTCTACACCGCCGACATCATCGATGCCGCCCGCGCCCAGGAGATCGGCCTGGTGCGTTCGGTGCACCCCGATGACGAGGTGCTCGACGCCGCCATCGCGTTGGCCCACCGCGTCACCGACGGCAAGTCGCAGGTCGCCACCGCCCTGATGCGTCACATGCTGTACCGCAACAGCGCTTTCGCATCTCCGGTCGACGCTCACCGAGTCGACTCGCTGGCCATGTACTACACGTCGTTTCAGGACGGTCAGGAAGGAGTGGCAGCGTTCCTCGACAAGCGGCCGCCCAACTTCACCTCGCGGGTGCCGCAGGATCTGCCGGCGTTCCTGGCCGACACCGACACGATTCGCTGACCGCGCGGGCGCGTTTGCGGCGGTCGCAGCATGCTGCCAGGCGCATGACTTTAGGATGCAAGTGTGGACACATTTGACGGCATTCCCACCCATCCGCTGTTCGTACACCTGACCGTGGTCGCGATCCCGCTGGCCGCGCTTCTTGGCATCGTCGCGGTGGCGTGGCCGGCGGCGCGTCGCAAGATCGGGATCGTCGGGCCGGCCGTGGCCCTCGTCGCGCTGATCATGACCCCGATCACCACCAGCGCCGGAGAGGCGTTGGAGGAGAAGACCCCCTCGTCGAGCATCCTCAACGAGCACACCGAATGGGGCGACCGGGTGCTCTACTTGGTCGCGCCGCTGTTCCTGTTCATGCTCATCTTCTGGGCGTTGAACTCCGACAAGGCGCTGGGCTGGCTCACATCCAAGGTCTCGGCACTCAACCCCAGAACCGTGTCGATCGCCAACATCGTGGTGGCCGTGCTGGTGGTGGGCTTCGCTCTCGCGTCGCTGGTGCTCATCTACCAGGTCGGGCACAGCGGTGCTGAATCCGTCTGGCGCCGCGACTAGCGTTCAGTCCCTGCGCCGCAGCATCTCTCGGGTCAGATCCGCCACATCGGTCTGACCCGAGAGGCCGAGGGTGAGGTCGAGCTCTGCGATGATGTTGGCCACCGCCTCACGCGCGCCGGTCTGGCCCGCGATGGCGAGACCGTACATGTGCGGCCGCCCGATGCACACCGCGTCGGCTCCCAGGGCCAGCGCTATGTAAGCGTCGGCCCCAGTGCGAATACCGGAGTCCAACAACACTTTCGCTCGTCCGCGCACCGCGTCGACGATGTCGACCAAGGCGTCCAGTGACGCGACGGACCGGTCGATCTGGCGGCCCCCATGGTTGGACACCAAGATGCCGTCGACGCCCAGATCGACTGCACGCCTGGCGTCGTCGGGGTGCAGGATGCCTTTGAGCACCACCGGCAGGCTGGTCCGGGCACACAACCCGGCGATGTCGTCCCAGTTCAACGACGGCCGCGAGTAGATGTCGAGGAAGGTTTCCACCGATGCCCGAGGAATCGGTGACCGCAGGTTGGCCCAGGTGCCACCGGGCAGGTGGCGTGCCATCGACACCAGCGCCGCCACTGCGGCTGCCGTCACCCGTGGGCGTGGGCCTGCCTGTGTCCCAGCCGATTCGGCGACCCGCTCGGTGACGATCTGTTGAAACCGTGGGTCCGAGGTGTATTGGGCGATGCCCTCGCCACGCGCGAAGGGCAACGATCCCAGGTTCAGGTCCTGCGGCCGCCAGCCCAGCATCGTGGTGTCGAGGGTGACCACCAGGGCATCGGCACCGCACTCCTCGGCCCGCCGCACCAGACTCTCGACCAGCGCGTCATCGGTGGACCAGTACAGCTGGAACCACCGAGGTGCGCCCTCGCGTACCGCCTCCATCGCCGCTGCGGTCTCCTCCATCGGCGAGCAGCCCTGGTTGGACAGGATGTAGGGCACTCCCAGCTCGGCGGCCGCCGCGCCGATCAGCAGATCCGAATCCCGTTGTGCCAGTTCGCCAGCGCCCACCGGGGAGAACAACACCGGCGCCGCGAGGGTCTTGCCGAACAGTTCCACCGACAGGTTCCGTTGCGAGACATCACGCAGCACCCTCGGCACTATCGACCACCTGTCGAAGGCGGCGCGGTTGGCCTCCATCGTCGTACCTTCGCCTGCGCCACCGCCGATGTAGGCCCAGGCCCGTTGTCCCATCGCCTTTTTCGCTCGTCGCTCCAGCTCGGCGAAATCGGTGGGGACCGCGGGAGTGCGCCCGAACACACCGGCCGAGTAGATGGCGTTCTGGCGTTGTCGTCCGATACTCATCTACGACACCCTTCTGGAGAATCCTTCGGAGATCACCGCACACCGCATCCTGCGGTGTGAGCCTAAACGCTCACCGGAGTCCAGCGGACCTAGAGTGAGCCGATGAGCCCCACCGCCCGGCCCGTGACGATCGTTTTCGCCGGACTGCTCGGTGCGGTGTCGGGCAGCGTGGACGTGCTGGTGTTCACCCGGCTCGGTGGGGTGTTCGCCAGCGTCATCACCGGCAACGTGGTGGTCGTCGGTGCGGCCATCGGCAGCGGTCGGTTCGGGGTCATGTCGCACGCGGCGGTCGCGGTACTCGGGTACGCCCTGGGGGTTCTCGCGGCCACCGTGGCCACCCGTCACGTCGATGACCACCCGGCGCGCGGCGCGGCCACACTGGTGGTGGCGGTCTACGCAACCGAGTGGGCGCTCGTGACCGGCGTGGGCGCGGTGTGGCTGGGCGCGCACGGCCGTCCCGGCGGGTGGGTCCAGTACCTCGCCCTGATCGGTGTCGCGACGGCGATGGGGATGCAGAGCCGCGCGTTCGCGATGGACCGGCTGCCCGGGGTGACGACAACCTATTTCACCGGGACGCTCACCGGCTTGCTGACCGGTCTGATCACCCATTCCACGATCAACCGGGCCGCAGCGGCAGCGTTGGTCTCGCTGCTGCTCGGAGCAGCGGCGTCGGGGGCGGTGATCTCGGTGGCCCGCACCTTCGCGCCGCTGGTCCCGATCAGCTTGCTCAGCGTGGCGGTGGCGATGGCGGTGCTGCGGTGGCGACGTCACCCGGCCACCTGATCGGACCGGGCGAGGTCGAGCAGTTGTCGATCACATCTGAATGGCCATGATGCAGGAGTTTCCCTGAGAAACCGCAGGTATCGACCGGTCTACAGATCGAGTAACATGATCCGGAATCGGCTGTCGAACGTGCGGGCCTACGGGGGTTGCCTGCCACACGCGTTCGGCGGCGTACTCAGCGGGGTGGGTTCTGGTGACTGTGGTCAATGAGGCGGCGTCGGCGATCGTCGACGATCCCTCGCGCGTGGTGCCAGTGTTCCAACCTGTCATCGATCTGGCCACTGGCGATGTCATCGGCTTCGAGGCGTTGGCGCGATGGCCCGAGCATCCCGAGGTCAATCCGCTGCAGGCCTTCGATGCCGCGCGCCGCGCCGGCCAACTGGGGTCGATGGACTGGTGGTGTCGTCGGCGTGCGGTGGAGGTGGCCCACTCCGAGGGCATCGATCAGAGCCACACCCTGTTCATCAACGTCGAGCCCGACTCGCTGTCATGCCCGCCGCCCTGGGCGTCTGCGGACAATCCGTGGCAAGACCTGATCGACGCCGATATGCAGATCGTGCTGGAGCTGACCGAGCGGTCGTTGCTGTTCGACCCACCCACCGTGCTGCACACCGTTGCGTCGGCGCGCCGCAACGGTTTCGGCATCGCGCTCGATGACGTGGGGGCGCGACCGGCGTCGATCGCACTGTTGGACCTGATCGCGCCTGACGTGGTGAAGTTCGATCGTTCGATCACACAGATGGAGGAGTGCCGCCGCGATGCGGCGCTCACCATCGGCGCCGCGGTCACCTACGCCCGGCGATACGGGGCCACCCTGCTCGCCGAAGGCATCGAGTTGGCCGATCATGTGGCCGCCGCCGACCTGATCGGCGCCACCCTGGGCCAGGGCTACCTCTACGGCCGCCCCGGTCCGCTGGGCACCAGGATGATCCCGCCCAGCCCGGCCGGCCTGGTCGACCCTCGTCGCGCCCGTACCGTGCCACTGCGCACCATTCTTGACGAGTTGCACACCACCACAACAGATCTCGCCGACATCGAGCAGGCCTTCACTCGATACGAAGAGTTGGCCGGTCACGAGCCGACGCCGGGTTGCGTCCTGGCGGCGCTGGCCGGTCCTCGTCATGTGTCCGCCGAACTCGGCGCGCGCTACCGGGAGATCGCCGAGCGACAGATGCTCGTCGGCATGATCGGACGGGGACTGGGGCCACGACCCATTCCGGGCGTACGCGGTCCCCGCACGCCGACCGAGTTGACCGACGGCGTGTTCGCAGCCGCCTCGATCGGTGGCGACCACGCCAGCGCCATCATCGCCTCGGCGTGCGAGGGCACCGATCGGTACCGCTGGTGTGTCACCACCGACCGCTCCATCGTGGCCGACATCTGTCGTTCCATCGCAACCGATCTGGCCGGCGGACAGGTCTAGACCGACAGCAACAGCATGGTGCCGATGCTCATCATGATCACCGCGATCACCCCGTCGAGCACCCGCCACGCCTTCGGGTTGGAAAACAGTGGCGCCAGCCGGACCGTCGCCAGCCCCAGCGCGCCGAACCACAGGATGCTGGCGATGCCCGCCCCCAGCGCGAACATCCATTTGCCCTGTGCCCCATGGCTGTTGGCCACCGCGCCCATCATCACCACGGTGTCGAGGTAGACGTGCGGGTTGAGCCAGGTCAACGCCAACGCGGTACCCACTGCGGCCCACCGACTCAACTGAGCTGACGCGGACACGGCCATCGATCGCTGGGTGAGGCTGCGCCGCGCCGCCATCAGCCCCAGAGTGCAGATGTAGAGCCCTCCGGCCACGGTTGCTGCCACCACCACCTTGGGGTGCGCCGAGACGATGGTGCCCAGCCCGCCGACACCGGCCACGATGAGGGTGAGGTCGGACAGGGTGCACACGGCCAGAACCGGCAGCAGATGACTGCGCGCCACGCCGATCCGCATCACGAATGCGTTCTGCGGTCCGATGGCGACGATGAGTCCTGCTCCGGTTCCCAGGCCGGCCAGAGCCGGAAGGAACAGCGTCATGAAGGAAACGTTAAGGCGACACCTGCCAACAGCCCAGCGAATGATTTTCACGAATCATTAGAATCACTTCATGACCATCTCCAGTGACGGATTGGCCACGTTGGTCGCCGTGGTGCGCGAAGGGACCTTCGAGGCGGCGGCACGCTCGTTGCACATCACCCCCTCAGCGGTGAGTCAACGCATCAAGGCGCTGGAATCCACGGTGGGCCGAGTGGTGGTGCAACGGGGTAAGCCGGCACGAGCCACTGCCGATGGCCAGGTGCTGTTGCGGCTGGCCAAGCAGTGGGACCTGTTGATCTCCAGTGCTTTTGCCGAACTCACCGGCGAGGACGACTCCGCCCACGACGATCCGCGCGACCGGCATCGGATTCACCTACCGATCGCGGTGAACGCCGACTCGCTGGCCATCTGGCTGCTGCCGGTGGTGGCGCGGATGCAACAGCGACATCCGGTCGCCATGGAAGTGCTGCGCGGCGACGAGAGCGCCAACACCGAGTTCCTGCGCGCCGGGGAGGTGGTGGGCGCCATCACATCACACCCCACGCCGATCCGGGGCTGTACCGTCCGACGGCTGGGGGCCACCCGATACCTACCGGTCGCCAACCACGAGTTCGCCGAGTACTGGTTTCCCGACGGACTCACCGGAGTCGACCTGGCGCGGGCGCCGCTGGTGTCCTTCGACCGCAACGATCAGTTGCAGGCCGAGTTCATCCGGCGACACACCCGCAAACGGGTGAGCCCGCCCACCACCTACATCCCCGCGTCCACCGAGTATCACCGCGCCATCGAACTGGGTGCCGGGTGGGGGACGGTGCCCGAGGTCCAGATCGCCGATGCGTTGGACGCGGGCACGGTGGTCACCCTGTCGGATCGACACATCGACGTCGAATTGTTCTGGCAGTTCTGGTCAGTGCACTCCCCGCTCATCGACGAGTTGACCGAGATGATCGCCGCCGCCGCTGCCGACAGTCTGGTCTGATGGCTACGCCCCGTGCGCGAATCTGGAGGGCGGGCCCTCCAGAAACACTCACGGGGTGCTGACGATCAAGCTGCTGGCGGGACGGACCGCAGATCCTTGTCAAGGAGATGGATGGTGCCGTCGTCGGTGATGGCAGCCCGCGGTGCGCTGCCATGCAACGGGATTCGCCGCACCAACTCGTGGGTCTCGGGGTGGATCAGCACCAGTTCATCCCGTGAGGTCTGGCAGTCGACCGTCCACATCAAGTGGTCGAGGGTGAAGTCGGGGACCTGACGCGTCTCCCCGTGGATGAATCGGCCGCGAAGCCTGGTCGCTGGGTCCAGAGTGAGATCGCCTCGAATTCGATGGACTTGGTTGTCGATTCGAACATTCAGCGGATCGCCGCCTAATGCGGGCCACGAGCCGGGTACGCCGTGGTGTACCGGGCCGACGGTGACGTTCGCGTCCAGATCGATTCGTACCAGCTTGAATTCGCTGGATGCGACGTCGTTGACGACGGCGATCCAATGGTCGTTGCGGCCGGCCACGTTGTAGCAGTGGCCAGGTGGCGCCGGAATCCGGAGTTCGGATGAGTCCTGGCTGTGGATACGCCACCTTCCGTCAGTGGTGATCGTGAGAATCAGTTCGCCCAGCGTGGCTGCGGCACCGACAGCTCTGTCGTTGACGCGGACCGGGGACTGGCCGGGGGCACAACGGAACAAGCCGTCACTACCGGTCACCCAGCATCCACTGGCCGTGGCGAAAACAGATCGATCGACTCCGATCAGACCCGGCAGCAGGTACTCGGCGTCATCCGCGCGCACGATCGGCAGTGCGCAATCAACCTGCCACAGCGTCGATCCATGCGCCGAGATGTCACCAGGCACGAACGGTGGCCGGTCTGGAGGTGGTGCGACGTCGAGGTCGAGGTCGAGGATCAGCCCGATACCGATGGTGGTGGTTTCACCGAGTTCAGGTTGGCGATCGTGGATGACACTGCGGTCGAAGTGCCGCGGTGCAGAATTTGTCTCCTCGGCCAGGTAGGGCCGCCCATCCAGACCCCATCGCACCGGAAAGGGCGGCGCCCCAGGAACTCCCAGCATCGACTGGCGCACCATGTGCATCCGGGTGATGCGTCCGCGTACTCTTCCGGACCCATCGCCGTGAAAGCAGGTGAGCACGCCCGACACCGTCACATCGCCGATCATCGGCCGAGGTCCTGACCAGCGCGCCGACCAGCCGTCACCGGTGAGTAGGCCAGTCCACTCCGGGCCGTCGATGCCGACGCGAACATCTGGGTCCGGTTCCAGTCGGCCGTGGTGATCGGTGGCGGGGAAATCGGTGATCGCGTTGTTGCGCAACGCCAGTGGAAGCTCGATCACCTCGCCAACAGATGGCGGGCGCAGACAGCCGTCTGCGATCAACAGTTCGTCGAGGAATATCGACAGACAACGTTGCGCGCTCATGCGCCTTTCGGTGATGTCATGCCGCCGACCGTACGTGGTCGCCCCGCCATGCCGCAAGAGCCCTGTTGTCAGGTGTCTTCCGCCCACTCGACGTCACACTTCTGCCCAACCGACGGCGTTTACCGCCCAATGGAGGTCGACTTCCGCCCACTCGACGGGTCAGGTGGCCGGTCGGGCGCGCCATGGCAGAAACAAGCTGCTCGACGCGATGACAGTGGCGGCCACGGCCAGAACGGTGCGGGTGCCACAGGCGGTGGCCACGGCGCCACCGGCCAGGATGAACAGTGGCGGAACCAGTCTGGTGCCCACCGACCAGGTGGTGACCACCCGTGACATCAGATGATCAGGAGTCACCGACATCCGGTAGGTGGTGAACACCGGGTTGAAGATTCCCGCGCAGAACAGCAGCATGAACTCTGCGGCGATGATGACCGCCAGCCCCACGGTGGATGGACCCGCCAGCAGCACCAGGCCCAGCCATCCGGTACGAGCGAACCCGAAGGCGAGAAGGGTTCGGTCAGAACCGAACCAGAGCGATACGGACGGAGCCACCGCAGCACCCAGCACCCCGCCCAGACACGGGAGACCGAGGGCCAGCCCAAATTGCCAGGGTGCAAACCCCAAGTCCCGCAACATCAACACCGCCAGCAAAGGTGTTGACATCAGCACGCCACCGCTAAAGACGACTGAGTTGACGAACAGCATGCGAAGTGTGCGATGCCCCAGCAGAAATGCCAGACCCTCGACGATCTCGCGGCGCAGATGTCGTGGCGCAGTCCGCTGCGGTGGTGTCGGTTCCGGTGACTGTAGCCGACTCACCCCTACCGCCGACAGCAGGAAGCTCGTCGCGTCCACCGCCATCGACGCGGTCGCGCCCAGCACACTGACCAGCAGTCCGCCCAGTGGACTGCCCACCGATTGAGCTGTCCACGCCGTGGTTTCGAAGCGCGAGTTGGCCGACATCAGCAACTCAGGCGGTACCAGCGACTTCAGATTCGGCTGGCTGGCACTGCGAAACACCATGGCACACAACGCTTGCACCACCGCCACTACACACAGGTGCGCGAAGGTCAGCGTGCCGAAGGCCGCCGCGATCGGAACCGAGATGAGCGTGACGAACCCGGCGATGTCAGCGCCGATCATGAGTGGTCGTTTGCGTTGGAACTCGATCCACGGGCCCAGCGGCAGCGCGACCGTCGCCGCCACGAGCAGTGGAGCCGCCGCCAGCGTGGAGACCTGCCAGGCCGGTGCGTGGAGTACCAGGATCGCGACCAGACCCAGCGCGCCTGCACCGATGGCGCTGCCCAGCGTGGTGATCGAGTAGGCGGCCCACAGCCGTCGAAAGTCGCTTGGCCGCAGAGGTTGCCGCCCAGTCGACCGGGTTTTCCGCCCAGCCGACGTCGTTTTCCGCCCAACCGACGGGGTTTTCCGCCCACTCGACGTCAACTTCCGCCCAGTCGACGGGGTTTTCCGCCCACTCGACGGGTGGTCAACGATCGGCGGTGGCGGGCGTGGTCACTCGACCGAAGGTCATCGAGTCGGTCACCTGGCCGCGGAGGTGATCGATGTAATCCAGCAACACGTTGGCCCCCACCTTCCAGGGTCGCTCGGTGCTCGACTTCGGCAACACGTCGGCGGCCCGTTGGATGTATCCGGACTGCAGGTCGACCATGGGCAGTTCGGGTATGGACTTGCCGTTGCGGTCGGGGTAGGCGTGGGTGTAACCGTGAGAATCCATGTAGTCCAACAGCTCTGCCACCGACCGGGCGGTCATGTCCGAGCGCAGCGTCCACGATGCGTTGGTGTAGCCGAAGATCCAAGCGAAGTTCGGCACCCCCTCCAACATTCGCCCCCGGTACAGGAAGCGTTCGTGCGGATCGACCGTCACACCGTCCACCGCCAGCGTGATGCCGCCGAACGCTTGGATTTTCAAGCCGGTCGCCATCACCACGATGTCGGCGTCGAGATGAGCACCGGAGCTCAGGGCGATGCCGGTCGCGTCGAAGTGGTCGATGGTGTCGGTGACGATGTCTGCCTTGCCTGCGCGGATGGCCCGGTACAGATCGGCATCGGGTACCACACACAGGCGCTGATCCCACGGCTGGTAGCTGGGGTTGAGGTGGGTGTCGACGTCGAAGCCTGCGGGCAGGAACCGCAACGCCAACCCTCGTAGCCGCGCGCGTGCTCGGGCGGGAAACCGACGGCAGTAGAAGTAGAACCCGAGACTGAGCACGGTGTTCATCCATCGAGCCATCCGGTGAGCGGCCATGGTGGGCAGGTACTTTCGCAACAGCTGAGCGCGTTTGTCCACCGACGGGAGCACCGAGATGTGGGTGGGTGAGCGCTGCAGCATGGTCACCAGCGCGGCCTCGCGGGACAGCGACGGCACCAGGGTGATGGCGGTGGCGCCGCTGCCGATCACCACCACCTTCTTGCTCGCGTAGTCGAGGTCCTCGGGCCAGAACTGTGGGTGCACCACCGTGCCGGTGAAGTCGGCGAGCCCGTCGAAGTCTGGTGCGTGTCCCTGCTCGTAGTCGTAGTACCCGGTGCACAGGTACAGGAACCGGGTCCGAAACTGCGTTGGCGTACCCGACACCGTGGCGTCGACCGTCCAGCGGTCGGTGCGGGAGTCGAACTGTGCGGCGGTCACCTTCACGCCGTACTCGATGTGCCGGTCGATGCCGTTCTCGGTGGCCACATCGACGAGGTACTGCCGGATGTCGGCCCCGTCGGCGATGGCTTTGCGACCGTCCCATGCCTTGAATGGGTAACTGAGCGTGTAGATGTCGCTGTCCGAGCGTACGCCCGGGTATCGGAACAGGTCCCAGGTTCCGCCGATCCGCTCACGGTTCTCGACGATGACGTAGCTGAGGCCGGGGTTGCGTTCCTGCAGTCGGTAGGCCGCGTTGATCCCGGACAACCCGGCCCCCACGATCACCACGTCGACGGAGCGCGCGGGCACGTGTGAGTCATTCGTCTCGTCAACCACCATGGACTCTTCGTACCACCTGCCATCGGCCGACGACAGGTGTGGAGGTCATCCGACGACGATGCCGAGGACCACCACCGCCACCATGACACCGATGACCATCAGGTCGCGCGCGGCGGGGCGTCGATCGGCCCGCGCCACCACGCCGATGCCGCCGCGGTTGTCCATTGATGCCGCGACCTCGCGAGCGTTCTGCGCGGCCAACGCGCACGCGATGGCCATGGCCGCCGCAGCTTCTTCCAGCCGACGCTGCACCGTACGTTTCCCAGGCGCGCGACGCTGACCCACGGCCTGCAGTAGCGCCCGAAAATCGCCGATCATGAAGGGTAGCAACCGAAGTGACACCGTGACGGCCACCGCTACCGCCTGCAGGCGCAACCCCACCCGCCGGCCCCACCCGACCACGCGTTGCCCGAACGCGGGCACCTCGACCATCGGCGTGGTCCAGCAGAACAGCAGCGACAGGTAGAAGGACAGCACGGTGATGGAGATGAGGATGCCCCACGTGTTCACCCCGCCCAGGCCCAGCTTGACGCCCAGGATGGTGACGAACGGTGATCCGCCGCCCAGCGCGGTGAACACCGCGCCGATCAGGGTGACGCCCACCAGCCACCACGGCAGCCGGGGTAGCGCGGCGGTCGGGATGCGACCGGCCGCCGTCCACACCGCGGCGATGGCAGCACCGATACCCACGGTGATCCACGATGGGGAGATCCCGAACATCAGAGCGGTCGCCACCAACCCGAACACCTTGGTGCCCACCCACAGGCTGCGGGCCGGCGACTCACGCGGCAACACCCGACCCACGGCCGAGAACAGGGTGGCCTTGGATCGTCGTCCCGGCGGAATGGGCTTGGGCCCCAACGGGGTCACCTCGATGGCGCGGTCTGCGATAGTGGCCAGCTCACCGAGGTCGTGGGTGACGATCACCAGGGTGGTCCCCGATGCGCGCACCCGCGCCAACGCGTCGACCATGGCCGCTCGGGATGCCTCGTCCAGACCGGCCAGCGGTTCGTCGAGCACCAACACCCGTGGTTTGGCGGCCAGCAACCCGGCCAGCGCCACCCGACGTTGCTGTCCGACGCTGAGATGATCGACCCGCATCTCGGCGATGGCCCACGGGTCGAGTCCCAGCTCACGCAGTGCCTCGTGCACCAGCTTCCCGGAGGCGGAGTCGACTCCGGCGGCGTCGCAGATGTCGTCGCGTACCCGCGCCCGCACCAACGACAGGCGCGCGAACTGATGGCCGAACAGCGCACCGGTGCGGTCGTTGCGCACGGGTTCGCCGTCGAGTGTGATGGTGCCGGAATCGGGGCGCTCGATACCGGCGATCAGACGGGCCAGCGTGGTCTTCCCGGCGCCGTTGGGGCCGGTGATCACCACAGTCTGGCCGGGGTGGATGGTCATCGACACGTCGGCGAGAACCTCACGGTGCCAGGGGGTTCCACTGTCGTGTGCAAATCCCACGCCCCGCAGATCAACCCGGCCGCCGCGCACGGCGAACCGGGTGGCGGTGGGGGCGCCGGTGTCGGTGCGGGTGGCCCGGTCGATCTCCACGCCGCCGCCGGGCACGACGATCGTCTGATCGGCCACCGCCAGTTCGCGGGGATCGTGGGTCACGTGGACCACGGTGGTGCCGTGGTCGGCTACATCGCGGTAGAGCTTCATCAACTGCACCCGTCCGGTGCCGTCGATCATCGAGGTGCTCTCGTCGCTGATCAGCAGACCCGGGTTACGTCCCATCGCCCCGGCGATGGCCAGTCGCTGCAACTGGCCGCCGGACAGGCGTGCGGTCTCGGCGTCCAGCGACACCGACAGCCCCACCCGGTCCAGCAATGCCCGCGACATCCCCGGAGTGAGGTTCTGTGCCCCCCACGCCAGGTCGTCGCCCACCTGCAGGCCCAGCACGCTGGTCTCGGGGCGTTGTCCGATGACAGCGGTGCCGCCGGGTGCCCCGAGACCGGGGTCACCGGCGCGGCGGATGAACCCGTAGGTGGGTTCGCGACCAGAGATGATCTGTACGAGCGTGGATTTGCCGGCCCCGTTTCGTCCGGCCACGGCCACCAGCCCACCCACGCCGATGTCGGCGTCGATACCGGCGATGGTCGGCGCCGCAGCACCGGGGTGGGTGACGGAGATGTCGCGCAACGAGAGCGGGACCGGGGCCACCACCCCGGTGTCGGCGACCAGTCGACCATCGTGGGGCACCCCGAGGCGACGAGTGAGGGAACGGGTGGGTGGCGCGGCGAAGAGATAGGTGAACAACAGTGACAGCAGCGTTCCCACCAGCGTGGCCACCGAGATGGTGATGGGCCAGGCACGTAATGCCGTGTCGACGGCATCGTTGAAGCCGTCCACCGACACGTAGCCGCCGTTGGACAGGGCTCGCGCCAGACCGCGCAGGCCGTTGCGGATGTTGTCGAAGACCAGTTGCCGGTAGTCGGCGAAGATGGCGAGCACGCCGGTGGTGAACGCGGCCACCGGTATCGCCACCCCGATCACGCCGACCCCGATCATGGTGCCGACCTTCCACTCTCGCCGGATCGCGATACCGCAGAAGCACCCCATCACCGCCGACCACAACACCATGTTGGCGGTGCCGTATCCGCCGAACAGCAACGCCACGATCCACCCGGTGACCCCGGCCAGCACGCACACCCGCAGCCGTCGACGCGACCCCAACAGCGCGAACGGGATGGCGGCCACCAGCGTGGCTGCCCCGGCGATGGGCAGCACCCGAGAGAGCACACAGATGGCGGCGGCCACGTCGGCAAACGCGGCCGCCTCGGCGGCCTCGATCGCGGTGATGGGGCGCCGTTTCGCGGCATCGGTCGCGGTGGCCGCGGGCGCGGTGGGCTGGGTGGCCGAGGGTGGGGTGGTGGCCTGCTGATCGCCGTCGCGTTGGGTTGCGGTCATGTCGAGGCCGTCTCGGTGAACGATCCGTGTCGACCGGCGCCGGCGGCGAACGCGGCTGCCCCGGCGAGCGCGCCGTCGCTCAACGACACCGCACCGTGGCGGATCTCGTTGGCCAGGGCGGCGGGCAGGTCGAGGCCGGCCTGTTGGCGCACCGACAGTCGATCGTGGCGCAAACAGGTCTGCGGGAACGCGGCCAGTTGGTGGGCCAGTTCGCGGGCACTCGCCAGGGCGGTGCCGCGTGGGGCCACCCGGTTGACCAGGCCCATCGCCAGCGCTTCGGCCGCATCGACCGGCCGTCCGGTAAGGATGAGGTCCAATGCGCGGCTCTCCCCGATCAGCCGGGGTAGCCGCACGGTGCCGCCGTCGATCAAAGGCACCCCCCAACGCCTACAGAACACCCCGAGGACAGCGTCTTCGTCGGCCACCCGCAGGTCGGCCCAGATCGCCAGCTCCAGACCACCGGCCACCGCGTGCCCGTCGATGGCGGCGATCACCGGCTTGTTCAGCTCCATCCGCGACACACCCATCGGCGCGTCGCCGTCGGGCTCGAAACGGTTGACTCGAGACGCATCACCGCTGGCGATCGCGCCGAGATCGGCTCCGGCGCAAAAGGTTCCGCCGTGTCCATGCAGGATGGCGACGCTCGCATCCGGGTCGGCGTCGAACGCCCGAAACGCTTGGGCGAGAGCCTCGGCGGTGTGCCGATCCACGGCGTTGCGCACCTGCGGCCGGTTGAGCCCGATCAGGGTGACGGGCCCGTCGGTGGTGACCACCACGGCACCTTCGCCGATCGCGGGGCCGTCCAACCCGGGTTCGTCACTCATGCCACCACGTTACGGTGATCGGCATGACCAGGGATCGTCATGTCCGCTGACCACTTCGCCTCGGGCTCGCGTCCGGCCGCCTGGCGGGAGGGGGCCGAATCGGGCCACGACCCGCACGCTGCGGCGGTCGCGGACACCACACCGCCCGATGAGCTGGACTTTCCCACGCTGACCTATCGGGTGACCGGACGCGTCGCGCGCATCACTTTCAACCGTCCCGCGCAGGGAAATGCCATCACCTCCGACACCCCGCTGGATCTGACAGCGGCGGTGGAGGCCGCCGACATCGACCCACGCGTGCACGTGATGCTGCTCTCGGGTCGCGGCAAGGGGTTCTGCGGTGGTTATGACCTGGGGGCGTTCGCCGAACGCAGCCAACGCCCCGACACACGAGGTTTCACCGTCAGCCAAGAGGGCACGGTGCTGGACCCGCGCATGCAGGCCAGCAACCACAACCCGCAGCAGCAGTGGGACCCGATGGTCGACTACGCGATGATGAGCCGTTTCTCCCGCGGTTTCGCCAGCCTGCTGCATGCCAACAAGCCGGTGGTGGCCAAGCTGCATGGATTCTGTGTGGCCGGTGGCACCGACATCGCACTGCACTGCGATCAGATCATCGCCGCCGATGACACCAAGATCGGCTATCCGCCCACCCGGGTGTGGGGGGTGCCCTCGACCGGGTTGTGGGCGCACCGCATCGGCGATCAACGCGCCAAGCGGCTGTTGTTCACCGGTGACTGCATCACCGGGAAGCAGGCGGTCGACTGGGGCTTGGCCATCGACTCGGCTCCCGTCGATGAGCTGGACGCGCGGGTGGAGGAGTACGTGGCGCGGATCGCGCTGATGCCGATCAATCAGTTGATCATGGTGAAACTGGCGCTCAACAGTGCGTTGCATGCCCAGGGCATTGCCAACTCGGCGTTGATCTCCACGGTGTTCGACGGCATCTCCCGGCACACCCGCGAGGGTTATGCGTTCCAGAACCGCAGCGCCACAGTCGGATTCCGGCAGGCGGTGCGTGAACGCGACGAGGCTTTCGGCGACGCCAAGCGAGGTGGCACCACGTAGTCGCTCCTGGCCAGGCGTACGGGCTATAGTCGAGTCTTCCTTTGATCAGGAGGTCGACAGGACGTGCGTGGACGGATGACCGGGGTGGCTGCGCTGGGTGCTGCGGCGACGTTGGCGCTGGGCGGCTGCAGCTCGTTCAGCTCTTCCAGTGCCGACAACGAGTACTGCGTGGATGAGAACGACCAGGTGGTCGACAACATCTACTGCGATGACGACAGTTACGGCGACTCCTTCGGCGGTGTCGGGCACACCTACTACTACGTGCGCGGGCCCTACGCGAAGAACCTCGTGCGCGGTTCGGCCCTCGATGTCACCAAGGCGAAGTCCCGTCGGCTCATGGCTTCGCCGCAGTCGGCGTTGGGGGCGACCCGCAGCGGGGACGGTACCCAGCGGGGCTCGGCGACCGGCAGCACCGACACCCGGGCCGACGGCACCACGCGACGCAACTCGGGCGGGTTCGGATCGTCGGAGAGCAGCTCCAACTCGTCGAAGAGCCGGTCGGGCTCGTCGAGCAACGGGGGATGAGACGACTGACCTGCGCCCAGCGTCCCGATTGGACTGCGCTGGTGCAGTCGCAGGGGCTGGTCTACACCCGCGAAACCGATCCATCGGACCCGTTCCATCACTACTGGCGCGAAGGCGTCTACTACTCGTTCACCCTGGCCGAGATCGAGTTGCTCGAAGAAGCAGCTCGCTGCGTGTTCGACATGTGCGTCGAGGCCGGCGACTGGATGACCGACCCAGCCAATCGAGATGTGTTGAGCCAGATCGGGATACCGGCCTACGCGCACGATCAGGTGATCGCGTCGTGGGATCCTGAGCCCGCGTTCGGCAGCATCTACGGACGCTTCGACTTCCGGTTCGGCGGTCTGGACCATCCCGACCCAGCATTGCGTGTGCCGCAGCTCTACGAGTTCAACGCCGACACCCCCACGAGTCTGGTCGAGTCGGCAACCATCCAGTGGTTGTGGTTGGAGCAGACTGGTCACGGGCGCGACCAGTGGAACCTGATCTACGAGATGCTGGTCGATGCATGGCGTCGCAACCTGCGTGGATTGGGCGATCGATACGGATTGGGCGTGCCCACAGTGCATTTCGCCATCGGGGCGGGGCAGGGGTCGTTCGAGGACGAGATGAACACGCTGCTGCTTCGGGACGCCTGTGCCGCAGCCGGATTCGACACGGCCACCATCGAGATGGAAGACATCGTGCTGGGTGACGACGGGCGCTTCTATGACGAGGCCGACCGCCACATCGACGTCATCTTCAAGCTCTATCCGTGGGAGTTCATGGTGGAGGAGCGTTTTGGTCCGGCGGCGTTTGCCGACATGGCCACCGTGGGCCGCCGCAGTCCCGACGGCACCTACACCGGTGGAACAGTATGGATCGAGCCGCCATACAAGATGCTGTGGAGCAACAAGGGCTTGCTGGCGGTGCTGTGGGCACGTTTCGCTGATGATCCTCGGTCGAAGTTCCTCATCCCCAGCTACTTCGAGTCAGATGCCCCGCCGATGTCGACCGGATACGCGCGCAAACCACTGCTCAGCCGTGAGGGTGCCAACCTCAGCCTGGTCGACGCCGACGGGAAGCTGGTGGTCCCGGTCATCGACCGCGAGTACGGCGGCGAAGGGTTCATCATCCAGAACTTGGCGCTACCTCCTGAGTTCCGCACCGCAGCCAGTGAACCCGTGCATCCGGTGTTGGGGCTGTGGATGGTCGACGGTGAACCGGCGGGCATGGGTATCCGGGAGAGCACGTCGCCGGTCACCGATGATTTTGCCAATTTCGTGCCGCACAGCATCAGCGACGGCGAATTGCGCTACGCACCTGCTGATTCCGTCGTATCGGCGGCCGCCACTGAGAGTGAGTCATGAGTTCGTTCTTCCCTGATCTGGTCCGCGCTCTGGTGATCGTCGCGGTGCTGCTGTTCTACATCGGCCTGCTGTGGCGGGTGCTGGACTGGATCACCCCGTTCGACGATTGGGATGAGCTCTTCGTCAAGGGCAATGTGGCCTACCTGGCCCAGCGAGTCGGATTGCTGGTGGCGCAACCGATCGCGATGCTGGCGGTGATAGGGCAGTTCGACGTGGGCAACCTGTGGCCGTCGGCCCGAACTCTGCTGATCGAGGGCGCCTGGGTGTTCACGGCGTTGCTGCTTGCCTATTTCTTCGTCGACTGGGTGCTGTTCCCGAAAGTGGCCAACCGGGAGCTGTTGCTGGCCGACAACCGAGCGGTGGGTGTGGTTGAGGCAGGTTTCTACATCGGGATCGGATTGTTGCTCAACGGCTCTCTCACCGGTGACGGTAACTCGTGGGTGATGACCGTGTCGTCCACGGTGGTGTTCTACGTGCTGGGTCTGGCGTTTGTGATGGGGGTGTACTGGCTGCACGAGGCGGTCACCTCCTACGATCTGCGTGCTCGGCTCCGCGATGGGAACCTGGCGGCTGGAATCGAACTGGCGGCCGTGCTGGTCTCGGCCAGCGTGGTCACGCGAGTCGGGGTGGCCGGGGACATCGATGGTTGGGTGGAGGCGTTCGGTTGGTTCTTCCTCACCGCCGCAACGGCCGTCGTGCTGTTGTATCTGGTGCGATGGATCGGCAACCGCCTGCTGACGCGACGACACACGATCGCTGAGGCTCAGGAAGCGGGGTCGACGACGGTTGCTGCGTTCCAGGCGACCACTCTGCTTGTCGCGGCGACCATCGTCGCCGCGACACTGTCAGCGATTTGAGGCGTTGCCTCAGACAGCCTTCTTGACCGACGCCTTCTTGGCGGCAACCTTTTTCGTCGGTGCGGTGGTGGTTGCGGCCTTCTTCGCAGCTGCCTTCTTGGCGGCGGACTTGGCCCCCACGGCCTTCTTTGCCGGTGCAGCGGCGGGGGTGTCGGCGACGGCGGGAGCGCTGCCGGTGCGGTCGCGTACCGAGGCGCGCAACGCGGCCAACAGGTCGGCCACCTCGGAGTCCTCGTCCTCGGTAGTGGTGGTCTCGGCGACCGGGAACGCTTCAGTGCCTTGGGCTTTGGCTTCGATCAGCTTGGACAGCTCCAGCTGGTAGGTGTCCTCGTACTGGGTGGGGTCGAAGTCGCCGGCCATGCTCTCGATCAGGGAGGCGGCCATCTCCAGTTCTTGGGGCCGAATCTCGGGGGTGTCGTCGAGGAACCCGAACGTGGGCTGGCGAACCTCGTCGGGCCACAGCAGGGTCTGCAGGGTGATCACGTCGTCGACCACCCGCAGCGCGGCCAGCCGGGTGCGGCTGCGCAGGGTGAAGGTGGCGATCGCCAGCCTTTCGGTCTGCGCCAGCGCATCGCGCATCAACACGTACGCCTTGGACGACTTGGACGCAGGCTCCAGGTAGTAGGGCTTGTCGAAGTAGATCGGGTCGACCTGATCGACCGGGACGAAGCCGGTGATCGCCACCTCGGGGCTCTTCTGGACTGGGAGCTCGGCGAGATCGGTCTTGGTGAGGATCACCATCTCGCCCGACTCGCTCTCGTAGGCGTTGGCGATCTCGGAGAACTCGACCTCGGTGTCGGTGCCCTCCTTCACTCGGCGGTACCGGATGCGGGTGCCGTCAGTGGCCACCTGGTGGCTGGTGCGGTCGTGGGACTCGGTGGCCGAGTACACCTTGACCGGCACGTTCACCAGGCCGAAGCTGAGGTCGCCTTTCCAGATGGAGCGCATGGCAGTCATTGTGCCCATACGTCTGCACGAACGCACTACTTTGCTGGGCTCGCGCGCCGGTTGGAGATCCCACCTTGGCAAATCACCCTTTACCGACATTGCGGTCTTTGGCCGGTGCTAGCCCCTGGTGGTGTGTCCGGTTCGGCGTGGGGATTGGTTGGGGGTACGACTGAAAGTGGTTGGCGTGAGATTGGTTCTGCGGTCTGCGGTCTGCGGTCTGTGTGGGGTTGTCGGTGGGGGTGGGTGTAGCGGGCGCTAATCCGGTGCCGCCGTCTGCGCCTCCGGTGTCGTCGTCTCCTGATCAGTCGCCGGATTCCCCGGTGTCGCCGGATTCTCCTGGCACGCCGGGTTCGCCTGTTTCTCCTGACACGGCGGATGTTCCGCCGCCGTCGGATGTTCCTGTGTCGCCGGGTTCGCCGTCGCCGTCTGTGGATTCCCCTCCAGTGGTGTCGCCGGCTCCGTCTGGTCCGCCGGTGGTGGGGTGTGCGACGGGTACGCGGAAGGGGGTGCGGTGGTCTCCGACGCGTAATCCGCATCGGAGTGTGGTGCGGGGGAAGATGCGGTCGGATTGTGAGAGCGTGCCGAAGCCGTTTACGAAGGCTGATGCTGATCGGGCGGAGGTGTTGGAGGCGAATCTGGCTGTCGTCTCCACGTCGTTGGCGACGGCTGCGGTGACGGCGGGGTGTCAGGTGTATTGGCCGGCGCCGTTTGAGGTGTGTGGCCGGATTCGGGACAAGTACAACCAGACGGGTGGCCCGAATGGATTCTTGTTGTTCCCGAAGACCAGTGAGTTGACGAACCCAGATCGGGTGGGGAAGCGGTCAGAGTTTTTGGGTGGCAACATTTATTGGACTGCTGTGACGGATGCGCATCCGATGGCGCATGATTTTTTGACGAAGTGGGGCCAGTACGGGTTCGAGGGTGGCTTCATGAAGTATCCGACGACGGATGAGATTCCGCTGGGTGGGTTGGATGGTCGTCGTCAGGAGTTCCAGGGGACGACGTTGTTTTACAGTATTCCGACGGGGACGCATAATGTGCAGGGTGCGATCCGGGACAAGTATCGGGCGATCGGCGCGCAGACGAATGCGTTGGGCTTTCCGGTCACGGATGAGACGGTGACCCCGGATGGGAAGGGTCGGTTCAACAATTTCCAGAACGGTGCTATCTACTGGTCAGCAACAAGCGGCGCGTTCCCCATCGTCGATAGAGTTTATAAGGTGTGGGGTGATGTGAGATATGAGCGTAGTCGCTATGGATATCCAATCGGCAACTTTTCGTCGTCTGACGGTGGTGTGACTGTCGATCAGTCTTTCCAAAATGGTAGCATTAAGGCAGCTGGCCCAAAGACCGTGCAACTTTCTAAGTTTAATGAGGGTACTACGCCCGAAGAAGTACTCCGTGACGCCGCCGCTGCTGCAAGCTCGGCCGCGACGGCAATCGCTACTGTAGTCGAACAGGCGCTGGCAGAGAAAAATGCATCAACTAGCACGCTGGTGCATGACCCGTCGGAGCTTGTTGCAATTCCAGAGGCGCGTGGGGTTGGTGATCTCTTCTATTCTGATGCAGCGCAGGTAGTCGGAAACTTTCAGTTCGAGCACGGACACATGGGCATTTTCGTTTCAACCAAAGAAACTGTTAAGGCCCTAGACCCGACTCGAGGAGTCCAGCGAAAGCTGGCATCGGAAGCGCGTGTCCATAACCCAAGATTGATGTATGTTCACGCGAGCAATGAGACCCGGGCTCTTGCGGCAGAGTATGCGCTGTTGAAGGAGGGCTCGGGATACAACAAGAACTTCGCGTTTAATCGTCGCGACTGGGAGAAGAGGGCGCTGGGCAACACTTACAACTGCTCGCAGCTCGTATGGGCGGCGTACATGAATGCGACAGGCGGCAAGGTAGATATCGATGGAGACGGTGGATGGGGTGTTTATCCTCGTGACATTCGTGATGCACCGGATGCGACGGCGTACTGATGGCTAATTCTTCAACCAATTCTCTCGCATCTACGCCCAACAAGGCGAAGCGTTTGCGGCTGGTTCTTACGTTGTCGGTGTCGGTGTTGGTTGTGGCCTCGGCATGTCAGGTGACTGCGGATGCTCCGGGTGACGAGTTGACTTCGCTGCCTGCGTCTGCGGTTGCGGTGTTGGCGGTGGGGATCGAGGCAGAACCGACCCCGAGGCCGGCGTCGACGTACATTATTGCGTTTGATGCGGCCGGGAAGGTAGTGGGAAGCAAGACGGGTGCGCTGATGTATTCGCCGATGGTATACGCGTCGAAGGATCGAGTGGTGGCCACGACCGGCGATGCGGTGTACGAGTTCACCACGGGTGGGATGCAAAAGGTATCGATCAACGAGAATATGGGTCAGGCTGGTGCAATCGACGAGACAACCGGTACATCGACTCTGTGGTTCAACACGGCTAAACCTGATGGTCCGGCAACCGGGTATCGCAACGATTATGTCGTCGCCGACAACTCGGCCGGGCCGTCGCAACTGACGCATGGTCGATTCGAAGGTTATGTTCGGTCGGTGTCCCAATGCGGAGACCGCGCCTACGTGGTTGCCGAGGACATAAATTCGCCACGCCGTGTCCCGACCCGCGCGACGAACGGCTTCTTCACAACGACCCGAGGAACCCGGCCGACGCTGCTCCGGACGTGGGAGCAGTCGATCGAGGTTTCCCCAGTTTCCCGGAGAGGCGTGTGCTGGAAACGAGGTGGAATGATGGTGAATCTGTTCTCCTATCCGCCCGCGACCAGCGCATCCGAAGCGTCTGCCGTACTCACGCTCGTGTCCAACGATCTCCGCACCGGGATGTCGACTGAAAAGCCAGTCACAGTGCCTGGTCGAGTTGGTGCCGCGATGCGCGATACGCTCACTTTGCACAATGACCGGCTGTACTGGATCAATACTGCTGGAGAGATGCTTTCGGTCGCGGCAGACGGGTCGGAGGGCACCGTCCGATTCGAGTGGTCGATACCGGACGCACGCCAGGCCCGGATAGCGAACGTGGGCAACGGCATCGTCGCCGTGGTCACCAAAGACTCGACGCCCCGCTACATCGAGTACTCGCTGGTCGATGGGCGCACCCTGCGGACTGTACCGCTTGCCTGGCTGCCCAAGACCCTGACCAGCTTCTATAGTGCCGAAGTACTCAGCGTCGCAGCGATTCCGCGTTGATGTGGCGGCGTCGTCTCGGTCGCGGGCTGAGTGGTGACGGTGCGCTCGGTGAACCACCCGATGAGCCGCACGGCGGTACTTGGGTGAAACGGGTGCTAAACCGCCATACAGGAAACCGATGAGACTGGGCGCACACGCTTCGGTGTCCTGTGTCGTCGGTGGGCCGCGCCCAGCTCGCCGAGTGCATGCAGCTCTGCCGGCAGCAGTCTGAGCGGTCGTGGGGTCCGCGCGAACAGTGGCTTTGTAGGCTCCGACAGAGCAGGATGAGAAGGGGCTCTTCAGAGTACTGTGAGCCGATTGGCCGCGGCTATAACCACTTACCAGGAATTTTTATGTCAGGGTATCTAGGTCCACAGCTATGCCTCGCGGCGATATTCCTGCCTGGAAGGAGTTCATATCGATATGGCTGTCACGATTGCTGAGAGCTCTTCGCCCGCGGACTGGATCTTTGAAAGTGACTCGCCATGGACACGCCTGGTGACGTTCGGCCCGGGAGGGTTTGGCGCCTATGCGCGGCTGCGGTTTCTCCCCGACCCAGAATTCCACGGGCAAATGATCCGTGATGCAGCCCCGTCCGACTATAGACACCGCGGGGAGCAAGAAGGACGCCTGATGGCCGAGCTGTGCGCAGTGTTGGCCGACGCAACAAGCACTCCTGAGCGGTGCTATTTTGCGGTGTGGTCGGGATATCATGGTGTAACGCAGTGCATCTCCGGAACGCGAACCTTTCGCGTCCCGAACCGGCAGTATCAGCTGTACTCCGGCAGTGTCGCGGATGCGCAATCCTGGGCCGATGCGCCCGCGACTGGGCCCACGATCTTTCTCAACCCGCCCGCGATGGTCTGGCCCGCTGACCATGCTTGGTTCATCGCCTGCGACACCGACTCACATTGGGCGGGTATCGGGGCTGACGTGCCGGTGATCGCGCGCCTTGTGGAGCGCGCTGATCTCGACATCATGAACGCCTCGCCGTGGGACACCCAGCCGATGTACCGATGAAGGCACCGTTGAACAATTTCTCAGTCGGAGGTGGTGACGTAGTGGCCACACGTCGGCACGCTACTGGCTCGAGCCCGAGGAAATGATGTCGAGTTTCCGGTGGCGCGACAAAGACGTTGGAAACGAATTTGTTGCGATCAGGGGCTTGGTTCTCGGTGTGCTGACCAGCGCGACCTATATTCCCATAGGGACTGAAATCCTCCGTATGGCACATCCGCAGATGCCAGCGATTGGGCCGTCAAGCGACTTGTTCTCTCCTCCGATGGGCTATTTCCTCGTCTGGCTTGGTGCTGCGTTGGTGATCGCTCTTCCCGGCCTGGTGCTACTCTTTTCACGGGCTTTACGCATGTCGGCAGCGATTTATGTGGCGACAGCCATCGTCTGCTGCGGGATTCTCTATTACCTCATATTCAACATCGACACCTCCTACTTCGTGTCACTTCCTCGGCTCACCACTGTTACGTGACCATTGCGGTGTCTGGGTCAAGCTGCCGATTTCGATGGCGCCGTTGCTGTGCGAGAGCATCCAGGCTGCGCGTCCTTCGCGCAGGGTGGGACGAAGAACCCGTCCCTGCACCTCGGGCCAAAGAACGTGATGACGACCAGCAAGTCCATCCTGGATCAGGTATGCGAGCCAGCATGTGGCAGAAACTGTCGTGCGATCAAGCTCGCCAGCCTCGTCGGTCATGATGAATGAATGACCATCCAAGTTTCGGTCGGGACGTAACTCCACCATGATCAATCCAAGACGCCGTGATATCGACAGCAGCCACACCATCTCTCGGGGATCTACTTTTATCCCAGGGATAAGAACGCTCTCTATATCCCTGGAGACAGCAGCAACCGCTGCGACCCACTGATCTGGCGGGGCCGCTCCACCAACGTTGTCCCACGTCCCGTCCCACGGCTTCCAAGAGTGCTCAGCCAGTCTGTGGAAGCGATCGAGCCCACTCTCGAAATCATTGAAACGCATGTCCGTGACGATCGCAGAAAGTTTCGTTCAGCGCCTACTCATTTCGGCCGCTGGGCGTTCTCCCTTGCATCCGCGCGTGCCGACGAACGCTGACGTCAGACCTGTCCCACGCAGACGCCAACTTCCTCGCCTGGCACGGTCAGTCGACCACGCGTAACGCCAGTAGTGGGCAGGCTTTCACCGCACGGTTCACGTGGCGTCGATCGGACTCGGCGACCGTTGGTTCGCGTTCGCCGGTGCGGGCCATCGGGTAGCCCCATTCGTCGCGGTCGAGGGTGTGGGGCAGCAGTTCGGTGCATGATCCGCGGCCATCGCAGCGGGTCCAATCGATGTGCAGACGTGGGGCGTGGGATCGGTTGCGGGTCATCGGTTTCTCCTGCAGTAGCCGCGGCCGTGGGCGTCGATGTCGTCGGCGAACACGGCCAGCGCCGAGCGGACCATGGCTGCGGTACCGTCCGGGTGCGCGCAGGCACCCCGTCCGTCGACGGTGTCGGCCAGGCGCCGCACGTGCGCAGCCCGGTCCAGCCCGCCGTGGGCCAACAGCTCTGCGGTGCTGCGCGCCAGGCTGGGTAGGCCGAACATGCATGGTCCACATTGGCGGGCGCTCTGATCGGCCAGATTGTCGACGATCTGGGTGGTCGCGTGTAGCCCGCACTCGCCGCGCAGCAGATAGCGGACCACACCCGCCCCAGGCGCGGCACCCAAGTACGACAGCGACTCTCGCGACAACCGCGCCTGCGCAACGTGTCGCCCGTCCACCCAGGTGCCGTGGAATCCGCCCACCAACACCGCCCGCACCCGGCTTGCGTCCACGCCGGCGGCCCCGTGCAACAGCACCGCCAGCGGCACCCCGAGGTCCACCTCCAACACCCCGTCGACACCGTCCACCCCGCTGACCGTGGCCAGCATGGTGCCCGGCTCCTGCGCGGTGCCGCGCCCCCGGAACCACTGCGCGCCATTGCGGTTGATCACCGCGATGTGCGCCAACGTCTCCACGTTGTGCACCAACGTCGCAGCACCCTGCACCCCCGATCGGGCCGTGGGCACCCGGCGATCCCGAGGCCGTCCCGGTCCGCCCTCGATGAGGTCGACGATGGCACTGGTCTCGCCGTCGACGAACCGACCCGCAGTGCCCACCACCTGCACCGGCAACCCATCCCATCCGGTGCTTTGGCGGTGGGCGATCAGCGCACGCATCCGATCTACCGATGCTGTTGGCACACACAGGTATCCGGTGTTTGCGCCCACCGCTGACGCCACCGCGGCCAGGCCGTCGAGCACCAAATGCGGTGACTGGGCCAACAGCACCGCATCTTTGCGGCTCAACGGTTCCCCTTCGGCACCATTGGCCACCACCACCGGCCGGATACGTGCCGATGCACCGGACTTCATGGTGGCAGCCAACTTTCGGGCCGCAGGGAATGCCGCGCCGCCACGTCCCGACAGACCAGAGGCATCGATCGCATCAAGCAACTCACCAGGGTCGGCAGCTCGGCGCGGGCCGTAGATGCGCTGGTGGGAATCAAGATCGTCGCCGGCGCCGGTCAGCAGTCGTGGATGGGTCGAGGGTGCCGCCGTAGCTGCGCTGTCAACGGCGAACGGGCGGGTGGGTGAGATGGTCATCGCAGAGCCACCTTTCGGTTGTCGCTGAACTCGGTGAAGTCGGCCCGCAGGCGCAGGGCGATCGCGGAAACCACCAGGGCGATGCACGCGATGTCGATGGCGATCATCCATACCGTGCCTGCGTCGGTGCCACTGCCCATCCCGTGGGCCAGCGCAATTGGCCACAACGCGTAGGCGGCCCAGTGCACGACCCGAAAAGTTCGGTGGCCCAGACGATGTCGTAGCAGAGCGGTGACCACCAGCACGATCATCAGATCGAGAGCCAGGGTGCCCAAGCCCACCCACAACCACTCGTAGCTGCCGCCGAACGGGATGATGACATCCACCAGGTCCAGCTGCGCGTACGGGTCGATGACCAGCGTGGTCACATGTAGTGCGATGAGCGCAGTGGCGGCCAGCGAGGCGAACTGATGCACCGAGAGCACCCCGAATCGGGGCAGACCCAGCATCGGACGACCCGATCGGGTGAGCACGCCGAGCACCATCGACACCGTCAGCATCACCAGCGCGGTGATGCCGGTGCCGCGGCCCAACGCCCACAGGGCTTCGTTGCTGATCATGCGGCCTGCTCCTGCTCGTCGGGCCAGCCGCCCACACCGATCACCGAGCCGTCGTTGCCCACCAGCCGCGCCGCAAGCCCACTGCCCTGCACCCACGCCAGACCGGCGTCGCCCTTCACGATGGCGCCGGTGGTCAGGGTGTTGGCGTCCACGCAACGACGCGCCACCACGGTGACCGTGCGCCACCGGGTGGGTGCGGGTGCACCCGATCGCGGATCGAGGATGTGATGCACCACTTGGCCGTCCGGTGAACGCCAGCGCCGTTGCAACGTGCTGGAGGTGGCGACCGCACAGTCACCGACCAGCCCGATCTGAGTGGCGGGCTGATCCGGACCGTCGTCGATGCGGATCTGCCAGCCGCCCTCGGGGGTGTCGCCGCGCACGGTGAGGTCGCCACCGAGGTTGACCAGCACACCGCCACCGAGTTCGGCAGCCACCCGGTCCGCGGCGATGTCGGCAGCCGCAGCCTTCGCGGTGGCCCCGAGATCGAGCAGGACGCCCTCAGGCACGGTGAGAGTGTCGCCGTGGCGAGTGATCATCGTGTGATCGGCGTCAGTGACTGTCACCCGCATCGGTCGCGCCGCCAGGTGGTCGCCCTCGCGGACCAGCCGCAGGTCACGGTCGTAACCCAACGCCACCAGCCGCCGCCCGACCGTCGGGTCCACCGCCCCACCAGAAGCTCGGGCCGCGGCCAGCGCGGTGTCCACCAGCTGGGCCAGCATTGGTGAGATGCGGGTGGGACGGCCACGTCGAATGGCGGTCGAATACAGCTCCGCGTCGGGCCGGAAACGGCTCGCGGCCCGGTCCACTTCGGCGATCACGTCGTCGACGATGCGCCGGGCGGCGTGCAACGCGGCGGGGTCGGTGACGGTCAGCGAGGCCTGCAGGCCCCACACCGTCCAGGTGTCGCATGCGTGTGTCATGTCACGATCCGTTCGACTGGGCGTGGCTGTCGCCGCTGCCTGGGCTGACCGTGGGCGCGGTGCCCCAGCTGGTGTCGCCCGAACTGGTATCGCTTGAGCTGCTGCCCGACGAATCGCCGTCGGATGATCCGGTGCTGGTCGACCCGCCCTGATCGGTGGTGCTGCTCGCCGGGGTCGAGTCTTTGTGGGTGTCGGCGTAGGCCAGCCCCGAGGTGATGCCGACGGCGGCCAGCGCTCCGACGGCCAGGGTGCTCGCCGTGATGCGTGCTCGGGTGATTCCGCGTGCTGGTGTGTTCACCGTTGCGCTCCTTTGGTGGTTCTGCTCGAGAAGAGTGACTTGCTGCTGCAAGTCATCTCCGGGTAGCCACCAGCATGCGCAGCCAGACTGTGGGGTCGCTGAGAGCGCACTGGCAGAGCGCTGCGGAACAACCATCGGCCACACGCTGTTGTCGTGAGCAGCACGTTTACACCTATGAAACCTGTTGACGACGACTTGGAGCGCCACCGTGACCACCCCACAGACCACCCGCCGCATCGTTCTCGCCGCCCGCCCGCACGGCGAGCCGGTCGATTCGGATTTCCGGTTCGAGGAGGCGGAGCTGCCTGCGTTGGGCGAGCGGCAGGTGCTGCTGCAGACGCTGGATCTGTCGCTGGACCCGTACATGCGGGGGCGGATGAGTGCAGCCAAGTCGTATGCCGCGCCGGTTGAGATCGGTGAGGTGATGGTGGGCGCCACGGTGTCGCGGGTGCTGGAGTCCACCGACCCGGCGTACGCGCCGGGCGACGTGGTGCTGTCCTACGGCGGCTGGCAGACCCATTCGGTGGAATCGACGTCGCACCTGCGCAAGGTCGACCCCGCGCTGGCGCCGGTGTCCACCGCGCTCGGCGTGCTCGGGATGCCTGGCTTCACCGCCTATGCCGGTCTGTTGCAGATCGGCAAGCCCCAGCCCGGTGAGACGGTGGTGGTGGCCGCCGCGGCCGGACCGGTCGGCTCGGCCGTCGGTCAGATCGCCAAGATCCACGGTGCCCGCGCGGTCGGGATCGCCGGCGGTCCAGACAAGGTGGCGTATGTGCGTGACGAACTCGGGTTCGACGTGGCCATCGACCATCGTGCCGATGACTTCGTCGATCAGCTCGCCGCAGCCACCGGCGACGGCATCGACGTCTACTTCGAGAACGTGGGCGGCCGGGTTTTCGACGCCGTGCTGCCCCGGATGAACCCGTTCGGTCGGATCCCGGTGTGTGGCCTGGTGTCGCAGTACAACACGACGTCGCTGCCCGAGGGGCCCGACCGCACCGGTCAGCTGATGGGAATCGTGTTGTCGCGCAGCCTGACCGTGCGTGGCTTCATCCAGTCGGAGTTTGTCGAGGCTCATCACGACGCGTTCCTCGCCGACGCAGCGCGCTGGATCGCCGATGGCTCGTTGCGCTACCGCGAGGATGTCACCGACGGCCTCGACAACACCCTCGACGCGTTCCGCGCGATGCTGACGGGTGCATCGTTCGGCAAAACGGTGGTGCGTATCGCCGAGTGACCGCGGTCGGCTACCCCAGCATCTGATATCTTGCGTTGTCAGATTGCGACGTCGAGGGGTCGCCGCACGGCATCGACACGGGAGCGCCAGATGTACTCATTGACCGGCAAGGTCGTCATCGTCACCGGCGGTGCCAGTGGGATCGGCGCGGCCATCGCGACGCAGGCCACGCAGCGTGGTGCCCAGGTGATTCGGATGGACATCAGCCCCGACCCCACCGCAGCCGCACCCGATGCCGATGGGCGTCCCACCTTCCTCACCGCCGACGTCTCCGACCGCTCGTCGATCCAGGCTGCGGTGGACACCGTGCTCGAGGCCTACGGCCGCATCGATGTGGCGATCGCCAACGCCGGCGTCGCGGGCAAGGTCTCCAAGACCGTGGCCGTCACCCCCGACGAAGAATTTGCACGCGTGCTGGGCGTCAACCTGTTCGGCGTGTGGAACACCGTCAAAGCCGCACTGCCGGCGGTGACCGAGGCCCGGGGGCATCTGCTGCTCACCGCATCGACCTACGCCTACGTCAACGGCATGGCGAATGCGCCGTATGCGGTGAGCAAAGCCGGAGTCGAGTCGCTGGCACGGTCGATGCGAGCCGAGCTGGCCGGCAGCGGCGTCACGGTGGGTGCGTTGCTTCCAGGGTGGGTGGCCACCCCCATCACCGACATCGTCTACGGTGCCGACCCCCTGGCCACACAATTGGCCGCGGCCGCCATCCCTGGGCCATTGTTGAAACCCACCACGCCGGAGAAACTGGCCGCAGCCGCCATCCGTGGCATCGAGAAGCGTTCGCGCGCAACGGTCTATCCGCCGCTGTGGAAGCCGACCTCCTACATCCGGGGCGTGATGAACCCGATCATCGACCGAAAGATCGAGCGATCGAGCAAGATTCGCGCCCTCATCGCGCAGGTGGAAGACCGCGGCAACCGCGGGTCCTGACCTCGATTCCATCGCCTAGGTCATCTGCGAGTGTCGCCACCGGGGCGTGAGATGCGATGAGCATTCATGAGGTCTCCCGGATCTGAGTCCAGACACAGCTGCTGGGGACAACGCCAGACCCGCCCCGGGTCCGATATGTCGGATTCATCGGAACGTGTGTGGACGGTCGTCGAGTGGGTTCGTGTGCTGCCGCCGCGGTCGGTCCGCGACTACGGTTGACCTGTGAACGAACTGCGTCATCAGGAGTCCATCGTCATCGCGGCCGCGCCCGACGAGATCTATCGAGTTGTCAGTGATGTGACCCGAACCGGTGAGTGGAGTCCGATCTGTGTCGGCTGCCGATGGGACGACGACGACGTGCCCGGCCCCGACGGTCCGCAGGTCGGCGCGTGGTTCATCGGTACCAACGTGACCCCGCAGCGCACCTGGGAGACCCGTTCGGTGGTCACCGTCGCCGATCGCCCGCACGAGTTCGCGTGGTCGGTGGGCGAGGGCTGGGTGGAGTGGGGTTATCGGCTGCGAGCCGTCGACGGCGGGACCGAGCTGACCGAACGCTGGCACCTGACCCCGGCCGGTGAGGCGCGTTTCGCCGAACTCTACGGCGATCAGGCGACCGAACAAATTGCCGAGCGCCGTTCCGCCGCCCTACGGGGCATCCCCGCGACCCTGGCGCGCATCAAAGACATCGTGGAGGCCGATGGCTGACACGCTCGATGTCGATGGCCACACCATCTCGGTGACGCACCTGGACAAGGTGCTCTACCCGCTCACCGGGACGCGCAAGTTCGAGGTGATCGACTACTACAACCGCATCAGCGACGTGATGCTGCCGCACCTGCGGGGCCGCCCCATCACGCGTAAGCGTTGGCCCGATGGTGTTGCGGCCATGCCGTTCTTCGAGAAGAACCTGCCTACCTCTGCACCCGACTGGATCGATCGGCGCGTGCTGGAACACAGCGAGCGTGACGCGGTGTACCCGGTGGCCACCGGGCGCGCCGACCTGGTGTGGCTGGGTCAGCAGTCGGCGTTGGAACTGCATGTGCCCCAATGGCTTTTCCCAGATGATGGATCGAAGCATCCGATCGACAAGGCGGATCGGTTGGCCAATCGTGTGGTGCTCGACCTCGATCCTGGTCCTGGGGTGAGCTTGCATCAGTGTGCTGAAATCGCTCTGCTGGCCCACGACATGTTGATCGACGCCGGGTTGCCGTCGTTTCCGGTCACCAGCGGTAGTAAGGGAATTCACGTCTACGCCCGGTTGCCCCGGCTGGTCAGCTGTGACGGCGCACGAGCAGTGGCACGCCAGATCGCCACCGCGCTGGCCACGCAGCTACCCGACCGGGTGACCGCGTCGATGGCCAAGGCGGCCCGACCGGGACGAGTGTTCATCGACTGGAGTCAGAACAGCAGTTCCAAGACCACGCTGTCGCCGTACTCGTTGCGGGGTCGGGAGCGACCGTGGGTGGCCGCACCGCGCACCTGGGATGAGCTGCGGGACAGTGACATCAGCCAACTGGAGTTCGGCGAGGTGCTGGCACGGGCCGAGCGCGATGGCGACTTGCTGGCTGAGCTGGACCTCGACGTCGGCGGCCGCTCCGACGCCGTGCCGCCGGCGGTCGAGGAGGTGACACCCGAGCCAGAGCACGGCGAGGCGAACGGCCCGGCGACCCGGGTGGTCGATCTCGGTGAGTACCGCCGCAAGCGGGACCGTAACCGCACTCCCGAACCGTTCGGTCCCGAGGTGGTCGAGATCACCGAGCCATCGCAGGCACTTGACGACACCGGCGATACTGCCCAGATCGTCTCCCGCGCACAGATCTTCGTCATCCAGGAGCATCATGCGCGTCGGTTGCACTACGACTTCCGCCTCGAACGTGATGGTGTCCTGGTGTCGTGGGCGGTACCCAAGAACCTGCCCTCCGACAGTGATCAGAACCGGCTGGCGGTGCAGACCGAGGACCATCCGCTTGATTACGCCGACTTCGAGGGTGAGATCCCTGCCGGGGAGTACGGCGGTGGACACGTGAGCATCTTCGACCGCGGCACCTACGAGACCGAGAAGTGGCGCGAGGACGAGGTGATCGTGCGGTTGCACGGCACCCGCATCAGTGGCCGCTACGCATTGATCCGCACCGGCGGCAAGAATTGGTTGGCCCACCTGATGGCCGACGAGGTGCGTCCCATCGTGGCCGACGGGGTGGGCGATCCGCGGCCGATGCTGGCCACCGACGAGCCCATCGACAACCTGAGCGCACACGCGTGGGCGTTCGAAGGCAAGTGGGACGGATATCGGATCCTGGTGCGCTACATCGGCGGCGACCTACGGTTGATCAGTCGATCCGGGCTCGACATGACCGCCGATTTCCCCCAGTTGCATTCGCTGGCTGATGATCTCGGGTTGATGGATGTGGTTCTCGACGGGGAGGTGGTGGCGATCGACGCCGGCGGGCACACCAATTTCACGGTGCTGGCCGCACGTGGTTCCACCGACGAACCGTTCACTCTTGGGCTCTATCTGTTCGACATCCTCTACCTCAACGGTACGTCGGTGATGCGGTTGCCGTGGTCGCAGCGGCGGTTGCTGTTGGAGGAACTGGCGCCGGTGTTCGCCGCGCGCCGTCGAGCGTCGAAGCCCGGTGATGCGGTGATCGAGGTGCCAGCCCTGTTGTCGGGCAACGGTTCTGATGCGATGGCGCACAGCCGCGAGAAGGGCTACGAGGGGGTGGTGGCCAAGCGGCGAGACTCGCTCTACCAGCAGGGTCGGCGCTCTACGGCGTGGCTCAAACACAAGAACTGGAGCGACATCGAGGTGGTCATCGGCGGGTGGCGTCCCGGCAAAGGCACCCGATCCAACTCGATCGGATCGTTGATCCTCGGGCTGCCCGAGGAGACCGGTCTGCGTTACGTAGGTCGGGTGGGTACCGGGTTCACCGATCGGCAACTGGCCGCCATCAAGGCGGAATTGGAACCGCTGCGTCGACGGACGTCGCCGTTCCTGGAGAAGCTGGACCGGCCGGTGGAGGCCGATGCGGTGTGGGTGTTGCCCACACTGGTCGCAGAGGTTCGGTTCATGGACTGGACCTCGGGTGGGCACCTGCGCCATCCCAGCTGGCGAGGCATTCGCCGCGACAAGCTGCCCGGCGATCTGTAGCAGTGGGGGCGCCGGGCCCGGCGAAACCGGCGCGCGGAACATGAACATCGTTTATGTTTTGCCCATGACTCCTACCCGCATCACCCTCGCCGTCGCCCGGATGCTTATCGGTCTGGGCGCGTGGCTGGCCCCCGACCTGACCGTCCGAGTGTTCGGCCTCGACCCCGAGCGTTCCAACCGGTTCGTCGGTCGACTCTTCGGCGCCCGTGAGTTCGCGCTGGCGGCAGCGCTTCTCGCCGCGCCTGGAAAGGCCGTCGCGACGGTGGCCGCGGTGGGGGCGGTAGTGGACGCTGTTGACGCGGTCGCCGGTTTCGACGAGACGCGGCGGGGCAACCTCGGTGGCCGCGCCATCGCGCTGGGTCCGGTGGGCGCGATGGGATTCGCCGCGCTCGGTGCCCTGGTGTACCGCGAGAGTTCCCGCCCGATCGCCTCCTGAGTGAGCGGTCCACCGACCCCAGATCACCGGGCCGTCGAGCTGCCCTACCGAGCCCTGTTGCGCCGAAACCCCGTCCAGCAGCGCAGCGTTCGTCGAGTGGAAGACATCGTCGATGCTGCCGCAGTCCTGCTCAGCGACCGCGACCCGTCTCGGTTGACCGCGCGTGATCTCGCCGCGACCGCTGCAGTGCCCACCGCTACCGTCTATCAGTTCTTCGACGACCTCGACGCAGTCTGCCAAGCCCTGGCCATCCGATTCATGGCTGCCATGCCTGCGGTGGTCGAGGCGGCCGTTGCACCTCGCGGCCCATGGGAGACCGTCATCGACGACCTCATCGACGGGTTCGCCGCGATGGTGCGCACCCACCCGGCCATCCGGGCGTTGTGGCTGTCGGGGGTGCTCGGCGAGGCGACCCGCACCGTGGAACGCACGCTGGATCGAAGAATCGCCGAGCGCATCGGCCGCACCGTGGTGCAGCGTGCCCGCGACGCCGGGTGGTCGGTGGCGGACGAGCCGGCGTTGGTGCAATGGGAGGTGTTGGTAGCGATCATCGATGCGTTGTTGCGGCGTGCGTTCACACTCCACCCCGACGGCGACGACGCCACCCTCGCCGAGGCCGCTCGCGCCGCCCGCGCCTACGCTGCGGCGGTGCTGTCTGGAGTGGCGAGGTGAGGTGGCATCATCGGAAGCGACGCCACCTCAGGAGGACACGTGCCGGTAGTCGCCCACATCAGCGATCTGCATTTCAACGGGACCGCTGGGCGCCGCGACCGGATCCGCTCGGTACTCGACTACGTCGCGCAGCGTGCTGATGGCATCGACGTGCTGGTGGTGACCGGTGACATCACCGACGAGGCCACCACCGAGCAGTACGCCGAGGCGGCCGAGGTGTTGGCGGCCCCCATCCCGATGCTGCTGGTACCGGGCAACCACGACGACCGGCGCGGATTCGCCACCCTGGTCGGGGATCCCCCTGCAGACGCGCCCATCAACCACGCCGAGGTGGTGGCCGGAACACTGTTCCTGATGTGCGACAGCACGATTGCTGGTCGCCCCGACGGCTTCCTCAGCGACACAACGCTGTCGTGGATGGCTGCGCAGATCGGTGCCGTCGACATCGACACCCCCGTCGTCATCTGCTTCCACCACCCGCCGGCGCCGGTCCTGATGACGTTCATGGACTCGATCCGCCAGACCGGTGAACAACGTCTCGCCGACCTCGTCGGCCGCTACCCCAACGTGGTGGGCATGTTGTGCGGTCACGTGCACAGCGGGTCGGTGACCACGTTCGCCGGTCGGCCGCTGGTGACCGCGCCGGGGGTGTCGTCCACCCTGAACCTCGATTTCGAGGGATCAGAGATACTCAACGAGACCCAACCAGCCGGACTGGCATTTCACCAGTTGGACGGCTGGCGACTGATCACGCACTTTCGCGCCGTGCACTGACATCGGTGTGGTTGGGTGCTGATGACTTCACCCCACACGAGGGTGGGTTACCGCCTACCCGACGGGTCGTGGGGTGATCCGACGAGGATCGGCCGCTCACGGACAACCACCGTCACGTTCGATGGGTGGATGCCCGCAGTTGTTGATGGCCAACTCGTCTGGGTGTTGGATTGATGAAGTGGATGACTCCGCTTTGACTTGGGGCAAGATTAGTAACGATGTGATAGCTGATCTAATTCAAGTGCAGTTTAGAAGCGCTGCGGCAAAGTGCGCTGTGAACGAGGCCCAAGATCAGCAAGATTAGGACAACTGTTATTGCGCCAAGTAGTGGTAGGTAGATAGCTGAGGGGGATAACTCGTAAAGCCATGGGGCGCCGCGAACTATGCGAGAATCTGATGCCAGAGACGGTCCCCTGTAAGTCGGGTCAATGATGGCGCGAAAGTCGACGGATGGGTGAACGAGCCGACCGTACAAGTATGTGACGCTACCGATGCAGATGCCCGTGAGTGCTGCCATGCCGATAGCGGTCACTACTCGTGCCCCCAAGGATGCGAACCGTCGTGAAATAGCCGGATAGGCCACGCCGAAGAGCAGTCCGATGGTGAGACCAGCCAAGGCGAGAATGCCGGTGGCGGGCCACCAGCTGGGCCCCGAGACGTACTTGAGGTAGTCGAAAGTGAAGGTATAGCCCTTGTCGCCGGGAGCGACTCGAGGCGGGCTGACGTCGACCAGGTAGCGGGTGGTGGCGTGACGCCAGGCCCCGGCCCCGAGGAGGCCGGCGGCGAGCCCCGCGACTCCGAAGAGGCATGTGCTCAGTCGGGTTGATGGCGCACGTGCAAGCACGCTGATCTCCTTCTCGTAGCGTCGAGTAATGATTCGATGGGAACGTGAGTGCAGGTCTTGGTTCGTTAGCACCCCCGGACGCTGACTTTGTTCCGGTTCGGGTGTCAACGCGAGGTCGCGCCGCGCAGTGGGGTGAGGCGGTTTCGAACTCGGACGAGGTCTACCTGATCGAGTCGTGGCCAAGCATGTCGGCCGCTCCCAACGTCCACCAGGTGAGAAGCACAGACGGTCTCTGGCCGGTCGGCTCAACATCTGCGACCCAGTCGCCGGACCCTGGTGCGGGAACCGAAGACGCCACGGCGCCTCTCTTCGGGCCTCAAAGGTGGCACGGATAGTACGTCATGACTACGCCGACGGGGGACTCACCTGAACGTAGAAGTCATCACCCGCAATAACCCGATTCTTCGCGTAGAACCACCCCCGAAGTGCATCGCATGCGATGTGGGCAAATCGGATACGAAGAAATTGAAAAGAATCGCTCGACAAGTGCACGTTGACCTGCGAATTTTCAGATCTCCCCGTTGTCCGCGGCTGCCACGAAGGTCGCGTAGTCGGCCTCCACCTGATCCGCGTACCGCACCGCCCACCGGCCGAAGGCCTCATCGGCCACCGATCCCTTGCCGAGGTAGGCGCCGATCTGTACCGAGGCGGGGCTCTGGGCATGTCCCCGGGCCAGCAGCCGCCCGCACAACTCGCCGTAGCGTCGCAGCTCTTTGGCGTCGAGTTCGGTGGCGTCGACTGAGCCCTTCATGTCCCGGAACTGCCGCCAGTAGAACGCGCCTCGCGGTGATGCCGTCCAGCCGAGGAACGGGTCGGAATTCGCCTGCAGCACATGGGCGCTGGCCACCACACGGATCGCGTCGCGGGCATGTGCGGGCGTGTGTTCAGTCTCGGGGATGACCGAGGTCAGTTTGCCGTTGACCTCCAGGACCGAGGGCGCGGCCTGCTTGAGCTGTAGCACCATCGGCTCACCCGACGGGCCCTGCAGCAGCACGATCAACGCCACGTTGCCCACCGAGCCGACGCCCACCACCCGACGAGCCACGTCGGTGATCTCGAACTGCGACAACAACAATGCGACGTCGGTGCGCACCGAGGCCAGGTAGTGGTCGAACAGGTCGCCGATCAGGTGCCCGCCCACCTCGACGGTGGATGGATCCTGCGCCGAGAGCGGGACGACGATCGGCGGATCGGGGCTGATTTTTCGGGTGCCGGAGTCGTCGAGGTAGGTGATCTTGTCCACGATCGCTGCAGCGGTTCGCTTGCGCGCCTTGGCCAATGCCCTCTCGAGCACGCCGTGCACGCGTTCGTCTGCGAGCTCGGAGATCGATTCGGCGTCGGCTGAGACGTAGTAGCGGTCGATCACCGAGGTGGACCCCGCGACACGCATGGCGCGGCGATACTTCTCGGCCACCTCCGATGCGAGGGTCTCCTGGGTGTCCCGGTCGGCACCGGCGGCCCGCGCACACAGGGCCACGCTGGTGGCCAGCCGTTTGAGGTCCCACTCCCACGGGCCTACCCCGGACTCATCGAAGTCGTTGAGGTCGAACAAGATGCGGCGTTCGGGGCTGGCGTAGAAGCCGAAGTTGCCGGCGTGGGCGTCGCCGGAGATGACCACGTCGATGTCGGTGACCGGGGTGCCGGAAAGGTCGGTGGCCATCACATCGGCGGTGGCGCGGAAGAAGGCGAAGGCGGATTCACTCATCCGTTCCACGCGTAGCGGGATGAGGTCGGGGATTCGGCCGGAGTGTTGGCGATGCACCAGATCGATGAGATCACGATCCGCCGCCGGGCAGTCGGCGAGCGCATCACGCGGAATCGCCTCGCGCAGTTGATGTCCCAGCTCGATCGACTCATCGTGATCGTGGCGGGCCAGGAAGTTGTGGAACGGCATGGTCCAGAGTGTAGCCAGCTGAGCACCCCGGAAATGGGGAGTTGTCGCCACAGTCTCGGTGGGGCTCGACCTTCGCCCAGCTACCCGGTCAGCCCAGGAAGTAGGCCACGGCGGCACGGCCGAGCGCCGGCCCGCCGTGCTGAGCCAGTCCGACCAACGCACCGACCCCGGCGCTGATCAGAACGCCGAGGAGAGCGAGCGACGTGTTCACCATCGAGTCGATCCGGCCGGGAGAGACTCGAAAAGTGTTCACCCGCAGCCTGATCGGTCGAGTTCTCATCGGTCAGGTCACGGTGCCCGTGCAAGCTCAACAGCCTGACGCCAACTCTCGGAACACCACGGTCTGCGGATTCCGGTTCTTCGTCGGCTGACATCCGCCCAGTCGATGGGGTTTTCCGCCCAACGGACGCCGGTTTCCGCCCAGTCGACGGGTCAGAGGGCTTTGAGTTCCTCGATCACTTCGCCAACCGACTTCTTGGCGTCGCCGAACAGCATCGAGGTGCCCGGTGCGCCGAACAGCGGGTTCTCGATACCGGCGTACCCCGACGACATCGACCGCTTGAGCACGACCACCGATCGCGCCTCGTCGACGTTGAGGATGGGCATCCCGTAGATCGGCGAGCCGGGGTCGTTGCGGGCTGCGGGGTTGGTGACGTCGTTGGCGCCGATGACGATGGCGACGTCGGTACGGCTGAACTCGCCGTTGATGTCGTCCATTTCCTTCATCGCGTCGTAGGGCACATCAGCCTCGGCCAGCAGCACGTTCATGTGCCCCGGCATGCGACCGGCCACCGGGTGGATGGCGTACTTGACCTCGACACCCTTGGCTTCGAGTAGCGTCGCCATCTCCTTGACCGCGTGCTGGGCCTGCGCGACGGCCAGCCCGTAACCGGGCACCACGATGACCTGGTTGGCGTAGGCCATCTGGATGGCCGCATCGGCGGCCGAGGTGGCCTTCACCGTGCCACCGTCGGCGAGGGGACCTGCGGCACCGTCGGTGCCACCGCCGCCGAACGAACCGAACACGATCGCAGGAATCGAGCGGTTCATGGCCGTGGCCATCAGGTTGGTGAGGATGGATCCCGAGGCGCCGACGATCATGCCTGCGACGATGAGCGCGGTGTTGTTCAGTGCGATACCCGCGGCTGCAGCCGACAGGCCAGTCATGGCGTTGAGCAGCGAGATGACCACCGGCATGTCGGCGCCACCGATGGGGAACACCACGAACAGACCCATCACCCCGGCCGCGATCAACAGTCCGACGATCCACCAGGTGCTGGCCCCGCCGCCGTCGGTGGCCTGCACGCCGAGGTAGATCGCGATGGCGATCGACAGGGCGAGCAGAGCGATGTTGGCGAGCTGGAACAGTCGGGCGTTGCCGACGAAGAACTTCTCCAGCCCCTTGGGCAGGATCTCCTGCAACTTGGCGAACGCGACCAGCGAACCCCAGAACGAGATCGAGCCGATGATCGCAGCGATCAGCGAGCCGACGACCAGCGGCGATGCCGGCTGGCGGCCGCCGAACTCGGAGAACCCGGCGGTCTCGATGAACTCTGACCAGGCGATGAGGGCCACTGTGCCGCCGCCGACACCGTTGAACAGTGCGACCAGCTGCGGCATCGCGGTCATCTTGGTTTTCAGCGCGGGTGGGATGCCGAGGACCACACCGAGCAGCAGACCGACCGCGATGAGGACCCAGTTGATGGTGGGGACGTCGACGCGGCCCAACCCGTCGTCGCTGCGCGCGCCCTCGTTCCAGACGTAGAGCAGCGTCGCGGCGACAGCGATGCCCATGCCGACAGCGGCGATCCAGTTGCCGCGCACCGCGGTCTTGGGACCGGTCAGCCCCGAGAGTCCGTAGATGAACAGGGAGAACGCGACGATGTAGAGCGCGGTGACCGTGTAGGACACACCCTGGTTCGGCGTGTGGCCGCCGACGAACTTGGCGATCTCGACGGTCACTTGCCGGCCTCTTTCTTGCCCTTGAACATGCCGAGCATGCGGTCGGTCACGGCGAAGCCGCCGATCACGTTCAGCGTTCCGAAGACGAGGGCGACGAACGCGATGATCCGCACGCCCCAACCCGCGTCGGCAGGCAGCGCACCCAGCACGATCAACGCGCCCAGCACGACGATGCCGTGGATGGCGTTGGTGCCCGACATCAGCGGGGTGTGCAGGGTGTTGGGCACCTTGGAGATGACGGCGAAACCGACGAACCCGGCGAGCACCAGGATCGCGATATTGGCCAGCAGACCGGTGTACATCAGGCGGTTCCTGCCTCTCGGGTCACGCAGGCCGCGGCCAGCACCTCGTCGGTGAAATCGGGTGCCACCGCGCCGTTCTCGTCGAGCAGCAGCTCGATGAGCGCGAGGATGTTCTTGGCGTACAGCTCGCTGGCGTGCTCAGGCATACCGGCGGGCAGGTTGAGGGGTGAGCAGATGAGCACGTCGTGTTTGATCACGTTCTCACCTGGCTCGGTGAGTTCACAGTTGCCGCCGGTCTCCCCGGCCAGGTCGACCACCACGCTGCCGGCTTTCATACCCTGCACTGCAGCGGCGGTGACCAGACGCGGCGCCGGACGCCCCGGGACCAACGCGGTGGTGATGACGACGTCGAAACCGCCGATCGCCTTCTCCAGCGCTGCCTGCTGCTGCGCGCGTTCGTCCTCGGTCAGCTCGCGGGCGTAGCCACCTTCACCGGCAGCGTCGATGCCGAGATCGAGCCATTGCGCGCCAACAGATTTCACCTGTTCAGCGACTTCGGGCCGCACGTCATAGCCGGTGGTGCGCGCGCCGAGACGTTTGGCGGTGGCCAGTGCCTGCAGTCCGGCCACTCCCACGCCCAACACCAACACCGTCGCCGGCTTCACCGTGCCCGCAGCGGTGGTCAGCATCGGGAAGAAACGGGTGGACTGATCCGCCGCGAGTAGCACCGCCTTGTAGCCCGACACGTTGCCCTGCGAGCTCAGCGCGTCCATCACCTGAGCGCGGGAGATGCGGGGGATCGCCTCGACGGCGAACGCCTGCACTCCAGCGGCCTTCAACGCGCCGATCTGGTTCTCGGCGTTGCGGGGGGCGAGGAATCCGATCAACGTCTGACCCGAGTGCAGCTTGGCCACCTCGTCGTCGGTGGGGGCCACGACCTTGGCCACCACATCGGCCGACCAGGGGTCACCGATGGTGGCCCCGGCATCGACATAGAGCTGATCGGGAATCAGGGCACCGAGCCCGGCCCCCGACTCGACGACGACGTCGACCCCTTTGCCGACCAGGGTCGCGACCACCTTGGGTACCAACGCGACGCGGCGCTCACCGGCCACCACCTCACGCACGACACCAACGCTCATAGACAACTCGTTTCTCGTGCATCGCGCAGGCTCACACCGCAGAAGATGTGACGCGGGACCATCCCCTCGACGGAAACGTCCCCGTGCCGCGCCCGACAGTTGACTCGAAAGATAGCACGGGCCCGTACCACCGAAATCAGGTCAGATCGGGACCGCTGCCAGCACTTCTCCGGTGGGCTTCGGCGACCCGCCGACCGGTTCGATGGTCATCCCCACCGCACGGGAATCGCCCAGCCCGGCAAGGATCACCGGCTTTCCGGCTGCGATTACCAGCCCGGCGGGGCGAGGGCCCTGAGCGTTGTCGATGAGCCACAGCTGGTAGGTGCGGCTCATCGGCGGCGCCGGGGTGTCGTCGAGCAACACCACCGCCTTGTCCAGCGTGCGCGACGCGGCGATCACCATGGTGCCCGGTGAACCGCTCATCTTGGTGCGATGTACCTCGGTGTCGGGGGCGCTCATCACCGTGCGCATCTGGTCTAGGGCCGCGTCGGCCTGGGTGACCGTGGCCGGGGTCGTCGGAGCGGGGCTGTCGACGGTGGACCGACCGATCACGATGCCACCGGTGACCAGCAGCACCGCTGCCGCCGCTGACGACACCGAGACCGCGATCCGCTGTCGACGCTTGCGCCGTTGCGCCAGTTCGTCGTTCGGGTCCGCTTCTGTCGGCGGGGACGGCACCGGGAACTCGCCTGAGCCGAGCGACACGGCGGCGTGACGACCTGCCGTGGCGTCGGGAGCAGATGATTCCACTACGGCGAGGACCCGCCCGCGTAACGCCTCGGACGGAGCCACGCTCGCTTCGGCGGCCATGCGCGCCACCGCTTCTCGCGTCCGACGGATCTCGGTGATCGCAGCGACCCGCTGGTCGTGGTCGATGGCCAACAGGGCCAGCTCGAACTGGTCCACCTCATCGGGACTCAACGCATTGATCGCGTAGAGCTCGAGCAGGTCGTCGACCACCTCGTAGGGTCGTGCCTCAGGCCTCATCGCCGGTCTCCAAGCAGGTCTTGAGCCGACGCAGCCCATCCCTGATCCGGGATTTGACCGTTGGTAGTGCAGCTCCGAGTTTCTCGGCCACCTGTGGATAGCTCAGGCCGCCGTAGTAGGACAGTTCGATGCTCTCGCGCTGGGTGTCTGTCAGAGTGCCCAGACAGTGGATGACCGCCCTGCGATCCTCGGAGGTGAGCACCGAGTCGACCACGTCGTCGGTCACCGGGCTCGCGTTGGACACGAAGTACTCCGAGCCTCGACGTGTCGCCGCCTGCTCCGATCGCACCCGGTCCACGGCCCGCCGGTGCCCGATCGTCAGCATCCAGGAGATGACCGAACCCATGTCGGGCCGATAGGACGCCGCGTTCTGCCACACCTGCAGGTAGACCTCCTGCAACGTCTCCTCGGCGTAACCGGGATCCCGAAGCACCCGCAGGATGAGTCCGTACACGCGTGAGCTCGTCGCGTCGTACAACTCGGCGAATGCTGCCCGGTCGCGTGTCGCGGTCCGCTCCAGCAGATCCGCCAACTCCGGCAGATGTGCAAGGGTTCGGTCGGTCACAACTCCGACAGTAGCGCGTCTGGTTCATTCCTTTACACAATCGTCAGGACGCGGTTGTGCCAGCCAGTGGCACCACCGGGGATCGGGGTGGTGCGCTTCTCGGTCTGCGTGGCACCCGTCTTGTCCGTCGCGCGGCAGGTGATGGTGTGCTGGCCTTTGGTGGCCTGCCACTTGTAGGTCCATTGCCGCCAGGTGTCGATCGAGTACTCGTCGGCCAGGGTGGCGACCTCCCAGGGGCCATTGTCGATGCGCACCTCCACCTTCGCGATGCCACGGCGCTGAGCCCAGGCGGTGCCGGCGATCACGATCTCGCCGGCCGGTTGCTGCGACAGGCCGGCGGGGCGGTCGATACGAGAAGCCGTCTTGATGGGCGCCTTGGCACCCCAGCCACGCTTGGTCCAGTACGCCTCGTCCTTGTCGAAGGTGGTCACCTTCCAGTCGACGACCCACTTGGTGCCGGAGACGAAGCCGTAGAGGCCGGGTACCACCTGGCGTACGGGGTAGCCGTGTTCGAGCGGCAGCGGTTCACCGTTCATCGACACCGCCAACATCGCGTCGCGACCGTCGGTCAACTCCTGCAGAGGCGTGCCGCAGGTCCACCCGTCGACGCTGGTGGAGAACAACATGTCCGCCCCGGGTTTGACCTTGGCCTTCTCCAGGATCGACTTGATCGGGTAGCCGATCCAGGTGGCGTTGCTGGCCAGTGGTCCACCGACCTGATTGGACACACACGTCATGGTGATGACGCGCTCGATGGGTTCCATCCCCATCAGGTCGTCCCAGGTCAACCGCAACTCGTTCTCCACCATGCCGTGGATACGCAGTTCCCAGTCGGCGGCTTTGAGCTTCGGTACCTGCAGGGCGGTGTCGATGCGATAGAAGTCGTCGTTCTTGGTGATGAACGAGGTGGCCTCGGGGATCTTCACATCGGCCCCGGCCGGGATTGCTTCCGCGCGCGTCTTGGGGACCGGGAGCTTGAGCTTGCGACGTTCGGCGATGGCGTCGCTGGCCGCTGCGATCTGGCGTCCCGCGAACGCGACTGCGGCGGCCACCACGGCCACCGATCCGGCCGCGGAGATGAAGGTACGACGAGACAGGCCGTCGACAAGGGTCGGGTCGGCCTTGTTGGTGGAGCGGAAGAAGCCGAGCAGTGCGCGCAACACGAGCACACCCACCACACCGGAGACGATCGACGGGATGACGTAGCTGGTCTCGGCGGTGGGTCGGTTGGTGGCGGCAACCGCACCGACGATCGCGAAGATGACCGTCATCGCCGACCCGATGGGCACCCGGCGGCGTTCGAGGAGACCGGCGACGGCGGCGATCACCGCGATGCCGACGCCCATGCCGGCGAGGAGGACTGTCTTGTCGCTGGTGCCGAAGGTGCGGATGGCCCACTGGCGCACGGCCTCGGGGGCGTTGTCGATGAGGTAGGAGCCGACCGCGAAGTACGGAGAGGAGTTGGCGGAGATGGCCAACGACACCACCTCCCCAGCAGCCAGAGCAGCTCCGACGGCGACGACACCAGCAACCGCGGCGTATACGGTCCGTTCAACTCGCATCGGGACACTCCTCACAATCAGCCAGCAGGTCCGGGCAGCGGAGGTGCGGCGCTCAGGGTCGGGCTGGGGTCACCAAGCAGTTCGTCGCCGAGCGCCTCGCGGATGTCTATGTGGTAGGTCTCGTTTCAGGTCTCGTTATCGACTCGTGATGATCGCAGATCGTGTGTCACATGATCGAGACCGATCTTTTCTGTTTCGACCCATCCGCTGAGACGTATGGTCCGAATGGCAGATGACCGACACACCAAACAGATTGGATTGGCAATGGCTCTGAAGAAGACTCACCGTTTCGCTGTCGCAGTTGCGAGCGTGGGCCTGGCGGCCGGCCTCGTCGCCGGTTGTTCCAGTGACAACAACGACGACAACAGCTCCTCGTCGTCTGCTGCACCCACCTCGACCGAGGCCATGACCTCGGCCAGCGCAGACGCCGCTTCGGGACCGGTCGGCGCCGGCTGTGCCGCCTACGCCGAGGCCAACGCTTCGGGCCCCGGCTCGGTGCAGGGCATGGCGATGGACCCCGTCGCCACCGCGGCCAGCAACAACCCGCTGCTGAAGACCCTGGTCTCGGCTGTCTCGGGCAAGCTGAACCCGAAGGTCAACCTGGTCGACACCCTCAACGGTGGCCAGTTCACCGTGTTCGCACCGGTGGATGACGCGTTCGCCAAGATCCCGGCGGCCACCATCGACACCCTCAAGACCGACGACGCGACCCTGTCGAAGATCCTGACCTACCACGTGGTCCCGGGTCAGCTGACCCCGGAGCAGGTCATCGGCAAGCACAAGACCGTGCAGGGTGGCGAGGTCGACGTGACCGGTACCCCGGACAAGCTGACCGTCAACGGCAACAGCAACGTGATCTGCGGTGGCGTCAAGACCGCCAACGCCACGGTGTACCTGATCGACTCCGTGCTCATGCCGCCGGCCTGATCACTACGTTGATCTACCGATGACAGTGCGTCCCTGAGGGTTTCGCACGATCATCAACCCCACGGTTTGCGGACCGGAGAGCCTCGCCCCTGGCTCTTCGGTCCGCTTTCCTTTCTGATCTGTCACATGCGTCGGGACTGCGCCCAACGCAACCAATCTCGCGTTCCGGCACCCACAGCAGCGGCCACGCACCGTGCCGCCGAAATCCCCACCGTCGACCGGGGACCGCCGTAGCGCCCTTCGTCGTCCACCGCCCCGATCGGAGCGGCCACGGCGATGGCATCCGACGAGGTGCCGGTGGCAGCACAACCGTTGTGCAGCAACGCCTGCGTCTTCGCCTCGGTGGCCGTGACCACCAGATTGACCAGGGCGGCATCGGACACCGGCCGGTTCACCACCACCAAGATGTTGATCGTCCCCACGCGGCCGTGGGTCTCGGCGGCGATCTGCCGATCAGAGGCCGCCGCCCAGATCGGCACCCCGAGCCCCACCGTCGCCACCGCGCAGGCGGTCTCGTCGGCAGCCCACATCCGGCGACGTACGTCGGCGGCGGTCAGCATTCCCACCCCGAGACCGAACAGTCGGGCGTGTGCGGCCATCTCGGCCAGATGCGCCTGCGGATCGGGGTGAAAGTACTGCGCCGACACCATCGCGTTGAGCCACCATCGGCGATCACCGGCGCCTCCGCCCACCGGAGCCGACGACACCATCCGGTAGGCGATCGGAGGCCGCCACCGCAGGATCGGCCACGACGCATCACCGTCGGCGCGCATCGCGTCCTCCCAGTGGCCGGGCAGCGGTGGTGCTGCGCGGTGATCAGAGGTGTTGTCGCGCAGGGTCATCGCGGTCCGGTCATCAGGGGTGGGTCGGTTGGGCCGGGCGGGTCGGGTCGCGGTGGGCGGTTGGGCAGAATCCGCACCCGGGTATCGGACGTGGTCACGGTGACGTCGGCGCCGTAGTAGGTCCGCAACGTCGACTCGGTGAACACCTGCGCCGGTGTCCCGGTCGCCACCGCCCGCCCGTCGGCCAGCAACAGCACCTGCTCGGCGTAGAGAGCGGCCAGGCTCAGGTCGTGGATGGCTGACACCACAGTCATCTCGTGGTCGGTTCGCAGCGAGTCGATCAGCTCCAAGACCTGCTGGGCGTGGCCGAGATCGAGTGCGGCGGTGGGCTCGTCGAGCACCAGCAGCTGCGGCCGACCCGCCAACGCGCGGGCGATCACCGCGCGTTGGCGTTCGCCACCGGACAGCGTCGCCAGCTCTCGATCACCCAGTTGGTCCACCTCCACCCGCGCCATCGCGTCGGCGGCGGCGATGCGGTCGGCGCGGGTGGGACCGGCCAGCAGTCCGTGACGGGCCACGCGACCCAGCAGCACGTAGTCGGCCACGCGCACCGCCGACGGGATCACCGGACTCTGTGGGACGTAACCCACGCGGCGAGCACGATCGCGAGAGGCCAGCTGCCGTAGCGGATCGTCACCGAGGTACACCTCACCCGCCATTCGCGTATGCCGATCGGGTGCGGTCAGACCCACCAGCGCGCGCAGCAGCGTCGACTTGCCTGCGCCGTTGGGCCCCACCACCGCCCACCACCGGCCGGCGTCGATGGTCAGGTCCACCTCGTCGAGCAACACCGCCGCACCGATGGACACCCCCAGTCCGGTGACGGTCACCGTCCCCGGGGTGCGCGGCTCCGAGATGGTCATGTCGCCGCGCCGCGGCGGCGGAGCAGCGCGGCGAAGAACGGGGCGCCGACGAACGCGGTCACCACCCCGATGGGGATCTCGGCGGGCGCGAGCACCGTGCGGGCCACCATGTCGGCCATCATCAAGAACGTGGCTCCCACCAGCACCGACACCGGCAGGATGAGTCGATAGGAGGGCCCCACGAGGCGACGCACCACATGCGGCACCACCAGTCCGACGAAACCGATGAGCCCACTGACCGACACCGCCGCCGCCGTTCCCAGCGACGCCGCGGCCAGGATGATCAGCCGCACCCGGGCCGGGCGGATGCCCAACGTGGTGGCCTCGTCGTCGCCCACCGCCAGCACGTCCAGGGCTCGACCGGCCCCGATCAGCACCACCACCGACACCGCGGCGTACGGCACCATCAGCCACAGATCACTCCAGCGGGCACCGCCGAGCCCGCCGAGTATCCACGAGTAGATCTGTCGCAGGTCCTCGCTGTCGGACTGTTGCACCAGGGTCTGCGCGGCGGAGAGGAACGAGGCGACCGCGATGCCGGCCAACACCAGCACCGCCTCCGATCCGCCGGCGCGGGCAGCGGCCGCGCCCAACACATAGGCCATCGCCACCCCGGCCAGGGCCCCGACGAAGGCGGCCAGCGCCACCACACCGACCGGCCCGACCGATCGGACCGGGGCGTAGGCGATCACCAGTGTCGCGCCCAGCCCCGCACCGGCGGCGGCGCCGAGCAGGTACGGGTCGGCCAGCGGATTGCGGAACACCCCCTGATACGCCCCGCCCGCCACGGCCAACGTGGCCCCGACCACCGCGGCCATCAACACGCGGGGCAGCCTCAGCTCGGTGACGATGCGTGCGTCCACCCCCGTCAACCCGCCGGGCACATCGACGCCGGGGATCTGATCGATCAGAGTCACCACCACCGACAGCGGGTTGAGCCCCAGGGTCCCGATGCACAGCGCCGCGATGAGGGCCGCGGGCGCAGCCATCACCGCCACACCGAGCCATCCACGCCGCGACACGCCGGCGGCGCGATCGGCGAGCCCGGTCATCGACCGCGCAGAGGCTGGGCCACCTGTTCAGCGAAGTCGGCGACGCGGGGACCCCACCGGCTGGCGATGTCGTCGTCGACCACGATCACCCGCTTGCTCACCACCGCAGGCAGGGTGGCGAAGGCAGGTCGTGCCGCCAGGGTGGCCGCGTTCTGACCGCAGCATTTGCTGTCGGCCAACACCACGATGTCTGGTTGCGCTCGTACCACGGCCTCGGCCGAGAGCTGCGGATAGTCGCCGGCGGCCGTGGGGGCCACGTCGGCGATGTTGGTGAACCCGAACCGCTTGTAGATGCTGCCGATGAAGGTGCGCGAGGTGGCGCTGTAAAAGGTTTGATCGAGCTCGTGGTACACCTTCGCGCCTGCGAGCTTGTCGGCCACCGAGGCGACGGCCGCATCGACGCGGCGGGTGGTGTCGGCCGCCACCTCCTCGGCCTTGGCGCGATGTCCGGTGAGGGTGCCCAACGTGATGATCTGCTTGGTGGCCTGCTCCAGCGAGGTGGCCGCCGGCAGCAGCACCACCGGGATGCCCAGCTTGCCCAGCCCGGAGGTCAAACCGCCGATGTCGTCGGAGGCGACCACCAGGTCGGGGGCGTATCCGGCCACGGCCTCCACATTGGGTGAGAAGCCGGACAGTTTCGTACGCGGGGCCGTTGCCGGATAGTTCGACTGGTCGTCGACGGCCTTGACCTGTGTGCCGGCATCGATGGCGAACAGCATCTCGGTGGCGGTGGGTGACAGGCTGACGATGGCGCGCGGAGCTGCGGTGAGGGTGACCGGGCCGTTGCTCGCGCTGACGGTGACCGGGAACGATGTCGAGCCAGCTGACCCCGAGCCTGCCGATCTCGACGGGGAGGTCGAACCGGGTGACGAGTCCGATCCGCATCCGGAAGCCACGGTGACGGCGGTGAGTACGACGAGAACCGGCGCCAGCAGGCGCAGCCGGTGCAGACGTCTGGACACGAGCACTCCGATGGGTCTGGGCGCCGACCGGGTCCGGGTGATCCGCCCGGGTCGTGGTCGGCTGCCTCGTGGAACCCGGGTCACCGGGTCGAGGTCACGTGCGCAGCTCAGGCGACCTGGCTCGGCGGGGTGGCGACCTCGCGTCACAGTTGCGGAAAACAGCGCCGGATTCTGACCGGACTTCGCTGACCCGTGCACGGCCGGCAGTACCCGGCTCGTCGAGGCTAGCAGCGCAGATGCGGGGGTGGGGCGGTCAGGCCTGGAGGTCTTCGAGGTCGGCCCAGTGCACCGAGATGCGCTCGGTGACCGCCGCAGCGGTGCGCGGTCCGAGGCATTCGACGAGGGTGGAGCCGATGATGGTGCGGATCCGTTGGGCACGTTCGGCCATGTCGTCGTCGAATCGGGCACGCATGCTCAACTCGATCCCGACGATGGATCCCTCGTCGGTGTGGATGTCGACCGCCAGCACCGAACGCAGCAGCCCGCGGCGGACGCGACGCAGGATCAGCCGCTTGATCACGCCGTCGGTGACGGTGATGCCGGGGCGGTCGGTGTGCAGTTCGGTACGGGAATGGGTGAGTCGCCGCGCGGCCTCGATGACGATTCGACTGAGCCGTTCGACCTCGGAGGGCGTGGGGTCGAGTTTGCGCAATTCCCCGGTGATCCACTCCGGCGACCGACCCGAGTCCTCCAGCGAGGAATCGATCGTGGCCATGAGGGATCCGTTCTGTCGCCGATGTGTTGTCCGTCCGAGACGTTTCGGCCGCCGAGTTTACGTTTTCAAGTGGGTTCGTGACGACCCCGAGTTCGCGTGACCCGTACGACGCGGGCCCGCTCGGGACTCGGTGTTGTCGACAGCAAGCCCGGGATTGCCCTGTATACGGCGTTTCGGGGTGGCACCTCGAGTCGTCGGACCGGTGGCGCTCGCATCCTCGGTCGGATCGTCGTCGTCCTCGCTCGGACCGTGGCCCGAACCGTTGCCGCCGGGGCGCCACGGCTGCATCCGCTCGGCCAGTCGAGCGCGGGTGCGTTGCAGGTTGCCCCGCACCGAACCGGGCGAGATCTGCAGGGCGGCGGCGATCTCGGGATGCGACATCCCCTCCATCTCCCGTAGCCACCACACCGCGCGCGCCACGTGCGGCAGCTGCGCGAGTTCCTGCTCCAGCGCTTCGAGCAGCGAGCCGGCCATCGACTCCTGCGCCGGGGTGGGTCGACCCGACGGCACCGCAGCCAACATGTCGTCCTCGGCCAGCAGTTCGGTCTGCTTGCGGCGCAGATCGATGATCTTGCGGTGGGCGATGGAGAAGGCCCAGGTGCGGAAACTGCTCTGGAAGGCGAACTTCGGCAGCCCCCGCCACGCGGCCAGCAGCGTCTCCTGCACCACCTCTTCGGCTTTGCCGCGATCGGGTGTCATCCGGTTGGCGTAACGCAACAGCATCGGAAGGGTGCGCCGCACCAGTTCCTCGAACGCGTCGCGGTCGCCGACGGCGGCGGCGCGCGCCAACATGTCGTCGGATTCGGCGTCGGCGGGTTCATGATCTGTCGGCTCGGGTGCGGAGGTGTCGCGACCGGCGAGGTCCGGCGCAGCGGGGGCGTTCATCGCTCGCGAGCTCCTCCCGGTCATCGGATGTGGTGTAGGTCACGCGAAAGCTCCGTGCAGATCGCGGCGCCCACCCGACTCAGAAAGTACACCGGCGTGCGGAACCGATCTGGGTGGTGCGCCGCCGGTGAACACAAGGACATGAGATCGAGACCGCCGGTCACAAGACGGTCGCGATCCCGTGGCAACCCAGCTACGAAGAAGGAGAGAACCTCATGACCTCAGCAACCGCTCCCGTGAAGTCCACCAGCGGCAAGGAGATCAAGGACGACCACCGCGACCTCGTCGGTGCGTTCGGTCGCACCACCATCGCCGACACCGTGGTGTCGAAGATCGCCGGCATCGCAGCGCGTGAGATCGACGGCGTCTACGACCTCGGCGGCCAGGCCGCCCGCGCGTTCGGCAAGGTGCGCGAGGTCATCCCCGGCGCAGGAGCTGATGTGACCCAGGGTGTGCGCGTCGAGGTGGGCGAGAAGCAGGCCGCCGTCGACATCGGCCTGGTCGCCGAGTACGGCGTGCCCGTCCACGACCTGGCCGCCGCCGTGCGGTCCAACGTCATCAGCTCCATCGAGGGCATGACCAGCCTCGAGGTCACCGAGGTCAACGTCTCTGTCTACGACGTGCACTTCGAGGGCGAGAAGGAAGAGAACGAAGAGGGACCGCGAGTCCAGTGACAGCGCTGACCGATGTGGCCGACGCGGTGGCCGCTGCCGCCACGTCGGTCACCGGCGTCACCGCGCTGAGCCCGGGACGATTCGGCGAGATCGCCACCTATGGGCCCGGCCGCCGCGTCAGCGGTGTCCGACTGTCCGATCAGGGCGGCGAGGTGCACATCGAGGTGTCGCTTGTTCGCAACCTACTCGATGTCGCCGAAGAGGTCCGGGTGGCCGCCGAGAAGGCGGCCGGGCGCCCGATGACGGTCGTGGTCGAAGATGTGTCGATGGACAACGACACACCCACGACTCCTGCGGACTCGCAGGACACCGTCTGATCCGGCGGCAACGCCGTGATGCCCTCAGATCCCGAGTACGCCGCCCGACGTCGGGCGCTGATCCGTCAGCACCATCCCGACGTCGGCGGCGACCCGGAGCGGTTACGAATCGAACTCGAGCGACTGGATCGTGAGTTCGCGCGTCCGCACTCAGCGCCCGCCCGCCCCCGAGCACGGACGGGCGAGCGTCCAGTGGTGCGACCGAGCAGCCAGACCCGCGTCATCGCCCGCCGCCTCGCCGCGCAGATTCGCGCGATCCGAGGCAGGCTTCCTCGATCGGTGCCGGGCAGCAAACGCTACTTCGACATCTGACTTACCTTGCCCGACAACCGATCACCACGTCAACCGGAGGACATCATGGACAACTTCACCAACAACAGCGCCGTCACCTTCCTGCTTGTCGGCCTACTGCTCGCGCTGGCCGCCACCACCGGCGGATTCGGCGGTTTCATCCTCGCCATCCTGCTCGGCGGCATCGGTCTGGCTTTCGGTCTGCACCGCGACGGCGTCATCGACCTGTCCGGTCTGCTGCGGAGCCGTAACCGTGGCTGACCATGCCGTGGTCCCCCCGGCGCCGCTCGACGGCGGCGGTCCAGGCGAGACCACGATCCGCGACAAGGTCGGTGAGAAGATCGCCGCGTACACCGCCACGCAGATCGAAGGTGTGCTGCGCCAGCGGGGTTCGCTCGGGATGATCACCGGCGGCAACTATCCGAAGGTGTCGTTGGACATGTCCGAGTCGCACCCGTCGGTGTCGGTGGAGATCGCGGTCGGATGGCCCACTCCACTGACCGCACTGGCCCAGGAGGTCCGTGCGCTGGTGCACTCCGAGCTCGGTCGGCTCACCGGGCAGATCCCCAATCGGGTGAATGTGACGGTGGCCGAGGTGGTCTCGGGTTCCGACGGCAAGGGAACGAGGAGGGTGTTGTGAGCTCGACCCAGATATCGGGCGCGAAGGATTCTCGCGCCACCACCGGCCGCAAGGCCCGGTCGGTGCTGGCTCCCACTGCAGTGCCCGGCGCGGTACACGTCAGCACCGTGTTCGCCGTCGCCCTGTTCGCGATCGGGGCAATCGCTCTGCGCGACTTCATGATCGCGATGAAGTGGATCACCGGCTCGCCGTGGCTGACACCTGCGTCACGGTGGATCGCAGATCTGTCGTGGCAAGGGTGGATGTGGCCGGCCGCCGTGGCCCTGTGTCTCGTCGGGCTCTGGCTGTTGATCATCGCCCTGCGGCCACGATCGAAAACCCATGTGGCCGTGACCACCTCGGGTCCGGTGGAGGCGTACGCCCCCAGCACCTGGACCCGCCGCTCCGACATCGCGCGGCGTGCCAGTGCGGTCAGCCGCCGGGTGCCCGGCGTCGAGTCGGCCACCACCGTGGTCAGCCGTCGCAAGATCTCCACCCAGGCGCGAGTCATCGACGTCGAGCCCGACACGGTCGATCAGATTCGGGCGGCCATCGCTGCTGCGGTGGCGCCGGTGTTCACACCGAAGAAGATCGTCGTCAAGATCACCGTGGACAAAGCGGCACAGGCCCACGTACCGCCGCCGCCGGTCGCGCGGCCCCAACCAGTGGCCTCGGCCGCCGAGTTCGCCGACGACGCGCCCGCCGACCCCGACGCGACCACCCCCGGTGAACTGTCTCTGTCGAAGGGAACGCAGTCATGAACGCCATCCCGGCAACGTGGAATCGCTTTGTCACACTTGTACTCTCGGCTGCCTTCCTGGTGGTCGGCGGCGCCACCATCGCCTGGCAACTGAAGGTGACGTGGGTGCGCGATCGCATCGCCGACATCGACCAGAACTGGTTCCAGACGGCCCCCGACCAGTCGTGGTGGAAGTACAGCCTGGCCGGGATCGCAGCCGGCACCATCGTGTTCGGGCTGGTGCTGTTGATCGTGAACGCACGTCCGCGCAAGACCGGGACCGTGGTGCTGCCGGGTAGCGATCGGTCAGGAGTCCTGTCGGCCAACCCGGCCAAGATCGCCAAGGCGGTTGCCGACGATCTCGAGCACAACCGGGTGATCTCCTCGGCCAAGGCCAAGGCGGTCGACGACCGCAAGCGCCGTCTGTTGGAGGTCACCGTGACCGCCGATCCACGCTATGACTACGCCGACGTGTTGACCGCGGTGCAACGTGCCGAGGAGCAGGTCGCGGCCGCTCTGCCCGGCAGCGACGTACGTCCTCGCTTCCTCATCCACCTGGAGAAGACGAAGCTCACCCGCGTGGAGTGATCGCGCTCGGCTTCTTGCCCGCCCACCAAATCGCGCTCCACCTTGCCTCCCGCTCCAATTGTTTGCTGAAGCGGGGGTGACAAGGTGGAGCGCGATCTGTTGGTGGGTGACGAAGTGATGATCAGGTGCGCCCGCGGAATCGCTTGAGACGCAGGCTATTGGCTACGACGAACACCGACGACAAGGCCATCGCCGCTCCGGCGAACATCGGGTTCAGCAGGCCTGCCGCAGCCAACGGCAACGCTGCGACGTTGTACCCGAACGCCCAGATCAGATTTCCATGGGTGGTCCGTAATGTGGCGCGGGACAATCTGATCGCATCCACCGCGGCACGGAGATCACCCGACATCAAGGTCACATCGGCTGCGGCCATCGCCACGTCGGTACCGGTCCCCATGGCCAGACCCAGATCAGCCTGAGCCAACGCCGCAGCATCGTTCACCCCGTCGCCGATCATGGCCACCCGTGACCCGGCGCGTTGCTGTTCGACGATGGTGGCCACCTTCTGCTCGGGCAGCACGCCGGCGATCACGGTGTCGATTCCCACCTGTGCGGCAATGCTGTTCGCCGCCCCAGCGTTGTCGCCGGTCAACAGGATGGGGCGCAAGTGCAGCCCGATCAAGCCGGCGACCGCCTCCTGCGCGTGTGGTGCGAGTTCATCGGAGACGACGATCGCGCCCCTGATCTCGCCCTCCCAGGCCACGGCCACCGCCGTGGCCCCGTTCGATTCGGCACGCTCGATGGCGGCACTCACCCTGGGGTGCAGGCGCATACCTGCCTCCAACGCCCATCCCACCCGACCGGTCCAGACGGTCACGCCGTCGACCGTGCCGCGTACACCGCGTCCGGTGGCACTGACGAAATCGGTGACCGCAGGCAACGGGCCATCGGTCTGCACGGCCGCGACCGCCCGCGCGATGGGATGTTCCGAGCCTGTCTCCACGGCAGCGGCTCGTCGCACCACGTCGCGCCGTTCGGCGTCGGGCGCGACGATCACGTCGGTCACCGCCATCACACCCGTGGTCAGGGTGCCGGTCTTGTCGAGCACCACGGTGTCGATGCGCCCAGCCCGCTCCAGCGCGCGTGGACCGTGGATCAGCACCCCGAGTGCGGCGCCGCGCCCGGTGCCCACCATCAGCGCGGTCGGTGTGGCCAGCCCCAGCGCACACGGGCACGCGATGATCAACACCGCCACCGCGGGCGGGAGTGCCGAACCGGCTGAGCCGTCGAAGACCATCCAACCGGTGAAGGTCAGGGCGGCCAGGATCAGCACGGCGGGCACGAAATACGCCGACACGCGGTCGGCGAGACGTTGAGCGTCGGCCTTACCGTCTTGAGCGCGTTGCATGAGGGCGGTGATGCGCGCCAGCGCGGTGTCCGAGCCCACCGACGTGGCCCGCACCAGCAGGGTGCCGCCGGCGTTGATCGTCGATCCGATCACCCGATCGCCCGGACCGATGTCGACCGGTACCGACTCTCCGGTGATCACCGACTGATCGACCACCGAGGCCCCGTCGATCACCTCTCCGTCGGTGGCGATGGTTTCCCCGGGCCGCACCCGGATCACGTCGCCCACCGCGAGATCTGCTGCAGCGATCGTGGTTTCGCGTGGGCCGTCGGGGGTGTCGAGCACCAGCGTCGCGTTCTTGGCGCCGAGCGCGGCCAACGCGCGCAGCGCCGAGCCTGCCTCGCGGGTGGACCGCGCCTCCAGGTAGCGCCCGGCCAGCAGGAACACCGTCACCCCGGCCGCCACCTCGAGGTAGATCTCGGGAACGCTGCGATGACCGCTCATCGCTGTGGGTGACATCGACATGCCTTGGTGGACGTCGGGGTCGCCGGCGCCACCGAACATCAACGCCCACAACGACCATCCGTAGGCGGCGACGATCCCGATGGACACCAGGGTGTCCATCGTGGTGGTGCGATGCAGCGCCCCGGACACCGCGGCCCGATGGAAGGGCCAAGCTCCCCAGGTCACCACCGGGGTGGCCAACACCAGCGACACCCACTGCCACCCGACGAACTGCCACGCGGGCACCATGGCCAGGGCCACAACCGGAATGCTCAGGGCCGCAACGATGGTCAGCCGCCGACGCAACGTCCGCGACCGTTGCTCACTCTCGGCTTCTCGGTCGTGCTCAGGTGCGTGCGGGCGGGCCTGATAGCCCGCCGCGGCCACCGCGTCGGTCAGGGTGTCGATGTGCAGGTGGGCCGGGTGGCGCACCCGCGCGGTCTCGGTGGCGAAGTTGACCGTGACCGTCACGTCGTCGAGCCTGCCGACCTTGCGTTCGATGCGGGCGGCGCACGACGCGCAGGTCATCCCGTCGATGTCGAGGACGGTGTCGACCACGTCGGCGGTGCGCGCCGCGGTCATCCGGCTGCGAGTGCGAAACCCGCCTCGTCGACCGCTGCCGCCACGGCTGCGGGGTCGACGGGTCCGTCGCTGGTCACCGAGACCAGGCCCGTGTCGAGGTCGACATCGACGCCGCGCACCCCGGGTACCTCGGAGATCTCCTCGGTCACCGACATCACGCAGTGCTGGCAGGTCATTCCGGTGACGGTGAAATTGGTTGTGGTGGAGATGTTCTCGCTCATTCTCGGTTCCTCCTCAGAGATGATGGTCAGGACTTGACCAGGCGGGTGATGGCATCCATCGCCTCTTGGATCTTGACGTGTCCTGCGGCGTCACCCTCCTGGGCGGCGTGCAGGACGCAGTGGTTCATGTGCTCGGACAACAGGCCCAGGCCGACGGCCTGTAGGGCCTTGGTCATCGCGGTCACCTGCGTCAGGATGTCGATGCAGTAGGCCTCCTCGTCCACCATCCGCTGCAGCCCACGGGCCTGACCCTCGATGCGCCGTAGCCGCTTGAGGTAGTCGTCTTTGTTCTGGATGTAGCCGTGATGTGTGATCTGGTCGGTGTCGCTCACCCGCATCTCCTCGCCTGTCGCCCGATACCCCCTATAGGTATACCAGCCCGAGGTCCAGTACGGTACCCCCCTAGGGTATCGAATGAGCTGCCGATCGCCCTGTCACCACCGACGCTGGTCGGATACGGGTCAGAGATGGCGACCGGAGCGGCGCAGCGCGGCGGCGAGCTGGGCCAGCGCAGCCGACAGCGAATCCAGCGCCTGGCTGACGGTGGGACCGTCGTCGGCGACCGGGGTGCTCGCCGTCGCCGGATGAGATGCAGCGGCGGTGGCCCCGGGCCGGGTGGCGTCGATCGGCTCGGTGACGCGTTCGATCAGGCGGGTGCTGGTGTCGTCGACATCGGGTGCGCGTCGGCGCCCGGGGCGAGGCGTGGTGGGCGGCCGCGGGGGAAGCGATCCGGAGAGGTCGGCGTGCCGCGAGCGCGCGGCGGGATGGGTGGCCTCGATCCCTGGCGAGATGTCGGAGCCGTGTGCGATGTCGGGGGTGTCGGAGGTCGATGGCGCAGGCACCGGCGCGACCTCGGCGAGGTGCGGGTTCTCCAGACGGCCGACGGTCAATACATTCGAGGCGCTCGACCCGTTGCGTCGGCTGGTGTCGCTGTCGGCTCTACGCGGCTCGCCCGAAACCGAGTGCGCGTGACCATTCGTCGGTGCGTACCAGTGCGCGCCTGCGTGCCCTTCGAACAACATGCATCGCGCGCCCACGCCGCCCGAACACGGATTGCGATCGATCAGCGACTGGGCGTGCGGGTCGACATCGTTCCACTGCAACCAGAGTCGTCGATCGAAACGGGGGACTCGTTCGGCGTCGGAGGCGTGGTCACCGCCGTGGCCGAGGCTGAGCCGACAGCTCAGAACCCAGGCGTCATCGCTGGTGTGACCGAGTTGCGCGCGTTCGGCCGCGCTGCAGATGACCGTCGACCAACAACCGTCCTGCATCCACATCACCCCCTCCGGCCCACCGCACACAGTAGTGGCCCGACCGGTGGCTGGTCACCGAACAGGCGACCGAGAGTGGGATTGAGGGGGTCAGCGGGCGCGGGCTGCGCCGTTGAACGAGTCGGCGTCGGCGCGCGCCCAATCACGCACCCAGTTCGGTGGCGGATCGGCCAACAGTTCCCCGTCGTCGAGCCACTCATGGATCTCGGCGTAGGAGCGTTGGGTGACCGAGTCGGTGCGTTTGCGCAACATCGCCGGATGTAGCTGCGACGGGTCGGACACTCCCATGGCGGCCATCAGCGCCACGGCCTGGGCGACGGTGGCCTCGTGATAGCGATGTACCCGGGCGGCTTTGTCGGGGACGTCGAGGGCGCGGGCGCGCCGGGGATCCTGGGTGGCCACACCCACCGGGCACTGGTTGGTGTGACAGCGCTGCGACTGGATGCAGCCGATCGCCATCATCATGGCGCGTGCGGAGTTGGTGAAGTCGGCGCCCTGGATGAGGCGTTTGACGATGTCGCTGCCCGAGGCCACCTTGCCGCTGGCCCCCACCTTCACCCGATCACGCAAACCCGTTCCCACCAGTGCGTTGTGCACGGTCAGCAACCCGTCGGTCAGCGGTAGCCCCATGTGGTCCTCGAACTCCAGAGGTGCTGCGGCAGTGCCGCCTTCGGCCCCGTCGACGATGATGAAGTCTGGGCCGTCGTCCTCGGCCACCATCGCCTTGCAGATGCTCAACACCTGGCTGCGGTCACCGACGCAGAGTTTGATGCCGACTGGTTTGCCGCCGGCCAGCTCTCGCAGGTGCGCCACGAAGCGCACCAGTTCCCGCGGAGTGGTGAACGCGGAATGGAAGGCGGGGCTGATGCAGTCCACGCCCTGCGGGACACCCCGATATGCGGCGATCTCCGCGGTCACCTTCACCGCAGGCAACACCCCGCCGATCCCGGGCTTGGCGCCCTGGCTCAACTTGATCGAGATGCACTTGACGTGAGGGTCGGATGCCTTGCGCGCGAACATCTCCGGATCGAAACGGCCGTCGGGGGTGCGGGCTCCGAAGTAGCCCGAACCCAGTTCCCAGATCAGGTCGGCGCCGGCTTCCAGGTGATACGGGGTGAGCCCACCCTCGCCGGTGTCGTGGGCGAAACCCCCTGCCGAGGCGCCGCGGTTGAGTGCGGTGAGCGCGGTCCCAGACAGCGCTCCAAAGCTCATCGAGGACACGTTGAGCAGCGACATCGAGTACGGCGCAGTGCATTTCGGGCCACCGATACGAACCCTGGGCGGTTGGGCGGGCACGGGCACCGGCATCGCCGAGTGCACCAGGTATTCGTAGCCCGCCGCATCGAGGTCACGTTCGGTGCCGAACGACTGCTCGGCGTGAATCCCCTTGGCGCGCTCGTAGATCAGCGTGCGTACGTCACGGTCGAAGGGCCGGCCGTCGTAGTTGCGCTCGATGAAGTACTGCTGCAGCTCGGGACGGATGGTCTCCATCAGGAAGCGCAGATGTCCGATCAGCGGGTAGTTGCGCAGGATGGAGTGGCGGCGCTGGGTGAGGTCGGCCAGCGCGATGACCAACCCGAGCAGGAAGAACCCGGCGACCACCCACCATCCCCACCAGATGAAGATGGCCAACAGGCCGAAACCGACGGCCCCACCGAGGGTGCCCAGAAGGACAGCAGCAATCACCATGGCGACCAACCTACGTGCCGAAAACTGCCCCGCGGCAACCGTTGGAGGGAACATTCCCCCCGACGCGTGCTCACGAGGCAGTTTTCAGCAGAGGCGCGGAATGAGACTCGGCAGCCGGGTCTCAGAAACCGAGGTCCTTGCCGATGATGTCCTTCATGATCTCGGTGGTGCCGCCGTAGATGGTCTCGATGCGGACATCCTTGTACATCCGCGAGATGGGGTACTCGGCCATGTAGCCGTAGCCGCCGTGCAGCTGCAAGCAGGTGTCGATGGTCCGCTTGGCCAGTTCGGTGCAGTACCACTTGGCTTTTGACGCATCGACAGCGGTGAGTTCCTTGTCGACGGCGGCCACGATGCTGCGGTCGATGTAGGCCTGCGCCACGTCCAACTCGGTGGCCATCTCCGCGATCTTGTGCTTGTTGGCCTGGAACGAGCCGATGGACTGACCGAAGGCCTTGCGGTCCTTGGCGTAGGCCAGCGTCTCCTCCAGCGCGATCTTGGCCGTCGCGATGGCACCGACGCCGATGGCCAGACGCTCAGACGGCAGGTTGTGCATCAGGTGGTAGAAACCCTTGCCCACCTCGCCGATCACGTTGTTCACCGGCACACGCACGTCGGTGAAGTTCAGCTCGGCGGTGTCCTGAGCGTGCTGGCCCAGCTTCTTGAGGTTGCGGCCCCGCTCGAATCCGGCCATGCCGCGCTCGACGGCCAGCAGTGTGAAGCCCTTGTGTCCGGCGGTGGGGTCGGTGCGGGTGACCACGATGACCAGGTCGGAGTTGATACCTGAGGAGATGAAGGTCTTGGCGCCGTTGAGCACCCAGTGGTCGCCGTCGAGGACCGCCGAGGTCTTGATACCGGCCAGGTCGCTGCCGCAGCCGGGTTCGGTCATGGCGATGGCGCCGATGATCTCACCCGTGGCAAAGCCGGGCACCCAACGCTTCTTCTGCTCTTCGGTGCACAGGTTGGTCAGGTAGGGACCCACCACGTCGTTTTGCAGCGACATGCCCGGCCCACGCGACCCGACGCGCGCGAACTCCTCGATGACCACGGCATTGAACCGGAAGTCGTCGATGCCGGCGCCGCCGTACTCCTCGGGCTGGCTGAAGCCCAGCAGCCCGGCCTCACCGGCCTTCTTGAACACCTCGCGGTCGACGATGCCGTCCAGTTCCCACTGGTCGGCGTGCGGCGCCACCTCGCGTTCGATGAAGGTGCGGGCGGTTTCGCGCAGCTGCTCGTGTTCGGGTTCGAAGATCAGTCGTTTCATCGCAGGTACACCCTCATCGGTTGCTGGTGGGAACCCGGCGCACGCTGCGCCGAGCGATCGCTCGTTCCCTCGAGGTTACGCGCGCACGAAGAAACATGACAAGGGGTTCAGTTTCATTGGTGGGTGACCTAGGACTGGCTCGACGACACCAGACCGATGACATGTTGGCCGCCGAAGGTGCCCGTGCACGACGCCAACAGCGCTCCAGGCACTCGCACGAGGTCGGCGATCTCCTCGGGGCAGGGGCCGGTACGCGTGGTGACCGCGCCGGAGCTCGTGTCCACATCCAGCAGCACGCTGCCGGTCCTGCTTTCACCGGCCAGAGTGAACCCGCGGCGGTTGCGCGCGACGGCTCGTGAGTCGACCCCGAAGACAGCCGCCGGCACCACCAATCGTCGTGGTGGACCTCCGCGTAGCGACACGGTGAACAGCGCCGATCCCGACTCGTACAGCACCTGTCCGTCGCGCCCTACCCCGATCACGGTGATCCACTGGTCGCGCCGCGGTGCGACCAACGTAGTCTCGCCGCCGTTGGCGACCGTGTAGACGATGCTGTCGGCGCGATCGGGAAGCCTCGCCCCAGGACGCACCCACACCAGGCCATCTGGTGCTAAAGCGACGTCGCCAGCGACGAAACGTTTCGACATCGGTGCCCCGGTCGAGCTGCTGTAGAACGCATCGGTGGACGATGTGCACGACGTCGAGATCCACAGGAATCCGGAACCGATCGCGCTGTCCACTCTGTCGCACTCGGCGGGGATGCTGGTCGCCTGCGACCATCGCCGTTTACCAGTGCCTACATCCAGGGCTAGTAGCTCGCTGGTGGCGGCGCGACGGCGTAGAACGTAGACGGTTCCGCCGTCGAACGGACCCACCCCGACGAGAACCGCCGGGTCGATGAGGTGCCACAGCTGTCGGCCGGTGGCGCCATCGACACCCGTGACGGTGCCACGATCGCGAACCACCACCACCTTCCCATCGTCGGTGCTGTCGAACCGAGGGGAGCCGTAGCCGTACCGGCTGGTGGACACAGCGCGACGCCACCGCTGCGTCCCGGTTGCCCCGTCGTAGGCGATGAGGCCGCCGTTACCCGAGGTGACGAACCCGGGCCCCGCGTAGGCCAGACCGAAGATGGCGCTGTCGAGTCGGTAGGCCACGCGTCCCACGTCGAGCGGGTCGGGGATGTCACGAGCTGCAGCGGACCTGGCACCCGCAGCGGTATGGACCTCGCCGGTGCCCGTGGTCGGCGAAAGTACGTGGACACCAACAATGCTGAGCACGACCGCCAGGGTTGTCGCTGTCAGCAGAGATGCCCGAGTCGGAAACTGCTCCGCCTGCGCCTCGTTGCTCATCCCAGATCCGATGATGCGGGTCACCACCAGTAGCGCAGTGCTGATCACCGCCATCAGCAGCGCCGCCCGCAGGAAACCAGCCCCGGTCGCAGCCGTGGTCATGGCCGTGTCGCGCGCGATGCGGTTGAGCGCAGGCGCGAGGTTGAGCAACACGAGCACGGTGCACAGCGCAACCATCATCAACGCGTGTCCTGCCGTCCAGGTCCGGCGCCCGGCCCAGATGGCCGCGAGCAGCAACACCGCGGTGAGCACCGAGATCCCCGCCACCCAGCTTGCGACAGTGGTGAACCGGCCTGGATCCACCGGTGGCAGAGGGTCGTTGATCGCCTCCAGCCGCACCCGCCCGTAGACCGCCGAGGCGATCGCGCCGACCGCCATGCCCGCACAGGCGGCGTACGACCACCGGATCTGTGTCACCCTGGCCGATGTCATACGCACCCCTCGTGCCCAGGCGGGGTGCTGGGCCCGCCGGTGTACAAACTTGCGAGAAGTCTAGCGGCGGCACCCCGCCACCGTGACGGTGTGGGCCAGGTGTGACCGATCGTCGGTGCGCTGATGGCAACCCATCGACTCGGTGCGGGCGGTGGCCGCAGCCACCACGGCGCCGGCGACTGCGGCCAGCGATGCGCCTTCGTGGTCGATATCGTTGTGGGCCAGGCGTTTCGGAGCGGTGACCAGCAGTTCGGTGAGGATGTTCAGGCCCTCGGCGTCGCGGGAGACACCTGCGTGGGCCGACATCGCATCCTGCAGTGTGGTCCGGTCGAGGACGGGCCGGACCGCTGGTTCATCGGCGCCGGGGTCGATGATCGCGATGGTGCCCACCCGGTCGGCGGCGCGTGCCGCCACCCGACGCCCCACCACCAGCGCCTCCAGCAAACTGTTGGACGCCAATCGATTTGCACCGTGCAGGCCGGTCCGTGCCACCTCGCCTGCGGCAAACAGTCCGTCGATGTCAGTGGATCCGTGGGTGTCGGTGGCCACGCCACCACACAGATAGTGCGCCCCGGGTACCACCGGGATCAGCTCGGCCACCGGGTCCACCCCGATGGCGCGTACGCCTGCAGTGACGGTGGGGAAGCGTTCGGCGAAGTCGGCCACGCCGCGGGCGTCGAGATACACGCACGGATCCCCCGAGACGGCCATCGAGGAATGGATGGCCTGGGCCACCACATCGCGAGGTGCCAAGTCGCCCAACGGATGACGCCCCGCCATGATCGAGTCGCCGCGTGCATCGACCAGGGTGGCGCCCTCGCCGCGGACGGCTTCGCTGACCAGGGTGCGGCGTCCCCGCGCACCGGGGGTGTAGAGCATGGTGGGGTGGAACTGGATGAACTCCATATCGCGCACCGATGCGCCGACCTGCAGCGCCAATGCGATGCCGTCGCCGGTGCTGCCCACCGGGTTGGTGGTGGCGGCATAGACCTGCCCGATGCCACCGGTGGCCAGCACCACCGTGGGGGCCAGGAATCGCATTGGGCCATCGCCACTTTCGGCGGTCACTCCGATCACGGTGCCGTCTCGTCGGATGAGTTCGGTCGCCAGACAAGCGATCACCGTGATGCCGGGCATGGCGCCCGCGTGGGTCCACAAGGCGCGCTGCACTTCGGCGCCGGTGGCGTCACCACCGGCGTGGATGATGCGCCGCGCACTGTGCCCGCCCTCGCGGGTGCGGCGTAAGCGGCCGGTGGCGTCGGTGTCGAACCGGGCACCCCAAGCGATCAACGCGTTCACCGCATCGGGTCCGGCGGCGATGATCGAGCGCGCGACGGCCTCGTCGGTATGACCGGCGCCGGCGGCCACGGTGTCGGCGACGTGGGCCTCGATGGAGTCGAGTGGGTCGCGGGGGTCGACCACGGCGATGCCGCCCTGGGCGTAAGCGGTGGCGGTGTCCGGACCGGCGTGGGTACCGGGCCCCTTGGCCAACACCGTCACCGACAGTCCCAGCTCCGCAGCGGTGATGGCGGCGGTCAGGCCGGCCACACCGGCGCCGACGACGATCAGGTCGGATGGGGTACGAGCTGTCGACACCATGGCGATGTCTCCCTCAGTTGGGCGGAGCCGGGATCGACGAAGGTTTTCGACCGACGATCGAAAACTACCATGCGGTGGACACGGCCCGCCAGGATCCGCGCGTGCCGACGGTGTTCGCACGGTGTGACGGTGTTCGCATGGTGTGGCGCTGTTCGCACGCTGCATGCGCCGTGCGAACCGGCCCTGACCGTGCGAACCGACCCTGACCGTGCGAACCGACCGCAACCCGTGCGAACCGGCTGCCGACGGTGTTCGCGCGGTGTGACGCCGTTCGCATGGTGTGGCGCTGTTCGCACGCTGCATGCGCCGTGCGAACCGGCCCTGACCGTGCGAACCGACCCCAACCGTGCGAACCGACCCCAACCGTGCGAACCGGCCCTGACCGTGCGAACCGGCCCTGACCGTGCGAACCGGCCCCGAGCGTGATCTCGCCCGGCGACCCCGAGCGTTGTCTGGGGATCGAACAGATCGGTTGGGCGCCGACCGTAGGGTGAGCACAGCTGACATCCGATCACCCGACCCTGAGGAGCGCACAGTGGCCATCGCATCTGTGAACCCGGCGACCGGCCAGACGCTGGCCACCTTCACCGCCCACACGGCCGAACAGATCGAGGCGGCCCTCGCCACGGCCGCGGCCACCGCCGACACCTACCGGCACACCAGTTTTGCCGATCGGTCGGCCGGATTGCGGGCCGCCGCCGACCTTCTCGACGCCGACATCGACACCCTCGCCGCCACCATGACCGCAGAGATGGGCAAGACGCTGGCCGCGGCGCGAGCCGAGGTGTCCAAGTGCGCCAAGGGGCTTCGCTTCTACGCCCAACACGCTAAGGCGATGCTGGCCGACGAGGCCGCCGACGCCGCCGCCGTCGGTGCGTCGCGGGCATTTCACCGCTTCGCCCCGCTGGGAGTGGTGTTGGCGGTGATGCCGTGGAATTTCCCACTGTGGCAGGTCATCAGGTTCGCGGCACCCGCCCTCATGGCGGGTAATGTCGGCCTGCTCAAACACGCCTCCAACGTGCCCCAGACGGCGCTTTACCTCGGTGACCTGTTCGCCCGCGCGGGCCTGCCCGCTGGGGCATTCCAGACGCTGCTCATCGGATCCGACGCGGTCGATGCGGTCATCTCCGACCCACGCGTGGCCGCGGCGACACTCACCGGCAGCGAAGGCGCCGGCCGCAGCGTGGGCGTCAGTGCCGGAAAAGCACTCAAGAAGGTGGTCCTCGAACTCGGTGGCTCCGACCCGTTCGTGGTGTTGCCCTCGGCCGACCTGGCTGCCGCAGCGCGCGTCGCGACCGTGGCGCGGTGTCAGAACAACGGCCAATCCTGCATCGCGGCAAAACGTTTCATCGTGCACACCGATGTGTACGACGCGTTCACCGAGTTGTTCACCGCGGCAATGGCGGCCCAGAAGGTGGGTGACCCCACCGACCCCGACACCGTCGTCGGACCGCTGGCCACCGAGCAGGGTCGCACCGACGTCATCGAGTTGGTCGACGACGCCACGGCCAAGGGCGCCACCGTCCTCACCGGCGGAACCGTCCCCGACGGCCCCGGCTGGTTCTACCCGCCGACCGTGATCGCCGACATCACCCCGGCCATGCGCATCTATGCCGAGGAGACGTTCGGGCCGGTGGCCTCCCTGTACCGGGCCACCGACCTCGACGACGCCCTGCGCATCGCCAACGACTCCGTTTTCGGACTCGGGTCCAACGTGTGGACCACCGACGCCGGCGAGATCGAACGGTGCATCGACGAGTTGCAGGCCGGGCAGGTCTTCGTCAACGGCATGACCACCTCGTACCCCGAGATCGCGTTCGGCGGGATCAAGACCAGCGGGCACGGCCGTGAGCTGGCGAATTACGGCATGCTGGAGTTCTGTAACATCAAGACCGTGTGGGTCGCCTGAGGGGGGTCCTGCCCGGTGCGCAAAGCAGTTGTGCGCCAACGAGATCACTGCAATTCTCGCCGTTCGGCGAGACACTTTTCGACAGGAGCACTCCATGAGCACGTCCTCCACCCGTCGCCGGTCGGCGCTGGTCGCTGCGATCATCTCGCTGGCGAGCGTCATCGGACTCGTCGTCGGCGCCGGCGGCGCGGCCGCCGCCCCGTTGGCCCCGGTGGCCAAGCTGGACCTCACCCGGTACGTGGGCGTCTGGAACCAGGTGGCTGCCATCCCGGCGCCGTTCAACATCGACTGCCTGCGCAACACCCAGGCCCGTTACACCAAGCTCAGCGACATCGACATCAAGGTGGAGAACTCCTGCACCCCGCTGGTCGGGCCGCGACGCACCATCGTCGGCAACGCCCGCCTCAACGACAAGAAGACCAACGCTGCGTTGCACGTCAGCTTCCCGTCGGTACCGTTCATGAACTCCAAGGACGGCCCCAGCAACTACATCGTCAGCTACATCGCGCCGGACTACTCGTGGGCGCTGGTCGGTAGCTCCGAGCGCCTGTCGGGCTTCGTGCTCAAGCGCGACAAGCAGGTCAACGCCTCGCAGTGGAAGCAGATCAAACAGGTCGTCTCCTCGCGCGGCTACAACACCTGCTTCTTCCTCACCACTCCGATCGACGGCGCGTACCCCAACACGCAGCCGTTGTGCACCGTGCGCTGAATTTTGTGAGCTGACATACCCCGTAGGCCCATTCCGGTCTGCGGGGTTTGTCGTATCCGGCACCATGACAACCATGGTTGTGACATCGGACGGTAATCGGTGTGGTGCCGCAGAGGTGCAGCGCAACCGAGGGGGTCGTCCACGTGATGCGACCGTGGACGCTCGCGTGCTACCAGTGGTGCGCGAGATGTTGATCGACGGGGGGTGGGACGACGTGAGTATCCGTGAGGTGGCGCAGCGCTCGGGGGTGGCGCGGGCGACGATCAACCGCCGCTGGCGGTCCAAAGCCGGACTGGTGGTGCACGCGCTCAGCGGGGATCCCGAGGCGATGGGGCCCCCGATGGCGCGTCCGGCCGTACGGCTGGCCCTGGCGGGGCTGCTGAGCGCGGCCGCACGTGACCCGGACCTGCGATCGGAGCTCCGTGAGCTGTTGTTCGGGCCGATCGGTCCCGACCCCGACGGTGCCGCGCGCGCGGCCATTGCCGCTGCCGCTGTGTTGGTGACCGATCTGCTCGCCGTGGACGACGACCCTCGACTGGCCGCCATCCGCGCTCGCATCGACGCCCACCTCGCCACCGCGATGCCCACATGACGCCTGTGGAGCCCGACGAGGGCCGCGCGGGTCGACGTGCGGCGCCGATCGGCGAAGTGGTGAACGCGTTCAACGCGAAGGTCTCCGAATGGTGGAACACCCCCGGTGACTACGAGTGGTTGATCCGCGAGGTCCGGGTACAGCGCTTCCACCGCACTCTGCTGAGCACGGCCTCGCTTGCCTACGGCACCTCCGGGGTGCTCACGGCCTGGTGGTTCAGTCAGGGCCACGGTCGCCCCGGTGCCGCCCCGGTGGCCCTGATCATCGGGCTCTCGTCGATCCTCATCGCCATCGCCTGGTTGCGGGGACCATTTCCCTCGCAGCGCATGTCGCTGGCGATCATCGCCTACGCCGACATCACCACCGTGCTGGTGGTGGCGATGTACAAGACCTACTTCGACGCGCTGCCTGGGCTGGCGCTGTTGGCGGCCAACGGCATCTATCTCGTCATCCACCACCGGCCCTGGGTGATGGTGGTGCACTTCGTCTTCTCGGTGATCGCCATGTCGTTCTTCGTCACCATGGCCGCCATCCAGGGGCCGGCCCCGGTGGGTCTGGTCGTCAACAGGATGTTCGCGCTGAGCCCGGTGGTGCTGGGTATCCCGCTGATGTTGATGCCGTTGGTGATCGCGTTACGCCGCGACGCCCTGCGCGCGTTCCGCGACCCACTGACCGGGATGAACAACCGGCGTGGATTGTTCGCCGATGTCGAGCAGCTGCCCGACGGCGACAGGGAGGTGACGGCCCTGGTGATCGACATCGACAAGTTCAAGTCGATCAACGACCGGTTCGGACATGCGGTGGGTGACGCGGTGCTGATGGCCGTGGCCGAGATCATCGACCACGTAGTGCCCGACGGCGCGATCACCGCCCGCACCGGGGGTGAGGAGTTCGCGGTCGTGATACCTGCGGGCGTCCGCGCCGACAACGCCGGCCCGGGCGAACGGTTCTGCTGCGACACGCTGGCCGCCCGCCTCCGACGGTCCATCGCCTGGGTGGACGACCGGGTGACGGTGACCATCAGCATCGGGCTGTCCGCCGCGACCACGATCGAGTCTGCACGTGACCTCGACGACCTGTTGGTGGCGGCCGACCTGGCGATGTACCGGGCCAAGACGTTGGGCGGTAACCAGGTCAGTCGGTGACGATCACCCGGGACCACTCACCCGGTGACCGACACCCTGGCCCGCCCGCTCAGCGCCGTTCGGCGAGGACAACTGCGAATCGGTCGTCGGCGTCAGACCAGATGCGTTGCACGTCGAAGCCGGCCGCGGTCAGCTCCTCGGTGATGCCACTACGACGGAACTTCGCGGAGATCTCGGTCAACATCTCCTCGGCCGCCTCGAACGACACCGTCAAATCCAGGTCGTTGACAGCCACGGTCATCGCATGCCGCGCCCGCAGCCGCATCTCGATCCACTCGTTCTCGGCGTCCCACACCGCGACATGGTCGAAACCGCTCGGGTCGAAGTCGGCACCGAACCGGTGGTTGAGTACCGAGAGCACGTTGCGGTTGAACGCTGCGGTCACCCCGGCGGCATCGTCGTAGGCGGGGACCAACACCGCCGGGTCGATGACCAGACCCACCCCGATCAGCAGGTGTTCGCCGGGACGCAATGCCGCAGCGATGCCGGCCAGGAACGGTGCGCGTTGCGCTGGGATCAGATTGCCCAGGGTGCCGCCGAGGAACGCCACGGTCCGCTGCGGGCGTTGGGGGATCGACGCTGTCGTGTCGGTGAAGTCGCTGACGATGCCCGCCACCTCGAGCCCCGGATACTCGACCCCGAGCTCGTCGACCGCCTGCTGCAGCGCGGTCACCGAGACATCCTGGGGCACATAGGTGTGCAGGGTTCCCGCGCGCAGTCCCGCCTCAAGGAGCAGGCGGGTCTTCTCCGACGAGCCCGAGCCCAGCTCGATCAGCGTCGCCATCGATGTGGCCGCGGCGATCTCGTCGGCGTTCGCGGCGAGGATCGCCTTCTCGGTGCGGGTCGGGTAGTACTCGGGCAACCGGGTGATCTGCTCGAACAGGTCGCTACCGTGCGCGTCGTAGAAGTACTTGGGCGGCATCGACTTCGGTGACGCGCTCAGCCCGGTCCGGACATCGGCGATCATCGCCGCGTCCAAAACGTCGGGGCTGATGTGGATCTCCAGTGCTGCAGCGGACACGCTGCCTCCCTTGGGGTCGGTTGGGGATGTGGCTCACAGGGGTGTCACCGCAACGGTGTCGGCGGTGGCGACCACCAGTGAACGATCAGGTACTGCCGTCCAGGTCGGATCGTCGTCGAGGGGTTCTGATGCCAGCACGGTGCTGGTGCCGTCGTGGCGGGTGGACAGTGAGTGGTGCACTGTGGTGGCCCACAGGGTGTGTCCGTCGCCGAGCATCAGGTTCAGCCGCGACTGCGGGGCGCGGTGGTCCAGCTCGGCGACGAGGGCACGTAGTACAGCAGCGGGATCGGCTGTGGCGCAACCGGTGTCGTCGATTCCCAAGCGGTGGCGCACGATGGTCCACAGGGCGGCGGAGTCGGTGGGTGCGGGCAGTGTCAGCAACTGCGCCGCAGGTACCTGCGCGGCCACCTCAGCCAGGCTGTGTGGCCATCCGGTCACCACGCCGTTGTGGCTGAAGGCCCAGCGACCCTCGACGAACGGTGCGCAGGCCTGCGCCGAGACCACCATCCCCACCGTGGCTGAGCGCACCGCGGCCAGCACGGCCGACGACCGCACCTCACCCAGCACCCCGGTCACCGCAGGATCGGACCAGATGGGCATCGCGCAGCGGTGATCACGTGCCGGTGCGGCGTCCTGCGGCCACCATGCGGCACCGTATCCGTCGGCGTTGACCACCGCCGCGCACCGCATGTCCCGCGGCGCCCACGACTGCGTCATCAGCGAATGCGTTCCCCGCGTGAGCATCTCACCGACCGAGACGGTCGGTCCCAGGTATCCCAGATGGCGACACATCGATTCAGGCGACGTCCCGCGCCAGTCGTACCCCGGAGAAGATCTGGCGGCGGATCGGGTGATCCCAGTTGCGGAACGTGGCCCGTACCGCCACCGGGTCGCTGCCGAACGATCCGCCGCGCAGCATGCGGTAGTCGCCACCGAAGAAGACCTCGGAGTACTCCGGATACGGAAACATCGTGAAGTCGGGGTAGGCGTGGAAGCCCGACGACGTCCACTCCCACACGTCACCGAACATCTGCTGCACCCCCGACGGTGATGCACCGTCGGGGTAGGCGCCGATGTCGGCCGGTTCGAGGTGTCGCTGACCCAGATTCGCCTGTGTCGCAGTGGGTTCGTCCTCGCCCCAGGGGTAGCGGGTGCTGCTGGTGGTACCGGTGGCCGGGTCGAAGCGGGCGGCCTTCTCCCATTCGGCTTCGGTGGGCAACCGCTTGCCTGCCCACCGTGCGAAGGCCTGCGCCTCGTGAAAGCTGATGTGCACCACGGGTTGCTGCGCGCGCAGCGCGACGGTGCGGCCGAACATCCGCCGCCACCAGGTGCCGTCGGAGTCCCGCTCCCAGAACTGCGGTGCGGTGAGGTCGGCGGCAACCCGGTGCGCCCACCCTTCCTCGGTCCACAACTCACGCCGCCGGTAGCCGTCGTCGGTGACGAACTCCAGGTAGCGGGCATTGGTCACCGGGAACATCTCGATGGCGAAGGCAGGTACCGAGACCGGATGCGCGGGACGCTCGTTGTCCAGGGCCCACGGGTCGGTGGTGGTGCCCATCGTGAACTCGCCTGCGCCGATGACGATCTCGGCGCAGGCATCGACCGGTCCGGCCGCGCTCGGGGCGGGCGGGGCGGTCAGCAACGGTCCACCGGCGCGCAGCTGGTGGGTGGCCAGCATCGTCTCGTCGTGCTGCTGCTCGTGCTGGGCGATCATCGCGAACACGAAACCGCGGTCGGTCAGCGGATCACCGCTGAGGTCTGCGCCCTCGAGCACCTCCAGCGCGCGGGCACGGACCTGCGCGGTGTAGGCGCGAGCCTGGTCGGGGTCCAACAACGGCAGTCCCGACCGCGACGAGCGGGTGTGCCGGAACGCGTCGTATAGCTCGTCGAGGTCGGCGCGTAGGGGTTCGCGCCTACCCACCTCCCGGATCAGCCACAGCTCCTCCTGGTTGCCGATGTGCGCCAGATCCCAGACCAGCGGGCTCATCAGCGGTGAATGTTGGTGACGCAGTTCGGTGTCGGCGATGTCGGTGAGTGCCGTGGTCCGGGCACGAGCGCGGGTCAGCACCGCGTCGAGGTGTGCGCGCATCGTCATCTGCGGGTCGGTGACCGTCATCAGGCATCCTTTCCGGCGGGGTCGGTGATGGTGGCTTCGTCGGCGGGGGTGTGGCCACGCGCGCACCGGGCGGCCGCGACTCCCAATTCGTTTCGCGCGGTGGGTGAGTCGGTGGCATCGGCGGCCAGGGTCAGCAGGTGACTGGCCGCCACCCGCAGCTGGGGGTCGCGCAGGCCCGCCACGCTGGCGGTGTGCCAGGCGTCGACGGTGTCGGCGACGATGTCCATCGCCGCAGCACCCACCTCGTCGGTCGACAGCAGGGCGGCCACCGCCGATATCGGCACGCCCCACATCCCCGGCGGCTGCCCGTCGAGGTAGCGCACCTCCAGATATCCCTTGGGTCGCACCATCGGGAACACCGTGGACACGTGGTAGTCGAGGTCGGCGGCGGTGGGTCGGCGGCCCACGCGCTCGTCGAGGTGGCCGTCGATCCAGTCGGTGACGGTGGTGCCTGCAGGTGGTGACCACAGCGACCCGTCGGCGCACCGCACGCACAGCAGCGGCACGTCCAGCACCCACTCGGTGTAGTCGTCGACGGTCTGCCCGTGCGGGGGCACCCGACTGCGGTCGGTGCCCAACCAGGTCCGCATCCGCTGCGATGCCCACGATTCGTCGTCGACGCCGTGTAGTCGTGGTGAGTTGGCGAATGCCGCGATCAGCGCCGGGCCGATGGCGTGTAGCAGACCGAACCGCCACATGGCATGTGCCACAGTCGCACCCGCGTCCACGGCCACCTGTACCGCCGCGGTGTTGCACATCATCAACCGGCCCAGTACGCCGCCACGCGAGTAGCTGGCCTCCATGGCCGCGTACCGCTCGTTGCTCAGCAGGCGGTGCGGCGGCCGGAATCCGTCGGCGGCACCGGCGATCATCACGATCCCGTGCGCCGCGAGCAGCCCACGTAGCTGGTGTTCGTCCGCGGCCAGTGCCGCGCGCAGCGTGGCCGCATCGGCGAATGGGCGACTGGAGAGTTCGATCTGACCACCCGGCTCTACGGTGACGATGCTCCCGGAGCTCAGCGGTAGCGCCGGAGAATCCGGCGCGATGGTGGTAGGGGCGTGCGAGCCGAGCGCAGTGGCGAGCAGCTCGAGGTCGGGACGCCTGGTGGTGGCCGACAGGTGCGAGCAGATGACAGGGTCGGCGCCCGAGGGTGCCCGCACGTCGGCGGTGAACCACTCCAACTCGGCACCGATCAGCTGCGGTGGGCCGAGCTTGAAACACACCCGCGTGAGGTATGCCGCAGCCGCCGGGCGTGAGCTGAGCTCGCCGGTGCTGGTCGTCATGAGGCCACTCGTCGTTGGTGCACTGCTGCTGACTCTACGGAGTATCACCGTCGATGCCAGCTCTTCTCGCTTGCGGCGCACAGGGCCCCCATCCACGGGCCACGAGACGACGACCGGCAACTGTGCGATGGTCCGATGTGTGACCGCAGGTGAGATCCCTGCCGCCGCCCCAGGCTCACGGATTTCCGGGTGAAGATGGCACTGGGTGTGGCGCTGGTTTGCTTTCTGGGCACAGGCGCTGCTGTCCACGACGTCAGCATCGAGCATCACTCTCACACTCGGGGTGACACCCGTCGTGATGCCCGCGCTGTCGGGACTGATGAGCAAGGCGCGGGCTGCCCGCCCGCTGCGCTGACCACGTCTCGACACGTCACCTAGCCAGGCTTCATCGGCAACGTCAGCACGAACCGAGCCCCCGGGGTGTGGTCGACGCAGCGCAGGTCACCACCGTGCGCGCGGACCAGGGCGCGGGCGATCGACAGACCCAGGCCCGCTCCCGGGGTGGACCGCGACGCCTCGAGCCGCACCAAGCGGTCGAAGATCCGCTCGCGGTCGGCGACCGGCACCCCCGGCCCGGCATCGGTCACCGTCACCTGCGCCACGCTGTCGATGGCAGTCACCGCGACCTCGATCGGCTGGTCGGGTGGGCAGACGCGGGCGGCGTTGTCGATCAGGTTCGACAGCACCTGCCCGATGCGCCCGGCGTCGAGGTCGACCGGTAGACGGGTGGGGGCACGCAACTCGATCTGCGTGTGCGGGTGGCGCAGGCGGCCCCGTTCCACTGCGTCGCCGACGACCGCGACCAGGTCGGCCGACTCGATCGACAGGCCGGGATCGGCGTCGATGCGGGCCATGTCCAACAGCTCCTCCACCAGCCGTCCGGCCGTGCGAGCCTCGGCGAGCATCAACTCCGTCCAGCGTCCGATGCGTTCAGGGTGGCTGCGACCGTCACGCCCCAACTGTTCGGCCACCGCCGACAGCCCGGCGATGGGGGTGCGTAGTTCGTGGGCAGCGTCGGCCAGAAACCGTTTGGTCTCCGACTCGGCCCGCTCCAACGCGTCGAGCATCTCGTCCATCGACTGAGCCGCCCGCCCCAGTTCGGTGCCGGGGTCGGTGGGGTGCACGCGCCGACCGCGGTCACCGGCGGTGATGTCGCGTGCCACCGCCACCATCGAGTCCAGCGGTCGCAGCGCCCGCCGCACGGCCAGCGCCAGGGCGAATGCGGCGACGACGACCGTCACCACACCTGCACCTCCCATCAACAAGCGCAGCGCGCGCCGCACCTCGGAGATGGCGGAGGTGTCACCCACCAGCGTCAGCACCGAGCCGTCGGGCAGTCGCCGGGTGAGGATCAGCGAGTCGGTGGGCGCGCGCGCGGCCATGCGCCCATGGCTGCCGGGGGTCATGTCGCCTGGCCCGTGATCGCCGGGGCCGACCGGTGGCCCGGTGCGATCGGGTGGACCCATCACATCGGGTTTCGCGCGCCCGTCGGGTGCCGACGGCGGGTCGGGCTGGTCTTCCAGGGTGGGCACCGACCCGTAGGTCGTCCCCTCGGCGGTGCGTACCCGCACCGCGATCCCGTTGCCCTGCAATGCCGAGACCAGTTGCTGCGGTGTGTATCCCGCGTCGGTCAGGGTGCGGGAACGATCTGCGCGATCGGACAACCTCGAGGACAGGTCACTGCGCAGCTGATGGCCCAACGCGATGTCGACCGATACGCCCACCACCACCAGGAGCACCACGAACGAGACCACCACGGTCACCAGTACGCGCCGACGCAGCGATGGGGTGGGTGTTGCGTCAGCGGCCCGGTGGGCAGGCCCAAAGCGCAGCCGCAGCGTCGTGTTCACACGTCGACCCGCAGGCTGTAGCCCAGCCCACGCACGGTGTGGATCATCCGCGGGCCGTGTGCTTCCATCTTGCGACGCAACGCACTGACATGCACCTCCACCAGGTTCACGTCATAGGCGTCGTACCCCCAGACCGCCTGCAGGATCTGCGGTTTGGTGACGGTCCGACCCCGCTGGGCCACCAGGAACTGCGCCAGGCGCAGCTCGGTGGCGGTCACGTCCAACTGCACCCCACCCCGGGTGACGGTGCCTGCATCGGAGTCGACCAGCAGGTCGCCGACGGCCACCGCCGACCCGGTTCCGTGGCGGCGCCGCAACACCGCCTGCCCGCGGGCGATCAACTCGTCGAGAGCAAACGGTTTCACCACGTAGTCATCGGCGCCAGCACGCAATCCGCGTAGCCGATCGTCGATGGCATCGCGTGCGGTCATCATGATGATCCCGGCGTCGCAGCGTGCACGGATCACCTCGATCAATTCGAAGCCGTCGCGGCCGCCGGGCAGCATCACGTCCAAGATCACCAGATCAGGTCGACGGCCAACCACCATGCTCTCCAACTCGGTGCCCGCGGCCGCCCCGTAGGAGATGAACCCGGCGTCGGCGAAGGCGGCCACCACCGGCTCCCGGATGGCATCGGAGTCTTCTACCACCAGCACTCGGGGCGCGGTGGAGAAGTCGGTGGGACGCGCAGCTGTGCTCACATCTACAGATTGTCGTCATCGACCTGAAGCCGCGCTGAAGCTTGACCGTCAGCGCACCGATTTCAGGGCCAGTTCAGGTTCGCCCCGCACCGTCGTGTGCAGGTCCCCGAGTCAGATCAGGGCACCTGGCACACCCCATCGGGCAGGTGTGGGTGTGCAGACCACCAGTGAGATGAGCAGGAGCGAGATGAGCGAGAACACCACACCGTCGGGATCCGATGCCCCCGATGAGCGACCCACCGCACCGATCGGCGACGGTCGGCCGGTGCCCGACCCGGTCGACGAACCCAACCCGTACGCCCAGACCGCACCCCCCCAGACCGCACCCCCCCAGTCCGCACCCGCGCCCACCTCACGGCGCGCCCGGCTCGCACAGGCGGCGCGGTCACGGCCGTGGGTGCCGCTGGCCGGGGTAGGTGTGGGGGCAGCTGTGATCGCCGCCGCCATCACGTCGGCGCTGTTCCTGGCCAACCCGGTAGACGAGGACAGGGCGGGCAACGACCGCGTGGACAACGCGGCGATGTCGCGGCAGATGGACGGGCGCGGTGGACCGGGGATCGGCGAGGGCGCCGACCCCGACGACCAGCGTGGCGGGCGTGCCGATCGTGACGGGGACCGAGCCGGTATGTGCGGCCCCGGCGGGATGCGGGATCGAACCGGTCCCGGTGGTCGGCCGAATCAGGCTCCGCCGCAACCGGGTCAGGGTCAGCAGGCTCCGCAACAGGGGCAGGGTCAAACACCGCAGGGCACTGCTCCGCAGGCCCCCACCCGAACCGGCTAGTCCACCGGTCGTCGCCCCCGGTGTTGCGCGAGCCTGTGACGGCGGCCCGCCGTCGGGGGTGGCCGCCCGATGGCGGCGGCAACCGTTGATCTCTGATTCGGTATCTGTCAATATAGACGCATGTCGAATTTGAAGAGCGGATGTTGCTCACCGCTGGTGCGTGAACCCTTGTCGTCGGAGTGGGCGACGGACCTGGCGGCGATGTTCAAGGCGTTGGCGGATCCGGTGCGCCTGCGGTTGCTGAGCCTGGTCGCCAGCCACGAGGGCGGTGAAGCCTGTGTCTGTGACATCTCGCCGTCGTTCGACCTGTCACAGCCCACCATCTCTCATCATCTGAAGGTGCTGCGGTCCGCTGGTCTGTTGGACTGCGAGCGCCGCGGCACCTGGGTGTACTACTGGGTCATTCCTGGCGCCCTGCAGCAGCTCTCATCTGTGCTCGAGGCCTCGAGCCTCGGGGCCGGCGACACCGGGCTGGTCACCGCATGAGCGCCACCGACACCACAGAGCCCACTGGCGGGGTGGTGGGCAAACTCTCCACGCTCGACCGGTTCCTGCCGGTGTGGATCGGTGTGGCGATGGCCGCGGGACTGGGGCTGGGCGCAGCCGTGCCCGGGCTCGATGACGCGCTGTCAGCGATCTCGGTAGACGGGGTCTCGCTGCCGATCGCGATCGGGCTGTTGGTGATGATGTACCCGGTGCTGGCCAAGGTCCGCTACGACCGCCTCGACTCGGTCACCGGCGACCGTCGGATGTTGGCCTCATCGCTGGTGTTGAACTGGATTGTCGGGCCCGCGTTGATGTTTGCCCTCGCCTGGCTGCTGCTGCCGGACCTGCCGGAGTATCGGACCGGGTTGATCATCGTCGGTCTCGCCCGCTGCATCGCCATGGTCATCATCTGGAATGACCTGGCCTGCGGTGACACCGAAGCTGCCGCAGTCCTCGTCGCGATCAACTCCGTCTTCCAGGTCGTCATGTTCGCTGTGCTGGGCTGGTTCTACCTCTCGGTGCTGCCGGGCTGGCTGGGTCTGCAGCAGACCACGATCGCCACCTCGCCGTGGCAGATCGCCACGTCGGTGCTGGTGTTCCTGGGAATCCCGCTCGTAGCGGGCTTCCTGTCGCGCCGCCTCGGTGAGCGTGCCCGCGGCCGCGACTGGTACGAGCAGCGTTTCCTGCCACGTATCGGCCCCTGGGCGTTGTACGGACTTCTGTTCACCATCGTCATCCTGTTCGCGTTGCAGGGCAAGGAGATCACCTCCAAGCCGCTCGACGTCGTGCGCATCGCGGTGCCGCTGTTGATCTACTTCGCGGTCATGTGGGGTGGCGGATTCCTTCTGGGCTGGGTGATGGGGTTGAGCTACGAACGCACTACGACACTCGCGTTCACCGCTGCGGGCAACAATTTCGAGCTCGCGATCGCTGTCGCCATCGCCACCTATGGCGCGACCTCGGGACAAGCGCTTGCCGGCGTCGTCGGGCCGCTCATCGAGGTTCCTGTTCTCGTCGGCCTGGTGTACGTATCGCTGGCGCTGCGCAGGAAGTTCACCACCAGACCGGGGTCCCCGCCCACCGCCGTCGCCGTCGCCGAGCAACAGTGATGTCAGACCATCACCCCCAGCCCAGCCCAGCCCAGCCCTGCCCAGCCGCAGTCCGGAGGACTCGGCCACGATGGCGAACACGCCGTCGGTGCTGTTCGTGTGTGTGAAGAACGGCGGCAAATCGCAGATGGCCGCCGGACTCATGCGAGCCGCCGCCGGGACACCGACGAACCATCCCGGCGTGGCATCGAAGGAACCGATCGCATGCGACTGATCCGCGACGACATCAGCCGCCGCGTCGACGACCTCGTCATCCGACTGCGCAGCCAGCAGACCACCGCGCACCATTGATCAGCAAGGACACCACGCCATGTCGCGAATGCAACTCGCACTCAACGTCGATGATCTCGACACCGCCATCGCCTTCTACACCACCCTGTTCGACACCATCCCGGCGAAGGTGAAACCCGGCTACGCCAACTTCGCTGTCGCCGACCCACCACTGAAACTCGTCCTCATCGAGAACCCGGGCAAGGGCGGCACCATCAACCACCTCGGCGTCGAGGTCGCCGACAGCGACGTCGTGCACCGCGAGATCGCCCGACTCGGCGACGCCGGACTGTTCACCGACGAAGAGATCAACACCACCTGCTGCTTTGCCACCCAGGACAAGGTGTGGGTGACCGGCCCTGCCGAGGAGAGGTGGGAGATCTACACCGTGCTGGCTGATTCGGACACCTGTGGCTCCAACTCGCCGGCACTGACCCCCCGGCCCGACGACACCACCGCAACCACGCACTCCACGCAGCCCCGGCCGACAGCCTGCTGCTGACCCCCATCGAGTCGCCCAACCTTCAGATGGCGGTCACGTCCCGGCCACCCCCACCCCATAGCGTCAGCCGTGGGGTGGGGACCCGGATCGGAAGGCGTGATCATCAAAGCCCGCAACAGTTGTCGACCACTGAACTTCAGACGTAGTTGTGCAGCAACGCTTCTCGCCGCCGTAGCGGTGGTCACGGTCGAGGTGATCAGTACACCGATCGCCTCGGCGACACCGCCGGCCATCCCGTCGGCGGCCACCGCTCGCAGCGAACTCGACCAACTCACCATCGCACCCGAGGGGTCGATGACGGGATACTCGCGTGCCGAGTTCCCGCACTGGATCACGCAGTTCGGTGCATGTGACACCCGCGAGACCGTGCTCAAACGAGACGGCACCGGTGTCAGCGTGGGCACTGACTGCTATCCCACCGCCGGGAGCTGGCGCTCGCCGTATGACGGGGTGACTCTGGCCGCCGCAGCCGACGTCGATGTCGATCACATCGTGCCCCTGGCTGAGGCCTGGCGTTCGGGAGCGGCCGAGTGGACCACCGCCCGCCGGCAGTCTTTCGCCAACGACCTCACCCACGCCCAGCTGATCGCGGTGTCGGCCAGCTCCAACCGCTCCAAAGGCGACCAGGATCCGTCGACATGGCTGCCACCGGTGTCGTCGTATCGCTGCACCTACGCGCGGATGTGGGTTGGTTCGAAGTTCGCGTGGGATCTGACCCTGCAGCAGTCGGAGTACGACCGGCTCTCGTCCATCCTGGATGGATGTTGATCGTGATGGGAGATGCACAGTGATCGCAGATGCTCCGGAGCCGGAGTTGAGCACCGTCGTCACCGCCGGTGCGGGCGGTGTGATGACCGACGAGGTGGGGGTGATCACCGGGTCGGTCGAGCTGGCCAGCCGCCGCGACGCCGACGGTGTGGGTCGGGTCCGGGTGCGCTACGAGGGCGCTGCAGAGTGGTACACCGTCAGTGATGTGGCCCGTCCGCTGGCGTCGGATGGCGACCTGGCAGCGTTCCATGACGCTGTCGTGACCCGCCTGCGCGGGTGAGCGCCGACCGGTGTGGGTCGAGCAGATGACAATCGGGCCACAGGTGCGTCGCGTGTCCGTTCTAGGTTCTCGTCGGCCCCTGCAGCTTGGTACGGTTCGGCCGTGAAACCACGTTTGCTGGTCTGTATCCCGGTTTTCGGTCAACATGATTTTACCCGAGACGTCATCGCTGACCTGGACAAACAGGACAATCGCGACTTCGATGTGGTGGTCATCGACAACCGAGGTGACTACTCGACGACGTCCACCGAGCGGGTGGTGCGGCCTGGGAAGAACCTCGGCTGGGCCGGGGGATCGAACTTCGGCTTCCGCTTGGGCTTCTCCGAGGGCTACCCGCTGGTGATGAGTCTGAACAACGACACCCGTCTCTCACCCGGGTTCATCGACGGGTTGCTGGACCCGCGCCTGCCCGACGACGCAGGCATCGTGGTGCCGATGTATGACGATGTGACCCAGGTTCAGAAGGGCGACTATCTGGGCCCGGCTGCGGACTATCAGCCGGTGCCGAAGGTGCGTCGAGTCGAGCTCTACGACGGCACCGGATTCATCCTCACCTACGAGGCCTGGCTGGCTGTCGGTGAGCTGGAGACACGACTGTTCGGCACCTACTCGTGGGGTGCGGACCGGGACCTGGGCCATCGGGTGATGGAGGCCGGCTTCTCGATCTACGTCTCCGAGCTGTCCTACATGAACCACCTGGGCCGCAAGACCGTCGAGGCCGAGATCGGGCTCAAGCGGTACCTGCTGTCCGCCGCTGGTGGTGTCCTGAACGGTATGCGCAAGACCGGCGGCCTCAAGGCCTGGCGCGAGCGCACCATGGTCCCGGTCGTCACCATCGATCTGCCACCCAAGTCCTCGCTCGCCGATCCGTCGGTGAAACCCACCCTGACGGCCGACGAACTCGATCAGTTGGCCAACGGAACACGGACTGCCGCCGACCGGGCGCGGTGACCTCGGGCGAGGATGCGCACCTGCTGACCGTGGCCGCGCTACGTGCGGCGGGCTGTGTGTTCGCCGAAGACGAGGCTCGGCTGCTGCACCGACACGCGACCTCCGAGGCCGAGTTGCACGAGGTGGTGGCGCGTCGCGCGGCCGGCGAACCGCTGGAACACATCCTCGGCTGGGTGGACTTCTGCGGTCTGCGCATCGCCGTCGATCCGACCGTGTTCGTCCCGCGCCGCCGCACCGAGTTGCTGGCTCAGGTGGGGGTCGATCTGATTGCGCAGGTCTCGTCGCGGTCCCCGATGATCGTCGAATTGTGTTGTGGCGCCGGCGCAGTGTCGGCGGTCCTGGCGCAGCACCATCCCGATGCGCAGATCTGGCTGGTGGACATCGATTCTCGGGCCGTCGAATGCGCGCAACGCAACGTGTCCGGGGCGACGGGATTGATCGGAGACCTCCTCGACCCGCTGCCGCCACACGTGCGCGGCGCGGTGGATGTGATGTGTGCCAACGCCCCGTACGTGCCCACCGACGAGATCGCGCTGATGCCCACCGAAGCGCGCGATCACGAACCGCACACAGCCCTCGACGGCGGCGTCGACGGCACCGCGATCGCCCGGCGGATCATCTCGCAGGCCGCGGACTGGCTGGCACCCGGCGGCCACCTGGCCATCGAGACGTCGCTGCGTCAGGTGCCGCTGCTCATCGCGGCGATGCACGCCGCCGGTCTGGTGGCCACGGTGCAGACCGATCCCGCCATCGACGCCACCGTCGTCCGCGCCCGCCGTCGGTGAACTCGCCATCACTACCCGCGGTGGGTCGACACGCAATCGTGATGGGCCGCGGCAACCGCGTAACAGTCGGCGCAACCGGCCGACCACCGGGCCGCTCGGTCCGTAGAGTCGCAGGTGACGCCGGAGCAGGTGGCGCCACGGCCGGGTTCCCGACCAGACGAAGGTGGTTCGATGAGTGGTCTGACGTGCGTGGTCACCGGCGCGACCGGATACATCGGAGGACGCCTGGCGCCCCGGCTCATCGCTCGCGGACACCAGGTGCGCGCCATCGCCCGCACCCCCGAGAAGCTGGCCGCTGCCCCGTGGGCGACGCCCGGGCGGGTGGTTCGCGGTGACCTGTCCGATCGTGCGTCACTCGACGCCGCGTTCGCCGGAGCAGATGTGGTGTACCACCTCGTCCATTCCATGGGGTTGTCCGAGGATTTCATGGCCGAGGAACGCGCGTCGGCGACCAACGTGGCGTTGGCGGCCCGCGAGGCCGGGGTGGCGCGCATCGTCTATCTGAGCGGCCTACACCCGCAGGGAGTCGAACTGTCCGATCACCTCACCTCCCGGGTGGAGGTGGGGGAGATCCTGATGGCCTCGGGCATCGCGACCATGGTCCTGCAGGCCGGGGTGGTCATCGGCAACGGCTCGGCGTCGTTCGAGTTGATCCGCCACCTCACCGACCGACTACCGGTGATGACCACGCCACGCTGGGTGCACAACAAGATTCAGCCGATCTCCATCCGCGACACCCTCCACTACCTGGTGGAGGCGGCGACATGTGAACTCCCCGAACGCAACCGCACCTGGGACATCGGTGGCCCCAACGTGTTCGAGTACGGCGAGATGATGCAGATCTACGCCGAGGCGGCCGGACTGCGTAAGCGTCAGATGGTGGTGTTGCCGTTCCTCACCCCCAGCCTGGCCAGCCGGTGGGTGTCCACGGTCACCCCGGTGCCCGGTGGGCTGGCGCGTCCGCTGATCGAGTCGCTGGCGTGTGACGCGGTGATGTCTGAACACGACATCGACGGCGTCATCGCACCGCCCGAGGGTGGATTGCAAACCTACCGTGAGGCTTTGACGGCCGCGCTGGATCGGGTGAAACGCGCCGACACCGACAAGAGCTGGAACAACGCCGAGGCCACCGTGTCGCCGGCCGAACCGCTGCCATCGGACCCGCCGTGGGCCGGGGAGGACGTGTTCACCGAGAACCGCTCGCAGGACACCACGGCGTCGGCGGCAGCGCTGTGGCGCGTCATCGAACAGATCGGTGGCGAAAACGGTTGGTACTCCCTGCCATTCGGTTGGACCGCCCGCGCCGCGATCGATCAGGTGGTGGGTGGACCGGGGCTGCGCAAACGCAAGTCGCCCGGCGGGCCGGCCGTCGGACAGCCACTGGACTGGTGGCGCGTGGAGGCCATCGAACCGGGAAAGATGTTGCGGCTACGGGCCGAGACGAAGATGCCGGGTACCGCCTGGTTGGAGCTGACGGTGGTGCCTACCGCAGCGGGGTCGCGGCTGCAGCAGCGCACCGTGTTCTACGCGCGCGGGCTGGCGGGTCTGGCCTACTGGTACGGCCAGCTGCCGCTGCATCGACTGGTGTTCGCCACCATGGTCCGCAACATCGTGAAAGAGGCTGAGAAGCAAAGAGATCCGGTCGGGTGAGTCAGCCGGTCCGGCGTGCGCGCAGCGATCGGGTGGCCAGTCGCCAGCCCACGCCTACGGCCACCACGATGCTGCCGGCCACGATGGCCGAGGTGGGCAGTGTGGCCACCAACAACACGCAGCCCGCCGCGCCGATCACCTGCAGCACCCGCGGATAGCGGCGGTTCGGTTGTTGCTGGGTGAACGCGGCCAGGTTGGCCACCAGGTAGTACAGCAGCACGCCGAACGACGAGAACCCGATGGCGGCACGAAGATCTACCGTCACCACCAGGACGCAGACCACCACTGCGACGGTGATCTCGGCGCGGTGAGGCACCTGATGACGCGGATTCACCGCAGCCAGGACCGGGGGCAGATCACCGGTGCGGGCCATCGCCAAGGTGGTGCGACCAACCCCGGCGATCAACGCCAGCAACGCTCCGAGCGCGGCCAGCCCGGCCCCGACCCGCACGATCGGGGCCAGCGCGTCGGCGCCGCCCGCGGTGGCCACATCGACCAGCGGGGCGCTGGATCGGGCCAGCGCGTCGGGACCCAGTACCCACAACGCGGTCACCGCGATCACCGTGTAGACCACCAACGTCATCCCCAACGCCACCACGATCGCACGAGGGATGGCACGGGCCGGATCGCGCACCTCCTCACCGAGGGTGGCGATGCGGGCGTATCCGGCGAAGGCGAAGAACAGCAGTCCTGCTGACTGCAGGACTGCATAGGCACCCACGTCGTGGGTCGGGTGTGCGGGGTGTGGGAGGGGTCCGGCCAGCAGACCGGCCACCACCACCAGCACCAACACCGCCAGCACCACCGTCACGATGACGCGGGTGAGGGTGGCGGTCCGGGTGATGCCAAAGCAGTTGACCACGGTCAGCGTCACCACCGCCATCACGGCCACCGGTCGCGCGGCGGCGTCGGGGACCAGATAGGTCACCGCGGTCAGGGCCATGGCCGCGCAGCTGGCCGTCTTGCCGATGACGAAGGTCCAGCCGGCCAGGAACCCGGCCCACTCGCCCAGTCGCTCGCGGCCGTACACGTAGGTGCCGCCGGATTCGGGGTATTGCGCGGCCAGCTGTGCCGAGGCGGTCGCGTTGCAGAACGCCACCACCGCAGCGATGGCCAGGCCGATCAGCAGGGCGGTCCCGGCGACGTCGGCGGCAGGGGCGAAGACGGCGAACACTCCCGCACCGATCATCGAGCCCAGCCCGATGACGACCGCATCGCCGGTGGACAGGCGTCGTGCCAGATTCGTCATCGGGTTCCTGTCATGACCAAGCCTGAGTCAGGTCGTCAGAGCGGGTGGGCCCTAGACGAGTACGCCCCGGTCGACGCGACGAAGATGTCATCGTGTCGCCGGGGCGAACGTCGGTCTGCTGTACCGGATCAGGCGCCGATGGAGGGCCCGAGCGTGGAGAACCAGGCTTCGTGGAGCCGGTTCTGCCAGTCGACCCAGAAGTGGACGCCCTTGGCGGTGATGTGCACCACGGGGTTGATGCCGTTGATCCGCAAGACCCCCACGTACTGCTGGCTGGCGATCGAGGCAGCGACCTCCAGCGGCACCAGTTGGGCGAACTTGGTGGGTTCCTTGGTGGGGTCGATGTTCGAGCCGCCGGACCCCGAGGAGATGTAGACCCGCTTGCCGCGCAGTCGAGCTGCGTTGAGACCGGGGTCGTTGGCCAGCCAACTGCCGCCGGGCCACACGCCCCACATGTTGTTCACGTCGCCACCGATCTGGCTGACGGCCACGCCGATGCCTTGGGCGAACCCGGGCTGGCTGGTCAGTGGGTAGCCACTGAACGAGGCGACGCCGCGGTAGAGGTTGGGGTGGCGGGTGGCCAGGTTGAGCGCCGAGGTGCCCGACATCGACAGGCCGGCGATCGCGTTGCGCACGCCGTCGCTGCCGTACTTCGCCTTCATCACGGCGGGCAGTTCGCGGGTCAGGAAGCTTTCCCACTTGGGCCACCCCAGTTTTGGATCCGGGCGCTGCCAGTCGGTGTAGAAGGTGCCTGCGCCGCCGAACGGCAGCACCACGTTGACGTTCTTGTTGGCGAAGAACGAGACGACGTCGGTGTTGATCAGCCAGCCACTGTTGTCGTTCGGGGCGCGCAGGCCGTCGAGCAGGTACAGGGTGGGCGCGTTGTTGCTGCCGTTGGCCGCGCGCAGGATCTTGACCGGGATGGTGCGCTTCATGGCCGCGGAGTAGACGCCGGTGGTGAAGTTCTGGGCCTGGGCCGGTGCGGCGGTGACCGCGGTGGTCAGCCCTGCGGTGCAGGCGGCGGCGACCAGGCCCGCAGCGATGCGTGTCCGCAGCGTTCGAATCGGCATTGATCGGGTCCTTTTGTTCTCACGGGTCAACGTCTCGAGCACAGTAACAGTCCGATAACCGTGAGGCCGACCTGAGAACCGGGACTGCAGCGTTCCCAGTGCAGGCCAGACCCCAGTTGCTTTAGTTAGCGCTATGCAACTAATGTCGGACGGGCCGCGCCCAGTCCGGCATGACGGAGGTGACCGCGTTGCCGTTCTTCGACCACGCCGAGCAGTCGGCATCGCTGGCGTACACGTCCATCGCCCGGATCCTGCGGGCCCTGCGAAGCCAGGCCGGAGCGCCCACGCTGAGCATGGGGTCCACCTCAGCCCTGTGGACGCTGGTCAATCAGCATCCGATGCGGATGTCGGAGCTTGCCCAACGCGAAGGCGTCGCGGTGCCGACGATGTCGCGGATCGTGGCCATTCTCGAGCGCAACGCCCTGGTGGTGCGCGAGGCCGACCCCAATGACCGCCGCGCCAGCCTGCTGACCCCCACCGACGAGGGCATCGATCTGGTCAACGGGACCACCTCGGCCCGGGTGAAGTTGATGGAAGAGGCGCTGGCTCAACTCGATCCGGCCGATCGGGCGGCCGCAGAGCGGTCGCTGGTGCTGCTGGCCGAGGTCATCACCAAGGATGCCCGCTCCCCACGTCTTCCACCGTGAGCCCTCCCACATCACCGCACACACCACCCACCGATCACGAAAGTCAGCCAATGGCACTCATGTCGCTTCGAACACCCCGCCGCCAGGCGCCGACCGCGGCTGAGCTGGGACCGCACTACAAGTGGATCGCGTTGTCCAACACCACCCTTGGGCTGTTGATCGCCACCATCAACTCCTCGATCGTGTTGATCGCGCTGCCCGACATCTTCAAGGGCATCAACCTCAACCCGTTGAAGCCGGAGAACACCAGCTACCTGTTGTGGATGATGACCGGGTTCCTGGTGGTCACCGCGGTGCTGGTGGTCAGCTTCGGTCGCCTCGGGGACATGTTCGGCCGGGCGCGGATGTACAACATCGGCTTCCTCATCTTCACCGTGTCGTCGGTGTTCCTGGCCATCACGTGGTTCGACGGAACCGCGGCCGCGTTGTGGCTCATCGGTTGGCGCGTGGTGCAGGGCATCGGCGGGGCGTTCCTGATGGCCAACTCCTCGGCCATCCTCACCGATGCGTTCCCGCCCGAGCAGCGCGGACTGGCGCTGGGCATCAACGGCGTGGCCGCCATCGGGGGGTCGTTCCTGGGTCTGCTGATCGGGGGCGTGTTGGCGCCCATCAACTGGCACCTGATCTTCCTGGTGTCGGTGCCCTTCGGGCTGGTGGGAACGGTCTGGGCCTATCTGAAGCTGCACGACACCGGTGTTCGCCGTAAGTCGACGATGGACTGGTGGGGCAACCTCACCTTCGGCCTGGGTCTGGTCGGGATCCTGGTGGGCATCACCTATGCCATTGCCCCCTACAAAGATTCGCAGATGGCGTGGGGTCGGCCGTTTGTGCTGTTCTGTCTCATCGGAGGTGCGGCACTGCTCGTCGTGTTCGCAGTGGTGGAGACCCGAGTGGCCAACCCGCTGTTCGATCTGTCGTTGTTCAACAACAGTTCGTTCCTGTTCGGCAACATCGCCAACTTCGCCGCCAACATCGGCCGAGGCGGTCTGCAGTTCATCCTGATCATCTGGCTGCAGGGGATCTGGTTGCCGCAGCACGGATACGACTATTCCCGCACGCCGCTGTGGGCCGGAATCTACATGGTGCCCATCACCATCGGGTTCCTGTTGACGGCGCCGGTGTCGGGTATGTTGTCCGATCGCCTGGGCACCAAGTACTTCACCACCATCGGATCGTTGATCACCGCGGGCACATTCTTCGCGTTGATCGCCATCCCGGTCGACTTCGCCTACCCGGTGTTCGCGATCATCCTGCTGATCAACGGCGTCGGCATGGGGCTGTTCATGTCGCCCAACCGTGCCGAGGTGATGAACAGCCTGCCCGCCCACGCACGCGGGTCGGGTGCAGGCATGATGACGACTTTCCAGAACGCCGCGATGGTCCTGTCGATCGGTGTGTTCTTCAGCCTGTTGATCGCCGGGTTGAGCACGCACCTACCCGCCGCTTTGCAGGGCGGGTTGACCGCCAACGGGGTGTCAGCGAGCAGTGCCTCTGAGGTCTCGAACCTGCCGACGGTGGCGGTCTTGTTCGCGGCGTTTCTCGGCTACAACCCGGTCAAGGAACTGCTCGGTGGGCAGATCAACGGACTGCCGGCGAGCGCCCAGGAAAATCTGACCGGGCTGAAGTTCTTCCCGCACTTGATCTCCGAGCCGTTCGCCGACGGGCTCAACGCAGCCTTCACCTTCGCCATCGTGTGCTGCTTGATCGCGGCCATCGCGTCGCTGTTCACCGGAAAAGACCGAGCGCAGACCCTGCGGTCACCGCACACCGAGACCGTCGGCGAGGAACTGGTGGCGGCCTCAGCGGGTCTCTCGGTGGGCGTCGATGTGGAGCGCACCGAAACCGATCAACCCCGTCGCACCTGACCCGGCTGCCGAAAACTGCCCTGTGGCGATGGATGGGGGGAATGGTCCCCCGGAGCTCTGGCTGGAAGCAGTTTTCAGCAGCGAACCCGGGCCGCTATTCGACGCCGATGGTCACCTCGGTCGACTTCACCAGCACGGTGGCCTTCTGTCCCACGGTCAACCCCAGGTCCTCGACGGCTTCCTTGGTGATGGACGAGACGACGGTCTGCTCGCCCCCGTCGAGTTTCACCTTCACCGTCGCCATCACCGAGCCCAGGTTGACCTCGATGATCTCGCCGGAGAGTTGGTTGCGGGTGGACAGTCGCATGGCACATGCCTTTCGTCGGGAACGTCGAGCGCCACGGTAACGACCGGCCACCGCGCCTGCCAGCAGGAACGCAGCCGCGAACGGGTCGCCGCCGCGGTGCCGCGCGTGCGGGTCGCAGCATCGTCGCCCGACGGGCACCACCCCGCGTCGCGCTCACCGGGTGTTGTCACGGACCATGGGGGAGACAACCCACGGCTTCGGCCGGATCACCGCACCTGGAGTACGTGATGCGCAGGACCCTGTACGGCCCCGACCACCTGGCGTTCGGCGAATCGGTCACCGAGTTCGTCGACCGCTACGTCAAGCCCCGACACCAGGCGATCATCGAGCAACGGTTCATCGACCGTGAGGTCTGGAAGCGGGCCGGGGAGTCGGGGTTCCTGGGCTTGGAGATCCCCGAGGTCTACGGCGGCTCCGAGGCCGGCGACTACCGGTTCAACGCGATGCTCACCGAGGTGCTCTCCGGGGTCAGCGCCGCCATCCCGTCGGCGTTCGGCATCCACGTCGACATCGTGGCCCCCTACCTGACCGAGCTGACCACCGAGGAACAGCGCTCGCGCTGGCTACCGGGGTTCTGCACCGGCGACATCGTCACCGCCATCGGCATGACCGAGCCCGCCGCCGGATCGGATCTGGCCGGCATCAAGACCACTGCCCGCCAGGAGGGCACCGACTGGGTCATCAACGGCTCGAAGACCTTCATCACCAACGGCTACAACGCCGACCTGGTGGTGGTGGCGGTCAAGACCTCGCCGGACAAGAAGGCCAAGGGCATCACCCTGTTCGCCGTCGAGAAGGGGATGCCCGGATTCGAACGGGGACGCAAGCTCGACAAGATCGGACAGCCCGAATCCGACACGGCAGAGCTGTTCTTCGAAGACGTCCGGGTGCCGGCGCACAACGTCATCGGTGAGGTGGACCGCGGCTTCATCCACATGATGACCTTCTTGCCGCAGGAGCGACTCAACTGCGCGGTGTCGAACCTGGCCCACGCCAAGGCATTGTTCGCCGAGACGCTGACGTACGTGAGCGATCGCAAGGCGTTCGGTCAGGCAATCGGATCGTTCCAGTTCAACAAGTTCACCATCGCCGAGGTGGCCACCAAGATCGACGTGACCCAGGCCTTCGTCGACGCCTGCGTGGACGCCCACGCCGACGGTGAACTCTCGGCCACCGACGCCGCCAAGGCCAAGTGGTGGACCGCCGAGATCCAGAACACCATCCTCGACACCTGCCTGCAGTTGCACGGCGGGTACGGCTACATGAACGAGTACCGCATCGCCCAGGCGTGGAAGGACGCGCGCGTGACCCGCATCTGGGCCGGGTCCAACGAGATCATGAAAGAGATCATCGGGCGCGATCTCGGGTTCTGATCTCTCTGCACGGCAACCCTTTTCGATCAGCAGCTACAAAGGAGTACCTGATGGCAGTTCTGGACATGTTCCGTCTCGACGGCAAGGTGGTCATCGTGACGGGGGCCTCGGCCGGCTTGGGTGTCGCGTTCGCGAAGGGGTTCGCCGAGGCGGGTGCAGCGGGGGTGGTGCTGGCGGCGCGCCGCGTCGACAAACTCGAGTCGACCGCGGAGTTGGTCCGCGCGGCCGGGGCCACACCACTGTCGGTGGCCACCGATGTCGCCGATCCCGTTGCGGTGCAGACGATGGTCGATGCCGCCATGGCCGAGTTCGGGCGCGTGGACGTGTTGATCAACAATGCAGGTGTCGGGACCGCCTACCCCGCCACCCGGGAGACCCCCGAGCAGTTCCGTGCGGTGATCGACATCAACCTCAACGGAAGTTATTGGGCTGCACAGGCTGTGGGCAAAGTGATGCAGCCGGGCAGTGCGATCGTCAACATCTCCAGCATCCTGGGGTTGACCACCGCCGGGTTGCCGCAGGCCGCCTACGCCGCGAGCAAGGCCGGTGTGATCGGTCTGACCCGCGACCTCGCCCAACAGTGGGGCACACGAAAAGGTATCCGCGTCAACGCAATCGCACCGGGATTCTTCGAGTCGGAGATGACCCAGCAGTACAAGGACGGCTACATGGAGTCCCAACAGCCCCGCCAGGTGTTGGGCCGTGGCGGCGATCCGGCTGAGCTGGCGGCCACCGCGGTGTGGCTGGCCTCGCCCGCCGGCGGATACGTGACTGGGCAGACCGTGGTCGTCGACGGCGGCGTCACCATCAATTGACCGCTCGGGCACCCCAGCTCGGTGGCGCAGTCCGCGAGAGGACTCCATGACAGACCAGCTCGGGCGTAGCGAGTTGCACTTCGCCGCGATGGACGGCACCGCGCAGCTCGTGCGCTCATTGATCGAGTCCGGCGACGACGCCAACGTTCGTGACGCCAACCTGTCCACGCCGCTGCACCTCGCGGCGCGGGAGGGCAACCTGGCCGCAGCAGCAGAGCTGCTCGCGTCGGGTGCGCACGTGGATGCTCAGAACGACGACGGCAACACCCCGCTGTGGAATGCGGTGTTCACCGCGACCGACGACGGCCGGGCGATCGCGCGGTTGTTGTTGCAGCATGGGGCCGATCCGCGGCACCGCAACGTCTTTCAGCGCACGCCGCAGTCGATCGTGGACAGTCTGTTCAGCGGCGAGCTCAAGGCCATCTTCGCGCCGTATTGACGCAGGAGTCAGTGCTCGAGATTCAGGCCAGACGCTGCTGACCTGTTGTGTGCGGAGTTACTAGCTTCGGTTCCTGAGTACTTGTTCGCTGCCGCGACCATCAAGTGGGAGTCCTTCGTCAATTCGCCGGTAAGCTTTCCGGAATGTGATCGAAGCTCCTTCACGGCCGTGACCAGTGCCTTCTTGGAGTCGCCAATCCAGCCTGCTTCGTGTGACTCTATGGCGTTGAATCCCTTTTCCGCAGCACCCGCCGCCATGGTGGCCTTGATCGCAACCTGATGTGCGGCAAGCCGAAGCTCGGCTACATCCACCAGCAGCGGCTTCTTGGGTTTGTCAGTCACTGTGGCCTTCCAGTTGGGTTCGTTGGGAGCCATCGCTACACTGACCCCGATCGGTCACCGGCAGTCGGTACGGTATGAGTGTGCGAGTGGAGTCGAGCATGGCCTCGCTGCAGATTTCCGATATCGCCAGGTGGGACGCCGTTGCAGTGGGTGCGGTGGCCGATGCATGCAAGGATCTGAGCAAGTTGTTCAGTGACGAGACCGATGATCTCGACCGCCTTCCGGTCTTCGAGACGTGGCGAGGGGATGCCGCAGATGCCGCTGCGGGCAAGTTCCGAAAATTGAAGAGCGATGCCGACAAATTCTTGAGTGGTCTCTTGATTGTAGGTGGCGCATCCGCATCTGCGAAGGATGCGATTGATGAATTACATCGGGAGTTGGCTGCGATTCGCGTAGATGCTGAGGCTGCTGGCTTGGAGATAATTGGTGAAACCAGTACGGTGCACATCGCGCCCACAACGGGTGGTCTGAACGACGAGAGAATCGCCGAACTAGACATCGCAATAGGGCAAATTGGTAATAGGATTGCGAAGTTGATAGAGAAGGCAGAGGCAACTGATAAGTCTCTCGCAATTGCACTGGGCAAGCTCGCGCCGCATACGAAGGATAGTGTGTGGTCGATCAATGGCGCAGACGCTGCTGGATATGCTGTTGGGGTCTTGAAGTCAGTGCAAACGGACATGCTGACCGAGTTTGGAAAAGAGCTTCTCAAGGGTTCAGGTAGCAAGACTCTCGCATGGCTTGACGATCTACATAGATTCATCCCGGTCAATCGCGTTGGCGTGATCGGAACCGTCGCGATGACTGTGCCTTCGATCATTTCAGACATGGGAAAGGGTGATGGATTTTTGGAAGCCACAACAAAGGAGGGCGCTGGTGCCGTAGCGGGAATCGCAGCCGGAATGGCCTCTGGTGCAGGTACTGGTGCGGTGCTGGGAACTTTCGTTCCAGCGCCAGGCGTGGCCACTGCTGCTGGCGTAGTCGTAGGCGCTGTTGTCGGTGGATTTGCCGCGTTGGCGACGACGAAATTCGTGGGGCAACTGTGGGACTGAACCGTGAGTCGCTGCCGCATGGCGATCGAAGGTGAATCGATGAAAATCGATGCAACGCGCATCAAGCGAGTTGAGGTTGTCGCGCACATCGAAGAACTCGGGTTCGGAGTCACCTCGCTTCCCCACGGCTGGTTACATTTGTCCAACACGCTCGGTATCCTGAAGTCAGGCGACATCTGGTCGGACCCGAGAGAATTTGACGTCAGCGAACGTAGAGAGTTGAACGCGGGAATTCAATTCAGATCTGTCGCCTTCGCGGTTGCATGGCTTATCGACGCTCCTGGGACTAGACTTCCCGATATTCTTGATTACATTTCTGACACAGGATCATCCGTTCCATCTTGGAGCCGTCGCGAAACGCTTATCGACCCGAATAATGCTCACGGTCTGATTCATCTAGGCACGTTATCCTCTCCCGAAGGAATGCTGGCATCCAATACCCATACGATAGTAGAGGAAAATCCGCATGGGCTCGCTGTCATACAGTTGGCGGTCACTGCGACGCAATATCACTTTCATTCCGCTGACAACGTTCTCTTGAAGCGCCAGTCCGATTGACGGGAGGTGTTCTAAGTGGGTAGATCTCGAAAGATTTCGCCATTCGCGGAAAAGGTACGTGTGCGGTGGACGAACTATGGCCGTACCGCGATCCGATCACCATCGGTACTCCTAGCGGGGGTCACTGGCTCGATCTTCATCGCACTTGTCAGCGCCTTCGTTGTTGCTGGCCTGTGGGCGGGAGTCCCGATTGCGTTGGGTTGTCTCACGTACTCGATCTCCTTTGCGATCCCAGCACGCCCGAGGTTGACGATCCGTTCCGACTCAGTTGAGATCGCGCGCCCTGTCTGGTGGCGTAGCCAGCCAGTTTATGCCAGCGTCGCCAGCACTCTCATTGGTGTGACCTTCGTGCTGAGCTGGACCTCAGGCGGCTCAGTGATCGTTGCCGGGCTGGGGCTGTTCTTGGTCGTCATCGGAATCCTCGGCGTGTGGGCGACGATGCGCAAGCATTCACCAATCGTGCTGACTGGCTCCGATATCCGTTTCGCCCGCGGCAGTGATCGATATGCGCTGAGTGAGCTGGAGATGACATTCAAGCAGGAGATGAACGTTCCTGCGTACGTGACCATCAAACGACCTGGAGATCCTGCGCGGAAGAACACAAGACACATCCAATATCGATTTTATGCAGTCAACGCGAACTCGTTCATGTCGGCAGTGGCTCAGATGCAGGAGTGGCGCGCGGATTCAGCCGAGTTCGACCCACGGGTGGTTGCGTCCATCTTGTCGTTGCCCGACCAGCCGATCGAGGTCGGCGAGACCGTCGAGGTCGAGGTTCAGCTTCCGCCGGTGTAGCGCCGTGGGTTCCGCGGAACGCGGGCTCGCGCGGTCGCAGACCGTGACACACCGGCCAGGCTGTGCGACCGATTGCACCCCGCACGTACACGCGGCGGCTGTTTCGCATTGGCAATGACCAGGTCTGTCCTGCGGTTGTTTGGTGACGCTTGACACGGTCCGGCCGAAGATTGCACCCTTGTTGGCATTGCGCCAACAAGGCGCAGTCACCGCCGACTACGAGGTAGCTGCCATGACTGCAATCGCCGAACGTCCCGCCGTCCCCACAGACTCCGCCGACGCCGAGCTCGCCGAGGTGGCGGCCCTGGCCCGCTCGTTCTTCGAGAAGGAGGTGGCGCCGCGACGTGAAGAGTTCGCCGCCGCCGGCCGACCGGCCCGCGAGGTCTACCGCCGCGCTGGTGAACTGGGCCTGCTGGGCATGTCCATCCCCGAGGAGTTCGGGGGTGGGGGCGGGGACTTCCGGCACGAGGCGGTGCTGTTCACCGAGCAGGTCCGTGCGGGCGACTCGTCACTGCAGCTCGGCGTGCACTGCGGCATCGTGCCCCACTACATCCTCGACTACGCCTCCGACGAGAAGAAGCGTGAGTGGCTGCCCAAGCTGTGCAGCGGCGAGTACATCGGCGCCATCGCCATGACCGAGCCCGGCACCGGCTCGGATCTGCAGAACATCTCCACCCGCGCGGTGCGTGAGGGTGACGAGTACGTGATCACCGGGGCCAAGACGTTCATCTCCAACGGGGCCAACTGCGACCTGTTGATCATCGCTGCCAAGACCGATCCCACCGCAGGTGCGCGCGGCATTTCGCTGTTGGTGGCCGAGGTGTCCGACGACACCCCCGGGTTCCACCGTGGCCGTGTGCTGCACAAGATCGGCCAAAAGGGGCAGGACACTGCGGAATTGATGTTCGACGGTCTGCGTGTGCCTGCCGCCAACATCCTCGGTGCCGAGGGCCAGGGCTTCATCCAGCTGATGCAGCAGCTCCCGCAGGAGCGACTGATCTGTGGTGTCGCAGCGGCCGCCCAGATCGACGCCGCAGTGACCGCGACCGTCCAGTACACCAAGGAGCGCAAGGCATTCGGTCGCACGCTCTTCGATCTGCAGAACACCAAGTTCGAGCTGGCCGAGTGCGCCACCCTGGGAAAGGTGGTCTCCGCCTTCGTCGATGACGCGCTGGCCAAGCACCTGCGCGGCGAACTCGATGTGCCCACCGCGGCCATGATCAAGTACTGGACCACCGACCGGCAGTTCGAGGTGGTTGACCGCTGCCTGCAGCTCTTCGGTGGCTACGGCTACATGGAGGAGTACCCCATCGCGCGGATGTTCACCGACAGTCGTATCGCCCGCATCTACGCCGGCTCCAACGAGGTCATGAAGGACCTCATCTCGCGGTCGCTGTAGACCTCAGCGCCTGCTGCCACCTGCCTTGCCTGATCGTCACCGACCTGACCGCAACGAAACCCATACGAGACTCGGGGGATAGACAACGATGACCACCCAGACCGCCACCACACTCGTCGAGGCGTTCCGCGCCACCGTCGCAGGCAGGCCCGGTGCCGTGGCCCTGCGTTCATCCGATGGAACGCGCACTTTCACCTGGCGCCAGTACGCCGATCAGGTCGACAAGATCGCGGCCGGGTTGGCCGGGCTGGGCGTCGGCCGTGGTGACACGGTGGCGCTGATGTTGACCAACCGCCCGGAGTTCAGCCTCATCGACACCGCGGCGATGCACCTGGGTGCGTTGCCGTTCTCGATCTACAACACCAGCTCGCCCGAACAGGTCGCGTACCTGTTGCAGCACTCCGATGCCTCGGTCGCGGTGGTCGAAGCACAGTTCGTGCCCACCGTGGTGGCCAGTGGGGTGAGCCTCAAACATCTCGTGGTGCTCGACGGTCCGGCCGATGGTGCCACCATCGCCTTCGAGGACCTGGCCACGGTTGCCCCAGCCGATTTCGATGTGGCCGCGGCCGGTGCCGCCGTCACCGCCGACGATCTGCTCACCCTCATTTACACCTCCGGCACCACCGGAACCCCCAAGGGTGTGGAGCTGACCCACGCCAACGTTCTCGCAGCCATCCGCTCGTTCAACGCGGTGGCAACCACGCTGGCCGGCGAGCGCACCATCTCCTACCTTCCTTCCGCTCACGTCGCCGACCGCCTGCTGTCGCACTACATGCCGATGCTCATCGGCGTGGAGGTCACCTACCTGGCCGACCCCAAGCAGATCGCCACCGTGCTGCCGCAGGTGCGTCCCAACCTCTGGCTGGGCGTGCCCCGCATCTGGGAGAAGATCAAGTTCGCCGTGGAGGCCAAGCTGGCCGCCGAGACCAGCCCGGTCAAGAAGAAGCTGGCCGAGCGGGCAATTGCGCTGGGCGTCAAGCGAGTTCGCAACGGCGGCAAGCTCTCGGCGTTGGACGAGGCGCAGTTCAAGCTGTTGGACAAGGTGGTGCTGTCCAAGGTGCGGGCGACCCTGGGCCTCGACGAACTCCGTTTCGGATTCTCCGGAGCGGCCCCGATCGCCGCTGACACCCTGGAATTCTTTGCTGCCCTTGGTATCACGATCGGGGAGGTGTGGGGTCTGTCGGAGACCTGCGCCGGCACCACCCTCAACCCGCCCGGTGCCATCCGGATCGGCACGGTCGGAAAGCCGGTCCCCGGTGTGGAACTGAAGCTGGCCGCCGACGGCGAGATCCTGGTGCGGGGACCCATGGTGATGCGCGGTTACCGCAAGGACCCGGAGAAGACCGCCGAGGTGCTCGATGCCGACGGCTGGTTCACCACCGGTGACATCGGGGTGATCGAGGCCGACGGCTACGTCCGCATCGTCGATCGCAAGAAGGACATGATCATCAACGCCAGCGGCAAGAACATGTCGCCCTCGGCCATCGAGAACACCCTCAAGACCGATCTGCCGTTGGCGCAGGCCGTGGTCTTGGTGGGCGATGCCAAGCCCTACAACGTCGCCCTCATCTCCCTCGATGCCGAGGCCGCCGCAGCGGTGGCCGCCGCCGCCGGCCGCACCGTGACCGACCCGGCTGATCTTGCCGCCGATCCGGCCGTCGTGGCCGCAGTGGCCGCCGGCGTGGCTGCGGGCAACTCCCGGCTCTCGCGGGTGGAGCAGGTCAAAAAGCACGTCATCGTGCCCGAGGCGTGGTTGCCTGGCGGCAACGAGCTGACCCCCACCCTGAAGGTGCGGCGCAAGCCGGTGGAGACGGCCTACGCCGACACCATCGAAAGCCTCTACGCCTGAGCGTATTCGGCCCACACGGCCGGCGCCCCCGTTCGACCAGCAGGAGAGTTCCGTCATGACCGAAGCCTTCATCTACGACGCCGTACGTACCCCCCGTGGCCGCGGCAAGTCCAGCGGTGCTCTACACACGGTCAAACCGATCGATTTGGTCGGGAACCTGGTGCGCGACCTGCTGGCTCGCCAATCGCAGCTCGATCCGGCGCTGATCGACGACATCGTGCTGGGTGTGGTCTCGCCGGTGGGTGATCAGGGCTGCGACATCGCCCGCACCGCGGCAATGGTGGCCGGTCTGCCGGATTCGGTTGCCGGAGTGCAGCTCAACCGCTTCTGCGGCTCCGGGTTGGAGGCAGTGAACACCGCCGCGCAGCGGGTGCGGTCGGGGTTCGACCAGTTGATCGTCGCCGGCGGTGTGGAGTCGATGTCCCGGGTGCCACTCGGAGCCGACGGGGGTGCCTGGCCGGCGGACCCGAAGACCAACTACGACACCTACTTCATCCCCCAGGGCATCAGTGCCGACCTGATCGCCACCGTCGAGGGTTTCACCCGTGATGACGTCGACGCCTACGCGGTGCGCAGCCAGCAGCGGGCGGCCGCCGCCTGGTCGGGTGGGTTTTTTGCCAAATCCGTTCTGCCCGTGCGGGACATCAACGGATTCACCCTCCTCGACCACGACGAGCTGATGCGTCCGCAGACCACCACCGCCGACCTGGGTGCGCTGTCACCGTCGTTCGCCGACATGGGCAAGCTCGCCGGATTCGATGCGGTGGCGCTGCAGAAGTTCCACTTCATCGAACGCATCGAGCACATCCATCACGCCGGGAACTCCTCGGGCATCGTCGACGGATCGGCGTTGGTGCTCGTCGGGTCGGAGCAGGCGGGAGCCGCCGGCGGTCTCACCCCGCGTGGTCGCGTGGTGGCCACGGCGGTGTCGGGATCCGACCCGACCCTGATGCTCACCGGACCGGTGCCCGCATCGGAGAAGGTGCTGCGCGCTGCAGGTCTCACCGTCGACGACATCGCGATCTTCGAGGTGAACGAGGCGTTCGCCTCGGTGGTGTTGAACTACCAGAAGAAGCTCGGCATCGGCGACGACCGGGTCAACGTCAACGGCGGCGCCATCGCCATGGGTCACCCGCTCGGCGCCACCGGAGCCATCCTCACCGGTATCGCCCTGGACGAGTTGGAGCGACGAGGTGAGCGCTACGCCCTGATCACCCTGTGCATCGGGGCCGGGATGGGTGTCGCCACCGTCATCGAACGACTCTGAGCCGCACGGCTGTTCGCGGCCGACCACACGACCCGATCCCTTCGACCCACCCCATCCGAGGACTCTGCACATGAGCGACACCGTGACGTCAGCACCGGCGCTGACCACACCCACCATCTCCGGCGTCATCGACGACGACCGCGTCCTGACCCTGACCATGGACGACCCGAGTCAGTCGGCCAACACGATGAACGAGCCCTTCGGTGTCTCGCTGGGTCAGACGCTGGACTGGTTGGAGGCCAACAAGGATGCCTACGTCGGGGTGGTGGTCACCTCGGCCAAGGATTCGTTCTTCTCCGGCGGCGACCTCGAACGCCTGATGAACGCCGGGCCGGGTGACGAGGAGAACATCGCCCGCGACCTCGACTACACCAAGTTGCAGTTCCGGCGCTTGGAGACCCTGGGTCGCCCGGTGGTGGCCGCGCTCAACGGCACGGCGCTCGGTGGCGGACTGGAGATCGCGCTGGCGTGTCATCACCGGATCGCCCTGTCGCGCAACGATGCCCGCTTCGGTCTGCCCGAGGTGACGTTGGGATTGCTGCCCGGTGCCGGTGGGGTGACCCGCACGGTCCGGATGCTGGGGTTGATGCCCGCACTGATGTCGGTGATCGGCCAGGGCCAGCGCCACCACCCGGCCAAGGCACTCGAGGTGGGCATCATCGACGCTCTCGTCGACAGCCCCGAGGAACTGCTCGCCACCGCCAAAGCCTGGGTCATGGCCAACCCGGATGCTGTGCAGCCGTGGGATCGCAAGGGATTTCGGATTCCCGGCGGCACTCCGTCCAGCCCGGCACTGATGGCGCAGCTGCCTGCGTTCGGAGCCACCGTGCGCAGCCAGACCAAGGGTGCCCCGATGCCTGCGCCGATCTCGGTGCTGGCGACTGCGGTGGAAGGCGCCGCACTCGATTTCGACAACGCCACCAAGGTGGAGACCCGCTACTGCACCGCACTCGCGTGTGGGCCGGTGTCGGGCAACCTGATCAAGGCGATGTTCTTCGACATGGGCGCCATCACCAAGGGTGCTTCCCGCCCGGCCGACGTCCCGCGCTTCACGCCCACCAAGGCGCTGGTGCTGGGCGCGGGCATGATGGGTTCGGCCATCGCATATGTGATCGCTTCCGCCGGGATTCCGGTTGTCCTGCGCGATGTTTCGGCTGAGGCTGCCGAGAAGGGCAAGGGCTACTCGGCGGCGCTGCTGGACAAGGCGGTGGCCAAGGGTCGTCGCACTGCCGATCAGCGCCAGGCACTGCTCGACCTCATCACCCCCACCGGTGACATCGCCGACGCGCAGGGGTGTGATCTGGTGGTCGAGGCGATCTTCGAAGATGTTGCGGTGAAACAGAATGCGTTCACCGAGGTGGAGAAGTACCTCGCCGACGATGCGCTGTTGTGCTCCAACACCTCCACCCTGCCCATCACCACCCTGGCCGAGGGCGTGCCGCGTCCGGCCGCGTTCATCGGCACCCACTTCTTCTCGCCCGTGGACAAGATGCCGCTGGTCGAGATCGTGGTGGGTGAGCAGACCGACGACGTGGCCCTGGCCCGTGCGTTCGACTTCGTGCGCGCGATCAAGAAGACGCCCATCGTCGTCAACGACAGCCACGGCTTCTTCACCACCCGCGTGATCGGTCAGTTCATGGACGAAGCCATCGCGCTGGTGGCCGAGGGTGTGCACCCGGCATCGGTGGAACAGGCTGCGCTGCAGGCGGGTTACCCGTCGGGCGCCCTGGCCCTGATGGACGAGATCTCCCTGACGCTGTCCCGCCACATCCGCGAGGGGATGGCCCAGGCCTTCGGCGACAAGTGGGTGCCCTCAGTCGGCTATCCGTTGGTGGATCGGATGATCGACGAGTTCGGTCGGCCCGGTCGCAAGGCCGGAGCCGGCTTCTACGCCTACGACGAATCCGGGCGTAAGGCCGGCATCTGGCCGGGGCTGATCGAGCACTACACCCGCGACGACCACGGGATCCCGTGGGAGGACATGGGTGAGCGCATGTTGATCGCCCAGACCCTGGACACGGTGCGGTGTCTGGACGCCGGTGTGTTGCGCACGGTGGCTGATGCCAACGTGGGGTCGATCCTCGGGATCGGTTTCCCCGCCTGGACCGGTGGAGTTCTGCAGTACGCCAACCAGTTCCGGGGTGGTTTGGCCGGATTCGTGGCTCGTGCCGATGAACTACACGCCCGCTATGGTGAGCGCTTTGCCGTGCCTGACTCTTTGCGGACCCGCGCCGCGGCCGACGAACGGTATCTGTGACCGCGTGGTGACCACCGATACCGAGGCACCCAGGTTCTCGCGGCTGGAACCTGATGAGCGTCGCACCCAGATCCTGCGGAGTGCGGTGCGGCTGTTCGCCAGTCAGCCCTACAGCAAGGTGTCGATGAGTGACGTGGCCGAGGCGGCCGGCGTCGCGCGTGGCTTGCTGCACCATTATTTCGGCGGTAAGCGTGGGCTGTACCTGGAAGTGTTGCGCTACATGGTGATCGTGCCGCCGCTGGACACCGTCACCCTGCCCAGTGGCTCCCTCGAGGAGCGGGTGTCGGGCTGTGTGCGGTGGCTGACCGGCGTCATCGAAGTACACGGTCACACCTGGGTCACCATGGTCGGCGGTACCGGGGCCGACGTGGAGGTGGACGCCATCCTCGACGAGGCCGACGATCTGGCCGCCAACCGGGTGCTCGAGGCGATCGCCTTCGCGGGGTCGGACTCCGAGCGGGCCGTCATGGTCGCCCACATCCGTGCCTTCGGTGGGTTGGTGAAGGCGGCCGGCCGGGAGTGGATGGAACGTCACAGCCTCACCAGGTCACAGGTCGAAGCCCTTCTCACCGAAACGCTGCTCGCGATAGTGCGGATGGCCCCACAATCAGACCGAGGTTCGACCATCTCGGCGTGAGCTCAAGCGCCCCAACTAATTTCGGAGGACAACGAATGTATTTGACCCAGGGACTCCATCGCGCCGCCGTGGCCACGCCGGACAAGGCCGCCACCATCTTCAACGGCCGGACGACCACCTTCGCCCAGCAGATCGACCGGGTGGCCCGGCTCGCGGCTGGACTGCAGAAGCTCGGCGTCGCCACCGGTGACCGGGTGGCCATGCTGGGGCTCAACAGTGATCGCTACTCGGAGTACTTGCTGGCCGTGCCGTGGGCGGGGGCGGTGCTCAACCCCATCAACATCCGCTGGAGCCCCACCGAGATCGCCTACGCCCTCAACGATTCCGGCACCACCGTGTTGCTGATCGACGACGCGTTCGCCCCGGCCGCCCCCGCGTTGCGGGCGAATTGCCCCACGCTGACGAGCATCGTCTTCGCTGGTGAAGGGGACCTGCCCGACGGGATGGTGGCGTACGAGGCGTTGATCGCCGACAACGAACCGGTCGCCGATGCGCGGCGCTCCGGCGACGATCTGGCCGGGCTGTTCTACACCGGCGGCACCACCGGCTTTCCCAAGGGCGTCATGCTCACCCACACCAACATGGTCACCTCGTCCCTGGGCACCATGGCGACCGGACAGCTGCTGGACGAGGGGTCGATCTTCCTGCACGCCGCGCCGATGTTCCACCTGGCCGACCTCGCGGCCTGGACCGGTCAGGTGATGCTCGGCGGCACGCACGTGATGATCCCGTTCTTCGACCCGGCCGCCATCTGCGCCACCATCGAGGCGCAGAAGGTGACCGAAACCCTGTTGGTGCCCACCATGATCCAGATGCTGGTCGATCATCCGGCCATCGGCGATCATGATCTGAGCAGCCTGCAGCGCATGCTCTACGGCGGGTCGGTGATCTCCAAGGGCGTACTGGAGCGCACCCTGGCCACGCTGCCCGGCATCAAGATGACCCAGGCCTACGGCATGACCGAGCTGGCCCCGGTGGCGTCGTTGCTGTGGCCGGCCGACCATGTGGGCGAACGGTTGTCGTCGGCCGGACGCGCCGCACCGCACGCTGAGATCGTCATCCGTGACATCGACGGCAACGAGCTCCCCACCGGTCATGTCGGTGAGATCTGTGTGCGCGGTGGGCATGTCATGGCCGGGTACTGGAACAAGCCCGAGGAGACCGCCGCGGCCCTGCAGGACGGGTGGATGCACACCGGTGATGCCGGCTACCTCGACGCGCAGGGCTACCTGTTCGTGGTCGACCGCATCAAGGACATGATCATCACCGGTGGTGAGAACGTGTACTCGGCCGAGGTGGAGAGCGCACTGAGCACTCACGCGGCGGTCGCTGCGGTGGCGGTGATCGGTATCCCCGACGATCGGTGGGGCGAGACGGTACACGCGGTGGTGGTGCTGGCTCCGGGCGCGCAGGCGTCCGAGGACGAACTGCGTGAGCACGCCCGCGGCTTGATCGCCGGCTACAAGGTGCCGCGCAGCGTCGAGTTCGTCGAGGCCATGCCGGTCAGCGGCGCGGGCAAGATCATCAAGCGCGACCTGCGCGCCGCCCACGAGAAGGCCGACGCATGACGACGCTGTCGCCGGCGGCTGACCTGGATTCGACGGCACGACAACCGCGCCGGGTGCAATCCCTGTCGCCGCTTGACGGTTCGACGGTGGTGGATCTGCCGGTGCACGAGCCTGCCGATGTCGCCGACACGGTGGCTCAGGCCCGGGTGACTGCGCAATCATGGGCGGCGCTGCCGGTTGCCCAGCGGGTGCACCACCTGCGTCGGTGGCGAGGTTGGATGTGGCGACATCGCTCCGAGATCGTCGATCTGATCCACCGGGAGAACGGCAAACCCGCCGACGACGGATTGGTCGAACTGGTTCTGACACTGGAACATCTGGCGTGGGTGGAGAAGAACGCGCCACGGTTGCTGCGTACCCGCCGGGTGCAGCCGGGCATCCTGTTGGCCAACTACTCGGCGCGGGTGGACACCGTGGCGCTGGGAGTGGTGGGCGTGATCGGCCCGTGGAACTACCCGCTGTACGCCCCCAACGGGGCCGTCGGTGCGGCGTTGGCCGCAGGCAACACCGTGGTGCTCAAACCCAGCGAGTACACCCCGGGTGTCTCACAGTGGTACGTCGATGCTTTTGCCGCGGCCAATCCCGAACTGCCGCAGGGTGTCTTGTCGCTGGTGGTCGGATTCGGTGAGACCGGCGCAGCCCTGTGCAATGCCGGGGTCGACAAGATCTCGTTCACCGGGTCCACGGCCACCGGGAAACGGATCCTCGCGCAGTGCGCGACGACCATGACCCCGGCGGTGCTCGAATGCGGTGGCAAGGATCCGGTCATCGTGGCCGCCGACGCCGATGTCGCAGCGGCCGCCGAGGCGGTGGCCTGGGGCGCGTTCACCAACTCCGGTCAGACCTGCGTAGGAGTGGAACGGGTGTACGTGCACGCCGCTGTGTACCAACCGTTCCTCGACGCCCTCACCCGGCATGCGGCGGCGATCACGCCGGGAACCTCTCGGAGCGCCACCTACGGGCCCATGACCATGCCCAAGCAGGTCGACATCGTGCGTCGCCACATCAGCGACGCGCTGGCCGCAGGCGGGCGTGCGGTGATCGGCGGGATCGACGCCATCGACGACCGGGTGATCGGCCCGACCATCCTGATCGACACCCCCGAGGACTGCTCGGCGGTGCGCGAGGAGACGTTCGGGCCCACCGTCACGGTGCGCTCGGTGGCCGACGTCGACGAAGCAGTGCGGTTGGCCAACGACCACGACTACGCGTTGAGCGCGTCGGTGTTCTCCAAGCGCAACGGCCACCAGATCGCCCAGCGGTTGCGGGCCGGTCAGGTGACGGTGAACTCGGTGATCGCGTTCGCCGGCATGGGTTCGGTGCCGATGGGGGGTGTGGGTGCCAGCGGGTTCGGCCGCCTGCACGGTGACGAGGGTTTCTCGGAGTTCGTGCGGCCGCGTGGCCGGGTGGCCCAGGGGTTCGCCATTCCGGGCTTCAATTTGGTGACCCTGAACCGCAGGCCGTGGGTGATGCCGATCATCGATCGCGTTCTGGCCCTGCGGCATCGGGGCTGAGGACTGGTCCGCTCAGTTCGGCGACACCAGATCGTCGGACTGGGTGGGGCAGACACAGATGGCGGGCAGCAGCGTGGACAGTGCGAATTCGACCAGGTCGTCGTAGGTGGACAGGGGGGCGGCCACCTCGGGGGTGAGCAGGATGGAATGGGCCACCCGCACCAGCAGCTCGTTGGCGTAGGGCAGCACCGGCACCACACCGGGCACCTGGTCTTCGACGGCGGTGTCGATCATCGACTGGGTGGCCATCATCGCCGCGCCCAGGATCTCCCCGCCTGCGGTGGTGAGCTGACCCAGCACCAGGTCGGTGCCGCTCTGCGACATGGCCACCAGCACCGGATTGCTGCGCACCGACTCCACCGTGGTGGCGAAGCCATGAGCCAGCCGCTCGGAGAAGGTGGGCTGGGCCTTGGCCGCGGCCGCGACCGCCTCGAACAATCGCACGGCTTCTCGCGCCATGACTGCGGCGACCAGCTCCACCTTGGACCCGATGCGGCGGTACACGGTGACCCGGTTGACCCCGGCCTTGCGCGCCACGTCGTTGATGGTGGTGCGTTCGATCCCCAGGTCTCCAAACAGTTCCAATGCGGCGTCGAGAAGGTCTTCGTCGACATCTGTGGGGGTCGTCATGCGGCCCAGGGTAACGGATCAAAAAAGTTTCAGTGCAACATTGCAACACCGAGTGTTGCGCTGTTACATTCCACTGGTGAGGCACACCGAGGTGCCCCTTTTCCCTTCCGGAGGAGTAGCCATGACGACCCAGATCCCGGCCCCTGAGACCGTCCGCGCCACCGCGACACCGACTCCCAACCCCACGGTCCCGGTGACCGCGACCGCGGAGTACACCGACGAGTCGTACGCGATCACTGCGCGTGCGGTGTCCTTCGACTGGACGGGTGTTCCACTCACCTATATCCCGGGCGAATGGTTTGCGACGCAGTTCTGGAACGTCATGCACCTGGTGCTCCCCGAGGGCGAGCGGGCCATGGCGGACGTGTTCGGGCGGGCGCTGCCCTTCATCGATGATCGTCGGCTGCACGAAGAGGTCATCGGATTCGTCGGCCAGGAGAACACCCACGCCGCCTCGCACGAGAGCTTCCGCGAGTACCTTGCCGCCAACGGCGTGGAGACCGAGACCATCCTGCGGCGCATCCGCTACTCGGTCGGGGTGGTCTTCGGCGATCACGGGCTGACCGGACGGGCCGGTCGGGCCTGGCTGAACGAGCGGCTGGGCATGTACGCCGCCGCCGAGCACTTCACCGCCGTGGTCGGTGAGTGGCTGTTGGACAACCAGGAATTCGACAAGCGCCCGGTCGATCCGACCATGTTGGATCTGCTCCGCTGGCACGGCGCCGAAGAGCTCGAGCACCGCAACGTGGCGTTCGATGCCTACCAGTACGTCGACGGTGGCTACTTCCGTCGCCTGCGCACCGCGCTGATCGCCTGCGCCGGCCTGGCCATCCTGTGGTTCACCACCGTCGCCCACATGTACAACAAGGACGCCGAGCGCAAGTCGCGTCTGTGGTGGCCGCTGGCCTATGTGCGCGCAGCACGCAAGGGCCTGGTCCCGGGTGGCTCGTTCATGGTCAAGCAGTTCCTCATCTACTCGCGCCCGGGCTTCCACCCGTCCGGGATGGGTGACATCGACAAGGCGGTCCGCTACCTGGCCACCTCCCCGGCGGCATTGGCGGCCCAGGGATGACCGTGCCCGATTCTCGGCCGGTCCGACCGGTCGCCGAGCCGGTCGAGAACCCCAGCCTGAGCCTGCGCGCTCTCAACGCGATCGCGCATGTCTACGCCAAAGCGGTCTCGGAGAACCCGGTGGTGCAGAAGGTCTCGCCCGCGCGGCCGCAACGGTTCGCCGGCTACGAGTTCCCGGTGCGGGTCGAGGCTGTGGTCGACGAAGCCGACGGGGTCAAGTCGCTCACGTTGGCTCGCACCGACGGCAAGCGGATGCCGGGGTGGCTCCCGGGTGCGCACATCGACGTCACCCTGCCCAGTGGTCGCCGCCGCCAGTACTCCCTGGCCGGCAAACCGCCGGTGGAGGATCGTTACCGGATCGCGGTGCGGCGCATCGATGACGGCCTGGTGTCTCCGGAGATCCACGCGCTGAGCGAGGGTGCCGAGCTGACCGTCCGCGGGCCACGCAACGCGTTCCCGATGGCGGCCGAGGAGCATTACCTCTTCGTGGCCGCGGGCATCGGTATCACCCCCATCCTGGGGATGATCCAGGCCGCTGCGGCGGCGCGCGCCGACTGGACGCTGTACTACCACGGGCGAACTCGCGACAGCATGCCATTCCTCGCCGAGCTCGAGGCGCTGGCTGCAGGCACCGACAACACGGTGATCGTGGCGTCGGATGACCTCGACGGGGTCCCGCACATCGACTCGGTGCTGCGGCTCGCTCGTGAAGACAGCGCGCTGTACGTGTGCGGGCCGATCGGGTTGTCGCTGGCCCTGCGTGACCGCATTCCGGCGGTGGCGCCGGGGGTCAAGTTTCACACCGAGTTGTTCAGTCCAGCACCGGTTGTCGACGGCAAGCCGTTCGCCATCCGGCTGTCCACCACCGACGAGGTGGTGCAGGTCGGCGCAACCGAGACCGCGCTGGATGCGGTGCGACGAGCTCGGCCCGATCAAGCCTTCTCGTGCCGGCAAGGCTTCTGCGGTGCCTGCATCGTGGGCATGCGGTCTGGCGCCCCGGTGCATCGTGATCGCGCATTGCGTCCCGACGAACAGGGCACGGCTTTCGCCCTGTGCGTGTCACGCGCCGACGCCGATTCTGAACTCGTACTCGACATCTGAGCCCAGACTGCCCTTTCGGCAGAAGGATTGACCATGACTGAGACATCTGTAGCTCCTGCTGTGCCCGAATCCACCCCGACGCCGCACATCGACGTCGCGATCATCGGTTCGGGCTTCGGCGGGCTCGGCGCCGCGATCCGACTCACCCAGGAGGGTCGCGGGGATTTCCTTGTCTTCGAACGTAACTCCGGTCTCGGGGGCACCTGGCACGTCAACACCTATCCGGGCGCCCAGTGCGACATTCCGTCGGCGTTGTATTCGTTCTCCTTTGCGCCCAACCCGAACTGGACGCGGCTCTACCCGTTGCAGGACGAGATCGAGCAGTACCTCAACGACTGTGCTGACCAGTTCGACGTTCGCCACAAGATTCGATTCGGCCATGACGTGCACTCCACCTCGTGGGATGACGCCACCGCGCGGTGGACCGTGGTGACCAGTCAGGGCACCTGGACTGCTCGGGTGTTGATCGCGGCGTTGGGGCCGTTCAGCGAGCCCGCCGTCCCCGACATCGCAGGCCTGGACACCTTCGCCGGAACCGTGTTTCATTCGGCGAAGTGGGACCACGACCACGACCTGACCGGCGAGCGGGTCGGCGTCATCGGGACGGGGGCCTCGGCGGTGCAGTTCGTGCCGCACGTGGCCGCCATCGCCGGCCACCTCACGCTGTTCCAGCGCACGCCCACCTGGATCATGCCGCATCCCGACCGCCCCGTGGCTCCGGCGCTACGCCGGATCTTCGCGAAAGCCCCGGTGACGCAACGTGGTCTGCGTAGCCTGTGCAACCTGGCTCAGGAGGCGCTGGTGCCGGGACTGGTCCGCTGGCCCGGGCTGTTGAAATCGGCTGCCGTCGTGGCCCGAATGCACATCCGTCGGCAGGTGTCCGATCCGCAGCTACGCGAGAAGCTCACGCCCACATACTCGTTCGGCTGCAAGCGGCCAACGTTTTCCAACAAGTTCTACCCCGCACTCACCCGTCCCAACGTGACGGTGGAGACGACGGGGATCAGATCGGTCCGTCCCACCGGGATCGAGACGGTGGACGGCACGCTGCACGAGCTCGACACCATCGTGCTGGGTACCGGCTTCGCGGTGGCCAAACATCCCGGGTTCGGTCTGATCCACGGCCGGGGTGGCAAGAGCCTGGCTGCAGTGTGGCCCAACGGCGAGATGCATTCCTACCGTGGGACCACGGTGCCGGGCTTCCCGAACCTGTTCATCCTGCTGGGCCCCAACTCGGTGGTCTACACCTCCCAGGTGGTCACCATCGAGGCCCAGGTGCAGCACATCGTGTCGGCGCTCGACGAGATGGATGCGCGTGGGGTGGACGCCGTGGAGGTGACCGAGGCGGCCGAACACGAGTTCGTGCACCACACCGACGAGGTGCTCTCACACTCGGTGTGGAACACCGGCGGCTGCAGCAGCTACTACCTGTCGCCGTCGGGACGAAACTTCACCTACTGGCCGGGTTCTGTGCGCAACTTCACCAAGGTAATGTCGACGATCGACATGAACCACTACACAGTCGAAACGTCGGTGTCTGCGGCTGATCGCGCCGCCACTCCGGGCCCGGGATCACCGGCTGTCTCAGCCGGTCCCGCGGTCCCGCGGTGAGCTCTCGGATCTCCCTGGACTCTGCAACGGTCTTCATCACCGGCGGTGCGGCCGGCATCGGCGCCTGCACCGTACGTCGGCTGCTGGCCGCCGGTGCCAACGTCGCGGTGTTCGACCTCACCGACGCCGCCGCCGAGCTCGGTGCGCACGAGCGTCTGCTGGCTCTCACCGGTGATGTCCGTGATCAGGCCGCGGTGAGCGCGGCGGTGGCCGCCACGATCGCACGGTTTGGTGCGGTGACGGTGGCCATCGCCAACGCAGGCATCACTCCGCCGCCGGGCACCATCAGGCAGGTCGATCGGGCCTTGTTCGACCGGGTGATCGACGTCAACCTGCACGGCGTGGTCAACGTCATCCGCGCCACCTCCGATGAGATCGTGCGTACCGGTGGACACATGTCGCTGATCTGCTCGGGGGCCGCGTTCACGCCCGGGATGGGCGGGGCGGCGTACATGATCAGCAAGGCGGCCGTCGAGCAACTCGGCCGGGCGTTGAGCATCGAGTTGTCGGCGGTCGGGGCGTCGGCGGGGCTGGTCTACTTCGGTGTCGTGGACACCGGGCTGGCCCACGCCACCCTGGACCAGGATCCGCTGGGGCGGCGCATGGGCGAGCGTCTGCCGTGGCCGTTGAGTCGGCGTCTGAGTGCCGAGGCCGCCGCAGCGATCGTGGTGCGATCTGTGCAGCGGCGATCGGTCCGCGCCATCGGCGGCAAGTCCTGGTACGGGTACTACTGGCTGCGCGGCCTGATCAACCCGATCCTGGAGGCCCAGCTGATCCGGGATCGCAGCGTCCATCAGCTGATTCGTGATCTCGAAGCTCGAGTGCCGTAACTGCACGAATGCCGCTCAGCCGTACGCCTGAGCTGCTTCAATGGCGTGGTGACCTTTGACCCGATCGGCCCGGACTGGCAGCGGCCCGCGGGATACAAGAAGTCGGCGGTGGTGCGCCGCCGTCGCTGGCCGTGGATAGCCGGTGCGGGGGTCGCGACAGTGCTGGTGATCGGGCTGATCGCCCCCGACGACACCAAACAGGTCACCGATCGGGCCGCAGCCGTGGTGGCCGCGCCGTCGGGGGCTGCGACATCGTCGACCACTTCGTCGACTCCGGCCACCACGAGCTCGGTCGAACCCAGCCTTGCTCCGCTGAGTTCGGCTGCGCCGGTGGCTGATTCGGGAGCCGCCCAGCAGGCGTTGACGTTGCTGGCGACGGTCGCGGTGAAGGGGCGTGCCCCCCGGACCGGGTACAGCCGTGCCCAATTCGGGCAGGCATGGTCTGATGACGTGACCGTCGACGGTGGCCGCAACGGGTGCGACACGCGCAACGACATCCTGCGCCGCGATCTGACCGGAGCGGTCCTCAAGGCCGGTACCCGCGGTTGTGTGGTCCTCTCAGGCACGCTGGCCGACCCCTACACCGGCCGAGACATCGCTTTCACCCGCGGGCCGGGAACGTCGACCGCCGTACAGATCGATCACGTGGTGGCCCTCGATGACGCGTGGCAGAAAGGGGCACAACAACTCTCACCGGATCGGCGCCGCGACTTCGCCAACGATCCGCGCAACCTGCAGGCCACCGACGGTCCCACCAACCAACGCAAGGGATCAGGCGACGCCGCCACCTGGCTGCCGCCGAACAGGGCCTACCGCTGCACCTATGTGGCGCGGCAGGTGGAGGTGAAGGCGGCCTACAGCCTGTGGGTGACCGCGGCCGAACGTGATGCGATCACGCGTGTGCTGAGGAGTTGCGGAGCAACACCACCAGAGTCCGACCCGACGCCCAGCGCGACCCGCACCCAGACCCCGATCCCGGCGGTTCCCCGAACCACCGATGCCCCACCGCCGCCCCCGCCCGCTCCGCCTGACGGCGGCGGCGTCTACTACGAGAACTGCACCGCGGCGCGGGCGGCCGGCGCAGCACCGATCCGGGTCGGCGAACCCGGGTACCGGCCGAAACTCGACCGCAACAACGACGGCGTCGCCTGCGAGTAACCCTCCCAGTAGACGCGGCCTCGTGTGCCTACTGCGTCGAGTGGGCGGAAAACCCCGTCGAGTGGGCAGAAAACCCCGTCGAGTGGGCGGAAAATCGCCGTCGACTGGGCAGCAGACAGCGCCGCCCAGTCGACGGCGCTGTTCCACCCACTCGACAGTGCACAGGTCAGCCAGCTTTCCTCGACTGCCATCCGAACATCCATATGAGCCAGAGCAGTACGGCCATGGGCGATCACCGACAAGACCACAACTGTCGACGTTGACGCGATACGGCCGGGGTAGACGGCGCTGTTCAACCCACTCGACATCGCTGTTCCACCGACACGACAGGGGCGGCGCCGAGGTGATGTCACGGTTGCGTGCCACGATTGATCGGTGTTCCCGAAGACCCGTGCGCACTGCCTGTGGCGTCCGGGTGTGGGGATGTCGGTGTGGTTCACCGACTCCTTGGGGGCACCCACCGACACGCGTGATCTCGACGGGGTGCCTACGCCGCTGGCCGAGGTGGTGGCCGGACGAACCCTTCGTCGACAGGTCAGCATCGTCGGGCCCGGCGGCGCCACCTGCACCGCAGGAACCCTGACGTTGGGGCCGGCGGCGTGGGTGGATCTATTCGACAGCCTCGACGCGCCCGACGCCGAGTTCGCCTTCTATGGCCACGTGCTGCTCTCGGTGCGCGCTTTTGTCGCAGCCCGTGCGGTCACGCCGTCGCTGGTGTTCACCGACGGTGAGTGGTCGGCGCGGTGGGCGCCGCTGCCCACGGTCCACTGGCGCAGCTGGCTGGCTCAGATCTGTGCGGCCGCACCAGAAGTGTTGCAGGCCAACGGTGGAGAGGTGGCCATTGCCGACTTCGCCACGGAAATGGTCGATCTGGTGAGCCGCCGTGCCCTGGCGGAGGTGGACCCGGGGGTGTTGCGTTCCCCACTGGTGCGGGCCTTGCTCCCCGATCAGGTCGCCACGCTGCCGGTCGACCGTGCATCCACCGCCGCGCATGCGTGGACGACGTGGGCTGAGGCGATCCGAGACAGCGAAAGCCTGCTGGTGCTGCGGCTGCACGAACCCGATGCGGCTGATGACGCCGACCCCCTCGACACCGATACCGATCGCTGGCGGCTGCAGGTGTGTCGCAGCACGCCCGACGGGCTCGACGAACCCGTCGAGATCGATCGACTCGGACCGGGGCAACTCGATGAGATCACCACCGAGGTGGCCGGTGCGGTGCGCGCGTTCAGCGCATTGTCCACGGCTGGGCACGACCGTTCCACCCTCGACTTCCTGCTGACCGATCACCTGGTGACCGAGCTGCTCGACACCGGTGCCGCGGCGCTGGCGCACGCCGGGATCGTGGTGCTGCTGCCCCGCACGCTGGCCGAGGTGACCCCGCGGGTGGCGTTGCGCGCCGGCCCGGGCGTGGGCGCCACCGTCGAGCGTTCGGTGATGGTGGGGTTGGCTGAAATCCGAGACTTCCAGTGGCAGTTGGCCATCGGCGACAACCTGCTGGACGACGGTGACCTGCGGGCACTCGCCGAGGAGAAGGGGTCGCTGGTGCGGGTGCAGGGCGTGTGGGTGCGCGCGGATTCTGGCGCCCTCAAGCGGGCCGCCGACTTCATCGTCACCCAGCGCGCCCTGGCCGCATCTGGGCATCCGCCCGACATGGGTGAGCTGTTCGGTCTGGTGACCGGCGGCGACGACCGGCTGGGGGTGCCGGTTAACGCGGTGCACGGCTTGTCCTGGTTGGACGAGATAGCCGACACCGGAACCCTCACCCCGCCGCCGCGTCCGGCCCCGCCGGGGCTGGCGGCCGAGCTACGTGGGTATCAGCAGCGTGGGCTGGAGTGGCTGTGCCACTTGGATTCCCTGGGTATCGGGGCGGTGCTGGCCGACGACATGGGGTTGGGTAAGACCGTGCAGATCATCGCTCTGCTGTGCGCTGAACGTGGCGCCGATGCGGGCCCGGGTCCCACCTTGATCGTGTGTCCGATGTCGGTTGTGGGCAACTGGGAACGTGAGATTGATTCTTTCGCACCGCATCTCGACGTCGTGGTGCATCATGGGCCGTCCCGTGCAGTTGGTGACGACCTGGTGCGTACGGCCGGTGCGGCTGACGTCACCATCACCACCTTCGCCCTCGCCGCGCGCGATCAGCAGACGCTGCAACAGATCTCGTGGCACCGGGTGGTGATCGACGAGGCCCAACACGTCAAGAACGTGCGCACCGCAGCGGCCCGGGCGCTACGGGCGATCGGGGCCCGTACCCGGGTGGCGTTGACCGGAACGCCGGTGGAGAACCGACTCGAGGACCTGCGGGCGGTGATCGACCTGGTGAACCCGGGGCTGCTGGGGTCGCCGTCGGTGTTCAAGGCCCGATACGCCGAGGCCATCGAGCGCGAGCGTGACCCGGTTGCTGTGCAGCGACTCTCGGCCATCACCTCACCGTTCATCCTGCGTCGCGTCAAGACCGATCCCACCATCGTGGCCGATCTGCCGGAGAAGGTCGAGTTGACGGTGCGAGCCAACCTCACCGTCGAACAGGCCGCGTTGTATCGGGCCGTGACCGAAGACCTGATGCAGGCGTTGGGCCGCGACCCCGACACCAGCCGGGAGGGGCACCGGGTGCGGACGGTGCTGGCCGCCCTCACCCGGCTCAAGCAGGTCTGCAACCACCCCGCCCATTTCCTCGGTGACGGATCGGCGGTGGTGCGCCGCAACGTGCACCGCTCGGGCAAGCTGGAGCTGTTGTCCGACATCGTGTCCACCATCGTCGCGAGAGACGAACGGGCCCTGGTGTTCACCCAGTTCGCCGCGTTCGGGGAGATGATCGCGCCGTGGCTGGGCACGGTCGCCGGCGGCGAGGTGGCTTTCCTGCACGGGGGACTGTCGCGCGGTGCGCGCGATCAGATCGTCACCGGGTTCCAACGCGACGACGGTCCGCCGGTGTTGATCGCCTCCCTGCAGGCCGGTGGCACCGGATTGAATCTCACTGCGGCCAATCATGTTGTGCACCTTGACCGGTGGTGGAATCCGGCGGTGGAGGCCCAGGCCACCGACCGCGCCTATCGCATCGGGCAGACCCGCCGGGTGCAGGTGCGGACCTTCGTGTGTGTGGGGACCATCGAGGAGCGTATCGACGCGATGATCCGGGACAAGCGGGCGCTGTCAGACCTCACCGTCAGCGCGGGCGCACATTGGCTGGCCGACATCGGAGACGATGAGCTGTTCGAGCTGATGCGGTTGCGCGACGAGGCGGTCGGCGAATGATCAAGATGCAGTGGTGGTGGGTGGTGTCGGGATGAGTCGCAGACAGGCGCCGCCGCCGCGTGGCTACGGACTGACGCCGTGGTCACGGGCCGTGTTGTCGGTGGTCGACCGACCGTCCGATGTGCGGCGGATGAACAAGGCGCGCAGCTATTTTCGGGATCGCAAGGTGATCGATCTGCGGGTGCGGCCGGGCCGCGTGACCGCCTTGGTGCAGGGCAGCCAACTCGATCCGTTCGAGACGACCCTGACCGCACGCACCGTCGAACCGGCCACCGTGGTCGAGTTGCTGCGCAGCCGCGACGCCACCGACGATCTGGTGGTGTTGGCGCGTGGACGCCAGCCGGTCACGTTGGGGGAGTTGGTGTTACCCACCGAGCCCGCCGACATCGAGGGTGATTGCAGTTGCCCCGATGACGAACCGCGATGTATCCACGTCCTGGCCGTCACCTACGAGCTGTGCGCGCAGATCGACGCCCGGCCCGCCCTGGCATTGACGTTGATGGGTGCTGACACGACGGTGTTGTTGAAACTGCTGGAACAGAGCGCCGACGGTCCCGGGCGCGCCGCGCGAACGCCCCAGGCCACCGGATCGTCCACGGCCACATTGCGATCGGACTACTACGGTGCCGGGATGCCGCTGCCACCGTTACCCTTGCCGCCCCCGGTCAACGTGCTCACCGAGCTCGACGTGACCGCGCTCGGGGCGGCGCTACGGGCATCAGGGACAGCACCAGCCGATGTCGCCGAGGCGATCGACGAGCTCGCCGAACTCTACGACCGGTTCCACGGGCGTACCCGATGACCTGATCAGCCCAGCACCCAAGGCCCGCTACGCGAGAGCCCGCGCGAGGGCAGCGGCGGCCCGACCTCCGGAGACCAACGCGCCCTGGATCGACGGCGTGTCTCGATGATCGCCGGCCACCGCGACCCTCAGACCGGCCATCACGCTGCGCTGCACCGGGGTGCCCGCCGGTTGCACCGGTAACGCATCGGGGATGTCGTGGCGGATGATCAGCGGCCACGTGCGCGTACCCACCCCCCACAGCCGCTGGGCTTCGGCTCGCACCTCGACCTCGGGCGCAGGACCGCGTGCGTCGAGCAGGGTGGTGACCTGCACCAACGTCTGGCCCGGTGGCGCGTAGCTGGATGCCACCGCGCTGAGTTGAGCGGTGTTGACCACATGGCCGCCGGCCCCCGACACCCGGACGAACGGGTCATCGGAACGCAGGTTGTCAGCATGGAACCACCAGGTCGACAGCCCACGCATCCCCGTCACCGGCACACCGGTCAACCGATGTGCCGACGGGCTCGCGGTCGCCACCACCACCGCGCGGGATCGCAGGGTGGACCCGTCGGCCAACCGGACCTGCGGGGTCAACCCGTCGACGACCTGTTCGACCGGGGTGTCGTAGTGCACCGCTGCCCCCAGCCCGTCGGCGAGTTGTCGTGGCAGCGCGCCCATTCCGGCGGCGGGGACCCCTGGGGTGGCGGCGAGGAAACTCTTGATGACCAGCCGCACGTACCGGTCGGAGGTCTCCCAGGTCCCGTCGGCGAGCACGCCGGTGAGAAACGGGGCGAGGACCGTGTCACGCAGCGGGCCGCGCAGTCCGAGGCTGTCCCAGCGTTGCGCCAGCGGGGCGTCGGGACGTGCGATGAGGGAGCGGGCCGAGCCGAACGCCGGCCATACCCAGCGCAGCGCCCCGAGGATGGCCCGCGGGCTCACCATCCCCGCGGCCACCGCGTCGCGCACGGTGGTCGCCAGCAGCCGGGGATGCCGAGTGGGGTCGGCCAGCGTGCGAACGGTGCCGTAGGCGTCCACCGAACGCACTCCTCGGCCGCTGATCTGCAGGTTCAGGGCGTCGAGGTCGATGTGGCGGCGCACCGCGGGATAGCTGGGGTTGAGCAGTTGAAACCCACGGTCGCATCGGAATCCGTCGATCACGTCGGTCTGGATGCGTCCACCCGGTGCGGAGTCGGCTTCGAGCACCCTCACCTGCAGGCCATCCGAGCGCAGTGCGCCGGCGGCGCGCAGACCGGCCAGGCCCGCGCCCACCACCACCACGTCGGCGTCGAGTTCAGTCACCGGTCAATCGAACCACGGACCGCTGATGTTCCAGCACGGCCAGCAGTTCCTCGTAGGGTCCCACCACGTAGGCGTCGTCACCGGCGGCGAACGCGGTCTCACGACGCGGCGGATATTCCAGCTCGTCGGTGGCCACCCGGCGGATGGCGATCACCCGGGTGTTGGCCGACAGCTCCTGCATGCGAACCCCCACCAGGCCACCGTCGGGGGCGATCTGCAGCCGGCCCACCATGAACGAGCGGTTCTGCACCGAGAAGGTGCTCAACACCTCCAAGCCCAGTGCGGCGCCGATGAACCACGGTGCGGCCAGCTCGGCGGTGGAGCGGACATGTCGGAAATCGAAGCGCCGCGACACCGCATCGGCCATGGCGCGGTTGAACACTCGCAGCACCACCGGGGTGCTCGGTGCACCGGGTGCAGCGTCCCAGCGCTTGCCCGCGATGGCGCGGACGGCGATGGCGGTCTCCACGTTGGCCATGTCGTCGCTGGTCAACACGGCCACCGCCGCGGCGTGCTGCACCCGGGCGTCGAGCAGGGTCTCGGCGACGGTGGCGTCACCGAGCACCACGGGCAGATCGAATTGTGCTGCGGTGGAGAGGAACCGGTTGGTGGGTGATCGTTCGATGATCAGCACCTCGTGGCCCCGGGCGGCGATCTCGCGCGCCACTCGGATCCCGAACGCGCCCAACCCGATCACCACCACGTGTCCGGTCATGAAGCGGGCTTTGCGGCGGCCGGCGGCCTCGGCGATCCGCCGCGAGATGAGCAGCTCGGCGAGAAACGCCATGATCATCGCGGTGGTGGTCAACCCGGTGAACATCAGGACGATCGACCAGATGCGCAGCGCCGGAGGCTGATCGGCGAAGTTGAAGTCGCCGTAGCCGACGGTGGCCACGGTCTCGGTGCTGAAGTACACCGCATCCAGCACGCTCATCCCCGGCTTCTGATAGAACAACCGCAGGATCGCCGTGGAGGTGATGAGCAACAGCAGCAGCACACCCAGCATCCGAAAGAAGTTGGGGTTGGCGTCGGAGACGAAGGCGCGCACCGCATATCGGGCGCGAGTCAGTGGGTTGGGCCGGGCGCTGCGTTGCGTGGGCGACTGTCGGTCCAGGATCACCCCGGCGGCGGCGAACTGGGCCGGTGTGCCGACGAGGGAGACGGTGTCGCCGAGCAACACCGGGTGGTCGCGGCCGGGACAGATGGTGGTGGTCGGTGGACGGATCATCCCGCCGGTCGCCGTCGATCCGGTGGTCACCGCCAACGGCGCCAGATCGCCGAATCGGGTGCGCAGGGTGCCGGGCTGATCGACGGTCACCTCGGCGGTCACGAAGTCGACCCCGCCCACCGGTACGTGGTGGCTGCGGATGCCCAGACACGCCTCCACCACCGACGGCGACGCGAGATCGGCGACGTCGAGAACTGTGCAGTTGCGGGTCTGGTCGGAGGGCTGGGTGCTCATGGCCCCGGCCACGGTCGGATTGGTCAGCTCGGTGATCACCCGGACATCGCTGCGTAGTTGCCCGGCGACGAGTGCCGCCTCGAGGTTCCACACCTCGGTGTCGTCGACACACACCACGGCCATCGCGGTGTCCAGGGATGCCTCACGCAGTGCGTCGGCCACGCTGACCAGCGCGGTGTGTACCGGGATCTGCCAGCGGGCCACGGCGGCGTCGATAGCTGGGTCGACCGCCTTGACCAGCAACACCACCTGCTCGCCGGTGGCGATGAACTGGTCGATGATGCGCAACGCCAGACCGCCGAAACCGCAGACGATGACGTGTCCTGAGGGTGTGGGTGGTGCAGTCCGGTCCATCGCACCTCCCCTGCTGCGCCCGTAGGTGTCACGCGGCAGGCACCGCGTGTGCTCGCCAGATGACACTACGGTTCAGACGGCGGATCAGCGCGTCGAGTGACCTGCTGCAGCACCAGACGCCGCCGCCGGCGACTCCCAGCGGTAGTCGGCCTCGTCGAAGCGACGCATCCGCCCGATGTAGGCGGTCGTCGATCGCGGCCAGTTGGTGGTGTTGCGGCCCTGGGAGTCGAGATACCAACTGCGACAGCCCTGACTCCACACGGTCTCGGCCAACGCTGTCTCCATCTCCTCGACGAATCGCTGCTGCACCTGTGGCCGCACCTCCACCGCCGCCGCGCCGGTACGCCGCAGCGCCTGCACCATCTCGACGACCCGACGCATCTGCGCTTCGAGCATCAGGATGATCGAGTTGTGGCCCAGGTTGGTGTTGGGTCCGTACAGCAGGAACATGTTCGGGAACCCGGGCACGGTGAGCCCGAGGTGAGCGCGCGCGCCATCGCTCCACGTGTCCGCCAGCGTCGCCCCGGCCCGTCCGGTCACGGAGATGCCGTGCAGGAAACCCGTTGCTGCGAAACCGGTTCCGTAGATGATGGTGTCCACGTCGTGGACAGTGCCGTCGTCGGTGCGGATCGCCGACGCGCTCACCTCGGCGATCGTGGAGGTGACCACCTCGACGTTGGGTGCCGACACCGCGGGCAGGTAGTCGTTGGAGATCAACACCCGCTTGCAGCCCACCGGGTGATCGGGGGTCAGCGCTGCGCGCAACTGCGGATCGGGCACCTGGGCGGCGCGGTGCTGATCGGACACCCACCGCACCGCCTGCAGCAGCGCCGGGTAGCGGGTGAACCCCACCCCGCGGGGTTCGAGGATGGCGTAGGTGAACCAGCGCGGGATGCGTTGCAGCGCAGGCGCTCTGCTGAACAGACGCCGGACTGCGGTGGGGTAGGGATAGTCGGTCTTGGGGATGATGTGGGGTGCTGAACGCTGGAACAGCACCACCTTCTCGGCCTCGGTGACCAGGTGTGGCACGAACTGGATGGCCGAGGCCCCGGTCCCGATCACCGCTACCCGACGTCCGGCGGGAGAGAAGTCGTGATCCCACTGTGCGGAGTGGAACACGTTGCCGCGAAACGACTCCACTCCGGGCAGGCTCGGGATAGACGGTTGGCTCAGCTGCCCGCATGCGAACACCAACAGGTCGGCGTGGCGGGTGGAGCCGTCGGCGCAGTGCACCGTCCACCGGTGCGCGTCGTCGTCGTAGGAGGCGGCGCTCACCTCAGCGCGCAGCGTGATGCGGTCGGTCAGCCCGAACTTCTCGGCGCAATCCTGGAGGTAGGCCAGGATCTCGGGCTGGCGGGCGAAACGCCGCGTCCAGTGAGGGTTGGGGGCGAAGGAGAACGAGTACAGATACGAGGGCACGTCGCAGGCCGCGCCGGGATAGGTGTTGTCACGCCAGCACCCGCCCACGTCGTCGCCGCGTTCGAGGATGCGCACGTCGCGCACTCCGGCGCGCAGCAGCGACACGGCCATTCCCAGACCGCCGAACCCCGCGCCCACCACGATCGCCGACTGCGGTCCTGTGTTCGTCATGCCTGCTCCCTGTCGATCACGATTTCTCGACCATCCTGCGTCGATGGTGGCATGCGCGCTCTCGGCGGGGCGGGCGTTCTGGTGCGTCGGCGTCATCAGGCGTGGTGGTCCGATCGAGTCCACCGCAGGTGCAGGCAACGACGGGGGTCGCCATCGACTGGGCGAGCTGGGCTATCGTCAGCGCGCACATCGATACCGTCGCGCGATCTCGTCAGGGGAGTGGGCCATGAGTGAGGCATATGCCGCCCGGCAGCCCGAACACGCCCCGGTCGACATCTCGGTGCCGGAGGTGCTCGGCGGCCGTCCACGGCTGCCCGCCGACGACCCGTTCCACCAGCCGCCGGTCGGGTTCGAGTCGATGCCGTTGGGCTCGGTGCTGCGTGCCCGCGAGGTGCGAGTCGCGTTCTTCGGGCTGGTGCCGCAGCGGGTCCGCGCGACCCAACTGTTGTTCCGCACCAGCGGAGCCGACGGCGAACCGATGGCGGCGGTCACCACCGTGCTCACCCCGACCGGCTCGGCTGCGCAACCGGGGTCACGGCCGGTCGTGTCGTACCAGTGCGCCATCGATGCCATCACCTCCCGCTGCTTCCCGTCGTATGCGCTGCTGCGTGGGGCCGTCGCCTTCGGGGCGTTGGCCCAGGTGGAGTACCTGGTGATCGCCTCGCTACTGGCCCGCGGATGGGCCGTGGCCATCCCTGATCACGAGGGGCCACAGGGCCTGTGGGGGATGCCACGGATGCCCGGGTACATCACCCTCGACGGTCTGCGGGCCGCGGTCGCCCATGACGGACTGGCCGTGCACGCCGACGATCCGATCGCGTTGTGGGGGTACTCCGGCGGCGGGCTGGCCAGCGCCTGGGCAGCCGAGCTGTGGGCGCACTACGCCCCGGAACTGAACGTGGTCGGCGCCGTGTTGGGGTCGCCGGTCGGAGACCTGGGCAACACGTACTCGCGGCTCAACGGTGGACTGTTCTCCGGCCTGCCCGCCATGGTGGTCAGCGCCCTGTCGCAGGTCTACCCGGACCTTCAGCGGGTGCTCGCTGAGCATGCCACCGCGCGCGGTCGAGCCCGGCTGCAGCGACTGAGTCGGATGACCACGGTGGAGGCGGTGCTGCGGTTCCTTTTCTCCGACATGGGTCGCATGTTGGACCGGCCACTGACGGAGATCCTGGCGCTGCCAGAGGTGCGGGCGGTGTTCGAGGCGATCCGGCTGGGGCGATCCATCCCGCAGATGCCGGTGCTGGTCATCCAATCCGCCACCGACCTGATCATGTCGGCAGGCGACATCGACGACCTGGTGCAGACCTACCGCGACGGCGGCGCCGACGTCACCTATCACCGCGAACCGCTGGGTGAACACATCCTGCTGCATCCCATCTCCACGCCGTTGGCGCTGCGCTGGCTCTCCGATCGTTTCCGCGGTCGATCCACCGACGCGGATCGACGGGGGTCGGGCCCTGCCTGGCCCACCGTCCTCACCCCGACCGGGGCACGGGGACTGCTGACGTTGGCCGGGGTGGCGGTTCGAGTGGCCACCGGTCGCACCCTGTCGTCTCACTGATCGGGATCAGCGCGTCCGTCTCGGGTGTTTCGGGCGCTCTCAGCAGATCCACATCAGGCCGGGGTGGCATTGCGCGCGCAAACGCAGCACTCTGGGAACCGGTGTCGGTTGGCAACCGACTACTGAATCGGGTCCAGGTGAGGAGTTGATCGCAGATGACGCGGCAACACGAGCGCTCACGCCTCGATCGGGAGCTCGCGGCCATCGAGCGTTCGGTGCTCGACGACATGCATCTCGGTCGGCGGCGCCTGCTGCTGGCCGCGGTCGACGGGGCGTTGGTGGTCTGTCTGATCATGGCGGTGGGCAGCATCGCTGACAGTGCGCGTACCGACGGCCAGATGTGTGGTCTGGCCATCGCGGGTACCGCGGTCGGGTCGTTGGCTGCGCTGCTGACCGCCGTCGGGGTGGTTCACCCGCGTTTTCGCGTCTGCTGGATGGCTGCGGCCACCTCAGCTGTCGGCACCTTCCTGTTGCTGCTGGGCTTCTGGTCGCTGCGCACCGGTCCGGCCGCGCACCTGGCGACCCCGTTGCTGGCGGCTACCGGCTGCACCCTGCTCGTCGGTGTCGCCTGGGTCGGACTGATGCTGGCCCCACTCTCGAGTTCCCATCCCGACGCTCGCCGAGCCCCCGACACAGCGGGGCCAGCGCACCCGAACAGGAGCGACATCTAGATGGCCGTCACCGGCAACAATTCGAAGCCTTCGATCCCCAGGGGCCCCAAGCCCAATCGCGGGAAGTCGATCAGCCCCGCAGCCGCCGAGCGGCGGCGCACGATGACCATCCGCATCGTCGGCACGCTGGTGGTGGTGGTGATCGCGGTGGCCGTGGGCATCGGGTTGATCGCAACCAAGAGCAACAAGGACGCCCAGGGCGGCAAGACCCCCACGGTGGTCAGCGCCGACGGCGGGTTCGTCGTCAAGAACGCCGCGACCACGGTCCCTGGCCGCCCGCCCGTACCGGCCAGGGCGACGCTGACGGTCATCGAGGACTTCCAGTGCCCGATCTGCAAGGACTTCGAGGCCACCTACGGCGACGCGATCACGCAGCTGCAGGTCACGCCTGGGCTGACCATCGAATACAAGCCGATCGCATTCTTGGATCGGGCCTCGACGACGGAGTATTCGACGCGGGCGGGGAGCGCATCGTTGTGTGTCGCCGAGGCGACTGCGGGTAGCGGCAACTACGACACCTGGCTGAAGTTCCACAACGTGCTCTATGCCAACCAGCCCGCAGAGAACTCCGCTGGACTGCCGAACTCGAAGCTCAAGGAACTCGCCGCCTCCGCCGGCGCGCCTGCGTCGGTCAACTCCTGCATCGACAACGTCGACTACAAGAAGTGGTTGGCCCGCCAGACCGCGAAGGTCCTGCCGACGATCCAGGGGACACCGACGTTGTTGCTCAACGGCAAGCCGCTGCAGACCACCGATGCTGCGGGCAACCCGCTGCCGCCGGCCGACCTGATCACCACGATCACCGCCGCCGCGAAGGCCACGCCGTGACGCTCACCGACACCCCCACCCCGCCCGACCCCGAGGTGGTGTCCGGCGACGACGACCAGGTCGAGACCGACTGGCTACCCGGTCGAGTGACATCGCTGGTGGTGCTGCTGCTGGGGGCCATCGGCTTGCTGGCTGCGGCCACCCTCACCATCGAGCGTTTCGAGATGCTCAAGGACCCCGGTTACCGGCCCAGCTGCAGCATCAACCCGGTGCTGTCGTGCGGTTCGGTGATGGTCACCGAGCAGGCGTCGTTCTTCGGCTTCCCCAACCCGCTGATCGGCATAGCGGCGTACTCGGTGGTCATCGTGGTCGGAGTGCTGGCACTGAGTGGGGTGCCGATGCCCACGTGGTTCTGGGGCGGCCTCACCGTCGGCAGCGCGCTGGGCATGGTCGGGGTCGGGTATCTGATCACCCAGAGCATCTACCGCATAAACGCGCTGTGCCCGTACTGCATGGTGGTGTGGACCATCACGCCCATCCTGTTGGTGCTCTCGGCACGGATCACCGCGCGGCTGTCGGGAAACGTTGCCGCGCAACGATTCACCGAGTGGCTGTGGCCGGCTCTGATCGTGTTCTACACCGTGGTGATCCTGCTGATCGCCAACCATTTCTGGTACTACTGGTCAACCTTGCTCTGACGAGCCCGTGCGTGTTTGTGGTGGGCCGGCCCACCACAAACACGCACGGGGCGATCAGCCAGTTTCGGTGACGTCGGCGTGGTACGCCCGTACCAGGTCATCGCGGGCCCGAGCCACGCGTGAGCGGATGGTGCCCACCGGGCAGCCGCACACGTCGGCGGCGTCGGCATACGACAGGCCCAGGAACTGGGTCAGCAAGAACGCCTCGCGACGGGTGGGTTCCAGCTGGTTGACCAGCAGATCCCACTCGACCTGTTCCTCGTAGCGATGTGCCACCGGCAACTCGACCACCGCATCGGCGCCCGACCCGAATGCTGATGGTGGCCGGGCGCGATCGTGGCGCACCTGGTCGACCACCACGCGCCGGGCGATCGACAGCAGCCACGTTCGGGCGGTGGACCGACCCGAGAACCGGGGCAGCGCGCCGATGGCGCGGATGTAGGTCTCCTGGGTCAGATCGTCGGCACGACCGGCGTCGGAGAGATAGGTCACGAACCGCCAGACATCGGCCTGAGTAGCCTTGATGAAGGCCTCCAGGGCAGCGCGGTCACCGCGGGCAGCCGCAAACGCCAAGCTGGTGACGTGCTCGTCATCGGCGGCGTCGGCTCTCACGAGTGCCACGCTAGCGCGCCAAGCCGTCGAGAATCGAACCGCAGCCGGAACCGAACGGCCTGCGACTCCGACTACTCGAGTGGACGGTTGTCGATCGCCGCAGCACCCGGGGATGGCCGACCCGCACCGAACACAGGAGAGACATGACCAGCATCACCGGCGACGCGCTCGTTCGACCGGACACCGTGGGTTCGCGACCGGGGTCCCGCCGAGTCGAACTCGAGGTGTCCGGGATGACGTGTGGGTCGTGTGCGGCGCGGGTGGAACGCAAGCTGACGAAGGTCGACGGGGTGAAGGCCTCGGTCAACTACGCCACCCGCATCGCCACCATCGACGCCGATCCGGCGATCAGTACCGATGAGCTCGTAGCCGTGGTCGATCGCGCCGGCTTCGGCGCCGCCGAACGTGTCGGAGTCGGTGCCACCCATTCCGATCCCGACCGCGACCACGCCCGCACGCTGTTCCGTCGACTGGTGGTCGCGCTGATCCTGTTCGTGCCCTTGGCTGACCTGTCGATCATGTTCTCCGCGGTCCCCGACACCCGCATCCCCGGATGGCAGGCCATCCTGATCGCGCTGGCCGCCCCGGTGCTCACCTGGTGTGCATGGCCGTTCTATCGGGTGGCCGCCCACAACCTGAAGGTGGGCGCCTTGAGCATGGAGACACTGATCTCCCTCGGCGTGCTGTCGGCGGCCGGGTGGTCGCTGTACACGATGTTCGGACCCGGCCTCGACGGTGACAACGCACCCGACGGGGTGTGGGACGCCATCACCTCCAGCAAGTCGATCTACCTGGAGGTGGCGGCCGGGGTGACGGTGTTCGTGCTGGCCGGGCGCTATTTCGAGGCCCGCGCCAAATCGACTGCCGGGGGTGCGTTGCGGGCGTTGGCGGCGATCAGTGCCAAAGAGGTGTCGGTCCTGTTGGGCGACGACAGCGAGATGCGTATCCCGGTGGCCGAACTCAAAGAGGGCCAACGGTTTGTGGTGCGTCCGGGCGAAACCATCGCCACCGACGGACTCGTCGTCCAAGGCGCCGCCGCGGTGGACATGAGCGCGATGACCGGTGAGTCGCGTCCGGTCGATGTCGCTACCGGGGCCAGTGTCGTGGGAGGCACGGTCTCGTTGAACGGGCGGTTGATCGTGGAAGCCGCTGCGGTGGGCCCGGACACCAAGTTCGCGGCGATGATGCGGCTGGTCGAAGACGCACAGTCGGGGAAGGCCGCGGTCCAGCGGCTCGCCGACCGCATCTCCACGGTGTTCGTGCCGGCGGTGATCGTGTTGGCGCTGCTCACGCTGGCCGGGTGGGTGCTCGCAGGGTCGGGTCTGCAGTCGGGGATCTCAGCGGCGCTGGCGGTGCTGGTCATCGCGTGCCCGTGTGCCCTGGGGCTGGCCACGCCCACCGCGCTGATGGTCGCCTCGGGTCGTGGGGCGCAGTTGGGCATCTTCCTCAAGGGGCATCAGGCGCTGGACGCGTCGCGGCAGATCGACACCGTCGTGTTCGACAAGACCGGCACCCTGACCAACGGTGAGCTGACCGTGGTGGACATTACTGTGCGGGAAGGTTTTTCCCGTGACGAGGTGATGGCGTCGGTGGCTGCGGTGGAGCGCGCCTCCGAACACGCAGTGGCTCAGGCGATCGCCGACAGCGTCGACGATGACGCCATCGATGTGCTGGGCGCGGTGGCTGATTTCGTGGCCGCGCCCGGTCAGGGTGTATCGGCTGTGGTGGGTGGCCGCCAGGTGGCGGTGGGCTCGCCGCGGTGGATCAGCGCCTCGCGCATGGTGCATGCAGATCTGGCGCGGGCTCGACGCCGCGGCGAGGAGGCCGGGCACACGGTGGTCTACGCCCGCATCGAGGACGAGGTGTGTGCTGTCATCGCCGTCGCTGATTCGGTGAAAGACGACGCGGCCCAGGCCATCACCGAGCTGCACCGGTTGGGTTTGCGTACCCTGCTGGTCACCGGCGACAACACCGTCGCCGCCGAATCCGTTGCGGCACAGGTGGGAATCGATGAGGTGATCGCGGAGGTGTTGCCCGAGGGCAAGGTCGAGGTGATCGAGGAGTTGCGGGCCGCGGGTGCCACCGTGGCCATGGTGGGCGACGGCATCAACGACGGGCCCGCGTTGGCCACCGCCGATCTGGGGTTGGCCATCGGGCGCGGCACCGACGTGGCCATCGGTGCGGCCGACATCATCCTGGTGCGCAGCGCGCTGATGACGGTGCCCGAGGCGCTGGGCTTGGCACGGATGACGCAGAAGACTATTCGTACCAACATGATCTGGGCGTTCGGCTACAACGTCGCTGCCATCCCGATCGCCGCCGCCGGGTTGTTGAACCCGCTGATCGCCGGCGCGGCGATGGCGTTCTCGTCGTTCTTCGTCGTCAGCAACAGTCTGCGCATCCGCGGCTTCGCGCGCCGTGCGGCACCGGGCCGCGGGCGCACCGACCGCCCCAACGTCTACGCACCCGACTACTTCGACGACCACCGCACCGTCTGACCGTCGGTTGGGCGCTAATCCCCGTCGGTTGGGCGCTAAACCCCGTCGGTTGGGCGCTAATCCCCGTCGGTTGGGCGGAAAAGCTGTGTCATCTCGCGTCTCGGGTGTGATCCTGGTCGGGATGGCGGTCCACGTAGTCCTGGCCGGTGAGACGTTGAATGGCGGCCATCAGCTCATCCGTCGCTGCCCGCCACGCCGCCGGGTCGTCGGCTGCCGCGCGCCACGGTTCAAGACAGATCGGCTCGCCGATCGTGATATCGACACGACCGCGGCGCCAACCGCGTACCCCTGGCCGATCCACGGAATCGGTGCCGCAGATCCCGACTGGCACCACCGGATGACCTCCCGGCAAAGCCACCCGCATCACGCCGGTTCGGCCACGCCACAACCGGCCGTCAGGGGACCGCTTCCCTTCGGGGTAGATCGCCCAGACCCCGCCATGCGCCAGGATCTCGCCTGCAGTGCACTGTCTGCGCTACCGGAGCCGTCGCGGGAGATCGGGATCTGCCCGGTCGCGCGGCACAGCCGTCCGTAGAGCCGCGCTCCCACGCCACAGCACCTGCGTGACGCCGCGGGCGCCGGCCAGGCCGGAACGCTCGGGCTGCCTTCCCGCGGCCACCGATGCCGGTGGCGAAGTCGACGATGAAGGGACGACTGCCCTCGAGAGGTGCGACGAGGCACACTGCGTCGTTGCCGAGCGTCGCTCGTCCCGCACCGGATGCCGCGACGCTGGGGCCCGAGACGTTGAACACCAGGCCCACGACGCCGTGCCGGGTGAACGAGCCACGGTACGCCGCCAGCATGCCGATGTGGTTGCTGCCACGGACACCGACCGCGGCGATACCCGACATGGTGGCGTCCTCGGCCACGGTCTCAGCGGCCAGCTCGGCCGCGACCTGTCCGAAGCCACCCTGCGCGTCGAGGACCTTGACGACGCCCATTTCACTGACCCACTGCGGGTCGGCCACCGGGTCGATGCCGCCTGCACGGATCCGGTCGACGTACATGGGCAGCAGCCCGACGCCGTGCGAGAAGTGACCGCGGGCATCCGCGTCGATGAGCACCCGGGCGACGAGAGCAGCACGCCGCGGCGCCACGCCTTCGGCGCACAGTGTCGCGGTCACCAGCTCAGTGAGGTTGGCCAAGACGATGACCGGATCTTGGACCGCCGACGCGGCGGGATCTGTGGGCGGCTCGACCTCGACCTGCCGGTCGGCGGCTGCAGCGAGCTGCTCGTCGGCGGTGACGAGAAGCACTGCTGCTCCGCCACCGGCGAGCTCGTGCACCTCGGAGATCGAGGCTCCTGCAGGCGCCGTGCCGGCGTCGACGACGATCGCCCCAGCTGGAGCCGAGGTTGCCGACCCTGTCGAGCTCGACTGTGACCAGCCCTCGCGGGGTGCGGGGGGCGATGCGTCGCGACGTGCTCGCACCCACCGAGATCAGCCCGTACTGGGCCTGCCGGCGGCCACTCAGTGTCTCGACGAGCGATGCCGCAACGTCACGAGTTGGGCATCGCAGCGCGACCACCTCGCCGGGCTGCGCGTGCGCGGTCAGACCGGGCACGACGATGGACTCGTTCCCGGTCGGTCCCTGCGCGACGATGAGATCGGTGATGTGGATCCCGCCACCGGCTCTGCCGGATGACCGCGCCCCCCGAGAGCGCTCATCAGTTCTTCGGTTCGAGGAACTCGAGGCGATTGCCGAGCTTGTCGAAGGCGTAAAACCGCTCGTGGCCAGGGAAGTTGTCGTCCCACGTCACCTCATGCCCTTGGTCCTCCAGCCGGGCGGCCAGGCCATGGATCGAGGACACGAGGATGCCAGGGTGAGCCTTCTTGGCCGGGCTGAAGTCCTGCTCGACGCCAAGGTGCACCTCGAGTCCCCCGCCGCGGAACCAGCACCCGCCTCTCGCGGCCAGCACGGGCGGCTTCTCAAGTTCGGTCATGCCGAGCACCTCTCCCCAGAACTCGCGGCACTGGTCCTCGGCGCCCGCGGGAATCGCGAGCTGGACGTGGTGAAGCCCCTCGAGGCTGTAGTCGTTCGTGGTCATCTTCGAACTCTCCTTGTGATGGGTGATCAGAACTGCGTCAGGAAATGGTCTGGGTGGTCTGGCCCGTCCAACCGCTCGCCTTGACGGTGAAGTGCATGGCACCGACTCCTTCCTGTGCTCTCGCCAGCGCCTCGGCGACGGTGTCACCCAACGCACACACATGTGCTGCTCTGGCGAACGAGCCGGTGACGCCCTCGAGGCGATCACCGATGTCGCGAAGCACGTCGGCAAATAAGATCGTCCGACGGGTGACTTCGGCACGTTCGACGGGGGATTTCGGCACGGTCGACGCATCGAAGAAAGAGAAAGGGGCCTCCGAACACTGCCGGAGACCCCGATCTCAGCGCGGAGGATAGGGGATTTGAACCCCTGAGGGCGTTAACCCAACCCGCGTTCCAGGCGAGCGCCATAGGCCACTAGGCGAATCCTCCAGTACGGGCAAGCATAGCCGCGCTCCCCGAGCGGCACCAAAAGTGCGCTGGTCATCGCCGAGTGTGTGCCGGTCAGGGGGGACGTCTACACTCGACCTCGGATCCCGCGCGGCGTGCATCCTGTGAACTCCCCCAGGGCCGGAAGGCAGCAAGGGTCAACGGGCTCTGACGGGTGCGCGGGGTCCTCTTCTACGTCTCGATCGCAGGGGTGACCAGGGAAGGCCCGCGTGAACTATCACTCGATGAGCCCCGCCGAGCTCGCCAGCACACGCGCAGACCTTCACGACAAGTACGACGCCCTGCGTGCGGCCGGTCTGTCTCTCGACCTCACCCGCGGTAAGCCGGCCCCCGACCAGCTGGACCTGTCCAACGGGCTGTTGGCGCTGCCTGGCGTCGACGACTATCGCGACGCGACCGGTGCCGACTGCCGCAACTACGGCAACCTGCTCGGGCTACCCGAGCTGCGGGCCATCTTCGGTGAGCTGTTGGCCGTCCCGGCCGATCAGCTGGCCGCCGCCAACAACTCCAGCCTGCAGTTGATGCACGACCTGACCGTGTTCGCGATGCTGCACGGCACCCCCGACTCGACGCAGCCGTGGGGCCGCGAACCCATCAAGTTTCTGGCGCCCGCTCCCGGCTATGACCGCCACTTCGGCATCTGCGAAACCCTCGGCATCGAGATGATCACCGTCGACATGTTGCCCGACGGTCCCGACGTGGTGGCGTGTGCACGACTGGCCGCTGCCGACCCGTCCATCAAGGGCATCTGGTTGGTGCCCACCTACGCCAACCCCACCGGTGCGGTCACCAGCCGCGATGCGCTCAAGGCGCTGCTGGAGATGCCCGCAGCACCCGACTTCCGCATCTACTGGGACAACGCCTACGCGGTACACACCCTCACCGACACCACCCCCGAGCCACTGCCCATCCTCGACATGGCGCAGGCAGCGGGAAACCCCAACCGCCCGTACGTGTTCGCGTCCACCTCCAAGATCACCTTCGCCGGCAGCGGTGTCTCCTTCCTGGGTACCTCCGCGCAGAATCTGGCGTGGTACGGCAAGCACATGTCCTATGCCAGCATCGGCCCGGACAAGCTCAACCAGCTGCGCCACGTCCGGTTCTTCGGTGATGCCGACGGCGTGCGCACCCACATGGCCAAGCATCGAAACCTGTTGGCGCCCAAGTTCGCATTGGTGTCACAGATCCTTGAAGACCGCCTCGGTGACGCCAAGGTGGCGTCGTGGACCGACCCCGAAGGCGGCTACTTCGTCAGTCTCGACGTGATCGACGGGACCGCCTCAACCGTGGTGAAGCTGGCCAAGGACGCCGGAATCGCCTTGACTGCAGCGGGTTCCACGTTCCCCTACAAGCGTGACCCCAACGATCGCAACATCCGGTTGGCCCCCACGTTCCCCACCCTCGACGAGTTGGGTACCGCGATGAACGGGGTGGCCACCTGTGTCCTGTTGGCGGCAGCAGACAAGCTGCTCGCCGGCCAGACCCGCTGAGCCTGGCCATGTCGACCACCGCCGATCCCGCACCGCCGCAATCGGACATTTCCGTCGTCACGGTCAACCGTCGACGCCTGCATCCGAATGCCGTGACCGGGATCTTCGTGGTGCTCGGGGTGGTGTCCATCTGGCTGCAGAACGTACTCGTGCCGTTCCGGGAACCGTTTTGGGGACTCTTCGACAACCAACTCGACCTCGAGGTCTACCGCGCCGGCGCCCGCACCGTCCTCGACGGCCACCGTCTGTACGAGGCGAAACTGCTGGGCGTCATGGACTACACCTACGCTCCCATCTCGGTGGTGTTGTTCACCCCGGTGGCGCTCATCTCCTTCGACATGGCCCGCATCGCCTGGACTGTGGCCGTCTACGTCGTGCTCTACGCGGTGATCGTGATGAGCTTCCGGGCGCTGCGCCGCCCGATCACCTGGCGGTTGCGGATCATCGCGGTGTCGCTGGTGGCGATCGCTGCACTGGCCGAGCCGGTGCGCAGCACGTTGTGGTTCGGCCAGGTGAACATCTTCCCGATGGCAATGATCCTGTGGGATCTGCTGCGTCCCAGGGATTCTCGGGGCCAAGGCTTTGTGGCCGGGCTAGCCGCCGGCATCAAGCTGACCCCGCTGATCTTCGTCGCGCACCTGCTGATCACCGGACGTCGCCGGGCCGCGCTGACGCTGCTGGCCGGGTTCGCGAGCACCATCGCGGTGGCGGCGGTGGCGATGCCTCGCGACACCTGGACCTACTGGTCGGGCACCTTCCTCGACTCCGACCGGGTGGGAAGCCCCAATGTGGCGGGCAACCAGTCACTGCGCGGCGCGCTGGCCAACCTGTTGGACTCCGAGCAGCCGCCGATGGCGGCCTGGCTGGCGCTGGCGTTACCCGCCCTGGCGTTGGGGCTCTGCGCCGCGCGGCTGGCCCACACCCGTGGCCATGAACTGTTGGCGCTCACCCTGATCGGGATGACCGCGTGTGTGGTGTCGCCGATGACCTGGGGTCATCACTGGGTGTGGTTCGTGCCGTTGGGGGTCATCGGGGTCGACCAGCTGCTACGGACCCCCGTCCGAGGCCGCACCGTGGTGGCGGGTATCGCCGTCGGTGCGTTGCTGCTGGTCACCTTCTCCTGGCGGACCTACATCCCGGGCCTGATGTTCTACGTCGAGGTCCCCCACCTGCACGCCTATTACACCGGGCTGTTCTTCAAGAACGGCGTCGCTGCACTGCGTTGGTTCACCGTCGCGCCCTACAGCTGGGTGTTCCTGGTCACCGCGGTCGCCACCGTGCTGGTGCTACGACGCACCCCGGCGGTCACAGCTGGGTTGGCGAGCGGGCCGAAGGGATAAGCTTCCCCCCGGACAAGACAACGGATTCTCGGGGAGTCTGGGTGTGATCATCTCGCGGTTGTCGGCGCGTCCGGCGTCGAGGGGCGCCGGCGACCGCCCGACACTGCCCCGACATCCTCTCTTTTTTCTGGCCCTGGTCGCCATCACCGCGGTGGCTGTGTACCTGCAGCTCACCTACGTGCCGCTGCACGCCCGGGTGTTCGGGCTGTTTCAGAACCAGTTGGACCTCAAGGTCTACCGGGCCGGCGCGCTGCATCTGCTGCACGACCGCGCCATCTACAACGGCCCGGTGTATCGCCGGATGGAGTACACCTACCCGCCGTTTTCCACCATCGTGCTGCAACCCTTGGCGTGGGTCAGCAAGTCCACGGCCATCTTCGTCTGGGGCGGGTTGACCATCGCAGCGCTGTTGTTCGTGGTCATCCGCTGTTTCCTGGCCCTCGGCTACCGTCTCGACGCACCGCTGGTAGCCCTGTCGGTGACCGTCGCGGCGGTGGCGTTGCTGTTCGAGCCGGTGCGCACCACCATCTGGTACGGCCAGGTGAACGTCTTCCTGATGGCGGTGATCGTGTGGGACCTGTTGCGGCCCAACGGTGCCGGCCGTTGGGGACGGTTGCGTGGGTTCAGCGTCGGGGTGACCGCCGGCATCAAGCTGACGCCCGGGTTCTTTCTCCTCTACCTCGCTCTCACCCGGCAGTGGCGGGCGGTGGTCACCGCAGTGGCCGTGCTCGCCGCCACGGTTGCTGCGGGGTTTGCGATCATCCCGCGCGCCTCGTGGAGCTTCTTCACCGATCGCGTCTTCGACTCCGGGCGCGTGGGGTTCGCGCGCAACCCGGCCAACCAGTCGTTGCGCGGCGCGCTGGCGACCATCGTCGACACCGACCATCCCAGCCCGGTGCTGTGGATGCTGTGCGCGATCGCGGCGGTGGCCCTGGGACTCAGTGCCGCCTGGGTCGCGCACCGGCTGGGCAACGAGGTGTTGGCGTTGGCGTTGGTCGGCATGACCGCGACCGCCATCTCGCCGTTCTCCTGGGGCCATCACTGGGTGTGGTTCGTGCCGTTGATGGTGGTGGCCGTCGATCTGGTGCTGCGGGCCTGGGCGCGCGGGGACTGGCGCCGAGGCACGCTGCTGCTGTCCGCCCCGATCGCGTTGGTGCTGTCGGTGTTCATGTGGACTGACCGGATACCTGAGGGGGCCTTGGGTTTTCGCCCCTACTACGGGGTCGGGGCGTTCATGAACCCGGCGCCGTCCTGGGTGCGGGTGTTCTCCGCGCAGCCCTATCTGTGGGTGTTCGCGGTGGCGGCGGTGATCACCATCGTCGTCGGCCTCCGACTGCGCAGACCCGATCACCGCACCGATTCGCCCGCGCCCGCCGGCGACAGCCTCGGGCCCGGATCGGCTGTCGGAGGCCGCCGGTAGGCTCTCCCGCGTGGCCCTCTACCGGACGTATCGACCCGCTACGTTTGCCGACGTCGTCGGCCAGGAACACGTCACCGAGCCACTGTGTCGGGCGCTGGACTCCGGTCGCATCAACCACGCCTACCTGTTCTCCGGTCCGCGCGGCTGCGGGAAGACCTCGTCGGCGCGCATCCTCGCCCGCTCCCTCAACTGCGAGCAGGGGCCCACCTCGCGGCCGTGTGGGACGTGTGCGTCGTGTGTCGCGTTGGCTCCGGGCGGGCCCGGCAACCTCGATGTGATCGAGCTCGACGCAGCTAGTCACGGTGGTGTCGAGGACACCCGTGACCTGCGGGACAAGGCGTTCTACGCCCCCGCCGAGTCGCGCTACCGGGTGTTCATCGTCGACGAGGCGCACATGGTGTCCAACGCGGGTTTCAACGCCCTGCTCAAGATCGTCGAAGAGCCGCCCGCGCACCTCATCTTCGTGTTCGCCACCACCGAGCCGGAGAAGGTGTTGCCCACCATCCGCTCGCGTACCCACCACTACCCGTTCCGGCTGTTGGCGCCGCCGGTGATGCGTGGGCTGTTGGAGAAGATCTGCACCCAGGAGCAGGTCACCGTCGCACCGACGGTGTTCCCGCTGGTCATCCGGGCCGGTGGCGGATCACCCCGTGATTCGTTGAGCGTGCTCGATCAGTTGTTGGCCGGCGCCGGCGATCAGGGCGTCACCTACGACCGGGCGTTGACGCTGCTCGGCGTCACCGATGTCGCGTTGATCGATGCGGCGGTGGATGCGTTGGCCGCCGGTGATGGTGCCGCGTTGTTCGGGGCGGTGGAACAACTCGTAGACGCCGGACACGACCCACGCCGCTTCGCCGTCGACCTGCTGGAGCGCTTTCGCGACCTGATCTTGCTGCAGGCGGTGCCCGATGCGGCCGACCGTGGGCTCGTCGAGGCCCCCGATGACCAGCTCGACCGGATGCGGGCCCAGGTGAGCGGACTGGGACCGGCCACGTTGACCCGCCACGCCGACACCGTGCATGCGGCGCTGGGCGAGATGCGTGGCACCACCTCACCGCGCTTGCTGCTGGAGGTGATGTGCGCACGCATGCTGCTGCCGTCTACCACCGATGCGGAATCGGCTGTGCTGCAACGGATCGAACGGATCGAGGCGCAGCTGGCCGGTGGTGTGGTCACCGCCCCCGTCGTTCGGTCGGCCGCTGCCACCGCTTCGCCGCCGGCTGCCGCGGTGAGCGCGCCGCCGGCCGACACCGGATCGCGGTTCGTGCGGCGATCGCAACAGCCGCCACCGGAGCCGCAACCCGCGACTGTGGCCGAACCCGAGGTGGCGGCCCAGGCGGCGTCGGCGCCCGGACCTGCCCCGGCAGCTCCACCGGCCGCAGTTGAGCCCGAGGTCGCTGAACCCGAGGTCACTGAGCCCGAGGTCAGTGAACCCGGCCGCATCGAAGCCCGATCAGAGCCGATCGCCGAGGTGGAACCAGAACCAGAACCAGAACCCGAGGCCGAAAACCAGTCCGAATCCCAACCGCACCAACAGCGGCCCGAGCCGGAACCGTCCGGGCCGGAGCCGGCCGCAGCTGTCGCCGGTGTCGATGTGGCGGCGGTACGCGCAGCCTGGGCCGAGGTACGGGCGGCGGTGCGGGAGCGGGACAAGATCATCGAGGTGATGTTGGCCGGGGTCACCGTCCGCGACATCACCGGTGACACGCTCACCATCAGCCACGAGGCCGCGCCGTTGGTGGCTCGGCTGGCCAGTGATCGCGGCGCCACCGTGATCGCGGATGCGATGGCTGCGGTGTTCGGTGGAACCTGGCGGGTGCATTGCGTGCATCAAGCCAATGATGTTGCGGTACAACCGGTCACGGGATCGTCCGGGTCGACGAACGGTCGCACCGCCAAGCCCGCCGGACAGGCGAGTTACACCCGCAAGGGTCGCTCGCCGGGTGCCGGCGAAGCCCCCGCACCGGGCGCGGGGGACGAGCCGCCACCGCCGGAGGAGCCCTCCCCGGAACCGGTGCCGCCGGTTGCCGACGAGGACCTTACCGACGCCGAGCGTGACGAGATGATCTCTGACGCGCACAACAACGACCCCGATCCGCGTCAGGATCCCGAGCAGGTGGCGTTGAAACTGCTCGCCGACGAGTTGGGTGCCCGCCCCATCGACTGATCGGGCCCAACGTCTGTTCGGATCTGGCTCCCCAGGCGAACACATTGTTCTTCCTATGTCGTGTACCAGCACCACCCTGCTGAGCAGTTTCGGGATTCCGCGAGCCGCGCCGAGCTCACGTTCGTCGGCGTGAGGAGCCGCGACTTTCCGACGCTCGGGACCAAAACGCGGCCCTCGTTCGTTGATCTTCGTAGACGACGCAGCCAGCGTCGTTCGAAGGAGGAAGTGGTGAGCACGAACTACCGCAAAACCGACGAGGCGGTCCGGGCGTTGACGCCTGAGCAGTACCGCGTCACCCAGCAGGAAGGCACCGAGCGGGCGTTCACAGGCGCCTACTGGGACAACCACGAACCCGGCATCTACGTCGACGTCGTGTCCGGGGAACCGCTGTTCTCGTCGACCGACAAATACGACTCCGGCACCGGCTGGCCTAGTTTCACTCGTCCCATCGATGCGGCAGCGGTGACCACCAAGACAGATCGGAAGCTGTTCATGAAACGCACCGAGGTGCGCTCGGCTGCGGCCGACAGTCACCTCGGGCACGTCTTCGACGATGGTCCCCGATCCCAGGGCGGGCAACGGTACTGCATGAATTCTGCTGCGCTGCGGTTCATTCCGGTCGATAAACTCAAAGCCGAAGGTTACGGCCAGTTCCTGTCCCTGTTCGCAGACACCCCCAGCCCGTCCAGTCCGTCCCACACTGAGGAGATCTCCTGATGAGTACTGACACCGGCCAGGTCACCACCCGCACTGGCACCGAGACCGCAGTCTTGGCGGGCGGCTGCTTCTGGGGCATGGAAGACCTCATCCGTCGCCGACCTGGTGTCATCGCGACCCGCGTCGGGTACACCGGCGGCCGCAACGACCATGCCACCTACCGCAACCACCCTGGCCACGCCGAGGCTGTGGAGATCGTGTTCGACCCGTCGCAGACCACGTTCCGCGACATCCTGGCCTTCTTCTTCCAGGCACACGACCCCACCACCAAGGACCGACAGGGCAACGATGTGGGCTCCAGCTACCGCTCGGCCATCTTCCCGCAGTCACCCGAGCAGGAGCGGGTCGCACGCGACACCATCGCCGATGTGAACGCCTCGGGCCTGTGGCCGGGTCCGGTGGTCACCACCATCGAACCCGCCGGACCGTTCTGGCAGGCCGAGCCCGAACACCAGGACTACCTGATCCGCAATCCCGGTGGCTACACCTGCCACTATGTACGCCCGGACTGGGTGCTGCCGCGCCGAGATGAGGCCACCACCGCCTGATCAGTTGTACAATTCACGATGAGGGCGGCTTATCGCCCGCCCTCATCGTGCGACCGGAGGAGCGACATGGGTGACGCGGGGACATCGCTGGTGGCGATCGCTGATGGCATTGCGGCGCAAGCGCATCGGGGCCAGACCGACAAACTCGGGGTCGACTACATCGAACATCCACGCGCGGTGTCGCGCCGGGTGGATCAGTCCGATGAGCACCTGGTGGCTGCGGCCCTACTGCACGACGTGATCGAGGACTCCGAGTTCACCGCCATCGACCTGCTCGCTCGAGGGATCCCGCAGCAGGTCATCGATACAGTCGCGTTGGTGACCCGCGACAAGCAGCAGTCCCCCGACGACTACTACGCGTTGATCCGAACCCATCCGGCTGCGCTGGCGGTCAAGCTTGCTGATCTGGGCGAGAACACCGACCCAAGTCGACTCAGTCGGCTACCGCTGGAACTGCAGCAGAAGTTGATGACCAAGTACACGAAGGCGTTTCGTGCGCTGGGTCGCGACGATCTCGCCGACGAACTGGCCACCCGCACGCCTCTTCCGCCCGAAAGCTAGACCTTCAGCATCTCCACGACACGGTCTGCGATTGCCAGTGACGATGTGAGACCGGGTGATTCGATACCGAACAGCTCAACCAGCCCGGGTGTGCCGGATTCGGCGGGTCCGATGATCGTGAAGTCACCGGCCGGTTGTCCCGGGCCGGTGACCTTCGGGCGGATGCCGCTGTAGTCGGGTGCCAGCGCGTCGTCGGGCAGGTCAGGCCAGTACTGGCGGATCCCTTCGTAGAACGTCTGCGCGCGTGCCGGATCCACGCTGTAGTCCGAGCCGGAGTCGGCGGGGTCCAACCATTGCACGTCGGGTCCGAAACGTGCCGCACCGTCGAGGTCGAGGGTGAGATGGATACCCAGCCCACCGTCGACCGGTACCGGATAGATCAGTCGGGTGAACGGGGCGCGACCCCGCTCTAGCCGAAAGTAGTTGCCTTTGGCCAGGAACCGCGGCGGCGGTGGATTCGCGGCCACCGACCACGCGCCCAACCCGGCTGCGTTGATCACCTCCCGCGCACGAAGCGCGCCGCCGGTGTCACCGGCCACCTCCACCACCAGCCCGTAGGTGCCGGCTCGCACCGCACGGACCGGACTGCGCAGGGCCACATCGCCACCCGCGTCGACCACGTCGCGCCGGTAGCTGCGCATCAGCGCGGCCGAATCGACGATCCCGGTGGACGGGGACAGCAGCGCGCCCTCGGCCTGCACCGCCGGTTCCAGTTCTGTCGCATGACGTTTGGACAACAACTGCAGATCGTCCACCCCGTTGGCTGCGGCTCGCGCTGCGATCCCCGCCAACTGCTGCACCTGATCTTCGTCGGTGGCGACGATCATCTTGCCGATCCGGTGATGCGGCACCCCATGCTCGACGCAGTACCGGTACAGCGCGGAACGACCGGCCACGCAGAGCTGTGCCTTCAACGACCCTGCCGGATAATAGATTCCGGCGTGGATCACTTCAGAACTACGCGAACTGGTCCCCAGGCCGATGTCGTCGAGCGCTTCGAGGACCAGTACTTCGCGGCCGGTGGTCGCCAGCGCGCGTGCCACGGCGAGACCGACCACACCGGCCCCGATGACGACGGAATCGACGTCGGTCATCGCAGCCCGTCGCAGCAGCTGATGCTCAGGCGTTCCACCACGGCCGCAGCGGCAACAGGTTGGAACCCTGATCGTCGAGTTTGGTGGCCAACACCTGATGAAGCTGGATTACATTGCGGTCGAACCCGATTCGGCAGGCCGCCATGTACAGACCCCACAGTCGCGCGGTCGATTCGCCCACTTCGTCCACCGCAGCGTCCCAGTTCGCAACCAGGTTGGCGTTCCAGTCCCGCAGTGTCATCGCATAGTGCTCGCGCAGGTTCTCCTCATGCAGCACCTCCATGCCGCCGAGGTCCTGGATGGCCGAGATGATCGTGCCCGATCCGGTCAGCTCGCCGTCGGGGAACACGTAGCGGTCGATGAACGCGCCCGCCCGGTTCTTGCCCCGGTTGTCGGGACGAGTGATGCAGTGGTTGAGGATCAGCCCACCAGCCTTCACCTTCTCGCGCATGAACCCGAAATACGAGGGATAACTCGCCACACCGATGTGCTCGGTCAACCCGATGGATGACACTGCGTCGAAACCGGATTCGGCTACGTCGCGGTAATCACTGTGGCGCACCTGCGCGAACTCGCCCAGCCCCTCGTCGATGATGGCCTGCTGTGCCCACTGCGCCTGCTCGGCCGACAAGGTGGCACCGATCGCGTAGACGCCGCGGCGGGCGGCGTAGCGCACCATTCCGCCCCAGCCGCAACCGATGTCGAGCAGCCGGTCACCTGCCTTGAGGTTCAGCTTCTCGAACACCAGCCGATACTTGTTGTCCTGCGCGGTTTCCAAGGTCGCGTCACGGTCGGGGTAGCAGGCGCAGGTGTAGGTCATCGACGTACCCAGCACCATCTCGTAGAACGCATTGGACACGTCGTAGTGGTGGCTGATCGCCTCGGCCGAGCGAGCCTTGCTGCTACGCAAGCCATCTGCGATGCGACGCCACCGGGGCTGCGCTTCCTGCGGGGGCGGGGCGATCGGCTTGAAGTGCTCGATTCCCAGCGACCGGGTGATGTTGGCCATCGTCAGCGTGCTGGGGCGGGTGAAGCTCACCTTTTCGCCCACCGCGCGCAGACCGTCGTAGGGATCGCCGGGATGCGCGCCGTGCAGCACCAGATCGCCGGAGATGTAGGCCCGTGCCAGACCCAGGTCTCCGGGCGCGGTCACCAGATAGGTGGTGCCGCGCGGCGAGGTGAGTTCTACGCCGAACTCGGCGTCGGCAGGGCCGGCGGTGCTGCCGTCGTAGGCGCTCACCCGGATCGACAGGTCGCCGCCGACCAGTGCCTCGACGATCTCCGACAGCGTCATCTTGGGGGCCGAGATGATCGAACGGTTCAGCAACCCGGTGTCGTTGCCACTCGTGGTGGAACTGGTGGGTTTGATGGTCGTCATTGCCTGCGCACCGCCTTCGCGTAGAGATCCAGGAATCGGGATGTCGGATCGTAGGTCTTCTTCAACAAGCGCAGGGCCTCACCGCCGTACAGCTCGTCGAACTCGTCTTCGTCGTAGTAAGCGTCTGAGTACAGCGATTTGTGCCCGTCCATCGCAGAAACGGTCTTTTCGATCAGTATGTTGGCCCGACCCTCGGGTTCGCCCGCGATTTTCGGTACCGCCGACCAGAATCCGACGTTGACGTAGGTACGTCGCGGCTCCAGCGGATACAGCGGCCATGGCCGGTCATCATCGGCGCCGGGCGGAGCAGGTTGGTGAAGTCGCAACGGGCACAGCCAGATCGGTTCGATCGGGATGTTCTCCAGGAACCAGCCGACGAACTCGGCGGTCCGTTCGATCGGGACCTCGATGTCCTGGACCACGCGCTCGTTGGGCGGCAACCCCTTACGAGCGTTGAGGCGGTCGGCGATGTCGAATCGATGATCCAGCGCGATCAGCTTCCAATAGAAACTGCTGCGCAACAGGCGTTTCGGCCACAGGCGGCGGATTTTCGGGTTCTGCGCCCCGAAGGCGCGAGAACACCAGAACCAGTCGGTGTCCCATCGCCACAGGTAGTCGGAGATGGTGAGCCGGTCACGCGTGGGGCTGTCACCCGCCGGGTGCTGGATGGAGCGGTAGAAGATCTGCGATCCGGTGTAGTCGCTCACCGGCCCGGCCTCGTCGGTCTGGCGTCCCAGCACCAGATACGACTCGTCGGCGGTGAACACCACACCGTCGAGATAGTCCACCGCCTCGCCGTCCCAGCTGCGTTCGGTCACGATCCGATCCAGCGCCTGCTGTAGCGCCAGCACCGACGGAAAGCGCACATGTCGCAGGGCGACAAAGGGTTTCACCGGTTCCAGGGTGATCTTCAGTCGGGTGCTGTAGCCCAGGGTGCCGTAGGAGTTGGGAAACCCGAAGAACAGGTCGGCGTGCTCGTTGGTGGGGCTTGCGGTGACGATCTCCCCGGTGCCGGTGAAGATGTCCATCTCCACCACGCTCTCGTGCGGCAGCCCACTGCGAAACGACGTGCTCTCGATCCCCAGCCCGGTCACCGCTCCGCCGAGGGTGATGGTCTTGAGTTGCGGAACGACCAACGGAGCCAACCCATATCGCAGGGTGGCGGCCACCAGATCCTCATAGGTACACATTCCCGCGACGTCTGCGGTCATCGCCTCGGGGTCGATGGCGATCACCTTGTTCAGCCCGGACACGTCGAGCCCCGGGTGGGGGTTCTTCGCCCGACTACGGAACAGGTTCGAGGTCTTCTTGGCCAGCCGCACGGTGGCATGGTCGGGGATGGCCGCGTAGCTTTCGCGCAGGGCTCTCACCCCACGTTCGAAAGCCGCCCAGCCCATCTCGTGGTTGTTCGGAGTCGAGGTCGTTGTCATCGTGGGCTGAGCCTATGGCGCACCGGACATACCCGCCAACCACCGCAGGGCACTGTTCGATGACGGCCCGGCATCACATGACCCCACAACGTCACAGGTCGGTCTCATGCGACGATCGTGGGCATGGACGCCTCCGCATTGCGCAACCTTCAAAAGCCCCTCAAGGACACCTATCGGGAGAACCCGTCGGCGGCGATCGCTGCGATCCATGCGGTCGCAACGTTCGAGGGCGACGCCATCACCTGCACCGTCGACTCATGGGCCGGCCCCATCCGTGCCGGCCTGCACCCCACCACTGGAGGCGACGGCAGCGACGCGTGCTCGGGAGACATGTTGTTGCAGGCGCTCGTCGGCTGCGCCGGCGTGACGTTCCGGTCGGTCGCCACCGCGATGTCGGTCAATGTGTCCAACATGGCGATCCGGGCCGAGGGCACCTTCGACGCGCGCGGAACGTTGGGCGTGGACCGTGACACTGCGGTAGGAACCAGTGACCTGATCGTGACCTTCACCTTCGACACCGACGCTGACGACGCGAAGGTGGCCAAGTGCTGGAGGTGACCGAGCGCTACTGCGTGGTGGCGCAGTCGCTGGCGGTCAAGGTCACCCTCGTGCGCGGCTGAGGCTGCGGGTCCGGCCCGTATCGTAGAGGGCATCCATGCCGGTGACGGCATCCATGCGAACACAAGGAGTGACCCGTCGTGGCCCAGGTTTCGGCTACCCAATCGATCGACATCGCCGCCGCACCCAGTGAGGTGCTCGCCGCGCTGAGCGACTACAAGGTGGTGCGCCCGGCCATCCTGCCCGAGCAGTACCGCGACTACACGCTGATCAAGGGTGGAGTCGGCGCAGGCACTGTCGCACACTGGATCCTGCAGGCCACGTCCAAGCGCTCACGTGACGTCCAGGCCACCGTCACCGTGGACGGATCCACCATCACCGAGCGTGACGCCAACTCCACCATGGTCACCACCTACACCGTGACCCCGGCAGGCAACGGCTCCACCGTCTCCACCACCTCGGCGTGGGCCGGGGCCGGTGGTATCGGCGGGTTTTTCGAGAAGACCTTCGCCCCCAAGGGGCTCAACAAGATTCAGGCGGCCCTGCTGGGCAACCTGAAGTCGCGTCTGGAGAAGTGATCGTCGTGGCCGTCCGGCGGCGCTGACCGATGGGTCGGCGTCGTCGGCCGGTGCCGTTGCCGCCGCGCAACGGGGTGGACGCCACCCGCGTGGTCGCGCGCGTCGACGATCAGCGTGTCATCGATGTCCTGCTGACCTCGTCGTCGTTGGCTGACCTCACCGAACCTGCTCTGCGTCAACGCTTTCGCGATGGCGAAGTGGTCGACGGTGCCGGACGGGTCCTGGCGCCCGATGATGTGGTACCTGCCCACACCCCGATGTTTCTCTACCGCGATCTTCCGGTGGAGACCGAGATCGACCACGATATGCCGATCCTGCACCTCGACGACGACATCGTGGTGGTGGACAAACCGCACTTCTTGGCCACCATGCCGCGCGGCGCGCACGTGGTGCAGACGGCGCTGGTGCGCCTGCGGCGCGAACTGGGCAACGATCTGATCAGTCCCGCGCACCGGTTGGACCGGTTGACCGCCGGCGTTCTGCTGCTCACCTGTCGGCCCGAGGTTCGTCGCGCCTATCAACAGCTGTTCGCAGAACGATTGGTACACAAGCAGTATCGCGCCGCTGCGCCTTGTCCATCCGCCGACGTGGTGTTCCCCGCAGAGGTGCGCAACCGGATCCTCAAAGACGCTGGGGATCTGCGCGCACGGGTGGTCGACGGCCCGGTCAACGCGATCAGTCGCATCGAGGTGGATGACTCCGTCACGCGCACAGACGGTTTGACGGAGTATCGGTTGACGCCGGTCACCGGGCGCACCCATCAACTGCGGGTGCACATGGCCGCGTTGGGGATGCCGATCGACGGCGATCCGCTGTACCCGCAGGTTCGTCCCGAACTCGCGGCGCGCCCCGACGCCGGCGACTTCTCGCGTCCGCTGCGTCTGGTCGCGGCCCGGTTGGAGTTCGACGACCCGTATTCCGGCACCCGCCGAACCTTTGTGTCGCTGCGCGACCCGTGAGTGAATGTGGCGTGCCCGCCCTCCAGATTCACGCACGGGGACAATGTGCACCATGATCGTCGTCTCCCACGAGCGCCTGGACTCCCATGGTCTGGAAGCCGTCATCTTCCTCGACTCCGAGAGCGGGGACTGTTTCCAGATCCAGCGTGACCTGTTGATCACCGTTACCGATCGCGCGCCGGTCCACCAGGTGACCACCGGGATGAGTGCACCGGTACCCGGCGGCATCGTCGACTGGCGGGTGGTCGACGGCGAGCGTTTCGAGTTCGCCCTCACCCCGCACGCCGCCCGGATCTTCGGGGGCAGCGACGTCTTGTCGTTCGTGGTCGCCCCTGCTCACGGCACCACCGTCGACGAGATCGTCGAGCACGTGACCCGGTTGCTGCGCTGATGTGGGCGCTGCGCACGGGACCGTCGCCCGACGGCGTTTACTCTGGTCTCCGTGGATCCTGAGAACCCGATGGCGGGCCTGCTGGAGCAGGCGCAGAAGATGCAACAGCAGCTGATGGCGGCGCAGAACCAGATCGCCGCCACCGAGCTGACCGGGAGCGCCGGCGGCGGGCTGGTCACCGTGACCGGCTCGGGTGCCGGTGAGGTGACGGGCGTGCACATCGACCCGAAGGTGGTCGACGCCGACGACGTGGAGACCCTGCAGGACCTCATCGTCGGGGCGCTGGCCGATCTGGCCGCCAAGCGTGACGAGCTGGCCAGCACGGCCATGGGTCCACTCGCCGGTGGGCTGGGCGGGCTACCCGGACTCGGCGGCTGACGCTTCGGTGTACGAGGGACCGATCCAGGACCTGATCGACGAGCTGTCCAAGCTCCCCGGTCTGGGACCCAAGGGTGCCCAACGGATTGCGTTCCACTTGCTCGCCGGGGAGAAGAAGGACATCGACCGGGTGATCGCAGCGATGGCCAACGTGCGCGACAACGTGGTGTTCTGCAGCGAATGCGGCAACGTCTCCGCCGACACCCGGTGCCGCATCTGCAGTGACGCCCGGCGCGACGCGACGAAGATCTGTGTGGTGGAAGAACCCAAGGATGTCCAGGCCATCGAGCGCACCAAGGAGTTCACCGGCCGCTACCACGTTCTCGGCGGGGCCCTCGACCCGCTCGGTGGGGTGGGCCCCGACCAGCTACGCATTCGAGAACTGTTGCGGCGCTTGGCCAATCAGGATGACGGGGTGGATGTCACCGAGGTGATCGTGGCCACCGACCCGAACACCGAGGGTGAAGCGACGGCCACCTACCTGGTGCGGATGCTCAAAGACTTTCCGGGACTGTCGGTCACCCGGTTGGCCTCCGGCCTGCCCATGGGCGGCGACCTGGAGTTCGCCGACGAGCTGACACTCGGCCGCGCCCTGTCGGGGCGTCGCGTCCTGTCGTGAACCACCTCGACGATGCGGCCACGCGCATCGCCGCCGAGTTGCGCAACGGGATCGTCGTGATCGACGGGCCCTCGGGCTCAGGCAAATCCACCTTTGCCGATCGCCTGACCGAAGCGGTGTGGGCGCGTGGCGTGGGGGCGGTGTTGGTGCGCACCGACGATTTCGCCACGTGGGACAACCCGGTCGGATGGTGGCCGGAGTTCGAGGCCGAGATCCTGAAATCGTTTGAGCGCGGCCATGACTACCGCTACCACCCGATGGTCTGGCGCGGCGGTGTCCCCGAACGGGGACCGAGGGTGTGGCTGCGCTGGGAGCCGCTGCTGGTCATCGAGGGGGTGTCGAGCGCACGGTCGGCGATGGCCGGGCGTGCCGACCGCGCGCTCTGGATCGACGGTGGAACCGCTGGGCAGCGGTTGGAGCGGGCGGTGGCGCGGGACGGGGAAACCGAACGCGACCATCTGCGCCGCTGGCAGGATTTCGAGGCCGGCTGGTTTGCCATCGACCGCACCCGCGAACGGTGTGAGGTGCTCGAACTGCCTACGGCTCAATAGGTTTCGTTGCGGTCGCGTGCCAAGGTGAAGCCGGCGGCGCCGTCATAGCAGGTCATCCCGATGGTGGTCGAGGTGCACGAGCGTGTTCCCACCACGATCGACTGGCCGTAGGGCAGCACCTTCGTCTTGTCTGCGCCGAAGTAGATGCCCTGGTTGAAGCAGGCGGCGCTGGCCCGGCCCTTGGCGATGCTGATGCCGTACACGCTGGCCCCGCCGTTCTTGCACACCAGGCCCTGCGCCGTTGGAACCGACGTCACGGCCTGGCATCCGACACCATCGGGCGCGTAGCCGTCGACGTAGATGCCGCAGCCGACGTTGAGGCTGGGCGAGTAGAAGTAGTACGCAGCGCCACCCTGCTCATAGCTGGCGAATGTCTTGGGGTCGACGGTTCCCCGGGCCGGGCTGGTGGGAACAGTGGCGGCCGCCGCAGCGTCCGATGTCGGGTCGGCGTCACCGGGTCTGTCGGCGGGCACCGGTGCCGGTATCGACGGCGATCGGGGTGCCTCTGCGGTGGCGGTGACCGTGGTGGTGCTTCTTCCGCCGTTCGCGGAATCATCACCGCCGCACGCGGTCAGCGACACCAATGCGACCGCGAACACAGCCGCGCCCGCAAGCGAAGTCATCCGTCGTGATGCACCCATCTCCAGCCCCTTACCCGTGTGAACTACCTGTCACAGGGAGCATCGCACAGGTGGTACGCGGCGTTACCACTGCTGTCTGGCGCTGGCGGGCTCAGCGCGCCGCGGCGATCCGCTCGCGGCGCAGCTGGTCGATCTCCGGCAGGTCCAGGGGGGCCAGCTCGTCGACACCCAGTGCTTGGCGCAGCAGCAGGTCGGCCAACTCCGGGTTGCGGGCCAGGGCCGGACCGTGCAGGTAGGTGCCGATCACCGATCCGGTCACCGCGCCGTCGATACGGTCGCCCACTCGATTGCCGTCACCGTGTCTCACGGTCGCCAGCGGCACCGACCCGGACCCCAGAACCGTTCCACCCCGATGGTTTTCGAAGCCGGTCAGCGTCTGGGTGAGCCCCGCCAGCAGCGGTGTGCTCACCAGCTCGCCGATGCTACGTCCAGCCTGGGGGGAGGTGGTCAGGTCCAGCAGGCCCACGGCGTCGACCCGCTCACCGGCCGAGGTCTCGTACCAGTGACCCAACACCTGGATGGCGGCGCAGATGGCCAACACCGGCGCGCCTCGACCGGCCGCCTCCTGTAATCCCGGATACCGCATGAGGTGTCGCGTGGCCAGCCGTTGCGCATAGTCCTCGGCGCCGCCGAGGGTGTAGACGTCGAGTGAGTTCGGAACCGGGTCGTCGAGGGTGATCGAGATTATCTCGGCGTTGATGCCGCGCATCCGGGCCCGCTGCCGCAACACCAACGCGTTCCCACCGTCACCGTAGGTGCCCATCACGTCGGGCAGCACCAGCCCGATCCGCAGAGTCGACTCAGGCATGCGCACCCCGCTCGATCCGATCGATCGCGACCCCGAGATCACGAAAAGCGGTGTAGTTGGCCAACACATCCACCCGACCCGGCGGGCAGGCAGCGATCGCCTTCAGCGGATCGGGCACAGTGGTGTGCTCGGCGCCGGCGTAGAGCAGCCGCACCCCGAGATCGGCCGCGCGTTCGCCTGCGGCGACGACCACGGTGTTCTCGAAGTGCTCGAACCGCACGTCCCACAGCCACGACAGGTCCTCGCCGTCAGGCACCTGACCGTTCACCGCGATCACCAGACCGTCGGCATCGGGATCGATCATCGACAGCGCCTCCTGCCAGCCGGCCGGATTCTTGGCCAGCAGCAACCGGACCGAGTGGGGTCCCACGGTGCGCACCCCGTAGCGTCCGGCCACCTCGCCCACCCCCGACACCGCGCGCACCGCCGCGGCCGGATCGGCTCCGAGTGCCACCGCTGCGGCCACTGCCTGGGTGGCGTTGCCGCGGTTGGCTTTTCCGGGCAGGGTCAGGGTCAGCGGAGCGGTGAAGCCGTTCGGCCCGTGGATGGACACGTCGTCGAACCACCAGTGCGGCTGGGGTCGGGCGAAATCGGTTCCGCTGCTGCGCCATCCACCGTCGAAGTCCCGGATGATCGGTTCCCCGGAGCGGGGGCAGCTCACCGAGTCATTCGCCCAGCCGGCGCCGGCGGCCACCCACACCACATTCGGTGCGTCGTAGGCGGCCGAGGTGACCAGCACGTCGTCGCAGTTGGCCACCACTGTCATCGCCGGATGCCGGGCGATGCCCTCGCGCAGCCGCCGCTCGATGATGTTGATCTCGCCCACCCGATCCAACTGATCGCGGGAAAGGTTCAGCAGCACAAGCACTTCAGGGTTCATCGCGTCGCTGACGTGCGGTACGTGCAACTCGTCGACCTCGATGGCCGCCAACGGTGCGTGCTGCCCCAACGTGAGGGTGGCGATGATGCCTGCGTCCATGTTGGCGCCGTCGGCCTGGGTGATCACCTCGCCACCGATGCTCGCCAACGCGGCTGCGGTCATCTTGGTGGTGGTGGACTTTCCGTTGGTGCCGGTGATCACCACGGTGCGTTTGCCGGCGGCCAACCGTCCCATGATCTGTGGGTCGATCTTGGCGGCGATCAGCCCGCCGATCATGGAGCCTTTGCCACGACCGGTGGTGCGAGAAGCCCAGCGGGCGAGGGCGGCGGCGCCGAGTGCAGCTCGGGTGCGCAGCGGCAGTGATCTGGCGTCGGACATGGCGTGGAGTCTTCCATAACCCGGCGCGGGCGCGCCGCACCGACGGTTCCGGCCGGACTGCCTCCGATCACCACCACCGCACCGACGATCTGCAGGTGAACTCCGTCTGCTGAAAACTGCGCGGGGTCAGGTTGTGGAGGGGAATGGTCCCTCGAAGTATCCTGAGGCAGCAGTTTTCAGCAGCATCCGGGTCGACACCGGTCAGCTGAACGTGTTCACCACGACCATCGCCACCAGGATCACTGCGATGACAGTAGCGATCCCAGCCGAGACGTAGCGCGCCACAGTGGCGCTCGCCTGCTCGACGGCCTCGGCGTGTTTGCCGCGGGCCCGCACGGTGTCGCGGTCGTCGGGGCCCAACACCCGTTCCATGTGCGGGACCAGCGTTGCGAACAGTGCCTTCGCGCCCCGGGCATCGCCGCGGGCCAGCAGCGTCTCAGCCACATCGCTGCGCGTGTCCAGGGTGAGTCGATCGTCAGGACCCAGCACTCGTTCCCGGTCGGTGGCCAGCGCGCGGTAGATGCTCTCGGCTGCGTCGTGATCTCCCTGCGCAGCCAGGCGACGCCCCAGGTTCGAGCGGATCCGCAGAGTGTTGCGGTCATCCGGCGCCCAGGCGACCGCGAGGTCATATGCGTGGCGCAACGCGTCCATCGCCTCGGCGTGTGCTCCGGCCTTCTGCAGAGCGGTGCTGAACCTGTCGAGCACGTTCACCTGATCCTGTCGGCGGTCCTCAGATTCCAAGAACGGCAACACAACTCGGTAGGCCCGCACCGCGTCGGCGTACTGTCCCAGCCCGTACACTGCGTCAGCGGCGGCCTTGCGCGCGGTGATCGTCGCCGGGGCACCTGCGCCTAGGCTCTGCTCCAACAGTTCGGTGGCCCTGCGGAATTCGACCAGCGAGTCTGCGGTGCGGTCACGTCGTTTGAGCAGCACGCCGCGCAGGTAGGCGTTGCGCCCGGCCGCAGCGGGACTGTCACCGTCGGAGGCGAGCCCGGCCAGCGCGGCGTCGGTCACCTCCTCGAGCCCGGCGGTGTCACCGGCCCGCGCCAGTACGTCGCCCAGGTCGCGTGCCGAATCGGCGGTGCTGGGGTGGTTGTCGCCCAACACCCGTCGGCGTAGTTCCCACACCTCGCGATAGCTGCGGATCGCCTCGGCGAGATCGCCCATCTGCTCGAACACGTACGCCCGCGCGGACATCGAGGTGAGCGTGTCCGGCGACTCCGGCCCCACCCTTGCCCGCCGCTCGGCGATCACCTGGTCGAATTCGCTGATGGCCCTGGTGAAGTCCTCGACGTGCCCGTACTCGCGAGCCATGTTGTGGCGGGTCCGGTGGATGTCGGTGATGTCGGATGTGTTCTGCTCACGTTCAGCTGCCGACAACTCGGCCCACATGGCCAGCGCGCGTTGGTGAGATCCGCTGCCGCACAATGCCAAGGCCAGATTACCCAACACCCGCAAGCCCACCCGGCCGTGCTCCACGGCGGTGGCCGCGTGCGGGGTGAGTACCGCGATGGCGTCGGAGTAGCGCTCATCGCGCACGAAGATCACGGCGAGGTCGGCGGCATCCTCGATGCTCACCTCCGCGCCGGCCGGCGCGCGGCGGCGGAACAATTCGATGGCTTCGGCACCACGATCGATGTCGCTCAACGTCATCGCCAGGCTGTGTTCGACCGGGCGTCGCCGCTCGGGATCCAGATCGGCGGCCTCGGTCAGCGCGTGGCGCAGCACCTCGATGCTCTCCTCCACCCGTCCCAGCGACCGCAGCGAGCGGGCGAGATGATGTCGGACGTCGAGCAGTGTTGCCGAACCCAATTGCCCAGCAATGGGTTCGGCCTCACGCAGCACCGCCACGGCGTCGGCGTGACGGTGCTGGGCGGCCAGCCATCCGGCGAACCTGCGGTACATCGCATCGAGATGACCCACATCGGTGGCCAACCGCTCCTTCGACACCTCAAGCGCCAACTGGAACGATCCGCCCACATCGACACCCGCCGATCCGTCGTCGGGTACCCGAGTGATCGCCGCAGTCCATCTACGCACGGCCACCGCAAGATAGGGGCCCTCAGGGATCAGGGTCCGGCCCGAGACCAGGTGTCGGTAGGCGGTGTCGGCCCGACGGTGCTCACCACTGAGGCTGAGGGTGTAGGCGACCTCTTCGGCCACGTCGAAGCTCTCGTTGTGCGTGGGTCCCAGTGCGTCGAGAGTGTCTGCGGCCAGGTCTTCGAGGATGCGCAGTGCTTCCTCGGGACCGTCTTTGTCCCTGATCATGATGGCGATGTGTTTGCGCACCCGAAGGGTGCGTGGGTGGTCGGCACCCTGGGCTACCAGCCGCCGCGCCAGGATTCGCCGATACACCTCGATCGACTGCTCGAGCCGGTCCAGCGAGCGCAACAGGCGTGCCTGATGGGTCAGTACGTCGATCGCCGGGGGGTCATACGGTGACCACACGTGGTCGCTGTCGGCGAGCACCGCACCTATCTCCCCCAGCGCTCGGTCGAGTTCACCCGACCACGCCAACGTGCGCGAGAACTGAAAACGTGCGGTCAGGACCCGCGCGCTGCGTTCGCCGTCGTGTATCCGCCACTGTCGCACCACCTGCTCCCACAGCGCGGCCGCCTCGTCGTCGCGGTCCAGGTGCGACAGCAGCGCCGCTTTGAACTCCAGTGCGCGGGTGGCCGCGGTGCCGGCCGGATCGTCGCGCTGGGCACGTGCCAACACCACGTCCAACGACTCCAAGCCTTCGACGTCGTTGCCCGCGTGGGCCACGGCGGTGGCGTGGTGACAGGTCACCTCCCAGGTCAGTGGGTGGTGGACCCCTAGCTCCGATTCGGCCGTACGCCGCAGCTCGCCCAGGGCCCGGGCGTCGGGTTCGGGCTCGTCGCAGATCGCGGCCAGCCGTTCGCCGATCTCCTCTGCTGACATCACCTCGTCCGATCGCTGCTCTCGAGTCATCCGGGCGCGCGTCACCTACCCGGGCCCGGCCTTTCCGGGCTTCGACGGAGAACGTTAGTGCGGGAACCGACCGGGGGCCAGGGGAGGTGACGCGGCGATAGAGTCATCCGGTGACCCATGACTCGCGCCGGCGCAGCAGGGGTGGACTGATGGCCGGGCTGGGGGCATACGGACTGTGGGGGTTGTTTCCGGCGTTCTTCGAGATGTTCACCTATATGGGTGCCGGGGAGATCCTCGCCCATCGGATCGTCTGGACGTGCCTGCTGATGGTGATCGTGCTGGCCGCCACCGGCCATCTGCGCACGCTGGCTGAACTCGATCGACGCGCCTGGCTGATCGTCGCGGTGTCCTCGGCGGCGATCTCGGTCAACTGGGGTGTCTACGTCTACGCCGTGGTGCACCAGCATGTCGTCGAGGCCGCCCTCGGCTACTTCATCAACCCGTTGGTCAGCGTGCTCTTCGGCGTGGTGTTCTTCGCCGAGCGGATCAACCGATGGCAAAGCGCAGCAGTGGTGTTGGCGGTGGTGGCGGTGGTGGTGCTGACCGTGGATTACGGACGACCACCGGTCATCTCGCTGCTGCTGGCGGTGTCGTTCGCCTTCTACGGTGCGATGAAGAAGATCGTCGGACTCGATCCGCGCACCTCGTTGGCGGCCGAGGGTGTGGTGGGAACCCCGGTCGCCGTGGTCTATCTGGTGGTGCTGGCGATGACTGGGACCTCCACGGCGCTGTCGCACGGCACCGGGCCTGCCTTGCTGCTGGTGGCGGCCGGGCCGGTGACCGCGGTGCCGCTGCTGCTGTTCGGCATTGCCGCACAGCGGGTTCCACTGGTCACGCTGGGGCTGCTGCAGTACCTCACGCCCGGGCTGCAACTGCTGTGGGGTGTGGCGGTCAACGGCGAGTCCATGCCGGCGTCACGGTGGATCGGGTTCGGGCTCATCTGGTGCGCGCTGGCGGTGTTCTCCTTTGACGCCATGGCGCGCATGCGCGAGGGCCGATCGGCCCGGCCGAGCGTGGAGGTGGTGGCACCGTGATCGATCGGCCGCTGGTGGCCTTCCTCGACGTGAACGAGACGTTGTCGGACCTGGATTCGCTGACCCCGGCGTTCGAGGCGGCTGGGCTCAACGCGGCCGACGTCTACCCCTGGTATCTGGCGGTACTGCGCGACGGGTTCGCGGCGACCGTGCTGGGGGACTGTCCACGATTCGCCGACCTCGGTGCGCAGGTGGCCGCCGCCCGCATCCGTGCGGTCGCCGAGGGTCTGTCCGACGACGAGATCGCCACTGCTGCAGCAGATCTCATGAGTGGATTCCTGCGCGCGCAACCGCATCCCGACGTGGTGTCCGGGTTGGTTGCGCTGGCCGATGCGGGGGTGCGCGTGGTGACGCTGAGCAACGGGTCGGCGGCGGTGGCGCGCGCGTTGTTCGAATCCACCGCGGCAGCAACGGTGGTCGAGGAGTACCTCTCCGTCGATGACGCCGGGGCGTGGAAGCCCTCGCCCGTCGCCTATCGGCACGGCCTGGGGTGGGCAGGGATCGACGCCGCCGACGGGCTGATGGTGGCGGTGCACCCATGGGATCTCGAAGGCGCGCGCCGCGTGGGACTGCGCACCGCGTGGATCAATCGACACGGCGCGGTCTACCCCGCCGGCTTCACCACCCCAGACATCGAGGCGACGTCGTTCGACGACCTGGCCCGCATCCTCACCGACGGGCCGACGCCGCAGGTCTAGCCATCGGGGTTCGACGGCTGACGCCACTTGACCTCTTCGACCATGGCCGCATCGGCGCTCATGCTCAGCTCGCGCAGTGTCTGTACTCGTTTCGCCCGCCAGTCCTCGGCCATGCCCCGGACTTCAGGCGCCCGCGTTCTGGTGCCGGCGCGCGCGGTTGACCGCCGACACCACCGCGCGCAGCGACGCCGTGGTGATCGAGGTGGCTATGCCGACACCCCAGACGGTGTCACCGCCGATCTCGGCCTCCACGTAGCTCACCGCGCTTGCGTCGTCGCCTGCGGTCAACGCGTGCTCGCTGTAGTCGAGGATGCGGACGTCGAAACCGACGCCGGCCAGAGCGTCGACGAAGGCCGCAAGCGGACCGTTGCCTGCGCCGGAGATCTCCTTCTCCACACCGTCGACCTTCACCACCGCGGTGATGGTGTCCTCGCCGCCGTCCACCTCAGAGGCGTCCACCCGCTGCCGGATCCGCTCGAGCGGGCGGATGGGCTGCAGGTATTCGGTGGCGAAGACATCCCACATCTCCTTGGGCGACACCTCGCCGCCTTCACCGTCGGTGATCTTCTGGATCTCGCGGCTGAACTCGATCTGCAGTCGACGTGGCATCACCAGACCGTGGTCGGCCTTCATGATGTAGGCGACGCCGCCCTTGCCGGACTGGCTGTTGACCCGGATGACGGCCTCGTAGTTGCGTCCAACGTCTTTCGGGTCGATCGGCAGATAGGGCACCTGCCAGTACAGGTCGTCGACGTCGCAACCGGCTCTCTCGGCATCGACCTTCATCTGATCGAGGCCCTTGTTGATGGCGTCCTGATGGCTGCCGGAGAACGCCGTGTAGACCAGGTCGCCTCCGTAGGGGTGACGCTCAGGCACGTTGAGCTGGTTGCAGTACTCCACGGTGCGCCGGATCTCGTCGATGTCGGCGAAGTTGATCTGCGGGTCCACGCCGCGACTGAACAGGTTCATCCCGAGGGTCACCAGGCACACGTTGCCGGTGCGCTCGCCGTTGCCGAACAGACAGCCCTCGATCCGGTCGGCGCCGGCTTGGAAGCCCAATTCGGCTGCGGCGACGGCAGTTCCACGATCGTTGTGGGGATGCAGGCTCAGGATGATCGAATCGCGGCGCGCCAGGTTGCGGTGCATCCACTCGATGGAGTCGGCGTAGACGTTGGGGGTGGCCATCTCGACCGTGGCGGGCAGGTTGATGATGATCGGGTTCTCCGGCGTCGGGTCGATCACCTCGGCCACCGCGTCGCAGACGTCCTTGGCGTAGCTCAGCTCGGTGCCGGTGTAGGACTCCGGCGAATACTCGTAGCGCCACGTGGTCTCGGGGTACTTCGACTCCTCGCTCTTGCACTTGTGCGCGGCATCGGTGGCGATCGTGGTGATCGCGGCCTTGTCGGCGCGAAACACCACCCGACGCTGCAGCACCGAGGTGGAGTTGTAGAAGTGCACGATCACCGAGCGGGCTCCGGCGCACGCCTGAAAGGTGCGCTCGATCAGCTCGTCACGACTCTGCGTGAGCACCTGGATGGTGACGTCGTCGGGAATGGCCCCGTCGGTGATGATCTCGCGGACGAAGTCGAAATCGGTCTGGCTGGCCGAGGGGAAACCGACCTCGATCTCCTTGTAGCCCATGCGGACCAACAGGTCGAACATGCGGCGCTTGCGGGCCGGGCTCATCGGGTCGATGAGGGCCTGGTTGCCGTCGCGCAGGTCCACCGCACACCAGGCGGGGGCGCGGTCGATCACCCGGTCGGGCCACGTGCGGTCGGGCAGCGAGATCGTCTCGACCTCGTCGGCGAACGACTTGTAGCGGTGCACCGGCAGCGCCGAGTTGCGCTGGGTGTTCCACGGGGCTTGGTCATCGGGAACAGGGCCGGTGGGCTCGACGATGCGGCTCACTCCGGAGGTGAAACTGTCTGCTGCAGGCATGGGAGGTGTCCTTGCTCGGGTCGTGGTGACCGGCACAGCATCGAATCCCGCGGCAGGGAGCCGGTCGGATCAGACCCCGCCGCGGCAACCGAGAAGGAGGTCACGCCGCACGTCGGTCACGATACTCCCGCGCTGTGACCCGGCCAAATGGTTTCGTCGACACAGACCGCAGGCCAGGGCCGATGGTTCAGGGCTCCAGCAGCGGGGTCGGACGTCCCCAGTGAGCCCCGAAGGCGACCTCGGTCAGCGGCAGCCGGGTGCGTTCCTTGGTGTCACGGGCCTGGATCTTCGGGCTGAGGGTGGCCGGATCGGCCAGCGACCCGATCGACACCACCAGCAGCGGACGATGTCCGGCCGGGATCTCGAACGTCTCCACGGCCAGGCCCGACTCGAAGCCGGCCATCGGGTGCGCGGTGTATCCCAGGGCAGTGGCCTGCAGGATCAGCTGTGCAGCGGCCAGACCCAGGTCGACCGCCCCGTAGGTGTGTGCGTTCTCGTCCTCGGCGTCGGCCCGGGTGGTCATCAGGACCAGCGCCGATGCTGACAACGCCCAGTCGTTGCCTGGGGCCAGGGTGGCCGCGATCGCGTCGAAGACCTCGTCGCCGCGCACGCCCACGATCATCCGGACCGGCTGGGTGCCGCCCCAGGTGGGCGCCCAGCGCGCCGCGTCGAGGATCTCGGCCACATCAGACGCCGGGATGGTGGCTGCCGGATCGAGGCCACGTGCGCTCCAACGCTTTTCGAAGATCTCATGCATGCAGCCCATTATGCGCTACGCGCCCGTGCGCGAGTTTGGAGGGCGGGCCCTCCACAATCACTCACGGGTGCGGAGCACACACGCGATGACGACGGCGGTCGCCAGCAGTAGCCCGGCGGCGGTCGCCGCGGCCACGTGCAGGCCGTCGACAAAGGCCACCCGGGCGGTCTCGGCCAGGTCGGCGCCGCGCGTCGACCCGATCTCGCGGGCCCGTTTCAGGGTCTCGCCCAGGGTGTCGGAGAACGGGCGACCGTCGGCGTGGCTGCGGTAGACCACGGTGGCCAGCGATCCGATCAGCGCCAGCCCCAACGACGTACCCAGCTCGAAGCTGGTCTCCGAGATGCCCGATGCGGCACCGGCGCGCTCAGGCGGTGCGGCGGCGATCGCCACCTCCGACACCAGGCTGAAGATGACGCCGTAGCCCACGCCGGCGACGGTGGTGGCGGCCAGGTAGATCCAGACGGGGGTGTCGGTGCCCAGCAGCAACAGCGCCAGGTTGCCTGTCGCAGAGACCGCCAGCGCGGCGACGAACGCCAGTCGGGTTCCCAACCAGGCTCCGATCCGTGCGGCGCCCAAGGAGAACACCGCCACCGACACTGCCGCCGGGATACCAGCCAGTGCCGCGGCCAACACGTCGTGGTTCAGGACCGACTGCAGATAGATGCCGGTGAGATAGGACGTGGCGCCCAGCGCCATCATGCACACCAGGGCGGCCAGGATGGCTGAGGAGAAGATGGGGCTACGGAACAGGTTGAGCTGTAGCAGTGGATGTTTCGCGGTCTGCTGCTGGCGGAAGAACGCGGCCAGCGCGACCACCCCGATCACGCCGGTGATGACCGCGGTGGCGTCGAGGCCCTCGGCGGCGAGGTGTTTGATCGCGTAGACCAGCGGCAGGATGCCCGCCAACGAGAGCACCACGCCGGTGACGTCAAAGGGTGCCGTTGTGCCGGAACGGTATTCGGGTACCAATCGGGGCGCGAACACCAACAGCAATGCGATCACCGGGACGTTGAGCAGGAACACCGAACCCCACCAGAAGTGATGCAGCATCACCCCGCCGATCACCGGGCCCACCGCCGAGCCGCCTGCGAAACATGCCGTCCACACGCCGATGGCCAGCGACCGGGCCTTGGCGTCGGGGAACATGTTGGTGATCAACGACAGGGTGGCCGGCATCAGGGTGGCCCCACCGATACCCATCAGGGCCCGGGCGCCGATCAAGACCTCGGCGGTCGGGGCGAGGGCGGCGATGACCGAGGCGACACCGAAAACAGTTGCTCCGGTGAGAAGTACGCGCCGGCGACCGAAGCGGTCGCCGATGTTGCCCATGGTGATCAGCAGGCCGGCGATCAGGAACCCGTAGATGTCGAGAATCCAGAGTTGTTCGGCCGCAGAAGGGTTGAGTGCAGTGGTGATGGTGGGCATGGCCAGGTAGAGGATGGAGAAGTCCATCGCCACAAGCAGCACCGGCAGGGTCATGATCGCCAGGCCCAGCCAGGCCCGGGGGTCGGTTCGGGGAGCGCCGGATCCGGGGGTCAGTCCCTCGGTGTGCGGCGCGGCGGTACTCATCACAGGCTCCTTGCTCAGGTGGTGACAGGTCTGTCACCTGCGCGTACGGCGTACGCGTTGTGGATGCGTACAACGTACCCAACCGTTACCATGTGAGCAAATGACATCTTCCCAACCGCGCCTGACCCGGGCAGCGATCGTCGACGCGGCCATCGACATCGCCGACGCCGACGGCTTCGCCGCGGTCACCATGCGCGCCATCGCCGACCGTCTCGGCGTAGGCGCCATGTCGCTCTACCGCCATGTGGCCGACAAGGACGCCCTGCTGACCGCCATGACCGAGGCGGTGGGCGCGCGTTTCCCCTACCCCCACGAGATGCCCGGCGCCCCGGTCCCCACCGATCACCGCGACGCCGCCGCCGTGGTGGGTCATCGACACTGGCGTGAATGCGTGCGCATCGCCACCGACATCGATTGGACGCTCTACCAACGACATCCGTGGGTGGTGCTGGCCTACTCCTCGCCCCGACACAGCATGGGTGCGGCCAGCCTGGGATGCCTGGACTGGATGATGGCCGCGTTCGCGCAGCTGGACGTGACCCCGGTGCGGGCGGCCGAGATGACGGTGACCCTGTGGAGTTTCGTGCAGGGGGTCGCGCTGACCTCGGTGGCCGGTGAGTTGTTGCGCAGCACCGCAGATGCCGCACTCGACGGTGATCTCGTGGCCGTACTCGACGCCCGCGAGACCACCGCCGCCGAACTGGCCGCGTTCCCCCGCGTGGCGACGCTGCGCGGGCTGGGCCACGACAACGGCATCACCGACCTCCGCCGTCGCCTCGACGACGGGGTGGAGTTGCTCTGCGACGGATTCGAGGCCCGGGCGGGTCGCTGAGACGCGAACGAACCCCGGCGAGAACGTACTCCCCGGGGTTCGCCCAATCATCGATCAGCGGTCGACCGGCGCCACAGTGGCTCGAGCTGGGCCTCTTCGTCCGCGGTTGCCACCCGGAAGGGCGATGAGGCCGGCGCGGCCAGCGGTCGACGCTGTTGTCCGCGCGTGGCGAGCAGGCTCGCGATGACCGACGCACCGATGATCGTGATGATCACGGCCAGCGAGATGACCGTCGGGATGTAGAAGACATCCACCTTCAGGGCCATCTTCACGCCCACCCACACCAGCACCAGGGCCAGTCCCACCTTGAGGTAGACGAATCGGTGGATGACGTCGGCGAGTAGGAAGTACATCGCACGCAGACCCAGGATGGCGAAGGCGTTGGCGGTGAACACCAGGAACGCTTCGTCGGTGACCGCGAAGATCGCCGGGATGGAGTCGACGGCGAAGATCACGTCGGTGATCTCCACCAGCACCAACACCGCGAGCAGTGGCGTGGCCATGAGCACGCCGGCGCGCCGGATCAGGAACCGCTGCCCGTGATACGCGTCGGTCATCGGGATGACGCGGCGGAACAGTCGCAGCGTGCGCGACGTGGACGGGTCGATGTGGCTGTCCCGCTGAACCGCCATCTTGATCCCGGTGAACACCAGGAACACGGCGAACAGGTAGAGCACCCAGGCGAAGCGGTCGATCAGCACGGCTCCACCGGCGATGAAGATGCCGCGGAAGACCAACGCGCCCACCACGCCGTAGAACAGCACGCGGTGCTGTACTTCTCGTGGCACCGCGAAGAAGGCGAAGATGATCGCCCACACGAACACGTTGTCCACGGCCAGGGACTTCTCGATGAGATAGCCCGCGAAGTATTGCTGGCCGAGTTCGGCGCCGTACACCGCCCAGATGACCCCACCGAAAGCGACACCACAGGTCACCCAGAAGACCGACCACAGGGCGGCCTCGCGAAGACCGATGACATGAGCGGTGCGGTGGGCGAACAGGTCGATCAGCAGCATGGCGGCGATGACACCGATGACCGCCAGCCATGCCCAGAGTGGAACATTCATCAAGCACCTCACGGGTTTGCGTGGACACATGGTCCGATCCGTGAGGTCTCTCCCGCGCCGGTGGCGCCCCGTAGGCCGGGCTCACACGAATGAGCCGTATTGACGACCTACAGGCGACGGGATACTCCCCTCGTCGCCAAGGATACCGGAGGCGCGACGTCCCGGCACCGGTCGAGCGAGCCGATCAGATGGCGTGCGGGTACACCGTCAACATGTGCGCCCCGAACCAGCAACTCAGGGCGATGACCGATGCCAGCACCCAGATCTGGGTGGACAACCGGCTGCGGGCCAGCGCGATCGCGGCCGGGATGAGCAGGACGAAGGCCGGGAGCAGCAGACGTGGTCGACTCATCATCAGCCCGCTGGAAGCGATGATCGACGCCACCAGCAGCGTGCCGTAGAGCAGCACCGGCCACGGCATTCGCTCCCAGACGGCCACCGCCACCAGCGCCACGCTGGCGATGATGATCCAGGCGCTGGCCACCACCGCCACCTCAGCGGAGCTGGTCAAGGCGTAGCGCACGAATTCCTTTGTAGCCGAACCGAAGTCGAATCGCGTGTCCCAGCCGCGGGTCTGGATGGTGAACCAGCCGGTGGGGCTGCCCGTGTGGTGCCACACCACCGCCAGGTAGCCCAGGTAGCCCAGCGGGCTCAACGCGAGCGCCGCCCAGACGCGCGGTCCCTCGCGCACGGCCACGAGCGCGGCCAGCATCACCACGCCCACGATGACCACCGAGGTGGGGCGGGTCAGCCCGGCGCCCATCGCGGTGAGTCCGGCCAGCAGCCAACGCCTTTCCATCACGGCCACCAGCGCCCACACCGTCAACGCGCAGAACAGGGCCTCGGTGTACGCCATCGACAGCACCACACCCATCGGGGCGGCGGAGAACAGCACCACCAGGATGAGCCCCACGCGACGCGGGTCGACCGGGTCGGCGTCGGTGCGCGCGGTCAGCCACGTCGACACCCGTGCCGAGAACGGCATGGAGTCGGTGAACCAGCCCGGTCGGCGCCGTGCGCGAGCGGCCATACGGGCGGCACACAACGCACCCAGGCGAGCTGCTCCCACTGCGCCCAGACTTCCAGCCACCAGGTTGACCGTCATCGCCGCCCCGTAGGTGGAGAACCCCGGAAGCTTGTCCACCAGCCCGACCAGCATCGGGTATCCGGGAAAGAATGCGTACGGGGTGTTGTCGTCGCGCAGCCCACGTGCGTCCACCTGCGAGTAGGGCACCCGGTTGTAGCCGTACTGCGCGATGGCCAGCATCCACTTGCCGTCCCAGTCCGACAGGTGTCCGCGCACCGTTCCGCCGCGCACGTCGGCGAAGTAGGCCAGCGTGGTGACACTCAGCGCGCGGATGCCCAGGAAGATCAGCACCGGGGTCAACCAATCGCGATGACGCCCCACCAACGAGGCAAGGCGTTGAGCCGCGGAGGCGGCGATCGGTTCGCCGGCGGTGGGGGCGTCGGCGGTGCTGGTGTGCGACACGACGTCGATCGTAGGCCCCGACCCGTCGCGGCCATCGGACCGTCGTCATGGTGGCGGTATGGTGATGAGCGATTGTTCGGGGCCGCTCACTGAGCAGGCATGGCGCGCAGACAGCGGAGGTAGGCCGGCGTGGCACTGGTGGTGCAGAAGTACGGCGGATCGTCGGTCGCCTCAGCCGAACGCATTCGCCGGGTGGCCGAGCGAATCGTCGACGCCAAGAAGGCGGGCAATGACGTGGTGGTGGTGTGCTCGGCCATGGGCGACACCACCGACGAGCTGCTCGAACTGGCCCAGCAGGTCAACCCGGCGCCGCCGCCGCGCGAGATGGACATGTTGCTCACCTCCGGCGAGCGCATCTCCAACGCGCTGGTCGCCATGGCCATCAGCTCGCTGGGCGCCCACGCCCAGTCGTTCACCGGCTCGCAGGCCGGCGTCATCACCACCAGCAGCCATGGGTCGGCCAAGATCATCGCCGTCGACCCCGGCCGACTGCGAAGCGCCCTGGACGAGGGAAAGATCGTGCTGGTCGCGGGGTTCCAGGGCGTCTCCCAGGACACCAAAGATGTCACCACCCTCGGGCGCGGCGGATCAGACACCACCGCCGTCGCGTTGGCCGCAGCGCTCAACGCCGACGTCTGCGAGATCTACACCGACGTCGACGGCATCTACACCGCCGACCCACGCATCGTGCCCGACGCCCGCCACCTCGAGACGGTCTCGTTCGAGGAGATGTTGGAGATGGCCGCGTGTGGGGCCAAGGTCTTGATGCTGCGGTGCGTCGAATACGCGCGCCGCTACAACGTCCCGGTTCACGTGCGCTCGTCGTATACGACCAAACCCGGCACCATCGTGTCCGGATCGATGGAGGACATCGCAGTGGAAGACGCAATTCTCACCGGTGTGGCACACGATCGCAGCGAAGCCAAGATCACCGTCGTCGGGCTCGAAGACCAACCGGGCTTCGCGGCCAAGGTCTTTCGCGCGGTGGCCGATGCCGACATCAACATCGACATGGTGTTGCAGAACGTCTCCAAGGTCGACACCGGCAAGACCGACATCACCTTCACCCTGCCGCGCGAGCTGGGGCCACTGGCGGTGGAGAAGCTGATGGCCCTCAAGGCCGAGATCGGGTTCTCCGAGGTGCTCTACGACGACCACATCGGCAAGGTGTCGTTGGTGGGTGCCGGCATGAAGACCCACCCTGGCGTGACCGCCACCTTCTGTGAGGCGCTGAGCGAGGCCGGCATCAACATCGAGCTCATCTCCACCTCCGAGATCCGGATCTCGGTGCTGTGCCGTGACACCGAACTCGACGACGCGGTGCGCGCCATCCACGCCGCGTTCGATCTCGGCGGCGACGAGCCTGCCGTGGTGCACGCCGGAACGGGGCGCTGAGGTATGCGGATCGGCGTGGTGGGAGCCACCGGTCAGGTGGGCGCAGTGATGCGAACCCTGTTGGCGCAGCGTGATTTTCCCGCCGACGAGGTGCGGTTCTTCGCCTCGGCCCGGTCGGCGGGCACTACGCTGCCGTGGGGCGATGGCGAGATCACCGTGGAGGACGCCGCCACCGCCGACCCGTCCGGTTTGGACATCGCGTTGTTCTCGGCCGGAGCCACCACGTCGCGCGAGCAGGCCCCGCGGTTCGCGGCGGCCGGGGTGATCGTCATCGACAACTCTTCGGCCTGGCGTAAGGATCCCGATGTGCCGCTGGTGGTCTCGGAGGTCAACGGCGAGCTGGCGCACCACCCGCCCAAGGGCATCATCGCCAACCCGAACTGCACCACGATGGCGGCCATGCCGGTGCTCAAGCCGCTGCACGACGAAGCCGGGCTGCGTCGGCTGATCGTCTCGTCGTATCAGGCGGTCTCGGGTAGCGGCCTGGCCGGTGTCGCCGAACTGGCCGATCAATTGCGCGCCGGCATCGACGATGCCGAGGCGCTGGTGCACGACGGCGCCGCGATGTCTGGCCCGGATCCGGTGAAATATGTTGCGCCGATTGGTTTCAACGTGATCCCGCTGGCCGGGTCGATTGTCGAGGACGGATCGTTCGAGACCGACGAGGACCAGAAGCTGCGCAACGAGTCACGCAAGATCCTGGGTCTGCCGGAGCTGCTGGTCAGTGGTACCTGCGTGCGGGTGCCGGTGTTCACCGGCCACTCGCTGTCGATCAACGCCGAGTTCGACCGACCGCTGTCGCCGGCCCGCGCGCAGGAGATCCTCGCCGGTGCACCCGGTGTGCGGTTGGTCGACGTGCCCACCCCACGCGCGGCCGCCGGTGCCGACGAGTCGCTGGTCGGACGGATCCGGGTCGATCCCGGGGTCCCGGACGGCCGCGGCCTGGCCCTGTTCATCTCCGGCGACAACCTACGAAAAGGCGCAGCGCTCAACACGATTCAGATCGCTGAGCTGCTGGTCTGAGGACCGCTGCGCCATGAACCCCACCGGCCCCGACGATCCCGACCGCGTGCCCAGCATGGCTGAGCTCGACGCCATGGACCTCGCGGCCATCGCCGCCGGGCGGACCTCCGCCGACCGTGACTCTCGGCCCGAGGAGATCGGTCCGCCACCCACCGCGCTGCACCACGCCTACCTGTTGTGGCTGGTGTCGGCGGGCGCGGGACTGGTGGTGATGATCCTGGGTCTGCTCGACCTCGGGTCCATCTCTGATGCGCTGCGGATCCGGATGGAATCGTCGGCGCCGGGTGATCCGCAGGGCACCATCACGCCCGAGCAGGCGCGCTCGCTGTCGGAGACTTTCCCGCCGGTGATGTTGGTGGGCATCGGCGTGGTGATTGCCCTGCAGTATCCGCTGCTCACCGCCATCGGGCGTCGTCACAGCCGCAACGTGCGCAGCTTCTTCCTGGCGTTGGTGGTGATCACGCTGATCGCCATCCCGGTCGGCCTCGACCTGCTGTTCAGTTACGACTCCACCTCGGTCCTGGCCCCGGTCCTGGGCTGGACCCAGTTCGGCGCGTTGGTGCTGTGCGCTCTGTTCACGTTGCGGCGCAGCGTCAATCAGTGGCTACCGGAACCGATGAAGTTCCGGCCGTGAGTGCCGGAACAAACTGCGCTGTCTGCGACGTTCTCTCCACGTAACCCCCTTTCGAAAGGACAGCACGTATGAGCATCGAGACCGCGTACACAATCTCCTCCAAGGCCACCGGCGGCGGCCGGGACGGCCAGGTCTACTCGGCCACCGGTCAGATCGATCTCGACCTGCGTCCGCCGAAGGAACTCGGTGGCAGCGGCGAGGGCAGCAACCCTGAGGAACTGTTCTCGGCTGGGTACGCCGCCTGCTTCATGGGTGCTTTGCGCGCCACCGCCGGTCAGGCCGGCCACAAGGTGCCCGACAACGCCGAGGTGAACGTGACCATCGGCATCGGCAAGGATCCCGCCGATGGCGGTTTCGGTCTCACCGCCGACATCGACGTGCTGATCCCCGGCGCCAGCCAGGCCGACGCCGACGCGATGGCCGCCGCCGCGCACGCCTTCTGCCCGTACTCCAAGGCCACCAAGGGCAACATCGAGCAGAAGGTGACCGCTCGCGTCTGATCGCGGCAGTCCACTAGCGTGTAGCGGTGCCTGACAAGACCCATCGCCCACGACACCTGCATTGGCCACTGCTGGCGCTGGTGTTCGTAGGTGGTCTGGCAGGCACCGCTGTGCGTTACGGCGCGGAGACGGCACTGCCTGCCGCTCGCGGCGAGTGGCCGTGGGCGACAATCGGAGTCAATGCCATCGGGTCGTTCATCCTCGGTCTGTTGGCGGCCACCCTCGTCGGCCTCGGTGACGACACGGGTGCTCGGCTGCAGGCCCGGCTACTCGTGGGCGTGGGGTTCTGTGGATCACTGACCACCTATAGCGCGTTTGCGTTGGAAACTGACCGGCTGATCGCCGACGGGCACTGGCTGCCGGCGGTGGGCTACGTGATCGCCACCGTCTCAGTGGGGCTCGCGGGGGCGGCACTGGGCTATCTCGCGGGCCGCCGGACGGTAGGTCTGTGGCGTACGGGTCGGCGCCGATGATCGGGGTGTGGGTCGCCCTGGCCGGCTCGCTGGGGGCGGTGGCGCGGTTCGTGGTCGACGGCGAACTCGTCCACCGCTTTCGGTGGACCACGCCCTGGCAGGTGCTGCTGGTCAACGTCACCGGGTCGATGCTGATCGGTCTGATCGCCGGGATAGTGGCAGCCGGCCACGCCGACCGCACGTGGCTGAGCCTGGTGGGAACCGGATTCTGCGGCGGCTACACCACTTTCAGCACTGTCAGCGTGGAGACCGTCACCCTGCTGCGGACTGGTCGTACCGGTGCCGCCGTCGCCTTTGGCGGCGCGAACCTGCTGCTGTCCCTGCTGGCGTGCGCGATCGGACTCGGCGCGGGTCACCTTCTCGGCTGAGCTTGTCTCGCACGCCTCGCCGCTGTTCGCACGGTGTCAGCACATTCGCACGGTGGCGTGCAGTTCGCACGCTGCATGCACCGTGCGAACTGGAGCCGACCGTGCGAACGGGTGGTGAGCGTGCGAGCGGCAACCTTCCGTGCGAACGGGTGGTGGGCGTGCGAACTGCAGCCGACCGTGCGAGGAGCTACTGCTGCTGCTGCAGGTTGGCGCGTGCGCGGGCGATCACCGACTGCAGTCCGGCCTGCGACAGCCCGGGGATCTGGGCCTCGATGGTCCGCACGATGTCGACATCATTGATGATCTTTTCGGTGGACTGGATGAGAACTGTTCCGGCACCGGTGAAGTCGAACTGCTGCTCCTCACCGCTGCCGGCGCCCATCATCGCCGCACCGGCCGCCATGAAACCGTTGATCCAGTTCTGGTCGTAGTGGTGACTTGGCGACGGACAGTCAGCCCAGCCCACCAACGCCTGCGGGTCCACCCGCAGCGGCGGTTCGGCGAACATCACCGGCCCGTTGGACGAGGCCAGGAACGTTCCGGTGCCCAGTAGCGTGAGAAATCCCGGCACGATCGACTGCTTGAGTTCCAGGCCCGGCTCGAAGGCCAACAGGTTGGCCGCGCGGATCGTGAGGTTGCCTGCGTCGAGATCGTAGGAGTTGATGTCGTAGCCACGGTCACCGATGATCAGGACGCCCTGGCCCTGGGCAATGACGAAGTTGCCCATGTACATCGGGGCGCTGACGGTGCCGGCCAGGTGGCCCAACATCCCAGCGCGCAGACCCTGCATCAGCGCGGTGAACTGCATCTGCCCGTAGTAGGCGATCATCGCGCCCTTGGACATGATCCAGGGCTTCTCCAGGTTCAGGTAGTAAGCGTAGGTGTTGCCGGGGATGTTGTCGCGACCGACAAGTTGCGACGGATTCAGCACAGTGCTCATGGACAGTCCCTCACAACTTCTGTTCGGATGCCTGGACGAAGACGATGCCGTCGCCGGTGCAGTGCAGTTGCATGGCTTCACCAGAGCCACGGCCCACCGCGTCGCGCCAACTCAACGCTGACTTCATTTGCACGGCAACGTTTCCCCACGTTCCGACGAAGGCCTGCGGGTCGACCACCACCGGATGCTGTCCCACCCGCAACTCCATCACCTCACCGTGAGCGAGGAGCACCACCGCACCGGCACCCTGCAGTTGCGTGGTCATCAAGCCGTTGCCGGTCAACACACCGGTGGCCGCACCGCGTAGGGCGCCGCGCAGACCGCCTCCGCCACCACCACCTTGCGCTTGCACGCTGACCACCGAGGACTGCAGCCCCGCGGTGTGCCCGAGCAGGCGAGAGGCGTCAGCCATCAACGTCCCGCCCTGCGGCATGTCGACGACGTGGACGGCAAGTCCACGAAAGCCGTAGTGCACCTCGCCCATTCCCTGGGCCAGCATGGTGCGTTCGTGTTCACCGGCCATCATGCGGCCGGCGATCCCGCCGATGGCCCCCATCCCCGCTCCGCCGCCGGGCATCCCGTGCGGTGCGAAAGTGATTGCGCCGGTGTAGAACAGCATCGCGCCCTTGCGGGCCACCACGCCGCCCGCGCGCCCGATGTCGACCTTGACGACTTTGCTGTTGACCTTCTCGAAGACCATGTCGATCACCGTTCCGCCGGTTGGATGGACACCACGCCGTGGCCTTGCCACCGCAGCGAGAACGCCTCGCCCCCGCCCGCACCGACCGCGTCGCGCCAGCTGACATCGGTGACAAACGATTGCTGTAGTTGACCTTTCGCGGCCACGAACGCATCGGGGTCCACGACCAGCGGCAGATTCGGGTTGACCTCCAGGTGGATCAGCGGCCCGCCCGCCGAGAGCAACGCCACCTGGCCGGTACCGGTGACAGTGGTGGTGAACAGGCCCTGACCCGAACTCATCCCGCCGAGTCCGGCGAAGGTGACGTTGGTCTGCAGGTTGCCTGCCATCGCCAACAGCTGCTGCGACTCGACCTGCAGGGTCTCGTTGTTCAGTGGCAGCACCGTCACGTACTGCCCGTCGACGGCCAGGTGCACCACCCCGTTGCCGGTGCATTCCATCAACGACAGACTCTCGCCGGTCGCCCGCTGCTTCAGCCCGGCCAGCACCCCGGCGCCGCCACCGAAACCAGCTGACTTGAACCCGACTTCACCGAGGTAGGAGACCATCGACCCGGAGATTGCGCGGATCGACGAGTTCTGTAATCGGGCTTCGACGATGCGCTTGGAGTGCTCGACCAGTTCGGCCACGGGCGTCCCCCATCTGTTGTTCATTGCCGGGCAAGTGCACAAATACTAGGGGAACGGTCGGCATCGTGGTGCGCACGATCAACGCGACGTTCCCGGGAGTTCACCCCGGATTGCGTTCTGTCGGGTGCCCCAGGCGGCGGCGATCACCCGGGGGCGGCCGTCACGGGGTGATCGGGGTGAGTGGCTGCAGCGATCGCACGACAGCCGATGCGGCCTCGGCACCCTTCTTCAGGAAGTGCTCGGTGAAGTAGGTCTGGTGTTCGTCGTGTTCGTGGAAGTGGTGGGGGGTGAGCACCACCGAGAACACCGGCACGTCGGTGTCGAGCTGGACCCGCATCAGTCCGTCGATCACGGCGGTGGCCACGAAGTCGTGGCGGTAGATGCCGCCGTCGACGACCAGACCCGCCCCCACGATCGCCTCGTAGTCGCCGCTGCGGGCGAGACGTTGTGCGGCCAGGGGAATCTCGAAGGCGCCCGGCACCTCGAACACGTCGATGTCGTGTCGGGGACGACCCAACGCGGCGAGCTGTTCGATGAATCCGTCCCGCGCCTGATCGACGATGCTGCGATGCCAGGTGGCCTGGATGAAGGCGATGCGTCGGGGCGACGTGGTCATGGGTGAAAGTCTGCCAGACCTCGAAGGACCGACGCCCCCCGGAACCAGACCGGTTCCGGGGGTCGCCTGCTGCCAGGTGTCACACCGATGCGGGCTGTCGGCTCTCGACCGCGTTCTTCATGATGGCGTCGAACTGACCGGGGGTCAGGTCGCTGAACCCGAACTTCGCGCGCACGCGGGCCAACACCTTCTTGTAGGTCTTGGCGTCGACGTAGTTCGCGTGGCGATCGGAGTCGACCAACCTGAGGCCGCCGGTCAGGTCCGGACGGTGCGTGGCGATCGCGTGGTCGAACGCCTCGGCCACCTCGGGTCGGTCCTGCTGGGCTTTGAGGTACTGCCCCACCACGTTCGAGATGTTGTCGAACAGGGTGTAGGCACTGGAGTTCACCTCGAGGTAGCCCAGCGTGAACAGGTTCTTGTGCTTGCGGTTGAACGCGGTCAGGTACTGGTCGGGACGGGTGCCCGACCATTCGAAACACTGGTCGTCGACGTAGGGGATGGCCATCGTGTAGCCCGTCGCGTAGATGACGACGTCGATCTCCTCGCGGCTACCGTCGGTGAAGACCACGTGATCGCCGTCGAAACGCTCCACATCGCCCTTGGCGTGGATGTCGCCGTGCTGAAGGTGGTGCAGCAGTTGCGAGTTGAGCAGCGGGTGGCTTTCGAATAGCTTGTGATCGGGCTTGGGCAGACCCCACCGGGTGACGTCTCCGACCAGCAGTTTCAGAGCACCGGTCATCAGGGGACGCTCGATCCATCGGGGCAGGAACTGGCCGGTCTCGTCGAGCGTGTCCGCCGGCACGCCCAGGACGTGCTTGGGGATGATGTGGTATCCGCGGCGCACGCTGATGAATGCGCGTTCGGCGTTTTGCGCTGCGTCGCAGGCGATGTCGGCGCCGGAGTTGCCCAGTCCGACGATCAGGACGCGCTTGCCCGCGAACTCATTCGCCGCGCGATGGGTGCTGGAGTGGCGGACCTCGCCGTTGAACTGTCCTGGATGCGTGGGCGACTTGGGGAACCAGTTGGTCCCGGTCGCGCAGACCACCGCGCGGTAGCGGCCGGCGGTGCCGTTCGTCGCGGTGACGATCCACGTGTCGCCGTCGGCGACCACCGATTCGATGGCTGTAGCAAAGGTGATCTTCTCGGACAGCCCGAAGGTCTCGGCGAAGTCCTTCGTGTACTGCAAGACCTCGAGCCGGGTGGGGTAGTCGCCGTAGGTCTTCGGCATGGGGAAGTCAAAGAAGCCCGACACGTCACGCGAGGAGATGAAGTGAGCCGACTCGTACATCGGGGTGCCCGGGTTGTCGATGTCCCACAGCCCGCCGACGCCGGTGTGGCGCTCGAAATGGTCGTAGTCGATGCCGAGGTTGGTGAACATACGGGCGGCGGACAGGCCGGCCGGGCCGGCACCGATGATGGCGACGGCGGACGAGCGGTCGGTGAGCTGGGTGGTCATGTCAGGTCCTTTCGAACGGGGGCGGATGGGCTCGGGCGGAGCGATTCATCGCGGTCACGCATTCACGTTGGGGCGCAGACGATCACGCTCGGCCACCTGGGCGAGGTAGCGGTCGCGGCCCTTGGCGCCGAGCTGCTCGGCGTAGGGCATGAGCTTTCGTGCGATGCGCGGGAAGGACTGCATCAACGCGACGAACAGTCCATCGCCACGGGGGATGTGGAGCTCCGGCTTGCCGGTGCGCAGCGCCTCGTCGAAGGCGTCGGCGACATCGTCGATGGTGCTGATCTTGCCGATGAAGTTGAGCGTGCTCCCGCCGGAGGCCGCCTCGTGCTCGAGCATCGGGGTGTCGACCGCGCTGGGGAACAGGGCCGAGACGCTCACCCCGGCCTCACGCACCTCGTGGTGGAGCGCGGTCAAGAACGCGCGTAGACCAGCCTTGGCCGCCGAGTAGGGGGCCGAACCCGGCAGCGCCAGGATGCCGCCGTGGGAGACCGTCGCGACGATCGCGCCGCGACCGCGGGCGACCATCACCGTGGCGGCGGCCTGGGCCAACACGGTGGTGCTGTTGAGCATGATCGTGAGGTGCTTGTCGATGATCTCGGGGGCGATGTCGACGACCTTGCCGGGGATGATGATGCCCGCGTTGAGGAAGGCCACCTCGAGCGCGTCGGCCCATTCGGTCCGGATCCTCTCGGCCAGCGCGGCCGTTGAGTCGCGATCGGACAGGTCGCAGGCCACCGGGACCGAGGAGGCTCCGATCCGCTCGGCCGCAGTGGTGGCCAGCTCGATGTCGCGCTCCACGGCCACGACCGTGTAGCCGCGACGTGCCATCCGACGGGCGACCTCCAGACCGATTCCGCCGGCCGCTCCGGTGATCAATGCGTAACGCGTGGTGCTCATCGGTACTCCTTGGATGTCGTTCTGGTGGTCTCTGGGTGGGTGGTCTCTCGGCGGGTGGTCTCTGGTGGGCTGGTGCCCGGCTGAGCAGGTCGTCTGTTTAGGTCAACTGACCTAAAGGATACCCCGGGGGGTGCGTCTCGATCAACAGGCATCCGACGATCGTTGCCTCGCCGTGATCGGCGACGGGGCCACGATCGGCGCTTTGTAATCTGACCCCATGTCCGAGCCGCGGCGAAACCGCAAGAAGTCGTCCGAGGGGACTCGGCAGTTGCTCATCGAGGCCGCGTTGCGGGTGTTGTCCCGGGACGGAACCCAGGCCGCGACCACTCGGCGCATCGCCGAGGAAGCCGGCGTGCAGCAGGGCCAGGTGCACTACTGGTTCGCCGACAAAGACGAGTTGCTCGAAGAAGCGGTGAAGGCCATCCTCGCCGAGATCAACGAGGCCACCGAAGGGGTGCGCAGCTCAGGTGGCACTGTTGCGCAAACCCTCAGGGCTGCCCTGCAATCGGTGGTCACCGACGATCCCATCCGGCAGCTCGCCGCCTACGACATCACCGTCTACGCGTTGCGTTCACCCAAGCTGCGCGACCTCGCCACTCGGCAATACCGGCTGTATCTGCAGGAGGCGCAACGGCAGCTGCAGCCGTTCGCCGCCGAGATCGAGGCGACGGTCCCCGGCGGCCTGCCCGCGCTGGCCGCCCTGGCCTCGGCCACCTTCGACGGGATCGTGCTGCACTGGCTGGCCGACCCCGACCCGGCCCGGGTCGAGGCTTCGGTGACGGTCCTGATCCACCTGTTGGAGGCCGCAGGCCTCTAGATCAGGCGGTCTCGGTCGCCGCGATCAGGGTGAACATGGCCGCGAACATCTTTCGACATACCTGCAGGATCACGCCGATGTCGCCCACGCCCCCGCCGAGTTCCCAGTCCACCAGCAGCTGATTCACCGCGCCCACCAGGCCGACGGCCGCGTGGTGGGCCATCTCCGGCTCCAGGGTCACCCCGGGTCGGGCCGTGGCGGCCGCCACGATCAGATCGGCGAATCCGTGGATCACGCGGTAGCGGCGCGCCTCCAGCTCCGGGCTCACCCCGATCACCTCGAGCAGCATGATGCGGGCGCGACGACGATCAGAGGTGAGCAGTTCCACGAACACCGTCAGCGCCGTGTCGATCATCGTCTCCAGCGGAGAGTCCACGTCGATCGCGGCCTGGGTGCGTTCGCGGACGGTCGCGGTGATCGAGTCGTACACCCCGACCAGCAGGGCTTCACGGTCGGTGAACGACTCGTAGAAGTAGCGCTGGGTCAGTCCGGCCCGCTCACAGATCTGTTTGACGGTGACGCGTTGGTAGCCACGGGTCCCGAACTCCTCGAGCCCGGCTTCGAGCAACGCCTGACGTCGCAGCTGCCGGCGATCTTCCTGTTCGACCCCGCCGTATCGTCGCCCCACCCGTTCCCAACCTCTGTTCCACCGTTCTTGACGGGCGCTGCGACCCACCGGCCGACCTGTGCCCGGTACGTCGAGTCTAGGGAGGCGGGCCGAGCCGACTCTCAGGCGTATCCGACAACGTTGCTAGTCCGATACCATTTCGGCATGGCGCAGGAACATCAGGTGATCATCATCGGCAGCGGGTTCGGCGGGCAGTGCGCTGCCATCAACCTGCTCAAACGAGGTATCGACGACTTCATCATCCTCGAGCGGCGTGAGTTCATGGGCGGGACGTGGATGCAGAACACCTATCCCGGCGCCGCGGTGGACGTTCAGTCACCGCTGTACTCCATCGCATCAGAGCCGTACCAGTGGTCACAGATGTTCGCCGAGCGCGACGAACTCGAGGAGTACACCAAGCACGTCATCGACAAGCACGGGCTGCGCGAGCGGACCGTCACCAGCGCCAACGTGGAGAAGATCGAGTGGGTGGACAACGCCTGGGCGATCGAGACCACCAAGGGCGAGTTCCGCGCGCAGTTCGTCATCAACGCCACCGGCCCGCTGAGCACACCGGTCATCCCGCCGTTCCCCGGTCGTGAGAAGTTCCGCGGCAAGCAGTTTCACACCAACGACTGGGACCACACCTACGACCACACCGGCAAGACCGTTGCCATCGTGGGCAGCGGGGCCAGCGCCGCCCAGATCATCCCGGCCATCCAACCCGAGGTGAAGCAGCTACACATCTTCCAGCGCACGCCGCACTGGGTGATGCCGCGGCCAGACCGGAAGTTCACCGCCTGGCAGCGCAAGCTGCTGGGGATCACCGCGATCTACCGCGCCATCCGCACCGCCATCTACTTCGGCCTCGAGACCCGCATCGTGGGTTTCAAGTACTCGCGGACGGCCCTGAACTTCGTGGCCGGGCGCAAGGCGCTCAAGCTGCTCGACCGGCAGATCGCCGACCCGGTGTTGCGGGCCAAGCTCACCCCCGACTACACCATCGGGTGCAAGCGGATCATCCTGTCCAACACGCTCTACCCGGCCATCGCCGCCCCCAACTCGACGCTGCACGACAAGAACGACGGCATCAAAGAGGTGACCGAGACCGGTCTGATCACCACCAGCGGCGAGCACATCGACCTCGACCTACTGGTGTGGTCCACCGGATACGACGCCACCGACGGCGTCATCTCCTACCCGGTCATCGGTCGCGACGGCGCCAAGCTCAGCGAGACGTGGTCGGAGTACCCGCACGCCTACATCGGCACGGCCATCCCGTCGTTCCCCAACCTGTTCATCGTCACCGGCCCCAACACCGGGATCGGGCACACCTCGGCGATCTTCGTCATCGAGGCGCAGATGGAATACATCATGACTGCCATCGACAAGGTGCGAAAGCAGCACGCCCGCACCATCGAGGTGCGCGAGGCGGCCGAGAAGCGCTACACCGAGATGGTGCACCACGAGATGGAAGGCACCGTGTGGAAGAGCGGTGGCTGCCACAGCTGGTATCAGTCGAAATCCGGGCATGTCATCGCGATGTTCCCCGGATTCAGCTTCACCTTCCGCAAGATCGCCAAGTCCTTCAAGGAAGACGACCACCTGATCGCCCGCTGATCGCGCGCGCAACCTCTCGGTTCAGCGGTGGCGGTCGCCGTTTCCGTTGTGACCGAACACGGTCAACGCGCTGGGTTCGACGGTGAACACCGCCGACCGATACTCCTGTCCGATCTCGCCGTCGAGGGCCACCACGGTCGGGCCGTCGATGGCCTGGATGCGTACGCCGGTGGTGACCCGCTGGTGGTAGTAGCCATACCGGTCGAGCTGATTTGCCATCAGGGCACCGAACACCCGGAGGCGGGCGAACTTTCGGTCCACGCGCAGGATGCGCATGTCCAGTACGCCGTCGTCGAGCCGGGGTCGGTGCAGGGCGGTGAACTCGGCGGTGGAGTACTCCGAGGTGCCGATGAACAGCATCGTGACGTTCATCAACCGGCCGTCGACGCTGAGCCGGACCGGTGTGTCGTGCAGCAGCATGTACAGCGTGGCCCACGCTGCGGCCAACGGTTTGCCGATGCGGTGTTCCAGCTTCTGGCGTTGCCGCACGAACCGTGGGTAGGCGCCGATGCTGGCGGTGTTGATGAAGATCCGGTCGCCGTTGAGGTTGCCCACGTCCACCCGGGCGAGGTGACCGCCACGGATCATCTCGACGGTGTCATCGACGGTGGCACAACCGATGTCGCGCGCGAAGTTGTTGAACGTGCCGCCCGGGAACACCGCCAGTGGTCGACCGGTCTTCAAGGCCACGGTGGCACCGGCAGCCACCGAACCGTCGCCCCCACCGACCGCGAGGACCGTGGCCCGCTGTGCCACCTCGGTCAGCGTCGCGACCAAGGCGCCGGGCTCATCGAGGGTGACGATCTCCACCCCGGGCAGGTCGCGCCGGATCTGTTCGATGATGCGAAAGCCGGTGCCGCTGCCCGAGGCCGGGTTGACGACGGCGACGATGCCCGTGCCGTCGGTGTCCACCGGGGATGCGATCGTCGACGGGGCCGGCTCGAAGACACGGCGCCGCTTGGGTTTGACCACCTTGCTCAGCGCTGCGGCCAGGCCGCCGCCCAGCGCACCGCCGACCACCACGTCGCTGGGGTAGTGCGCCCCCGTGGCCACCCGCGACACCCCGACCGCCGCGGCCAACGGGGCGAGCAGTCGCCCGGTCGGTCGGTGTTCGAGGTACACCCCGACCGCGAACGCCGCGGCGCTGGCCGAATGGCCCGAGGGCATCGAGCTCGACGTTGGCATCCGTCGCGGTTTGCGCTGGACAGGGACGTCTCTGTGGTCGGGACGCCGACGGCCGCGTAGTCGCTTGGCCCCCTGGTTGGTCACCAGGCTGCTGACCGCCACGCTGGCCATCCCGCGTACGGCAGCGCGTCGGTGTGCGGGTCCCCCGAACAACCACATCCCCGCCGCGATCACCATCCACAGCCGCGAGAACGTGGCCGCCTGGGTCAGTCGCAGCATCACGACGTCGATCACCGGATGCGAGGACGCGGCCACCGAGTCGAAGATCCGGCGATCGGTGGCCGACACCCACCGGGTCACCGTTCGATGGATTCGCCGCCACATTCGGGCCTGGTCTCTCGCCCCGGTCTGGTCTTTCACCCATGTCCTCTCGTCGCCGGCTCGATGCTGCACCGGGTGGTTCACGCCTACCACACGATCCTGGTCGACGCACCGTGGCGACCGATCTCCCCGACCATCTCCGCAGGCCGGGGTGGGTAACGCGCGCCCGCACGCGTAGCGCATGATGGATCGATGAGGGGGATCCGATCGTTTCTCGCCGGTCGCCGCCGATGGTGGGCGCTCTCGGCGGTGATCGTGCTGGTGGTGGTGATCGGATCGGTGTCGTTCGCGGTGTCCGGTGACGACACGGCGTCGTTGACCGAGCAGCAGATGCGCATCGACGGGGTACCCGAGGCCGGACTTCCGGTCACCCTGGACGCGGATCTGTTCCTGCCGCGCTCCACCCCCGCGCCCGCGGTGATCCTGGCCCACGGATTCGGGGGCAGCAAGAGCGACCTCACCGGGCAGGCCCGCTCGCTGGCACGTGCGGGCTACGTGGTGGTCACCTACACCGCTCGCGGGTTCGGCGCCTCGGGTGGGTCGATCCACCTCGATGCCCCCGACTACGAGGTGGCCGACGCGCGCAAGATCATCGACCGCCTGGCCACCATGCCGCAGGTGCGCCGCGACGCGCCCGGCGATCCGCGGGTGGGGATCGCCGGCGCCTCCTACGGCGGTGCACTGGCGCTGCTCACCGCGGGATACGACCGACGGGTGGATGCGGTGGCCGCCGACATCACCTGGAACTCGTTGTCGCAGGCCCTGTTCCCGTCGTTGGGAGCCGAACCCGGTGTGTTCAAACAGTTCTGGGCCGGGGCCTTGTTCGCCCAGGCCGCCGCGCTCCCCACCCCCGACGGCTGCGGCCGGTTCGCACCCGATGTCTGCGCGGCCTACCAGCGGTCGGCTGCCGCAGGCACACCCGACGCACAGCTGCAGCAACTGATGGCCGCCTCCAGCCCGGCGAGCATCCTGAACCGGATCACCGCGCCCACCCTGCTCACGCAGGGGCAACAGGATTCGTTGTTCCCGATCGATCAGGCCGTCCGCAACGCGTTCGGCATCCGGGCTGCCGGCACCCCGGTGCGTATGCAGTGGCGGATCGGCGGACACGACCAACCCGGCGGCACCCCGACCGCGGCGGTCCGGTCGTGGTTCGCGCGCACACTGGCCCGGTCCGACGCGCCGGCCAACGGCGGATTCTCGGTGGAGGTTCCCGACGGCTCGGTGTCCACCGCGACCGGACGGTCCGAGCCCAAACGGGTCAGCGCCACCTCGCTGGCCGACGCGCAGCGGGCCCGTCTGATCGCCCTCGACGGTCCGGCTCAGGTGATCAACGCTCCGGCGGCGGGCACCATCGCAGCCATCACCGCAGTGCCCGGCATCGGGGGATTGCTGTCGGCCGCATCCACATTCGGTGGGGCGGCGGGGGCGTTGTCGGCCATCCCCGGACAGGTGGCCACCTTCACCTCGCCTCGGTTGAATGATTCGGCGTTGCTGGGTGGGTCCTCGAGTGTGCGGCTGGTGATCACCCCGACCACCACCACCGACGCCACCCTGTTCGTGTCCCTGATCGACGTGGCCCCCGACGGTCGCCGCACCCAGCCGTCGGGGTTGGTCACCCCGGTCCGGCTCACCGATCTCACCCCCGGGCTGCCGCGCGCGGTCACCGTGGCGTTGCCCTCGGTGGTCCGCACGGTGGGCTCGGGTCATCGCCTGGCCGTGCAGGTCTCGACCACCGACCTCGGCTACCGCCTACCGGTCGACGCCCGCTCGTACACCGTGGCGCTCGACTCGCCCAACGTCACGCTCTCGACCTTGACCGGCAGCGAGTCCTCCACCCCCATCCCGTGGCGGTGGCCGCTGGCCGGTGTGCTGGCGATGGCCGGGTTCATCGTGGTGGTGCGCTGGATCAACAGGCGCCGCAACGCAACTGAGGACAGCGTGCGCCGGGAGGTCGGCGAGCGTCGCGATGCCGCTGCACGCACCCCCATCGTGGTCCGGGGTCTGAGCAAGGAGTACGGCGACTCCTACCGTGCCGTCGACGACGTGTCGTTCACCGTGTCGGCCGGGCAGGTGGTCGGTCTGCTGGGACCCAACGGGGCAGGCAAGACCACGGTGCTGCGGATGATCGTGGGCCTGATCAGTCCCAGCTCAGGAAGCATCGAGTTGTTCGGCGAGCCGGTGCGCCCGGGTGCCTCGGTACTGGCCCGGGTGGGGGCGTTCATCGAGGGGCCGGGCATGCTGCCGCACCTGAGTGGACGGGCCAACCTCACCCTGTACTGGGCGGCCACCGGCCGGCCGATGGCCGAGGCCGACTTCGAGACCGCCCTGGAGATCGCCGGGCTGGGTGCGTCGGTGGACCGCAAGGTGCGCAAGTACAGCCAGGGCATGCGGCAGCGACTGGCCATCGCCCAGGCGATGCTGGGGCTGCCTGAGCTGCTGATCCTCGACGAACCCACCAACGGTCTCGACCCACCACAGATCGCCGAGATGCGTGAGGTGATGCGGCGATACGCCGCCACCGGGCGCACCGTGGTGGTGTCGAGTCACCTGCTCTCGGAGGTGGAACAGACCTGCAGTCACGTGGTGGTCATGCACAAGGGACGGCTCATCTCGGCGGGCACCGTCGACGCTTTGGCCGGGGCCGCGTCCAGCACCCTGTCGGTCAGCGACGTCGATCGGGCGCGTGAGGTGTTGGCTGCAGCCGGGATCAGCGCGACGGTGGTGGAGTCGCGGCGGCATCTCGAGGATGCGTTCCTGGACTTGATCGGAGATGAATCACGATGAGCGACAAGGCATCGGTCCCGGTGGCGGCCACCCGCAAGGGTGTGCACGACCGACTCGAGTCCCTCGGCCCGGTGGCCCCGGTCGAATTCTGTCCGTCGGCCACGCTGAGCCTGCGGGTGGAGTTGTCCCGGCAGCTGCGCCGGCGCCGCACCCAGATCGCGGCGCTGCTGTTGTTGGTCTTGCCGCCGATCATCGCGGTGGCGTTCTCGTTGAGTGGGGGCGGTGCGAACGCCGACAACGGCAACGGTCGGCAGGCCTCGGCGCTGGCGACCCTGGCCACCGACAGTGCCGCCAACTTCGCGTTGTTCACCGAGTTCGCGGCCGGGTCGTTCCTGTTGACGGTGTTGGTGGCGTTGTTCACCGGCGACACCGTCGCCGGTGAGGCGGGCTGGTCGTCGCTGCGTTATCTGCTGCTCATCCCGGTGCGTCGCGCACATCTGTTGCGGCAGAAGCTGATCGTGGGTCTGGCCACCAGCGCCGCCGCCCTGATCGCGTTGCCGTTGTGGGCCTACGTGATCGGTGGTCTGTTCTTCGGCTGGTCGCCGGCGCAGTCACCCACCGGCGGCACGTTCACCACCGGACAGACCCTGCTGCGACTGGCTCTCGTGGTCGCGTACACGCTGGTGCAGTCGCTGGTGGTGGCCGGGTTCGCATTTGGACTCAGCGTGCTCACCGATGCCCCGCTGGGGGCGGTCGGCGGGGCGACCATGCTGGTCATACTGTCGAACATCCTCGACGCCATCTCGGCGCTCGACCCCTACCGGCAGTATCTGCCCACCCACTATCAGTTGTCCTGGATCGACGCGTTGGACTCCACCATCGTCTACGACGACATGGCCAAGGGCGTCGGGTTGGCGCTGATCTACGCGGCGGTGTTGTTCGGGGCGGCGTTCTGGTGGTTCGACCGCAAGGACATCGTCAGCTGACCCGTGAGGGAATTTAGACCTGCGGCGGTCACAATTCACTCACGGGGGCCGAAGGCCCACTTCCGGGGACCTTTGGCCCTGGGGGCCGGGCGCGGGCGGGGCTGTACTCGAAGGACGAAGCACGTGTCGTCCAGCGAGGAGCACCGTCATGATCTACACCGCACCCGGAGCACCCGACAGCCTGGTCAGCGTGGCCCCGCGCTACGACAACTTCATCGGTGGCAAGTGGATCGCCCCGACCGAGGGACGCTACCGCACCGACCTCGCGCCGGCGACCGGTCGCGCCATCACCGAGGTGGCCGACTCCACCGCCGCTGACGTCGAGTTGGCCCTCGACGCCGCCCACGCCGCCAAGGACGCGTGGGCCGATCAGTCGGCGACCCGCCGCGCCGCGGTGCTCACCGCCATCGCTGAGGCGATCGAGGAGAGTGCCTACATGCTGGCCGTCGCCGAGACGTGGGAGAACGGCAAACCTATCCGCGAGACCCTGAACGCCGACATCCCGTTGGTGGTGGACCACTTTCGGTATTTCGCCGCCGCCATCCGAGCCGAAGAGGGTCGCTCCACCGAGATCGACAAACAGACCGTGGCGTACCACTTTCGCGAGCCGCTCGGCGTGGTCGGGCAGATCATCCCGTTCAACTTCCCGCTGCTGATGGCGGCGTGGAAGTTGGCGCCTGCCCTCGCCGCAGGTAACTGCGTGGTGCTCAAGCCGGCCTCGCCCACACCGTGGTCGATCCTGAAGCTGATGGAGGTCATCGAGGACGTCATCCGCCCGGGTCTGATCAACGTGGTGACCGGTCCCGGCGCCGAGATCGGCAAAGCGCTGGCCACCAGCGGTCGCATCGCCAAGATCGCCTTCACCGGCGAGACCACCACCGGTCGACTGATCATGCAGTACGCCGCGCAGGCGTTGATCCCCTCGACGGTGGAACTAGGCGGCAAGTCGCCCAACATCTTCTTCGCCGACGTGCTGGACCACGACGACACCTTCCTCGACAAAGCCGTCGAGGGCCTGGTGCTCTACGCCTTCAACAAGGGTGAGGTGTGTACCTGTCCGTCGCGGGCGTTGATCGCCGAGGAGATCTACGACGACTTCATGGCCCGCTGCCTCGACCGTATCGCCGCGATCCGGCAGGGCAACCCGCTGGACCTGCAGACCCAACTCGGACCGCAGGTCAGTTCAGCGCAGTTGGACAAGATCAGCTCCTACGTCCAGATCGGGATCGACGAGGGTGCCGAGGTGCTCATCGGTGGCCGGCGGGCCACCATGCCCGGTGAATTCGCCGGCGGCTACTACTTCGAGCCCACGGTGCTGCGCGGGGACAACCACATGCGGGTTTTCCAGGAGGAGATCTTCGGACCCGTGTTGGCCGTCACCACCTTTCGTGACGACGCCGAAGCGCTGGCCATCGCCAACGACAGCCTCTACGGCCTCGGCGCGGGGGTGTGGACGCGAAACGGCAACCGCGCATACGAGATGGGCCGGGCGATCCAGGCGGGTCGGGTGTGGGTGAACTGCTACCACCAGTACCCGGCGGGGGCGGCGTTCGGTGGTTACAAGATCTCGGGCATCGGCCGGGAGAACCACGCGATGATGCTCGACCACTACAGCCAGACCAAGAATCTGCTCGTCAGCTACGACCCGGAGCCGATGGGGCTGTTCTGAACCGGGTCGTGTGAAGCGGGGTCCACACCCTCGGAGGGGTGGGACGCCCGTGTGCCCCCACGTTGCATTCGAATCGTTGTGTCACATTGAGGAGTTCGTCATGAAAGCTGCTGTAGTCACCGCCTTCGACAAGCCACTGGAGATCCAGGACGTACCGGTTCCCGAGATCGGCCCCGACGAGGTCCTGGTGCAGATGGAGACCACCGGGTTGTGTCACACCGACATCCATGCCGCACATGGGGATTGGCCGGTGCGGCCGGTTCCGCCGTTCATCCCCGGCCACGAGGGGATCGGTCACATCGTGGAGATCGGCGCGCGCGTCACCAACCGTGCCGTGGGTGATCGAGTGGCCATCGCATGGCTGGGATACGCCTGCGGTGAATGCCGGGAATGCATCTCCGGGTGGGAGACGCTGTGCGCTGCGCAACGCAACTCGGGCTACTCGGTCAACGGTTCGTTCGCCGAGTTCGCTGCGGTCAACGCCTCATTCGCCACGCCGGTGCCCGACGGGGTGTCGTCGGTGGATGCCGGCCCGCTGTCGTGCGCGGGCGTGACCACCTACAAGGCGGTGAAGGTGGCCAAGGTGGCTCCGGCGGAGACCGTCGCGGTGTTCGGGATCGGCGGGTTGGGTCATCTCGCGGTGCAGTATGCCCGCGCGATGGGGGCCATCGTGATCGCCGTCGACATCGAGGACAGCAAGTTGCAGATGGCCCGCGAACTCGGGGCCGACCATGTGGTCAACGCGGCCACCCGCGATCCGGCCGAGCAGATCGAGGAACTCGGTGGCGCCGATGTGGCCATCGCGTTGGCGGTCAACCCGATCTCCTTCGACCAGGCCTACCGGTCGCTGCGGCGCGGCGGACGGCTGGTGTGTGTGGCGCTGCCGGCTGACAACGGCGCGATGAACGTCCCCATCTTCGACACCGTCATCAACGGCAAATCGATCATCGGATCCATCGTGGGTACCCGCAACGATCTGGCCGACGTGTTCGCCCTGCACGCGGCCGGGCGCACCACCATCGTCAGCCAGACACGCAAGCTCGACGAGGTGAACGAGTCGATCAGTGACGTCCTGGCGGGCACGGTGCCCGCGCGGGTGGTCTTCGAGTTCTGAGCAGTGGGCCCCGGTCGGGGCGAACGGGGCTACTCTGGACTTGTGACCAGTGTTTTTCTCGTCGATGACCACGAGGTGGTCCGGCGCGGCCTGATCGACCTCATCGAGACCGATGTCGAACTCACCGTGATCGGCGAGGCGGGCAACTGCGCGCAGGCGCTCGCCCGGATCCCCGCGTTGCGTCCCGACGTCGCGGTTCTCGACGTGCGCCTGCCCGACGGCAACGGCATCGAGTTGTGTCGGGAGCTGCTCGACCGGGTGGACGGGTTGCGCTGCATGATGCTCACCTCCTTCACCGAAGATCAGGCGATGCTCGACGCGATCTTGGCCGGGGCCAGCGGGTACGTGGTCAAAGACATCACCGGTATGGAGCTGACCAAGGCCATCAAGGACGTCGGCGCGGGCCGCTCGTTGCTGGACAATCGGGCCGCCGACGCGTTGATGCGGCGGCTGCGGGCCGACGCCACACCCGTCGACGACCCGCTGCATGAGCTGACCGATCAGGAACGCGTCCTCCTCGAACTCATCGGCGAAGGCCTGACCAACCGTCAGATCGCCGAGCGAATGTTTTTGGCGGAGAAGACCGTCAAGAACTACGTGTCGCGGCTGCTGTCGAAACTGGGCCTCGAGCGCCGCACGCAGGCGGCGGTGATGGTGTCCAGGCTGCACGACAGATCCGGTCCCGACGCGCATCCGAACTGATCATGGCGACTGCCGGGGGGGAATCCGACTGTGACGCAGGGGGTGTCAGCACCCCCGGCCTCGACGTGGCCGACACACTGCGCTCGATCGTGCGCACGGCCATGGACCTCGTCGACGCCCGCTACGGGGCGATCGGGGTCCGCGGCGAAGACGGTGGGATCAGTGCGTTCATCTACGAGGGCATCGACGATGCGCAGCGTGAGCGGATCGGGTCGCTGCCCACGGGCGACGGGGTGTTGGGGTTGTTGCTGTCGCACCCCGAGGTGGTGCGGATCGACGACATCGAACACCATCCGGCCTCGGTCGGGTTCCCCGATCATCATCCGCCGATGGTTTCGTTTCTGGGTGCGCCGATCCTGTTGCGCGGGGACAACTTCGGCAACCTGTACCTCACCGAGAAGATGACCGGCACCGGGTTCACCCACGACGACGAGTCGGTGATCCGCGCGTTGGCCGCCGCGGCCGGGATCGCGTTGGAGAACGCTCGGCTCTACGAGCAGTCGCAAACCCGGCTGGCCTGGATCAGCGCCACCCGAGACATCGTCACCGAGTTGCTGGCCGGCACCGATCCCGACGACGTGTTGGCCATGGTGGCCCAGCGGGCCCGCGGACTGACCCGCGCCGACCTGACCTACATCGCGGTGCCCACCGAGGCCGCGGGCAGTGCGACCACCGAGCTGTTGGTGTCGGTGGCCGATGGTGGTGCCGCTGCCCAGGTGATGGGTCGGCAGATCCCAGTGGCCGGATCCACCACGGGGCGTGCGTTTGTCGAACGTAGGGCCGCGCGAGCCGACGCTCTCGACGTCAACCCGACGGCCGCTCCGATCAGCCCGTTCGGTCCGGTGCTGGTTTCACCGATGTCGCTGGCCGACCGGGTGATCGGGGTGCTGGTGTGCGTTCGGGCCGCCGACGCGCCGTCCTTTGCCGATGAGATGGTCACGCTGGCAGCGAGTTTCGCCGAGCAGGCCGCATTGGCCATGTCGATGGCCGACTCGGCTGCGCGGCTACGTGAGCTCGATGTGCTCTCCGACCGTGACCGCATCGCCCGCGACCTGCACGACCACGTGATCCAGCGGATCTTCGCCGCGGGACTGTCGTTGCAGAGCACCGCGCAGCGCACCATCGAACCCGCCATCGAGGCCCGCCTCACCGCCACCATCAACGATCTGCAAGAGGTGATCCAAGACATCCGAGCGGCCATCTTCGACCTACACGGATCGGCGGCCGGGCCGGATGTGTTGCGGCAGAGGATCCGGCACGCCATCGAGGAGCTCACCCGTGGCGGTTCGATGCGATTCGCGCTGCGCATCGTGGGGCCACTGTCGGTGGTACACCCCGCCTTGGCCGAGCACATCGTGGCCGTGGTGCGGGAATCGGTCAGCAACGCCATCCGGCACTCCGGTGGTACCCAGGGCACCGCGGTGGTGTCGGTGTCAGATCAGGTGTCGGTCGTCGTCACCGACGACGGAAGCGGACTGCCCACCTCGGTCACCCGGCGTGGCCTGGCCAACCTGGCCTCACGGGCCGAGGAGTTCGGCGGCAGCGTTTCGGTCGACGCCGGCCCGGATGGCCGCGGCACCACCGTCACCTGGCAGGTGCCGCTGTAGGCGATGGCGCCGCGGGGACTTTCGTCCCTTGCCGCAGGTGCCTAGGTCCACCTACACCGGTGGCCTTGCACACTGGGGACGCGCGGTGGGCGATCCCTAGCGTTGGCGCCATGGTCACCACGATCGCTCGCGAAATGCACCTGTGGCGGTTACTACACGCCGGGCGCAACCCGCTGGTGCGTGGCATCGATCGACTCGAGTCGCTGGTGGTGCTCGCCATGGTGGCGCTGGCCCTGGTGGTCTCGCCGATGGTGTTCGTGGTGGGTGGTTGGGTCCACGAGAACGCCACGGTCGTGTCGGATCGCCAACACGCCCAGCGTCATCAGACAGAGGCGACCCTGCTCGACAACCCGGCCCGCAGCTCCGACACCGTCTCGGCCACGTGGCGATCGGCCGACGGCACCGTCCACACCGCGCCGATCGTCGCCGAGCTGGGCGACCGCCGCGGGGTGCACCGCACCATCTGGATCGACGCGGACGGTGGGGCCACCCAACCCCCGTTGTCGCATTCGGCGGCACTTGTCCAGGCGGGCCTGGCGGGCCTGAGCGTGGCGGTCGTACTCATCACCGCGACCGTCCTCGTGCTGCGGCTGATCCGAATCACGTTCGACCGCAGACGGTATCGCGACTGGGCCATCCAATGGGCCACCGCCGACCTCGATGCCGCCACCTGATCCCACCCACCCGAGGAGCTCGATGATGACCACGCAACTGCTGTCTGCCGCTGATTCCGGTCACGTCGACCGCGAGGTGGTGACCCGTAGTGTCGAGATGGCCTGCCACGCACCGTCGGTGCACAACTCGCAGCCGTGGAAGTGGCGGCTGCGCGATGACCGGCTGGACCTCTACCCCGATGCCACCCGGCTGTTGCGCACCGATCCCTACGGACGTCAGCTGATCATGAGTTGTGGTGCGGTCCTTCATCATCTGACGGTTGCGTTGGCGGTCGAGGGGATTGAGACCACCATCGGCCGGTTCCCGGCCGGGGCGCCGGGTTCATCGATCGCCACCGTGGGGATGACGTGGGGTGCGCGACCCGACGCGCGGACCACCGCGATGGCCCGCGCGATCACCGAACGCCACACCGACCGTCGGCCGTTTCGCCGAGCGCCGTTGGGGGATCTGTTGCCCTCGTCGTCGGCCGCGTCGGCCGCGCTCGGGGTGTCGGTCTACCGTCTCGGTGACGACGCACGGATGCTGGTGAGTGGGGCAGCCAGGGTCAGTGCGGCCATCCATCGCTACGACTCGGTGTATCAGAACGAGATCCACTGGTGGGCCGGCCATGACCGTCCCTACGAGGGCATCCCGCCGAGCCTGTTACCCGATGGTGTGACCGCGCGCGGGGTGATCGGCCGTGACTTCCCGCTGGGCACCCTGCAAGCCGGCGGTGCCACTCTCGACGAGAGCACCTGGCTGATGCTGTGCACCGCGGTCGATTCACCCGAGTTATGGCTTCGCACTGGTGAATTGATGTCGGAGGTGCTGTTGGCGGCCACGGCGGCCGGGCTGGCCAGCTGCACGGTGACCCATGTGATCCAGGATCCCGACAGCCGAAAGCTGTTACGCAAGGCCATACCTGCCGAACTCGGGCGGCGATTCCTGCACCCGCAGGTACTGATCCGGCTGGGTGCTCATCAGGTCCCTGGGTTGCCCGCCACCTCGTCGCGGCGCCCGGTCGACGAGGTTCTCGAGCTCGGGGACGACGATGACTGAGGCGAGCGAGATCGATGCCCTCGACCTCCCCACCCATGAAGTGATCATCGAGGCGGTGCGGGTGGCCGGTCTGGCGCCGTCACTGCACAACAGCCAACCCTGGCGGTGGGTGCGCTCGAATGCGGCGCTCCACTTGTTCGGGGTGCCTCAACGTCGACTGGCCTGCGCTGATCCGACCGGTCGGGAGTATCGCATCAGTCTCGGTGTCGCCCTGGACCATCTGCGCATGGCGCTCGATGCGGCCGGGTGGTCGGCGGCTATCACTGTGCTGCCCGATCCGTCGCAGCCCGATCACATCGCGAGGGTGCAGATGGCGAGGAGACAGGTGGTGAGTCCGTCGGCCGACCGGCGTGTACGCGCCATCACCGAGCGGTTCTCCCACCGGCTGCCGATGGACGCGCCGGTCGACTTCGACGAGTTCACCGCCGCGCTCTCGGAGCTGACCGACACAGGTCCGGTGGCGTTCTCGCAGGTTCAGGTGTCACACCTGGCGGCAGTGGCTGAGGCCTCGCGCCTCAACGATCTGGAGCGGTCCTCCGATTGGCGCTACCACAGCGAACTGAGTTGGTGGACAGGAACAACGGTGTCAAGTGTCGAGGGAGTACCGGCCACCTCCCTGCTCACCGACAACGAGTACGACGCGCTGCTGGTGGGCCGGAGCTTCCCCCGGGTCATCCGGGCCGGTGCGCCGGCCACCGAAGACGACGCGGCGCAGATACTCGTCCTGGACACCACCGGCGATGAGCCCGCCGACCACATCGCCTGTGGCGTAGCGCTGTCGGCGATCCTGGTGGAAGCACAGATGCGCGGACTGGCGACCTGTGTGGTCTCGGATGTGACGGAATTGCCTGCGTCTCGAGCCATGCTGTGCGCGGCGGGCGGAGACCCACACCGCGTGGGCCGCTTTCCGCAGGTCTTGGTGCGGGTGGGCACAGCGCGTGGTGAGGTCGTCCTGCCCCGCTCGAATCGGCGACCGGTCGACGACATCTACGACGAGGACCTCGACATGCAGCTCGGCCAACTCTTCGCCGCGCCGGTCCCGCTGTGGCCGTTGCTACGCGGGGTGTGAGCTGACGGATGAGCCCACCGGATCGCCGTGGCACCACTGCGTTGTCGTCACACCCGTACCGTCTGGATGCCGCGCCAGCAGCGTCCTACCAGGTGACCGGCATCTCGTGAACCCCGTAGATGGCTGCGTCGTTTTTGAACGGCAGTCGCTCGAGGTCGGTGGCCAGAGCCAGCGTGGGGATCCGCCGGTAGAGCGTGCTGTAGACGACGTCGAGTTCCAGGCGTGCCAGTGGCTGACCGAGGCACTGGTGGGGACCGAAGCCGAAGGCCACGTGGCGACGGGCGTCGCGACGTAGATCGAGATCGTCGGGGTTGTCGAAGATCTCGGGATCGCGGTTGGCGAGTTCGATCGGTGCCATCACTCCCTCACCGGCACGAACGGTGGTGTCGGCGAGCTCGAAGTCCTCGGTGGCGACCCGGCGCAAGCCATCGTGGACGATGGTCAAGTACCGAAGCAGTTCCTCGATCGCGGAGGGGATGATCGCGTGGTTGTCCTCGGCCTGCAGCAGGGCCAGCTGGTCGGGGTGCTGTAGGAGCACTGCGGTGCCCAAAGCCATCATGTTCGCGGTGGTCTCGTGACCGGCGAGCAGCAGCAACACACCCATCATGGCGGCGTCATTCGGGGTGAGTTCACCGCTGGTCACCCGCCCCCCGAGCATCGACAACACGTCGTCGTGAGCGTCGTTTTCCTTCGACTTCATCAGCGTGGTCAGGTAGTCGAAGATGGCCCCGCGGGCTGCGGCGCGCTCGTCCGGCGTGGCCGTACGACGCAGGATGGTACTGCTGTTCTTTTGAAAGTCCTCGTGATCCTCGTAAGGCACGCCGAGCAGTTCACTGATGACCAGAGACGGGACGGGAAGCGCGAATGCCTGCACGAAGTCGACAGGATTGGGCCCGGCAAGCATCTGGTCGATTTGGTGGTCGACGATGCGTTGCACCGCGGGCCGCATCGCCTGGACCCGCTTGACGGTGAAGGTCGAGGTGAGCATTCGCCGCAGGCGCGCGTGTTCGGGGTCGTCCTTGAACAGAAAACTCAACGGCGTGATCGACCCCCCGACATGGTTGGGGTGCAGCGGGTTGCTCACGTCAGCCGAGACCCGCGGATCACCGAGCAAAGCACGCTGGTCGTCGTAGCGGGTGAACATGTGCACCTTCTGACCGAGCGGCAGCGTCGCCTCGGCGACGCGCTGCTCGGCCTGAAGGTCACGCAGTTCCTGCGCTGGATGAAATGGGCACCTCGCGTCCTTGTCCAGCGGGTAGCGGACGCCGTTCAACTGGCCGGTGTTCGATGCTGCGGCCTGAGTTTCGGTGCTCATCACGAAGCCTTTCGTGTTGGAGGTACGGCTGGGTCATTCGCCTTCGGCGATGCGGATGGCCAGTGCCGGGCAGACGGAGGCGGCTTGCTCGACGTTGGGTCGTTCGCTCTCGTCGAAGTCGTCGCCGAGGAGTACGGCGATGCCGTCCTCGTCTCGCTGGTCGAACACCTCGGGGGCGGCCATGACGCACTGGCCAGAGGCGACGCACTTGTCTTGGTCGAGGATGACCTTCATTTCGTATCTACCTTTCGTGTCGTGACATCGTTCTCGGGGCTTCGAGTCGATGACGGATATGAGTGGTGCCGGTCACCAGGTGACGGGTAGCTCGTAGACGCCGTATACGGCGCCGTCGTGCTTGAACGGCAGTTTCTCGACATCGGTGGCGAGTTTCAGGGTGGGGATTCGCCGGTAGAGGGTGCCGTAGACGACCTCGAGTTCCAGACGTGCGAGGGGCTGTCCGAGGCATTGGTGGGGGCCGAATCCAAAGGCCACGTGACCACGGGCGTCGCGGCGCAGGTCGAGGGTGTCGGCGTTGTCGAACACCTCGGGATCACGGTTGGCAATGTCGGCGGGCATCAGTACGCCTTCACCCTCGCGGATGGTGGTGTCGGCGATGTCGATGTCCTCGGTCGCCACGCGGCGCCGGGCGTTGTGGGTGATGGTCAGGTAACGAAGGAGTTCTTCGACAGCACTGGGGACGACGTCGGCGTTGTCCTCGGCTTGGAGCAGGGCCAACTGGTCGGGGTGCTGCAGCAGCACAGCGGTGCCCAAAGCCATCATGTTCGCGGTGGTCTCGTGACCCGCGAGCAGCAGCAGGACGCCGACTTCGGCGGCATTCTTCGTGGTCAGCTCACCGGAGGTAACGCGTTTGCCGAGCTGCGAGATCACATCGTCAGCAGGTTCGGCAATCTTGGCCTCCACAAGCGACGTCAGGTACTCCAGGAGGGCGTGCTGTGCCTGCCGACGCTGCTCTGGCGTCGACGTGCGCTTGATGATGGTCTGGCTGTTGTGCTGGAACAGCTCGTGGTCGTTGTAGGGAACGCCCAGCAAATCGCTGATGACCAGTGATGGGACGGGCAGGGTGAACGCCTGCACGAGATCCACCGGCTTGGGTCCGGCGAGCAGAGAATCGATCTGCTCGTCGACGATACGTTGCACCGCCGGCCGCATCGCCCGGATGCGCTTGATCATGAAGGGTGCGGTGACCATGCGCCGCATGCGGGCGTGCTCGGGGTCGTCCATGAACAAGAAGCTCAGCGGCGCATTGCCGGTCGGCACGTGGTTCGGGTGACCGACCATGGTCACGTCGGACGACACGCGAGGGTCGTTGAGAATCGCGCGCTGATCGTCGTATCGGGTCAGCAACCGGGCCTGACGGCCGTCGGGAAGCTCCACCGCGGCTACTCGGGTTTCATCCTGCAGCGCTTGCAGCTCGGGCGGCGGATCGAACGGGCACTTGGTGGCGCGCTTCATCGGGAAGGGATGAACCGTCTCGGCATTGGTGGACGCGGTCATGTGAGGCTCCTTACTAGGGTCCGGGGTGGTACTGGGGTCCGGGGACAATCGCCGGCTATGTGCCTTCGGCGATGCGGATGGCCAGTGCCGGGCAGACGGAGGCGGCTTGCTCGACGTTGGGTCGTTCGCTCTCGTCGAAGTCGTCGCCGAGGAGTACGGCGATGCCGTCCTCGTCTCGCTGGTCGAACACCTCGGGGGCGGCCATGACGCACTGGCCAGAGGCGACGCACTTGTCTTGGTCGAGGATGACCTTCATCTCGTATCTACCTTTCGTGTCGTGACATCGTTCTCGGGGCTTCGAGTCGATGACGGATGTGGATGGCTCTGGTCAGCTGCGCTTCATCGGCAATGGCGAACCGCGTCGACGGTGACGCAAACACTGACCGCAGGGCTTGGGGGTGGCCAGAGCGTCAGGCCCTTCAGGCGCGGGCGTTGGTCGCGACGCTGAGGTTGGCGCGGCGCTGGCGGGCCTGCTTGGCCATGTTCCAGCCGATGACCGCGTGCAGGGCGCCGTCGTCGTGGTGCTCGGCGACAAAGCGCCCAGAGGCGGTATCTCCATCGACGATCTTCGTGTCACCGGTGGGCGTGACGGTTCCATGCACCTGGATGGTGGCGTCGAACTGCGTGGTCCAGAAGTAGGGGATGGGTGCGTACTCGACCTCGTCGCCGAGGATGTTCGCGGCCACCACCTGGGCCTGTTCGGTGGCGTTGGTCCGATTCTCCAAGCGCATCAGCGCGCCCCGGCCGGGATGGAACCAACGAGCGACGTCGCCTACTGCGTATACGCCATCGGCCGCCCGGCACTGCGAATCGCAGACCACGCCGTTGTCAACCTCTAGTCCACTTCCGGCGAGCCAGTCGGTGGCCGGGGTGGAGCCGACAGCGGACACCACGACGTCGGCGTTGAGGTCAGAGTCGTCGGCGAGGGTGACCGTGTGTCCGCCGTCGACGTTGACCACACCTACTCCACACCGCAGATCGACTCCGTGGGCGCGGTGCATCTCCGACAACTCGTTGCCGACGGTGGCGCCCAAGGGGCCGGCCATCAGCACGGGCTCTGGTCCCACGATGCTCACGTCGGCACCGAGCTTGTGCAGGGTGGCGCCGATCTCGGATCCGAGCACTCCACACCCGACGACGACAGCACGCGAACCCTGCGTCACCGCCGAACGCAACCGTCGGGAGTCGTCGACGGTGCGCACGCTGTACACGTCAGACCAACCCAAGTCGCGGGCGGTGACGCCGGTCGCGATGACGATGGCGTCTGCTGACAGCTGTGCACCTGAGCGGGTGGTGACGGTTCGGTTGGCGGCGTCGAGGGAGACGGCGGGATCACCTTCGCGAATGTCGAGATCGAGCTCGGCAAGACGATCAGGGCTGCGGAGAGCGATCTTGTCGAGATCCCATTCGCCGGCCAGGAACTGCTTGGACAGCGGCGGACGATCGTACGGTGCGTGCGTTTCGTCCCCGAGCAATGTGATCTGCCCGGTGAAGCCCTTGCGGCGCAGAGCTTCTGCAGTGGTGGTGCCAGACGCGGATGCTCCGATGATCAAAACTTGCTGTACGCCAATAGAATTCATCTTGGTCTCCAGTCCAGTTGGCCGATTCGTATCGGGAAAACTTGCGCTATACAACAAACACCCTACGTAGTTACCGGGGCTAATGAACTACAAAAAGGTCACAAGGCCGCCTCGACCCGGTATCGCCCGTTATGTCGTGATCACCCCGGCGCTGGCACTTTCGTGCCGAAAGTGCCATTACCCCAGTAAGTCTGGGCACGTGCTGTCGGCCAACGCGTCAGCGAACTGGTCGCGAGCGACGACGGGGGAGTGAGTCCCTCCGCTGGTAGGGCCAGCGGCGGTGCCGACCGTCGACTGAACGCTGCGTAAGCGGGCACCGGGCGAAACGAGGAGGCCCTGACCAGGTTTCCCTGGCCAGGGCCTCTGCTGTGTCTCAACCAACACATCCATGGTCGGATCAGGGCGTCGCCCATCTCCTCTGTGTCGGGGTGGCGGGATTCGAACCCACGACCTCTTCGTCCCGAACGAAGCACGCTACCAAGCTGCGCCACACCCCGTGGTTGTCCTCGCGAACAGCCGAACCCAGCCTACCGCTCAGGTCGGGATCGAACTAAATCGGCAGGTCACGACCCGATCAGCCGCGCTGCAGCCCGGCGGTCAGCGGCGGCAACGACTGCTCCTCCTCGACGTCGGCATCACCGTGGCTCACCGGGGTGAGCGTGAGCAGCGTGGCCTCAGGTCGGCAGCAGAACCGGGCCGGTGCATACGGCGAGGTACCCAGGCCCGCGCTCACGTGCAGCTTCATCGACGCGCCCCAGGTCGAGGGCCCCTTCACCCGCGACCGGTCGATGTCGCAGTTGGTCACCAACGCCCCGTAGAACGGCAGACACAGCTGCCCACCGTGAGTGTGTCCGGCCACCACCAGGTCGTAGCCGTCGGCGGCGAACTGGTCGAGCACCCGCGGCTCGGGTGAATGGGTGAGCCCCAACCGCAGGTGCGCCAACGGGTTCGGACGCCCGGCCACCGTCTCATACCGATCCCGTTTGAGGTGCGGGTCGTCCACACCCGCCGCGGCGATGCGCACCCCGGCCACCTCCAGCTCACGGATGGTGTGGGTGGCGTCCAACCAGCCACGCTCGGTGAACGCCGCGCGCAGGTCTTGCCACGGCAGCGGATCGCCGTGCACCCGCTTGTGGTTCTTGTCGAAGTACTTCAGCGGGTTCTTCTTGGTGGGCCCGAAATAGTCGTTGGAGCCGAACACGAACAGCCCCGGTCGCGACAACAACCCGTCCAACGCCTGGATGACCGACGGGACCGCCTGCGGATGGGCCAGGTTGTCCCCGGTGTTGACGACCAGGTCGGGTTCCAGTGAGGCCAGCTCGGCCACCCACGCCTGCTTCAACCGCTGCCCGGGCAGCATGTGCAGGTCGCTGATGTGCAGCACCCGCAGAGTCGCCGACCCCGGCTCCAGCACCGACATCGTGCGGTGGCGCAGGGTGAAGGCGTTGCGTTCGATCAGCGTCGCGTAGGCCAGCCCGGCCGCGGCCGTCGCCGCACCCGCCACCACCACCCGCGCAGATCCGGTGAGGCCGACCCCGGACGCGGCGGCACGAGCAGAGCGGAATTTGTCGACCTGAAGCATCTGCTCAGGATAGCGGCCCGCCCCAGGTGTGGGGCGGGCTCAGTTGACTGCGATCAGCCGCCGCTGCCGGGGATCACGATCGGACCCACCCCGGGCACCTGGATGGTGACCGGAGGCAGCCGTGGACCGCGCGGCTTGGCTTTGCCGTCGCTGAGGTACAGCGTGATGGTGCTCCCCGGGATGGCCGAGGTCGACGGGGCCGTCCCGGTGACCGTCCCGGCGGCTGCGCTGCTGGTGGTGTACTGCGGGTCCACCTTGAAGCCTGCGTCCTGGAGACGTTGGGTGGCCTCGGACTCGCTCAGTCCGATAACGCTGGGGACCCGACCGGCGTCGCTGCCGTTCTGGAAGCGATCGTCGATCGGCGGAAGCGCGGTGGGTCCGAACTTGTCGACCACCGGCAGGATGGCGCTGTACCAGGTGCGTGCCGGCTCGTACCCGCCGTAGAGGTCGCCGCCGTTGCACTGGCGCAACGGAGACGAGCAGATGTCGCCGGGGCTGGTCGAGTCGCCGTAGATGTAGGTGGCTCCGGCGTAGTTGTTGGTGAAGCCGAGGAACGCCGAGGACCGGTGGGCCTCAGTGGTTCCCGTCTTGGCCGCCACCGGCAGCGACCATCCGGTGGAGCGGGCGGCGCCCGCGGAGGTGCCCCCGCCACGGTCGTCGGCGGACATGGCGTTGGCCAGCGTGTCGGCCAGACCGGGCTCCACAACCTGCTCACACTTGGGTGGGGTGAAGGGCACCGGGGCCATCTCGGGCTTGCCATCGGCGCCGATGACGTTGTTGCCGTTGCGATCCCGCTTCTTGGCGGTGATCGACGCGATCGGGTTGGGTGGGCACCACATGCCGTGCGAGGCCAGGGTGGCCGCCACGTTGGACAACTCCAACGGGTTGACTGCGTTGGGCCCCAACGTGAATGACCCGAAGTTGCCCGCCTTGACGTAGTCGGCCAGGCTCTGATCACCCTGTCCCGAGGTGCCGGGCTGGGTGTAGGACCGCATGCCCAGCTTCACGGCCATGTCCACGGTCGCCGACACGCCCACTTCCTGGATCAGCTTGACGAACGCCGTGTTCGGTGACTGCGCAAGGGCATTGGTGATCGACATGGTGCGCGGGTACTTGCCGTCGTTCTTCACGCAGTAGGTGTTGGCCGGGCATCCGTTGACGCCGCCGCTGCTACCGAGGCCTTGAGCCTGGTACGTGGCGGGCACGTCCAAGGTGGCCGACGCTCCGAGGCCCTTCTCCATCGCTGCGGCCACGGTGAAGATCTTGAAGATCGAGCCCGCCCCATCACCGACCATCGAATACGGCTGCGGCTGAACGGTTTGCTGTCGACCCTGATCCAAGCCGTACTCCCGGTTGGACGTCATCGCCAGGATGTCGTGAGAGTTGGTGCCCGGCCGGATCACGTTCATCACGTTGGCGATCCCGGTCAGATCCGGCGGGGCCACCGCCTGCACCGCGGCCTTGGTCGACGCCTGGACCTGAGGGTCGAGCGTGGTGCGGATCGTGTACCCACCACGCAGCACGGCGTCACGGTTGATGCCGTTCTCGGCCAGGAACTGCAGTGCGTAGTCACAGAAGAATCCGTTGTCGCCGGCCGAGATGCACCCCTGCGGCAGCGACTGCGGTTGCGGCAACACACCCAGCGGCTTGGCCTTGTCTGCCTCGAACTCTGCCGCCCGCGTCGGGAAGTTCTCTTTCATGGTGTCCAGCACGATGTCTCGGCGTTCCCGGACCCCGGCCTCGTTGGTGTAGGGGTTCAGCGCCGAGGACGACTGCACCATGCCGGCCAGCATCGCCGACTCGGGCACGGTCAGCTCCTTGGCCGACTTGTTGAAGTACGTCCGGGCCGCAGCCTCGATACCGTAGGCGCCGTTGCCGAACGGGACGATGTTGAGGTAGCGGGTGACGATCTCCTTCTTGGCCTCCTGCTTGGCGGCTGAGCGGCTGATGTTCTTGTCCCGCATGATCTGATCGGTCAGCGTCTGCTCGAGGTTGAGCGCCATGCGCACCTCACGCAGCTTGCGCGCGGGCGTGGTGGCCACGGCGGCCTCGCGGTCGGACTCGGTGCGCGCCAGCACCAGCAGCTGGTAGTTCTTGATGTACTGCTGATCCAGCGTGGACGCACCCTGTTGCACCTCGCCCGATGACGAGTTCTTCAGGAACGCGCGGATTGTGCCCTTCCAGTCCACGCCGTCATGTTCGAGGAAACGCTTGTCCTCGATGGAGATGATCGCGCGGATCATGTCCGGGGAGATGTCGTCGTACCCGACCTGCACGCGCCGCTGGTCATAGAGGTAAGCGATCGGGGCGCCGGTCGAGTCGGTCATGGTGGAGACCTCGGGAACGGTGCCGTCGAGCAACTCGGTCGACGAGTTCTCCACGGTGGTCGCGGCACGATTGGTCACCAGACCCAGGCCACCGGCCACCGGGAACAGCAGTGCGGCCACCAGCACGCCCGCCAGCACGCAGCAGCCCGCCAGGATCGCGATGGACCGGGGGCGCGGGAAGCGTGGGGTTTGTTCTGACACGCCCACAGGATACGGGTCGCCGGGACCGCAACACATGTCCCAGTTTTTCCGTTCTGTCGACTTGACTCCCGATCCCGTGCATACCTAGATTGATGTACCGAATGTGACTCACATAACATTCCAGGGTGAAAGTGGCGGAGAGCGCTCCGCGGCTTGTTGCGATGAACTGAGCAGGACGGGGAATCCCATGGCAAACGCTGCAGTGACCACCGGAGAAACGGATATGCGACTGGCCTGGGTGTCCCAGGCCCGATGCCGGGGTACCGACCCCGACGAGTTGTTCGTCCGCGGAGCCGCTCAGCGCAAGGCCGCCACCATCTGTCGCCACTGCCCGGTTCAGCTCGAATGCGGTGCCGATGCCCTGGACAACCGCGTCGAGTTCGGAGTGTGGGGTGGACTGACCGAACGTCAGCGCCGCGCGTTGCTGCGCCAGCACCCCGAGGTCACCTCGTGGGGCGAGTTCTTCGAGAACCAGCGCCGCCGCCACGCCGACGCCGTCTGAGACGAACGCGACCGGGTCCGAAAGGGCCCGGTCGCGTCAATTCTGCCCACCGACGAGTTGCTCACCCACGGCTTTGAGCGCAGTCATGTCGGCCACCTCGAACGGCAGCGACGGCACACCGACGATCTTCACCGCCGGGTGCGAGGCGGTGAAACGCTTGAGCAGTTGCAGCTGGCGTTGACCGGTGGTGGTGCGTTCGGCGTGAATCTGTAGCGCCGCGGCAGCCAGCTCGTCGGTCACCTTCGGCAGCGCGGTACGGGCGGCATCAGCCGAGATCGACGTCAGGTTGGGGCGAGTGCGGTTGAGCACCAACCCGGCCAACGGCATCTTCTCCTCGGACAACCGGTCGACGAAGAACGCGGCTTCCCGCAGCGCATCGGGTTCGGCCGAGGCCACCACCACGAACTGCGTTCCCGGCCGTTTGAGCATGTCGTAGGTCTTCTCGGCGCGCTCCTGGAAGCCGCCGAACATCGCATCCAAGGACTGCACAAACGTCGACACGTCCCGCAGGGTGTCGCTGCCGACGATGGTCGACACCCCACGCATGGCCAACCCGACCACCCCGGTGACCACTCGACCCACGCCGCGGCCGCCGCCCATCAGCAGCTTCATCAGGCGGCCACCCATGAACGATCCCAGGCGAGACGGGGCATCGAGGAAGTCCAGCGCGTTCCGCGACGGCGGGGTGTCGACGATGATCAGATCCCAGGTGTCGAGCTCGAGCAGCTGGCCCAGCTTCTCCATCGCCATGTACTCCTGCGTGCCGGAGAACGATGTCGCCACGGTTTGGTAGAACGAGTTGGCCATCACCGCCTCGGCCGCTGCGGGCGTGGACGAGTACTGCATAACCATCTCGTCGAAGGTGCGGCGCATGTCCAGCATCATCGCGTGCAGCGACCCCGAACCCTCGATGGCCACCGGCTGCGGGGTGTTGGTCAGCTCGCTCATCCCCAACGACTGCGCGAGTCGACGCGCCGGGTCGATGGTCAACACCACCACCGTGCGACCCTGCTCGGCGGCGTACACCGCCATCGCCGCCGCCGTGGTCGTCTTGCCCACGCCGCCTGCGCCGCAGCAGATGACGACCTTCGTCTCCGCCGAGGCCAACACTTCGGCCATCTTCAGCACTGCAGCCATCAGGCACCCGCCCGTTCGAGCTGGTCGGCGATCTCATAGATGGCACCGAGGTCGATGCCGGAATCGAAGGCGGGGATCTCCAGACCGGCCACCTCCACCTCGTCGAGTTCGGATTTGGCCACCTGCTGGGCCTGCACGCGGGTGGCGTGCTCGATGACCTCGGTCAACAGTCCCTCCAGGTCGGGTTCGGACAGGGGGAGTCCGGCGGCGGCGATGCCTTCGGCGATGCGGGCCGCGTCCACCACGCCCTCGGCGATCGCGTCGACCGCATCGTCGGGCAGCCGAGTGGGGGCCACCCGGTTGACGATCAGCGCCCCGACCGGAAGCTTCTTCGCGCGCAGCTCGGCGATGGCCTCGATGGTCTCCTGGATGGGCATGGCCTCCAGGAGGGTCACCAGGTGCACCGCCGTCTGCGACGAGTGCAGCAGGTTGGCCACGCCGTCACTCTGGTTGCGGATGGGCCCGGTCTTGGTCAGATCACTCATCGCGGTGGTGACGTCGAGGAAGTTGCCGATGCGGCCCGTCGGTGGGGCATCGACGACCACTGCGTCGTAGACCGGGGTGCCCGAGGAATCGGTGCGCACCACGCATTCCTTGATCTTGCCGGTCACCAACACGTCCCGTAGGCCGGGCGCCACCGTCGTCACGAAGTCGATGGCACCGATGCGGCGCATCGCCCGCCCCGCGAAGCCCAGGTTGTAGAACATGTCGAGGTATTCCAGCAGCGCGTGCTCGATGTCGAGGGCCAGCGCGTTGACCGACCCGCCGCCCTCGGCGGTGGCCACCTTGGTCTCGGTGGGCGGCAGCGGCGGGATGTCGAACAGCTGGGCGATGCCCTGGCGCCCTTCGCATTCGACCAGGAGCACCTTGTTGCCCGACCCGGCCAGCGCCAGGGCCAGGGCTGCGGCCATCGTGGTCTTTCCGGTCCCGCCCTTGCCGGACACGAAATGCAGACGCGCTGACCGAGCCGAGTCGGGCCAGCCGACCGAGCTCGCCTCGGCAGGGGATTCAGGGGTGGACACCCACCAACCATATCCATCGCCGCGTTTGCGACCGGCCGATCGCGTCGAAGCTCACCTCCACCGGCGATAGGGTGAAGCCATGACTGAACTGACCGCGTGGGAGTACGCCACGGTGCCGCTGCTGACCCACGCCACCAAACAGATCCTCGACACCTGGGGTGTCGACGGATGGGAACTGGTCAGTGTGTTGCCCGGCCCTACCGGCGAGCAGCACGTCGCCTATCTCAAGCGGCCGAAGGGCTGATCGGTCGTGTCCTGGTCGCAGCGGTTGGCCGAGCTGGGCATCGAACTGCCGAAGGTGGTGGCCCCGCTCGGGGTGTATCTGCCTGCGGTGCAGTCGGGCAACCTGGTCTTCACCTCCGGGCAGCTACCGATGTCGAACGGTGAGCTGACCGTGCACGGCAAAGTGCACGAGGGTGCCGAGGGCATCGTCAAACCCGAACAGGCGCACGATGCGGCCCGGCTGTGCGCGCTCAACGCACTCGCCGCCGTGCATGCGCTGGTCGACATCGACTCGGTGACCCGCGTGGTCAAACTGGTCGGGTTCGTGGCCTCGGCACCAGGTTTCACCGGTCAGCCCGGGGTCATCAACGGTGCGTCCAACCTGATCGGAGAGATCTTCGGACCCGCCGGGCAGCATGCCCGCTCGGCGGCCGGCGTGGCCGAGCTGCCGATGGGTTCCCCGGTCGAGGTCGAGCTGATCGTCGAGATCGCCTGATCGGCACGCGTTCACAGCCGCGACTGGGGAGTTCACGCGTCGGCGAGGTACTCCAGCTGTGCCTTCACCGACATCCGCGCCGCCGGCCACAGTTTCTTGTCCACGTCGGCATAGACCCGACGGACGATCTTCATCGGTTTCGCTTGGGCCGCGGTGATGTCCAGTTCGTCGAGCACCGCGCGGATCTGGTCGATGCGGTCCTCGCGGTGCTTCTTGTAGTACCGGGCCACCGGTCCCAGGTCGGGGTGATCGGGTCCGTGTCCAGGCAGCACCACCGCGCCGTCAGCCTCCACGATCAGCCGGTTGATCGAGTTCAGGTAGTCGCGCAGGGTCCCGTCCTTGGGATCGAGAACCGTTGTGCCGCTACCTAATATCGTGTCGCCGGTGACCACGGCGCGGTGGGTGATGCCGTCGTCGGCGACGTGTTCGACCAAGAAACTCACCGAATCCAGCGTGTGGCCGGGAGTGTGCAGCACGGTGATGCGCAGACCAGCGGCCTCGATCACCTCACGATCGACCAGGCGTCCCCCGTCTCGGCAATGGGTGCGCTCGCGGGCGCGCACCGGTGCGCCGGAGCGCTTGTGGAACCGTCCGATGGCGTCGGTGTGGTCGCGGTGGCGGTGGGTGATCAACACCAGGGCCACCGGCCCGGCCACCTCCAGCACCGCGTCGAGGTGTTCGCGATGTTTACGCGGCCCGGGATCGACCACCACGCTGTGGTCGGCACCAGGCGCGCGCAGGATCCAGGTGTTGGTGCCTTCGAGTTCCATCACACCCGGGTTGCGGCACAACACCACCGTGGCGAACGGGGTGACCGCGCGCGGTGTCTCGTAGGCGGGATGTAGCGGGACGGCCATGGACACGAGGATACGTCTGGCTCAGCGGACGCGGTCGCGCACCGACTCGATGATCTGCTGGATGTGAAGTCCCCGTTGCACGTTCAGCTCGTGCTCGGTGCCGGTGGCCACGGCGGCGAGGAACTCGTCGATCAACACCGCAAAACACGCCGGTGACTCGGTCACGCGGCCGGTCAGCGACACCACGCCGTCCACCCCGTGGACGGAGAACTCGTTGACCGTCGGCCGGGCCGGGACCTTCAGAGCCATCTGCGCCACCGAGGTGGCACCGGTCTGGTGATCGAGGGTGACCTGCCACAGATCTCCGTCACCGACGTGGCAGGCGTCGACCACCGCGGTGATCGGACCCAGGGCAGCGTCGAGCAGATCGAACACGTGGGGTCCGATGTCGAGGATGGCGCCGTGATCGTGACGCCACTGCGACCCGGCGTACTTCTCGGCCAGCAGCGCCCCGGAGATCCAGCGGGCCATCCCGCCCCCGTACCGCCCGGCTCGGGCTGCAGCCACGAATTGCTTTGTCTCCGGGGCGAATCGACGCGTGAAAGTGACAACGGATCGCACGTCGGCCTCGGCGATGGCCGTTGCGAGTGCGCGGGCGGTGTCCAGGTCCCCGGCGATCGGCTTGTCGAGGATGACGTGTTTGCCGGCCCGGGCCGCCGCGATGGCCACCTGCGCCTGCACCTGCGGCGGCACCGCGAACGACACCGCGTCGCACGCCTCGAACAAGGCTTCCACCGAGTCGAATCGGGGCGTGGGGAGTTCAGCGGCGGCCGCTGGTCGGCGGGTCCACACCCCGGTCAGGGTGACGCCGGGATGCGCGGCGAGAGCCGGGATGTGGGTTTCGCGGGCCCACGGCCCGCCGCCGATCACCCCGATGCGCAGCGGGGGCGAGGATGTCGGCGGGGCGGGATCGGTCGGATCGGTCACCCCGGCCACGCTACTGCCGCGCCGCGACCGCGTGCGGTGGAACCCACCCGCCGAACGCCTTCTCCAGTTCCAGTGCGACGGCAATGGTGACGTGGTCGTTCCCGGGTTGTGAAGCGACCTGCACACCGACCGGAAGGTTGCGCGGGCTGAACCCGATCGGGACCTGCGTGACCGCCATCCCCAGCATGTTGAAGACCGCGGCACCGCCGAACAGCCATGGTCGGGCCAGGGTTCGGTTGTGCAGCGGTGCGGGTTGCGGTGGCGGCGGGTGCAGCATCACGCCACCCTCGCCGATGGCGGCGGCCACCTCCTCGGCGAGCTCGCGTGCGTACCGGTCGATCAGTGATCGCGCCGGGCCGGGCAACAGCTCGGGCAGTCGATCGCCGATCATCGCCAGCTGCAGTTGAACGCTGTTGGCGCGCAACAGCGCCGGGGTTCGATGCCGCGGGCGGTCGCCGAACGAGTCGAACAGGCTCATCACCGAGGTACCCGCGTGGCGGCGCAGCTCCATCAGATAGCTCGCGATCACCGTGCGCATCGCCGGCAGGGGCTGCCACACCACGTCGGCACCGCGGTCGGCGAGTGCTCGTCCGGCGGCGTCACGGGCGTCACGCACCGACCGGTCCATCGGACGTAGATAGCTCGACTTCGTGGGAATGACCACCCGCAGGCCCTCAAGTGCCACCGATTCGACCGTGCCACAACGACGTCCGTCGGGATCGGCGGCCAGCACCTGCAGCAGGGGCATCAGGTCGGAGCCTCGTCGCGCCATCGGCCCGAGCGTCTCGAGGAGGTCGACCTCGTCGCCTCTGGCCAGTGACGGGATCGACTCGTTGGCAGGCACCAGACCAGGAGAAGGCTTGTGCCCGAACACGCCGCAGTAGAACGACGGGATGCGGATGGAACCGCCGGTGTCGCCGCCGAGACCGAACGGGATGCCGCCGGCGCCGATGGCGCAACCCTCACCGCCGGACGAACCGCCCGAGACCCGGTTCTTGTCATAGGGATTGGAGGTTCGGCCGTACACGCGGTTGGTGCTCTCGATGCCCAGACACAGCTCGGCGGTGTTGGTGACACCCACGATGATGGCACCGGCGTCGCGAAGACGTTGCACGGCAAGCGCATCGGAGTCGGCGATGACCCCGATGCGGCTGGACAATCCGGCGGTGTGCGGCATTCCGGCAACCGGGATCGACTCTTTGATGGTGCAGGGCACCCCGAGCAGCGGCCGGTCGGCCGACTTCGGGCCCGCATCGACAGCGTCGGCCTCGGCAAGCGCGACGTCGAACCGGTCACGCGCCATCGCCCCGAAATCCGACCGCGCCCGCAGGATGTCGATGTGGAACTCGACGACGCGACGCGAGCTGACGCGTCCGTCGCCGATGGCCGAACCCAGCTCGAATGCCGATGCGTCACCGATCCACGAGTCATCGGCGGTGCCGGAGACAGACGTGGCCGGTCGGGCATGGGGTTGTGTCACATCACGACCATGGCACAGGTCGAGGTTGCAATGTCGTCTGCACCCGGCCGGACGGACGACCACCGTTTTCGCGGCAGCGAGCCGACCTGCTGACCTGACCAGGTGGGACCGGAAAAATCAGGGTCAGCGGGCGCGACGAGCCAGCCGCTCGGAGTCGGCGATCAGCACGCTCTTGCCCTCCAGGCGCAGCCAGCCACGCTGAGCGAAGTCGGCCAAAGCCTTGTTGACCGTCTCACGGGAGGCGCCGACCAGCTGGGCGATTTCCTCCTGGGTGAGGTCATGGGTGACGCGCAGCGCGCCGCCCTCCTGGGTGCCGAACCGTTGGGCCAGCTGCAGCAGCTGCTTGGCCACGCGACCGGGGACATCGGTGAAGATGAGGTCGGCGAGGGTGTTGTTGGTGCGGCGCAGGCGACGGGCCAACACTCGGAGCAGCTGATCGGCGATCTCGGGCCGATCAGCGATCCACGCCTTGAGGGCGTCGCGGTCCATCGACACCGCGCGCACCTCGGTCACCGTGGTGGCCGACGACGTGCGTGGGCCCGGATCGAAGATGGACAGCTCGCCGAACATGTCCGACGGGCCCATGATGGTCAGCAGGTTCTCGCGGCCATCCGGCGAGCGGCGGCCGAGCTTCACCTTGCCGTTGAGGATGATGTAGAGCCGGTCTCCGGGTTCGCCCTCGTTGAAGATGACGTGACCGCGCGGGAAATCCACAGGCTGGAGCTGCTTGGTCAGTGCGGCAACGGCACTCGGCTCGACTCCTTGAAAGATGCCGGCCCTGGCCAGTACTTCCTCCACGTACGCCCCTTTCCGAGGGTGCTGGCGGGCAACGCTCACCCGCTCCACGAGAACGTGACCGCGGCGCTGTCGATTTCCTCAGCCAGCGTGGATCACACCACACACGATCCTACGGCCAAGATCACCGTGGTCGAGGGTGAACCCGCAAGCGACGCGCGGGTTTTGTCAGCTGGCGCGGCTGGGCCGTTCGTCGGATTCATCGCTGGGGTGGTTCAGGGCGTCGCGGCGGTGGCGGAACTCTTCGAGAGCAGCGGGAAAACCGTCGACCGCCAGCGTGGTCATCTCATCGGGTTCGGCGCGGTCGAGGAACTCCTCGACCTGGTCGCGGTGGACGCTCACCTGATCGACCTCGTTTTCCATGCGCTCCATCACCAGTGCGAAGAGCATCAGCACTGCCGGGAAGAGCAATACTGCAAGTCCGTGCATGATCCTGGAGTCAACACCACCATTGTCTCGGCTTCGTCTCGAACGGCGGCGCCGTGACCAAGTGTTATCGGACCGAAGCTTTTCGGTGTGGTGCTCGACTTCTGCGGCGATGCTTCCCGGCGGTCCTCAGTAGTCTGAGGGGGTGAAAACGGACAAGACCCGCACCGGTCTGGTGCGTCGGGCCCGGCGGATGAACCGCACGCTGGCCACGGCGTTCCCCGAGGTGTACTGCGAGCTCGACTTCACCACCCCCCTCGAGCTGTCGGTGGCGACGATCCTGTCGGCGCAGTGCACCGACGTGCGGGTCAACATGGTCACCCCGGCGCTGTTCGCCCGCTACCCCGACGCGGCGGCCTACGCCGGCGCCGACCGCACCGAACTCGAGGAGCTGATCCGTTCGACCGGCTTCTACCGCAACAAGGCGACCTCGATCATCGGGCTGGGACAGGCGCTGCTGGAACGGTTCGACGGTGAGGTGCCAGGTCGTATCGAGGATCTGGTGACGCTGCCGGGGTTCGGCCGCAAGACAGCGAACGTGGTGCTGGGCAATGCTTTCGGGGTCCCGGGCATCACGGTCGACACCCATTTCGGCCGGCTGGTGCGCCGCTGGAACTGGACCACCGAGACCGACCCGGTGAAGGTCGAACATGCGGTCGGCGAGCTGATCGAACGCACACAGTGGACCGAGCTGTCGCATCGGGTGATCTTCCACGGCCGCCGGGTCTGCCACGCCAAGAAGCCCGCCTGCGGGGTGTGCGTGCTGGCCACCGACTGTCCCTCGTTCGGGGAGGGTCCCACCGACAAGGAGGCCGCGGCGAAGCTGGTGAAGGGTCCGGAGACGCCACACCTGCTGGCCCTGGCCGGGATGTGAGATGTGATCACTCGACTGTCGTCCATCCCGTCGTCGGTGCGCTGGTCGATCGCGGCCCTGGTGGTGGTGATCGCCTTGATCGTGGCCATCTGGCCCCGCGACGAGGGCACTGACAGCGGGCTGTCGGCCGGTCCGCCGTCCGCGGTGGACGGTGCCCCCACCCCGATCGACGCCGGTGCACTGGCCGCGGCACGGACCCGCGCCGCCCTGGCACCGTGCCCGAGCGCGACCGCGGCGCCACCGGCGACTGCAGCGCTGAGAGGGGTCAGTGCCCCGTGCCTGGGGTTCCCCGGGACGGTGGATCTCGGTGCGGCGCTGGCCGGTACCCCCACGCTGATCAATTTCTGGGCGCCGTGGTGTCTGCCGTGTCGACGTGAGCTGCCCACCATCGCCGCCTACGCCGCACGCGCGGGTACCGATGTGCGGGTGTTGGCGGTGCAGGCGCGTGAGGGATCGGAGAACCCGGTCCTTGCGCTGGACATGCTGTCCGACCTCGGGGTGCGGTTGCCGTCGGTGGTGGACACCGAGTCGCGTATCGCGGCTGCTCTGCAGGCTCCCCGGGCCTACCCGGTGAGCATCCTGCTGCGAGCGGATGGCAGTGTCGCCAAGGTGCTGCCCACGGTGTTCTCCGACGAACAAGCGGTGTCGAATGCCGTCTCGACCTACCTCGGCGTTGCGCGGTGACCGCCGACGACCTGGCCACCACCGCGCCGGGGCCGCTGGTGCCGGTCGAGGACATCCCGATCTGGTTGCGGCCGTTGGCGACTGGCGTGCACGGGGTGACCGAGTCGGTCGATGCTCGCCCTCACAACCGCGCTGCGGCCCTGCAGACCGCACTGATGCGTAACGGCCGACCGGCCGCGGTGCTGGTGCTGTTCGCCGGCTCGACCGACGTCGGTGACGCGGCGGGGCCGCCCGCCGACGCCGATCTGTTGTTGACCGCACGTGCCCGCACGCTGCGCAATCATGCCGGTCAGGTCGCGTTCCCCGGCGGCGCCCGCGATCCTGGCGATGTGTTCCCGGTGGGCACCGCGCTGCGGGAGGCGCAGGAGGAGACCGCTCTCGACCCCGCCGAGGTGCGTCCGGTGGCCCAGTTGCCCTCGTTTCCGGTGCCACCGTCGGGGTTCGACGTCATCCCGGTCGTGGCGCACTGGCCGGTGCCCGGGCCGGTGCGTGCGGTCGATCCGGGTGAGACGGCCACCGTCGCGCGCATCCCGGTGGCCGATCTGTTGAACCCGGACAACCGATTTCAGGTGCAGCGGTCGGTCATGGGGGGCCGACTTTATCGAGGCCCGGCGTTCTGGGTGAACGACATGCTGGTGTGGGGTTTCACCGGTGGGTTGCTCGACGCCATCTTCACCACCGCCGGCTGGACGCAACCCTGGGACACCGAGGACATTCGCGACCTCGGGGAGATGTTGGAACGGGCGGGTCAACGATGAGCGGATCCACCTGGCTCGACATCGGGGTGATCTTCGTGGCCCTGGTCGCCGCGTCGTCGGGCTACCGCCAGGGCGCGGTGGCCTCAGGTCTGGCGTTCTTCGGCGTCATCCTCGGCGCACTTGCGGGAATCCTGTTGGCGCCGCACGTGATCGACCACATCGGTGACCGGCGGTGGCGGCTGGTGGTGGGGGTGACGCTGCTGGTGTTGCTGGTGGTCATCGGTGAGGCCGCGGGCATGGTGCTCGGACGTGCGGCGCGCAGCGGCATCCGGTCGGTCGGGGCGCGTCGCACCGACAGCGCCATCGGGTCGCTGCTGCAGGCGGTGGCGGTGCTGGTGGCGGGCTGGCTGCTGGCCATCCCGGTGTCCAGCTCCGCCGAGCCGGCGGTGGCCGAGGCGGTCAGCGGGTCGACGGTGTTCAAGGGTGTCGACTCGGTGGCCCCAGAATGGCTGCGCAAGATCCCCGCCGACTTCGGGTCGCTGCTCGACGACTCCGGGTTGCCGCAGGTCATCGGCCCGTTCGGGCGCACCCCCATCACCAATGTCGACCCGCCCGACATGGCGTTGGCCGACAACCCGGTGGTCGCCTCGGTGCGCCGGAGCGTCGTCAAGATCGAGGGCGTCGCACCGAGTTGCAACCAGGCTCTGGAAGGCAGCGGATTCGTGGTCGCTGCCGAACGGGTGATGACCAACGCCCACGTGGTGGCCGGTACGCGGTCGCTGAAGGTGACCGCGGGCACTCGGGTGTTGCCCGCCCGCGTCATCTACTTCGACAGCGACGTCGATGTCGCCGTGCTGGCCGTTCCCGGGCTCGCGGTGCCGGCGCTGTCGTTCGTGGGTCGCGCCGCCCCCACCGGCACCGACGCCATCGCACTGGGCTACCCCGAGGCCGGTCCGTTCACGGCCAGCCCGCAACGGGTGCGTGAGGTGGTCAACCTGTCGGGTCCCAACATCTACCGTGATGCTCAGGTGCGTCGCGAGGTGTACACCGTGCGAGGTCTCATCCGGCAGGGCAATTCTGGTGGGCCACTCATCAATTCCGCGGGCGAGGTCCTCGGCGTGGTGTTCGGTGCGGCCGAGGACACCAGCAGTGAGACCGGGTTCGTGCTGACTGCCGCACAGGTGGCACCGGCGTTGCGGTCGGCGCAGACCAGCGACGCCGCGGTGGGGACCGACAACTGCATCCGGTCCTGACGCGGTCAGACCTGTTCAGCTGGAGAGCATCGTGTCCAGGTGGCGTTGCAGGTGCTGCTGCACCAGCCCCGGATTCTCCTGGTGCGCATAGTGTCCGGCGTCGTCGATCTGGGCATATCTGAAGTTGGCGGCGTACGGGCGGCTGTCGGTGACCGTCTCGGCGAGCATGTAGCGGTCCAGTGCTCCGCGCAGGGCCAGCGTCGGGATGGTCAACCGCTGGTCCATCAGCTTCATGAACTTGTAGCCGTCGGGTCGCAGCTGCGACCGGAACGCCCAGCGGCGGTACTCCAGGCTGCAGTAGGCCACACCGGGGATCTGTACCGCCGATCGGTTGTGTTCGACGGTGATCGCGTAGTCGTCGGTTCGTCGCCACGGCGGCGCGGTCTGGCGGGCGAACATGTCGGCGATGAACGCGCCGTCGTCGCGGGTGAGGGTCCGCTCGGCTGAGCGTGGCAGCTGGTTGCCCAGGAATCCGCCCATGAACGCCTTGCGTTGGGCGGTGTTGCGCGACACTCCTTTTCGCAGTGCGCGGGGGTGTGGGGAGCCGATCACCGTGATGGAGGCGACCGCCCGGGTGTGCAAGGTGGCGGTAGCCCAACACACCAGACCGCCGTCGGCGTGGCCCACCAGGTGGGCACGGGTGTGTCCCAGTGAGCGGATCAATGCGTTGGTGTCGCCGGCCAGGGTCCAGCCGTCGTACCCGCGTGGCGGCTTGTCGGAGTCGCCGTAGCCGCGTAGGTCCAGCGCCACCGCGCGGTATCCGGCCGCCTCCAGCAGCGGCATCTGATGCCGCCAACTCCACCAGAACTCGCCGAATCCGTGCAGCAGCAACACCAGCGGACGGTCGGCGATGCCGGTACCGCATTCGACGGCGTGAAATCGGATCCCGTTGGCGCGAACGTCGAGATGGGTCCAGTCACCCTCGAAGCGCACCGATGACGGATCGGGGGCGGTCATCGCAGGGTTGGGTGGCGTTCGGTCAGCGGCCGCGGTCGGCTTTGGTCAGCGTGACGTCGAGGGCACCGTCCTTGTCGCCCGGCAGCACCGAGGTCAGTGAGCTGACCGAGGCGATGGTCTTCTTGGGTCCGGTGAGCTTCTTGAAAAAGCGGTAGCCCAGCAGCCCGGCGACGATCACCACGACCAGCAGGATGAGGAAGACGATGCCGAAGGCAGCCCACCGGGGCAGCCACACGTCCAGCAGCTCACCGAGGAAGAAGAAGAAGAAAAAGCTGGCGTACAGGGCCAGGGTGAGCGCGACGACGATCAGCCCGGTACCGATCCCGGCCTTCTTGGCCTCGCCGACCAGCTCGGTCTTGGCCAGCTCCACCTCGGCGCGCAGCAGCGTCGACATCTGGGCGGTCGCATCTTTGACCAGGCCACCGATGGACTGCTCGGCCGGGTTGTGCGGGTCGCTCAGTGGGATCGAGGTGACGTCGCGGCTCACGCCGGCGGGTCCACGGTCGTCCAGGCTCACTGCGGTTCCTCCATCGAAGATCATTCCTCGCTTGTGTCGGCCTTCATGGTGCCACGTGCAGTGGTGGGCGACTGCCCGGGCGGTCGTGAAGTGTTCACGGCGTTGCGCGCGGCGACCTCAGCGTCTCGAGTTCGGTGGTGAGCCGGTCGATCGTGGCCTGCAGGTCGGCGGACTGTTCGGCGTGGGCGACATTGAGCGCTCGGACGTAGTCGGCGTCGTACAGCGGGATCATGCTGCGTGAGCAGTTCCAGTCGACGGCTTCGACGTCGATGACGATGGACCGCTCGGTGCGCGCGGCGATGCGGCCACCGTGGGGCAGGATGCCCAGCCGATCCAGGAGGGCGGGATCGGCGGCGGCGTCGATCACGGTGGCGCGACCGAACATCTTCACCCGGATGCGTCGGGGGTGATCGGCAAGGAACAGTGCCACTCGACCGCCGGTGATCTCGGGGTGGGCGGCGGCGTCGGATTCGATGTTGCCGATCGTGGCGAACTGATCGTTGCCGTGGTGATCGGCGAACCCGAATCGGTTGCCGCCCAGGTGGTGGACGAACCCGGCCGGTCCGGTGCGGTATTGGATGTAGGGCCACCCGGCCGGGCTGACGGTGGCCATGTGGAACGCGAAAGCTGCTGTGAACATCGCGATCTCACGGTCACCGACTGCATCGGGTCCGTCGTCGGGGCGTTCGGTCGCCGCGCCGTAGGCGGCGTAGCTTCCGGTGTCGCGTTGGCGGGCCAGTGCGTGGTCACCGAATATCAAGTGGTGATAGTGGTTGCCGCGCATGCACTCTCACTCCTCCAGAAGTCGTTTGTGAACCCGCCCTCGACGCACCAGCGCGGCCGAGCCGACCAGCGAGGCCGCCAGTGAGGCCACCAGCACCGCGGCCTTGGCCTGTTCGGCTTGGTCCACCGGCAGGGCCAGCTCTGCGATCAGCAGGCTGACGGTGAAGCCGATACCGCCGAGGATGGCCACCGCTGCCAGATCTCGGGTGAAAAAGCCCTCAGGTTTGTCCGCCAACCCCATCTTTAGCAGCGCGTAACTGGTCCCGAAAATGCCGAGTGGTTTGCCCACCACCAACCCGACCATCACACCCAGCGCGATGGGGTCGGAGAAGACGGCGCCCATCACCTCGCTGGTCACCGGCACGCCGGCGGCGAACAGCGCGAACAGTGGTACGCAGACCGCGGCCGAGATGGGCTGGATGCGGTGCTCCAGTCGAGCGCCCGGGCTGTCGTTCTCGCCCGGATCGGCACGTACCCGAGTCAGCAGGCCCAGTGCCACACCGGCGACGGTCGCGTGGATCCCCGCGTTGTAGGTGGCGACCCAGGCCACCACCGCGAGCGGCACGTAGATCAGTGACGAGCGGACCCGTGCTCGCTGCAGCCACCAGTAGAGAAGGAAGGAAGCGCCGGCTGCCAGCAATGCCCACAGGTTGAGGGTGTCGGTGAACACGACGGCGATGATGGCGATGGCGATGAGGTCGTCGACCACCGCCAGCGCCAACAGAAACACTCGCGCGCTGGATGGAATTCGAGACCCGACCAGCGCCAGCACGCCGAGGGCGAACGCGATGTCGGTGGCCGCCGGGATGGCCCACGCCTTCTCGATCCCGGGGGTGCCCCAACCGATTCCCAGACAGATCAGTACCGGTATCACCACCCCGCCGATCGCGGCCGCTGCGGGGAGCAGAGCCTGTTTGCGCTCGGACAACTCGCCCAACACGATCTCGCGCTTGAGTTCCAGGCCGGCAACGAAGAAGAACACCGCCAGCAGCGCCTCTTGCGCCCAGTGCCCGACAGTCAGGTCGAGTTTGAACACATCGACGCCGATGTGACTGTCCCGCAACGAGATGTAGGCATGCGACCACGGCGAGTTGGCCCACACCAGCGCTACTGCGGCGGCGGCGAGCAGCACGATCCCACCGAACGTCTCGGTGCGCAGGTAGCGCGCGAACTCACTCGGGTTGGGTGGGGTCAGTCGAGAGAACGTGATGGCGGCGGCCTCCTGGTCGGTGCCACGCACTTACGGCATGACAAAGGTGTTGCCGACCAGACTTCCCGGCGCACCGCCGATGATCTTAACGCGTTCTCAACGCCTCACGGTTTGTCGAGGACGAGCCCAGCCGCCGCTACTTCTGCTTGCGGATGTTCTCGAAGACCGTGGGATCGACCAGCGTGGAGGTGTCGCCCAGTTCGCGGCCCTCGGCGACGTCTTTGAGTAGGCGCCGCATGATTTTCCCGCTGCGGGTCTTGGGGAGCTCTGGGACGACGTAGATCTCGCGCGGCTTGGCGATCGGCGAGATGTCGACGGCCACCTGATCACGCAGCTCTTTGATCAGTGCGTCGCCGGTGTCGGTGGCGTTGCCGCGCAGGATGACGAATGCGACGATGCCTTGTCCGGTGGTCTCATCGGATGCGCCGATCACCGCGGCCTCGGCCACCGAGGGGTGGTTGACCAGCGCGGATTCCACCTCGGAGGTGGAGATGCGGTGCCCGGACACGTTCATCACGTCATCGATGCGGCCCAGCACCCACAACGCACCGTCGGCGTCGTAGCGTGCGCCGTCGCCGGCGAAGTACCAGCCCTGCTCGGCGAACCGCGACCAGTAGGTGTCCACGTAGCGGTCGTTGTCGCCCCAGATGCCGCGCAGCATCGACGGCCACGGCTTGTCGATCACCAGGAAGCCCTGCTCGCCCGTGGGGACCGGATTGCCCTGGTCGTCAACGATTTTCGCGCTGATCCCGGGCAACGGCCGCATGGCCGAGCCGGGTTTGGTGGCGGTCACCCCGGGGAGCGGGGACACCATCATGCCGCCGGTCTCGGTCTGCCACCACGTGTCGACGATGGGGCAGCGGTCGGCGCCGATCACGTTGCGATACCACCGCCACGCTTCGGGGTTGATCGGTTCGCCCACGCTGCCCAGCAGTCGCAGCGAGCTCAGATCGTGGGCGTCGGGGATCTCCCGGCCCCACTTCATGAAGGTGCGGATCAGCGTAGGCGCGATGTAATACGTTGTGACCTCGTATTTTTCGATGATCTCGAAGTGCCGGTGCTCGTTGGGCGAGTTGGGGGTGCCCTCGTAGACGATCTCGGTGGCCCCGTTCGACAGCGGCCCGTAGACCAGGTAGCTGTGCCCGGTCACCCAGCCGATGTCGGCGCCGCACCAGAACACGTCGGTCTCGGGGCGGTGGTCGAACACGTTGTGGAAGCTGTAGCTGACCTGGGTGAGGTATCCGCCGGAGGTGTGCAGGATGCCTTTGGGCTTGCCGGTGGTGCCCGAGGTGTAGAGCAGAAACAGTGGGTGCTCGGAGTCGAATGCGGTGTAGGCGTGGGTGTCTGCGGCCTTGTCGACCGTGTCGTGCCACCACAGGTCACGCCCGTCCACCCAGTTCAGGTCGGGGTCGTGGCCGGTGCGCTTGACCACCAGCACGTGCTCGACCGATGCGGCCGCGGTGTCACCGGTGCCCAGCGCCTCGTCGACGGCGGCCTTCAGTGGAGCCGGCTGACCCCGCCGGAACTGCCCGTCGGTGGTGACGACCAGCTTGGCCTGCGCATCGTCCACGCGCGAGCGCAAGGCACCTGCGGAGAACCCGGCGAAGACGACGGAGTGCGGCAGGCCCAGTCGCGCGCACGCCAGGATGGTGACGATGGCCTCGGGGACCATCGGCATGTAGACGGCCACCCGATCGCCGGCCTGCAAGCCGAGCTCGGTGAAGAGGTTGGCGGCTTTGCTCACCTCGCCCAGCAGCTGGGAGTAGGTGATGTCGCGGCTGTCGCCGGGCTCGCCGATCCAGTGGATGGCCACCCGGTCGCCGTTGCCTGCCTCGACGTGACGGTCCAGGCAGTTGGCGGCCACGTTCAGCTTGCCGCCGACGAACCATTTCGCGAACGGCGCACCCGACCAGTCGAGGGTGTCGGTGAAGTCGGTGTCCCACTGCAGCCGGTGCGCCTGCTTGGCCCAGAACGCCAGTCGGTCCGCGTCGGCCTCGTCGTAGAGATCGGCCGTGGCAATGGCCGCGGCCGCGAACTCCGCCGGCGGCGGGTAGGCCTGGGCCGGGCTCGGCTGGTCGGTCGCACTGGACATCGCGGGAACACCTTTCGACGAAGCGGCTCTGCTCTCCATGGTGAGGGTAGTCACGTTGGAAGACGGTTGCAGTCAGGTCGCCAGGCCGTGGGCCCGGCACATGTGAGTGTCGCGGGCGCTTCGGCACCAGTCGCAAGGGTGTGCGGCCGGGTTAGGATTTCTTCGACTTCCGGTGAGGTGGAACCACGGGTGGACTGGGGACGTCTGAGCAGGAGAAGACGAAGGAGTGTCGATGGCGTCGGGTGAACCGTTGGCAAGCGTTGCCGGTGGCGGGTCGGAGTCGGTGGATCGCACCCTGGCTGCCCTCATCGCGGGCCCGTCGGTGCAGGCTGGCGAAGGTGTGCGTCGTCTGGTCGTGAATTCTTCGGCTCTGGCCTCTCTGCGTGGTGTGCACTCCTTGCCGAGGGGCGCTGAATTTTCGGCTGAGATTTCACGTCGGGGGGGGGTCGCGCTATCTGCGCTGACCGAGCTGTCGACGGTGTTGGCGGCCACGGATGTGGTCGGGTGGAGTCAGTGGCCCAGCGGTGAGCAGTTCCCGAGCGAGGTTGTCGCTGCGCTTCCCAAATTCTTCCTGCCGTCGCAGACGTTCGAGGGGTTGCGGGAATGTTTCGCCGGGGTCGACGCCGGTGCGGTTCGGGTCTGTGCGGCCGCCTGGGTTGCCGCGTCGGTGGAACTGCTCGACATCGGTACCCGCTGGCGTATCGAGACGGTCGAATCGTGGGATGCTTTGGAGCCCAACGCATCTGCCGCAGTCGACATCGCCGAGGCGGTGCACCGACTCGATGCTGCGATCACAGCGTATGCGGGGGCGCTGCGTGAGGTGGGTGAACTCCTCGAGGCGCTGGCGCGTGGTGTTCGCGCCGCAGCGACGGGGCTCGATGACCTCGCGGTCGAACGCACGACCACCATTGCCCAGCTGCGCCGATCGGTTCCCGAGGCACTTGTCGGCTACATCGATGGCTGCGAACGCCGATCGCGCGAGATCGTCGACAACCTCTACCATTCCGCCCTTCCCGCCGCAGGTGTGCAGTGATGGCCGATGCGAACAGCTGGGTGCTGTCCACGCGGGAGTTTCGGCTGCTGTGGGAGCAGCGTGATGCCGCACCATACCCGGCATTCGCTTATGACGGTCCCGAGCACTTCGACAACGGTGATCTGGCGCGGTTGGCCGACAAGCGACTGTTGGCCCAGTTGGCGGCCGAGTCCACCGCGTTGAAGGAAGCGGCATTCACCGCATTCACCAAGCCGCGGTACAGCTTTGAGATTCTGGGTGCAGAATCGTCAGACACTGAACGTGAGCCGACGCTGTCGAGGATCTACTCGGCATGGGATGGGGTGTCGCAGTCGGCGTTCATCGCTCGCCAGGCTCCGGGATTGGTGGTTTCTGTCGGTGGCGATGTGACGGTGACCCGCGTGGATTTCGAGGCGTGGACGTCGCGGCTGGTGGCATCGCTCCCGTTGTCTGGTTTCGCTGGGCGCCTACCCCAGGACCTAGATGTTGCGATGGACGTCGAGAATTGGCTGAATACGACGGAGTTGTCCGTGTCGCCTCGTGCTCGGCGCGACACCGCGGGCGCGGCGTTTGTTCATCTGCCGCAGGCGTATGCCGCATATGTAACGGTGCAGGTCGGATCCATAGCTGATGGGCGTCGGCCCCATAAACAGGAAATCCAGATCGCCGATGTGGCTGGTGACGGGTGCTACGCACTTGTGGTGGACACCCCGGCCCTCGCGGTCGGCGTGGACGGGAAGAAGCTCGCAACCTTGTTGAACAAGGCGATCAACGCGACCAAGAAACGACACGATGCCGCAGTGGTGTCGGCATGAACAGAGGAGACATGATGGCCCGGTGCGGGCGCGGGTTCAGGGCGGCATATGCCGCTGTGTCGGTGACAGCCGTGCTGGTGGTGGCAGGCTGCTCAGATGGGTCACCCAGCGTTGAGAAACTCCCGACCTCGGCCGGTGTGGTGAAGGACTCCATCGAGGACGTCAACTCCAACAAGGATATGACCGGTGTTGTCACGACTATAGCCGGAGATCGAAATCCATACGTCAGGCTAATTCCTTACGTTTGTAAGTTCCTGCCCGACTCTGTTACCAAGGCCCTCGGAATGGTAAGGAAGCAAAATGCCTTCGGAGGGCAACACAAATTCCTGCAGGCATGCAGTATGCAGAGTGAGGAATTCCAGACCGGCGGGTCGATTGGTCTGACGATTAGTGTCCAGGCATCTACTCTTGCGGAGGTGACCGGCGGCGAGAGAAGAAAGATTCTGAAAAATAATATTGAACTGGGATCGAATGTCTTGGGAACAAGCTATAAACTCGACGGTGACGATGGTGAAAATTTCTCCACCTGCAATGTCGTCTGGGGAACCTTCTACGGAACGGCTGTTTCGACTGTAATTGCTTATCGGCAAGGAGACCTCGACTCGTGCTCGAAAGCTATCGGAGCAGCGCGCGCGGTGTTACCGTACTTGCCCAGAAAGCCCATTCAGATGCGCGCAAATTAAACAGAGGTAGATTTTGATGACCGAGCACAATATTTTTCAGCAGATAATCTCCGATTCGGCCATGAAGTTTGATCCCGAGACTGCACGGGCGATTTGTCGGCAATGCAACGAGGCGTCGGTCTTGCTCCTTGAAATCCTAAACAGCGCACAGAGGCTGAAGGACACCGGCTCTGCTGGAGACTTCGTTTCTGCAAGAAATATTCAGACAGCGCTAGCCGATCTAGCCGATGTGTTTATTTCTGCGCTTCAGCGACTGTCGGACGCAATGACCGAGATGCGCGATGCTGTCCGCCAGGCTGGTTTGCGAATTACTGATCAAGATGAGGAGAACGCTCGGCACCTCGCTTCTAATAGCGATACAGCGCGCGGATATCCGAAAGTCGGATCCGGGAGTACGTCGCCGTCAGTCAAGTCGAGTGATCCAAAGACTATGAGGGCGCCTGTCGCGGGAAGATTCCCCTGTGACGTCACCATCGAGGCAGCTGCGGGCGCGCTCACTGACTGGGGTTACGCTATGTCGCAGCCGGCAGAAACGGATAAAGTTCGGGCCCTTGGCGAGAACTGGCTGCAGGTGACGAGAGATCTCGACGCCGTGATGGGTAAGTTTCACACTGAGATCGACAAACTGTTTCAGGACGGATCCTGGACGGGAACAGCCAAGGATGCGATACGGTCCGGTATGCAAGGTTTTGTTGACACATCCGACAAAGTCGTGGAGCAGGCCTTCACAAACGGTCGAGTAATTGACGGCTGGTCCCGGACCGTGGAAAACAATAAGCTGCGTTTCGCCGAGCTGAAAAAGATGCTCGATGACGCGAAGGAGTCTTCGGTAAACGCGGGATCTACGATTGCTTTCGCGGCGTTCGCCAAGAAGAATGCCGACATCGAGCAGTGGGCACGATCCCAAATCACTGCCAGTTACAACCCTGGGGTCGCAGCAGCAGGGACAAGGTTGGGCAATATCCCTGATCCGCAGTCCCCGGTCGGCGCGCTGGTGCCGATGGGGTTGCCCGGACAACCGGTGGGCAACAAAGGTGCGGCATCTATCCCTAAGACGTTGCAGTCGACTTCGCCCGGGCCGTCTGGTCCGTCGGGCCCCGGTTCAACGGGCACTGGTGGCACGCCCACTTCTGCCGCTGGGAAGAACGCAGCGCAGTTGACGCGCGCTGCGAATGCCGATGCGGTGGCGAAGGAGGCTGCGGCGAAGACGGCGGCGGCTCAGCAGGCGGCGGCGAAGGCTGCGGCGGGGAACCCGGCGGGTGCTGCGCAGTCGGCGGCGTCTCAGGCAGGTAACGCGGCGAAGGGATTGAACGGCGCAGGCAAGGGGGCAGGGTCGGCCGCCACCCGGTCTGCGAGTGCGTTGGCCAATGCCGAGAAAGCTGCCGCCGAGCGCGCCGCGAAAGCAGCCGCCGCGATGGGCAAGGGAGGCGGCGGGGGCGGCGGTGCTGGTGGTGGCCTCGGTGGTGCCGCGGCGGCAGAGAAGGCGTTACAGGCGCGCGCCGGTGCGATGGGTGCGGCGGAGAAGATGGTGGCTGCTGAGCAGGCTGCATTGCAGAACGGTCGCCCTGGCGCGCCGGGGGCGATGGGTGGTGCGCCCATGGGCGGTGCCCGGCCGGGCGGAGAGGGCGGTGAAGGTAAGGGCCACAAGACCGCCCGCTACCTGAACTCCAAGGCCAACGGCGAGGAGATCGTGGGCGGAGAGCAGGAGGTGGCACCGACGGTGATCGGTGGCCTCAACCTCGACACCACCGACGACCGCCCCGTTCGGGGTGGCGGCACGGGTGCGCCCCTCCGCTGAACTTGTCGTGGTTTCGCACGGCGCATGCCGTTTCGCACGGCGCATGCGGCGTGCGAACGGAACCCGACTGTGCGAACGAACCCAGACCGTGCGAACCGGGGCGGCCCGTGCAAGTGAATCCGACTGCTTCGCAGACCGGTGGAACCACGGGCCGGGTGTTTGCGTCTGAGAAGTAGATTGGCGCGTAGCCGCCACGTCGATCTCGAGAGAGGAACAGCAACGTGAGCAACGAGTTCCCTGACATCGAACCCACCCAGGATGGCCTCGATGCGCTGGGCGGGCAGGTGACCGCGATGCTGCAACGGGTGACGGCGCTGCGGGCGCAGGCGTTGGCGCTGACGGCCAGCGCCCGGTCGTACGACCGCCTGGTGGAGGTGTGGGTGAATGCGAACGGTGTGGTCATCCAGGTCGACATCGACCGCGACGCCTACAGCGAGCTGAGCCCCGAAGCGTTGGGTTCACGCATCGCCGAAACCGCGCAGCAGGCGGCGCGCGAAGTGCAGGCCCAGGTGAACGAGAAGCTCGCCGCCATCGAAGAGGCCACCGGTATGGCGAATATTCGGCAGAAGCTGGCAGGAATTCCTGAACTCGCCGGTCTGGCCGGGCAGGCTGTGGCATCGATGGCGGGCCCGCAGTCAGAGGAACGGCGGTTTATGCCTGGCGACGGCGACTCCGAGAGGAACTATCGATGAGCGACGTGTTGCGGGTCGCGATCGAGGGACTGCACCGGTCGGGCAACAGGTTTGAAGACTCGGCAGCCACCGCGGGTGAGGCAATGAGCGGATTGCACGCCGATGTCGGCGGCAGGGGCAGCGAGGTGTGGGGCCACGACGAACCGGGCTCGGCGTTCGGTCCCGGCTATGAGGCACTGCGTGAGCAGACGATGGCGAACCTCACCGAGGTACATCAGGCGCTGGTCGACGCCGCCGCCATGGTGCACCGGTCGGCCGAGATGATCCAGTCGCAAGATCAGGACATCGCCGGATCATTCGGGGGCGGCGCCTGATGGGCATGCAGCTGCCGGCACCACTGCAATGGGTGATCGGGTTTCTGGGTCTCGATGCCTGGCCGGAGGCAGATGAGGATGCCCTGCGCGACATGGCGAAGGCGTATTCGAAGGCTGCCAAAGGTGTCTCGCAGAGTGCGCAGGAAACGTTGGATGCCGCTGGAGCGTTGGGGTCGGTCATCGAGGGCGATGTCCACGACGCGATGAAGGCCTACTTCGACGCGATTGCGGGCGAAGGCGGCCTGGCCGGAATCGTCAAGAACCTCGAAGCGTGCGGCGACGCGTGCGACCAAGCCGCCGATGCAACGCTGGAAGGCAAGATCGCCTACGCAGCCAACGTGGCGATGCTTGCCGCCACCGTGGCCTCGGCTCTGGGGGCCGGCCCGTTTACATTCGGCGGATCTACCGCGGCGATTCCGGCGGCCGCAGCAGCCACTCGAATGTCGTTGTGGGCAGTCCTCAAGAGGCTGGTGGCCAAAAATCTTGCCGCAGTCGCGAAGGATGTCGCGGAAAAAGCTGCCAAGAAGGTTGCTGAAAGTGGCGCGACAAAGGTTGCGAAAGACCTTGCAGTCAAAGCTGGTGGACAGCTCAACAAGACGTTTATCCAGCTTGCGGAGAAGCAGGGCGGCACGGGCATTCGCGCGAAGATTATGGACAGCGTGGTGATGCGCCAACCCATGGTAAAGGGTGCTCTGATCGGCGGATCGGTGGAAGCTGGCAAAGAGGGCGCGCTGACCGTGGCAACAGGCGAAAACCACTTCGATCCCTCAAAGATCGTCGCGCAGAGCGCGCTCGGCGCGGTCGCGTCTCCGATCGCGACCAGAAGAGTTCAAGAAAAAATTCTCAAGAAAGCAAAGCCCGACGAGGTGCCAAGAACACCCAAATTTTACGAGGCAATGCCGGGCAATGTTGTGATAAAGGGCGCGATTCAACACGGCGTCGACTTTGTCGCACCACAGGCCGGAGAGACCATGCGCGCGACATCGGTAGATGAACTCGCCAGTGCAGTTCCTGGACCCATCGGTGAAACCTACGCGGAGGTACGTGAAGACGTGGTTTCCAAGATCGATGGTGTCGTGCACGACGTGACGTCCAGCGTCGGCGGGCTCAATCTCGATACCAGCGGCGGGCCCGCCAAATGATACGTCTGTCACGATCGAACATCGACTACACCAAGCCCTTCGACGTGGATGCGGCTTTCTATCGGCCCGCCAAGTTCCCATGCCGATTGTTCGGGTCTACGGTTGTGTTCGATGTGGATTCCTCAGGCCAGCGAACACAACGCTATTCCGTGTCAACAAACCGTGAGACCCCCGAGGGGCGACAGGTGGGTGGTTGGGTATATCGCGTCGGAGACGCTACTGGCACCATCGCGTACTCCTACGATCTGCCCAGTAATCCCTTCGGGCGTAACTGGCTGGTGAAGTCTGCGGATGACCAACCCGTCGCAACTGCTCGCTGGAATCGCCCCCTGTTGCTGCTGAACACGCGCTTTCGAATGTACGACCCTGCTGGTGGGGTGGTCCTGTCTTTCCGAGAGCACGTCCTCTCGGGACTCTTCCGGCGGGGTCCCGGGCTTGTCGTGACGTTTCTGAACTTTGTGCTGTCGACACTGTATATCCCGGTGGAGATCAAACGCGGCTACGTGCGCTTCAGGATCCGTGACAAGAGTGGTCGGGTCTGTGGAGAAGCCCGCTACCTGCGCGCCAGCGTTTATGTGCGCACCGTCGTGTACCTCGATTCGACGGCGACGCGGCAGCTCAGTTTCGAGCAGGTGATGCTGGCCGCATACCTGCCCTGGTACCGCGCCGAGGCCCCGTTCATCCGTCGACAGCTGATGGAGTTGTTCGCTTAGCGACCACAACGCAATCAGGAGTTGGCGGCGAGCCATTCCTTGCGGCGTTCCTGTTGTGCGACCGGGTCGGGGACTGGGACAGCGGCCAGTAGGCGCTTGGTGTAGTCGGCGCGGGGTGCGTTCAACACCTGATCGGTGGTCCCGATCTCCATCAGCGTGCCGTTCTGAAGCACCGCGATCCGATCAGACACCTGCTCCACCACCGCAAGGTCGTGGCTGATGAACAAGCACGCGAATCCGTACTCGCGCTGCAACTGCGCAAACAGATCCAACACCGTCGCCTGCACCGACACGTCCAGCGCCGAGGTCGGCTCGTCGGCCACCAGCAGCTTGGGACCCAACGCCAACGCCCGGGCGATGCCGATGCGTTGGCGCTGCCCGCCGGAGAGCTCATGGGGGTAGCGGTTGCGCATCGACGACGACAGACTCACCTGGTCGAGCAACTCCTCCACCCGCTTGTCCAACGCGGCACCCTTCAGATTCCGCTTCAGCCGCAACGGTTCTCCGATGGACTCACCCACTGGGAACCGCGGGTTCAGCGAAGAACCCGGATCCTGGAACACGATCGCCACGTCGTCGCGCACACGGGCCACGGTGGCGCGATCAGCGTCGACCATGTTCTGTCCCACCACGTTCATCACGCCACCGGTGGGTGGTAGCAGACCCACCACCGCGCGCCCGATGGTCGATTTGCCCGAACCGGACTCGCCGACCAGACCCACCACCTCGGAACGTTCGATGTGGAACGACACCCCGTCGATGGCGCGGAACGCCGGCGCCGACCCGCGACCGGGATATTCGATGATGGTGTCGCGCAACTCCAACACCGGGTCCACCGGAGCAGCGACGTCGCTCGACTCGGCAACCGGGGCGTCGGAGTGATTACCTAGATGCGGAACCGATTCCAGCAGCGAGATGGTGTACGGCTGGGTCGGCGTCTGATAGACGTCCACCGCAGTGCCCGACTCCACCACCACACCGTCTTTCATCACGATCATCCGGTCGGCGATGTCGGCCACCACGCCCATGTCGTGGGTGATCAGCAGGATGCCCGCGTCGATGCGGTCCCGCAGATCACGCATCAGCTCCAGGATCTCGGCCTGCACGGTCACGTCCAGCGCGGTGGTCGGCTCGTCGGCGATCAACAGTCCGGGATCGTTGGCCAGGGCCATCGCGATCATCGCGCGCTGTCGCTGCCCGCCGGAGAGCTGATGCGGGTAAGAGTCCACGCGCCGCCCCGGCTCGGGGATCTCCACCATCTCCAACAGTTCGATGGCCCGGGCGCGGGCCGCCTTCGGCGTCATCTGCCGGTGGCTGCGGATCACCTCGGCGATCTGAAAACCGATGGTGTACACCGGGTTCATCGCGGTCATGGGTTCCTGAAAGATCACCGCGATGTCGTTGCCGCGGATGGCACGGATGGTGGATGCCTTGGCGCCCACCAGTTCCTCGCCACGCAGGTTGATGCTGCCGCCGATGCGGGCGTTGGGCGGCAGCAGGCCCAGCAGGGCCATCGCGGTGGTCGACTTACCTGAGCCCGATTCGCCGACGATCGCCAGCACCTCACGCCGATCGAGGGTGAAGTCGATACCGGCCACCGCGGGTAGCCAGTCCTTCTGGGTCCAGAAGTCGACGGTCAGCCCTCGCACATCGAGGATGCGGTCAGGTGCGGCACCCGACGGTGCGTCGGTGCCGACTGCGGTCAGTGACAAGTCGGCAGTCGGTGTGCCGCGCAGCAGCGTCTTCAGATCGAACATGTCGGTTCCCCAAAGGTGTCGTGCGGTCGCCGGTGGTGACAGCATGGCGTGGTGGACAGTGTGACGTTGCGCCCGCGTTCGGCGTTGATCGCTGCCGGGCTGGTGGGGTTGATGGCCGTTGTGGCCACGGTCCTCGGGTTCGCCTCCGGCGTGCGACTCGGCGTCTCGGTGCTCACCGCGATGCTGCTGGTCTGCGCCGTGGTGTGGATGCTGTTGGCCAATCCCTGTGTGCAGATCGATGATCGGCGGGTCACGGTGGTCAACCCGTTGCGCACCTTCGTCATCGACCTGCAGTCGATTGTCACGGTGGAGACCCGGTTTGCGTTGACCATCCGCACCGCCGACGAGACGGTGGTGGCGTGGTCGGCCTCAGCCCCCAGTGGGCGTGATCGGGTGCTCGGCGGATCCACGTCGACGCCGGATGCGAAATCGGTGCCACGGTCGGCGATTCGCGCTGACGGCACAGTGTCACCCGGCGACCTGCCCGGCTCGGCCTCGGGTGATGCCGCCACCGAGCTGCGCCGCCGATGGGAATCTGCCCGCGGCTCAGGCGCTCTCGACGGGCTGCCGATCACCCCGGTGGCCGCGCACTGGAACGTCGCGTCGCTGGCGGCGGTGGTGTTCGCTGCGATCATGATGACGGCGGTGGCGTGGGCGTGACATCGGTCGACCCGGACTGATCGGCCCCGCGTTCGTTGGCGGTGCGTCCCAACAGCTTCTGCCACCAGGTCACCTTCGGGATGGAGCGTTGGCGTGGATCGTAGGCGTCGCGCAGGCCGTCGCCGATGAAGTTGACGGTCAGGGCGATGATCACGATGAACAGGCCTGGCCACCAGAACAGCCACGGCCGGGTGGCGAACGCGGCCTGGTTCTCGGTGATCAACAGACCCAGCGAGGTGTCGGGATCGCGCACGCCCACACCGAGATACGACAGCGACGTTTCCAACAGGATGGCCACCGCGGTGGTCAGCGTGGCCGAGACCACGATCACGCCGATGGTGTTGGGCAGGATGTGGCGGAAGATGATCCGCGCCGACGACGCGCCACCCACCCGGGCAGCGTCGACGAACTCACGTTCGCGCAGCAGCAGGAACTCCCCGCGCACCACCCGCGCCAGCGACGTCCAGCCGACGAACCCGATGATCAGGCCGATTCCCACCACGCCGCCGGACTTGCCGAACTTGGTGCCCAGCGTGGCTGCGATGGCGATCAGCGGAATGGTGATGACAACGTCGGTCAGACGCATCAACACCGCTTCCACCCAGCCGCGGAAGTAGCCGGCCACCGCCCCGATGACCGTGCCCACCACCGTCGACACTGCACCGGCGACGAACGCCACGATGATCGACTGCTGGGCTCCGCGCATGGTGAGCGCGAAGTAGTCGATGCCAACGGTGTTCTGCCCGAACGGATGCGAACCCAGGTGGAACGGAAACCGGTAGGTGGGGTGGCCGCCATTGACGATGGGCGACTGCTCCTTGTAGTCCCAGCGCCACCAGCCGGGCAGTCCGCCCCAGCCGATGGATGTGTAGACCAGGATGATCGTGAGGATCAGGAATCCGACGCCTGCCATCGCACCGCGATGGCGGATGAAGCGCCGAAAAACCAACTGCCCCTGCGATTGTGCGGCGGTGGTGGGCTCGGTCTCGGCGACGGCCACCGTGCCGGTGGATGCGGGCACCGACGGATCGAACGGGATCTGAGAGTTCGTCATTGCAACCGGATCCTCGGGTCGAGTGCGGTGTAGAGCAGGTCGGCGATCAGGTTGAACAGGACGGCCGCGGTGGCGGTCACCAGGAAGAACGCCATCACCACGTTGGGGTTCACGTCCTTGAGGCCGGTGATGAACAAGGTGCCCATGCCTTTCCAGCCGAACACGTTCTCGGTGATCACCGCACCACCCAACACGGCGGCGAAGTCGTAGGCCACCACGGTGGTCAACGGGATCAGGGCGTTGCGGAAGGCGTGGCGCATCACCACGGTGCGTTCGGTGAGGCCCTTGGCGCGGGCGGTGCGGATGTAGTCCTGGTTCATCACCTCCAACATCGACGCCCGCGTGTAGCGGGTGTAGCTGGCGAAGCTGATGAGGATCAGGGCGATGGTGGGCAGCAGCAGCGACGTGGTGGTGTCGAGGAAGTGCTGCCAGATGTTGCCCCGGAAGTTGGGCGTGGAGTCGCCGACGGTGGGGATGGGGCGGCCGAACTTCTTGTCCGAGAAGCGCGCGAAGTTGCTCAAGATGCGGTCCAGCAGCACGAATCCGCCGGTGAAAAGCCCGGTGAGGATGGCCGCCCGGATGGACTGGGAGCGGTATTCCTCGCCGCCGACGAACCATCCGATGGCGAACGACACCGCGACGGTGATCAGGGCGAGGACGAACAGGAAACTGACCGCCGGGTTCTTGAGCACCGGGGCCAGCAGCACACCGATGACGGTGCCGACCACCGCTGTGATCAGCGACGACGAGAGCACCGGGCGGGCGGCGAGCCCCGAGATCAGGGTGGTGAACATCAGGCCCGACAGCACCGACAGCAGCAGGATGAGGCCCACGCCGAGCGCTGGTCTGGCAAACCAGTTGACGGCCGAGAAGTACTGCAGCACAGCGATGACCGCGAGCAGTGACACCCCGAAGACGATGGCCCGGCGTTTGAGGTTGCCGCCGATGACCGTCGAGAGGAACAGGGCCACCGCCAGCCCCACCACCACGCTGACCCAGATCGGGATGCTGGGGCTGGACAGCCAGTTGTTGAACTTGATGGCGCCGAACTCTTTGAGCAGCACGGCAACCCAGAAAATCGGCAGCGAGAAGAACAGGAACGACGCGAACGTCACGGTGTAGTCGAAGCCGCTGTACTGGCGCAGCGCCGAGAGGATTCCAACGATCACCCCGAGGATGACCGCCAGCGCCAGCGCCACCAGCACCAGGCGCAGCGTGGTGGTGATCGCGTTGCCCAGCAGCGCGGTCACGGCGGTGTTGTCCAACGACTTGCCCAGGTCGCATTTGAGGCCGGGGACCACACAGCCACTCACCCCGCCCAACCAGCGGAAGTAGCGCACCAACACGAAGTCGTCGAGATGCAGGATCTTGGTGACCGCGGCGATCTTCGACTCACGGACGTCGGGTGGGAAGCTCTCGAAGTTCTGGCGAGGATCGCCCGACCATGCGGTCAGCAGATACATCAGCAGGGTGGCACCCAGCAGCACGAAGAATCCGGTGACCACCCGCCGCAGGATGAAGAACACGGCGGGGTTTCGGGTCAGCGATGCCAGAGCGCGCCGCGGCGAGCCCTCACTCGTCGGCGTGGGTGTGGGCGTCGATGTCGACATGACGACTCTCCATGTTTGCAACGGATCTCACGACACGAGCCGGGCAGGACGACCACGTGGTGGCCCTCCTGCCCGGCTCGAGCGTACTGCTAGTTCTTCACCCAGGTCGCGGCGTTGAACACAGCCTGGGTCTGGGTGGTGTTGAGCACCACGCCGCTGACCCGCGGGCTGTAGGCGTTCAGCAGCGGCCACGCGAAGATCGGGATCGTCGCGAGGTCCTTCCACAGGATGGTCTCGATCTGCTTGGTCAGGTCGAGCTGGGTGGGACGATCGCTGGTCTCGGCCAGCTTGGCCAGCAACTGATCCACCTGCGGGTTGGAGTACTTGCCGTAGTTCTGGTCGCTGGTGGAGGTGAACAGCGGCGGGTTCTCCGACACCAATCCGCTTCCGCTCCAGGCGAACTGAGCCACGTCGTAGGCGCCCTTGGTGGTGGTCTCGCCCCACTCCTTGGGGGTCAGTGCCTTGACGTTGAACTTGAACCCGGCTTTGCCGCAGGACTCGGCGATGATCTGCTGGGTCTGCTGGCGACGCTGGTTGGGGTTGCCCAGGTAGATGGCGTTGACGGTCAGGTCGGTCACGCCCGACTTGGCGATGTCAGCCTTGGCGCCCTCGATGTCCACCTTGTCGTAGGTCTCGCCACCGGAAGCCTTGGCGATGTCGGCGTAGCCCTCCTGGAACGGGTAGAAGATGCGCGTCTGCAGCAATGCGGCCTTCGGCTCCACGGGCTTGATCAGCTTGTCCAAGATCTCCTGACGCGGCAGGCACTTGGCGATCGCCGAGCGCAGCAGCGGGTTGGAGAACTTGCTCTTGAAGTTGAAATCGAGGTGGTCGTAGCTGAACCCGGCCCCGGTGTTGCGCTTGGCGGCATCGCCGAGCTTGTTCAGCGACGAGATGAGGTCGATGTTCGGCTGCGGCTCGATGACGTCGGCATCACCGTTTTGCAGAGCCTGCACCTGCTGCTCTTGCGGGATGAACTTGATGACGATGCCGCCGTTTTTCGGCTTGGTGCCCCAGTACTTGTCGTTGGGCACGATGGTGATCGACTGACCGGCCTGCCAGCTGCCGATCTTGTACGGGCCCGAAGCCGGGATCTGATCGGCCGGGGGCAGCTGACCGGGGGAGAAACCGGTCCACTTGTTGTTCCAGAAGTCGGCGATCTTGTCGATGGACGCCTTGTCGCCGGTCTTGACCGCGTCGGCGATCTTGACGCCGGTGGCCTTCTCGATCACGTGCGCGGGCAGCAGCGGCTGGTTCTGGGTACCCAGCGCCACCTGCCAGTCACCGAAGGGCTTGGCGTAGGTGACGGTGAACGTCTTGCCGGCCGGATCATCGGTGGGGGTGTTGATGTCGGAGATGCCGGTAGTGCTGGCGGGCTGGAACTGGTCGTACTTGCCCTTGTGGGAGAGCCAGAACAGATACCAGTCGTTGGCGGTCACCGGCACGCCATCCGACCACACGGCCTTGGGGTCGATTGTGTACTTCACCGTCAGCGGGTTGTCCGAGGTCTTCTCGAAGGTGCCGAACTCGGTGTTGCGCTGGATGTTGCCCTTGGGGTCGACGTAGGAGAAGTAGCCGAAGACCTGGTTGAGCACGACGGTGTTGGCCACCGCGTTGGCGTTGGCGTTGTCGTTGTTGTAACCGGAAAACTCTTGCTCGTAGGCGTAAGTGATCTGGTTGGAGTTGCCGGCGCCGGAGCTGGCCGAGCCGCTCGACGTGTCCGACGAATCGTCGTCTGAGCTGGTGCAGGCGGACAGGACCATGCTGGCCACGGCCACGCCGACGGTGGCGGCCATGAGTCTTCTGGACTTCATCGATTCCCTCTGGTGTGTGGACGTAAGCGGCCCATGGGTCGTTACGTGTGGACGAACACGGGCCGAACGTTAGCGAACCACATCCGCATGCGTTGGCAATAGCGCAGGATTGAGAGTCAACGTGGTGGAAACAATTGTGTCCGAATTGCCCGACTTGGGTTGGGCGGTGAAACCTCCGGTTGTGTGCGGTGACACAGTGGGCGGATGAGTGCCATCTGTCCAGCGGGGGGTTGGTGATGAGTCGCGACCCCCTCGCGGGCCTGCTGCATCTGCCCGGGGTGGCGGCTGCCGCTGCGTCGGCGACCGATGCGATCGCCGCCGTGCATCGGCACCCGGTGAACCTGCGTGGTTGGTTGGAGTCGTCCACCGAGGCCTCGTGGCGGGCGGCGCATTCGTCGGCGGCCATCGACGGGGTGACCGGGGCGCTGCGCCGCGACGAGCAGGTCGACGATCCGGTGTTGGCCGGGGCGCTGCGGGTGTCGTTGGCGTTGACCGGCGACTCGTTGGACCAGTTGGTGGGGGTGTGGACTCGCGCGCCGCTGCAGGCACTGGCCAAGCTGCATCTGCTGGCCGCGACCGATCTGACCGATGACCCCGATGTGATCGGACGGCCCCGCGCCGACGACGAGGTGTCGGAACGGTTGGATCTGTTGGCGCAGTTGGTGACTGGGGGTACGCGGGTGCCGGCGGCGGTGGTGGCCGGGGTGGTGCACGGCGAGTTGCTGGCGTTGGCGCCGTTCGCGGTGGCCAACGGCGTGGTGGCTCGCGCAGCGGCGCGTCTGGTGTCGGCTGCCACCGGTTTGGATCCGCACACTCTTGCCGTCCCCGAGGTGACCTGGCTTCGGCGCATCGACGACTACCGTTTTGCGGCGGAAGGTTTCGCATCCGGTTCTCCCGATGCGGTCGCGGCATGGCTGATTCTGCACTGTGAGGGTTTGGTGGCCGGCGCAACCGAAGCCCGCTCGATTGCCGACGCCCGCCGCTGAGAAGTAATCGTGCTTTGCACCTTCTGGTGCTGTCAAACCATTGTCGGACACGAATATAGACAAATTGGACAATGGGTGGACGTGGGTATCGGTCGGATGTACGTTGCTCAACGCAATCAAATTCCATCCCCCAAGAAAGTTGGCAATGTCTCGTTCTCGTGGAATCATCCGCTGTGCAGTCGGGCTTGCGGTCACGACCGCAGCACTGTCTTCGGTGCCGTTCGCGCACGCTTCACCCCCCCTGGCGGTCGCTCCATAGTTGGCCCGTTTGAGTCGATAACCACTGGCGTACCTAAGGCCCCGGTTGGAAGCGCACCGTCGCTACTTCAGTCACTTTCCGTGACAGATACGTCATGTACCGCCGACCGGATCACCGTATGCGCGAACAGTTTTTTGCCGGTCAGGCTGCTCGACAAGGATGGAGCTGTGATAGCTCAGGCGACCTACCTGATCGGAGTCGATCAAACCTTGAATCCCAAGAGCTTGACCCGGACGGTTCGGGTCACCGCCACCCGCTTCTTGATCGATCCCAATTTTCCGGCCTCAGAGTTGATCTTCACCGCTAAGAGTGGTCAGACGACCACAGTCGCGATATCGCCAGGAACGTTTCAGGCGCAAGGATCGATGGAAGTGCCTGCGCCACTGGGAAACAGCACATTCAGCATGACGGCAACCCTCCTCGTCCCGGACGCCGAACCAATCACGACCCCCGCCTACAACGATCCAAACACCCTCCGGTGTGACAACAATCCAGGCCTGAAAAGGTACTATGAGCAAGGATGCATAAATCCTGCAGTTACGCCGGTGCTCACCACAATGTCTGGCCTACCTTACATTGCAAATAACATTCGCAACGCGTTCTGGAATCTTCGGCCATCAACTTTGACCCGTAACAAGGGTGCCACTGGTGCGAACCGCCAGGCCGCTTGCAGTGCTGCCCGAATGAAGGCTCTGCCACCAGCTGATCCAGCGATTGTCGACAAGTCTTGCGACGAGTACCCGTTTGCTGGGACCAGTGAGGGTGGAGCGAATGCAATCATCGCGTGGGTCCCGCTGGCGGAGCAAAATTCGCAAGGTGGTCTGCTGCAGTCCTTTTACAGCGACAACCGAGTGTTCGATGGCGATAAGTTCCAGGTGACGCTTCCTTGACTGTCTTCAAGGGCGAAATATTCGTCTACTACTTTCAATTCTATCTCTGGTCCAAGAATGGCGATAACAGCGAATTGACTCACGACCCGTTCGCTCAGTTCGCGAAGGAGGTGCTCAAAGTTTCTGTGTCGACAGATATCAACTACGTCAACCTGGCGATCCACATCGACGAGCCGCCCGCACCCGACGACACTGTCGTCTGGGACGAAATCGTGGAGCTTGCGGTCGCCTATACCGCCGATGCGACCCTCGGTTGTCCGAATGGTGGGGTTGCGGAAGTGATCGGCGGGTTGGAGAACGCGGTCGTCCCACCCGGTTCGTATGACTTGACTGCGCGTATCCGGGGCCGCGCCGATGTACGCGTCGGTGGCGAGGTATCCGTCCCGTCTCCGAGAGGTGCTGAGCATGTGGAGTTGATCTTCACCTCGGTGCGGCCGGGCTGACAATCTGGCACACAGCACTGCGGGCGGTCGGTGATCCACCGGGGATCATCGGCCGCCCGCCAAGCACGGATCCGAGTTACCAAGCGTGCTCGGTGGGTTGCGTGGGTGGCCTCGGCGATGAATCGGGGGCCCTGGTTCTCATCGCCTACCCAAAGGCTGATCAGGATCAGAACTACCTCGATGTCGCAGGCCCGCAACACTTGTGCCTTGCGCGGCGCGCTCCGCGTGGGTGCTTGGTATCCGTGCTGGGAAGCGCGGAACGGGGGTCCAATCCTTCTCTTCCGGAGTGGGCTTTGCCGTCCGTTCTTCCGTGATTCAGTTCTACACCGTGACGGCCGTCACATCAAGGGTTCTTGCGTGTGCTCATCGTCCGCGGCGTTGGATCAGCGCATAGGTGATGCCGCCGGCCACCGCTGCCCCCACACTTACCGCTGCACCGGCCAGCGCTCCGCGCGAAGGATTGCCCGGGATGCGCTCGCGCAGCGAGACCGCTCGACTGAACGATGCCACGGGCCAGTCGTGAGCAGTTGCCACCTTGCGCAGGGCGCGGTCGGGGTTGACCACGGTCGGGCGGCCAACGGCCTCGAGCATCGGCAGATCGGTGATCGAATCGGAGTACGCGAAGCAGCGATCGAGGTCGTAGCCGCGCGCGGCGGCCAGCTCGCGCATAGCGATCGCCTTGTTCTCGCCGTAGCAGTAGAAATCCAGCTCGCCGGTGTAGGTGCCGTCGACGATCTTCATCTGACTTGCCAGGGCGATGTCGACTCCCAACAGCTGCCCGATCGGGGTCACGATCTCGCTGCCCGACGCCGACACGATCACCACCTCGTGACCTCGGGCCCGGTGGCTGTCGATGAGGTCGGCGGCCTCTGAGAACACCAGCGGGTCGACCACGTCGTGGAGGGTCTCGGCCACGATGCCGCTGACCTGCTCCACGTTCCAGCCGGTACACATCTGCGTGACGTGCTTACGGAGGCGTTCCACCTGGTCCTCGTCGGCGGCGGTCAGCAGGAACAGGAAGTGGGCGTAACTGGACTTCAACACCGTGCGCCGGTTGATGAGACCTTCGTCATAGAAGGGCTTGGAGAACGCCAACATGCTGGACTTGGCGATGATCGTCTTGTCCAGGTCGAAGAACGCGGCGATTTGTCCGTTTACGCTGGCACCCTGCGGGGATGGCGTCACGGCGAGAAGCGTACGTGGGCGATCGCGGCCTCGGAGGTGCTTTGGCTGGTCATCTGACCAGTCAACATCCAGGTCAGCGCGCCAAAACTACTGGGCAGTAAGTAGTGCTCAAGACTTGCGGTCGTCCAGGGTTGCGTGTGTATAGTTCCAGTTACCCGGTTCATCCGGGGCTTTCAGCCCGACCCCCCGGGGCTGAAACGCGACGACCCTGGCCTCCTCCCCCCCTGGCCGGGGTCGTCCTCTATTCAAGGGTCTTCGTTCCTGGCACGCGCTGTTGTCCACAGTTGCCGGCCTGTCCACAGATTCCCCTGATCTGGCCTGTTCTCACCGGAGTTGCGTCGTCGGCTCGGGTCACCATTCCCCCATGAACGACTTGCTGCTGTCCGTGGTGGGCGACGACCTGACCGACGATGTGGCTCGATGTGCCGCCGCCGCGGGCTATCAGCTCATCGCAGCCACCGCCGAGAATGCGCGACGCGCCTGGACCGACGCGCGCGCCGTGGTGATCGATGCTGCGATCGCGGCCCAGGTGGTGGAGCTGGGGTGGCCTCGTCGCGACGCGGTGCTGGTCGTGGCGGGCGGAACGATGGACCCGGTGGTCTGGCGTTCGGCAGTCACGCTCGGCGCCGTCGACGGATACGTGTTGCCCGCCGACGAACACGATGTGGTGGCTGCGCTCACCCGGTTGCGGGCACCCCGCCGTCGGGCTGGAGCCGCCATCGCCTGTATCGGCGGTCACGGGGGAGCCGGCGCATCGCTGCTGTCGGCGGCGATCGGGCTCCGTGGGGCCGCTGAACTGGGCCGCACCGTGTTGCTACTCGACGCCGACCCCCTCGGCGGCGGGCTCGACCTGGTGCTGGGTGCCGAGGAGACACCCGGCCTGCGTTGGTCGGATCTGACGCTGGAACGCGGACGTGTCTTCGCCGACAGCCTGCATGCCGCCCTGCCGTACGCCGCACGTGACCTGGCCGTTCTTGCACCTCGACGCGGTGATCGCCGTCCGGTGGGCGTCGAGACCGTGCTCGGTGTCCTCGACGCCGGGCGGACGGCCGGCGATCTGGTGGTCATCGACCTCCCCCGCGGTGCCGACGACGTGGTGACTGCGGTGGCCGAGGCGGTGGATCTGTTGGTCGTGCTCTCCTGTGCGACGGTGACCGGCTGCGCGTCGTCACGGGAGCTGGTCACTGCTCTGCGCCGCAGCACCGACCGACTGGAGCTGGTGGTTCGCGGACCGTCGCCGGGCGGACTGCGCCCCTCGGCGATGGCCCGGACCATCGGCATCGACCTGTTGACCACGATGCGCCCACAGCGGGGGATACCCGAGCAGGTGGAGAACGGGCGTCTGCAGGTCACCGCACGCAGCCAGCTGGGCCGCGCGGCCGACCTCGTCATCGACCGCGCGGTGGCGGCCTCCGGGATGGCGGCATGAGCGGCGGCGACCGGGCTGCGTTGCTGTTCCGGGTTCGAGAACGGCTGGCTGCCGAGTCCGCCGACCCCACCCCACAGGTGATGGCCGATGCGATCCGCTCCGAATCCGGAGGTGTCCTCGGCGATGCAGATCTGTTGGAGGCGTTGCGGTTTCTGCAGACCGAACTGGTGGGGGCCGGCCTGCTGGAAGAACTGTTGGCCGATCCCGACGTCGCCGACATCCTGGTCGTGGGTCCGCAGCAGGTGTGGGTGGATCGGGGGGCGGGTCTGTCGCTCAGCGACATCGGATTCGACGACGATGCTGCGGTGCGCCGGTTGGCGGCGCGCTTGGCATTGGCCGCAGGCAAGCGACTCGACGACGCAGCTCCCTGGGTGGACGGGCAGCTGTCGGGCGTCGGCCGACGCGGCTACAGCGTGCGCCTGCATGCGGTCATCCCGCCGATCAGCGTGGACGGAACGTGCCTGTCGCTGAGGGTGTTACGTCCCGCCACGCAACATCTCGGTGCTCTCGTCGACCGCGGGGCCATCCCATCGGAGGTGGCCGGGCACATCACCGCCATCGTCGATGCGCGGCTGTCCTTCCTGGTGGTCGGGGGTACCGGGGCGGGCAAGACCACGTTGCTCTCGGCCATGTTGGGCCGGGTCGATCGCGGCGAACGCATCCTGTGCGTGGAGGACGCCGTCGAGTTGGCACCCGCCCACCCGCACGTGGTGCGTCTGGTGGCGCGCACCGCCAACGTGGAAGGTGCTGGGGCGGTGGCGGTTCGCGACCTGGTGCGCCAAGCGCTGCGGATGCGGCCTGACCGCATCGTGGTCGGTGAGGTGCGCGGCGCTGAGGTGGTGGACCTGTTGACGGCCCTCAACACCGGACACGAAGGATGCGCCGGCACGCTGCACGCCAACTCCACCGCCGAAGTTCCCGCGCGGATGGAGGCGCTGGCCGCCCTCGGCGGCATGGACCGCGCCGCACTGCACAGTCAGCTGGCGGCGGCGGTACACGTGGTGGTCGGAGTCAACCGGGATGCTCACGGCGCGCGGGGGATCAGCGAGATCGCGATGGTGCGCCGCGGTCTCGACGGCTGGGTGCAGATGGTGCCGATCTGGTTGCGTCACAGCGGCTTCACCCAGGACCGTGGCTTGCTTGACGACCTGATCGCGGCTCGAGGGGTGTCGCGATGAGCACGGTCGGAATGAGTCTGGTCGGGATTGCGGTGGCTGCGCTGCTCCTACTGTGGCCACGTGGGCGCGCGGAGAACCGGTGCCTGCACCTGGACGAGGGCGCTGTGCCCCGAGCCGGATCGTTCCCGGCGCTGCTGGTGGCTGCGCTGGTCGGCGCTGGTCTGCTGCTGTGGTCCGGGGTTGCCGCCCTCATCGCCGGAGGTGTTGTGGCCCTGTCGATTCGACATCGGCTCAACGTGCGGCGTCGGGAGCGTGATGACGCCGAAGCCATCGACCTGCTGCTCGATTCGCTGGGGGTGATGGTGGCCGAGCTCGCGGTGGGGGCGCATCCCGCCCACGCCTGTCGGCAGGCCGCCGACGATGTGGTCGCGGGCCGGGGCGAGTCGTCGGTCCACGGCGCAGTGGCGCAGATGCTGACCCGCATGGCTGGACGGGCCGAGCTCGGTGGCGATGTCGCCGAGGGCATCGAGTCTGCTCAGGCGCCTCAGCAGTCGTCGTGGAACCGGGTGGCCGTCGCGTGGCGCACCGCTGAGCAACATGGCCTGCCGATGGCGGACCTGCTGGATGCGGTGCGCGCAGACCTGTTGGCGCGGAGACGATTCAGTGATCGCACCCGGGCGGCGTTGGCCGGCGCGCGGGCCACGGCCGCAGTGTTGGCGGCGTTGCCGTTGCTAGGGGTTGGCCTGGGGCAGGCGATGGGAGCGGCGCCGGTGTCGGTGCTCGTCTCGCCGGGACTCGGCGGCATCCTGCTGGTCATCGGTACCGCGCTGGTGGCGACCGGGTTGTGGTGGACCGAGCGGATCACCGCGAAGGTAGCCACCCCGTGAACCCGTTGTGGTTGGCGGCCGGGGCCTCGGGTTCTGTCGCGCTGCTGCTGGTTCCGCCCCCCGGCTGGGTGCAGTGTCGGATCGATCCGCCACCGCCGCGAACACCGGGTGAAGCCCGGTGGCTCGGCGTCCGGCGCGGCGGAGACGACCCGTTCGCCACGGCCGCCAGCTACGACTTGCTCGCGGTGTGTCTACGAGCCGGGATGCCGGTGGCTGCCGCAGCCGAAGTCGTCTCACGTTCGGCCCCAGCGGGTTTGGCCGACACTCTGCATCGCGCCGCGGAGCTGCTGGAACTGGGGGCCGACCCGGCTCAGGCGTGGGAGGTCGACGATGACGCCTCCCCGGCGGCGGTGTCGCTGAGTGCGATGGCTCGCCGATCGGCGCGCGCCGGATCGTCGCCGGTGCGTGGTCTCACAGAGTTGTCCGAGGCCGAGCGGGCGGGCGCGGCCGATCGCGCTGCCGCCGCCGCCGAGCGTGCCGGTGTGGCTGTGGCGGGTCCTCTGGGCCTGTGTTTCCTGCCGGCGTTCGTGTGTCTGGGCATCGTGCCGGTGGTCATCGGGCTGGCCGGGCGGGTGCTGGGTGGGGGCGTGCTGTGAACGCCGTCGCGGTGGTGGCCGACCAAGAACTTACAGCGGACCGTCCGCTGGAGAGAGGGGAAGATGATGATGCGCAACTGGATTCACGGGATGCAAGCGCGGATGCTGATCGTCGTCGCAGACGACGAGGGCATGTCGACGGCAGAATATGCCATCGGCACTATTGCGGCTGCGGCCTTCGGGGCGATTCTGTACACGGTTGTCACCGGCGACAACATCGTGTCGGCGCTGACGGGGATCATCACGAAGGCGCTGAACACCACGGTGGGCTGAGTCCCAACGGATCAGCCGTGGGCTGGTGGCGGTGGTTGCTGGCCGATGAGCGCGGCATGGTCACGGTGGAGGCGGCGTTCGCGATCGCCGCCATCGTGGCGGTGCTGGTGTTGGGTGTCGGTTCGGTGCTGGCGGTGGGTACTCACATTCGCTGCATCGACGCTGCGCGGGAGGCGGCGCGGATTGCGGCACAGGGGGATTCGGCCGGAGCGTCCAATGCTGGTCGTTCGGTGGCACCGGCGGGGGCGGGGGTGGACATCAGTGTCCGGGGTGATCGGGCGGTGGTGTCGGTGCGGGCGTCGTCGCCGATGTTGCCGGGTGTCGACCTGGGGGCCACCGCCACTGCGGTCATCGAGCCGGTTGCGCAGCAGTCGCCGTGAATCGTTGGGTTCGAGGGGTTCTCGACGATGATCGTGGGGTGGCGACGCTGCTCGGTGCGGCTGTGGTCGCGGTGGTGGTGATCCTGGTCGGTGTGGTCACGTTCCTCGGTGCGGCCGCGTCCGCGCGCCACCGCGCCCAGTCCGCGGCCGATCTCGCTGCGCTGGCCGCAGCGCAGCGGGTGTTGTTCGGGGAGGCTGATCCGTGCGGGGCGGCACGGTCGTTGGCCGCCGAATCCGGGGCGGTGGTGGCGCGGTGTCGTCGTGATGTCGACGATGTGGTGGTGACCGTCAAGATCCGGGTTGCTCTGGGTCCGTTCGGTATCCGTGACGCGGTGGCGATCGCCCGAGCCGGCCCCACGGAGTGAGCCGATCGCGTCTCGTACGTATGTGCTAGACTCGATCACATGTTCGACAAGGGTTGGCCGGAGATCGATCCGGCAGGGATGGGGGTGTCGGCGCAGCCTGCTGCCCTCGACGCGGCCGGGATCCTTGGCGAACTCCGTCATGTCACCGCTGGCCTCTCGTTCCTGGAGTGGCAGCGCTACCGTTTGGCGGCCGAAATGTCTGCGCAAACCGTCGACCCGGTTGCCGAATCCGATGTTCGCGTGTTCGATGCGATGGCGCTGTGCGCCACCTCGATCGCCACGGTCCTCAACATCTCCCCGGGAGCGGGGGCCGGTCTGCTCGACCGGGCGGTCACGCTGCGCGACCGATTGCCGCGCGTTCTGGAGTGTCTGCGTGACGGAGCGGTCGCCCCTAAACACATATACGCCATCGTTTCTCGCACCGACCTCGTGTCGGGGACCGACTATGCCCATCAGGTGGACGCCGAGATCGCCGATCAGCTGCGGCGTCGCGGATCGTGGTCAGATCGGCGGCTGCGGGACATGGTCGATCGCATCATCTACCGCCACGACCCATACGCCGTGCGCGCTCGTCGTGACGAGGCGCGTAGCAACCGCAGCTTCTGGACCAGCCGCGACGAGGACGGGATGGGCGGCGTGCACGCCACCATGAGTGCCGAGAATGTGGCACTGCTGGCCAAGCGCGTCGAACAGCTCGGCGACTCGGTGTGCGCCGACGACGGGCGGTCGCGGACCGCACGGCGCTCCGATGCCCTGTTCTGCATCACCACCGGAACCGAGTGGGAATGCCAGTGCGGCAACGACTCCTGCGACGCGGCCACCAGCGATGCCGCGCCAGCCCCGATGTCTGATGGCGCCGTAGCCACCCCGGCCCGTCTGAACGTACACGTGGTGGCCCAGGCCGACACCGTCGCCGGAACGAGCCAAGCACCAGGCTTCATCGACGGCTACGGGGTGATCAGCGCCGATCAGGTGCGCGACCTCGTCGCCCGCCCAGACGTGAAGCTCACCCCGATGCACGCCGCCGTATCCGGTGCGCCCGTCCCCACGTTCCTGCCGTCGGACCCCTATCGCCCGTCGGCCGCACTCGATCGCTTCGTACGCATCCGCGACCTGTACTGCACCTGGCCTGGATGTGATCAGCCCGCATTCGGTTGCGACCTCGACCACGTGGACGAGTTCGATCACGACGACCCAGCAGCCGGCGGCGACACCACCCCGGACGGTCTCGGTGCGAAATGCCGATTCCACCACCTGATCAAGACCTTCACCGGCTTTGTCGACGACCAGTTCCGCGACCCGAACACCGGACACCTGACGTCCACGGTCACCACGCCCGAAGGTGTCACCGTGGATGGTCCCGTGCACACCGGGATCGACATCTTCCCGGGTCTCGACGACATCGAATTCGAGCCGCCGACGGCTACTTTCACCCGCATGAGCGACAGCGGAGACGAACCGACCCGCCGCAGAACCCGCCTCGCCGACAAACACGCCCGCCGCCGCGCCGAGCGCAACCGCAACCGGATGCGACGCGAACAAGCCGACGCCGACCACGATGACGGCTCAGCTCCACCGTTCTGAGGTGACCGTCAAGCGTTTAGCATCACAATCCGATCCGCCCGCTCACGCGTGGCGGCGATCACCGCTGCGTTGCGTTCGTCGACCTCTGCCACCCACGCCCGAGCGGCGTCCGGCGACCGACCGAACATTTCATGCCGCCGGATCAGCCGGTCACGCCGCACATCGTCGTCCAGATCGAGATACCAGACCTCGTCAAGTCGCGCACGGACCCGATACCAGCCGCCCGATTCGAGCAGCAGATAGTTGCCCTCGGTGATCACCAGCGGCATCGACGCGGACACGCGCACAGCCGATCCGATCGATTCCTCCAGAGATCGATCGAAAACCGGGGCATAGACGACGTCGTCTGTCTGCGAACGCAATCGGTCCAACAGTGCGACGTAGCCGCCGACGTCGAACGTCTCCGGTGCCCCCTTGCGATCAGCCAGACCGAGTCGCTGCAACTCAGCACCAGCCAGATGAAAACCGTCCATCCCCACCACCACGGCGTCATCACCGAGCGCGCCGCACAACCCAGCGCACAGGGTGGACTTGCCCACCCCCGGCGGACCCGTGACACCCAACAGGTTCCGAGCACCCACCCGCGCGAGTTCACGCGCGGCGGCCACGAGGTCTGCCGACACCATCACTCCTCCTCACCTGGTCGGTCCTCCCGGGGTCTACGTTGGACCACGACGGTCATCCGGTCGGGATGCTCGCGCGAACCGGGTCGCTCTCATGACCCGTGGAAGGCGAGGACCAACCGTGGCCCGCTTCTCGGAGTACCCGCGCCCCAGTCATCGCATCCTGCACCTGAGCGACCTTCACCTCACCGATCAGGGATCGCTTTACGGCGACATCGACAGCGAAGCACGTCTGCGTTCGGTCATCGACGACATCATCTCCTCCCGCGTGCGCGCCGACGCCATCGTGCTCAGCGGTGACCTCGCCGACCGCGGCGAGGCCGCCGCCTACCAGACCCTGCGCTCGATGATCGATCCGCTGGCGCGGGAGGTGGGCGGCCAGATCATCTGGGCGATGGGCAATCACGACGACCGCGCCCAGTTCCGTACGCACCTGCTCGACACCACCGGATCGACCGAGCCGGTCGACGCCGTGCACGATCTGCGCGGGTTGCGCGTGATCACCCTCGACACCACCGTTCCCGGATGTCATCACGGCGAGGTGACCGACGAGCAACTGGCCTGGCTGGCCGACGTGGTGGCTGTCCCGGCCGCACTCGGCAGCATCCTGGTGATGCACCACCCGCCCATGCCGTCGGTTCTCGACCTGTCGGTACTGGTGGAACTGCGTGAACAGCATCGGCTGGCCGAGGTGTTGCGCGGCAGTGACGTTCGGATGATCCTGGCCGGGCACCTGCACTACTCGACCTTCGCGACCTTCGCTGGGATCCCGGTATCTGTCAGTGCAGCAACCTGTTACACCCAAGACCTGACCGTTGTCCGCGGGACCACCCGTGGCCGTGACGCCGCGCAGGGCTACAACGTGGTGCACGTCCACGCCGACACCGTCGTCACCTCGGTTGTGCCTCCCGGCGGCGGTGCGCTGGTGGGCGAACTGGTGACGCCGGATCAGACCGCGGTGCGACTGGCCCACGGCGGCGTGGACATCGCTCCTGCCCCGGTCACGATCGCTCCCAGGGTGCGGGAATCGGGAAGTAGCGCTTGAGGAATGCGGTCACCGCGCGCGCCCGCTCGTCGAGGTCGACCTCAGGGAAGCTGCCGTCGTTGAGGCAGAAGAAGTCGACCGCGCGTTTGGGCAGCAGCTTGTCCATCGATCGCAGGCCCGCCACGGTGGTGGTGTCGATGTACCGGGCCTTCGCGTTGCGTTGCACCACGGCGGCGCCGGTGCCCAGCGCGTGGTAGTGGTAGAGCGAGTTGGTCACCGAGATGTTCGCGCGGCTGCGAAACGTGCTTGCCGCGGTGGCGCTGAACTCTGCGCCGAACTCCCGTTCCATCGCCGAGAGCACACTACGCCGCAGTGGGGTGGCGACATGTTCGAGGTGACGTGTGGTCTGCGTGTGCAACCGGGTCTGCAGCAGCTGCCGGTTCACCCGCGCCGCGTTCTCGAACCCGCTGCGTTCAGAGTTGCTGGCACCCAGACCGATTCGCTCATCGGCCTCGATGAACATGCTCACCCCGCCGGGGGAGAAGAACATCTGCGGGTCCACCGCTCGAGCGAAGAACATGTCGTCGTTGGAGTACAGGAAATGCTCACTCAGCCCCGGGATGTGGTGGATCTGGGCTTCCACGGCCTGCGAGTTGTGGGTGGGCAGATCGGCGGCGTCGGCGAAGAACTCGGAACTGCGCACCACCGTCACCCCGGCGTGTTCGTCGAGCCAGTCTGGGACCGGTGAATCGGTGGCGATGAAGATCCGCCGGATCCACGGCGCATACATGTGCACCGAACGCAGCGCGTACCTCAGCTCGTCGATCTGTCGGTATCGAGCCGCCGAATCATCGCCGTAGCCGACGACATAACTCTGCATCCTCGTGGCACGTTGCGCCTGGAAGGCCGCCGAGGTGCCGTCCACCCAGGAGAAGACGATGTCGATGTCGAAGTCGATGTCGTGTGACTGTGGGTCGAACATCGACTCGATCGTCGAGAAGTCCACCCCGTACCGTCGCACCGTGCCGAAAACCACCTCGTCGGCGGCCATTGTCCGCCGAGTCAACGAATTCTCCACCGGCGCAACGATCTCGGTGCTGCCACACGTCCACAGCTCGATCTGTACCGCCCCATCGGCGCCGTAGCGCAGCCCGCTGGCGACATCCACCCGCGGTCGGAACACGCGCAGGATCGTCGGTGCCTCGGCCTGCGACAGCACCCCGTCGGCGATCAGCACTGTCTTGGCCGCCTTGTCGTCGACGGTCTTGGCATAGAACGGTTCCTGCCGACACCCGGCGACCAGAGCCTGCTGCAACTCCGGATACAGACGACGATCGACGGCCAGCACCGGCCGTCGATCGTTGCCACGAACCAACATATGCGCCACCCCCGCCGCATCGAGCACGGCGTGCACCAGCAGGAGGTCAGCCACCGTCGCCGCATCTGGTGTCAGCAGACCGATCGGCAGCGCCAACCGTCCGGCGTCGGCGATCAGGTCGCCACGATCGCGTACATCGGTGACCGCCCCCGGCGTCGGGGGAACCAGATAGAGAGACCCAGGGGCGGGCGACGAGATTTTCTTCGACATCGGGCCGACCTTCCGCCGAGGTGACGCACAACCCGGATGTCAGCCAATGCGTATGAGCGCAGTCTACGCCGCTAGCTGGTCGCCACCAGCCGTCCCACCACGCCGCCGGCGCTGAGTCGCTTGAGGCCGGCGGGGATCTCGTCGAAACCGATCTCCTCGATGGTCATCTCGATCTTGCCCTGATCGATGAGGTCGTAGACCTGCGTGATCTCGTCCTTACCGGTGCCCAGGGAGGTGAGCAGCGACTTGTAGCCCAAGATCATCGCGTGGGCGTCGAGGGTGACCGTCAGGTTGGACAATCCGATCAGCACCACCTTGCCGCCCACGCCGACGGCCTTGATGGCATCGGCCGTGGTGTCACCCACCCCGGCGAAGTCGAAGATCACCTCGGGCTGATGCACGGCCAGCTCGGCTGCCGACGCGTAGGTGCCGTCGGCGCCGAGCTCTTCAGCACGGGCGCATGCCTTTTCGTTGATATCGGCCCCGTAGACCCGTGCTCCCAACAACTTTGCGATCTGCACAGCGCTCATGCCGAGTCCACCCAGGCCGACGATCCCGACCACGGACCCGGGACCGACCTGCCCTTCGACCTTCACGGCGTGGTAGGCGGTGGCCACCGAATCGGTTGCCGACGCTCCCTCAGCAAAGCTCACGCCGTCGGGGAGTTTGATGATCTCGGAGGCAGGAACGATCGCCTGCTGCTGATATCCGCCGTCCCGGGTGGTGCCCGGGGCGCCGGTCGTGTTGGCCCCGATCGGGTGAGCGATCAAGCCGTTGCCGATGCGATCACCCACCTCCACGCCGGTCACGTTGGCTCCGACTTCCCTTACGACACCTGCGATCTCGTGCCCCAAGACGATGGGGCTGTAGGCGGTGAACTGGCCCGGGGTCTCGATCACGCCTACGTCCGAGTGGCACAGTCCGACAGCCTTGACGTCGATGACCACCTCATCCGGACCGGCGGTGAGATCGGGACCTTCGACCAGTTCGAGGTCCTCGCCCGCACTGTGGAACAGCCACTTCTTGTTCATGGCGTCTCCGTTTCTGTTGATCGCCGTCGGCGTCGGATCCGTCGGCCTGTGACAGTGTCAGCGCTGGCGCGGGCGTCGACGATTCCGGGTGGTACGGTTTGTGACTCAACCGAGACAGCGAAGGATCAGATCCAGCACCGCGATCGCCCCCGCCTTGTCCAGGGGCTCATTTCCGTTGCCGCACTTGGGTGATTGCACACAGGACGGACAGCCGGATTCACATCGACAGGCGCGCAACGCATCTCGCGTTGCCGTAATCCAGGTGTCGAACGCATCGAACCCGCGCGCGGCGAAACCGGCGCCGCCGGGATAGCCGTCGTAGACGAACACCGTCGGCAGTCCGGTGTCGGGGTGCAGGTTGGTCGACAGCCCGCCGATGTCCCAGCGATCGCAGGTGGCGATCAACGGCAGCAGCCCGATCGCGCCGTGCTCGGCGGCATGCAGCGCACCGGGGAATCGTCCGGCGCTCACGCCCACGGCCTCCAGCGATTCTGGGGTCAGCGTGTACATCACCGCTCGTGTGTGCAACGTCGTCGGCGGCATGTCGAGCTCCACCACGTCGAGGACCTCGCCGGTGTGCAGGGTGCGCAGGTAGCCCACCACCTGATGGGTGACGTCGACATCGACCAGGGCCACGCCCAGCGGCCCGCTCTGCCACTGGGCCGCTACATCGGTGATGTCCATCGACGTGGTCTCGCGCGCCGACGTGGTCCAGTCGGGGTCCTCCGGATGAGTCAGGGCCAGACCGTCGTCGAGATCGAGCTCGTCCACCACGAACGATCGCCCCTGGTGCAGATGTACCGCACCAGGATGGACGGTGGAGAAGGCGCGGCCGGTGTCCACCGTGCCGAGCAGTTGCGAGGTGGTGGCGTCGACGATCATCACCTGTCCACCGATGCCGCCCCGGATGTCGATGTCACCGTGCGGCGCCAGGCCGGCCGCCGGATACCAGCCCGCGGGCCGACGTCGCAACAGACCTTGCGCGGTGAGCTCAGCCACCACCTCGGCCGCGCCGAAGGCCGCCACGTCGGCGTCGGTGAGCGGCAGTTCGGTTGCTGCACAGAGCATGTGCGGACCCAGGACATATGGGTTGGTGGGGTCGGTGACACTCTTCTCCACCGGGCGCTCCAGCAGGGCTTCGGGGTGGTGCACCAGATAGGTGTCCAGTGGGTCGTCGCGGGCCACCATCACCACCAGCGATCCCGCCCCGCGCCTCCCGGCTCGTCCGGCCTGCTGCCAGAACGACGCCACGGTGCCCGGATACCCGGCCACCACCACGGCGTCGAGGCCCGCGATGTCCACGCCCAACTCCAGCGCGTTGGTGGTCGCCACCCCGAGCAGGGTGCCGTCGCTCAACGCCGCCTCGAGTTCACGTCGATCGTCGGCCAGATAGCCCGCGCGGTAGGCCGCCACGCGCTGCACCAACTCGGGGTCGGCGGCGGCCAACAGTTGGCGTGCGGACAGCGCGGTGATCTCCGCGCCGCGGCGGCTGCGCACGAAGCACAGGGTCCGCGCCCCCTCGATCACCAGGTCGGCGAGAATGCGGGCGGCCTCCGCGCCGGCCGAACGACGCACGGGCGCGCCGTTCTCCCCGCCCGAGCCCACGCTGAACCCGGGCTCCCACAGGGCCACCGTCCGCTCTCCGTGTGGCGACCCGTCCTCGGTGACCGCCACGCACGGTGCGCCGATGAGCGTGGACAACGCCGCCGCGGGATCGCCTGCGGTGGCACTGGCTGCGATCACGGTCGGGGTGGCACCCGCCGCGCGCGCCACCCGCAGGATCCGTTGCACGACGAGAGCCGTGTGGGAGCCGAAAACGCCTCGGTAGTGGTGACATTCGTCGATCACGAGGTATCGCAGATGTCGCAGGAAGTGACGCCACCGCCCCGGTGATCCAAGGAAACCGATGTGGAGCATGTCGGGGTTGGTGAAGATCCACCGCGAGTGTTCCCGCGCCCATCGACGAACATCGGGTTCGGTGTCGCCGTCATAGGCACACGCGGCGATGTGTGCGAACTCGCGTCGTCCCCCGACAAGCGCTGTGAGTGAACGGATCTGGTCGGCACCCAGTGCCTTTGTCGGAGCCAGGTACAACGCGGTGGCGTGGTTGTCCGCACGCAGATCCGACAGGATGGGCACCTGGTAGGCCAGCGACTTGCCCGAGGCGGTACCGGTGGCCACCACCACGTGCTCGCCGGCGTGCGCATGCTGGGCCGCGACCACCTGGTGTGACCACGGTCGACGCACCCCCACGTCGGCGAATGCGGCGCGCACCGGATCGTCCACCCAGTCCGGCCAATCGGCGAACTGTGCTGCCTGCGAGGCGATCACACGTTCATATGTGACAGGGGAGCGTTCCGGATCCACCCCGGCCAGCGTGCGGTCGAGCAACCCGCGCCCGAACGACTGGTCTGGGCTCACGATCGACTTCCGGAGGCGTCCGAACAGTCACGGATCGGTATCGAAACGACGAATTCGGGCGGCATGCTGATCAATCTGATTACTCGACTGTCGTCGGTGGCGTCCGCATGATTGACTGTCCGCGGTCGCAGCTTTCGGGGAGCTCCCATTCGTTTGTCAGCCCCCCGAGATCGTTGTTGCGAGCGTGGTACTGAAGGTTAGTGCGCGGCCTGTCCGCAAACGTCGCCAGTCGGTATGGCGGTCGGAACGGGCCCGGCACGGTGACACTTCCGCGCCGCACCAGTTGAGTAAAGGAAAGCAAGAATGGCACAGGGAACTGTGAAGTGGTTCAACGCGGAGAAGGGCTTCGGCTTCATCGCTCCTGACGACGGTCCGGACGACGTGTTCGTCCACTACTCCGAGATCCAGGGATCCGGTTTCCGTACCCTCGAGGAAAACCAGCGCGTGGAGTTCGAGGTCGGACAGGGCACCAAGGGCCCGCAGGCCACCGGCGTCCGCGGCCTGTAGGTCTCCAGCCTGTAGATCTCCACTCCTCGCACGCGCCAACGCGCGTGACCCAGGCGACCACCGCCCCCGGCCCCGCATCAGCGGGATCACCGGGGGCGGTGTGTTTGAGGCGTTTCGATCACACGTTCTACAGTAGGGTTTTCAGCGTGGGTCAGCTGTCGTTCTTCTCGGCCGAGACCGACGATCCCGTACTCGAGGATCTGTCGGGACTCTTTGCCGCGCACGGACAGTCGATGACCTCGCCGGCCGGCAGCCGCGTATCCATCGTGGTCGACGAGCAGTGGCGCGCCGATGCGTTGGTGGTGGAGATCGTGCGGTGCGGGGTGCGCGCACACGTCGCGCGGTCCGACGAGGGGTCGCCGATGGCCCGCACCGAAACCAGCAAGCAGCTCGACGCGTTCGCCCGGTCGTGGATCAAGGGTGCGGTCAAGACGATGCCCGCCGACTGGGTGCCGTCGCCGCGGGCTCTGCGCATCTGGGCCATCGCGGCTGGACGTCGTGAAGAAGACCGTTACCTGCTGGGACTCGACCCCCACGCCCCCGACACCCACGCCCCGCTGGCCACTGCCCTGATGCGTGCGGGAATCGCCCCCACCCTGGTGGGCACCCGTGGACCCCATCCGGCGCTGCGAATCGCCGGTCGTCGGCGGATGAACCGACTGATGGAATCGATCGGCGCGCCGCCCGACGGCGAGCGCAGCCACCAATACTGGCCGGTCAACTGACCCGGCGCAACTGGCTGTGAGCTGCAGCTATGCCTCTTGTGCGCTGGTCGTCGGAGAGTGGGTGGCGACGTCTGTCACGATGAGTAACCCGTTCAATTGGCGATGAAGGCTGTTATATGGAGTACTACAGGCCGCGAATTCCTCGGCCGTGACGACCGAGGTACGACCCGTACAGCCCATCTCCGCTCTCCGGGCTGATCGAGAAAGGTGCAGGCACAGACAGTGGCTGATAGCGACACAGCGTCCGCGTCGGACGGTGATGTGCGCCGCCTGGTGATCGTCGAGTCCCCGACCAAAGCGCGCAAGATCGCCGGATACCTGGGATCCAACTACGTCGTGGAGTCCTCGCGGGGACACATTCGTGACCTCCCGCGCGGCGCCGCCGACGTACCCGCCAAGTACAAGGGACAGCCGTGGGCACGCCTGGGCGTCGACGTCGACCACGACTTCGAGCCGCTGTACGTGGTCTCCCCAGACAAGAAGTCGACGGTCACCGAGCTCAAGTCGCTGCTCAAGGATGTCGACGAGCTGTACCTGGCCACCGACGGTGACCGTGAGGGCGAGGCCATCGCCTGGCACCTGCTGGAAACTCTGCGCCCCACCGTCCCGGTGAAGCGGATGGTGTTCCACGAGATCACCCAGTCGGCCATCCAGGCCGCCGCGGCCAACCCGCGCGACCTCGACGAAGACCTCGTCGACGCGCAGGAGACCCGCCGCATCCTCGACCGCCTCTACGGCTACGAGGTGTCACCGGTGCTGTGGAAGAAGGTGATGCCCAAGCTGTCTGCCGGTCGCGTGCAGTCGGTGGCCACCCGCATCATCGTCGAGCGTGAACGTGAGCGGATGGCGTTCGTGTCCGCCTCCTACTGGGACATCGACGCCACCCTCGACGCCGGCGCCGAGGTCACCCCGCGGACTTTCGGGGCCAAGCTGGTCGCCGTCGACGATGCGCGGGTCGCCTCGGGCCGTGACTTCGACGCCACCGGCGCGTTGAAGAAGTCCGACAGCGTGACCGTGCTCGACGAGGCCCGCGCCGCAGCGTTGGCCAGCGGCCTGCAGGGTGCCGATCTCACCGTCACCTCGGTGGAGGAAAAGCCCTACACGCGCCGACCCTATGCGCCGTTCATGACCTCGACCCTGCAGCAGGAGGCCGGACGCAAGCTGCGCTTCACCTCTGATCGCACCATGCGAATCGCGCAGCGGCTCTACGAGAACGGCTACATCACCTACATGCGTACCGACTCCACGACCCTGTCGGAGTCAGCCATCACCGCCGCACGCAACCAGGCCCGTGACCTCTACGGCGCCGACTTCGTCCATCCCACGCCCCGGCAGTACACCCGCAAGGTGAAAAACGCGCAGGAGGCCCACGAGGCCATCCGTCCGGCGGGCGAGAGTTTCCGCACCCCGGGCCAGGTGGCCTCGGCGCTGCAGCCCGACGAGTTCCGGCTCTACGAACTGATCTGGCAGCGCACCGTCGCCTCGCAGATGGCCGATGCGCGCGGCACCACCATGAGCCTGCGCATCGCAGGTACCTCGGCGATGGCCGACAACACAACCGCCACATGCACTTTCGCCGCATCCGGGCGCACCATCACGTTCCCTGGGTTCCTGTCGGCCTACGTCGAGACCGTCGACGAGCAGGCCGGCGGACAAGCCGACAACGAGGAGGTGCGCCTGCCGACGCTGGTCGAGGGTCAGCACCTCACCGCCGCCGAGCTCGCCGCAGCCGGCCACTCCACCAACCCGCCGGCCCGCTACACCGAGGCGTCGTTGGTGAAGACGTTGGAGGAGTTGGGGATCGGGCGCCCGTCGACCTACGCCTCGATCATCGGAACCATCCAGGACCGCGGGTACGTGCACAAGAAGGGCAGCGCCCTGGTGCCGTCCTGGGTGGCGTTCGCGGTGGTCGGGTTGCTGGAGGCCTACTTCCGCAGGCTCGTCGACTACGACTTCACCGCCTCGCTGGAGGACGACCTCGATCAGATCGCATCGGGTCGCGAGAACCGGGTGGATTGGTTGACCCGCTTCTACTTCGGTGGCGACAGCGCCGGCGCGGCCGACACCGCCGACGCCGAGATCGTCAACGAGGGCGGGCTCAAGAAGCTGGTCGGGATGAATCTCGAGGAGATCGACGCTCGAGAAGTCAACTCCATCAAGCTGTTCGACGACTCGCAGGGTCGCCCCGTGTACGTGCGGGTGGGTCGCTTCGGCCCGTATCTGGAACGCAACGTGGCCCCGCCCGGTGCCGAACCCGAGTCGCAGCGCGCCAACCTGCCCGCCGAGAGCACCCCGGATGAGCTGACCCTCGAGCTGGTGGAGAAGCTGTTCAGCACACCGCAAGAGGGTCGCAGTCTGGGTGTCGACCCGGTGACCGGGCACGAGATCGTCGCCAAGGAAGGACGTTTCGGTCCGTACGTGACCGAGATCCTGCCCGAGCCCGACGATGAGACCGGCGCCGACGACGACAGTGAGGGCGGGAGTTCGGTTCCGGCCCTGACGGTTCCGCCGGGACCCACCCCGCTCGACGGCAACGGTGGCGCCGCCGCATCCGGTGGCGGTACCGCGGTGGCCACCAAGACCGAGACGGCCACCACGGCAGGCGCGACCACGAAAGCTGCGGCCAAGAAGGCGACCAAGAAGGCCGCCGCCAAGAAGGCCGGGCCCAAACCGCGCACCGGCTCGTTGTTCAAGTCGATGGACATTGCCACGGTCACCCTCGACGAGGCACTCAAGCTGCTGTCGTTACCGCGCGTGGTGGGTGCCGACCCCGGCAGCGGCGAGGAGATCACCGCCCAGAACGGGCGCTACGGCCCGTATCTGAAGAAGGGCACCGACTCTCGTTCCCTGGCCACCGAGGACCAGATCTTCAGCGTCACCCTCGAGGAGGCGTTGAAGATCTACGCCGAGCCCAAGCGGCGCGGTCGGCAGGCCGCAGCACCACCGTTGCGCGAGCTCGGTGTGGACTCGGTGTCGGGTAAACCGATGGTCATCAAGGACGGTCGCTTCGGCCCCTACGTCACCGACGGTGAGACCAACGCCAGCCTGCGCAAGGACGACGACGTCGCCTCGATCACCGACGAGCGGGCGATGGAGTTGCTGTCCGACCGCCGAGCCCGGGGACCGGTGAAGAAGGCCGCGAAGAAGACCGCCGCGAAGCAGGCGCCGGCCAAGAAGGCAGCCGCGAAGAAGACTGCCGCCAAGAAGGCACCGGCCAAGAAGACTGCCGCGAAGAAGACTGCGGCCAAAAAAGCACCGGCCAAAAAGGCTGCGGCCAAGAAAGCACCGGCCAAGAAGGCCGCTGCCAAGAAGGCGCCGCCGGCTACGGATTGATCGCGTCGATCGCCTGCGGGGTGTCGCGGGGTCGGGCCAGCGTGGTCTCGATGCCGCGTCCCCGCAGCTCGATGCCTTCGCCGATGTCCCAGAACTGGGCCTCGGTCTGCGACGCCAGATAAACCGCACGTGCCGAGGCCAACACTCGGGTCGGTTCGTCTTTGGCCATCTCGGTCAGGCGCGCCGCCTCGTTCACCGGGTCCCCGATGACGGTGTACTCCAGCCGACTCTGTGACCCGATGTGCCCGGCGATCGCCTTACCCGCCGACACCCCGATACCGATGTCGGTCTCACCGAGTCGGCGATCGAGTTCCAGCCGTAGCTCGCGGGCCGCCGCCAACGCCTGCCCGGCGAAATCAGGGGTGTCGATGGGCGCGCCGAAGATGGCCAGAGCCGCATCGCCCTGGAACTTGTTGATGAACCCGCCGTGCCGGCCCACGGTCTCGACCACCACCTCGAAGAACTCGTTGAGCAGGTCCACCACCTGCTGCGGGGGCAGCGTGACGGCCAACCGGGTGGAGCCGACGATGTCGACGAACAAGACCCCCACATAGCGCTCCTCGCCGCCGAGTTCGGTGCCGCTCTCGATGGCGCGCCGCGCGACGTCCTGGCCCACATACCGGCCGAAGAGATTGCGTAGTTGGCGGCGTTCGCGCAGGTCGTTGACCATCTCGTTGAAGCCGGCCTGCAACAGGCCCAGGTCGCTGCCGTCGTAGATGCGCACCAGGGTGTCGTAGTCGCCTGCGCTCACCCGGCGTTGGGCGCGCCGCAGCTCGGTGATGGGGTCGGCGATGGCGTTGACGATGCGGATCAGTCCCAGCAGTCCGAACGCCAGCGCCGCCACCGACAGCCACAACAGTGGTCGACGCAGCCCCTCTGCACTGGTCATCACCAGGCCGGCCTGCTGCCCGATCACCAGCGCGAGGATGGCCAGCAACGGCACCGCGGTGCTGACGATCCAGAACAGGATGATGCGCTGGGTGACGCTGGGAGCCACCGCGCTGCTGGGATCGTTGGCCATCGCCGAGACGGTGATGGGGCGCAGCACCTTCTCGGCCTGCAGATAGCCCAGGACGCAGGACACGAAGCCACCGATGATCGAGGCCACCCACACGATGAGCGCCGTGGTCCCCGACGCGGACAGGTTGACCAGCGCGAACACCGTTCCACCCACCGCCCACAGCCCGAGGTTGACCGCCGTCAGCAGCGCGGGCAGCCGCAGGGCGCGTTCCCTGGCGGCTATGTCGTCGCCGGTCAGATCGCGTGCGGAGAGGTCGTCGGCGCGGATGCGCGTGCGGCGGCGATGCCACACCAGCACCGGCAGGGTGAGGCGAATGCTGATGTATCCGCCGGTGAAGAACGCGAACGCCAGGTAGGCGCCGAACACGGCCTGCTGGGTGAGCCCGATCGAGTCGAGTCTGACCGTGTACTCGATGGGCATGCCGAACCGCAGGAACGCGAACGTGAACAGCGCGCCGATGATGTTCGACCGCAGCAGATCCAGCGCCAGGATGGGCCAAGGGGTGTGCACCAGCCAACGCAGAGTGCGCGCTGTCTGGTGGATCAACCTCCGGCTTGCGACCACCGGAACACGGTAGCGGTCGGGGCCGACCGATAACATCGGCCCGGTGAGCGTCCCCCTGCCTCCGGTGTTCGACCGGCTGGTCGGTCAGCACGCGGTGATCGACGAACTCGTCGACGCCGCGACGTCGGCGCGCTCGGTGGACGGCGATCGCAGTTCGATGACGCACGCCTGGTTGTTCACCGGACCGCCCGGAAGTGGTCGATCGGTGGCGGCGGCCTGCTTCGCGGCGGCGCTGCAATGTGCCGATGACGATGTCATCGGGTGCGGTCGCTGTCATTCGTGCACCACGGTCATGGCCGGCACCCACGCCGACGTGCGGCGCATCGTGCCCGAAGGTCTCAGCATCGGGGTCAAGACCATCCGGGACACCGTGCAGATCGCTTCGCGGCGCCCGAGTGTGGGTCGGTGGCAGATCGTGCTGATCGAGGACGCCGACCGGTTGACCGAGCAGGCCGCCAACGCGCTGCTGAAGGTGGTCGAGGAACCACCCGCGCAGACGGTCATCCTGCTGTGTGCGCCCTCGATCGATCCCGAGGACATCTCGGTGACGTTGAAGTCGCGGTGTCGCCACATCCCGTTGGTGATGCCGTCGGTCGATGCGATCGCCGGCGTTCTGCGCGACAGCGGGGTGGCCGCGGACACCGCGACGTGGGCGGCGTCAGTGTGTGGCGGGCACGTGGGCCGGGCACGACGGTTGGCCACCGATCCCTCGGCCCGCGACCAACGCGCTCAGGCGTTGGGTCTGGCGCGCGCGGCCACCCGCGATGCCACCGCATACGCCTCGGCCGAGGATCTGGTGAAGACCGCCGAGGCGGTGGCCAAGGCGATGAGCGCCGAACTGGACGCGGCCGAGACCGAGACGCTGCGCACCGCGTTGGGCGCCGGTGGCACCGGCAAGGGGTCGGCGGGCGCGTTGCGCGGGTCGGCTGGTGTGCTCAAAGATCTTGAACGGCAGCAGAAGTCGCGCTTCACCCGGATGCAGCGTGACGTGTTGGACCGGGCCCTGGTGGATCTGGCCGCGCTGTTCCGCGATGCGCTGGTGGCCGCATACGGTGCGCCGGTGGTCGCGATGCATCCCGACATGACCGACCAGACCGTGAGGATGGCGCAGTTCGCACGGCCCGATCAGCTGTTGCGCTGCACCGAGGCCGTCCTGGCGTGCCGGCAGGTGCTGGACTTCAACGTCAAACCCCGCTTCGCCCTCGATGCGATGGTCGCCGAGATCGCCACCGCGCTGCGTCCGCCGAGCCGCTGAGACGCGGTTTGTCGTGGCCTGCGCACGGTCGATAGACTGGTCGGCGCTGCCCACGGGCGGCACGCCGCCTTAGCTCAGTCGGTAGAGCGCTTCACTCGTAATGAAAAGGTCAGGGGTTCGATTCCCCTAGGCGGCTCCACGCAGCAGATCTCGACCATCTCGCTAGGCTCATCCGATGAGCGTTCTCGTGTGTTTCCACGCCCACCCCGACGACGAGGTGTTCGGTACCGGTGGGGTGATCCGGCTGGCTGCCGACGCCGGGCATCGGGTGGTGTTGGTGACCGCCACCGACGGGGCTCTGGGCGAAGACCCCGATGGTGTGGTGCCACCGGGGGAGAGCCTGGTGGCGCACCGGCGGGCGGAGCTGGAGGCCTCCGCACAGGCACTGGGCGTGCACCGGCTGGTGATGCTGGACTATCCCGACTCCGGGATGGCCGGAACGCCCGAGAACGCCAATCCGGCCGCATTCGCGAACCTCCCGGTGGCGCAGCCGGCGCGCCGGCTGGCCGACATCCTCATCGAGGAGTCCGCCGACGTCGTCACCTTCTACGACAGCAACGGTGGCTACGGTCACCCCGACCACGTCGCTGTGCACCACGTGGGCCGCGCCGCGGCCGAATTGGCCTCCACCCCACACCGATTCGAGAGTGTGGCCAATCGTGACCGGGTGCGGGCGATGATGGCCGCCAACCCGGCGTGGGACGAGGAGCAGACCGGTCTGGACATGGACTCGTTCGGGGTACCCGACTCCGAGATCACCGTTGAGGTGGACGTGAGCGCGGTGATGGAGGCCAAGCGGGCGGCCATGGTCGCCCATGCCACCCAGATCGGCGACTTCGGTCCGTTCCTACAGATGCCGATCGACATGCTGCGCACCGTGTTCGGGGTCGAGTCGTTCCGCCATGCCGACGGGGCGCCACGGCCGCGGATGACATCGCTACCGCTGTGAGTTGGTCCGGGCCAGTCGAACACCGCCGAGGGTGGCGGCCACCAGGGTGATCAACGCTCCCAGGATGATCGCAGGTGCCTCGCCCGGGGAGAACAGGTCCAGCTGGGTGCCCAGGGTGGACGCCGAGATGGGCACCCCCAACTGGGCGGCAGCCAGCGCTCCGACCGCGACGGGTTGACCGAACGCGCGCATGGCCACATGCGCCAGCACGCCACCAAGCCCCAATGCCACCCCCACGGCGATCATGTTCGGGTGTCGGACGAGGTCGCGCAGGTCCAGCGATGCACCCAACCACACGAAATACAGCGGTCCCAAGAAGCCGTCGGCGACGGCGAAGATCTGTTTGGCCAATCGGCGGGGTTCGCCGATGGCGGCCACGGCCAACCCGAAACCGAAGCCGGCCAACAGGACCGACACGTGACTCCACGTGGCCAGTGCGGCCAGGGCGAACAGGATGGCCAGGTTGACCCGCAACTCGACGGCGAACTTTCGCTGCTGCGACACGTCGTGCAGACGTTGCCGTATCCCGTTGGCGTCGAAGTAGCGCAGCACCACGAACACCGCGATGGTCGCCGCGATCACGACCACCGACCCCAGCGCCGCGCGCGGTGCGTGCGCGCGGTCGATGACCAGCGGGACGGCCACGATGCAGATGGCGTCGGCGATCGCGATCTGCGGCAACAGTTGCAGGACCGCCGGTCCGGCCACCTTCTCCGATTCGATGATCGGCAGGGCGACCGCAGCCGAGGACGACGCCATCACCACTGCGTACAGCCCGATGTGGTCGCTGTTCACCGTCGCCGCCAGCGCCCAGCCCAGACCGGTGGCCACCACCCCCACCGCCACCGCCCGCAACGCCCCGATCCTGATGCCCGACAACAGATTCGGGTCCCGTACGGGGACGTGACTACCGGCGACGAACATGACCAACGCGAATCCCACGGTCGCCAGGAACTCCAGGGTGGGCTCGGTGGGGTCGATGAGGTCGAAAGCGCTGCGGCCGAACACCGCGCCCGCTGCCAGCTGGCCGATGATGACCGGGACACGTAGCCGCGACGGCGCGGCCAGCAGCGGACCGGCCAGCCCGATCAGCCCGATCAGAGCCAGCGTGGCAAAGCTCATCGCGGCGGACCGAGACCTGCGTGCATCTCCCAGACGATGACCTCGGCGCCGACGTCGGTACTCAGCCGCGGTCCGCCGACGTCGGTCAGGCGAACCGCGTCGCCGGTGTGCAACCGACCCACCCCCTCCATGTCCACCTCGCCGTCGGCGACGAACAGATGGGCAAAGGGGCTGTCGGGCAGGATGATCGGGGCCTGCCCTGCGCGCATCCGTGCCACATGCATGGCCGCGTGGCGATTGGCGATCCGGATGGCCGAATGGTCGGCGTGGGTGGGCATACCCGAGGCGATGGTGACCAGCCCACCGCCGTCGAGCTCGTCGTGCACCTCGAGTTGTTCATAGCTCGGGGCGATACCGGATTCGTCTGGCACCAGCCACATCTGGATGAACCGCACCGGCTCGACGGGCAGATCCCGCGTCGCCCCGGCTGGTTCGCGCACGCGCCACGAGTCGTTCCTCTCCGAGTGCAGGATCCCGGTGCCTGCGCTCATCCGTTGGGCCAGGCCCGGATAGATGACGCCGGAATGGCCCATCGAATCCTGGTGCACCAGCGCGCCCTGCAGCACCCAGGTGATGATCTCGGAGTCGCGGTGGGGGTGGGTGTCGAACCCGGCGCCGGGGGTGACCACGTCGTCGTTGTTGACCAACAGCAGCCCGTGGTGGGTGTTGCCGGGGTCGTAGTGGTCGGCGAAGGAGAACGAATGCTTCGAGTCCAGCCAGTCGATGCGGGTGGTGAAGCGTTCGTCGGCGCGCCGTACGTCGATGCCGGGCAGCTCAGCGGTGGTCATCCACGAGAGTCTACGAGCGGTCGACCCACCCGCCGGCGGGTTGCGCGCACCAGCAGCTACCGGTGTCGAGCCGGTGGGGCAGGCCCGCCATCAACTCGATTCCGGGACGTGGGGTGGCTGTGGTGGCACTGGCCATCGTCATGGTGCTCGGGTTCGTGTTCGTACCCACCTCCGGCAACCCCGACAACCTGCGCAACGTGGCGTTGGCGACGTCGATCATCGGCATCATCGCCGCCGGCAGGCGAGTTTGTGTCGGTCGGCCCAGCGGCTCAGCGCCTGGCGGTGGACTGTCGCAGCACCAGGTGGGCGGGCACCAGCACGCTGTCTTGCCCCGTGTCGTCGCCGTCGGCCTGACGGCGCAGCAGCTCCAATGCCGCGCGACCGGTCGCATCGAAGTCCTGGTGCACGGTGGTCAGCGGCGGGAAGTAGTAGCCGGACTCGGGAACGTCGTCGAAGCCCACGAGGCTCACGTCCTCGGGGATGCGGCGGCCTGCCTCGAACAGCGCTCGCGCGATGCCCAGAGCCATGTGGTCGTTGGCGGCGAACACGGCGGTGCAGTCGGTCACGCGGGCGAGCATCCGGCCGGCCTCATAGCCCGATGCGGGTGACCAATCCCCGCGCAGCAGTGGGGGTTCCTCCACGCCTGCACGCGTCAACGTGTCGCGCCAGCCCTTTTCCCGAGCACGCGAATCGTTCCAGTCGAGCGGCCCGGCGATGTGCCACACCGTCCGGTGACCCAGGGCCAGCAGGTGTTCGGTCGCCTGCACGGCTCCGCTGTACTGATCGATCGACACGTGTGAGGACGTCGGGCCCACGTCGCTGTCCCCGGTCACCATCGGGGTGCCCGCGGGAACGAAGGACGACACGGTCTCCACCGCAGCATCGACGGGCAGGATGAGAACCAGCCCCATGACGCCCTGGCCGAGGAGCCGATCGGCTGCAGCGCGTACCTGGGTTGGCCCGAGATCGAGGACCTGATCGGCGGTGACCGTGAGCCCAGATGCCAAGGCCGCCTGCCCGATTGCTGTCACCGTCGCCGAGGGCCCATACAGCGTGGAGCTGGGTGAGATGACGCCGACCACGTTGGACCGGCCGGTGACCAACACGCGCGCGCTGAGGTTGCGGCGGTACCCCAGCTCGGAGATCGCGACCTCCACCTTGCGGCGGGTGTCGGGTGAGACGTGGGGATGATCGTTGAGAACGCGGGACACGGTCTGGTGGCTGACCCCGGCCAGCGCGGCGACATCGTGCAGCGCTGGTCGACGGGTCATGGGGGTCACAGTAGTGGGGTGGGTGCGTCCACGGGCGGACGGTCCACCCACGGTCAAGACCTGCCTCGACATGGCCGAACAGACCGGCGCCAAGCCTCTTCTGGTCCGCTACGCCGGGTACTCGCTGAATCAGCAGACCGTGCCGACGCGCTCGACGAGATGTATGGCCAACCCGATACCCACCACGACGACACCACGGGTGAACACAGGTTCGGCAGGCTCACGTGGTGTCGTCGGCGAGAATGGCGAGTAGCGCTGACAACTGGGCGATCTGGGTGTCGTCCAACGCGTCGAAGTTCGGTGGGGCCGGGTCGTCGGTGCGCATCGCCTCGTCGACCAACTCGTGCCCGGCGTCGGTGAGCGACACCACCTTGCGCCGACGGTTGGTCGGGTCCACGCTGCGCTGCACCAGGCCGTCGCGCTGCAGGGCGGTGACGGCCACGGTGGCTGCGGGTGGGTCGATGGCTGCGGCCTCGGCGAGGTCGCTGATCGAGAGGGGACCGCCGCGTAGGCGGCGTAACAGCCGAACGTGGGTGAACGGCAGCCCGGTTCGCGCCATCAGCGCTCGACGCCACGGTCCGCGGTGGTCGATCACGAAGTGCGCCATGGTCTGCCAGGCGCGGTCGGCGTCGGGTCGCCGACTCATCGCTGGGTTGTTCATCGCTGGGCGGCCGGCACCGCGGTGGTGGTGAACAGTGCTGCGGTGTCCTGCGCGGTGCGTCGCGCCCGCGCGCTGGTGCTGAGGTAGCCCAGCACGGTGATGAGCGCCGAGGTGGCCACCACCACCCACCACAGCGGGACCATCGCGTCGGTGAAGGCCGACCCGCCCGCGGCCACGGTGGTGCCCACCACCGAGCCGCTGATGGCGACGCCGAGGCTGATCCCCAGCTGGCGGCTGGTCGAGGCGACCGCGGAGGCGGCGCCCGCCCGGTCGCGGGGCATGCCGCTGACCGCAGAGGTGGTGACCGGCGCATTGACCAGCGCGAAACCGATCCCGAAGATCGCGAACATCACGATGAGCTGCCAGACGGGGGTGCGCGGCCCCAGCGTCGTCATGAATCCCGCCGCCAACGCCAGCAACACGCCGGAGCTGACCAGCGAGGGCCGCGATCCGTAGCGGGCCACCAGACGCCCAGAGATCGGCGAGAACACCAGCGTCGCAACGGCGATCGGCAGGTAGATCACGCCGGTGTGCAGGGCACTGTAGCCGCGCACCTGCTGAAGGTAGATCGACATCAGGAACAGGAAGGCGCCGTAGGCGGCGAAGGCCAGCACCGCGATCACCGTCGCGGTGGAGAACGGCACCGACCGGAAGAACCGGATGTCGATGAACGGGGAAGCGTGGCGGCCCTCGAACCGCACAAACGCCACCAACGCCAGCGCGGTGATGGTGAAGATGCCCAGCGTGCGCGGATCGGTCCAACCCATCGATGGTCCCTCGATCAGCCCGAACACCAGCGACGCCATGAACGTCACCCCCAGCAGCTGGCCGATCGGATCGAATCGTCGCGCCGTGCCGCGTGATTCGGGGACGTATCGGGCGGTCAACGCGATGGCGGCCAGGCACACCGGGATGTTGATCCAGAACACCGACTGCCAGGAGACCGAATCGATCAGCACCCCACCCACCATCGGTCCCACAGCCATCGAGACACCGACCACGGCACCCCAGACGCCCACGGCGCGTGCCCGTTCGGTGCGCTCGGTGAACACCTGGGTGATGATCGACATCGCGACCGGGTTGAGCATCGATCCGCCGATGGCCTGGACGAAGCGCGCCGCGACCAGCATCCCGACACTGTCGGACAGGCTGCACAGCAGCGACCCGACGGCGAAGGCGGCCAGACCGACCTGGAACACCCGGCGGCGTCCGAGACGGTCGGCCGCAGCCCCCGACAACAGCAGCAGGCTGGCCAACACCAGGGTGTAGACGTCGATCACCCACTGCAGACCCGACACCGAGGCGCCCAGGTCGGACCGGATGGCCGGGATGGCCACGTTCACGATGGTCGCGTCCATGGACACGATGAACAGGCTGAGGCAGCAGGTGGCCAGGATGATCACCTTGCGACGGGGGCTCAGCGTGGACGCGTCGACCGTAGTTTCGTTGCTCACTCAAACAATTGTGTTCCTACAACTGTTGCTGATGCAAGTCAGCCCGGTCGGTCGGTGCGCAGAACGGCGTGTCGCACCAGGTCATGGCGCACGCCACCGTTGCCCAGTCGGGCGCCCCGCATGACGCCCTCCTCGGTCAGGCCGCAGGCTTTGGCCACCGCGCGCGAACCGACGTTGTCGGCGAAGGCGTCGAGTTCAAACCGGAACGCGCCGATGGCAAAGGCGTAGTCGATGAGCAGCCGGGTGGCTGCGGTGGCCACCCCTCGCCGACGTGCCCACGGAGCCACCAGATAGCCGATGCCCACCACTGCGGCCTCGTCGTCCAGCTCACGCAGGCTGCAGTTGCCCAGCACGGCGTCGGTGTCATCGCTGATGACGAGATGAACCTCGGGCCAACAGTTCTCGCGTGAGCGCGAGATGTAGTCGACGGCGTTGGCCGTGGTGTAGCCCGGCGGCACGGCGGTGAAGCGCACCGATTCGAGGTCGGTGCACATCGCCACGATGCCTTCGGCATCATCGGCTTGGGCGGGGCGCAACGTGATGGTCCCGTCGGTGAGTGTGGGGGTGTGGCGTGGCCAATCCATGCGGGTCATGCAATCACCTCAGGTGGGCTGGTGGCCAAGCGATTTCATGAGTTCGGCGATGACGGCCGCGCGCTCAGGCGTTGCGTCGCTCGACGCCCTGGTCAACGCCGACACCGGAACCGACAACCGACCCCGGTCCTCGCGAATCTGTGCCAACGCCACCACCGGGGTTTCGTCGTAGAGGACCGACCACGAATCGGGACGGTTGAGCAGATCCAGCGGTGCGGTGTGGTCCGGGGCGATCGGTGGTCCGAATCGGATGGTCAGTCCGGCCGCGGTGAAGGCGGTGTTGATCACCTCGTGCAGCAGGATCTGTCGTTTACGCGGCGGCAGGATGAGCGGGAACTCGGCCAACTCCTCCAGCGACACCGTCGTGCGGCCGGCCAGCGGATGCTTGTCTGACATCGCGACCATCAGCTCCTCCACCCACAGCCGGTGCACGCGCAGCCGCTTGTCGGTGACCGAACCGCGGATCAGCGCGATGTCGACATCGCCGGTGATCACGGCCTCCACCCGCTGGTCGAAGTTCTTGATGACGAACTCGATCTCGACGTCGGGGTGGTCGTCGCGCACCGCCGACACCGCAGTCAGCGACCGACGTGCGAAAGACATGTTGGCCGCCAGGCGGATTCGCGAGCCGGGGTCGGCCACCGCGGCGAAAGCCCGGGTGCGCAGATCCAGCATCTGTCGGGCGATCGGCAGCAGTCGTTCGCCTGCGGCGGTCACCGACACCGCGCGGGTGGACCGCTCCAGCAGAGTCACCCCCAGCTCGCGCTCCAATCGCGCGATCTGATGACTGATGGCGGACTGAGATATGTAGTTGCGCTCGGCGGCGCGGCTGAAACTGAGCTCATCGGCTACTGCCACCAGGTAGGCCAGTTGACGGAGTTCCATGTCAGATTCGCCTCTCGATGCACGGGAGAACCGGCAGGCACCGGCATTGATTAGCTTTCACGATAAGTGACATCTGATCTACACGCTTGTTCCCAGGACGTGATCACCGCACCATTGACGTTGTCACTCATGAAACCGCTGTCGTGGGACACAACGACGTCTCGCAGGGCAGCTCACACCGGCTACCGACCACACAACGGTCATCGCCTCCAGCGCAAGGGGTACGACATGCCTGATCACGCCATTGACCTGGCCACCACCACCGATGTCGTCATCGTCGGATCGGGGTTCGGAGGGCTGGCCGCCGCCAAGCGATTAGGCCGATCGGGTCTGTCGGTGACGCTCATCACGGCCAATGCGCAGTACCTCTTCCAGCCGCTGCTCTACCAGGTGGCCACCGGCATCCTCGACAGCGCGACCGTGGCCCCCAAGGCCGCCGACCTGCTGGCGCGCCACCAGAACATCACCGTCGTGGAGGGCACGGTGGTCGATGTGGACGCAGAGGCCTCCACGGTCACCTACGTAGGCGCGGACGGCGAGCACACACTGGCCTTCTCCTCGCTGATTGCTGCCACCGGCGCGTCACAGTCGTACTTCGGTCGAGATGACTACGCCGATCGCACCTTCGCGCTCAAGTCGCTCGAGGACGCGACGGCATTGCGCGCACAGATCCTCGACCGGCTCGAGCTGGCCCGCACCACCACCGATCCCGAGGTGCGAGCGGCCGCGTCGAGCTTCGTGATCGTCGGTGCGGGAGCCACCGGTGTGGAGGTGGCGGGTCAGATCGCCGAGGTGGCTCGGCGGCACTTCAAGCAGGAGGTGTCGATCACGCTGGTCGACGGACTGCCAAAAGTGCTGCCCGCCTTCGGTGGTTCGCTCAGCGACTACGCGGCGCGCACCCTGCGTAAGCACGGCGTCGAGGTGGTGCTCAACTCGTTGGTCACCGACATCTCCGACGGAGTGGTCACCGTCGCCGTCGACAAGGGCGCACAGACCCGCTCGTTCCGGGCCGACACCATCGTGTGGTCGGCGGGGGTACGGGCCGCCGACTTCGCCGAGATCTTGGCCAAGGCCACCGGCTGCGAGACCGATCGCGCCGGGCGCCTGCTGATCAACCCCGACCTCACGGTCGGTGGAGTGGCCACCATCTACGCCATCGGCGACATGACCTCGCTCAAGGGATACCCGGGTCAGAGCCCGGTCGCCATGCAGCAGGGTCGCCACGCGGCCGACATCGTCGCCCGCAAGAAGTTGCCCGGCACGGAGTTCAAGTACTTCGACAAGGGCTCGATGGCCATCATCAACACCGGCAGCGCCGTGGTGAACGTACGCGACCTGATCAAGATGAACGGGCTGCCCGCGTTCGGGGCGTGGCTCGCGGTGCACGTCTACTACCTGGCCGGGTTCTCCAACCAGCTGACCGCGATCGCCCGGTGGCTCGGGTCGTTCATCGGCCGCGACCGGCGCGGATTCGACGAGGCGCAGGCCCCGAAGGTCGAAGCCACCCGCTGACCCGTCGAGCGTGCCGAAATGACCCGTCGAGCGTGCCGAAATGATCCGTCGAGCGTGCCGAAATGACCCGTCGAGCGTGCGGTCACAGGCGTGTCACCGTCACCCGATGACGGTTTCGGTACGCGCGTAGGTGCTCTCCACGGCGTCTTTGAACGGACGCCACCAGGCCTCGTGCTCGCGATACCAGTCGACCGTGGCTGACAGGCCGCTGCGGAAGTCCACATACCGTGGCTGCCAACCCAACTCGGTGCGTAAACGAGTGGAGTCGATCGCGTAGCGAAGGTCGTGGCCGGGTCGATCTGTCACCCGATCGAACGCATCGGTGGGTTGACCGAGCAGCTCCAGGATGGTCTGCACCACGGTGGTGTTGTCGCACTCGCCGTCGGCGCCGATGAGATAGGTCTCGCCTGCGGTGCCCCTGTCGATGATGGTCCACACCGCGTCGTTGTGGTCGTCGACGTGGATCCAGTCGCGCACGTTGGTGCCCTCGCCGTAGAGCTTGGGCCGAACCCCGCTGAGCACGTTGGTGATCTGGCGTGGGATGAACTTCTCGACGTGCTGATACGGCCCGTAGTTGTTGGAGCAGTTCGACAGTGTGGCGTGAATCCCGAACGAGCGCACCCATGCTCGCACCAACAGGTCGCTGCCGGCTTTCGTGGAGCTGTAGGGACTCGACGGGTTGTACGGAGTCGCCTCGGTGAACCGCTCGTCGGTGTGCAGCGGCAGATCGCCGAACACCTCGTCGGTCGAGATGTGGTGCAGACGCACGCCATGGCGGCGCACCGCCTCGAGCAGGGTGTAGGTGCCGACGATGTTGGTCTGCACGAACGCCGACGGGTCGACCAACGAGTTGTCGTTGTGGGATTCGGCGGCGAAATGCACCACCAGATCGGTGCGGCTCACCAGATCGTCCATCAGTGCCGGATCGGCGATGTCACCCTTGATGAACTCGATGGCGTCACCGAACTCGGCCAACGTCTCGGGGTTGGCGGCATAGGTCATCGCGTCGACCACGGTGACGGCCACCTCGGGCCGTTCACGCAACGTCAACCGCACGAAGTTCGCGCCGATGAAACCGACACCCCCGGTCACCAGAACTCGCATGGACACCGCTTCCTCTCCCTGTGCCCAGCGACCTTACCGTCGAACGGTTGCTCGCCGCGCGGCGATGTTTGTGCTTAGGGTGAGGCCCATGCGGGGAATCATTCTGGCCGGGGGGACCGGATCGAGGCTGCATCCGATCACCCTGGGTGTGAGCAAACAGTTGGTGCCGGTCTACGACAAGCCGATGATCTACTACCCGTTGTCCACCTTGATGCTGGCAGGTATCCGGGATGTGCTGGTCATCACCACTCGCGCTGACGCCGAACACTTTTCGCACCTGCTGGGTACTGGTGAGCAATTCGGCATCTCGATCACCTACGCGGTGCAACCCGAGCCGAACGGACTGGCGCAGGCGTTTGTCATCGGGGCGCAGCACATCGGTGACGACTCGGTGGCGTTGGTGTTGGGCGACAACATCTTCTACGGCCCCGGTTTGGGCAGCCAGCTGATGCGATTCTCCGACGTCGACGGTGGTGCCATCTTCGCCTACTGGGTGGCGCAGCCCAGCGCCTACGGTGTGGTCGACTTCGACGCTGACGGCAAAGCGGTTGCCCTGCAGGAGAAGCCGGAGAACCCGCGGTCCAACTACGCGGTGCCCGGGCTCTATTTCTACGACAACGACGTGATCGAGATCGCCAAGGGACTGTCCCCCAGCGCCCGGGGTGAATACGAGATCACCGACGTCAACAACGCCTATCTGCAGCAGGGTCGCCTGGCGGTGCACGTGCTGCCGCGGGGCACCGCGTGGCTGGACACCGGCACGTTCGACTCGATGTTGGATGCGGGAAATTTCGTCCGAACGGTGGAACAACGACAGGGCCTCAAGATCGCCGTGCCCGAGGAGATCGCCTGGCGGCGCGGTTTCATCGACGACGACCAGTTGGCCGCCCGTGCGCAGACCCTGTTGAAGTCGGGCTACGGCGCCTATCTGCTCACCATCATCGAACAGGGGCGTTGACGTGCAGGTGCGGCCGCTGACCATTGCCGGGGCGTGGGAGCTGACCCCGGTGCAGCACGGCGACCCGCGGGGGGTGTTCCTCGAGGCGTTCAAGGCGCCGGTGCTGGCCGAGACCATCGGCCACGACTTCACGGTGGCCCAGGTGAACATGTCGGTGTCGGCGGCAGGAGTGCTGCGTGGGGTGCATTTCGCTGATGTGCCCCCCGGTCAGGCCAAGTATGTGATGTGCCCGGTGGGTGCGGTGCTCGATGTCATCGTCGACATCCGCATCGGCTCGCCCACGTTTGGGCAGTGGGATTCGGTGCTGCTCGACGACACCGATCGGCGCGCGGTGTACATCTGCGAGGGACTGGGGCACGCGTTCTGCTCATTGCAGGACGGCTCCACCCTGACCTACCTGTGTTCCACCGGCTACAACCCCGGCGGCGAACATGGCATCCATCCGCTGGACCCCGGAGTGGGCATCGAGTGGCCCACCGTCGGGCGCAACGGGCAACCGCTGACCTACTCGCTGTCCGACAAAGACTCTGCGGCACCAACTCTGGCGCAAGCCCAGACTCAGGGACTGTTGCCGAGCATCGGTGACGTCGAAGCGTTCCTCACCCCCTGACCCGTCGACCGTGCCGAAAACGGGCGTCGACCGTGCCGAAAACCAGCGTCGACCGTGCCGAAACACCGCATTGGCTGGGCGGAAGCCGAGATCCCGTGGGCGCGAATCCAGCGTGGAGTGTCAGTCGCCGGGGAACTCGGGGACCGCTTTCTGGCGCAGCCAACGCTGCCACAGTGCCGACAACGAGGTGTCGCTGTAGCGGGCGGCGAGGTCGGTGAAGTCGGCGGTGCTCACCGAGCTGTACCGGTAGTCACGCGTCCACTGCCTGAGCATGGCGAAAAATGCCTCATCGCCCACCGACAGCCGTAGCGCGTGCAGGGTGAGTGCTCCACGCTTGTAGACGCGGTCGTCGAACATCGAGGCCGGACCCGGATCGCCGATGATGATGTCCTTGCGCCCGGCCGCCAACGCCCGGTGGTGGCGGCGGGCCAGTGCGTCGGCGGTCTCCTCACCGGCGCGCTCGGACCACAACCATTCGCTGTAGCAGGCGAAACCCTCGTGCAACCAGATGTCGGTCCACCGGCTCAACGTCAGTGAGTTGCCGAACCACTGGTGTGCCAGTTCGTGGGCCACCAGCCGTTCGCTGCCGCGGGTGCCATCGCAGTGGTTGGCGCCGAAGGTCGACAAACCCTGTGCCTCGATGGGTATCTCGAGATTGTCGTCGGTGACCACCACCGTGTAGGCAGGAAACGGGTAGGGCCCGAACATGTCGCAGAACTCGTCCATGATCTGCTTCTGACGACCGAAGTCGTGAGCGAAGTTCGACGAGAGGCGTTCAGGCAGAACGGCACTGATGCGTACCGGCCGAGAGGACAGCGTCTTCTGCACGTACGGGCCGATCTGCAGGGTGGCCAGGTAGGTGGCCATCGGTTCGACCTGCTCGTACACCCAGGTGGTCTGGGCGGCCTTGGTTCGTTTGCGCGCTAGCGTGCCGTTGGCTATGGCCACGTACGGCGAGTCGGTGGTGATCGAGATCAGGTACGGCGCTTTGGAACTCGGATGGTCGTCACAGGGAAACCAGGAGGCGGCCCCGTTGGGCTGATTGGCGCACAGCGCCCCCTCGGTCAACTCCTCGAAGCCCACCTCACCCCACGGACCACGGATCGGACGCGGTGAACCGCCGTACTTGACGGTGATCGTCATCGCTGCGCCCGGCGGCAACGCATCGGTCATGGTGATGGCAATTTTGTTGTCCCGGTGGGAGTACCGCGCCGGGCGACGACCGTTGACCGACACCCGCGACACCGTCAGCGACGTCGCCAGATCCAGGGTGAACCTGGTCAACCGGGTCAGGGAGGTGGCGGTGATGATCGCGACCCCGGCCAGTCGGTTGCTGGCCACCTTGTACTCCAGGTCCAGCTCGTACCGGCTCACCCGGTAACCCAGGTTTCCGTTCTTGGGCAGGTAGGGATCGATGCCGTCGGTCGGATCGCCGAGCAGCGGGCCACCATTGGTCGGTGTCACGCGCTTGTCGGTCTTGCTCGGCACTGGAACCCTCCGGTCGAAAAGTCGTCGTGGCCTGAGGCTACCCGGCCCGCGACCTTCCTGTCAGATGGACCCAGTGATGCTGGGACACATGCACTTTCAGTCATCGGTCCGGCCCCACGGTGCGATGGGGTTGCCCTGCCAGCGGGTGAAGTCGGGCACCACGTCGCCGCGCATCACCAACGATGCGGGTCCCACGGTGGCCGCCACCCCCAATCCCGACGCCGGTAGTGCCACACAATGCGGACCCAGCGTGGCTCCGGCGGCCAGGGTCACCCGGTCCATCGCCATCACGCGGTCGTGGAACAGGTGGGTCTGCACCACACACCCGCGCTGGACGGTGGCGCCGTCGCCCAGGCTCACCAGGTCGGCCTCGGGCAGCCAGTACGTCTCGCACCACACCCCGCGCCCGATCTGCGCGCCCAGCAACCGCAGCCACACGTTGAGGATCGGGGTGCCGGTGGCGGCGTTGGCGAACCATGGCGCGGCAACGGTTTCGACGAACGCATCCGACAACTCGTTGCGCCACACGAACGAACTCCACAGCGGGTGTTCGCCCACCTCGATGCGCCCGACCACCAACCACTTGGCAGCGGCGGCGATACAGCAGGCCGCTGCCCCAGCCACCAGCAGCACCAGGCCGCTGACCAGTGCCGCGACCAGATAGTTCGAGTGCACGGCGATGTACTGCAGCCCGATCAACACGAACAGACCCAACCCGAACGTGATCATCATCGGGATCAGTCGCAGGGTTTCGATGAATGCCCGCGCCACCTTCAGCTTCGTGGGCGGGTCGAATGTGCGGGAGGTGTCGGTCTCGGCGACCGATCGCCGCAACCGCACCGGCGGGCTACCCAACCAACTCGACCCGGACTTGGCCTTGTTCGGTGTGGCCGACAGGACTGCCACCAGCGAGTTCTTGGGAACCTTGCGACCCGGGCCGGTCATCCCTGAGTTGCCGAGAAAGGCTCGCTTGCCCACTTTCGCCTCGTCGATGTGCATCCATCCGCCGCCCAGTTCGTAGCTGGCGACCATGGTGTCGTCGGCCAGGAACGCCCCGTCGCCCACCGAGGTGAACTTCGGGATGACCAACGCGGTGCTGATCTCGGTGCCCTTGCCGATGTCGGCGCCGAGCAGTCGGAACCACACCGGCGTCAGCAGGCTGGCGTACAGCGGGAACAGGAAGGTGCGGGCCGAATCCATCAACCGTTCGGTGGTCCACACCTGCCAGCCGACGCGCGAGCGCACCGGGTGATAGCCCTTCCTCATCCCGATCGAGAGCAGCCGCACGCCCACGAGGGTGATGATGGCGAACACCAGCAAGCTGGTCAGGGTGGCCGGCGGCAGCAGGATGGCCGCGCGTATCGCCACCGAGCGCAGTCGGGGCGCATCGGCTGCCCACGATCCGATGACCGCCAGTCCCGCACCCAGCGACACCAGCGGGATGCCCGCCAACACGATGGAGGTGACGCCGTAGACCGGTACCCACCAGCGCCGCCGCGGCGGCCGTTCCGGGGGCCACGGTGTCTTCGCCTTGCCGGTCTTGGCAGCCGGTGAACCCGACCAGTGTTGGCGCGCTTTGACTTTCCCGATCACCGCCGAGCCCGGGTCGACCACCGCATCGTTGCCGATGCGGGTGCCGGGCAGCAGGGTGGACCGTGAGCCGACAGTGGCGCCCTCGCCCACCTCGATGTCGCCGATGAGCACCCGGTCACCGTCGATCCACCAACCCGCCAGGTCCACCTCGGGTTCGATGGAGCAGCGTTCACCCAGGGTGATCAGGCCGGTGACCGGGGGTAGCGAGTGCAGGTCGACGCCCTCGCCGATGCGCGCGCCCAGCGCACGGGCGAAGTAGATCATCCAGGGGGCCCCGGCGAGGTTGGCTGCACCGCTGGCCTCAGTGAGTCGTTCGGCGATCCACAGCCGCAGGTGCACCGACCCGCCGCGCGGATACCCGCCAGGTGTGATGCCACGCAACAATATTCGGCATCCCACCGCGGCGATCGTCATCCGACCCACTGGCGTGACGATGACGAGGAACGCGAGAAGCAGCGCCCACCAGTTCGTGTGGATCATCCACGACCGGCGCACGTCATCGGGCAACACGTCGATGGCGACGTTGTTGGCCACGGCCAACCACACCACCCACTGCAGGCCGGTCAGAGTGGTCAACGGCACCGACAGCGCGATCTGGGCCCACCCGGCGGCCCGTGGTGTGGGCGCCACCTCGCGAGGCTCGGCGACGATCCCCGGATTCCGTTCGTCCAGCAGTTGCGCCAGCGCACCCAGACGTGGGTGGTCGTAAAGGTCGGCGACGGTCACCTCGGGATACCGCTCCCGTAGCGCGGTGACCAATTGTGCTGCGGCCAGCGAACTTCCGCCCTCGGTGAAGAAGTCGGCGTTCGCATCGGAGATGGTCACCCCCAGCACCGCGGTCCACCGATCGGCCACCCAGGCCTGGGTGCCGTGGAGGTCGCCTGCGGCATCTCCCGACGTGCCGGGCAGGGGCCAGGGCAACGCATCACGGTCCACCTTGCCCGAGGTGCGGGTGGGCAGTTCGTCGACCAGCGCCAAACGGGGGACCAGCGCGGCCGGAAGTTGTTCGGACAACGCGGCATGAGCGGCGTCGATGTCGAAGTCTGGGTCGGTGGAGGCCAGGTATCCGACCAGCACCGAGTTCCCGGCCGCGGTCTTGCGGACGGCGGCTGCTGCCCCGCTGACACCCGGAAGGTGTTGCAGCGCATTGTCGATCTCGCCCAGCTCGATGCGCCGCCCGCCCACCTTCACCTGATCGTCGGCGCGGCCCATGAACACCAGGCCCTCGGGTTCCAGACGTACCAGGTCCCCACTGCGGTACGCGCGGTCCCAGCCGAGAGTGGGCATGGCCGAATACTTCTCGGCGTCTTTGGCCGGGTCGAGGTAGCGGGCCAGGCCCACCCCGCCGATCACCAGCTCACCCACCTCACCCTCGGTCACCGGCTGGCCCTGGGCGTTCACCACCGCCAGATCCCAACCCAGCAATGGCAATCCGATGCGGACGGGTGATTGGCCGGTCAATGGGGCCGCGCACGCCACCACGGTGGCCTCGGTGGGTCCATAGGTGTTCCACACCTCGCGTCCACCCACGGCCAGTCGCTCCCCGAGTTCTGGCGGGCACGCCTCGCCGCCGAAGATCAACAGCCGCACCGCTTCCAACGCCTCGGCCGGCCACAGGGCGGCCAGTGTGGGCACAGTGGAGACGATGGAGATGTCACGGGAGACCAGCCACGGACCCAGGTCCATGCCGCTACGCACCAGCGAGCGTGGCGCAGGCACCAGGCAGGCACCGTGGCGCCAGGCCAGCCACATCTCCTCGCAGGAGGCGTCGAAGGCCACCGACAGCCCGGCCAACACCCGGTCGCCAGGGCCGATCGGCTCGTGCCGACAGAACAGTTGAGCCTCGGCGTCGACGAACGCCGCGGCATTGCGGTGTGTCACCGCAACACCTTTGGGGGTTCCGGTCGACCCGGAGGTGAAGATGATCCAGGCGTCGTCGTCGACGGTGGGGTCGGTGTGGGGGGTTTGTGAGACGGTGGCGGTTCGGTCCCGCAGCGCGCCGGCGCGATGCAGACCCGATGCGTTGATCACCGCGGCCACATCGGCCTCGCCGAACACCAGGTCGGCGCGTTCGTCGGGGTCGTCGACGTCGACCGGCACGTAGGCGGCGCCGGCGGCCATGGTCGACAGGATGGCCAGGTACAGCTCGCGTGAACCCGACGGCATCCGAATGCCGACGCGATCGCCGCGACCGATGTTCTGGGCGACCAGCCACCGGCCGCCCTCGACGACGAGGTCCATCAGTTCGGCATAGGTGAGAGCCAACTCACCGTCGTCGATGGCGGGGGCCTGGGGGTGTCGCGCAGCGGTGTCGCGCAGGATGTCGATGAGCGTTCGCGGTGCGCTGGCCTGCGACGACAGCAGGTATTGCGGCGGTATTGCGGTGGTCACCGTGATCCTTTCGGCGGTGGTGACAGCGAGCGGCGGACGCCTGCAAGTGTCTCAGCTTGGTCACCAACCTTCACGCGCGGGACTCTTCGCGCGCAGGCGGTGTCACAGTGGAAGCAGTGTGGGCGTCGCATCGACGCGATCGACCAGAAGCAAGGAGGTGTGTGCGATGCCGGTGATCGATCACCGTCGTCCCAGCCGAGGATCCATCGTGCTCTGGGTGTTGGTGCGGATTCTGGTCAAGCCGGTGCTCTCCATCTGGCCGCTGTCGCCGCTGGGTTTGCGGGCGGCTCGCGTGCTCGAACCGATCGCGCGCCGCGTCCTGCACCCTGCAGGTGTGGTGACCGAGACAATCGATGTGGCGGGGCGTCGCACCGAGTACACGGTGGCGGCGCGGCCCAGCCGACGCGCTGGCGACACCGCGATTCTCTACCTGCACGGTGGCGGTTTCGTGGCGGGTGGTCCGTGCACACATCGGACCGTGACCGCAGGCCTGGCGCGAACCACCGAGCTGCCGGTGTTCGCGCCGGACTATCGCCTGATCCCCGATGGCGGGGTGGGCACCTCGGTGCACGATGCGGTGGCCGCGTACCGGGAGTTGGTCACCGAGCGCGGTTTCCGATATGTGGTGGTGGCAGGCGACTCGGCGGGCGGGTTTCTGTGCGGCAAGATCGTGGAGGCGGCGGCCGAGACGGGATTGCCGTCGCCGCCGGCGTTTGTCGGCTACTCGCCGATGCTGGATCTCGACCTGGCCGCCAATCCCGACAGCGGCAGCCGCAGCGACGCCTACCTCCCGAAACGTCGGATCGCCCAGCTCGCCCCCCGCTTCGACGACGGGCCCATCCCGCTGCGGGGGGTCAGGCGCATCACCGAACTGGCACCGCAGCTGATGCCCCCGACGTTGGTGGTGTCGGCGAAAGACGAGTTTTTCGAGATCGAGATGGTGCGGCTGGTCGAGGGCCTCGACGCCGCCGGTGGTACCGCAGTGTTGCACCGGTTCGCCTGGCAGGTGCACGCCTTCCCGACGATGAGCGGCGCGCATCGGGAAACTGTCGAAACAATCGCTCTCACAGCTGAGTTCGTCGCTGATGCGCTGTCGTTGGCGCGCGCCGACGAGCAGGCTCGTAAGACGGGGTAGACCCTGGTTCAGCTCTCGGACTTGCGGCGCAGGCTGCGGGCCGCGCGGCGGCAGGCCTGTGAGCAGTAGCGCACCTCGTCCCACTGGCCGCGGCCTTCCCACCGTTTGCGGTTGTCGAACGGGCGCCCGCACACGACGCAGGTCTTCGACTCGCGCCAGTCGGCGCTGTCACCTCGCTGTCGCCCCATGCCGTCCAGTGTTCCAGGCTCGCGTGGGGCCGGGTGGTCAGCGCGCGGCTGGGTGGTCAGCGCGCGGCTGCCTGCAACGCCAAGGCGATGAGGTCTTCCCCGGTCAGACCCGGATAGCCGTGACACATCTCCCGCCACCCGGTGGGGACGGCGGATGCGCCGTAGCGGGCCCCGAGTAGACCGCCGGCGATGGCGGCGACGGTGTCGGTGTCGTTGCCGATCGCGATGGCTCTGGTCAACGCCTGCGACAAATGCTGTGGGTCGCCGTCGAAATCGGCGCGGGTGTGGTGGATGGACGACCAGGCCGCCTGCAGCGCGGTGACCACCCACCCGTTGGGTCGGAAACTCGACGAGCCTCTGGTCTCGGCCTCGTCGATGCGGTCGGTCCAGTACTGGGCGTCGGCATCGTCAAGGTGGGCCAGCCCGCCGCGCAGATCCAGCTCGCCGGAGATCACGGCGTGCCGAATTGCCAACGACCACAACGCACATGCGTTCTGGGCTTGCGGGTCGTAGTGGGTGAGCGCACTGACCTGGCGGGCTGCCTGCACCAGGCCGTCGGGGTCGTTGAGATAGGCCAACGCCACCGGCGCAGTGCGCATCAACGAGCCGTTACCTGCGGTGTGCCCGGTGCGGGCGTGGGTGTCGGCCGAGACGGCAGTCATCGCGGTGCCGGTGGGGTCGGGTCCGGCGCTGCGCAGGACCATCGAGGTCTGCGCGCCGATGTCGGGTGGCCCCGAGCGGTACCAGGTGTAGAAGTGTCGGGCGATCGCTGTCAGCGCGTCCTCGGAGCGCAGGTCGGCCCCGGTGGCGGCCACGTCGAGTACAGCCCACGCCAGGGTGGTGTCGTCGGTCCATTCGCCGGGGGCGAAGTCACCCAGGCCGCCGCCGATCATCTGCGGACCGTCGGGCCCAGGTATCGCCACCTCGAATTCGTAGGGGGCGCCCAACGCATCGCCCACCGCGGTGCCCAACACCACCCCGGCGACACGATCGAGCTGCTCCTCAGTGAGGGAGTTCATGGATCCGCCTTTCGTCGATCAGGTGCACGATCGTACGACGACGGTCTGACATTCTCGGCCGATGAACAGCTCGGGGTGCCGGATCTGGTTATTGCAGGGTCCAGTCGGGTTCGCCGGTGCGGCCTGTGGTGTAGCCGCCCCAGTCGGTTTCTCCGCGAAGTGTTGCGGTCAGGGAGTCGAGGAGTTCGGGTAGGCCGTCCCAGTGGCGGGTTCCGTCGTCGGCGTCGACTTTGTCGAATTCGATGATCTGACCGGTCGCTGGTCCGGGGCGTGAGTCGTATACCAGCATGGTTCCGTCCAGGTCGGCGATGGGGATGAACGCGGGGATGAAGTGGTAGACGGGCTGGTTCCCGTCGTTGCCGGCGGTCTCCTGTATCCAGTCGTAGGCCTGCAGTGTGGTGGCTCGGGTGGCGATGGATTCGTCGAGGTTGAGCAGATCGAAGTCGGGAAAGAGGTTCTCGCAGTGGGTGTTGATGGTGGTGAACCATGCCGCTAGGTCGGCGGGCCACGGTGTGCCGGTGGTGATGGCGGCGGCGTCGTCGATCTGCGCTGTGGTTGCTCCGCCGGCGGTGAGTGTGGAGACGAGGGTGTCGGCGCCGCGTTCGGTCAATTCGGCGATCAGGTTGTGCCAGCGTGACGTGGTTGCAGTCGCGGCCGACGCGCGGTCTCGGGTAGCTGGTGGGGTGGTGAGGGTGGCGGGCGGTGCTCGGTGGAGTTCGACGAGGCCATGCTCGCCGTCGGCGGGCCAGATCTGGATGGTCACGTTGCCACGCTCGGATGCGGCATCGATTCTACGGACGCAGACGCGTATGGTGTGCCAGCCGTTCAGGTTCTGCGTCAGGGTTTCCATGCGTGTCAGCTCGGCAGTCACCTGATCGTCGAATTGGCAGAAGATTGAATGGAATCTGGTGCCGGAACGGAACTCGATTCCGCTTTGTTCTATCAACTCCCATCCGTCGGTGATCAGCGCGGGTTCGCTGTCGAGGAACTGCATAGAAAAGCTCACTTTTCCAGTCGTTTCGCGCAGCCTGAGTATCACATCACCTGGAGCCAGTGGCCCAGCAGCAGGGGCGATGATGTCTCCCCTCGCATAGCGCTCTCTGTCGGGCATCATTGCCGGCTCACCCTGAATACGCACCTCAAACGGGGCGTCAAGTTCAAACTGGAATTCGTAGTTCATTGCATCCGTTCCTATGGCACGAAGTAGAATCCGTCGTTCGCGATCAGGGGATCTTTGCCTATGAGACAGACGTCAGGCGGTTTCCGGTCCGCTGGGGCGGGCACGCGGGACCCACAGGACACTCGTTCCCACGCTGGCGCTCATGGCGTCGGTGTCGAGCATGAACACCTCATCGCGGCTGATGTAGGGGGCACCAGAATGTCTATCGCGTGTCCATCGCGGTGCTCGCTGACGATCTTGAGCGCATCCGTGGCCATCGGCCACGTCACCCGAACATCGAAAGCGATTGCGCGCGCGCGGAGTTGGTCGTGGTCATCCGCGAGGGTGAGCCTGCGCAGGATCGTCGCCTCATCGGTGGAACCGAGCGAGGGGTCCAGCACCCGCATCGTGCGTTCGCCACCGATGCCGATGGCCAACGAGAACGGATTCAACGATTCGCCGCGGCCCAGCTTGTGCGCAGCCGCCTCTATACTGTTGTCCAGTAGCGAATCCAGATCGCGCTGGGTGGTACTTCGACATCGCGAATGCGATGCGCACGCTGTCGGTAGGGCTGAGTGAGTTAGTGAGCAAGCTCAGGCGTGACCTTCGTGACGTGCCGAACTCGGCTGGGCATCACATGTCAGCGGGTCACTCGTGGGCAACCGCCTACGACCAGGCCGCATCCGACGTTTTCGAAGCGATCTCACTGACGGCGGTCGCCGCCGACAATCTCGGAACGCTGGTCCACAGCGCGGGTAGTGAGAGGATGCGGGTCCAGAACCTGAACACGCCTGGACGCCCGGATGCCGCAGCCCCGGCTCTGGCTCAAGGAAGCGGGATCACCACCGCGATCCATCCCGAATTCCGTTCCACCGGTGGCCGCAACGACCCGCCGGACACCTGGCACCTCATCGAAGACCGGGTGACCAAGAAGTGGGCTGACTGTGATGTCGACAAAATCAGAACGGCTGGGGAGGCGTGGACGGCAGGCGCGGCTGGGGTCAGTCGACTCGTCCAGGCGGTACCTGGTCCAAATGGCGCGCCGGATCCGCCACCGGAGGTGCCGAAAATCGATGCGGCTGTCGATCGCGTGTGCCGCGTACTCGATGAAGTTGTCGTGTGGGGCAACGCAATCGCTACCGCGTGTGCCGAAACTCAGAGCAAATCCGATCTCGAACGCAGACAGATCACCGCGGTGTTGCAGGCCGCCAACATCGTCATCGCAGTTCTCGACTCACTACCGGGCGGCCCCTTGCCGCAGTTCGTCTCGATGTTTGCCGTCGACCGGTACAAAGAGCAGGCGGCTCGCGACGTGGCCACCCTGCTGACCGAGCTCGACGGGTTCGTCGGCACCGCAGTGAGCAGCCTCGAGGGAATCACCGGAGCGGGAAACGTTACCAACCTCATTCAACTGAATCTGTCGCCGATGCTCGGGCGTTACGCCAGACCCGACAAGCCCATTTCCGGAAACACGAACTTCGCGCGGCGAGGTGCCGAGGGTGAACGCAGAGCGGGAATTCCGCCGGGATACAAGAAGACACGAGTGTATCCGAAGAATCCGAGACGTAAAGGCGGATACCGATATCCTGACTTTATTGATCGAGATCAGGGTCAAGTCACGGAAGTGAAGAATGTCAACGACACGCGCGCCAGCGATGATCAAATTGCTGATGAGGCACAGTGGGCGGAGGAGCAGGGATACACCATGACATTGATCGTTGACCACCGAACGGTGCTGTCGCCCGATGTCGTACGGCTGGAATCAGAGGGAGACATCACGGTCGTGCGGATGGAACTCGACGACAATCTGGCCGGGCAGGCACCTACCCCGTTTGTTCCACGAAAGGACTGGACCCCGCCGGTATCGACGGATCCAGCCAACACAACTCAGACGGGAGTGCCCGCGCCATGATGTTTGTGTATCCGGGGATGCCGGAGGGTGATGACTGGTTGGCCGAGGAGATGTCGTCGCGGCCCATGTTGCGTGATGGGGTGGATGCGTTTGAGGTGCGGTTGGTGCGGGATTTGGAGGCGGTGGGGGTGCGGGCTGTGAAGGTGAGTGATTTGAATCGTGCGGTGCGGTCGGTGCCGCCGGCGATTCCGGTGTTTGTGGATTGGTTGAAGAATTTGGATGTGAAGGTGCCGGGTCCGGAGACGCGGCATCGGGCGGCGTTGCGGCGTGTGTTGTTGGAGGCGTTGGATGATCCGGCGTGTCGGGGTAATCGTGAGGTGGTGGATGTGTTGTTTGAGCAGTTGGAGCGGCGGTCGCCGCCGTTGGCGGCGCCAGATCAGATTTGGACGGCGGAAAATCTGGCTCATATTGCCCAAGCGCGTGATTTTGATCGTTTTGTGCGGTTGATTGAGCGTTCGGATGTTGAGGATGGGACGTTGGTGGCGATTGCCCGGTATGTGGGCCGGTACAAGCGGCCGCAGTCCCGGGAGATCGCGTTGCAGATTTTGGGCAATGATATTGCTCGCCCGGATGCGATTCGGGCGTTGGCGAAGGTCGGTGAGCCTGGTGATGTGGAGGTGATCGCTCAGTATGTGGATGATCCTAATCCTGATACTCGGCGAGCTGTGGTGAAGGCAGTGAAGAAGTTGACGCCGTGATCGACGATCATCTCGAACGGATGGCTGCCGACCTGCGACGAGAGAGCGAACGGATGCGCGCGTTGCAAGCCCAGATCGAGTCATTGACAGGTCTGGCGACAGCGGCAGACGGAACTGTCACCGTTGTTGTGAGCGGAACGGGAAACGTCGAGAGCATCACCATTCATGACAAGGGCCGTGACGTGCACCCGGACTTTGGTCACGTCATCGCCGAGACGATCAACGAAGCGCTTGCCACGGTTCGGGCCCAGATCACAGAGGCAGCGATTACTGTAGCGCAGGCGCGCACGGCAGTGACCGACGAGCTGGTCCGGCAAAGGAACCCGCTTGGTGATGCGCTCTCGGACCTGGCGGCGGCCATATCGTCCGAGATACCCGCCGAGCATGACAACACGCCGGACCGCTACAGCGATGACGACTACGAGTTTCAACGACGCAACGGATGGTTGGAGCGCGGCTGAACCTCAACGTCGGGCGCCGCTTCTCGATTCTCGGCCGATGAGGACTCGGGTCAGGGTTCGCCGGTGCGGCCAGGGTCTGCCAGATATTGTCCATGTGACGGGGTACCCCTGTCTATCGGGCATCATTGCCGGCGTACCCTGAATATGCGCCGCCGCATCTCCTGGGGCTTGCGCGCACAGGTCGACAGTTCGGCACCCAACATCACCGCGAGGAACCCTCACCGGGGCAACGCGCGTGCGCCAGGCAAAGACATGAGCCCAGGAAGCTGAAGGAAATCATTTGCTGCACATAGAGCGTAAGCTGATCAAGGTGAATCAGGTGGCTACGCAGAATCAAATTGATCGGCTCGCCAAAGCCGACATATTAGGGTTCTGCTTCGGAGATAATTACTTCAGTATGGAGGATTTCAAAAAGCTCAAAATGGGTAAACAGAAGGTCTCCTTCGCTGTCACTCCCCACGGCTCTGCGACACTCCTTGATCTGGCGGCTTATGTTGCTGATGGCGAGGCTGACTACTTTGAATTCACGCCATCCGAGCCGGAGAAGATTGCTGAATTAAATGAAGAACTGAAGGTGTTATCTGAAGTGGACAGGCCAAAGATTGCAAATGGATTCTTCGTCCTTGCTGACGATGACTCGTTCCTGAGGATGGAAGATTACTTTGATATTCTGTCAGGACATGGAGTTGAGTTTTTCCAATTTGAGATCGTTTCAGTTCTTGACGAACACTCGATGCTGCCGAAAAACTTCATGTCTCGTGCTGAGAAACTGTTCAGCTCTCATCGGGTTTTGGTTTCGGATAGCTTTTCGTCCATGTCGGAGTATCCGATAAAGAATATTGACGGGTTCTATTTCAATTTGGAGCGGGACTCGCAGGAAAATTACGACCTCTCAGAGCAGAAGTTTTCGTTGTCGAAAGTTTTGAGAGTGATTGGCAGCGCTTAAGTGGACCTTCTTCGGCTCATCCCTGACGGTTTGCTTGCGCAGGGTGCGCTCAGTGCGGACTGGGGCAGGTGGCTTGATCGGTTACCGCGGCTGGTGGCCGACCTGGTCGATGAATGGCAGCTGACCCCGGCCGGCGAAAGCCGGCACGGCTACTGCTCTCTCGTCGTCCCGGTCACCGACGCCGATGGGGTAGCCGGTGCCCTCAAGGTGACCTTCGATGGTGACGTCGAGTCGATGCATGAGGGGCTCGCGCTGCAACGGTGGGGTGGCGAGGGCGCGGTTCGTCTGCGGCGCGCCGACCCGCGACGCCGGGCGCTTCTTCTCGACTGGCTGGCCGGGCCCGACCTCGGTGACACCTGGGACGTGCAGGCGTGCGAGATCGTCGGCGGCCTCTATGCCGGTCTACATGTGCCGGCTGTGCCGCAGCTTGCGAGTGTGGCGTCCTATGTCGAGCGATGGCTGGATGATCTCGGTGTGCTCGGGCGCGATCTGCCGATTCCGCGGAGGTATGTGGAGCAGGCAATAGCGTTGGGCCGCAACCTGATCGCTGATCCGGGCGGTCAGGTCACCGTGCACGGCGATCTGCACTATGCCAACGTGATGGCCGACGCGAACGGCACCTGGCTGGCCATCGACCCCAAGCCGATGGCAGGCGACCCGCACTATGAACCCGCGCCCATGCTGTGGAACCGGATGGACGAGCTGACCGGACCGCTGGCCGTGGGCTCGGTCCGAGACGGGTTGCGGCGCCGGTTCCACACCCTCGTCGACACCGGGGGCCTCGACCACGACCGCGCCCGCGATTGGGTGGTGGTGCGCACGATCATCAACGCCGGATGGACGGTGCAGGGCGCTCGTCGCGCGGGCCGCGGCCTGCACCCAGCAGAACAGGACCGGATCACCCGGTGCGTCGCGATCACCAAGGCGGTCCAGGATTAGGTTCTGGCCTGCACCAGCCCGGGTCGTCCACAAACTGCGCTGTGCTGGGGGATCGAGGGCACATTCCCCTCGAAGGGTTCCCACAGCGCAGTTTTCCGCAGGCAACGGGGCGGTTAGCGCGCGGGGCTAGCCTGGGAGGTATGACTGCTCAGTCCGTCACCGAACTGTTCGCCCTCGATGACCTGCTCGACGACGAGGAACGTGCCATCCGTGACACCGTTCGCGCGTTCGCAGAGGCGAAGCTGCGTCCCCGAGTTGCAGGATGGTTCGAGGACGGCACCCTGCCGGTTCGCGAGCTCGCCGGCGAACTCGGTTCGATGGGCCTGTTCGGCATGCATCTGCACGGCTACGGCTGCGCCGGCATGTCGGCCACCAGCTACGGCCTGGCCTGCCAAGAACTCGAAGCCGTCGACAGCGGATTGCGCAGCTTCGTCTCCGTGCAGGGATCGCTGGCGATGTACGCCATCCACGCGTTCGGCAGCGACGAGCACAAAGACCAGTGGTTGCCATCGATGGCCGCAGGCGACGCCATCGGCTGCTTCGGGCTCACTGAAGCCGACTACGGATCGAATCCTGGCGGTATGCGCACCAACGCCAAACGGGACGGCGACGACTGGGTGCTCAACGGCTCGAAGATGTGGATCACCAACGGTTCGGTGGCCGATGTGGCGGTGGTGTGGGCGCGCACCGACCTCGACGAGGGTGCCCGCGGTATCCGTGGTTTCGTCATCCCCACGGACACAGACGGTTTCAGCGCCAACGAGATCACCCGCAAGATGTCGCTGCGCGCGTCGGTCACCGCCGAATTGGTGTTCGACGACCTGCGGCTGCCCGCCTCGGCGATGTTGCCCGGCGTCACCGGGCTCAAGGGGCCGCTGAGCTGCCTCAACGAGGCCCGGTTCGGCATCGTCTTCGGTGCCATGGGTGCCGCGCGGGACTGCCTGGAAACCGCGCTGGCCTACACCGCCGACCGGGAAGTGTTCGGCAAGTCGTTGTCGGGCTATCAGATCACGCAGGCCAAGCTTGCCGACATGGCCGTCGAACTGGGCAAGGGGCAACTACTTGCGCTTCACCTCGGTCGCCGCAAAGACGCGGGCACGTTGCGTCCCGAGCAGATCAGCATCGGCAAACTCAACAACGTCCGCGAAGCCATCGCCATCGCGCGTGAGGCGCGAACACTGTTGGGTGCCAATGGGATCACCCTGGAGTATCCGGTGATCCGGCACGCCAACAACCTCGAATCGGTCCTGACGTACGAGGGCACCAGCGAGATGCATCAATTGACCATCGGCAAGGCGCTGACCGATCGGGACGCATTCCGCTGATCACCGGCGGCGTCGATACACTCGTCGCCATGGATGACGGCCTTTCCGCAGCAACCGGCGCGGCCCGCGGACTCTCGAAGATCATGATCCTGCTGGGATCGTTGGTGATGTTGGGCTGCGTGGGCTACCTGATGATCGGGTGGTGGGACGATCGGCGCTGGTTCTGGATCGCCGTCGGCGTGGTGGTCATCCTCGCCAACATCGGCGTGCTTATCGCCCAGTTCCGGCCCACCCCCAAGCCCCGCGATTGGACGTTGGACGAGGTGCGTGAACTGATCGAACCCATCCACGGGGAGACCGCGCAGATCCGTACGCTGCGTCGCGCCGACAAGGGTCTCGGCTTGGTGCAGGCCGTCGAACTGGTGCGCGCCGCCAACACGCCTGAGGAGCCCACCGACCAATAGCGGGGTGTCCGATTCAGACACCGCAATGTGTGCATCTGATGCACAATCTGGCGCATGGTCAATCTGTCTCGCCGCAGCGTCATCAAAGCCTCGGGAGTGCTGGGAGTCGCCGCTACCGCCGGTGCGCTGCCCCGATGGTCTCCCACCGCCTTCGCTGACCCCGCCGTCGAGTCGCGTGCCGTGTCGACGGCGGGCACCACGCTGGAAGCGGTCGGCGTACCCAAGGCCACTGGCCCCCAGCGGTATCGGCGCATCGTGGCCGGACCCGCCTGGCCGCTGGTGGTGCGCACCGAGCTGGCCCCGGCCAAACCCGGTCGCGACGATCGTCGGGTGGGCGTGGCCTCCATCGTGCAAACCACCGACATCCACATCGTCGACGCCGAGAGCCCGGTACGCGCCGAGTTCATCCACCTGGACAACGGGTCGGCGTTTCGCCCGCACGAGAAGATGACCACCCACGGTGCGATCACCCTGGTGCAACGTATCAATTCGCTGCCGGGAGGACCGTTCTCGGGACGAGCATTCGACTGTCTGGTGTCCACCGGCGACAATACCGACAACCACGAGTTCGCCGAGTTGGACTGGATGTTGACGCTGCTGTCGGGGGGAACCCTACGGCCCTCGACCGGCGACCCGAATCGGTATGAGGGCGTGCAGGTCTGGGGTTCGGCCCTGTATTGGCAGGCCGAGTCGCCGATGGCAGACATCTACAAGCGCCGTGGCTTCCCGCAGATCCCCGGACTGCTGGCCTCGACCATCACACCCATCACCAGTCCGGGCCTGAAGATGCGCTGGTACAGCGTGTTCGGCAACCACGACGACAGCGTGCAGGGCACCGCACCCAGTGGCATCGGGTTCATCGACGAGTTCTACGTGGGTGGCACCAAGATCGACGTGCCCAGCGGTCAAGCGCAGATCGATCGGATCTCGGCGGCGTTTCGCACCGACCCCGCCGCGGTGCCCCGCCTGTTCGGCGAGCTGATGACCAAGGGACCGGTGCGCGCGGTGACACCGGATGCCCGTCGGCGCCCATTCACCACGCGGCAGTACATGGCCGAACATCTCAAGCCGCGCTACACCGGGCCCGGCCCAGTGGGCCACGGGTTCGCCTCAGACGCACCGACATCGGGCATCACGTACTACTCGTTCCCCATTGCGCCTGGCGTGGTGGGTATCTCGATGGACACCACCAATCATGCAGGCTTCGTGGACGGTTCGATAGGGGACGTGCAACTGCGGTGGATCGAGCGGCTGCTCACCCGGGGGTCGCGCACCTACTACGATGCCACTGGCCGCAAGGTGACCCACGCCGCCGACGACACGCTGTTCGTCATGTTCAGCCACCACACCTCGACCACCATGGAACTGCCCATCCCCGACCCTGAGCATCCGCTGGAAGCGCGGTTCACCGGCAAGTATCTGGTCGAGTTCTTCAAGCGGTTCCCCAACGTGGTGGCCTGGGTGAACGGGCACACCCATCAGAACAAGATTACCCCACACCGGGGAAGGACTGCAGCGCAGAGCTTCTGGGAGATCAACACCGCGTCCCACATCGACTTCCCTCAGAACGCTCGCATCGTGGAGGTGTGTGACAACAAGGACGGGACGCTGTCGCTCTTCGCCACGCTGATCGAGTCGGCGGCCCCGTATTCGGTTGATTACAGCGATCATTCGGTCACTGGGCTGGCGTCGATGTACCGGGAGTTCTCCTACAACGACATCGGCCGTGAACCCAGCCGACTCGGTGGTCCGCTCGACCACAACGTGGAGCTGCTGCTCACCTCACCGCGCTGACCCGCCCGCACCCGACCCGTCGAGTGGGCGGTAATCCTCGTCGGTTGGGCGGTAGTCCCCGTCGACTGGGCGGAAGTTGCGCGAATCGACGGTTCAGGCTGCGGCGCGTTCAACGGTGAGCAGGCTGTTGGCATGATGCTCTCCCTGGTATGCCTTCGAACCCCCGTTGGCGCCGAAAAGCCTTTTGCTCCAGACCAACCAGGCCACGGCCGCGATGTTCACCGCCAGCAGCAGGATGCGCAGCACCGTCACCTTTTCGGTCAGTTCGTAGATTTCGAGGGGGAGGAAGATGCTGGTGGCGACGACGGCGAAGTACTCGCCCCACCGCTTCATCAGCCACAGCCCGGTGGCTTCGATCAGCTGCAGCGCGGCATAAACGATGATGCCGACGCCGATCCAGACCAGTGTGGTGGAGCTGAGAGTGAAACTCGACTCGATGAGCCGGACGATCTTGGAATCGTCGATGTTCCAACCGAGTTGATCGGCTAGCGGCCGCAGCAGCGGAAGTTCTTTGTCGACGACGTGGCGTGCCGACTCGCGCTTGTTTCGGAACTGGATGACCGCGAACGCAGCGAGAAGCAGAACCACGCCACGCAATCCTCGCTCGACCGCCAGCAGCCGCAACACCACGCGGTCACGCGCAGCGTTACCACCGGCGATGTCGGGTGCCTCGTCGGCGGGTCCGCGCCCGCGTGGCTCTCCGACCGCGAACACCCCGCAGCGCAGGCAACGCCACGCCTCGCCGGCGGCCGTGGTCACGTGCAGACGGTCGCGCAGTCCTGGATGGTCGGTAGGGTCGTAAGTCGCGTGACCCCGTCGGCTGCACGCGCGCAGAGACCAGTCCATGAACCCCTCGTCTTCTCGTCCGTACGAATGTCACAACCCTAGCGATCGCGCCAGTGGCACCGCTACGTTGCGTGTGCGGGGCTGGTCTCTTTGTCGGCGAACTGAGTTCGGTACAGCTCGGAGTAGCGTCCACCCGACGCCAAGAGCGTGGGGTGGGTACCGCGCTCGATGACCCGCCCGTCCTCGAGGACCAGTATCTCGGTGGCCGCCCGCACCGTGGACAGTCGGTGCGCGATGACGATCGATGTTCGACCCGCCAACGCCTCTGAAAGCGCTTCCTGCACAGCGGCTTCCGAGGTGGAATCCAGGTGGGCGGTGGCCTCGTCGAGGATCACCACCGACGGTGCCGCCAGCAGCAGCCGGGCGATGGTCAACCGTTGGCGTTCGCCACCGGACAGTCGGTAGCCGCGTTCACCGACAACGGTGTCGAGCTGATCGGGTAGCGATCGGACGAGGTCGTCGAGGCGGGCGCGGCGAAGCGCAGCCCAGATGTCGTCGTCGGTGGCCTGTGGAGCGGCGAGCATCAGGTTGGAGCGCACCGTGTCGTGGAACAGGTGCCCGTCCTGGGTGACCAGACCAACCGACCGATGCAGGGACGCCTGGGTGATGTCGCGGACGTCGAGTCCGTTGACCGTCACCGCCCCGGAGTCGACGTCGTAGAGCCGCGTGGCCAGTTGCGCCAGCGTCGACTTGCCTGCGCCCGAGCTGCCGACCAGTGCGATCATCGAACCGGTGGGCACCTCGAAGGACACGTCGTGGATCACCTCGACGCCGCCCCGGTTATCAAGTTGCGCAACCTCTTCCAGTGACGCCAGGGACACCTTGTCGGCCGACGGATAGCCGAACGACACGTTGCGGAAAGCCATCGTCACCGGTCCCGTAGGCAGGTCCACCGCATCGGGCTTGTCGACGATGAGGGGGATGAGGTCGGTCACCTCGAAGACGCGCTCGAAACTGACCATGGCGCTCATGATCTCGACCCGCGCATTGGCCAGCGCCGTCAGCGGCGCATACATCCGAGTCAACAGCAGCGCCAACGACACCACCTGTCCGGCATCGAGATGTCCACGTACAGCGAGGAATCCGCCCAGTCCGTAGACCAGGGCCAGCGCCAACGCCGACACCAGAGTCAGCGCGGTGACGAAAACCGCCTGCACCATCGCACGTTCCACGCCGATGGCCCGTACATTGCGTGCCCGTGCCGCGAATTCGCGCGACTCCTCATCGGGCCGTCCGAACAACTTCACCAGCGTGGCGCCGGGTGCAGAGAACCGTTCGGTCATCTGGGTGGACATCTCGGCGTTGTACTGCGCGGCTTGACGCGACAGGTCTGCCATCCGTGCACCCATCCGTCGTGCGGGAATCACGAAGATGGGCAACAAGATCAGGGCCAGTAGCGTGATCTGCCACGAGATGATCAGCATCACCGTCATGGTCAACGCCAGGGTGACCACGTTGGACACCACCCCTGACAGGGTGTCGCTGAACGCGCGTTGCGCGCCGATCACATCGTTGTTGAGCCGACTGACCAATGCCCCGGTGCGGGTGCGGGTGAAGAACGCGATGGGCATCTGCTGCACGTGATCGAACACGGTGCGTCGCAGATCCAGGATCAGGCCTTCGCCGATGGTGGCCGACAGCCACCGCACCACCAGACCCACGGCGGCGTCGACCACCGCCACCACCGCGATGAGCACGGCCAGCCAGATGACCGTCGATGACGAGCCGCGGCCGGTGATCTCGTTGACCACCCGTCCAGCCAGGATGGGAGTTGCCACCGTCAGCACCGCCACGAACACCGACAGCACCAAGAACACCGCGATCCGCCTTCGATGCGGCGCAGCGAACGCCAGGATGCGACGCAGAGTGGTGCGGTTGACGCCGCGGGGCGTCCGGTTGTTGCGTCCCGCCGAACTCATCGTGCGGTAGAGCGAGTTGTACGCAACAGATTCCATGGACATCAGGTGAGCGTATGCCCTGCACACAGGGTGCGGTCAATGCGAGAACGCCGCTGTTCGCCGACAGATGAATCCCGGCAAATCCGACCGTGTCAGAGGAATCCGACCGGCCGCCGACCCGACCCGACCACCGGTGTCGGATCAGCACCCAGCGCCGTGCCCAGCAATTCGGCGTACACGTCGCGAAAGTCGGTGGTCACCTTCAGGTCTCCGTTGTCCAGGTCGGTGAGGCTGGGCTCGTCGCCGTAGAACCCGCCCTTCACGCCTGCGCCGGCGACGAACAGTGGGCCTGAGGTGCCGTGATCGGTGCCCTGTGAGGCGTTGGCGTGGACGCGGCGCCCGAATTCCGAGTACGCCATCACCACCACGTCGCGTCCGTGCGGATCGTCGGCCATGGTGGTGACGAAACCGGCCAGCGCGTGATCGAGCTCGGCCAGCAGCGTCTCCTGGGTGCCACGTTCGTCGGCGTGGGTGTCGAAACCGCCGAGGCTCACCGAGTACATCCTGGTCGGAGCGCCGGCCTGGATGCAGCGGGCCACCAGGTCGAGTTGCTCACTCAGCGACGAGCCTTTCGCTGCTTTGACGCCCTTGGTCGGCGTGGTGGGGCGAGAGATGTCGGGATCGGTTGTGGCGCGACCTGATCCGGCAACCGGCCCGAATGTGGCGGCGGCGCGCTGTTGAGCCGCATACGATTCGCACACCAGACGCGCTGCGGATGAGTCGGTGGGGTCGCTTCGGCTCAATGCGGCCAGCGTGGTGACCGACGCGGCCGGTGGTGCACCCGCTCCGGGGAGAAGTGCTGCTGCAGTTGATCTCTCGCCGATCGCCAATGTCGGCAGCGTCGATCCGACGCTCACCGCGCGCAGTGGATCGGCGCCGGTGGAGTCGAGCCAGCGCCCCATCCAGCCCGTGTTCACCGGCTGATCCGGTGACGCGGTCTGCCAGATGTCCATCGACCGGAAGTGGCTGCGATCAGGCTTCGGGTAACCGACTCCCCGCACGATGGCCAGCTCACCTTTGCCCCACAGACCGTGCAGGCCACCCAGCGCCGGGTTGAGGCCGAGATCGGAATCCAGATGCAGCACATCGGATTCGGCGTACGCGAGCTCGGGGCGCGCGTCGTGGTAGGCGCTGTTGGCGTACGGGATGACGGTGTTGATGCCATCGTTGCCGCCGTAGAGCGTCACCACCACCACGATGCCCTCGCCCTGGATGTGGGGGCGTTCGCGGCCGTGGGCCATCAGTTGATCGACGGTGACAGCGGTGACTCCACCGAGGACCCCCAGCGCGCCGACCGCGGCGGAGCCGGTGAGGAACGTGCGACGATCGATGTCTCGCATGATGTCTGGCCTTTCGGGACGCAATGGTGTTCAGGCGGTGAGGTATTCAGGACTGACCAGCGCCGTTGCAATCAATGACGGCGGACGTGAGATCAAGGGCCGCAACACTGCAGCAGTGCGATCAGTGAAGCCGGCCAGCCCCAGGACCTCGGCGATCGCGTCGATCCGATCGCCAGGTGCGGCGTCGACGACGGTGGTGTTCTGTGGTGTACTCGCCAGTCGGGTGGCTGCGCGCAGCCGCGTTTGGGCTGCTGCGGTTGACAGCCAGCCCTGTCCGGCGGGCCATCCGCCGACGTTGGGCGGGTAGAACGGCAGCTGCCCAAGCTGACGCAGTGTGAAGGCCATGGCGGTCAGGTCAGCGGTCTGGACCTGTGGGGACAGCGCGCGGGTAGCGCCGACCAGCCATTCCACCGGGCTTCGAACCCGTGATGTGGCAATGAATTCAGGGTCGCCGACGATCGCATTGACCAGCGCGGAAATGTCGCGGCGTGACCCGTAGGCGTCGGTCAGTCGGCGCAGTGTTGCTGCTGACGGATCGGTGTCGGAGGCGATCTGACGCCACATCCGGGTGGCCACGTGGGCGGCCGAGCCCGGATGGTCGAGTACCGCGTCACAGAACCCGGCCGCGTCGAGGTCGCCGCGCACTCCAAGCACGGACTTGATCCCGTTGTCGTGCAGACGCGCCCGCACCTGGGCTGTTCCGGCGGGCGTGATGTGCCACCCGGTGAGCGCGCGCGCCCCGTCGCGAACATCACTCTCGGTGTACCCGGCACCGTGACCGAGTGCGAACAGCTCCATGAACTCGCGAGAGAGGTTCTCGTTGGGGGCGCGTCGCGTGTTCTTGCCGCCGTCCAGCCACTTCAACATCGCCGGGTCGGTCAGCATCGCATACGCCAGCGGGCGAAACTGCCCCCGCCCCAATGCCCGCAACGTCTGGTTCTGCGCCAGCATCGCGTGCGGGTCTCGAACCTTCTGAGCAGAAGTGGCAAAATGGTTGTGCCACAGCAGGGTCAGCTTCTCGATGGTCGGGTTCTGGGTAGTCACCATTCGATGCAGCCACCACCGTGTCAGCTCCACGGTGTGCTCGGCAGCCGTGCGCTTGGCTGCCGAACGGCTGGCCCTGTCCGGTGACTTGCCCAGTGGTGCCATCGGCGTGAAGGTGGGTGGCGGCGTGGCTTGTGCCCCGGGATCGGATGCTGTTGATGCGCGAAGGCGTTGGACAACCACGGTGTTCAGGCCCGCGCTGAGGGTGGCGTCCACTTCGGCGGCAGTGGTGCCGAAACCCAGCCGGGTGAGCGTACGTGCGGCGGCGATCCAGTCGGCAGAACGGTTCATACCGACCAGTGTGGACAGAGCGTGAGGTGGCGGGCCAGGGCTGCGATCCGACCTTCAGAAGGCCTTCAGGTTCAGCGCCTCGACGCGGATTAGCTTTGCTGTCATGACACATCCAGAACAACCCGACGACACCCGCCGCATCGATCGCCCGATCGAGGAGCCAGTGCGTGCCTACCCCGATGAACAGGGCGGATCCACCGCAGCGTTGCCCGAGACACCGGTCGCAGGCGATCCTGCGCCACCGGCCGATCCCCGCGCCGGCGCACCTCAGTCAGCCGGTGACAGATCGTCTCGACGGCCGCTCGTCCTGGTGGGCGTCATCGCCCTGTTGGTGGGTGGACTGATCGGCGGTGGCATCGCGTGGGCGGCCGCCCCCGACGACCACCACGACCGGGTGCGCCCCACTGCCATGGACTCGCATTTCGGCGGGCCGCCGATGGCCGAGGGCAAGCATGGCAAGGCCGGCAAACACGGAAAGAATCGTGCAGCCCGGGGTGCGGTCGGCCAGATCAGCGCGATCACAGGTGACACCTGGACCATCAAGGCCCGTTCTGGGGAGACCCTCACTGTCGACATCACCGATCAGACCGCATTCGGGACTGCGCGTAAACCGCAGCAGCGCAGCGAATTCGCGGTGGGCGATCGGATCGTGGTGCTCGGTAAGCGTGAGGGGACCACGGTGATGGCGATGCGAGTGGTCAAGCGGACCCCCAAGCCGACAGCCCCGGCCGGGCAGGCCCCGCCGTCGACTCCCACCCAACCGAGCTGATCGCCCTGGCAGAATCCGCGTCATGAGCACGTCGGTTTTGGTGGTGGAGGACGCCACCCCCATCCGGGTGGCCATCGCAGCCGCGTTGACCGACGCCGGACACCGCGTGCTTGCGCGCGAGGACGGGGCGCGGCTGGAGCGCGACATCGACGAGTTCCGGCCCGATGCAGTGCTGTTGGACGTGATGCTGCCCGGATCGGATGGTTTTGACCTGCTGAAGATCGTGCGGCGGCGCTGCGATGCGGGGATCGTGATGGTCACTGCACGCGACGCCGTCGCCGATCGTCTACGTGGCCTCGACGACGGTGCCGACGACTACGTGGTGAAACCGTTCGAGATGGCTGAACTGGTGGCTCGGGTGGCGGCGGTGCTGCGGCGGCGAGGTCGCTTGGCCACCGCGATCCACATCGACGACCTGACGATCGACCCCGAGTCGGCGACGGTGACGCGAGCCGGTGAACCGATCACGTTGACCGCCACCGAGTTCCGAATGCTGCATCATCTCGCACAGCGCCGCGACCGGGTGCTGAGCAAGACCCAGATCCTCACCGCGGTATGGGGTTACGAGCACTACGACCCGAATCTGGTGGAGGTGCACATCAGCGCGCTGCGCAAGAAATTGGAGGCGCACGGTGGGCGGCTGCTGCACACCGAGCGAGGGCTGGGATATCGGCTTGGCGTGACTCGCGATTCGGAATCATGATGATCGGCCGTGAAAAGATTGGGCTGCAGACACATTCGCTGCGCCTTCGGGTCACGGTGATCGGTAGTGTCATCATCACCGCTGTGATCGCCGTGGTGATCGTGACTGCGGGCACGCTGTTCACCGTCGCAGCCAAACGCGATGTGAACAGCTTGCTGAACGAGCGGGCCACATATTCCCGCCAGCTGGCTCGCACGGTGGCCCGCCCGGAGGCATTCATCGCGCGTATCGACGGGCAGTCGGTGCGGGCTCAGCTGGTGCTGTCGGATGGGTCGGTGGTGGGGAAGGCGTTGCCACCCAATGCCACCGAGTCACGACGCACCATCACCCTGCGAGGTGGCAGGGCCTGGGCACGCGGTGCCCAGCTCACCCTCGCCGTGGACAACCGCCTGTTGGACCGGGTGCGCGGTCGTCTGCTGTGGGGGCTGGTGATCGCCGGGGCGATAGCCGTGTTGGTCGCGGCCGGTCTGTTGTGGATCGCAGTGCGCTATGCGTTGGCGCCGCTGGATGCGATGACGGCGTTGGCCCGCTCGATTGCGACCGGTCGGCGTGGCGCACGGTTGACCCCGCAGCGCCGCGACACCGAATTGGGCCGTACCGCAGCAGCTTTCGACGCGATGTTGGATTCCCTGGAGGGAGCTGAACACAACGAGCGGGCAGCCCAACAGGCGGTGCGCCGGTTTGTCGCTGATGCCGGCCACGAGTTGCGGACGCCGATCAGTGGTGTGCAGGCCATCGCCGAGACTCTGCTGCAGGCGCCGCCGGACATGCCGGCGCAGGAGCGGGAACAGTTGTGTCTATTGCTGGTTCAGGAGACCCGCCGGGCGGGTCGGTTGGTGGACGACATGGTCGACATGGCCCGGATCGATTCGGGCATCGCCATCACCCCGGCGCCGACGGATGTGGGTGCATTGGCCGCCGAACAGGTGGCACGGGTGCGACTTCTGTACCCGCAGTTGACGATCGAGGTACACGGGGCTGCTGCACCGATTGCGGTGGACGCCAGCCGGATCAGTCAGATCGTGGCCAACCTGGTGGACAACGCGTGTCAGGCCACCCCGCCGGGCGGGTCGGTGCGGGTGTCGGTGGTCGACGAACCGCACGCGGTGAGCCTGCTGGTGTCCGACACCGGCCCGGGTGTCGCCCCGGCCGATCGTGAACGCATCTTCGAACGCCTGGTGCGCTTGGACGATGCCCGCGATCGTCGCACCGGCGGAAGCGGATTGGGGCTGGCGGTGGCTCGTGGACTGGCGCGAGCCCACGGCGGTGACCTCACCTGCCTGGACTCCACCGGCCCCAGCAGCGGTGCGGTGTTCTGTCTGTGGCTACCGCGCTGACGGGTCGATCGATCCTGGTGGCACTTGGGTCGTGAGGTGGGATCCCTATGCGGCCAGCTCGCGGTGCGGGAGGGGCGCATCGAATTCGTCTGGGATGGCCAAGTCCCGGACGCTGCCCGAACGCGCGCTTCTTCGGCACAGCCAGCGATGACCGCCACCGCCCGACCGTGCGAAGTGGCCCAGTGGTCACCTTGATCGGGTGAACGTATCGGGCCAACTCATCGAATTGTTGACCTGGGATTTTTCAGAAGCACGGTGACCCGACCGAAATTGATGGCTGCCCTTGGGCGCTCTCGTAAATGACCATTACCCAATCGTCGGGCGTACTCGCCACCACATCTCCATTTGTGCGACTGACCCGACGGGGAGGGCATCCGCGATGGCGAACCGTTCCCTGCTGAGACGGCCACCGGGCCGGTTCGGTTCCTCGGCATAGTATCCAGTCCGAACGCCTGTGCGGGAGTTCGGTCGCATGCGTCATACCGCCATCGCGTCCACGGGCTGGTCGTGGCTGCGAAGGTCTGTGATGGGATCTCGGATGTTGAGGCGGTCGGGGTTTCTGCGCACAGCCGAAAAGTGGCGCGATGTCGTCGAAACTTCGCCGCACGTGGCGCGCGGGAGGCTGCGTGCGAGTGGTCGCTCGACCAGCGACGATGATGGAGATCTCCCCGCGCGACTCGACATCGCGAATCAGTTCGGATGCGTTCTGGCGCAGCTTGCGGAGTCCGACGCCCTTCACGGCGATTCGCAAGCGCCGGTGCTGGCCCCGTACGGTTCACCCTGTGGACCGAGCGGGCGCTCGGTCGCTAGATTGGATGTCAACGTCCGGTCCACAGGGCGACGGCTCGCGGTTGAGGAGAGACGCAATGACGCAGGAACTCAGGCTGGGGTACAAGGCTTCGGCCGAGCAGTTCGATCCCCGTGAGCTGGTGGAGATCTCGGTGGCCGCCGAGGAAGCCGGCATGGACTCGGTGGCCGTCAGCGACCACTTTCAGCCGTGGCGCCACGAGGGCGGGCACGCTCCCTTCTCGCTGACCTGGATGGCGGCAGTGGGTGAGCGCACCCAACGCGTCCAGATCGGCACCTCGGTCATGACGCCCACGTTCCGCTACAACCCCGCCGTGCTGGCGCAGGCGTTCGGGTCGATGGCGTGCATGTACCCGGGGCGCATCATGCTGGGCGTGGGCACCGGTGAGGCACTCAACGAATACGCCACCGGTTTCACCGGCGAATGGCCCGAGTTCAAGGAGCGTTTCGCGCGTCTGCGCGAAGCGATCGCCCTGATGCGCGAGCTGTGGACCGGCGATCACATCGACTTCGCGGGCGACTACTACACGACCAAAGATGCCTTCCTCTATGACATCCCCGAACAACCCGTTCCCGTGTACGTGGCCGCGGGTGGTCCGGTGGTGGCGCGATACGCCGGGCGTGCAGGCGACGGCTTCATCTGTACCTCAGGCAAAGGCATGGACCTCTACACCGAGAAGCTGATCCCCGCGGTCAAGGAGGGCGCGGCGAAGGCTGAACGCAGCTTCGAGGCGATTGACCGGATGATCGAGATCAAGATCTCGTACGACCCGGATCCGCAACTGGCCCTGGAGAACACACGGTTCTGGGCGCCGTTGTCACTGACTGCCGAGCAGAAACACACTGTGTCCAGCCCCACCGAGATGGAACGCCTGGCCGACGAGCTTCCCATCGAGCAGGTAGCCAAACGCTGGATTGTCACCTCCGACCCCGATGAGGCAGTCGAACAGGTCAAGCAGTACACCGACGCCGGACTCAATCACCTGGTGTTTCACGCCCCCGGGCACGATCAGCGTCGTTTCCTCACCCACTTCGAGAAGGACCTCGCTCCGCGGTTACGCGGCCTCAGCGTCGCCGTGTGAGGGTGGGATTGTCGCCGCGCAGGCATCAAGGCGGGCAACGGATCTCCGGGGTCGCGCAGCGGCTCAGCTGCCGAAGAACCGCTTCTCCAGCCAGACCGCCAGGCGCGGGTAGGACGAGGGGAACAGCCTGACCATCGGATCAACCCAGCGCGTCTGGGCAAAACAGATGCGCCCCTTTCCGCGGGCCACATCGGTCAGGATCCGCTCGGCTGCCTGTGCAGGTGTCCACGTGTAGAGCTGCTCTTCGTAGATCTTGGCGCGGCGAGCCTCTTCGGCGCTGACACCTTCGACGTGAGATTCGCGGGAGATGTTGGTCTTGACCCCGCCAGGATGAACGATGCTGACCTTCACCGGCAGCTTGTCTTTGAGCATCTCCACGCGCAGTGTCTCGGTGAAGCCTCGGACCGCGAACTTGGTTGTGGCGTATGGACCAATTCCGCTCTCGGCCATGATGCCGTTGAGGCTGGAGATGTTCACGACGTGGCCGTCGCCGGACTCGATGAGGTGTGGCAGGAACTCCTTGGTGCCGTGGATGGTGCCCCACAGGTTGACCGCGAATGTGCGTTCGTAATCGCGGTAATCCTGTTCCAGCACAGTCTGATAGATCGGCGCGATACCCGCGTTGTTGTACACCTGGTGGACCACACCGAACCGTTGCTTCACCTCGCGTGCGAAGTCTGCCACCGAATGCCGATCGGAGACGTCGACTTTCGCGGTCATCACCTCGGTGTGCGGGAGTGCCTTGACGGTCTCGGTCAGGCCCGCCTCGTCGACGTCGGCCAGGGCCAGTCGGGCGCCACGCTGGGCCAGGCCCACCGCGAGTGCGCGCCCGATGCCTGAGCCGGCCCCGGTGACGACGGCGACTTTCCCGGTGAACTTGTTCATGAGGAGTTCCTCTCTGATGACGCGCGGATTCAATGAGAGTGATCCCCTGACCCCCGCGGCGACGATGTCGCTTCGCACCACGTTCAGGTCACTTGCGTGGCACAGTGCACCAGCGCCCCGGCCAATCGCCGTATATCGGTCATCCGATCGCTGCGCGGTTGCTGTGCTTTCGTCGAGGTTGCCCACGTGATGGGGCGCAGTGCACCACTCTCAGCCTCGAAACGAGGCAAAGTGACGTGGCGAGAGTGACCTGAGTCATTGAGAGTGGAGGGCACGCATCCCGATCCCCCCACGTCGTCAACACTGAGGAGCACCGATGTCTGCAACCACCACCTCGTCGGAGACACCCGCCGCCGCACACGCTGTCGAGCACCACGATGTGGTTGTGGTCGGTGCTGGATTCGGCGGCATCGGGGCCGGCTACTACCTCAAGAAGGACCTTCCTGGTAAGTCCTTCGTCATCCTCGAGGGGCGTGCCGCCTCGGGTGGAACCTGGGACCTGTTCAAGTATCCGGGTATTCGGTCGGATTCCGATCACCACTGCTTCGGCTACGAGTTCGAACCCTGGCTCGAGGACACCGTCCTCGTCGACGGCCAGCAGATCCTCACCTACATGCGCGGGGTGTCACACAAGTACGGCATCGAGCCGCACATCCGGTATCAGCGCAAGGTCGTCGCGGTCAACTGGTCCAGCGCGAATGCGCTGTGGGTCGTCGACGTGGAAGAGGTCGACACCGGCCGACGCGTGCAGATGACGGCGACGTTCGTGCTCAACGCGACCGGGTACTACAACTACGACCAGGGCTACACCCCCGACTTCCCCGGCCGGGATCGGTTCCGCGGCCAGGTGATCCATCCACAGCACTGGCCCGAAGACCTCGACTACCGAGGCAAGCGAATCGTGGTGATCGGTAGCGGCGCCACTGCGGTCACCCTCATCCCGAACCTGCAGGGCGCCGCCCACGTGGTCCAGTTGCAACGCACCCCCACCTACGTGATGCCCGTCCCCAAGCGGGACCGTATCTCCGACACCCTGCGCGCGGTGCTGCCCAGGGACAAGGCTTACGCCGCCATCCGAGCGTTCCAGGTGTGGTTCGAGTCGGCCAATGTTCAACTCGGGCAGAAGTTTCCCAAGACCATGCGTCGCTACATCCGGCGGGTCAACCGGCGCGCGCTGCCGGACCAGTACCCGGTGGACACCCACTTCAACCCGCCGTATGACCCATGGGATCAGCGGCTGTGTGCCAGCCCCGGTGGCGACTACTTTGAGGCCATCACCAGTGGTCTCGCCTCGGTGGTCACCGACACCATCGAGACCTTCGACGAGACCGGCATCCAGCTGTCTTCAGGCCAGCACCTCGACGCCGACATCATCATCACCGCAACCGGTCTCAACGTGCGACTGTTCGGCGGCATGCAGATCAGCGTCGACGACAAGCCCATCACGCTGTCGGAGACCGTTGCCTTCAAAGGCAACATGCTCTCGGGGATTCCCAACCTGGCGTTCCTGATCGGCTACACGCACGGATCGTGGACCCTGAAAGTGGGTCTGCTGTCGCAATACTTCGTGCGTCTGCTGTCCTACATGGACGACTTGGGTTACACCACAGTTGTTCCCGAGCTACCGGAGGGGATGAAGACGCGTCCGCTCATGGATTTCAGCGCGGGCTACGTGCAGCGAGTACTCGACCAGCAGCCGCGGCAGGGCGACGCATATCCGTGGGTGATGTCGATGAGTTATCCCGGCGACGCCGACATCTACAAGCGTGGCGACGTGACCGACCCCGACCTCACCTTCGGTACCGGCCCTGCACGGTCCGGCTCTGACACCGATGCGGCTGACTCGTTTGCCGACGTCGGTCGCGGGATCACGCTGTGCTATCGCACCGACGGCGATCCGTCGGGCGAGCCGGTGCTGCTGGTGCCGGGCCTCGGGCTCGACCTCACGTCGTGGCCGGAGAGCTTTGTCGGCGACCTCGTCGACCGCGGCTATCACGTTGTGCGGTTCGACAATCGGGACAGCGGGCGCTCCACGCACCTGAACGACAGCCCGATGCCCAACCCGTTGCACATGTTGCGCGGCACCGCTCCTGACGGTGCGTACAGCCTTGAGGACATGTCCGACGACGCAGCTGGCCTGCTGCGCGCAATCGGTGTCGACCGCGCGCATGTCATCGGGATATCTATGGGAGGCATGATCGCTCAGACCCTGGCTGTGCGGCACCCGGATCTGGTGAGCTCGCTGACCTCCATCGCGTCGACCACCGGCGCTCGGGACGTGGGGCAGCCCGCGAAGTCGACGTTGCCGCGCCTGTTGGCGCCGGTTCCAAGCAACATCTCCGAGTTCGCCAAGGCGCAGGTGTCGTTGCTCAAGCACATCGGGTCGCGCAGCGCCTACCCCATCGTCGAGGAGACCGAGACCGCCTGGGCGAGAAGGGCGTGGAATCGAGGTGCCGGTGAACTTCGAGGTCGCGGCGACGCCCGCCAGATCGGGGCGATCGGTGCGTCGGGCGATCGCACCAGGCAACTGGGTCGAATCACCGCGCCTACGTTGGTGATCAACGCCGACAAGGATCGAATGGTCGCGGCCAGCGGCGGCGCGGCCACCGCCCGGGCGATTCCCGGCGCCCGCCACGAGGTGATCGAGGACATGGGCCACCACCTCAACGCAGCGGTCGCCGCGCGGATCATCGGCTTGCTCGACGGCCATCTGCGCTCCGCGGCGACAACGACACCGACGAAAGAATCGGTGACGGCCTGAGTTCATCCGGCGACCGGGTTGGATCCAAGAGATGAGCGTGGACGAATCCGAGGTGCATACTGCACCGGTGAGCCTGTCGTGGCCGGAGGTGTCAGACGCGGCCCGCCGCGTGATCCGGCGCGTCGCTGAACGGTTGCTGACCCGCGAGCAGGAGTTCGTCGACGCGCTCTTCGAAGCGTCGCAGTCGGCCTCGCCCGATGGGCTGCGATCAGATCCGGCGCTGTCCACCGCAGACCGTTCGGTGAGCGAAGCCAATGCGCTGCAATGGTTGTCGTCGAACGTCAGCGCGCCCGGTGAACGGGTGGTGCCCTACCTCGGGGCCGAATCCCTTGATCTGGCCCGCGACCTGGTGCGACGCGGACTCGATGACGCCGATCGAGCCAGCTGGCGGGCCGGGCAGCAGATCGCCTGGCAGGAGTGGGTGCGTGAATGTGTCGATGTCGCACCAGATCCGGCGACCCTGGTCGAGGTGCTCTCGGTGACCAGCCTGTCGCTGAACTGCTTCATCGACGACACCGTGCACTCGGTGGAAGTGGCGATCGAGGCCGAACGGGAGGAGCTGACCCGCGGTTCGGCCAGCACGCGCTTGGAGACGGCGAGCCTGCTGGTCTCCGGTGCGCCCGTCCCGGCCGACCGCGCCGAGTACGCCCTGGGGTACGCGTTGACCGGACCTCATCTGGCTGCCGTGCTGTGGGTGCCGTCGAATGATCTGTCAGCCGAACTCGATGTGGCGGCTGAGGACCTGATGCGGTCGTTCGGGTGTCGGCGGCGGCTGACGGTGGTGGCGGGGGCGGCCATTGTGTGGACGTGGTTTCCCACCGCCTCGCACCCCGACGGTGATGCGGTGCGGGAAGCCGTTGCCGCCCATCCCGACGTCCGGGTGACCGTGGGCCGCGCGGGGCGCGGCGTGGAGGGGTTCCGTACCAGCCATCTCGAAGCGCTCACGGCGCAGCAGGTGCTGGCCGCGTTGGCCTCGCCTCGTCGGGTGGCCACCTACGACGAGGTACGGTTGGTTTCGCTGATGTCGGCCGATCCGGTGCGGATGTCTTCGTTTGTCCGAGATACGTTGGGCGCCTTCGAGACCGCCGATCCGATGTTGCGTTCCACCGTCGTCACGGTGGTGCAGGAACGTTTCAACACCACCCGCGCCGCCCAACGGCTCTACACCCACCGCAACACTGTGGAGCGTCGACTGCGTCGGGCCGACGAACTGCTGCCCCGACCGCTGTCGGAGCGACCCATCGACGTCGCTGCCGCGCTGCTGGTCGTGCAACTCAGGACGGTGCGTGACTGACCGTGTGAACCGGACATCGCCGCCGACGAACGGTAGTGTGCCGGTGGTGGCCTACCTCACCCGCGACGACTCTGTGTTCGTGCTGCATCTCGGCGCAGTGGAGGTGACCGACGACGAACACGTCTTCGGCCCCGATCAAGTCGCCGAGATCAACGCCTTGCTCGATGAGGTGGAGGCCGGGCAGGGTCCGGCCGCACTGGTGACCACATCGGCAGGCAAGTTCTACTCCACCGGTCTGGACACCGCATGGGTGCTGTCGCATGTCGACGAGGTGGATCCCTATGTGGAATCGGTGCAGCGCTTGCTCGCCCGCATCCTCACCTTCCCGATGCCCACGGTGGCGGCGGTGCCTGGACACGCCTTCGGTGCGGGTGCGCTGTTCGCGATAGCCCACGACCATGCGGTGATGCGAGCCGATCGCGGCTACCTTTGCATGCCGGGCGTCACCATCGGAGCCAGCTATGCCCCTGGCAGCGTGATGCTCGTCGCCGACCGGGTGCCCGTGCGCGTGGGCCACGAACTGCTGATGACCGGCCGACGCTACGGCGGCACCGAGGCGGCCGCGCGTGGAATCGTCGACGCAGCAACGCCTCTGGATCAGGTGCTACCGGCCGCACTGGATCATGCCCGGGCCCACCAGAACACGCGGGGACGCACGCTGGGCGAGATCAAGGCGTCTCGGTACGCCGCCACCGCGGCCGCCCTGCGATCGGCGGTCCGTGGGGTGGACGGTCAAGCCGCGATCGCCGGCTCGTAGCTCAGGTGCTCCGGTGTCGCGGTCGTGTCCGACGTTGACCACATTGGGCATCACCGTGCTCGACGAGTCAGCGCTGTTCGAGGTGACCTATAGCGGTGTCCCCAATGTCGCATCTTTCCAACGTGATTCGCTGGTGACCGCGGGTGGTCATCAATACACCGCCTGGTACGGCAGCGATCGTGGGGTTCGGTTGTCCAGGCGTGCGGTCGAGGGTTACGCGGTCGGCCCATGGCAGACCTTTGCGTTCGATCATGATCTCTCGGCGGTGGACTCACACAACACCATCTCCCTGGGGGTCTCCCGCGGTGACGGACGCCTGCACGTGGCGATGGACACCCATGACACGCCCGTCTACTACACGGTGTCGCATCCACATCTCGTCGACGGTGCTGCGCCGTGGGGTCGGGAATCCTTTGCGGTGGTGCAACGCACGCTCGGTGGCGTCGATCTCGGGGGCATCAGTTATCCGCAGTTCGTGGGCACGCCTGCCGGTGGACTGTTGCTGTCCTACCGCACCGGGCACTCCGGCGGCGGCGTGTGTGAGCTCGCCGAATACGATCCGACACAGTCGAAGTGGACTACTCGAGGCGCCTGGACCGGTTCCACCGGTCGCTACGTGGCTCCCAACGGGCGGACCAACCACACCCGTAACGCCTACCTGCACGGGTTGGATCTCGACCGAAACGGGCGACTACACGCCGCCTTCACCTGGCGCGAATCAGCACGTGGCGGAACGGTTCTGAGTGATCCAGGTGGCCTGGCCAATCACGACACCGGATACGTGTACTCCGATGATCTGGGGTCCACCTGGTACACCGACGGTGGTGAGCTCGCGGCGCGGACCGGAGGTGATCTTGTGGTGAGTTGGGGCACCCCAGGTCATGTCGTCGATGCGTTGGGCCCGGATCACGCGCTGATCAACCAGGAGTCTCAAGCCGTCGACTCCGCCGGTCGACCCCATGTCATGATCAGCTACGTGCCGCCGCAGACACGTCCGGTGGTGAGCGACTTCGTGACCCAGCGCCGTGACCACGCGCGTCCGGTGCACCTCGTGCGCGTCGCACACACCTGGCAACGAACCGAACTGGGTGTGCAGTCCGGACGGTTCGGGCGCACCCAGCTGGTGATCGCCGAGGACGACACCGCCTACGCGGTGCTCCCGGACGGACGTGTCGCGGCGGCGTCGGCCGCAGCGAACTGGCTGGACTGGTCGATCGTGTTCGACGGCGCCGGTGTCGACTCGTTCACCGAATGCACCGTCGACAGGTCCCGGCTGCGTTCGGGCGTGCTGTCGGTGATGTTCCAGGAGCCTGGACAAGAAGCCGGCCGTTCTCCGTTACGGGTGATCGATCTCGCGGTCGGGGCGTGATCGCCGATGCCGCAGCTCAGGCGAGCAGATGCGGGGCGACGAGTTCGACGTAGCGCCGGATGATGGTTTCCAGTGCGTCCGATCCCGCCGCCGCCCACAGATCCCCGTTGAAGATCTCCACCTCGACATCGCCGCGATAGCCCGCATCGACGACCATGCCGGTGATGGCGGCGAAATCGATGTGTCCGTCGCCGGGGACCCCACGCGACAGCAACGCATCCGGGGGCAGCGGGGTGATCCAGTCGGCCAGCTGAAATGATGCGATCCGCGGACCCGCGCGCCGGATCATCGCGGGTAGCACAGGATCCCACCACAGGTGGAAGGTGTCGACCACCACGCCGACCTCGTCGACCGCGAACCGCTCGGCCACGTCCAGGGACTGGGCCAGTGTGGAGAACACTCCACGATCGGCGGCGTACAGCGGATGCATCGGCTCCAGCGCCAGGCGCACTCCGCGTGCCCGCGCGTACGGGACCAACTCGGCGATCGCATCCTCCGCGCGCCGACGCGCCCCGACCAGATCTCGCGACCCGGCCGGCAACCCGCCGACCACCATCACCAGGGTGTCGGTGCCCAGGGTGACCGCCTCATCGATGGCGCGTCGATTGTCCGACAACGCATCCCGCTGTCGCTCGGGTTCTGCGGCGGTGAGGAATCCGCCGCGACACAACGAGGACACCCGTAGCCCGGCGTCAGCCACCATCCGCGCAGACACCGCCAGCCCGGCCGCGGCCACCGGTTCACGCCACAGTCCGACCGACGGGACCCCGGCGGCCACGCAGCCCGCCACCGTCTGCGCCACCGACCACGATGCGATGCTGCGCTGGTTCAACGACAGTCGCCCCAATCGCCGATCGCCTGGTCGCGGGGTCGCCACGCGCGCAGGGGTCCCCGAGGGGACATCGAGCACCGTCGTGCTCATCGCTCCACCCCGTTCAACTCCAGGAACAGCGACATGCGGTGCGCAGCAAGGTCGGGATCGATCAACAGACCTGCCTCGTCGGCCAGCCGGAACAGATCCACCAGGTGCGACACCGATCGGGCCGTGGCCATCCCACCCACCATGGAGAAGCGTGGTTGATGTCCGCACAGCCACGCCATGAACGCGATACCCGTCTTGTAGTACGGGGTGGGGGCGCTGAAGATGTGCCGTGACAGCGGCAGGGTGGACGCCATCTCACGGTCGTAGCCGGCCACGTCGCCCGCGGCCAAGGCGTCCAGCGCCGCCGACGCGGCGGGGGCCACCGCAGCGAATGCGCCCAGCAGCGCGTGGGAGACATGGGTGCCGTCGCCGCGGATCAATTCCGGATAGTGGAAATCGTCGCCGGTGTACAGACGCACCGAATCGGGTAAAGCTGCGCGCACACGGATCTCGTGGTCGGCGTCGAGTAACGACACCTTCACCCCGTCGATCCGGTCGGCGTGATCGTGACACAGGCCCAGGAAGGTCTGGGTTGCGACATCGACATCATCAGAGCCCCAGTAGCCGTGCAGCTGTGGATCGAACACCGTACCCAGCCAGTGCAGGATCACCGGGCGATCTGCCGTGGCCAGCACGTCACGGTAGACCTGAACGTAATCGGTTGCGCACGTGGCAGTTGCGGCCAGCTGGCGCGACGCCATCACCACCACGGCGGCGCCAGTGGCCTGCACGGTCTGCACCTGCTCGACGTAGGCTGCGGTCACATCACGCAGGGTGCGGGCCTCGGGGGCGTGGTCGGTTCCCGCCCCCGCGACCACCCGGGCCTCGTGCTCCTGTGCCAGTTGCGCTGTCTGCGAGATCAATTCGGCGGCGCAGGCCCAGTCGAGTCCCATGTTACGTTGCGCGGTGTCCATGGCCTCGGCCACGCCCATGCCGTGGGAGAACAGGTGTCGACGGAAGGCGAGCGTGGCGTCCCAGTCCAGCACTGCGGGAGCGCCGGGAGCTGTGTCGGACAACGGATCGGGTACCACATGGGCGGCGGCGAACACCGTGCGAACCGTGTGCGGGTTCCGATGGCGGGGAAACTCGCGCGGCGTCGTCATCTGATGTTCCACGAGATCGCCGTCTGGACCGGGCAGAACCAGCCGGGGCGGCGCGGCGGTGGTCATGCTCGGGCCGCCGCAGCGACCGGCGTGGTGCGTACGTCCACGCGCCGACCGGTGGTCGATGACTCGATCCCGGCCTCGGCCAGGCGCAGCCCGCGAGCCCCGGCGTGGAAGTCGTAGGCATGCGGTCGTCCGGCCAGAACGTCGCCGAGAAAGTCGCGCCACTGCTCGGCGAACCCGTTGCCGAACTCGGCGTTGTCGGGCACCGGTGCCCATTGGTCGCGGAACCGGATGTCGGTGGGCAGGTCGGGGTTCCACACCGGCTTGGGGGTGGACACCCGCGATTGAGCCTGACAGGCGAACAAGCCGGCCACCGCGCTGCCGTGGGTGCCGTCCACCTGGAACTCCACCAGTTCATCGCGGTGTACCCGGACTGCCCACGACGAGTTGATCTGGGCGATCACCCCGCCGTCGAGTTCGAAGATCGCGTAGGCGGCATCGTCGGCCGTCGCCTGATAAGGGTGGCCGTCCTCGTCAACCCGATGCGGGATGTGGGTGGCCAACCGCGCTGTCACTGCCTGCACCGGCGCGATGATGTTCTCCAACACGTAGTTCCAGTGGGGGAACATGTCGACGGCGATCCCGCCGCCGTCGGCGGCCCGGTAGTTCCAGCTCGGCCGCTGGGCTGGCTGCCAGTCGCCCTCGAACACCCAGTAGCCGAATTCGCCACGTACCGACAGGATTCGGCCGAAGAATCCGCTGTCGACCAGTCGCTTCAACTTGCGCAGGCCGGGCAGGTACAGCTTGTCGTGCACCACGCCATGAATCACCCCGGCCTGATCGGCGGCCGCGGCGAGTTCGAGGGCAGCCGCATATGACTCGGCGGTCGGCTTCTCGGTGTAGACGTGCTTGCCGGCGGCCAGTGCGGCCAGGATCGCCTCCCGGCGAACATTGGTGGTCTGCGCGTCGAAGTAGACGGTGGCACTCGGGTCGGCCAGTGTTGCTTCCAGATCGGTTGTCCACGAATCGATGTGGTGCCGCGCGGCGATCTCGGCCAGCTTGGTGGCGTTGCGGCCCACCAGGATCGGCTCGATCTGCACGCGTTGTCCGTCCGCGGTCACCAGGCCGCCCGCATCGCGGATGGCCAGCACCGACCGCACCAGGTGCTGGCGATAGCCCATTCGGCCGGTGACGCCGTTCATGATGATCCGCACGGTGGACATGTGACTCCTCGAGGCTCGGGTCGAGATCGCGATCGATCCGATGGGAAAGCGCTTTCCCATAGGGTGCCCGATGACCCCGGGATCGCGCAAGACCTGGGTAGGCTCAGCTCGGACATCACCGATGTCCGTCGGACGGCAGACAGGACCGATGTGACGACCTTGGCTGAGGTGGCGCGCCGCGCCGGGGTGTCTGCGGCCACCGCCTCGCGCGCGCTCAACGGCAGCGCCGGACGCACGGTGGCCCCCGAGCTGCGAGATCGGGTGCTGGCCGCGGCAGCCGAGTTGGACTACGCCCCCAACGCCCAGGCCCAGGCGATGGCCCGCGGTCGGACCGCGACCGTCGGGTTGGTGGTTCGCGACATCACCGATCCGTACTTCTCCACCATCGCCGCCGGTGTGATGGCGGCGGCCACCGCGCGCGAGCTGCTGGTCACCATCGCCAGCTCCGAGGGTGACCCGCGACGCGAACTCGACCTGGTCGCCATGCTGCGCCGTCAGCGGCTGCAGGCGGTGGTGATCGCCGGATCCCGGACCGCCGACGCTGAGATGACCGCGGCGATGCGCACCGAACTCGCGGCCATCCGGCGCGATGGGGGTGCTGTGGCCGCCATCGGGCAAGAGGTGTTGGATGTCCCGACAGTGGTGGTGGACAACCGATTCGGGGCGGGCGCGTTGGCGCGAGCCCTGTACTCGCAGGGTCATCGCGAGGTGGGTGTGCTGGCCGGCCCATCGGATCTGCTCACCGCGCGCGATCGCGCCGAGGGCTTCGTGTTGGCCCTCGCCGAACTCGGCGTGGCGCCCCGGCCCGCCGACATCGTCGGATGCGATTTCGACCGCGACGGTGGATACCGGGCCATGGCCACCCTTGTGGACCGCCCCCGCCGCCCGCGCTGCGTGTTCGCAGTCAACGACCTCGTCGCTCTCGGTGCGCTGTCGGCGGTCCTCGACGCAGGGTTGCGGGTGCCCGAGGACATCGCGGTGGCCGGCTTCGACGACATCCCGGTGCTACGCGACATCCGCCCGGCGCTGACCACCGTCGCCCTTCCACTCGCCGATCTCGGTCGCCGGGCCCTGGAGCTGGCGCTCGAATCGGCGTCATCGACCGATTCGCTCGCGACGCCGGAGTCGGGGCGGGGACGGGTCGTGGTGGGCGGTCGGGTGCAGCTGCGAGCAAGCACGAGGTTGTGACCGTGATACCCCGAACGCGGCGTCTGGGAATGCGCATTCCAGTAGGGTGACCCTGTGTCTGATCTGAGACCGGGATTGTGCTCGGTGACGCTGCGCGCCCAGCCGGTGGACGCGGTGATCGCGCAGGCGGCGGCCGCCGGCTTGGCGGCCATCGAGTGGGGCGGTGACGTTCACGTCCCCCCGCACGACCTGCCCCTGGCCCGGTCGGTGGCCGCACGCACGCTCGATGCTGGACTCGCGGTGGCCGCCTACGGCAGCTATCTACGGCTCGGTCACAGTAGCGATCCCACCCCGGTGATCGACACCGCGGTCGCGCTCGGGGCCCCGCGAATACGGGTGTGGGCGGGCTCGCTCGGATCAGCCGACACCGACGCGGACACGCGCGCTGAGGTGGTGCGCGACGCCCGGGTGCTGGCCGACCGCGCGGCCGCACACGGAGTGACCATTGGTCTGGAGTTTCACGGCGACACCCTCACCGACACAGTCGATTCCACCCTCGAACTGCTCGCCGAGATCGACCGGCCCGCCACCCTGGGCACCTACTGGCAGCCGCCCCGGTCGGTGTCCGACGCCCAGGCACTCGACGGGCTGCGTGCGGTGCTCGGACACACGGTGGCGATCCACGCCTTCTCCTGGTGGCCGGCCGACGTCCGGCATCCGTTGGCCCGACGCGTCGAGCTGTGGACTGCGGTGATCACCCTCGCGCGCGCTGCCGGGCGCCCCCTGGACGTGTTGTTGGAGTTCGTGATCGACGATCGCATCGATCAGCTGGCCACCGATGCGGACGTGTTGATCGGCTGGCTGGAATCGGGCTGATCCACCGTCGGCCACCGCACCGACACCACGTCGTCGGCCGTCCAGCGCACCTCGATGCCCTCGGGGTGCACGGCCGCGGTGGGCATTGCGTCGATCGGACTGCGTCGCAACGCGATCAACGCCGCCACCACTGTCCCCGGCTCGGCGTTCGAACCGGTCGCAAGCCACGGCGTGGCGGTGGCGGCCCCCAGCGGGGTCACATCGGTCTCGTGGTGTACCCCGCCCTCGTCGAGTCCGTGCAGTCCGACGATCGTCGAACACAGATCGCCCACCGACACCCGCTGGTCGCGGCTCAGTGCATCGGTGCTGACGACGAGCGCATCAGACGCTCCCGACACCGGCCAGCCGCCGACGCGTATCCGACCGGTGCATCCCCGGTCGGTGGATTCCACGCGGGCCACCCGGATCTCCACCCCGGGCCGCACCACCGACATCACCGTCACCACGGGTCCGTCGACCACCGATCCCGTTCGACCCGACCCGTGGTCGGGGGAGTCGTCAGCGGTGGCGTCCACCCAGTGCAGGCGTGCCCGCGACACCCCGATCGCTGTGTGTCCAAGGACTTCGCACCGCAGGGTCGCGAACCCGGTCCGGTGGGTGGATGACCCGCGAGTGTCGACGACGGTGACCGAATTGTCCAGGGGCGCAGCCACGGTGGCGCCCACCAACGGGGGGATGGTGGCGGTCGAGTAGCCCAGTCGCGCGTACAGCGGGGCATCGCCCGCGCGCGAGCCGACTGCAGCGTGATCGGTGCCGTGGTTGTGTACGCAGGTGAGGCCGTCATGGATGCTGATGAGCCAGCCCGGCGCGGTGGCGACGCGTAGCTGATCCCCGCGCTCGGACGGCACCAGCGACTCGCTGGTCTGCCAGATCGGGTGCTCAGGACCCAGAGCCAACCCGAGAAACCCCTGTGCGGCCCAATACGGTGACCCTGGACCCGAATACGCCTGTCGCATGGCCGGCCACTGATGATGCAGGCCCAGGGTCAGCGGGTGGGTGATCCGATCGTCGAAGTGCCGCACGATGAGACCGGCTGCCCGACGTGCGACCGCCGGATCCAGGGTGCCCGTCCACCCGCCCAACCAGAACTGAGCTGCGGCGGCAAACCGATAGATCAGTGAACGTCCCTGCAGCAGTGGCGATCCGTCCGCGCCCACCAGGTGCACGGCGTCGGTGAGGTAGTCGCGCAGGTCTGCGCGCCAGGTGTCGACCAGCGTTGCCGGGCACAGGGGCGCGGGGCCGTCGGTGACGTCGAACAGTTCCACCCACAGCTGTGGGAACAGGTGCAATGCCCAACCGACGTAGTGGTCGTAGCTGCGTTCGCCGTCGCGATCGGTGCGCCAGCCGTCGGGGCGTCGCAACGTGGCGTGTACGGCCAGGCCGGCGTCGATGTCAGCGCGCGACCACTCTCCGCCCACCTCACGCAGGAACGACTCGACCACCACCTGGAACCAGACCCAGTTGATCGGTGGATATGGCTGTCCCACAACAGAGCTCAGCCAGTCGATGGTGCGGGCGCGGACCCCGCCGTCGAGTCGGTCCCACAACCACGGTCGCGTCAACTGCAGACCCAACGCGATGGAGGCCGCTTCCACCTTCGCCTGATCGAGCTGATCGGGTCGCGGCCACGCCTCGGGATGACCAGGATCGGTGCCGGCGGCCAAGCCGCGGGCGTAACGCTCCAGCACTCCGCCTGGATCGGCCCCCTGCTCGCCGCGTGTTCTCAGTGCTGCGGCGAGGAAGGTGCGTGAGAAGCCCTCCAGTCCATCGGAATCCGGGCCGTAACAACTGGCCGGTCCAGGAAGGTCGATGCGGGCACCACCCGGTGACCGGTACGGTTCGACGGCGGCGAGCAGCCGGTCCACGCAGCCGATCCAGTCGGCGCGTGTCCAGGTGGTCATGCCTGTACGGCCAGACTCGGCGCGGTGACCGGTGCTCGCGGTGGATCCCCGCGGGCGAACCGCTCGAGTTCATCGAGTGCGGCCGCGCTCATGCGCCGGGCCTCGCCACCGAGTGATCCCGCCACATGCGGGGTGAGCATCACGTTCGGTAGGTCGTAGAGCGGACTGTCCGGAGGCAGCGGTTCGGGGTCGGTGACATCGAGCACTGCGTGCAGTCGTCCGGTGCCACAGGCGTGTTCGAGGGCGGCGGTGTCGATCAACGCCCCGCGCGCCGTGTTGATGACGGTGGCGAACCGGGGGAGCGCGGCCAGCTCGGCGGCTCCGATCATGTGTCGGGTCTCCGGCAGCGACGGCGCGTGCAGGCTCAGCACGTCGGCGCGCGGTAGGGCGTTCGCCAGCGTGGCGGGTTGCGCACCGGCGCGCCGGATCTCGTCGGGGTCGGTGATCGGATCAACCACCACGACCTCGGCGCTGTCGGTGATGCGCAGCAGCTCGGTCACCCGTCGACCCACTCGGGAGAACCCCACCACCACGACCACCCGATCGCGCCCGGACAGCTCGCCGCGAGCTTCTCGATAGCTCCAGTCGGCGCGGTGGACTCGGGCGTCGGCGGCGAGGAACGGGGCCTTCTTGAACGACCACAGCACCGCGGCCAGGGTGTACTGGGCCACCGGCTCTGCGTTGGCATCGGCGGCGGTGGTCACCACGATGCCCCGGTCGAACACGGCCGAGGAGACGTGCCCCCGAACTGAACCGGCCGCGTGGAACACCGCCTGCAACCGGGGTGCCGAGCCGAGGACCTCGGCGTCCAGAGGTGGACAGCCCCACGAGGTGAGCAGCACCTCGGTGTGGGCCAGACGTGCGCGTGCAGTCGGTGATCTCAACTCGCCCAACCGGATCGGGTCGGACACGGTGGCGACCGCCCGCAACCGCGCCAGCTCCGCCGGCCCGAACTGCAATCGGAAGGTGTCGTCGTCCATCACCAGCAGCGTGTTCGGAGCCTTCACTTGACCGCCCCGGCGGCCAACCCGGGCCGCCACTGCCGCTGCAACACGATGAAGGCCACGATGAGTGGGATGACCGCGAGCAGTGACCCGGTTACCACCAGCGAATTGTATTGCGGGAACTGGACTGTACGGTTGCTCCACTGGAACAGCCCCAGGCTCATCGGGAACAGGTGCTGGTCGGTCAGCATCACCAGCGGCAGGAAGAAGTTGTTCCAGATGGCCACGAATTGGAAGAGGAACACCGTCACGATCCCGGGCCGCATCATGGGCATAGCGATTCGGACGAAGGTGCGCAGTTCACTGGAGCCGTCGATGCGGGCGGCCTCGATGATCTCATCGGGAACCGAGGCCTCGGCATAGACCCGGGCCAGGTACACGCCGAACGGGTTGGTCAGCAGGGGGATGAACACGGCCCAGAAGGTGTTGACCATCCGTAGCTCCGAGGCCAGCAGGTACAGCGGCATGGCCAGAGCGGTGGTGGGGACCAGCACTCCGGTCAGGGTGAGACCGAACAGCAGCGAGCGCCCCGGAAACGGGATCTTGGCCAGCGCGTAGCCGCACGCGGCGCAGATCAGCGACCCCACTGCGGCACCGAGACCGGCGTAGAGCAGCGAGTTGCGAATCCACTCCCAGAAGATCCCGTCCTCCTCGGTGAACAAGGCCCCGATGTTGTGTCCGAGGTTCCATTCGCCGAACTCGAACGCCGAGGTGGTGGAGAAGTCCTGGGTCGATTTCGTTGCCGCAGTGGCCAACCAGACCAGCGGCAGCACGCTGTAGAGCGCACCGATGATCAAGATGGTGTGTACCGCAGTGCGCGAGGTCCAGCGTGAGCTGGTGACTGATCCCCGTGGGGTGTCGGGGATCGCGGTGGGTCGATCCTGCAGGGTGGTCATCACCGACTCCTTCGTGTCGACAGTTGCATCACCAGCGCCGAGAGCAGCGCCGACGCCAGCGCCAGGATGACCGAGGCCGCGGCAGCTCTCCCGTAATCGTTTGCCACAAAGGCGGATTCGTACACATACAGGCTGGGGGTCCAGGTGGAGGAGATGGCTCCGGTGAAGGTGCGCAGGATCAGCGGTTCGGTGAACAGCTGCATGGATCCGATGATGGTGAAGACCAGGGCCACGAATGCGGTGGGTCGGATGAGAGGGACCTTCACCTGCAGGGCCGTCCTGATCTCACCCGCTCCGTCGACGCGGGCGGCCTCCAACAGTTCCTTGGGTACCGTCTGCAATGCGGTGTAGAAGATGATCATGTTGTAGCCCATCCACTGCCACTGGGAGATGTTCACGATCGAGCCCAGGATCCCGTGACCCGAGAGCGGGTCGACCGGCGAGATGGCGTTGATCGGGCCGATACCAGGCGAATACAGGTAGGCCCAGATGAGTCCGGTGATCACGCCTGGCACCGCGTACGGCAGGAACATCGCCAACGACCACACCTGTCGAAATCGGGTGACCGCCGAGTCGAGCAGCAACGCCAGCAGCAGTGCTGATCCCATCATCAGCGGCACGTGGATCAGTGCGTAGAGGCAGACGTTGCCGACCGAGCGCAGGAAGTCGTGGTCGGTGAGCACGGTCGCGTAGTTGCCAAGGGCGACGAAGACCTGTCGAGGACCACCGAATCCCAATCCGGAGAGCCGATCGGTGAAGGCGCTCAGGTAGATCGCATAGCCCACCGGAACCAGGACGGTGCCGATCAACAGCAGGATGAAGGGTGCGGCCAACAACAGTCCCGCGAGGCTGCCGGTGCGCCGACGGCGCGTGCGCGCGGTGCGGTCCGGGGCAGGTCGAGGTCGCGCCGTGGGCGTGGTGTCCCGGGCCGGTGACACGGTGATCATGAGCGGGTCCCTTCGACGACGGCGAGACCGCGCTTGCGCATGTCTGCCACGGTGGCTGACTGGATCTGTTGCACCGCGCCCGGCAGATCGCCTGCGGTGGCGCCGATCTTGTCCACCACGGTGGAGAAGACGGCCAGTGCGTTGGGTCCCCACGTCCAGTCCGGCACCCGCTCGGCGGCGGTGTCGAGGACGTCGTACACCGGGTCGCCGATGAAGAATCCGCCCTTGTAGGCCGCGCGCGCGATGGTCCGGTTGGGGATGTAGGCCGAGAACGGGGAGGTGAAGGTGGCCCCGATCGCAGGCACTTTCGGATTGGTGGACAGCCATCGCAGGAACGTCAGTGCGGCTTGGTGATTGCGCGATTCGCGGGAAATCCCGAAGGCGGTTCCTCCCTGCACGCCGTTGGTGGGGGTGGCGCGGTCGAACACCGGCATCGGCGCCACCGCCCATCGGCCTTTGTCGTCGGGGACGGTCTTTTTGAACGTGCCCACACTCCACGCCGCCCCGAGCAGCCCCCACAACCGACCCTCGTGCATGGCCGCGCTCCACTCCTGCCCGCTGGTAGCGATGGTGCGCACCAGATCGTCGGAGATCATCTGCTGCCAGAAGCGGGCGGTGCGCATCGACCCGTCTGAGGCGATGTTCACCTGCCAGCGGGAGTCGGCCACGCGCCACCAGGGATCACCTGCGCCCCAGCACATCCCGGCGAAGAACGAGCCATCGTTGAGCGGGAACGAGGCGATGCGAGCGTCGGGTGCGGCGGTGCGCACCGCGCGGGCGGCGACACCGAACTGGTCCCAGGTGGTGGGTACCTCGATGCCGTGTTTGTCGAAGAGATCCTTGCGGTAGTAGAACGCCTGGGGTGCGAGGTCCATCGGGATGGCCCAGGTGCGACCGTCGGGCCGCACCCCGCGCCACGCGGCCGGGCTGTAACCCGACTCCAGGTCGGCCACCTCGGCGGTGATGTCGCGCAGCCCGCCACTGGTCAAGATCTGAGGCAGCCCTTGATATTCCACGTGCAGGATGTCGGGGGCGTTGTGGGCCCGGATGGCGTTGGTCTGTTGGGCGTATCCGCCCGACAGACCCGATGCGATCACCGACAGCTCCACGTGGACCTCGGTCTGCGAGGCGTTGAAGGCTGCGACGTACTTGTTCATCCCGGTCAGCCACGACCACAACGTGACCGTCCTCGCCCCGCCCGGAGCTGAGGTGGATGCACACCCCGACAGGGCGTTTCCGGCGATCAGTGCGCCGCCGATCATCGCGCCGCCCCGCAGAAAACTGCGCCGGTCCAGTCTGGGTGCGACGGGTGCCTGGTGAGTGGGATGAAGCGGCATTGCTTCTCCATTTCGTCGTTTGTTCCCGACAGCGTCGAGGGTGCGGGTAGCGTCGTCAATCGAATCGATCAGAAACGATCAGAATCGTTCAGGAGCAAAGATGTTGGCCGCCGAACGGGAAGACCTGATCCTGGCTGCGGTGCGTGAACACGGGACCGTCCGGCTGCAGGATCTGGTTGTGCGACTTGGTGTCACGGCAGTCACCGTCCGTCGAGACGTCACCCGGCTGGCCGATCGTGGACTGTTGACGCGGGTGCACGGTGGGGTGGCGTTGCCGCGCCGGCTCGATCGCCCACCCACCACCACGACGTCGCGGCCCGGGGCGCGGACCTCCCGGACGTTCATCGGGATGGTGGTGCCCTCGATGGAGTACTACTGGCCGGCTGTGGTCCGGGGCGCCCAGATGGCGGTGGCCGACAGTGGTGATCGGCTGGCACTGCGTGGCTCCAGTTACGACCCCGACGACAATCGACGACAACTCACCCGTCTGGTCGACCAGGGTGTGCAGGCGCTGCTGGCCGTTCCGACGCTGGGGTGTCGGACTTCAATCGATCTGCTGCGATGGTTGGGCACCCTGCCCATTCCGGTGGTGCTCCTCGAGCGCACTCCACCTGCCGAGTTGCCCACGCTGGCCGTGGATGCGGTGGTCACCGACCACGCGCTGGGTGCCGGGCTGGCCGTGCGGCATCTCGCCGCGTTGGGGCACCGTCGGATCGGGCTGCTCACCGCGCGGCCCAGCCCCACCACCAGCCGTGTGCGCGCGGGGTGGTCGCAGACCGTCGCTGAACTCGGTATCGACACCGGCGCAGCCGATCTCGACATTCCGCCGTACGGCGCCGCGGGCTGGCGGGAGGCCTATGACGAGGTGATCGAGACCCTGGTGCGGGGACATACGCGCGCGGTGGTGGTGCACTCGGACACCGAGGGGATCGGGATCATCGAACGCGCTCGCGATCTCGGACTGTCTGTCCCCACCGATCTCGCCGTGGTGTCCTACGACGACGAGGTGGCCTCGGCGGCCGATCCGCCGCTGACCGCGGTGCGCCCGGACAAGTTCCGGCTGGGCGCGGTGGCCGCGGAGCTGGCGTTGACCCGAGCCGCCGCGGCCACCGATCGTCCGGTGCACCGGATCACGCTGTGGCCGCAGGTGATGGTGCGTGGATCATGCGGGGCCGCAGGCGATCAGCTCTGCCCGTGATGAGGAGTCGGTGCCGGCGGCCGCGGGAGTTCGGGTGCCGCGATCAGCTGCCCAGCCGCTGACCGGTGTCGGCTGCGAAAAAGTGCAGGCGGTCTGCCTCAGGCAACACCGAGACCACGTCCCCCTTGCTGATCGCGCTGTTCTCGGGCACCCGCACCGCGATCTGGGCCTCCTCACCCGGGCCGCCGGAGGAGATGCGACCGTAGATGTAGCCGTCGGAGCCCAACTCCTCGACCACGTCGACGTTCACCTTCACCCCGTCTTCGGCCAGCCGCCAGTGCTCCGGGCGTGCTCCGACGGTGACTGCACTTCCGGTCAACCCCGCCAGCGCATCTCGCGGCACCGGCAGCGTCAAGGACCCGAACACGGCGTGATCGTCGGCGACGGTCGCCTCGAAGAAGTTCATGGCCGGGGAGCCGATGAATCCTGCGACGAAACGGTTGATCGGCCTGGCGTACAGGGCCTTCGGGGTGTCGCACTGTTGCAGCACGCCAGCCTTGAGGATCGCGACCCGATCGCCCATGGTCATCGCCTCCACCTGATCGTGGGTGACGTAGACCGTGGTGGTGCCCAGCCGCCGCTGCAGCTGGGAGATCTGGGTGCGGGTCTGTACCCGCAACTTGGCGTCGAGGTTGCTCAACGGCTCGTCCATGAGGAACACCCGGGGGTTGCGAACGATGGCTCGGCCCATGGCGACTCGCTGTCGCTGGCCACCGGAGAGCGCCTTGGGTTTGCGGTCCAGGTAGTCACCGAGGTCGAGGATCTTGGCGGCCTCGGCCACCCGCGTGGCGATCTCAGCCTTCGCCATACCGGCGATCTCCAGCGCGAAGCCCATGTTCTTGGCCACGGTCATGTGCGGGTAGAGCGCGTAGTTCTGGAACACCATCGCGATGTCACGCTCTTTCGGCGGCAGCGCGGTCACGTCGGTGCCGCCGATACGGATCCGCCCGTAATCGACGTCTTCGAGGCCGGCAAGCATGCGCAGCGACGTGGACTTGCCGCAGCCAGACGGTCCGACCAGCACCAGGAACTCGCCGTCGGCGATCTCCAGGTCCAGCGAGTCGACTGCGGGTACATCGGTGCCCGGGTACAGCTTGGTGGCCGAATCGAAACTCACTGCAGCCATTGTGTTCTCCTCAGGTTGTGAATGGGTCTGTTGTTGGGGTGTTCTACTGCAAACGGCGGGCCGGTGGGCCGGGACTGGCCACATAGACACTGGGCGTGGGGTGTTCGGCGGCAGCGAGCGTCTGAGCCACGGCAGCGGCGATGATCTCCTCGCGGTCAGCGGCACAGAGCACCAGTGCGCAGCCACCGAATCCGCCACCGATCATCCGGGCACCCCAGGCGCCCCCGTCGAGCGCGGCGGCGACGATGGCGTCGAGCGCCGAGGTGGAGACCTCGTAGTCGTCGCGCAGGGATGCGTGTGAAGCACTGAGCAATTCGCCTACCAACCGCAGGTTGTCGGTCTGCATCGCCTCGACGGCCAGCTCGACTCGGCGCATCTCCGACAGCACATGCCGCGCGCGCCGCGCCAGGCGTTCACCGCCGTCCGCGGCGAGTCGGGCGAGTGCGGCGTCGACGTCGCGCACCGAACGCAGCGACGCGACCCCCAGCCGTTCGGCGGCGGTGTCGATGTCGGCGCGGCGATCGGTGTAGGCGCTGCCGACCAGCTGATGCGGCGTGTTGGAGTCGATGAGCATCAGCGCAGCCCCCGATCTAGCCGGATCCAGCGGAATGTGCGAATGCGCAAACGTCCGGCAGTCCAGCAGCAACGCCGAGCCTGACCGGGCCAGCATCGACACCGACTGATCCATCCCGCCGGTGGACGCACCGGCGATCTCGTTCTCCGCGCGGATGGCGGCGGTCACCAACTGAAGCCGGTCTTCAGGTTCGGTGGTGGGCAACCCGGTCAACTCCGCCACCGCCAACGCCACCGAGCACTCCAGCGCCGCCGAACTCGACAGACCCGATCCGATGGGTACCGACGAGGCGATCGCGATGTCGAAACCCACTCCTGCGCTGAGCAATCCACGGGTGGCCAGCACCCAGAGCACTCCGGCCACATACGACGCCCACCCGGTGGGATGACCTGGGGCGACCTGGTCGACCGGCCCCTCCCAGCCCTGCTCTTCATGCGTCGACACACAGCGCACGACGCCGTCGGCCCGCACCGAGACCGCCGCTGCAGTCACATACGGCAGCGCGAACGGCAGCACCGTCCCGCCGGCGTAATCGATGTGTTCGCCGATCAGGTTGGCCCGTCCCGGTGCCGACCACACCCCGGTCGGGCGGTACCCGAACGCCTGCACGAACGCCTCGGTCGCAGAATTCCCCACGGCATCAGCGGCAATCGGATCGACGCGACGTGCACTGGTGACGGTCACCGTGCCACCTCCCGGAACCGATCGGCGATGCGCTCGGGTGTGGTGTCGTTGACCCACGCGCCCATCGCCGACTCCGACCCGGCCAAGAACTTCATCCGACCGGGCGAGCGCATCATCGAGAACAGTTGCAGATGCAGCCGTCCCAGGGGCCGGTCGGTACCGATGGGTGCCTGATGCCAGGCCGCGATGTAGGGCAGTGCGTCCACGCCCTCGAAGAAGCGGTCCATCCGTCCCAGGAGATCGAGATACACCACCGCCAGCTCATCGCGCTCGACATCATCGAGCTCACTGAGATCGGCCACGTCGCGGTGCGGCGCCAGATGGATCTCCACCGGCCACCGTGCCGCCGCAGGAACGTATGCACTCCAATGGATTCCGTCGATGACCAGGCGTCGCCTGGACCGGCGTTCGGCGGCCAACACGTCGGCCAGCAGCGACCTGCCGGTGCGCTCGTGATGAGCGCGGGCCTGACGGATCAGGGCCGCCCCGCGGGGCGGCAGGTAGGGGTAGGCGTAGATCTGACCGTGGGGATGGGTGAGTGTCACCCCGATCTCCTTGCCGCGGTTCTCGAACGGGAAGACCTGCGCCACCCCGGCCACGGTGGACAGTTCGGCGGTCCGGTCGGCCCACACGTCGATCACAGTGCGCACCCGCGACACCGGCAGCGAACCGAAGGCGGCCTCGGCGTCGGAGGTGAAGCACACCACCTCGCACCGTCCGGTCCCGGGAGCCAATGGCCACAACGACTCTGCATCGACCGAATCCGGTAGCTGCTGCTCGGCGGCGGTGGTGGCCAGTGCGGGGAACCGGTTCTCGAACACCACCACGTCGTAGTCGTCGGCGGGAATCTCGGTGGGTGCTTTGCCCGCTCGGGTGGGGGACAGTGGTGACTCGTCCGGCGGCGGCAGGAAAGTGCGATCCATGCGTTGGGCGGCGATCACGATCCATTCACCGGTCAACACGTCCAACCGCATCTGCGACTGCGACACCGACCGAGGCATGTCGCGGGTGTCCACGAGATCCCTGGTAGCCGAACCCGATCGGTACGGTTCAGAGTCGTCGTAGTAGATCAGCTCGCGACCGTCGGACAGGGTGGTGCGGGTCTTACGTACCCGTCCCGAGCCGATGAGCTCGACCTCGCCACGACCCGGCGTGATGGGCTGTGCGGTCATCCCGACACCACCGAGGACGTCGACGGGCGGGCCAGGATGACCTCGTCGATGTGTGCAGACAGCTCGTCGCGGGCGGCGGCACCGATGCCGACATCGGTGATCAGCACATCCACCTCACGCAGCGGGATGATGGAACTCAAGGCAGTGACTCCCCATTTGGTGTGATCGGCCAGCACCACCACACGTCGCGCCGCGCGGATCAACGCCAGGTTGGTCTGGGCCTCCATGAGATTCGGGCTGGTGAGCCCGGACTCCACGTCGAAGCCATGAGTGCCCAGGAACAGCATGTCGAGGTGCAACGAGGTGATGGTGTTGACCGCGATCGGGCCCACCAGGGCGAACGAGCGAGTGCGCTGCCCACCGGTGAGCAGCACGGTCTGATCGCTGCGGCCGTTCTCGTAGAGGGTGTCGGCGACCGGCACCGAGTTGGTGATGACGGTCAGATCGGCCACCGGCGCGAGTAGTCGGGCCAAAGCGTGGGTGGTGGTGCCCGCGGAGATGCCGATGGAGGTGCCAGGACGGACCAATTCCGCTGCGGCGACGGCGATGGCGCGTTTGGCCTCACTCTCCATCGTCGACTTGGCGGTGAAGCCTGGTTCGTGCACGCTGGCCGTGCCGGGCATGGTCACACCGCCGTGCACTCGTTCCACCAGTCCGCGCTGCGCGAGTTCGGTGATGTCACGCCGGATGGTCATGTCCGAGACACCCAGCTGGGCAACGAGATCGACGACTCGGACGGTGCCGGTGACCGACACCGCGTCGAGGATGGCCTGGTGGCGTTGGTGGGCGAGCATCAGTGGGCTTGTGTCTCGGCGATGACCGCGCAGCCACCGGCGGCCACGTGCACCTCGCCGCTCACCGCAGCGCCGGTGAGCAGGTCGGTTCCGGTGGCCGCGACCGTCGCCTTGTCCTGGGAGTGGTTGATCACGAACAGCCATGAGCCGGTGTCCGAGCGGCGCCGCACTACCTCGAGTCCCGGGGCCGCAGTGGTGGTCAGACCTGCTGCTCTGCAGACAGATTCGACGATGTCGCGCAGGGTGTCGACATCCGGGAGGGTGGCCAGGTACCAGCCTGCGCCCGACCCGACCGACCGGTGGGTGAGCACCGGGACGGATCGGGCGGCGCCGGGTGCGTCGACGACGGCCTCGGCCAGCACCTCGACATCGTCGGCGACGCTGAGCGTCTCGGTCCACAGTCGTCCAGTGCGCCGGGTGTCCTGATAGGTGAGTTCGACCTGCGTCTGCGCGTCCAGGGGGAAGAACTCCTCCACGCGCACGCCCAGCAGATCGCGGAAGGCGCCGGGATAGCCGTCGAGGTAGACGTGGTCGTCGCGATCGGCGATGCCCGAGAAGAAGGTGATCAGCACCTGGGCGCCGGCCGCAGCGGCCGCAGCGATCCGATCCGCCTGCTCGCGGTCACACAGGTACAGAGCGGGGACGATGATGACGCGGTGTCGCGACAGGTCGGCGGTGGGTCCCACGACGTCGGCGGTCAGCCCCAACGAGGTGACCGCACCGTGGAGGCGTTCGGCCATCTCCTGGTGTTGCACCAACGTCGAAGGGTGCCCGTCGATCTCACCGGTCCACTGCGATTCCCAGTCGAACAGTATGGCCACGTCGGCCTGCACCCGGCTGCCTCGAACGGCCGAGACCGCGTGCAGGATGCGGCCGAGTTCCACCACCTCGCGCCAGCGAGCCGAGTCGGGGCCCGCATGCGGGACCATCGCAGAGTGGAACTTCTCGGCGCCACTGGCGGAGGCGCGGAACTGGAAGAAACAGATCCCGTCCGCGCCACGAGCCAGGTGAGACAGGCTGTTGCGCAGCATCTCTCCGGGCGCCTTGGCCCGGTTCACCGGCTGCCAGTTGACCGCACTGGTGGAGTGCTCCATCAGCAACCACGGGTCGCCGGTACCGATCCCGCGGGTGAGGTCGGCGGAGAACGCCAACCGTTCGTGCCCGCTGCGGTCTGCGGTGTCGACGAGATAGTGGTCGGTGGACACGATGTCCTGGGTGGGTGCCCACGCCGCATAGTCCATGTCGCCCGCGGGTGAGAGCGGATTGCCCAGTCCCACCATGAAATTGGTGGTCACCGGAACGTCGGGGCACAGTCGGTGCAGGATGTCGCGCTCGGCGAGGTACTGCTCGAGTAGTCGGTCTGAGCAGAATCGTCGCCAGTCCAAGAAGTGGGTGGGGTTGGGGGCGGCGGTCGACCTCGACGGCACCACCACCTCGTCGAAGTCGCTGTAACGCTGACTCCAGAAGGCGGTGCCCCACGCGGTGTTCAGCGCATCGATGTCGGTGTACCGGGCGCGCAGCCACCTCCGGAAACCGTCCGCCGACTCCGCGGAGTAGCAGCGCGAGTTGTGGCACCCCAACTCGTTGGACACATGCCACATGGCCAACGCGGGGTGGTCGCGATAACGCAGCGCCATCGCCTCCACCAGTCGCAGTGAATACTGCCGGTACACAGCCGAACTCGGGCTCCAGGTCTGACGGCTTCCGATGGCGTATGTGGTGCCGTTGGCGTCGACGGGCCGGATCTCTGGGTGCGCAATGGCCAACCACGGCGGGGGCGAGGCGGTGGCGGTGGCCAGATCGACTCGGATGCCACCGGCGTGCAGCAGATCCATGATGCGGTCCAGCCAGCCGAAGTCCCACGCGTCGGGGCGTGGTTGCAGCAACGCCCACGAGAACACCCCGACGGTGACGAGGTTGATCCCGGCCTCGCGCATCAACTCGATGTCGGCGGGCCAGGTCTCCTCGGGCCACTGCTCGGGGTTGTAGTCCCCGCCGTAGGACAGCTGGTCGCCGGTGGGCCAGCCCGTGCGTAGGCGGTCGGTGGGTGTGGTCACCATCACAATCTGAACCACGAGCTCGCGAATGTCAACAAAAACGAACAGGAATACACGGGACTTCCCCTGGTCGCCCGCGCATTGACATCGAGTAACGCGTGTGCTTGTGTAACCCACATCACTTTCACGGCCGATCACGTCTGTTGTCGGTGGTTGAAATTGTTTGTTTAGACCAGATCGGTGGTTCCGCGACGACGCGGAGCCGGCGAACGGCGGAGGACCACGATGACACGACAATCCCCACTCGACCTGCCGATTGATCGGCGTCGTTTCCTGCGGGGGTCGCTGACCGCGGCGGGCCTGCTGGCCGCCGGCGGAGCTCTGGCCGGCTGCAGCGGCACCGACTACTCCACCACCGTCACGATCGGTTCGCGATTGTCGGACAAGAACGCCAAGGCCGGTCTCGTCGACGTGGTCAACCTGTTCACCCAGGCGTCGTCGAAGAAGGTCAGCGTCAACACCGTCGACTCGACCTCGTTCCAGGAGAACCTGAACAACTATCTGCAGGGCACGCCCGACGACGTGATCACCTGGATGTCGGGATACCGTCTGCGCTACTTCGCCGACAAGGACCTCATCGACGATGTGAGCTCGGTGTGGCGGGCCAACCCCAACAGCTTCAACGCCAGCTTCAAGGACGCCTCCACCGCTGACGACGGAAAGCAGTACCTGATCCCGTTCTTCTACTATCCGTGGGGCATCTTCTATCGCAAGAGTCTGTGGGCGGCAAAGGGTTACGAGGTTCCGACCACCTTCGACCAGTTGATCGCACTGAGCAAGAAGATGAAGGCCGACGGCATCACGCCCATCGGGTTCGGAGCACGCGACGGATGGCCGCCGTTCGGCACCTTCGACTACCTGAACCTGCGGCTCAACGGGGTGGACTTCCACCGCGACCTGTTGGCCGGGCAGTACGCGTGGACCGACAAGCGGGTCACCCCGGTGTTCGACGCGTGGCGTGAGCTGATCACCTACCAGCAGCCACAGCCGTTGGGTCGCAAGATCTCCGAGTCGCAGCAGGCCCTGTTGAACAAGGAGGTGGGCATGATGGTGGTCGGACTGTTCGTGGCGCAGAGCTTCCCCGAGGGTCCAGATCGAGAGGATCTGGACTTCTTCCCGTTCCCCGAGATGGACTCAGCCATCGGCATGGGCGCGGTGGAGGCCCCCATGGACGGGCTGATGATGCGCAAGGGTCCCCGCAACCGGGCCGGTGCCGAGGCCTTCCTGAACTTCCTCACCACCGCCGCCCCCGCCGTGGCCTACGCCCGCAAGGACCCCCAGGCGGTGCCCGCACACAAGGACGCCGATCTCACCGAATTCCCGGCGCTGGTGCAGAAGTCGGCGCAGCTGGTGGCCAAGGCCACCGCGGTCACCCAGTATCTCGACCGCGACACCCGACCCGACTTCGCTTCGATCGTGATGATCCCGGCGATGCAACAGTTCCTGGGCAACCCCCGAGACGTCAAGGGTGTCCTGCGTGACATCGAGCGGCAGAAGAAGTCGGTGTTCGGGACCTGATCCCTCAGGTCGTTCGTCTCGCCGCCGTCCCGTCCGCTGTTTCGCACCCAAGAGATCAGGTGTTCTTCCGATGACTCTCATCGCCCCACGACCCACACCGTCCCCGCAATCGCCCGCCGCAGCGCCTGAACGCCAACGGGCGCCGCGTATCCGGCGTAGCCGTCGCGAGAAGATCACCGCCGCTGTGATGCTGGGTGTCCCAGCCGCATTGGTTCTCGGGTTCATTTGGATCCCAACGGTGTTCACCGTCATCCTGTCGTTCACCCGGTGGGATGGGATCGGCGGGTTGAAGACCATCACCTGGATCGGTACCCGCAACTACACCGACGCCGTGGACGCCTACCCGCCGTTCCAGCAGGCCGTCCAGAACAACCTGCTGTGGCTGGCGTTCTTGTTCGTGTTCCCCACTGTGCTGGGCATGTTGTTGGCGGTGCTGCTCGACCGGGGGATCCGCGGCACCCGCATCTACCAGAGCATCTTCTATGTGCCGGTGGTGCTGTCCATGGCGCTCATCGGATTCATCTGGCAGCTCATCTACTCCAGCGACACCGGCGTGTTGAACACGTTGTTGGGCACCAACGTCGACTGGCTGGGCGATCCAGACGTCAACATCTGGTCGGTGATGGTGGCCGCGGCGTGGCGCCACACCGGCTACATCATGCTGCTGTACTTGGCCGGCCTCAAGAGCATCGACCCGTCGGTGCGCGAGGCCGCGGTGATGGACGGCGCCGGGCCCGTTCGCACGTTCTTCCGCGTGGTGTTCCCGTTGATGAAGCCGACCAACCTACTGGTCATGGTCATCACCGTCATCGAAGCATTGCGCGCTTTCGACCTGGTGTGGGTGATCAACCGAGGACGCAACGGGCTCGAACTCATCTCCGCGCTGGTCACCTCCAACGTGGTCGGTGAGGCCAGTCGTATCGGCTTCGGATCGGCGTTGGCCACGATGATGCTGATCATCTCGCTGGTCTTCATCGCCATCTACCTCACCATCGTGCTGCGCGGTCGAGATGACTGAGCAGCGCAGCCCCGCAACCGTTCTGGGAGAAAACCGATGACCACACTGACCGCACCCAGAAGCACGCCCCCACCCCGGGGACCACGCAATGCCTCGGCGGTGGCCAACACACGCCGATCGAGCCTGGCCGCCAAGCTCACCTACCTCGTGTTGAGCGTGCTGGCGATCCTCTGGCTGTTCCCGATGGCCTGGGCGGTGTACAACTCGTTCCGCGACAACGACTACACGCTCAAACACGGCTACCTGTCCTTCGGCGGCTACACCTTCGACAACTACGTGCAGTCGTGGACCACCGGCGACATCCCGCGGTACTTCTGGAACTCGGTGATCATCACCGTGCCTGCGGTGGTGCTCATCCTGTTCCTCGGGTCGATGGCGGCGTTCATCCTGGTGCGCTATTCGTGGAAGTTCAACATCATCATGTTGGCGGTCTTCATCGCAGGCAACCTGCTGCCGCAGCAGACTTTGCTGACCCCGTTGTTCCGGCTGTACAACGCGATCCCGTTGCCGCTGTGGATGAGTTCGTCGGGCTCGCTGTACGACAGCTACTGGGGCCTGATCCTGGTGCATGTCGCATTCCAGACCGGTTTCTGTGTGTTCGTGCTGAGCAACTACATGAAAACCGTTCCGCCCGAACTGCTCGAGGCCGCCACGGTGGACGGTGCCGGGCTGTTCCGTCAGTACTGGCAGGTGGTGCTGCCGCTGTGCCGTCCGGCGCTCGCGGCGCTGGCCACCCTGATGGTCACCTGGATCTACAACGACTTCTTCTGGGCGCTGTCGCTGATGGTGAGCGGCAAGAAATTGCCGGTGACCACGGCCCTGCAGAACCTGCAGGGCGCGTTCTTCACCAACACCAACCTGCTGGCGGCGGGATCGGTGCTGGTGGCGCTACCCACCGTGATGGTGTTCATCGGACTGCAGAAGCATTTCGTCTCCGGATTGACCATGGGCGCCAACAAGTGAGCGCCCTGCATGGGTGAGGCTGTCATGGTCACCGCCAGCCACGTGGTGCTGCGCGGCGACGACGTGTCGGTGGTGCTCGCCGTCCCCGAACAAGGTCTGCCGTACGTGCTGCACTGGGGCGCTGACCTCGGCGACCTCACCGCGGCAGACCTGACTACTCTGCAGGCCGTGTCGGTTCCCGGGGTACCGCACTCGAGCACCGATGTGCCCCGGGTGTTCTCGCTGGCGCCCGGTCCCGACGACGGCTGGCAGGGAACCCCGGCGATGGAACTGCACCGCGGGCCTCGGGTGATCTACCCGCGGTTCGCCGACGTGCAGGTGCTCGCCACCGACTGTGGTGTCGCGGTCACCGCCTCCGACGACACCGCCGGGATCGCGTTGTCGATCGAGTTGGAGATCACCGGTTCGGTTCTGCGCATGCGTATCTCGGTGACGAATTGTGTCGACGGGGATGTGTGGGTCGGTGGGGTGCGGGCGTTGATGCCGCTCCCGGACACCGCCACCGAGCTGCTGGACCTGACCGGACGGCACTGCCGAGAACGCACCCCGCAGCGACGAGAGTTTCTTCACGGCAGTGTGGTGCGGGCGTCGCGGCGCGGACGGACCGGCCACGACGCCACACTGATCATGGCCGCGGGCAGCGCCGGGTTCGGCTTTCAGACCGGCCAGGTGTGGCAGACGCATGTCGCGTTCAGTGGCGATCACCTGCACCTGGCCGAGCGATTCCCCGAGCGCGCCGGACAGGCCGCGGGGGTGATCGGTGGCGGTGAACTGTTGGCTCCCGGGGAGATCTCGTTGGCCTGCGGCGAGACGTACTCCACGCCGTGGGTGCATTTCGTCTACTCCGCGCACGGTCTCGACGGCACCGCGCAGGCCACCCACCGATGGCTGCGGGCGCGCCGCAATCACCCGCGTACACCCCGACCGGTGGTGCTGAACACCTGGGAGGGTGTGTATTTCGATCATGACCTGACCCGGCTGCGAGCGCTGGCCGACACCGCAGCACAGGTCGGTGTGGAGCGTTTCGTTCTCGATGACGGCTGGTTTCGGCATCGCCGCGACGACACCGCCGGGCTCGGCGACTGGTTCGTCGATCCCGACGTCTGGCCGCACGGGCTGGCGCCGCTGTTCGATCATGTTCGAGCACTGGGGATGTCGCCCGGGTTGTGGGTGGAACCCGAGATGGTCAACCCGGACTCCGATCTGGCGCGCGCACACCCGGAGTGGATCCTGGGCTCTCCGGGGCGAACCCCACTGCCGTGGCGGCATCAACAGGTCCTGGATCTGACTCGCCCTGAGGTGTTCGACCACCTGCTGCACCGGCTCGACGCGATCGTGAGCACCGAGCGCCCCGACTATCTCAAGTGGGACCACAACCGCGACCTGCTGGCTGCGGTGGCGCACGACGGTCGCGCCGGGGTGCATCAACACACGCTGGCGGTGTACCGACTGCTCGATGAGTTGACCGCGCGTCATCCGGGCCTGGAGATCGAGTCGTGCGCCTCCGGTGGTGGCCGCATCGATTTGGAGATGCTCGATCACACTGCGCGGGTGTGGGGTTCAGACACCAACGATCCGCTGGAGCGGCAACAGGTCAACCGGTGGACCATGCAGCTGATCCCGCCGGAGCTGCTGGGGTCGCATGTGGGTCCTGCGGTGTCGCACACGACGGGTCGGCGGGCGACGCTACGGTTCCGTTGTCTCACCGCCTTGTTCGCACACGCCGGACTGGAACTCGATGTGACCGAGCTGGATTCATCCGAGCGGGATCTGATCCGAGCGTTCACGGCCGCCTATCGGGAGCTGCGGGCCATGCTGCACACCGGGCAGGTGGTCCGGGCCGATCACCCCGACCCGAGTGTCTGGGTGCACGGGGTGGTGGCCCAGGACTCGTCGTCGGCGGTGTTCGCGGTGATCAAGATCGACACCTGTGCCGAGGACCGCAGCGATCGGGTGCGGCTGCCGGGGTTGGACGCGGATCGGCGCTACCGGGTGCGGGTCGACCCCGACCTCAGCGACCCGGGCCACGGGATTGCGGCGCCGCCCTGGGTGGGCGACGGAGTGGAACTGACCGGGTCGATGCTGGCCAATGCCGGCGTGGCCGTACCCGTGCTGTTCCCCGAGACCGGGATCCTGCTCCGCGTCGACTCCGTTTGAGCACCCACCGTTTTTCACCCCGGCAGCGGTGGCGCTCACAGCGTTCTCCCAGGTGATCACCACCAGTCGCGGCAGGCCGATGACCCAGGGTGAGGACAACGAGATCGGTGACCGACCGATCTGCTGACTCCTCCTGGAGGGACTGCCCGTGAGCATCGTCATCGATCGACCACCCACATCGCCGAGAGTGCAACCCACCCCAGCGCCTCGACCACTGGCCGACCCGGGGCGGTGGGCCGGTCGCGCCGCCCTGCCTGCGCTGCTGGTGGTGACCGCAGTGCTGTACCTGTGGAACCTCTCGATCAACGGCTACGCCAACAGTTTCTACGCTGCGGCTGCGCAAGCGGGTGGAAGCAGCTGGAAGGCATGGTTTTTCGGATCGTTGGATGCGCAGAACTTCATCACCGTCGACAAGCCGCCGGCGTCGCTGTGGGTGACCGGGCTCTCGGTGCGACTGTTCGGTATGAACAGCTGGGCGGTGCTGGCCCCGCAGGCCCTGATGGGGGTGGCCGCAGTCGGCCTGCTCTACGCCACCGTGCGTCGCAGTGTCGGTGATCCCCGACAAGGTGTGGTGGCCGGGCTGATTGCGGGCAGCGTGCTGGCCTTCACCCCGGCCGCGGCCCTGATGTTCCGGTTCAACAATCCCGACGCCCTGCTGGTGCTGCTGATGGTGGCCGCCGCCTACGCGCTGGTTCGTGCGGTGGCCGTCTCATCCTGGACGTGGCTGGCGCTGGTGGGAACGGCCTTGGGGCTGGCGTTCCTCACCAAGATGCTCCAAGGCCTGCTGGTGCTTCCGGGTTTCGGTCTCACCTACCTGCTGATGGCGAAGACCGGCTGGCTGCGCCGCTGCCTACACCTGGCGGTGGCGACGATGTCGCTGATCATCTCCGCCGGGTGGTGGGTACTGGTGGTTGCGTTGTGGCCGGCGGGATCTCGGCCCTACATCGGTGGCTCCACCGACAACACCGTGATGGACCTGGTGCTCGGTTACAACGGCCTCGGCCGCATCTTCGGCGCGTCCGCCGGCGGTGGCGGCGGGAACACGGGTGGGCAGGGTGCGGCCGGCTCGAGTTTCGGTGGTGTCACCGGACTCAACCGCCTGTTCGGCTCTGAGATGGGCTACGAGATCTCCTGGCTGCTTCCGGTGGCCCTCTTCGTCATCGCCTATGCGGTGTATCAAACAGGTGCACAACGCTTCTCGCGTCGTACCGACAGTCGGATCGGTCGGCCCGAACTCACCGGTGTGCTGATGTGGGGCGGCTGGTTGATCGTCACCGGCGTCATCTTCAGCTACATGAGCGGCACCATTCACCCGTACTACACGGTGGCCCTGGCGCCTGCGATCGGCGCTCTGGTCGGTCTGGGTGGCGTACTCGCGTGGCAGCGGCGTGATCGGCCAGACGGAGCAATCGCGTTGTCGACCATGATCATTCTGGCCGCAGGCTGGTCGTATGTGCTGCTGGATCGGGCCGAGTTCGGTCCGGCGTGGACGCACATCGCGCTGGTGGGCCTGTCGGCGGTGTCGGCGATCGCGATCGCGATCGGCAACCGGGTCGGAGCTCGGAAGCTGATCGCGGCGGCAGTGATCGTCGGCGCGATGAGCGGGTTCTCGGCCACCGCGGCGTTCGGTGTGGCCACCTCGGCCACCGCGCACAGCGGATCGATCCCGACCGCGGTGGAGACCGCCGACGGTGACAGCGGGATGGGCGGCGGCATGGGCGGACCGGGCGGTGATCGTTCCGGCGTCGCAGCACCGTCGGCAGCTGCCCCCGGTGCCGCGGCCTCGTCGGGTGCCCGGCCGACTGCGCCTGCCGGCATCGGTGGGCAGGGGACCGACTCCGCATTGGCCGCGCTGTTGAAGGCGACGACCGCGACGTGGGCGGCGGCCACCAACGGCTCACAGTCGGCCGCCGGCTACGAGATCGCCAGCGGCACATCGGTGATGGCCATCGGTGGCTGGAGTGGTGATCCCACCCCCACGCTGGCGCAGTTCATCGCGTACGTGGAGGCGGGCAAGATCGGCTACTACATCGGCGGGTCCCAGGGCGGGTCCCCGGGCGGGTCGAACTCGAGTGCCGCTGAGATCGCCGCCTGGGTGGCCGACAACTACACCGCACAGACGGTCGGCGGGCAGACCGTCTACCGCTTGACCTGACCGGAATGGCGCTGTCGGCCGACCACCACCTGACTCAGCTGAAGAAGCGACGCAGATCCGGGTACCCGGTCGTCTGCCAGGCACCGTCGACCACCAGGTTCTCGCCGCTGATGTAGGCCGCGTCCTCGGAGGCCAGGAACGCTGCGACACCTGCGATCTCCTCGGGTCGGGCCGGTCGGCCCGCGGGGATGCGGGACAGTGCCGTCTCCTCATATCCGGGGATTTTGAACAGATCGGCGGTCAGCGGGGTGGCCACCAGACCCGGAGAGATGGCGTTCACCCGGATTCCCACCTCGCCGAACTCCAGTGCCGCGTTCTTGGTGAGCATCGCGACCCCCGCTTTGGCGGTGGCGTAGGCGGCACCGCCGAACATCGGGGTGAACGAGTTGAGTGACGCCATGTTGGTGATCGACCCGGTCTTGCCCAGTTCGCCGAACGTGCGCGCCGCCGCTTGAACTCCCAGGAACGTGCCGTGCAGGTTCAACGCGATGTTGAATTTCCACGTTTCGAAGTCGAGGTCGGCGATGAGCCCTGGTTTCTGGCCGCCCGCCACGTTGAACACCGCGTCGATGGTCTCGAACCTCTCGACCGCCTCGGCAAACAGGGCCGTCACCGATGTGGGGTCGGTGACGTCGGTGCGGACACCGGCCACCGAGGGCCCGAACGTCTCGGTCGCCGACGTCGCCACGTCCGCGCTGATGTCGGCGACCACGACCGAGGCACCCTCGTCGAGTAGCCGCCGGGTGACTGCCGCTCCGATGCCCGATACGCCGCCGGTCACCACGGCCACCTTGTTCTCGAAACGTTTCACCTGGGTTCCTCTCGACATGATTTGTTGGTGGCATATCGCCGCCGGAAGTCACCGGCGCGGCCGCTCGCGAGAGTACTGATCGACCTGCCGTCGACAGGCTCGCCGACGCGGCGCGGGGCGGCGCAGGTGGGCAACCGCCGGTGAGTCCAATGTCGCTGGGCCGCAGGGCAACGCCGTCACCAGCTGTTGTCGGTCAGGTGTCACGGACCGATCACAGTTGAGACACCATCTGGGGAGAACGCTCCGATGCCGTCCCGGCGTCAGGGTTTGGGCTCTGCTCCCGACCGGGTGCCGGCCCGAACACCTGGCTAGGTTGAACCCATGGCCTTCGCACCCGCACCGCCGACCGACCGCGGCGAACAGAAGTCGAAATGTGTCTACATCGCCTCGCCGGAGGGGGACACCGGTAAGTCGACCATCGCCTTGGGCGCCCTGCACCTGCTGGCCGCCACCGGTGGTCGCGTCGGTGTCTTCCGGCCCATCTCGCGGGCCGTCGACTCAGAACGCGACTACATCCTCGACCTGCTGGTCGAACACGATTCGGCTGATCTCAGCTACGAGGAGTGCATCGGGGTCACCTACGAGCAGGTCCACGCCGATCCCGAAGGGGCGCTGGGCGAGATCGTCGACCGGTTCCACCGCGTGCAGGAACAGTGTGACTCGGTGCTGATCATCGGTTCGGACTACACCGATGTGGCCAGCCCGTCTGAACTGAGCTTCAACGCTCGGGTGGCGGCCAACCTCGGTGCCCCCATCCTGTTGGCGCTGCGCGCATCCGGTCGTAGCCCGGAATCGATGCGGGCGTTGGCCGATGTGTGTCTGTCCGAGGTGCGGTCCATGCACGCCCAGGCGGTGGCTCTGGTGGCCAACCGATGTGACCCCGCCGAACTCGACGCCATCCGGATCGCGTTGGAGGGCACCGGACTTCCCGCTTGGGCGCTACCGGAGGACCCGGTGCTGGTGGCGCCGACCATGTCAGAGCTGATGACTGCGCTCGACGGGGAGCTCTACAGCGGGGACCCCGAACTGCTCTCGCGTGAGGCGATGCGGGTGATGGTGGGCGGCATGACAGCTGAACACATCCTGGAGCGACTCACTGACGGCGTGGCCGTGATCACCCCGGCCGACCGGTCAGATGTGTTGCTGGCGTTGGTGATGGCCAATGCGGCGCAAGGCTTTCCGAAGTTGGCCGGCCTCATCCTCAACGGTGGGCTGCGACCGCATCCGATGATCGAGTCGCTGGTGGCCGGTCTCAAACCGTCGCTGCCGATCATCACCTGCGGGCACGGCACCTACGACACCGCCCGGATCGCGGCGCAGGCGCGTGGCCGGGTGGGGGTGGAGTCGGTGCGCAAGGTGGATGCCGCGCTGGCCCTGATGGAACACCACGTCGACTCCGAGTCGCTGCTGGAGAAGCTGCAGCTGCCCACCCCGTCGGTGGTCACGCCCCAGATGTTCGAATACCAGTTGATCGCACGGGCGAAGTCGGATCGTCGCCGGATCGTGTTGCCCGAGGGGGACGACGACCGGATCTTGCGTGCGGCAGGACGATTGCTGCGACGCAAGGTGGCCGAGCTGACCTTGCTGGGCAACGAGGAGGCGGTGCGCTCGCGCGCAGCCGAACTCGGGGTGGACCTCGGCGACACACAGGTCATCGACCCGGCCACCTCCGAACACCTCGACCGCTTTGCCGAGGCCTACACCGAGTTGCGCAAGCACAGGGGCATGAAATTGGCGCGCGCCCACCAGGTGATGACCGACGTCTCCTACTTCGGCACCATGATGGTGCAGGAAGGCATCGTCGACGGCATGGTCTCGGGCGCCAAACACACCACCGCACACACCATTCGGCCGGCGTTCGAGATCATCAAGACGCTGCCCGGGGTGTCGACGGTGTCGAGTGTGTTCTTCATGTGCCTGGCCGACAAGGTGCTGGCCTACGGTGACTGCGCCATCGTCCCCGACCCCTCGGCGCAACAGCTCGCCGACATCGCGATCTCCTCGGCGGCCACCGCCGAACAGTTCGGCATCACCGCGCGGGTCGCGATGCTGTCCTATTCGACCGGGGAGTCCGGGTCGGGGGTGGATGTGGACAAGGTGCGCGCCGCGACCAGCCTGGTGCGCGAACGCGCCCCGAAGGTGTTGGTGGAAGGACCGATCCAATACGACGCCGCCGTGGAGCCGTCGGTGGCCGCATCGAAGATGCCCGGCTCGCCGGTGGCCGGGCAGGCCACGGTTCTGGTGTTCCCCGACCTCAACACCGGCAACAACACCTACAAGGCGGTGCAGCGCAGTGCCGGGGCCGTGGCGGTCGGGCCGGTGCTGCAGGGTCTGCGCAAACCCATCAACGATCTCTCGCGTGGGGCGACGGTCTCTGACATCGTCAACACCGTCGCGATCACCGCCATCCAGGCGCAGGCGCTGTCGTGAGCGCCGACGGTGCGGTCCTGGTCCTCAACTCCGGATCGTCTTCACTGAAGTATCAACTGCTCCATCCTGATTCGGGTGACAAGATCGCTGTGGGGATGGTCGATCAGATCGGGTCGGTCGGCGCGAGCGCCGAGCATCAGCAGGCCGGGCGGACGTGGCGTCACGTCGGTGATCTGCCTGATCATCACGCCGCACTGACCCAGGCGTTGGCGTTTTTCACCGACGCCGGAACACATCTGGCCGACAGTGACATGCTCGCGGTGGGGCATCGGACGGTGCACGGTGGGCAGAGCTTCAGTGCACCCACCCTCGTCGACGACACCGTGATCGGTGAGATCGATCGGCTCGCCAGCCTGGCCCCGCTGCACAATCCGGTGAATCTCATGGGTATTCGGGCGATGCGGGAGCTGCTGCCGGACGTGCCCGCGGTGTGCGTGTTCGACACCGCCTTCTTCCACGACCTGCCCGCTCGTGCAGCCACCTACGCCATCGACCGCAGCGTCGCGGCCACCCATCACATCCGGCGCTACGGATTCCACGGCACCTCACATGAGTACGTCAGCGGTGCCGCGGCCGACTTCCTCGGTGTCTCGACCGGACAGATCAATCAGATCGTGCTGCACCTGGGCAACGGGGCGTCGGCCTCAGCCATCCGCGGTGGTCGTCCTGTCGACACCACGATGGGACTCACCCCGCTGGAGGGCCTGGTGATGGGAACCCGAAGCGGCGACATCGATCCCGCGATCGTGATGTACCTGCGCCGGGTGTCGGGGATGGACATCGATGACATCGACCGGATGCTCAACTCGGCCTCTGGGCTGAAGGGATTGTGTGGGGAGAACGACTTTCGGGCGATCACCGACCTGGTCGAAGCAGGCGACCCGGATGCCCGACTGGCCTACGACGTCTACATCCACCGGTTACGCCGCTACCTCGGGGCGTACCTGATCGAGCTGGGTCGGGTCGATGCCATCGTGTTCACCGCCGGTGTCGGCGAGAACGCCGCCGCTGTGCGCCGAGATGCGTTGGCCGACCTGCAGAGGTTCGGGATCGTGCTCGACGACGAACGCAACACCACCCGCATCCCAGGAGCCCGCCGCATCTCCAGCGACGACAGCGAGGTGTCGGTGCTGGTGGTGCCCACCAACGAGGAACTGGCCATCGCGCGGCAGGCGGCCGCACTGGTGCGGGCCGGTTAGTCGGGGAGTGCCCGTGGTGCGGCTCTCGGCCCGTGACGCCGCGTATCTGCTGCTCGATCGCGCCCAGCGTGACGCGCACGTCGTGTCGTGCACCGTGCTGTCCACCCCGGACGGTGTGGACGACGAGCTGCGTGGAGACCTGCTCGCCCGGCTGGCTGGTTGGGTGCGCAGCACCGACGAATTGTTTCAGGTTCCGATCCGGGTACCGGCCGATCTGGATCTGCCGGTATGGCACCGGGTCGACGCGATCGATCTCGACGCCCACATCAGCGTTCACACCGGCCTCGACACCTGGGCTGCCGCAGGTGAATTGCTGACCACCATCGCCGATCGGCCGCTCGAGGTGAATCGACCACCCTGGCGACTCGACGTGCTGGCTGACGTGACCGGTCTCCCCGGGATCGAGGGCCGGGTGAGCATCCTGGCCTTCTCCTACCATCACGCGGTGATGGACGGCCGACGGTTCCACCACCTGATGTTCGACCACGACTGGGATACCCCGCCGGCCTCGGATCCCACCGATACCCAACAGATCTCGACCGATCGTGCCCCGAGCACACCGCGGCTGGCGGTGGCCGCAGTGCTGCGTCAACCCGCCATCTGGGGCCGGTTCCTTTGGGCGGCACTGTGTGTGGCCGCCCGCATCCGTCCGGGGCGCTCCCGCCCGGTGACCGCATTGACCGGGGTGAGTCCACGACGCTCGCGCCTGGCTGGCGCCACCGAAGGGCCACGGGCGGTCGGATTCACCGTGATCTCCGCCGCCGACGTGGCCGCCATGCGGGCTCAGGTGCATGATGCGACCGCCAACGATCTGATGGTGTCGATCATCGGGCAGGCAGTGCGCAGCCACCTGGCCGCGGCCGGAGAAGGGTTGACCGGCGAGGTGTTCGCGGCCATGCCGGTGCATCTCGTTCGCCGCGGGACGGCAGATGCGCCCACGACCGCGGCTGCCGGTGGCGCGAATCCGAACCCCGACCTACGCAACCTGTTCACCACCGTGGCGGTGAACACCCGCAGTGCCATCGACGACCCACGCGTGCGGCTGGCCACCATCCACTCCGAGATCGTGCGACACAAGAACCGGGTGCGCGCCGCAGCCGGAGCGACGGGACGCGCACCCGGGCTGATCCACGCGATGCCCGCGCCGGTGCTCGCGCTGATCGGTTGCGTACTGCGCCGCCGTGGTGTGCCGCCGAGCCCGGTCGACATCGTCATCTCCAACCTCGCCGACACGTCGGTGTCGGATCAGGTTGCGGGATTGAAGGTGGTCGGCCGCTTCTCGGCCACGTCCCTGTCCAGTCCACGACTGGCGCACGTGATCTACCGGGGCAACGATCGGTTGTTCATCAGTGTGACCGCCGATTCGGTGGCGATCCCTGTCCTCGATGACTATCTGTCCCGTCTTGACGAGTCCATCGATGCCCACCGCAACTCGCTCATCGGTGACCACCCCGACTCCGACGTACCCTGACTGCGATGATCCCTTCCATCTCCGTGCTCACCGCACTCGGACCGCACGTCGCCCACCACCTGGCCGACACAGCGCAATCGGTGCTCGGGCAAACGCTTTCGGGATCGCAGACGTGGCAGTGGGTGATCTGCATCGACGGACCCCCGATGCCGCTGGACGTCCCCGACGACCCCCGAATCGTGGTCATCGCAGCGGGTCGGCCCGGTGGTCCCGGCCTGTGCCGCAACCTCGCCGCCGCCCACGCTGATGCCCCGTTGTTGCGCAACCTCGACGCCGACGACCTGCTGTTGCCCGGTGCCCTGGCCTCCGACATCGCTGCCCTTGCCGATCCCACGATCGGCTGGACCACGTCTGCGGCGCGAGATCTGTTGCCCGACGGATCTGTTCGCGATGTCGCTGGGGCATCGCCCGGTCGCATGGTTCCCGTCGGCGACATCGCCCGGCAGTGGGCGGGCGGACCCATCATCGACGTGCACGTGACGACCGTGGCGATGCGGGCCGAGACATTGTGGGCTGCAGGCGGATACACCGCGCTGCCCCGAAGTGAAGACGTGTCGCTGCTGGCGCGGATCAACCTCACCAGCCGCGGCCGTCACCGCAGTAGCGTAAGCCTGCTGTACCGGAAGTGGTCGCAGCAGTTGACCGAGCAACCGCGCGACGAGACCAACCGCCGTGTGCGGGAGAGGATGTCGGCGGCGATGCTCGCTGCGTTGGACCGGCCCTGAGGCGTCGACCGTGCCGAAGTAAGGCGTTGAGCGTGCCGAAATACCGCGTCGACCGTGCCGAAGTAAGGCGTTGAGCGTGCCGAAATACCGCGTCGACCGTGCCGAAATGTCACCCTAAGGCACGGATGCCGCACGGTCGACGGGTGATATCGGCACGGTCGACGGGTGATTGCGGCAGCCTCAGAACAGGGTGTGTGGCCGGATCAGGTTGGCCAGGTCGATGAGGTTGTAGCGCTGTTTGCGGTCCACCGTCGAGCGGGCCAGCGAGCGCAGCGAGCGCTCCAGGCCGGCACGTAGACCCAGTTCGGTGAACGGGAAACCCAACAGGCTGATGTCGGGTGACTCGCGCTCGGGATTGGCGTGCAGCCATCCGAGCGCAGCGCCGAGCACCATGATCGACAGGCGCGGCTTGCGTGGTTCGGTGTCGGGCATCGCGGCCAATCGGCTTGCGGCCTGCCGTAATTGGTCGTCGGTCACCTCCGACGGTGGCCGACCGTGTACCAACACCAGCACCGCGGTGCACGACGCGGTGTTGAAGTGACGGCTGGTGGCGGGCACGTCGTCGAGGGTGGTGACCGCAGTGGCGATGTCGCCCTGGGCCGAAAGCATCCGGGCCATGCCGAACGCGGAGGTGACGATGCCCCGGTCGGTCTGCCACACCGTCCGATACTCGCGCAGAGCCACCTGTTCCCACCGGGCGATGGCGGCATCGCGGGCATCGTTGCGGCCCGGTTCGCGGCGCAGCCACCGGCTCAACAGTTCCGCGGTGGCCGCGACCGCCAGCTTGGGCCCTACCTCGCCGGGCATCGCGGCGAGCACCGAGGCGAAACGTTCATGTGCCAGTTCGGGTTCGGCGTTGATCAAGGCACAGATACCCAGATACCACTCGATTCGCCACGAGTGCGGGTGATAGCGCGAGGTGACATCGAGCAGGCCCAGTGCGGTGTCGATGTCACCGAGTTCGATGTAGGCGCGCGCCTCGGCGATGTCGACCTCCAGCGACGGGTGGTCGTTGTCCGGGTCGGTGCCGATGAGCGCGGACAGACCTTCCTCGCGGGCGGTACGGATGGTGTCGAGGGTCTGCGTCGGCTCGGACAACACCGCCGAGCGCAGCAGTTGCGCAGCCGGATCGGACTGGTCGATCAACGGGATGGGCAGGGCCGCAGCGATGTCGGCGGGGTTGAGGAACGACTCGGAGTTGACCGGGTCGAAGAAGCCGTCCACGGGGCCGAGCAGCAGCTCGGTACCAAAGGTGGTGCGCTGCGGGGTGAACACCGGCGACAGACCCGGCCTGGGGATGCCGGTTGCTCGCGCCACGCTCTCGCGGAGCACCGCCAACATCTGGTCGGCCATCTCTTCGGCCGATGAGAACCGTTGCGCCGGATCAGGATCGGTGGCGCGCTGCAGCAATCGGTGAAACGAGGTGTTCTCCGCCAACACCGGCGCGTCCTGCGGCGAAGGTAACCCGTCTACGTAGCGTCCGCCTTCCATCGGCATCGGCAAGGTGAGCACGGCCAAGGTGCGGCCGATGCTGTAGATGTCGGTGGCCACCTGTGGACCGGTGGTGATGATCTCCGGCGCTTGATATCCGGGGGTGCCGTAGAGGTGGCCGTAACCGTTGATCGGCGACACCGCCCCGAGGTCGATCAGCTTCACCTCGTCGTCGCCGATCATGATGTTTTCGGGCTTGATGTCGTTGAACACCAAGCCGATCGAATGCAGGTAACCCACCGCAGGCACGATCTCCAGCAGGTAGGCGATGGCCTGTTCGATGCCGAGGTTGCTGCGCTGGGCGGCGTCGTCGTCGACTGTGGTGAGGCTCTTGAGCGTGGCACCGCCGACGTACTCCATCACGATGTAGCCGTAGGTACGCCCGCCTGCGTCGGTGTGTTCGACGAAGTTGAAGATCTTGACGATGTTGGGGTGCGACACCGATGCCAGGAACTGTCGTTCGGCGAAGGCCACCGCCTGGGCTTCGGCGTCGGTGGAGTTGAGCAGCCCCTTGAGCACCACCGCGCGGCCCGACACGTTGCGGTCGATGGCCAGATAGATCCATCCCAGTCCTCCGTGGGCGATGGCGCCGGAGATCTCGTACTGGTCGGCGACGATGGTGCCCGGCGCCAGTCCCGGCACAAACGAGTACTGCGATCCGCAGTGCGGGCACAGCCCCGTCAGCGGCCCGGCGTGGGGACCCTCGGACCGGCCGATGGCTATCCCGCAGTGCCAGCAGTCCCGCTTGGCCTCAGCGATCACTGGGTCGTCCATCACGGCCTCGGACGGATCGACGTCACGTACCCAGGTCACGTCGACCAGACCCGCCCCGAGCCGGCGAAGCTGACGTTGCACGCTGGGGGCCACCTTGTGCAGAGCAGGCGCCACCCGGGTCCCGGTCCGATCGGTGGCATCGTCGGTCGACCGGGACTGGATGGGCGCAGCCGCCTGAGTGGCCGGCTCCGGCGCTACGGCCTGGGTGGCGATCTCCGGCGCGGCGGCCTGGGTCACCACCTCCGGCGCGGCGGCCTGGGTCACCACCTCCGGGGTGGCGGCCTGGGTGTCCACCTCGACCGGACGGGCGGCCGCCTGGGTGACCACCCCGCCTTCATCGCGGTCGTGCATGGTCACCTCCGTTCAGTCCCGATAGGTCGGTTGCGGCGGGTAGTAGCGAGGTCCGAGGACCGAGAGCCACCTGTTGTATATCTCCGCCCAGGTCCCGTCGTTACGGATCTGTTCGAGCACCCCGTTGACGAAGCGCACCAGATCCTCGGATTGCTTGTTGATGCCGATGCCATAGGGCTCGTCGCCGAGGCTGGCCCCCACCACGTGGACGTAGGGGTCCTGGGTGGCCAGACCGGCCAGGATCGCGTCGTCGGTCGACACCGCGTCCACCCCGCCCTGCTGCAACACCACCAGGCAATCGGCCCACGTCGACACCGTCGACACCCGCACGCTGGGCACCCGCTGCTGCAGACGGCCGATCGACGTGGTGCCGCGCGCCGCGCACACCCGCCGGTTGCGCAGATCGGTCGCGTCGTTGATACGCGAACTCCGCAACGCCAGAATCCGTTGTGAGGCTTCGTAGTACACCGTCGAGAAGGCGATGTCGCGCAGGCGGTCACAGGTGATGCTCAAGGTCTTGACCACCAGGTCGACCTGGTTGGTCTGCAACGCGCTGATCCGCTCGTCGGAGGACAGGATGCGGAACTCGATGCGGTCGGGCTCGCCGAAGATCGCCGTGGAGATGGTCCTGGCGATGTCGACGTCGAAACCCTGGATGTTGCCGCTGATGGGGTCGCGGAAACTGAACAGGTTGGACCCGACGTCCACCCCCACGATCAGTCGGCCGCGCGCGAAGATGGTGGCCATCGTCGACCCCGGCGGCATCCTGCCCACCTGCGGCATGGGCCCAGGGCGCAGGCTGCCCGTCTCGCATGACTCCTCGTTGGGCACCGGTTCGCGCGGAGCGTCGGCCTGCAATCCCGGCGGCGTCGGCATCGTCGCGCTGGCCGACGGCGGGTTGTCCGGCGGGGCCGGGACGCGCAGGCAGCCGGATACGCCCACCGCGAGCACGGCCAGCAGCAGCACGAACACCGTCCGACGACTCATCGGTACTCCCGGATGCGCGGGACCAGCCCGACCACGCTGGCCGTTGCGGCCAGCACTCCGAGTGCCAACACGCCCGAGCCCGCGAACCCGATGACCACCCGCGCGGTGTTGATCTCGTCGCGGAATCGGGTGCGGGTGGCGGTGATCGCCTTGGTCAGAGCGGTGTCGAGGGTGGCGTAGGCCCGTGCTGATCCGTCGGGGGTGTTGCCCACGGCCAGCGCGGTGGCCCCGGAGTAGTCGCCGGCGTCGGACCGCTCGACGGTCGCCGCATGCGCGTCGTCCCAGGCGTTGAGAGCGCCGATGGCCGCCTGCACCGGGCGCTGGGCGTCACGTGGTCCCGAGTCGTTGCCTGCCGCCCGGTCGTAGGCCTCCAAGATGGCGCGCACCTGCCGACTGGCGTCGACGAACTGCTGCTGCAACTTGTCCTGATCGCCGCGGCGGGCGATCGACAGGGTCTCCACCGACCGCGCCTGCTGGACGAGGATGCGCGCCGAGGTGAGCTCACGCAGCGGGCGTGCCCCCTGCGTCTCGGCACTTTTGGTGGCCGACACCGACAACAGGCTGCCCACCAGCACCCACACCAGCGCCACGACGATGGCCACCGATCCGAGCAGCAGCCCCAGGTTGATCTTGCGGTTGGTGCGCCGGGCCACGTAGAAGTCGGCACCCAGCAGCGCCGCCAACAGCACCCCGAGCGCGGCGTAGACGCCCCACGGCGGGTTGGTGAACCTGTTCTGTGGGTCGCTGATGGCTGATGACCGCGCAGTGTAAAGACGTTGAGCCGCAGGCAGAATGGTGGTCTGCATCAGATCAGACGCCTCGCCGAGATACGCCGACCCCACCGGGTTGCCCAGGCGGTTGTTGGTGCGTGCGGACTCGATCAGCCCGGTGTAGACCGGCAGCCGTTCGGCCAGTGCGTTGAGGTCGGTGCGCACCACCACGTTCTCCTTGGTGGTGCCCGCAGCCGCCTGGATCAGCGCCTGTGAGGCCGTGGCGATGGCCGAGGCATAACGCTCGCGCAGACTGGCCGGTTCCAGCCCGCCGGAGATGAACGCGGCGTTGGCTGAGGCGTCGGCGATGGAGAGGTTGGCGTAGAGGATCTGCGACGACTCGGCGATCGGCTCGGTGTCGGAGATGGTCTGCCGTAACGCGCTGGTGCGGTTGTCCAGTGCGGTGGCCGAGTACCATCCGGCGCCGATGCCCCCGATCAACAGGACGGCAGCGATGATGAACAACCGCCCCGGGCTGGTCCCGGCCAGCTCGCGCAACGACTTGAACGGTGACGGCGACTGAGAGGACTGGTTCTGTTCGCGGTAGAGCTCCAGCAGTTCGCGGCGCGCACCGCGGGCGGAGAGACCTCGTCGATCCCCGACGGACGACTGCTCGGCCAGGGGCGTGGTGCCACGAGTGAGCCGGGACCGCAGAGTCGCTGCATCGCCGGTCACACTGGATCCTTCCCGCTCGTCGAGCGTGGGTGTTGTGAGGTGCCCCTCGACTCTAATCCCGCACATGTGGTCTGTCCGGTTCGCCCGCACATCATCACAACCGGACACGCCCGGGTGGGGCCGCCGTGGCAGGGTGGAGTGGAGACCAGAACAGGAGGGCCCGGCAATGCGTGGAGACGGTGACGGCTGGGTCTTCGACCCCGACGGGTCGCGGTACTGGGGGTTGCACGGCGCAGCGGGGTTGCTCCTGTACGCGCCGATGGGCGACGGATCGCGTGGGGTGCTGTTGCAGCATCGGGCCGCGTGGAGCCACCAGGGTGGAACCTGGGGGATCCCTGGCGGCGCGCGCGATTCCCACGAGACCCCCGAGGACACCGCACTGCGGGAGGCCGACGAGGAGACCGGGATCTCCTCCGAAGAAGTGCAGGTACGCGCGGCGGTGGAGACTCATCGAGCGGTCAGCGGGTGGACGTATCACACGGTGATCGCCGAGGCGGACGATCTCCTGGACACCGTGGCCAACAATGAGTCGGCCGAATTACGTTGGGTACCAGAGCATCAGGTGGACGATCTGCCGCTGCATCCGGCCTTCGCCAAGGCGTGGCCGACGCTCCGCGACCATCTCGACAGGTGACCGCCTGCGGCGAGTGAGGGTCGGGAAGCGATCAGAGCAGCTTGTCGGTGGCAGCGACCAGTGCGGCGACCCCGGCCCTGTGTGGATCGGCGTCGATGCCCATGCCCCAGTGACGTCGACGGTCTCGCTCGGCTTCGACCAGCGCAACCGTCTGACCATCCAGTCGGGTCTGGAAGACGCGGATGATCTCGGTCGATGCACCCAGGTCGTGCAGCATCGCGGTGGCCGCAGCCAGCGGGCCCAACGCCGAGGCCTGCATCGACACGATGCGGGCACCCAGCCCGATGGTGGCGCGGTAGTCGAAATGGTCGCTGCGGGCGACGCTGGCATCCCAACTGCCAAGTCGCAGTGTGCGGGTGTCGCCGTAGTGGGCGGTGAACGCCGCCCAGCCCATGCGTTGGGCGTCCCTGCGCAGGTCACGCGGCAGGGAGATGGGGCAATCGCCGGCGGCAGCGCGCGGCGGTGCGGATTCGAGCAGGGTGTTCATGATGGATGGTTCTTCCGGCCAAAAAGGGGGACCAACAGCGCCAGCGCGCGCGACGACCCGCAGCGGGGGGTCGGTCGGTTCAGACCCCGCTGCGGCGGCGTACTACGAGAATGCGCTTCATGATGCGTCGACGATACGACGTGCCCGGGCCTGCGGGCAAGGAGTCGCCCGTCACGTCTGATGTCGGCAGGTGGTCGTCGCACTGTGAGGTGTTGTTCGCACGGTTGGGTGCCGTTCGCACGGTTGCGCGTCTGTCGCACGGTGAGGTGTTGTTCGCACGGTTGGGTGCCGTTCGCACGCCGCATGCGCCGTGCGAACGGGGCCTGGCCGTGCGAACGGGGTCGGGCCGTGCGAACTTGGCCTGGCCGTGCGAACGGGGCCTGGCCGTGCGAGCGAGGTCAGGCCGTGCGAACCGCGCTGACGACCGCCCTCCGCAGGGCGGCGGCTGCAGATTCGGGGTCGGCGGCCGCGGTGATCGCGCGGACCACCACGATCCGCCGCGCACCGGCGGCGAGAACCTCGGGCAGCCGCTGGTCGTCGATCCCTCCGATCGCAAACCAGGGCAGTCGGTTCGGGCGTGCTGAGCTGCTCCGCACCAACTCCAGACCTGCTGCGGGGCGACCCGGTTTGGTCGGGGTGGCCCACACCGGTCCGGTACAGAAGTAGTCCAGATCCGGGTCGGCGTCGGCGGCGTGGGCCTGGTCGGGATCGTGGGTGGAGCGCCCGATGACCACGCCGGGGCCAACGATCGTGCGCGCAGCGGCGGGGGGCAGGTCGTCCTGCCCCAGATGCAGCACGTCGGCACCGGACGCCGCGGCGATGTCGGCGCGGTCGTTGACCGCAAGCAACGCCCCGTGACGTCTGGTCACCTCACCGATCGCCGCCAGCAGATCCAGCTCGGCGGCCGCCTCCAACACGCCGAACTGCTGCTCGCCAACCGATCCCTTGTCGCGCAGCTGCACGATGTCCACCCCGCCGCGCACGGCGGCGTCGATGAAATCGATCAGATCGCCCCGCTCGCGGCGCGCATCGGTGCACAGATAAAGGCGGGCATCGGTCAGGCGTTCACGGGGCTCCACTCCGCCGACCGTAGCGAACACACACGCCGTAGGCTTGAAACCAACCACACGGGAGCCCGAGGGACGAGTCGGGCTGAGATCGCGGCCGACTGCCGCTGACCGTCGAACCTGATCCGGGTAATGCCGGTGCAGGAAGGAGGTGTTCGATGACCACCGATGCTGCCCCTGGCACGCTCGCGGTGATCGGCGCCGGTGTGGTGGGTCTGATGGTCGCGTGGCGCGCGGCTGCGCTCGGCTGGACGACAACGGTCTACCGCGATCCTGACACCGACCCCGCCTCGGCTGTGGCGGGCGGGATGCTGGGTTGTCTGGCTGAAGCTCGCCCAGGCGAAGATCAGTTGTTGGCCTTCTCCCGTGCTGCTGCCCAACGTTGGCCACAGGTCATCGTCGACCTCGGCGATCCGTCGGTGATGGTGGCCACCGACACCCTGCTGGTGGCTGCCGACAGCGCAGACGCCGGCTACCTCACCGGCGTCGAGACCTATTTGAACACCCAGGGCTGCGGACTGAAACCGTTGAGCAGCAGAGAGATCCGATCGATCGCTCCCGGTCTGGGCAGTTCGGTGCGGCGGGGACGACTGGCCGTCGGTGAAGGCGCAGTGGACAATCGGGCACTGCTGCGGGCATTGACCGTTGCCGTCGCCGCCGCAGGTGTGCAGACGCGGACTGGACGTGTCACCGACATTCGGCGACTGCCGGTCGACCAAGTGGTCGTCGCGGCGGGTGCGGCTACCCCAGAGATGCTGCCGCACAACCGTGTTCGGGCCGACAAGGGTGAGATACTCCGGTTGCGGCGACCGAAGACGGCTCCCGCCCCGTTGCCGTTGGTGGTGCGCGCGCGCTGGCGTTCCCGTCTGGTCTACATCGTGCCCCGACCGGATGCGGTGGTGGTGGGTGCCACCCAGTACGAAGTAGGCGACCGCCGCAACATCGGACCCCGTGCAGGTGGTGTGGCCGATCTGCTGCGTGACGCAATCGATCTGCTGCCCGCTCTGGCGGAGTATCAGGTGGCTGAGGTGGGTGGCGGGGTGCGCCCGGTGACGCCCGACGCCCTGCCGCTGATCGGCCGCATCGACCACCGCACGATCATCGCGGCCGGCCACGGCCGCAACGGGATCATGTTGTCCCCCATCACCGCCGAGATCGTCGGCGACCTGCTGTCCGGCCGCCCCGACAACCGCTGGGCGTCCGTCCTGGACCCGAGGAGATTCACATGACCATCACCCTCACCGTCAACGGCGAGGAACGCGAGTTCGCCGAGTCCACCACGGCCACCGAGTTGTTGATCCTGTTGGGGCTGCCCGACAAGGGTGTCGCCATCGCCGTCGACGGCTCGGTGCACCCGCGGTCACGGTGGGGTGAGGTGTTGCACGACGGTTCCCGGGTCGAGGTGCTGACGGCGGTCCAAGGTGGCTGAGACCAGCAGTGGCGCTCGCGACTTCACCGTGGGGGAGCGGGAGTTCCGATCCCGGCTGATCATGGGGACCGGAGGGGCATCGAATCTCGAGGTCCTGGAACGCTCCCTGGTGGCCTCGGGAACCGAGTTGACCACCGTGGCGATGCGCCGCGCCGATGCTGCCGGCTCCGGAGCTGGGGTGCTGGACATGCTGCGCCGCTTGAACATCGAGGTCCTGCCCAACACTGCGGGTTGTCGGACCGCCGCCGAGGCGACCCTGACCGCTCGGTTGGCCCGCGAGGCGTTGGGAACTGATCTGGTGAAGCTGGAGATCGCCGGCGACGATCGGACTCTTCTCCCGGATCCCATCGAACTCCTCGATGCGGCAGAGGTTTTGGTCGACGAGGGCTTCGCGGTGTTCGCCTATACCAACGACGACCCCATCCTGGCGTCGCGGCTACAGGACATCGGGGTGGCTGCGGTGATGCCGCTGGGGTCACCGATCGGCACGGGCTTGGGTATCGCCAATCCGCACAACCTGGAGATGATCGTCGCCGACGCCCAGGTGCCGATCATCCTCGACGCCGGCATCGGCACCGCGAGCGATGCTGCGCTGGCAATGGAGTTGGGTTGCAGCGCAGTGTTGTTGGCCACGGCGGTGAATCGGGCCGACGATCCACCGATGATGGCACAGGCGATGGCCGCCGCGGTCCAAGCCGGACACCTGGCCCGACGCGCAGGCCGGATCCCCCGCCGATTCTGGGCCCACGCGTCGTCGCCGCCCCGAGACTGAACCGGGTTTCAGCCCAGTCGACGCCGGTTTCCGCCCAGTCGGCGCCGGTTTCCGCCCAGTCGACGCGGGTTTCCGCCCAATCGACGTCAGAGGCCGGGGCGGTCGCGGCCGTGTTTGGCCAGGTACATGGTGCGATCGGCTTCACGCAGCAGGTCCTCGGCCGGGCGGGTGGCCCCCAGCGCCTCGCCCACACTCACCGTGACGGCCAGGTCGGTGCCGGATTCGGAGATGAACGGGCGGCTCATGGCGCGGCGCACGGCACCGAACGCGGCGGTCACCGCATCGATCCGGCCCTGGCACACGACCACGAATTCGTCACCGCCGAAACGGATCACCGAACCACGTCCCATCACCGAGGTGGTCAGCCGGTCGGCCACGGTGCGCAACACCTCATCACCCACCGAGTGGCCCCAGGTGTCGTTGACCGACTTGAACCGATCGACGTCGATGAACAACACTCCCACCTTCTCGCCGGTGGACCGAGCGTTCTCCAGAGCGGCTTCGAGATCGTGCAGCAGCCGGGCGCGGTTCGGCAGGCCGGTCAGCGGATCGGACGTGGCACGACGTTCCAACTCGGCGTGTGCGTTGCGGCGCGCCGACACGTCGGTGACCTGCTCCAACACGCCGCTGGGCGTCCCGTCGGCGTCGCGCAACACCACCACCGTCGACTCACCCCAGAAGACGTGCGAACCGAACCGGAACCGGGCTTCGTACCGGGCGTTGGCGGTGCGTCCGGTGACGATGGCGTGGCGCTGTTCGGCCACTCGCTCGCGCTGCTCGGTGTCGATCTGGTCGACGAGGGTGTGTCCGATGAGATCGCCTGCGCTGCAACGGAGGATCTCGTGCAGCGCATTGTTGGTGGTGCGAACGGTGCCGTCGAGATCGCACAACGCCATCCCGATCGGAGAGCTGGCCATCACCGACTCGAACACCCCCAGGGCGGCGTCACGCGCGCGCTCGGCGTCCACCCGGCCGGTGATGTCGCGGAATGAGGACTGCAGCTGGTAAGGGTCGCCGTTCTGGTCGCGGATGAGTTGCCCGATCACCTCGGCCCACAGCGTGCTGCCGTCGGGGCGAACCATACGGATACCCACGGTGAGAGGTCCACTGCCCCTCATCAAGTCGGCCAGTCGCGCTTGCGCCATCGCGACATCCTCGGGATGGATGATGTCGAAGACGTTGGTGCTGAACAGATCAGCGGGATCGTGACCCAACACCGACGCGCTGGCCGGGGAGGCCCACAGCCAGGTGCCGTCGAGTGAGTGCAGTCCCATCGCCTCCTGCGCACGGTCGGCGATGCCGCGGAACATGCGCTCGGACTGCGTGAGCCGTAGTCGATCCGCCTCGGGCCCGGCCAGTTCGGTGGCGCAGGTGATGACCGCGCCACCGCGCTCGCGCAAGGGCTCGGGCAGGGGAAAGCTGTCGATCCTGAGCCAGATGTAACCGCCGACATCAGCTACCCGGCCGAAGATTCCGATCACCTCATCGGTGACGGGCTCGCCTGCACGGACCGCTCGCATCGGAGGGTGATCGGCCCCGCGCAACGACTGTCCGTCGGTGTCGATCGCCGCCCACAGCGGCTCATGGGCGTTTCGCCCCAACAGTTCCTCGTAACTGAGGCCCAGCAGTTGCTTGACCGTGTGCGAGCTGGCCACGATGGTCCCGGCTTCGTCCTGGACGGTGATCACATGGTCGTCATCGGGCAACGAACCGCGGACGTCGATGAGTGCGGCGACCAGCGCGTCCTGGCTCCACCGTGCGCTCATCTCATCCCCTCGGTTCGACGGAAAAATGAAGATCTGGTTCCCCGAACCTGGCCTGACTGTACTCGATGAGCTCGAAGCCCCACGTCGGAGCACCCCGCATACGCAGGCGCGACTCATCCTCTCGGAGGTGGGTCAGTTCAATCCTTCGGTCGATCCGCCCGACGTGCGTCGCTGGCATAGTCGGCAATCGTGATCAGTGTCGAAGGATTGACCAAGACGTACGGCCCGACGAGGGCCGTGGACAACCTCACCTTCACGGTGAAACCGGGCATGGTGACCGGATTCCTGGGGCCCAACGGCGCCGGGAAGTCGACCACCATGCGGATGATGCTGGGCTTGGACCGCCCCACGGCGGGCAAGGCCACCATCAACGGGCGCCCCTACTCCGAGCTGCGCGACCCGCTGCGGCAGGTGGGTGCGCTGCTCGACGCCAAATGGGTGCACCCCAACCGTTCTGCGCGTTCGCATCTGCGGTGGATGGCTGCCTCCAACGGGATTCCCGCCTCGCGCGTCGACGAAGTGCTCGCCGACGTGGGCCTGTCGGCCGTGGCGGGCAAACGAGCCGGGGGATTCTCCCTGGGTATGTCCCAACGCCTCGGCCTGGCCGGTGCCCTGCTCGGCGATCCGGGTGTGCTGCTGTTCGACGAGCCGGTCAACGGCCTCGATCCCGAGGGCATCGTCTGGATCCGAAAGTTCATCCGGGCGTTGGCCCAACAGGGCCGCACCGTGCTGGTGTCGAGCCACCTGCTGACGGAGATGTCGCTCACCGCAGATCATCTCGTCGTCATCGGACAGGGTCGGCTGATCGCGGACTGCTCGGTCAAGGAGTTCACCAGCCGAGCCACCCAGACGGTGCGGGTCCGCAGCCCGCAGCTCGAGCAGCTGCGCGCGGCACTGGCGGGAGCCGGACTCACCTCGGCGGACGCCGCCAACGGCGAGGCTGCGCTGACCCTGGACGACGTGACCACCGATCAGGTGGGTGAGATCGCCGCCGCCAACGCCATCACGCTGCACGAGTTGTCCTCCAGCACAGCATCGTTGGAGGAGGTCTTCATGAGTATGACGGCCGGCACCGTGCAGTACCACGGCAACACCGGACCAGGCGGAGCTCCCGCGCCGATCGGGCTGACCAAGCCGCAGGCGGGCGCACCCGGTCTGGTGTCGCCGCCGCCGGGCCAGCAGGGTCCGCCTGCGTTCGCGCCGCCGCCACCCGGTGGTCCCGCCACCGGCCCCAACCCGTACGAGTACAAGCCCCTCGGAGGCGCACGATGATCACCCACGCACTCAACGCCGAGCGGATCAAGCTGCTCAGCACCAGATCTCCGTACTGGTGTGTGGCCCTGGTCATCGTGTTCGGGCTGTTGTTCAGCCTGTTGATCAGTCTCACCTCCAACGCGAACGGCAACTCCAGCGACGGCACCATCGTCAGTGCAGGTGACTTGTCCGGCGGCGTAACCAATTTCGGCATCATCGTGCTGATGATCATGGCCGTGCTGGCCATCACCAGCGAGTTCCGCTTCGGGACCATTCGCACCACCTTCCAGGCCGTGCCGCGCCGCGAGGTGGTGATGGGGGCCAAGGCCACCGTCTACGGTGGGCTCGGATTCGTGGTCACGTTGATCCTGGGGGTGCTGACCATCGTGGTCGGCAAATTGCTCTCCGGCGACGCGGGTTCGGCGATCGACCTGACCGGTTCGACCGCCACGCGTCTGTACTGGGGCATCCCGGTGTACGCCCTGCTGTGCGTCATGATCGGTCTCGGGGTCGGTGCGTTGATCCGCCAGACCGCCGGTGCCATCGTCGCGTTGATGCTGTGGTCGCTGGTGGTCGAGTCGCTGCTCTCGGCGATACCGAAAGTCAGAGAATCGGCACCGTATCTGCCGTTCAACAACGCCAGCCACTTCCTCGATCAACGTGGGTTCGAGATCGACTACCCGTGGGGCCCCTACGTCTCGCTGCTGTACTTCGCCGCATGGGCGTTGGCCATCTTCGGTCTCGGCGTCTGGGCGGTCAGAAGACGCGACGCCTGAACGAACACCACCACCGACGCCCGCCGCTGCACACGCAGCCGGCGGGCGTCAGTCGTGGTCGCTGTCAGAGGTGGTCGCTGTCAGAGGTGGTCGCGGTCAGTCCTGGGCCACCCGCCACAGGGGATTGACCGGTCCATGGCCCGCGCCCAGCGGGTAGGACCACCGAACTGCTTCGCTCACCCAGCTTTTCGCGAACCGTGCAGCATCGGGAACCGAGAACCCATGGGCCAGAGCGCTCGCCAGTGCTGCGGCCAAGGTGTCGCCGGCGCCGTGATCGTGCGGGGTGTCGAACCGCTGGTGATCGAGTTCGAACAGATCAGTTCCGTCGTAGAGCAGGTCGGTGCTGCGGGGACTGTCGCGACGGTGCCCGCCCTTGACGATGGCCCACTGGGCGCCGAGGTCCACCAGGGCCTTGGCCGCGTCGCGTTGGGTGGCGTCGTCGACCACCGTGATCCCGGTGATCAGTGCCACCTCGTCGAGGTTGGGGGTGACCACGGTGGCGATCGGGATCAGCCGCTCCCGCATGGCGGTCATCGCCTCCACTGCGAGCAGCCGATCCCCATGCATCGACGCGCACACCGGGTCGATGACGAACGGGATGGCCCGCCCGCGGCCCAACCCGATGTCGGCGGCCACCTCGACGATGGCGTCGATGATCTCCCCGGTCGCCAACATCCCCGTCTTGGCCGCTCCGAAACCGATGTCAGTGGCCACCGTGCGGATCTGATCGGCCACGATCTGCGGCGGGATGGTGTGCACCGCCTGCACCCCGAGTGAGTTCTGCACCGTCACCGCGGTAACCGCCAGACAGCCGTGCACCCCCAACAACGCCATGGTTCGCAGGTCGGTCGACATCCCGGCCCCGCCGCCGGAATCGGTACCTGCGATGGTCATGGCACGGACCGGGGTCTCACCGAGGGGTGCGGTGGGCAGCAGTTGCATGTGGTTCAACCTACGACCGATCGCCCGCCGGTTCGATGGGCAGGTAAACCTGCTTGCCTGCGGCGACGAACTCGGCTGACTTCTCGGCCATCTCGCGGGCCAGCATGGCGTCGATGTCGGCCTGGGTCTGCAGGTTGTTCGCTTCGGCGTACTCGCGGACATCGGCGGAGATCCGCATCGAGCAGAACTTCGGTCCACACATCGAGCAGAAGTGGGCGGTCTTGGCCGGTTCGGCCGGCATCGTCTCGTCGTGATACTCCACCGCGGTGTCCGGGTCGAGGGAGAGATTGAACTGGTCGTTCCACCGGAACTCGAAGCGTGCCTTGCTCAACGCGTCGTCGCGGCGCTGTGCGTGCGGGTGCCCCTTGGCCAGGTCGGCGGCGTGGGCGGCGATCTTGTAGGCGATCACCCCCACCTTCACGTCATCGCGATTCGGTAGTCCCAGATGCTCTTTCGGGGTGACGTAGCAGAGCATGGCGGTACCGGCCTGGGCGATGATGGCCGCCCCGATCGCCGAGGTGATGTGGTCATAGGCGGGCGCGATGTCGGTGGCCAGCGGACCCAGGGTGTAGAACGGTGCCTCCTCGCACAGCTCCTCCTCCAGGCGCACGTTCTCGACGATCTTGTGCATCGGCACGTGACCCGGACCCTCGATCATCACCTGCACGCCATGGGATTTCGCGATCGTGGTCAGCTCGCCGAGGGTGCGTAGTTCGGCGAACTGGGCTTCGTCGTTGGCGTCGGCGATCGAGCCGGGCCGCAGGCCGTCGCCGAGGGAGAAGGTGATGTCGTAGCGGGCGAAGATCTCACACAGTTCCTCGAAGTGCGTGTACAGGAACGACTCCTGGTGATGGGCCAGACACCAGGCGGCCATGATCGATCCGCCGCGCGAGACGATGCCGGTGACCCGCTTGGCGGTCAGCGGGATGTAGCGCAGCAGCACCCCCGCGTGCACGGTCATGTAGTCCACACCCTGCTCAGCCTGCTCGATCACGGTGTCGCGGTAGGCCTCCCAGGTCAGCTTGGTCGCATCGCCCTTCACCTTCTCCAGTGCCTGATAGATGGGCACCGTGCCCACCGGCACCGGGGAGTTGCGCATGATCCACTCGCGAGTGAGGTGGATGTCGTCGCCGGTCGAGAGGTCCATGATCGTGTCGGCGCCCCAGCGGGTGGCCCACACCATCTTCTCCACCTCGTCGGCCACCGACGAGGTGACAGCTGAATTACCGATGTTGGCATTGACTTTCACCGAGAACGCCTTACCGATGATCATCGGTTCGGACTCAGGGTGATTGTGATTGGCGGGGATCACCGCGCGACCGCGAGCCACCTCCGAGCGCACCAACTCCACGTCGACACCCTCGCGAGCGGCGATGAAGCGCATCTCCGGTGTCACCAGACCTGCTCGGGCCCAGGCCAACTGAGTACTCGCACCGTCCACCGCATCGGGGTGGGTCCATCCCGCCCGGGTGCGTGGCAAACCGGCCTGCTGATCGATCACCGGCGTGTGCTCGGTGTAGGGGCCCGAGGTGTCGTACAGGTCGAGGTGTTCGCCATTGCTCAGGTTCACCCGACGCATCGGCACAGCCATCCCGTCGACATCGAGGTACCGCTTCTCGCTCCCTCGGATGGGCCCGGTCGTGACCTCGGCGCCCGCGCCGGTGGTGTGTGCGGCGCCCGCGCCGGTGGTGTGTGCGGCGCCCGCGCCGGTGGTGTGTGCGGCGCCCGCGCCGGTGGTGTGTGCGGCGCCCGCGCCGGTGGTGACAGAGGCAGAATCGTTCATCAGATCAACTCCCTACGCCGGCATTACCCGGTCAGGTTCAGTCGGTCGACGGGCCGCCTGCCGTCATCTCAGCCCTCGGATCGTGAGAGCCCCCGCGCAGTGTTCGGTTGTCGGTGGCCTGCGCCACCGTGCCCGACGGTACCCGGTGTGGCAGGTGCCGCGAGGCCTGGGACAGGCAGTGACCTGTTCGTGACCCGTCCCAGCGCAGGACACCCCTTGGTCACAACGTGCTGAACTTCTCGCCGTAACCGCACCTATGCCACGGAAATCGGCTTTACTATGTGATGCGCCTCACATATCGAGGCGGTGAAGAAAGTTCGGGAGAGAAGGGAGTTCGTCATGTTGCGCAAGAAGAAGCCGCCACCGCAGTCGGCGCAGACGATCCTGCACCAGATCTCCGAGGTGGTGCACAACCCGGCTCGGGATCGCTTCGAGCTGTACGTCGCCGGCGATCTGGTGGGCGTGTTGGGCTACTCGGTAGAAGAAGTCCGAGGTCAACGCATTCTCACGATCCTGCACACGGTGCTCTACGACGAGTACACCGGTCACGGGCTGGCCACGCGGCTCACCCGTGGCGCCCTGCAGTACGTGAGCGACACAGGCGCAAAGGTGCGTCCCATCTGCACGTTCACTCGTCGCTACCTCGACACCCACCCCGGGTACGCGCCGCTGCTGGCGGCCTGACCCGCAAGCAGGAGTGCTCTGGTCCGGGTCGGCTCGACGCGGCGCCCCCGGACCACCACTGCACCATCCAGCGGGCGGCGATCACGGGTCCACCAGGTCGACGATGACCGGTGCGTGATCGCTGGCGCCTTTGCCCTTGCGTTCCTGGCGGTCGATCTCGGCCGCGTTCACCCGTGCCGCGAGCGCCGGGGAGCACAGCGCGAAGTCGATGCGCAGTCCTTCCCGGCGGGCAAATCGCAACTGGGTGTAGTCCCAATACGTGTAGACGCCCGGTCCCGGAGCGTGCGGGCGAACCACGTCGGCGTATCCGGTGTCGATCATGGCGGCGAACGCGGCCCGCTCACGTTGCGAGGTGTGAGTCTTGTCGATGAACAACTGCGGGTCCCACACGTCCTCGTCGGTGGGCGCGATGTTCCAGTCACCGGCCAGCGCGATCTGGGCCTGCGGCTCGGCGGTCAGCCACGCCGCCCCGGCACTGCGCAACGCGGTCAGCCACGCGAGCTTGTACTCGTAGTGCGGATCGGTGAGCGACCGGCCGTTGGGCACGTACAGACTCCACACGCGTACGCCGCCGCAGGTGGCGCCGATCGCGCGGGCCTCGACCTTCGGCTCATCGTCGGGGTTCTTGGCGAAGCCGGGTTGGCCCGGAAAGCCGATCTCGACGTCCTCCAGACCTACCCGGGAGGCGATGGCCACACCGTTCCACTGGTCGTAACCGACGAACGCCAGCTCGTAACCGGCTGCAGCGAAGGGCATCTCGGGGAACTTGTCGTCGGCGCACTTGGTCTCCTGAATGGCCACCACGTCCACCTCGCAGCGGTGCAACCAGTCGACCACCCGCTCGGCCCTGGCCCGGATCGAGTTGACGTTCCACGTTGCGATGCGCACTCCTGCGACCCTACGGGCGCGAGCGGTGGACACCGCAGCGCGGCCGCCTTAGCGTCGTCGCCACGCGAGAACACTGTTTCGGCGGGAGGACCTCACATGGCGCCACGCGCACCGAGTCACGTCGAACGCGCGCTCGGATGACCGTCTACCGGCAGTCGTTGGGTGGCCACACCTTCGAGTTCTCCGGGCTGGTCGATCTGATGGCGCGCGCCACCCCCGCCCGCAGCGGAGACGAGTTGGCCGGATGCGCGGCCCACAACGACACCGAGCGGGCCGCGGCGCGGTGGGCGTTGGCGGAGGTACCCCTGACCACGTTCCTCACCGACCTGGTGGTGCCGTACGACACCGACGAGGTGACCCGGCTGATCATCGACGGCCACGATGCAGCGGCGTTCGCGCCCATCGCGCATCTGACCGTGGGAGGGCTACGCGATTGGTTGCTGGCCACCGTCGCCGAGCCCGACGCTGGCACCGTGCTGGCATCGGTGGCCCGGGGTCTCACCCCGGAGATGGTTGCCGCGGTGAGCAAGGTGATGCGCAACCAAGACCTCATCGCAGTCGCTGCCGCCACCCGCGTGACCACCGCGTTTCGCACCACCATCGGGCTGCCGGGCACCCTGTGCACCCGGCTGCAACCCAACCACCCCACCGACGACCCGCTGGGTATCGCCGCCGCCACCCTCGACGGACTGCTGTTGGGCTGCGGCGATGCGGTGATCGGGGTGAACCCGGCGACCGATTCTCCGCAGGCCACCTCCGACCTGCTACACCTGCTCGACGACATTCGCCTGCGCTACGACATCCCGGTGCAGTCATGCGTGCTGTCACACATCACCACCACCATCGGGCTCATCGAGGCCGGTGCCCCCGTCGACCTGGTGTTCCAGTCGGTGGCAGGCACCGAGGGCGCCAACCGCGGGTTCGGGGTGGACTTGGCGCTGCTGCGCGAAGGTCGTGACGCGGGGCGCTCGCTGCAGCGGGGGACCGTCGGTGACAACGTCATGTATCTGGAGACCGGGCAGGGTTCGGCGCTGTCGGCCGATGCCCACATCGGTACCGGTGGGCGTCCGGTGGATCAACAGACGTTGGAGGCGCGCGCGTATGCCGTTGCCCGCGAACTGGATCCGCTGTTGATCAACACTGTGGTCGGGTTCATCGGGCCGGAATACCTCTACGACGGCAAGCAGATCATCCGGGCCGGTCTGGAAGATCACTTCTGCGGCACCCTGCTGGGCCTGCCGATGGGTGTCGACGTCTGCTACACCAATCATGCCGACGCCGACCAAGACGACATGGACACCCTGCTGACGTTGCTGTGTGCGGCCGGGGTGTCGTTTGTGATCACCGTGCCCGGCGCCGACGATGTGATGCTGGGCTACCAGAGCTTGTCGTTCCACGATGCGCTGTACGCCCGGCGGGTGTCGGGACTGACGCCGGCGCCGGAGTTCGCGGCGTGGCTGGCCCGGGTCGGCATGCTCGATGACACCGGGCGCATCCTTGCGATGGCCCCGGAGGCGTCGCCGCTGCGAGCCCTCACCGACCGGATGACACCGTGAGCGACATGTGGGAGTTGTTGCGTCGCAACACCACCGCGCGTATCGGGTTGGGGCGCGCCGGTGACTCGCTGCCCACCAGCCGGGTGTTGGAGTTCGCCGCCGCCCACGCTGCGGCTCGCGACGCGGTGCATCAGCACCTCGACGTCGCAACGTTTCTCGACGGTCTGCGCGGGGTGGGGCTCGGTGAACCGGTGGTGGTGCGCAGCCAGGCTGCCGATCGCGGCGAATACCTGCGCCGCCCCGATCTGGGTCGGGTGCCCGCCGACCTCGCACTCGAGCCGGTGGATGCCGACATCGGGATCGTGCTGGCCGACGGGTTGTCGCCCACCGCGGTGTCCCGGCACGGGGTAGGCGTGGTGTCCGCGTTGAAAGAGGTTCTGGCACTAACGTTTTCCATCGCCCCGCCGGTGGTGGCGATCGGTGCCCGGGTGGCGCTCGGGGATCACGTCGGCGCTGCGCAACGTGTGCAGACCGTCGTGGTCGTCATCGGTGAACGGCCGGGACTGTCGGTGGCTGACAGCGTCGGGATCTACTTGACGCATCGGCCGCGGCCGGGCCGGGCCGATTCCGAACGCAATTGCGTCTCCAACATCCACGCCGCCGGGCAGTCCTACGCGGGGGCGGCGCGGGTGGTGGCGTCGTTGGTGGCCGGAGCTCGCGTCTTGGGTCGCAGCGGGGTGGATCTGAAAGACACCAGCAGGGCGCTCACCGACTGAGACCGGCGAGCGTTACCGTGGTCGCCATGACGAGCATCGCGATGCGTGTGGTCCGGTTCGGCCTCCGACTCAAAGGCGACAAGCGAACGGCACGTTCGGCGGAGGCAGTGTTCGCACACGCCGCCAAGGTGCAGGCGAAGGGGCCGGCCCAGCCGCCGAGCTCGCTCTACAAAGACGCCTACATCAGTTCCACCGAGGTCGACGGCGTGGCCTACTGGACGGTGGCCCCGCGCGCCAATGTGGCGGCGCGAGCCAAAGCCTCGATCTTCTATATCCACGGCAGCGGATACACCGCCCCCATGGTCAGCTTCCACTGGCAGCTGGTGCGCGACCTGTTGCGTCGCACGGGCGCGGTGATCCACGTGCCGCAGTACCCGATGGCACCCGATCACACCATCGACGATGTGCTGCCCACCCTGGTCGAGCTGTATCTGCGTCAGGACGAAAACCTGCCGCGGTTGCTGATGGGCGACTCGGCCGGCGGGGCGTTGGCACTGGCCGTCGCCCAGCAACTCGCCGAACGTCAACTGCCTCAACCGAAGCGGCTGATCCTCATCGCCCCCTGGCTGGATGCGAGCCTCACCAACCCGAAGGTGGCCGAGGTGGACAAGCGTGACCCGATGCTGGGGTCGGTGGGGCTCAAGGCAGCCGCACAGGCGTGGTCGGGGTCGCGGTCGATCGACGACCCGCTGGTCTCGCCGCTGCACGCCGACTATGCGCAGCTGGCGCCGGTCGACATCGTGGTGGGTACCGCCGATCTGTTGCATCCCGACGCCGAGGTGTTGGCGGAGACGGCGAAGGCGAAGGGCTGGCCGGTGACGGTGCACACCTACGACGGCGGCTTCCACGTGTTTCCCGCGCTGCCATGGTTGCCCGAGTCGAAGGAGGCGCTGAGCCTGATGGCCGACCTGATCAAGCGAACGCCGGCCTGAGCGTCATCCGGCTGGCACGTCAGCGACGAATTTCCGCCCACTCGACGGGGATTGCCGCCCACTCGACGGGGATTACCGCCCACTCGACGGGGTTCTCCGCCCACTCGACGGGGTTTTCCGCCCACTCGACGGGTGGGGCCGGGGTCAGAGCGTGTGGTAACCGTAGGTGTGATGCCGGGTGAAACCGAGGCGCCGATAGAGGCGGATCGCGTCGGTGTTGGCCAACTCCACCTGCAGGTATGCACTTTCGGCACCCTGGCCACGACCCCAGGCCAGCAGCCGGTCGGTGACCGCGGAGCCGATACCGGTGCCGCGCCGGGACGCGGCCGTCCACAACGCCGTGATGCCCAACCGTGACACCCCGTCGCCGTCTGCGGTCACCGCGGCCCGACCGCATGCGATCAGCTCACCGTCGGCCTCGACGCTCGCGAAACCGACCACCCCGTCGCGCACCGCGCACAGCACCGACCGCCACCCGTCGACGTCGATGGCGCAATCGCGGCTGCCCGCATAGGTTCTCACCCACGCATCCGATGGCTGATCTGCCAGCGTGATCGGGAGACCGACCCCAGCGCCGGGGATGGGGTCGAGTGAGCGCACCATCACCGCTGTCGGCATCTCCAGGGTGGTGGGGTCGATGTGCGCGGCCGGGATCACCCGCTCGACCACGGTGATCATCGCCGGGAGTCGGCGTTCGCGGTACCAGGCGCCGATAGCGGCAACCGAAGCGGCGTTCAGCGTGGCGTGGCGATCAACGGGCACAGCGGAATTGGCGCGACGGGAGTGCCCGAGCCCGGCCCGCAACAGCCACCCGTCTGCGGTGTGCTGTTCCAGCCCCGGCCACGCCCGCCCGGCCGCCCACTCCAGCGATCGGATGGCGCTGATGCGAACCGGGGTGTCGGAGAGGACCCGCATCGACACGACCAGTTCGCCTGGTATCGAGAGTGTTTCGCCGTCCCGGCGCACGGTCACCACGGTGTCGTCGTGGTGCTCGAGCACCCCGGTCACGTCGCTCATGGTGGCCGTGGGATCGCGCCGCCAGTCCGCGGGTGCCCCGTTCCCTTTGCGAAACCGGACCACCACCCGATCGCCGGGTGCCGCTGGTGCGGTCACTCAGTCGTCGTCTTCGTCGTCGTGGCCGAACGGATCGGGTCCCTCGCCGGGGACCCAGCTCAGACCGGGTGTGCCCCAACCGTTGCGCTTGATGGCCTTCTTGGCCGCTCGGGCGTTGCGACCCACCAACACGTCGACGTAGAGGAATCCGTCGAGATGCCCGGTCTCGTGCTGCAGCATGCGGGCGAAGAAACCTGAACCCTCCAGTGCCACCGGCGCTCCGGTGCGATCGACGCCAGTCACCCGAGCCCAGTCGGCGCGTCCGGTGGGAAACTGCTCGCCCGGAACCGACAGGCATCCTTCGTCGTTGTCGTCGGGATCGGGCATGGTCTCGGGGATCTCGGAGGTCTGCAGGACCGGGTTGATCACCTCGCCGCGCATCCGCGCAGAGGCGCGCGACTCGCCGGAGGGGCAGTCGTAGACGAACATCCGCTTGCTCACGCCCACCTGGTTGGCCGCAAGTCCCACGCCATGAGCGGCATCCATGGTGTCGTACATGTCGTCGAGCAGCGCCACGTCATCGGTCGACGGACGGCCGTCGGAGTCGAGTTCGACCGGGGCAGTGGGGTTGTGCAGCACCGGGTCCCCGACGATGCGGATCGGAAGAATCGCCATGGCGCACAGATTACTCGGCATGGCCAACCCGAAATCGGCGCCGACCCGTGGTTAGATGATCCACGAAACACACGCATGTAAGTAGCCACGTGCCTCGCGCAGAACACCGGCGAGAAACGTGGCCACGAGCGGGTGTGTAGTTGTAAGTCACCTCAAGGGAGCGAGATGGACGGCGCAACCGCGCGAAGCCGTAAGGGGTCGGGGCCCTCAGGCGACCCGACCGACGGCTCGGACGCCCACAGCACCGACAGTCACGAGACGATCATCCACCCATCCACTGACATCGATCCGAACACGGTGGGTTCGGACGGGTTGACCCGTCGCGAGCACGACATCCTCGCCTTCGAACGGCAGTGGTGGAAATATGCGGGCGCCAAAGAAGAGGCCATCAAGGAGCTGTTCGGGCTCTCGGCCACCCGGTACTACCAGGTGCTCAACGCGCTCGTCGACCGTCCCGAGTCGCTGGCGGCCGACCCGATGCTGGTGAAACGCCTGCGGCGGCTACGCGCCAGCCGACAGAAGGCTCGTGCTGCGCGCCGCCTCGGATTCGATATCACCTGATCGCGTCCGTAAGGTTGCGGCCGTGACGACCGAACGCACATCCAGTCGGCTACCGCTGCGAGCAGGGGCGATGGTGCTCCTGTCGATAGCTGTGGTGTTCATCGGACTGGGCTGGCACTCCGCGGTCACCACCACCCGCAGCCCCGAGGCCGACCTCGCCGCCGCCGCCAAGAGCTCCAGCGCGACCGCCTCATCCACCCCGGTACCCGCCGGCGCCGGGGCGAATCAGCCCGTGACCACCGCCGAGGCCTCGCCCACCACCACCACCACCTCCGGCACCAAGCCGCTGGTGTGTGTGTTCAACGCCGGGTCGGTGAAGGGTCTGGCCACCGAGGTGAACTCCACGCTCAAGGCCAAGGGCTGGCGAGTGGCACCACCGGGAAACCTCACCTCGTCGAGCATCACCGAGAACACCGTGTTCTACACCCCCACGCAGAAGGCGGCGGCCACCGAGCTCGCCGCCGACCTGGGCGAGGCCAGTCTCGACGCGCGGCCGGCCTCGTTCACGCGCTGTCCCACCGGGATCGCGGTCGTCGTCGTCACCCGCTGATCGGGCGGGCGGGTCCGTCGGTGACACCGGCCTGCGGGCACCCCGATATGATCTCGACGAAGGCGCAACCTCCATCGGATGTGTCCGATGGATGCATGACTGCCACACCACACCGGCCGCGTCACCTGGCGCCGGTCGGCCACACCCAAGGGAGACCTCAGCGATGACCAACCTGTCGACCCCCAGCCCCGAGCGTCGTCGCACCGTACGCCGCGCTGCAGCCGCCGTCGCCTCGCTGGTGGTCGCGGGGACGGTGTTGGCTGCGTGCAGCAACGGTGAGGAGCCCAGCTCGGCGAAGGGCACCACCCCGCCGGTGATCAGCGGTCAGCAGGCCCCCGAAGGGTTGGGTATCGGTGAGGGCGGCGCCTCAGCGACGGGCGAATCCGGTTCCGGGGAGAGCGCCGGGGGTGAGAGCGCCAAGGCAACGTTGATCACCGCGACCGGCGCGCAGGCCGGCACCGCCGAGTTCAGCACCACGGGCAGCGGCGTGAAGGTGGACGTGAAGGTGACCGCGGGCGTGACCCCCGGATTCCACGGTCTGCACATCCACGCGGTGGGCACCTGCGAGAACAACTCGGTTGCCCCCACCGGCGGCGCGCCGGGCGCGTTCCTGTCCGCCGGTGGACACCTGCAGGTGGGCGGCCGCACTGGTCATCCGGCCAGCGGTGACCTGATCTCGATGTTCGTCGCCGAGGACGGCAAGGGCGAAACCGTCACCGTCACCGACTCTTTCAAGGTTTCCGACATCGAGGGCAAGTCGATCCTGATCCACTCGGGCCCCGACAACTTCGGCAACATCCCCACCCGATACCAGGTGGACGGCAAGCCGGGACCGGACGAGGAGACCCTCAAGACCGGCGACGCCGGCACGCGGGTGGCCTGCGGAGTGATCGAGAAGGAGTGACCCCGTCGATCGGGTTCGACGGATCACCCACCCCCTCCCTGGGGGTCGAGTGGGAGTTCGCCCTGGTCGACAAGACCACCGGTGCGCTGCGCAACTGCGCCGCAGAACTGTTCGAGCGCGTGGTGGCGCGCGAGGATCCCGACCTCACTCGTCGGGTGCATCGAGAGTTGTTGCGCAACACCGTCGAAGTGGTGACCGGTGTCTGCACGACGGTGGGTGAAGCGGTCGACGACCTGCGCCACACGTTGGCCGTCGTCCGGCCGATGGCCGAGGCGATCGGTGTCGATCTCTACGGCGCGGCCACCCATCCCTACGGTGAGTGGTCCACCGCGCAGCTCACCGAGGGACCCCGGTACGCCGAGCTGATCGAACGCACACAGTGGTGGGGCCGGCAGATGTTGATCTGGGGTGTGCATGTGCACGTGGGGATCAGCAAGCGCGACAAGGTGTTACCCGTGATGAACGCGCTACTGGCCTACTACCCGCACCTGCTGGCACTGTCGGCGTCGTCACCGATGTGGGGCGGCCAGGACACTGGGTACGCCAGCAACCGCGCCATGATGTTTCAGCAGCTTCCCACGGCCGGCCTACCGTTCCAGTTCTCGCAGTGGGCGGACTTCGAGGGGTTCGTCGCCGACCAGAAGATGACCGGCATCATCGACCACATGAACGAGATCCGGTGGGACATCCGGCCGTCGCCGCATCTGGGCACCATCGAGGTGCGGGTGTGTGACGGGGTGTCCACCGTTGCCGAGTTGCAGGCGCTGGTGGCGCTGATCCACTGTCTGGTGGTCGATCTCGACGACCATTTCACCGCGGGCACTCTGCCGCGGGAGCTGGCGCCGTGGCTGGTGCAGGAGAACAAGTGGCGCGCAGCGCGTTACGGACTCGACGCGGTGATCATCACCGACGCCGACTGTGCCGAGCGCCTGGTCACCGACGACCTCGCCGACCTGCTGGACCGGTTGGCACCGGTGGCGCGCCGACTGGCCTGCGTGGACGAACTCGCCTCGGTGGCCCGCATCGTCGAGGGTCGTGCCTCCTACCAGCGACAACGTGAGGTGTTCAGCCGCACCGGCGACATGCGGGATGTGGTGTCGGCCGTGGTCGCCGAACTCGACTGCTGAGCCGGGCCCAAGACGCCGTCAGGTCACGGCGCGGCTCGGGTTCGGTTCAGCGCCGTGCGTCGGCCTTCTCCTGCAGCTCCAGCGCCAACAGCGCGATGTGGGCGCGCGAGATGCCTTCGGGCAGTGTGAGATCGATCCCGGTGGTCTGCGCGATGCGGCGCAGTCGGTAGTCGACCGTGTTGGGGTGGATGTGCATCCGGCGACCGGTGCTCTTGCGGTTCAACCCGGTCTCCAGATGCACCCGCAGAGTCTCCAGCAGCTCAGGGTGACCCGCGAGCGGATCGAGGGTGGAGGCGAGGTGGTCGCGCGCCGGGCCGGGACGAGTGATCTGGTACTCGATCAGCAGGTCCTGCATCCGGTACAGCCCAGCCGGGCGACGGATGGCGCGAACCAGTTCCATCAACTCGTGGGTCTCGTCGGCCAGCGCCGGGATGTCGGCGGTGGCCCCGGTGGCATGGGTGGCCAGGATCGGCGCCTCGGCTTGGGTCGACAGCTCGGCGAGGAGTTCGTCGGTGAGCACCGGACGGATGTCGTCGGACGGGATGAGCACGGTGCCGCCACTGTCGCTGAGCAGAGTCAGTGCCTGACCGTCGAACAGCGTCGCGATACCCGACTGCAGCCGACGCAGCTTGCGGCGTGCGGCGATCTTGGTGTTGACCCGGTTGTCGAGCTCGTCGGGATGCGGGGCCACGGCGAGGGTGACCACCTGGTACCGCGGGGCCACCGGGATGCCGGTCTGGCGCGCGACGACCGAGGCGGTGTGCCCGGAGAGCAACGCCGAGATCAGCGTTTGCGACGCCGACTGGTGTTGGCTGGCCACCAGCCGCTGCTCGTCGACGTAGGCAGTCGACACCGCGACGGTGAAGGTGTCCAGCAGCTGCATGGTCAGCCGGAACGCGTGCAGAAGGTCCTCGAGGTCGGTTTCCTCGGCCTTGGAGGTGACCAGGTCGAAGCCGACCCGGATGCCCTCGTGATAGGTGTGGATGATCGTGTCCAGCGGCACGCCCTCGCGTGCCCACTGGGCGGCCGCCTCGCGCAGCTGCGCCAGTTGAGCGTCATCAGGCAAGCTCTGGCCGTCGAGGACCTTGATGGCCAGCCGCAGGCAGGTCTGAGTCACTGCGGTCACGTCGCCGTGCAGCTGTTCACCGGGCAGGGTGCCGCAGGGGACCACGTTGTCGGCGAAGTGTCCGACCATCTGGCGGGCCAGCGCCGAGATGTCGGCCAGGGTGCGCGAGGCCGGTCGACCCGCAACGCGGATCGGGGAGTCGGTGCTCGCCGGCGTCACGGTGCGTACCTCCACCGCTGACGACGGTGGTGCGTCGGCCGACGGTGTGGCCGTCGCGATGGCCCGTTCGATGTTCGGCATCAAAGGTGTTGCTCCCCGATCTTGTGTCCCCGCCCCCCGGCGGAGAGTGCCGGCACCCGGCGAGGGTCCTCACCCCCCGGTGAGGCTTCCAGCGTGGTGAACGATAACCCAAGGTACGGCGCCCTGGGAACTGTGCAGGTGCACGGTCTGCCGGCGATCGGTTCGCGCGGTCGCCAATCAGGTCAGGTCATCGGGGTCGAGCAGGCGGATGGGTGTGTCCCGGGCGCGTTGTTCGTGGTAAGCGAGCCGACCGATGCGGTGGGCCACGACCGGCGCGGTGGCCAGGGCGAACAGTCCGGCGAGCACCAACATCCCGAAGTCGACGCTTCCGGTCAGCCGGATCATGGCCGCGACGAGGATGAGCAGCAGTCCGAACGTCTGCGGTTTGGTGGTGGCGTGCATCCGGGTCATGGTGTCGGGAAACCGCAACACACCGATCGCGGCCGTCAGCGCCAGCGTCGAACCGGTGAGCATCAGCACCGCCACCACGATGTCGGTGATCACGCGCCACGCTCGGGGGCCGGACCGTCGGATTGCTCGGCGGTCATCTCGTCGGTCACGCGGGGGGCGGCCTCGTGGGGTAGCCGGTCGTCAGGCACCCGGAAGCGAGCCACCGCCACCGGGCCCAGGAATCCCAGCAGGGTCAACGCGACCACGGCCGGCACCACGGTGGAGTCGAGGCTGTAGGCGGCCCAACCCGACAGGCCGCAGATGGCCACGGCGACCAGGGTGTCCAACGCGACCAGCCGATCGAGGGTGTTGGGTCCGATCAGCACGCGCACCATCGTGACCAACGACGCTGCCGCCAGCAGCACCCCCGAGATCGCCCACACCACGTTCATCGGGTCGTCCTCTCTCTCGTTCGGTCCGGTTCTGTGGCCGGCGCCCGATGCACCCGGGCCGGGGGCGCCACATCGTCGTCGATGCCGTGATACGGACTCCGATGCCACTCGCTGTCCCGCTCGAACGCCCGAATGAACATTCGTTCCACCCGGGCCATCTCGGCGTAAAACGCCTTCACCTTCTTCTCGGTACCCACGTCGATCACGTGGACGTAGAGCAGCCGACGACGATGGTCGATCTCCACCACCATCGTCCCGGGCACCAGGTTGATGTAGTCGACCACCAGGGTGAGGACCATGTCGGACTTGATGGCCAGCCGGGTACGCAGCACCGCGCTCAACGGCGGACGTCCCGGCCGCACCGCCAGATATGCCACCTGGGCACTGGAGATCACGAAGTCGCGGATCAAGGTGAGCAGCAGGACGGCCACCGTGGCGGGGTGGACACGGCCCTCCACCGGCACCCGCGGCAACGGCAGCAGGTAGACCACCCCCAGCCCCACCGCGATGCCACCGAGGATGTTGGCCCAGGAGATGGTGCCCCACAACAACACCCAGACGAACGTCAGCCATCCCAACACCCACAGCCGCACCGCAATCTCGCGACTGTCCGAGCCCAGCCAGGCCAGTGGCCGGTAGCGGGTGCGGACCCACACGATCGAACGCGTCAGGTTCCAAGCCATCGTGATGAAGCCGACGCGCCAGACGTGTTGCAGCCAGCCACGAATCGGGCCCTTGGTCGGTGCTGGGCCGATGTCGTCGAAATCGGGATCGGCACTCATCGGTTCGCTCCCAGGACGGCGGTCAGATAGTTGTTGCGGTCGGTCAGCGTCGCCGCCGCGGTCTCGGTGAGCGAGAAGATGGGTCCGGCCCACAGCGTCAACGCCAGACCTGCGGCGACCAGCGCGGCCGTGGGCACCACCATCGCCACCGGCATCCGGCCCACGTCCACGCGGTTGTCGAAGGACACGTCGCCCTCCTCGACCACCAGTGCCGACGGTCGCGCATCGGCCAGATCACCCTCGGGTGCATCCGCCCGGGGGCGCCAGAACGCCTTGGTCCACACCCGTGCCATCACGTAGAGGGTCAGCAGGCTGGTCACCACCGACCCGCCGATCAACACCCAGGCCAGTACGCTCCCGTCGCGGGTACCGGCCTCGATCAACGCCACCTTGCCGATGAAACCCGAGAACGGTGGGATACCACCAAGATTGAGCGCCGGGATGAGGAACAGCGCCGCCAGCACCGGGCTGGCCACCAGGCCACCCAGGCGTCGTAGCGAGGCCGACCCGGCCTGCCGCTCGATCAGCCCGACCACCAGGAACAGCGTGGTCTGCACCAGGATGTGGTGGGCCACATAGTAGATCGCGCCGGCCAACCCGAACCGTGACGACAGCGCGATGCCGAAGATCATGTAACCGATGTGGCTGACCAGGGTGAACGACAGCAATCGCTTGATGTCGGACTGGGCGATGGCACCGCCGATGCCGACCACCATCGTCAACAGCCCGGCCACCAGCAACACGGTGTCCATCGAGCCGCCCGGGAACAACAGCGTGTGGGCCCGGATGATCGCGTACACACCGACTTTCGTCAGCAGCCCGGCGAACACCGCGGTCACCGGGGCCGGCGCGGTGGGGTAGGAGTCGGGCAGCCAGGTGGACAAGGGGAACACCGCCGCCTTGATGCCGAAGGCCACCAGCAGCAACGCGAACAGCGCGGCCTGGGTGCCCGAGGGCACATCAGCCAACCGCACCGCCATCTGCGCCATGTTCAACGTGCCGGTGGCGGCGTAGACACAACCCATGCCCAGCAGGAAGATCAGCGACGACACGATGGAGACCATCACGTAGGACACCCCGGCGCGCACCCGGTCGGCGCTGGCGCCCAGGGTCAGCAGCACGAAGCTGGCGGCCAGCAGCACCTCGAAGGACACGTACAGGTTGAACAGGTCACCGGCGACGAACGCGTTGCACACGCCGGCACACAGGGCCAGGTAGGTGGGTAAGAAGATCGACACCGGCTGTTCGCTGGTGCCATCGCGGATACCCTGGCCCACCGCGTAGAGCACCACGCACAGCAGGACCACCGTCGACACCACCAGCATCAGCGCCGAGAGCTGATCGACCACCAGCGTGATGCCCAACGGACCTGCTGCATAACCGTTTTCGTCCCAGCCGCCGACGTGCAGCGCATACGTACCGTGTCGATCGGTGAGGTAGAGCAGCAGACACGACGCCACGAACGCTGACCCGATGGCCGCGACGGTGATAGGTCGCTGGACTGATGGCTTGCGACCGAAGAGCATCGTCAGCGCCGCCCCGCCGAGCGGAGCCAGCATCGGGATCACGATGAGAACGGGGAACCAGCCCGTGCCGATGGTCATCGGCCGGCCCCGACAGGTTCGTCTGGGTCTGGGTCGTCCGGATCTGGGTCGTCGATGAAATCGTCGGAGTCGTCGTGGTCGGACACCTCGGGCATCCGGTCGGCTTCGATCAGGGTGCGGCGCCGTTGCTGGGCTTCGGCAAGTGTCAACGGATTCCCGTCGTCGTCGAACAGGTCGCCGAACGGAGTGTCGTCGCCGGTGGTGGGGTCGTCGCTGCGGTCGCGGTCGGGTGCGGTGGCGATCGAGCGGGTGGACAGGGCCCGGTCCTCGTCGTCGTCGTCCACGTCGTCGTCGGTGTTGATGACGAACAGCCGGTAGGCCATCGACAGCACGAACGCCGCCATCCCCATCGCGATGACCACGGCGGTGAGCACCATCGCCTGGGCCAGCGGATCTGCGGTGGTGGTGCGGTCGGCGGCGGTACGGCCGGAGATGGGTGGATTTCCCGACTTGCCGCTGACCACGACGATCGTCAGGTTGATCGCGTTGCCCACCAACAGCATGCCCAGCAGCATCCGGATCAGGCTGCGTTCGAGCAGCATGTAGACACCGCACGCGGCCACCGCGCCCGCCACGATCAGCAACCCGAGGTTGGGGCTCATCGACCCACCTCCGTCGGGTGTGCGGCCGGTTGCGCTCCTGGCATCTCCTCGGCGTCGAGCCGGGCGCCGAGGCTGCGCAGCACGTCGAGCACCAGGCCCACCACGATGAGGTAGACGCCGAGATCGAAGAACAGAGCGGTCACCAACTTGATGTCGCCCAGGACCGGTAGGTGCACGCTGAGCACGGCCGAGGACAACGCCGGTGCCCCCAGGAACAGTGACACGACCGCGGTCCCCACCGACAGCGCCAGACCCGCACCCAACACCTTGCCTGCGTCCACCGGCAGGGCTTCGCCCAACTCGTATCGCCCGCCGGCCAGGTACCGCAACACCAGCGCCATACCCATCGTCAGGCCGCCGGCGAATCCGCCGCCGGGGGCGTTGTGTCCGGCGAAGAAGAAGTAGATCGACAGCACCACCATGGTGGGGAAGATGAGTCGGGTGGTGGCCTCCAAGACCATCGACCGATGCCGCGGGTCACGTAGTTCGCTGCCCCGCAGCCAGGTGGTGCGTGCGGTGGGCATGGGCTCGTCGTCGGTGTCGGGGGCCACGTCGGCAACCCTGGGCGCGGTACCGAATCGCTTGTGCCGGAATATCATCGATGCCACTCCGGTGGCCGCCACCAACAGCACCGAGATCTCGCCGAGGGTGTCCCAGGCGCGGATGTCGACCAGGATTACGTTGACGGTGTTGGCGCCGTTGCCGATCTCTTTCGCCGCGGCGGGCAGGTCGACCGCGACGCCGACGGTCGAACGGGCAGCCGCGGCGAACAGCCCGATGATCACCAGCATCACGCCGAAACCGATGCCGATCAGTGCGCGTATCCCACGATGGCCGGTGCTGTGTCCTGGTCCCACCTCGGCCGGCAGCCGCCGTAACACCAGCACGAACACCACCAGCGACAGTGTCTCGACGAGGAACTGGGTCAAGGCCAGGTCGGGTGCGCCGTACAGGGCGAAGATGACACCGCAGCCGTAGCCGGTCACCCCGACCACCACCGTGGCGGCCAACCGGTTGCGCAACACCGGCGCGGTGAGCGCGGCGGCCACCATGCAGATCCCGATGGTCACCTGCGAGAAGGACTCGAAACCGTTGATCCGCAACGTGTCCCGCGATCCCACCAGCAGTGCCACCGAGGGGAACAGCACCGCGGTGCTGAGCACCAGACCCTGGGTGATGGGCAGCGAACCGGTCTGGGTGGTTCGGGTCACCAGCAGCGACATGGTGTCGGCGCCGCGCAGCACGGCATCGTAGATGCGGTCGGCGTTGCCCAATGCCGGTGCGATGAAGCCCAGGCGACGACGCCGGTTGCGCAGGAACGCGAACAGTGACACGCCACCGACGATCACCAGGGCGGTGAGCCCGAGCGCCGGGGTGAACCCGTGCCACAACGAGAGGTGTTCGAGTTCGCGCCCGTGCGCGGGCAGCGTCTGGGCGTAGGGCTCGACGAGATGGCCGAAGGGTCCGGCGAGTGCGGCGGCCAGCACGCCCAGCACCGCGGGAATGGCGGCGGGCAGACAGAACAGCAGCGACGGCGCCTGCATCCGGGCCACCGCCGAGCTGGGCTCGGTGCGTACCTTGCGTCCGAATGCACCCCACAGGAACCGCACGGTGTAGGCGACCGTCAGCGTGGACCCCACCACCACCCCGGCAACCACTGCCGCGCGTGGCGCGGGGTCGAGGGCGCCGGTGTCGAGCAGCGCAGCCAACGCGCCTTCTTTGCCGACAAACCCCAGGGTGATGGGCAATCCGGCCATGCTGGCTCCGGCCACCACCGCGATGGTGGCCAAGCCGGGGGCCGTGACACCGAGGCGGGCCAGGCGGCGGATGTCGCGCGTGCCGGTGGAGGAGTCGATGATGCCGACCACCATGAACAGTGCCGCCTTGAACAGCGCGTGCGCCACCAGCATGGTGATGCCGGCCAGCGCCAGGTTGGCGTCTCCCACCCCCACGAGCAGCATCAACAGGCCCAGCTGCGACACGGTGCCGAATGCGAGGATCAGTTTGAGGTCCAGTTCGCGCAGCGACCGCCAGCCCCCCAGCACCATGGTCGCCACCCCCAGGGCGACCAGGGTGAAGCGCCATTCGGTCAGCCCGGCATACCCCGGCGCCAACCGCGCCACCAGGAAGATGCCTGCCTTCACCATGGCCGCAGCGTGCAGATACGCGCTGACCGGGGTGGGAGCGGCCATCGCGCCGGGCAGCCAGAAGTGGAACGGGACGATGGCCGATTTGCTCAGCGCACCGATGAGGATGAGCACGATGGCCACGCTGACCGCGCTCGACTGTGGGGGATCGGCGATCACGTCGGAGAGTCGGTAGGTGCCCGCGCGTTCGCCGACGATGACGATGCCGACCAGCATCGCCAGCCCACCTGCGGTGGTGACCAGCAGGGCCTGGGTGGCGGCGCGACGAGAGGTGGCGCGCACCGCGTAGAACCCGACCAGCAGGAACGACAGCACCGAGGTGGCTTCCCAGAAGACGTAGAGCACGATCATGTTGTCGCTGACCACCAGCCCGAACATGGCCGCGGTGAACGCCACCATCTCCCCGGCGAACCCCGCCACCCGGCGACGCACGATGTTCGACCGCCCCTCGGCGGGAACGAAATACTCGGCGCAGTAGCAGAGCACCAGCGCGCCCACCCCCAACACCAGCACCGACATCACCGCCGCGAGGGTGTCCATCCGCAGATCGATGTCCATGCCCAGGGCAGGCACCCAGGAGACGCGCTGGGTGTGCGCGGAATCGCCGGCAGGCCAGTCGGCGATCACCGCGACGGTGCACCCGGCCGGGGCCAACGCCAGCAGGTAGAAGCCGCGCGGTCCGACGGCGGTGACGATCGCCGGCGCGGCGGCCGCGGCGATGGTCAGCACGATCAGGATGGCGAACACTTCAGCACTCCGTCGTCGGATGGGCGGGGTGGCGGTGGGGCGCGCGGAGCATCAGACGCGTTCAGCGTCGGAAAACGTTGCGAAACGGGCGTGCGCTGATAGTAGCGGCCGATCGGGGTACGGTTCGCGGCGGGGAATCCGCAGACGCCGCCGGGCGTCACCCACATCGCTGAGAGGAACGACGACGACCATGGCTGTGCACCCGGGACCCACGACCCACGGCGAGCGCCATCGCACCGCAACGGTGATGGCAGTGGTTGTGGTCGCGTTGTGCGCGATGGGGCTGCTCGCAGGTTGCGGTTCGGACTCGTCGTCGTCGTCGGCGTCCCCGTCGTCCAGCGGGGTCGGGGTGCCGCTGCCCAAGGATTTCCCGGCCGAGCGTGTCCCGGTGCTACGCGGCACCGTGCTCTCGGCCGGCGGCACCGCAGCCGAGGGCTGGAATCTGACCGTGCAGGCGACGGCCACCGTTGCCGCGGCACTCGATTCGGCCGTCAAGACGCTGACCGACGCCGGCTACACCCAGCAGCAGAAGACCGCCGTCGGCGGTGATCAGGTGGTGATCCTGATGGGTAAAAAGGAAGGCAAGACCTACACGGTGCAGGTGGGCAGTGTGCCCGGTGCCGCAGGCGGCCCCAACTCGGTGTTCTACCAGGTCGCTGTCAACTGACAGATGCCACGTTGCGGGGCTGCGGGCCCCTAGCGGCTCGATCGCCCGGGGCGTCGAAGTCCCAGTCGCGCTTCGGATTTACGCGGACGTTTGCGCACCCCCGCGCGCATCGCCCGGCGTTCGGCCCGGCGCTGCCGCGGTGGGGTGTCCCAGGCGTCGGGCCGTGCGGCCACCCAGCGCTGGGCTCGCCACGCGAACGGGATGTGGATCAGGTAGGCCACGATCAACGCGATCATCAGCACGTACGGATAGGTGACCAGTAGTGCTGCGCACACCGCGACGACGATCAGCAGCCCCGCCACCAGGCGCGGCGGGATGGCGAAGGTCTTCAGCGACGCAGTCGGGATGCGACTGACCGCCAGCGCCGCCGACACCAGCAGCCACACTCCCACCGTCCACACCGACGTCCACCAACCCATACCGAACTGTTGCTCGGCGGCCACCGGTAGCATCGCGATCAGTGCGGCCGCAGGCGCGGGCACCCCCACGAAATAGTCGCGGGTGTAGCTCGGGGCGGTGTCGTCGTCGAGCAGCGTGTTGAAACGCGCGAGCCGTAACACGATGGCGCACACGAAGATCAGGGCCAGCACCCAGCCGAGGTCCTCGCCGCGGAGCAGCAGCAGGTAGATCGTCAACGCCGGTGACACCCCGAAGTTGATGGCGTCGGCCAGCGAGTCGAGTTCGGCTCCGATGCGCGTGGTGGCACCCAGCAGCCGGGCCACGCGGCCGTCGATGCCGTCGAGCAGGGCGGCCGCGGCGATCATCGCCACCGACAGGTCCACCCGTCCGTCGAGAGCGAACTTCGCCGCCGAGAGTCCTGCGCAGATCGCCAGGATGGTCAACGCCGAGGGCAGCAGTAGCCGGATTCCGGCTATGTCGGTGACGCGGGGCCGACTGTCGGCCACCGACTGTCGGATGGATCGGCGCCGCCTGGGGGTACCGGCCTCCCCGGCGCGTCGGCGTCGGCGTCGCGCGGTTCGGGCCGGCGCGGTGGCGGGGTCGATCACGGCAGGGTGGCCAGGATGGTCTCGGCGCCCACCGCGCGCTGACCGACCGCCACCGCCGGGATGCTGCCGGCGGGCAGATAGATGTCGACCCGTGAGCCGAAGCGGATCAGACCGTAGGTCTCACCGACGGTGAGCGTGTCGCCGACCGCGGCGTCGCACACGATGCGTCGCGCGATGAGGCCGGCGATCTGCACGACGCCCACCTGCTGGTCGTTCGTGGTGCGCAGCCGCATGCTGGTGCGCTCGTTACGGCTGCTGGCCTCGGGGAGGTCGGCGGAGAGGAAGGCGCCGGGAGTGTGGACCACCGACTCGACGTGACCGGTCACCGGCGCCCGCTGCACGTGGACGTCGAACACCGACAGGAAGGTGGAGACGCGCGGCAGCGGTGCGTCGCCGAGACCGAGATCGGTCGGCGGTACTGCGGTGTCGACCAGGGCTATCTCACCGTCGGCGGCCGCGACCACCACGCCGGTGGCCACCGGGGGTACACGCGTGGGGTGCCGGAAGAAGGTGGCCGAGGCGGCGGCCACCAGCAGCGCCGGGGTGCGGATCCAGCGCCGACGTCCGGCCACGAGGGCCACCACCGCCGGTCCGGCCACGAACGGGATGCCGGCCGGGTGGATGGGCGGCACCGTGTGTTTGATCAGGTCGACCAGGTGCGCGAGACCGCTGGCCTCGGTCACCACCCCGTCCTCGCCGGTACTGGGCCGTCTCGCCACGTGATCTGCCTCTCCACCCCGTCCGCGCGGCGCGGTCGCCGCAGCGCCCAGGATAGTGGGTTCAGGGTTGGTCGAGCACGATGACCTCGACCTCGTCGCCTGCGGCAAGGTCGACGACGTCGGCCGGGATGTCGATCAAGGCGTTCGACGAGGCCAGATACCGCAGGTGATGCGAGGACGGCGGTCCGATGGGCACCACGGTGGCGGTGTGGTTGTCGGGGTCGCTGTGCTGGCCGGGGCGGCCCGGGTTCGCGGGGCCGGCGCGAAGGACCCCACGGCGGAACTGCCGAGTGCCTGCGGGCGAGTGCAGTGCGTCGGTGAGTGTCGCGAGGGTGCGCCGACGCCGCGCCGGCAGACCCATCGTCGCGCGCAGCGGGCCGCGCACGAAGACCTCGAACGACACCTGCGCGCTCACCGGGTTACCCGGCAGCGTGACGATGGGCAGCGATGTTCCCGACACGGTGGTGTAGTGGCCGCTTCCCTGCGGTTTGCCCGGCTGCATGGCCACCTTCACGAAGTCCACGCCGTGTCCGGTCAGGGCGTCCTTGACCACCTCGTAGGCGCCGGCACTCACCCCGCCGGAGGTGATGATCAGGTCGACGGGGGTGCTCGCGGCGTGGCCGTCGATGATCGCGTCCAGTCGCGTACGGAACTGCTCGACGTCGTCGGGCACGAAATGCACCAGGCTGGCCATCGCGCCGGCCGACTGCAGCGCCGCGCACAGCATGGCGCCGTTGGATTCGTGGATCTGCCCGTGCGCCAACGGTTGTCCCGGGGCCACCAGTTCGGAGCCGGTGGAGAGCACCACCGCGTGCAGCGGCGCGATCACCTCCACCTGTGCGTGACCGAGAGCGGCCAGCAGTCCGATGGCCGGTGGGGTCACCACGGTGCCTGCGGGCAGAGCCGGCTCGCCGACCTCGATGTCTGATCCGGCCCGGCGCACACTGGCCCCGGCCGGAACCGATTCCCTGATCGTCACGGTGTCGGTGCCCGCGTCGGTGGCCTCCACCGGGACCACCGCGTCGGCGCCAAGGGGCAGCGGCGCGCCGGTCATGATGCGGTGCGCGGTGCCGGGCAGCAGGGTCAGCACATCGGTGCGGCCCGCCGGGATGTCTTGGGCCACAGGCAGTCTCACCGACGTGGCCGCGGTTGCCTGCACCACGTCGACCGATCGCACCGCGTAGCCATCCATGGCCGAGTTGTCGAAACCCGGAAGCGCAACGGCAGCAATGACATCGATGGCCAGGGCGCGACCCAGCGCATCAGCGATCGGGACCGTTATCACTCGCGGCGGACCGAACAATGCTGCGACGGTGGCGATGTGGTCGTCGACCGACCGAAAACCGGGACCGGCGTGGGTGTGTCGGTGGGCGCTCATCGGCCGAAATCGCTGAGGAACAACGCCTCGGCCAGTGCCGTACGTTCCAGCTCGGCCGGGTCGACGCTCTCGTCGGGGGCATGGATACGGCACCGCGGCTCCTCCACGCCCAGCAGCGCGATCTCGGCCTGCGGGTTGAGTTCTTGCAACACGGTGCACAGCGGGATGGAGCCGCCCTGCCCGGAGTGGACCACCTCGGTGCCGTAGGCCTGGTGCAGGGCGGCGGTCAGGCTGCGGTAGCCGGGGCCGGTGGTGTCGGCGAAGAACGGCGCGCCGGTGGCCTCGGGTTGGATGTCGACGTGCGCGCCCCACGGCACCGCGCGACGCAGGTGCGCCGCGAGCGCGTCGCGCGCGTTGGTCGGGTCCATCCCGGGCGGCACGCGCAGGTTCAACACCGCGCTGGCCTGTGGTGTCACGGCTGCGGCGGCCGAGTCGCTGCGCGGGGCGTCCAACGCGATCACGGTCACTGCCGGTCGGGCCCACACCATGTCGGCGGGGGTCCCTGACCCGATCACCTGTACTCCGTCGAGAACCGTTGCGTCCGAGGCAAACACGGCCGGATCATAGGGTGCGCCGGCCCAGGTCTGGTCGGTGTCGAGTCCGTCGACGGTGGTGTTGCCCGCCGCGTCGCGCAGCGTGGCCAGCGCCGCGATCAGGGCCGCCAACGCGTCGGGGGCGGCGCCGCCGAACTGCCCGGAGTGCACACCCGAGGCCAGGGTGGAGACGGTGATCTTCACATTTGCCACCCCGCGCAGGCTGGTGGTCAGGGTGGGGCGCCCGACGGCCACGTTGCCGGTGTCGCCGATGAGGATCATGTCGGCAGTGAAGAGTTCGGGACGCTCGCGGGTCAGGTCGTCTAGGCCCTGCCCGCCACTTTCCTCGGACCCCTCGATGACCACCCTTACGCCGCAACCGATCTCGGTGTCAGGTGACTCGAATCCGATGGCTCGCAGTGCCGTGAGGTGGGCCACCAGGTTGCCCTTGCAGTCGGCGGCGCCGCGCCCATACCAGCGGCCGTCACGTTCGGTGAGGGTGAACGGATCTGAGTGCCACTGGGTCTGCTCACCTGCGGGCTGAACGTCGTGGTGGCTGTAGAGCAGCACGGTGGGTGATCCGGGTGGGCCGGGGCGGTGGCCGATGACGGAGTGGCTGCCGTCGGAGGTGGTGATGGTCTGTGGCTGCAGGTGCAACTCGTGCAACCGGTCGGCCACCCAGTCGGCCGATGCACGGCTCGCCTCGGCGCGGGCAGGGTCCTCCTGCACCGAGGCGAAGGCCACCGCGGCGGTCAGGTCGGTGCGGGCGCGGTCCATCAGGGCGGTGACGCGGGCGGGGAGTGTCGTTGGAGCGGCCATGTCGCCAGCATGCCAGAGCTGGGCGAACCGACTAGATTCGGTGATTATGGTTTCGGGGTTGCTGCTGGACATCGACGGGGTGCTGGTCACCTCGTGGCGTCCCATCCCCGGTGCGGTGCAGGCTGTCGAGCAGTTGGCGCAACGGGCCATCCCGCGGATGTTCCTCACCAACACCACCTCCAAGTCGCGTACGCAGTTGGCCGAGGTGCTCACCGAGCTGGGGTTCGCGGTGGCGCCGGACGAGATCTTCTCGGCGGCCCGGCTCACGGCCGAGTACTTGCGCGCGCAACATCCCGGCGCGACGGTGTGGGTGCTCAACCGTGGCCCGGTCGTCGAGGACATGTCGGGGGTGGAGGTGGTCACCGATGCGCGGGTGACGCCTGACGTGGTGGTGCTCGGCGGGGCCGGGCCGGAGTTCTCCCATGACGCGTTGTCGCGGGTGTTCGAGCTGATGGTGGCCGGGGTGCCGGTGATCGCGATGCATCGGTCCATGACGTGGTCGACGACCGAGGGCATCCGCATCGACACCGGCGTGTACCTGGAGGGTCTGGAAAAGGCTGCGGGACGCACGATCCGGGCCATCGGCAAGCCGTCGCCGTGGGGGTTTCGGGCGGCGGTCGACATGCTGGGCCTCGATCCGACATCGGTGGTGATGGTCGGCGATGACCTGCACAGCGACGTGTTGGGTGCGCAGGCCTCGGCGTTGGTCGGAGTCTTGGTGCGTACCGGCAAGTTTCGCACCGAAACGTTGGCGGCGTTGGAATCCGACGAGTTCGCGCCCGTCCCCGATCACATCATCGACTCCATCGTCGACCTGCCTGCGTTGATGGATCGGTTGATGACCAGCGCATGATGGACTGGTTGTCGCCGCGAGTTCACCAGAACCCCGGCGTCCCCCCGATATTCGCTCGTAAGGTGATTCGCACGTGTCGGCCTGTTGGGGGCGGACAGGGACGAGGGAGTGTCAGATGGCCGGATTCAAGGACAAGTTCGACAAGGCATTCGAGGACAAGCCGATCGACGAGCTGGCCGGTGCGCCGGTGGACGCGTTGCAGGGACTGAGCCCACGTCATGCGGAGCTGCTCAAGGAGACTTTCAACATCACGACGGTCAAGGACCTGGGCACCAACAAGTACTTTCTGTGGGCTCAGGCGGTGGCCAAGCTGGCCGAGTGACGCCCCCGCCAGCGCGAGTCGGTGGGGGAGCGCAGCGGTCAGCTCTTCTCGGCGGCGGCCTTGATCTTGACCAGCGTCTCGCGCATGCCCTCCTGGAGTTCTGCCTCGAAGGAGTCGTTGCCGCCGAGCGCTTTTGACACCAGGAACGACGACAGTGCGGTGGTCTTGCCCCCGGCGGCCTCGCGGCGTTCGGTCAGACGCACGCCGGTGGGGGTCGGGGTGATCTCGTAGCTCCACACCGTGCGGTTCTCGGTGATGCGGAACGCTATTGCCTTCTCGGGGGCAAACGTGACCACCGTGGCCGTGGTGGGCCAAGTGAGCAGTCCACGTCGGTTGACGTTGATGGTGCGAGCACCCTGTTTCACCTCGCCGCCCACCACGATCACCTTGCGGCACTGGGGGCTCCACTCGCCCATCCGCTTGAGGTCGGAGATGATCGCCCACACCTGGGCGGGGCCGGCGTTGATGTCGGTCGATGCTTCCAGCAGGGGAGTAGCCATGCGGTCAGCATGACACACGTTCGCGCTCCACCTTTTGCCGTTTGCTCCAGACATACCTGGAGCGCAAGTCAACAAGTGGAGCGCGAACGGGGTGGGTGTGGGTCAGATCAGGGTGAGCATGTCGTGATCGGCCACCGACTTGGTCAACGACCGCAGATGTTCGTCGGCGCCGCCCAGGGTCTTGGAGATGGCCGACAGGCGGCTCACCACGTGACCCACCGGGTACTCGGCGGTCAGGCCGATCCCGCCGTGCAACTGGATGGCTTCCTGACCCACCAGCCGCGACGACTGCGCGATCTGCACCTTGGCCTGCGACAGGGTGGCCGCGTCGGCGGCGCCCTCGGCCAAGCGCAACGTGGCGTACAGGCTGAGGCTGCGAGCCAACTCCACCTCCACGTACATGTCGGCGGCGCGATGGGTCAGCGTCTGGAAGGTCTTGAGCGGCACCCCGAACTGCTTGCGCTGCTTGAGGTAATCGGTGGTCTGCGCCAATGCTGTCTCCAGCGCACCCACGGCCTCGGCGCACAGCGCCACCTGGGTGACAGCTTCCACGTGGGCGATGACCTGCTCGGCGTCGGCGACCGGGATCAGCCGGGCCGGGGTGGCGTCCAGCGCCAGCTGTGCGCCGCGACGACGATCGTTGGTGCGATACGGAGTCCGGGTGAGACCGGCGGCGTCGGCGTCGACGAGGAACAGCGCCGGTGCCCCGTCGAGGCGGGCGGTGACCACGAACTTGTCTGCAGTGTTGCCCGCCAGCACCGGGTTCTTGACGCCGGTGATGGTGTGACCGTCGCCGGAAACCGTTGCGGTGGCGGCGATGGCCGCCCGCGGCCACCGGTCGCCGGGCTCGTGGTGGGCGTAGGCCAACAGCAGGTCGCCCTCGGCCACCGCACCGAGCACCTGCGCCCGCAGCGCGTCGTCGGTGCTGGCCGCGATCGCGGTGCCGGGTGCCAACACGGCGTTGAGGTAGGGCTCGGGTGCCTGGGCGCGACCGATCTCGGTCATCACCACCGACGTCTCCGCCGGGCCGGCCCCGGCGCCGCCGTCGGCCTCGGCGAACGGCAGGCCCAGCAGCCCGATCTCGGCCAGCGACTGCCACACCTGTCGGTTGAAGCCGTCGTCGGTGGCGGCCACGTCGCGCAACTTCTCCACGTCGTAGGCCTTGGTCAGTACGTCACGCGCGGTGTCGCGCAGCAGCGTCTGCTCTTCGGTCAGTTCGAAATCCATTGGGGTACTCCAATTATGAGATCACAAGCAGGTGTGAGATCGACCGAGGAACTACAGGCCGAGGATGGACGATGCGATGATGCCGCGCTGGACCTCCGACGAGCCGCCGTAGATCGACACCTTGCGGGTGTTGAGGTAGCGGGGCAGTGCGCGTTGCGCCCACTCCGGCGAGGCGATCGAGTCGCCGGCGTCGGTGGGCAGGGCGTCGGTTCCGGCGATGTCGGCGAGCAGTTCGGTGGCGGCCTGCTGCAGCTGGCTGCCGCGCAGCTTGAGCACCGACGAGACGGGGCTGGGCTTGCCTTCCTGCGACGCCGCTACCGATCGCAGCGCGGTGAGTTCCAGTGCCAGCAGGTCGTTTTCGAGTTGCACGAAGCGACGCGAGTAGTCCGGGTCGTCCAAGAGGGTGCCGTCGACCGTCGGGATGCCTGCGGCGATCTCCTTGGCGCGGGCCACCACGGTCTTGGTCCACGAGGTGCGGGCCACGCCGCTGCGCTCGTTGCCCAGTAGGTACTTGGCCATGGTCCAGCCGTTCTTCTCGTCGCCGACCATGTTCTCCACGGGCACGCGAACGTTGTCGAAGAAGACCTCGTTGACCTCGTAGCTGCCGTCGATCAGCTGGATGCCGCGGCGACTGATGCCCTCGGACTTCATGTCGATGAGCAAGAAGCCGATACCGGCCTGCTTCTTGACGTCGGGGTCGGTGCGCACAAGGGCGAAGATCCAGTCGGCGAACTGGGCCAACGTGGTCCAGGTCTTCTGGCCGTTGACGATGTAGTGGTCGCCGTCGCGCACCGCGCGGGTCTTCAGCGACGCGAGGTCGGAGCCGGCCTCGGGCTCGGAGAATCCCTGGCACCACCAGATGTCCAGCGCGGCGGTGGCCGGCAGGAAGCGTTCTTTCAGTTCCTGAGAACCGAACTCGGCGATCACCGGGCCCACCATCGAGGAGTTGAAGGCCAGCGGGTCGGGCACGTTGTTCAATGCCAGCTGGTCGGTGAAGATCTGGCGTTGCACGGGGGTCCAGTCCTTGCCGCCCCACTCCACCGGCCAGTTGGTGACGGCCAAACCCTCCTCATGCAGGATCTTGTGGGCGGTGATCTGGTCGTCGGGGTAGTTCATCGCCCCCGCGGCGTATCGCTCGCGAAGATCCTTGGGAATCTTCGTCGTCAGGATTTTCCGGATGTCGTCACGGAAAGCGGCTTCGTCGACGCTCAGTGATATGTGCATAACCCATCTATACCCTCGGTGTGATCGGGCCCGCAGCCAGCCCTGCGTAGAAGGCGTCGTCTGCGGCTGCGAGTGGATCAACTCGATGCAGACGAATCCTCTGTCGGATGGTGAGGACTGCCGCGAGTGCGACCAGGGCGATGACGAAGATGCCATAGCCGAGCGTGGTCTCGCGGAGTCCCACGTGGATGGTCAGGTAACCCGCCACCACGGCGGGCACGCTGAATGCGATGTAGCTGACGGCGTAGACGGCCGCGAACACGCGGCCACGTTCGGCGGGATCGGCGGTCTCGGCCAGCCCCGACATCACCAGGTGCATGCTGACCCCGAAACCGGCCCCGGCCACCACCGATCCGGCCAGATACAAAGCGGTCGAGGAGGTCTCGGTGCCGAGCAGGCTGAGACACACCCCCACACCCAGCGCGCTGAAGCCGATCAGTCGACGCAGTCCGGCGGCGGTGTCCGACGATCGGGTGCACAGCGACGAAATGGTGGCGCAGATCGCGGCGGCACCGAAGAAGGCGCCGATCACCGCACCTGCGGTGGCGTGGTTGGTGACGCCGAGAAGCCGTGCCACCACCGAGGAACCGAGCGACAGATACAGTCCGGCCAGCGACCAGGTGGCGGCCAGGATCGGCAGCCCCACCCAGAAGACCGTCCGGACCGAGGCTGGTACCGCGGCCCGTGGCGCGACCGTCTGCCAGAAGTGCCGTCGTGACGAGAACCCCTGTGACGGTGCGGATTCTTCGAGCACGCAGACCAGTGCGAGCAGTGCGGCCAGGGTGATGATCAGCAGCACGAAGATCAGTTGACGCGGGTGCGGCGCGTATTGCACCAGGGCGCCGGACACCACGCCCCCCAGGGCCAGACCCAGCGGCGGGCTGGCGGTGCTCACCAGTCCGCCCAGACGTGGGGTGGGTGCCAGGTCGACCATGTAGGCGCTGATGGTGCCGGTGAGTGCGCCCGTGGCGATCCCCTGCAGGAACCGGGCCGCCAGCAGTGAGGTGACACCGTCGGCGGTGAGAAACAGGGCCATGCTGGCGATCAGCAACACGATGGACACTGCGAGCACGGGACGGCGACCAACTTGGTCGGAGATCGATCCGACGGTGAGCAGCGTGCCCACCAACGCCAGCACATAGACGGCGAAGATGGCGGTGAGGGTGAGCGCGGAGAATCCGAATACCCGCTGGTAGACCGGGTATAGCGGAGACGGCGCGGCCGAGGCGAGCAGCGCGACGGTCGACGTGCCAGCCACCGACCAGAAGGCGGTCGTGCGGGTCAGCCGGATGCGGTTCACACGTCCTCCTGGTCAGAAAGCAAACCCCTTTGCTTTAAGAAAGGTTAGCAAACGCCAGCATCTAAAAGCCATAGCGTTTGCAATAATCGTCGGCATGACTGCTGAGCGACGTCGCGCAGCCCGCCCCGGTGGGCGCAGCGCCCGGGTGCAATCCGATGTCCACGCGGCAGTGGGCGCACTGGTCAGTGAGGGTCACCGCTATTCGATGACCATCCCGCAGGTGGCCGAGCGTGCCGGCGTGAACCCGACCAGCATCTACCGCCGCTGGGGCACCATCGACGTGCTGCTGGGTGAGGTGGCGGTCGCTGCTCTCACCGGTGGGGCCGCGCTGCCCGACACCGGCGGCCTGCGCGGTGATCTCCAGCAGTGGGCGCGGGCCATCGCCGCCGACATCACCCGCCCCGAACGCACCACCTACCTACGCGCGGTGGTGGGTGCCCGCGACGGGGCCCCCGACCGCAACATCTGTTTCGACGAGCGGGCCGAGCAGGTGCAGTCGATGCTCTCGCGGGCCGCCGAGCGCGGTGAGTCGGGGCCGACGGTGGACCAGGTACTCGATCACGCGATGGCGCCGCTGTATCACCGGGTGTTGTTCGGGTTGCCGGTGAACGACGAGGTGGTGCGACGTCTGGTGTCCGACGTGATGGCGCTGGCCCCGGTGCGCGCGTGAACACCCAGCCTGCGGTGGAGGTGTTGACCGCGCGTGAGGTGCCGTTGGGTGGGCCGCGCGCCATGCTGGTGCGGCGCACCCTGCCGCAGCGACACCGGTCGCTGATCGGCGCCTGGTGTTTCATCGATCACTATGGGCCGCAGGATGTCTCGGTCTCGGCGGGGATGGATGTGGCCCCGCACCCGCATACCGGGCTGGCCACCGTGAGTTGGTTGTTCGCCGGGGAGATCGAACACCGCGACAGCGATGGCGTGCACGCGATGGTGCGTCCGGGGGAGCTGAACCTGATGACGGCGGGCGCAGGCATCTGCCACTCTGAGGTGTCCACGGGCACGACCACCATCCTGCATGGGGCGCAGCTGTGGCTGGCGCTGCCCGATGCGGTGCGCAACGGCCCGCGCCGGTTCGATCATCATGTCCCACAACCGGTGTCGGTGCGCGGGGCATCGCTGCGGGTGTTCCTGGGTGAGTTGGCCGGGTCGGTGTCGCCGGTACCCACCGTCACCCCGCTGCTGGGGGCCGAGGTCGTCATCGACCCGCAGGCCACGGTCAGCCTGCCGGTGGACCCGGGCTTCGAACACGGCGTGCTGGTCGACAAGGGTGCGGCGACGATCGGCGAAACGATGCTCAGCGCAGGCGATCTGGCGTATCAGGGTGTTGGGGCCACAGCGGTGTCGATCGCCAACACGGGGAGTACGCCGTTGCGGTGCCTGTTGCTCGGTGGCACCCCGTTCGCTGAACCGATCATCATGTGGTGGAACTTCATCGGCCGCACCCACGAGGAGATCGTCGAGTATCGAGCTCAGTGGCAGGACCGCACCGAGCGGTTCGGGACGGTCAACGGATATGTGGGTGAACGTGCTTGGATTCCCGCACCCACCCTGCCCGGTACCCGTCTGCGACCCCGCCACCACCCCTGACCCACCCGTCGACCGTGCCGAAATATGGCGTCGAGCGTGCCGAAATATGGCGTCGAGCGTGCCGAAACGAGGCGTCGATCGTGCCGACATGAGGCGTCGAGCGTGCCGTGAGTGTCAGGCGGATCGACGAGTCGTGATGGCCCGAAACGCCCACCGCCAGATCTGTTCCATCGGACCGCGGTCGAAAAAGCGCAGCCACACCGCGCAGAAGGCGATGAGGATCACGCAGATACCCGCCCACAGCGACACGGTGGTGACCAAACGGTTGGCGTAGAAGAACATCTGCGAGCGTAGGAAAGTCTGTTCTGCGATCAGGGCCAGGATGTTCTGCAGCAGATAGCAACTCAGGGCCATCCGGCCCACCAGCGCCAAGGCCCGGCCCACACGGCCCACGCGACGAGTGCGCAGATGGACCTCGGCGATAGTCGCGAGCAGGGCCAACGCCACCCCGGCGGCGAACCCGTATCGGCCAAACGGGCTCCACCCCTCGCCCAGCACGATGGCCACCACGAAATCGGCGGGCAGACAGACGCCGAACCCCACGGCCATCGACCAATAACGCAGCACCCGGCCGCGAGGTTCGAAGATCCCGCGCCGATAAAGCAGCCCACCCAGCAGGAACAGCGCCGCGACGAAGAAGGGCAGCGTCTGGAACTCTGTGGTGATGTCGAAGCCCCAGTGGAAATCGCGGAGATTGAGTCGCACCGTGTCGAGCCATGACGGTGGACCCACCGGGCCGGAATCGACCGGGGCGTAGCCGATCTCGGGCGCCGGTGCCTCGCGAACGGCCGGAGTGGTGGCCACATGCCACAGATACCAGCCGTGGACCCCGGCGAACACGCTGAGCCACAACCACTGCAGCCGATCGCTGAACAACACCAGAAACGCCACCACGAACGCGACCACGGCATACACCCGCAGCACATCGAAGGTGATGACGAAGTAGTAGTTGATCAGTCCGTCGAGGAACAGGATCACGCACCGCACCAGATACGTTCCGGGCCAGGCGCGTTCGGCCTGTCGCGCCGCCTGCTGCTGGATGGTGATCCCGACCCCGAAGAGGATAGTCAACAGTGCCAGGAACTTGCCGTTGGGCAGCCAGGTGACGAGACTCTCGACATCCCAGCGGCTGGTGGGAAATGTGGATCCCACCGAGATGGTGAAGAACCATATGTTGGAGGCCAGCGTGCCCAGGATGGCCAGGCCGCGCAACACGTCCAGCGTCGGCAGCCGAGTGGATGGCGCTGTGGTGGCGGCGGTGGCGGGATCGGTGCGAGTCACCCGTTCACTGTGACGGCGACCGCTGTGGGACAGAACCGGTGAAAGGTGGAACCGATGCGCCGAAGGGATGAGATCCAGGTCGGGACCGGTACCCAGATCAGTAGGCGGCCCACTCCGACTGCTGGTACTGCAGGATACGCGGATTCATCAGCGTCGACACCGGCATCGATCGGTAGCCGCGGTCGAGGGGAAAGGTTGCGGCCGAGGCCAACTCGGTGGCGCTGAGGAACCGCAAGCCGGGCGGCGCAGCCAGTCGCAACGCGGGGGAGGAGTCGGTGGCGGCGAGGAAGAAGCCCCAATCGCCAAAGCTTGGAACATCCACGTGATACGGCATGGTGCGCAGGCCGGCGGCCTGCAGCGTTGCATCGATGCACCAGTACGACTTTGGTGCGAAATACGGCGATCCGGACTGCACCACCATCCGCGCGCCGGGCGCGAGATGGGCCCGAACCAACGTGTAGAACTCTGCGGAATACAGCTTGGCGGTGGCCGTTTCGTCCGGATCGGGCATGTCGACGATGATCGCGTCGAACTGCTCACCGTTGTTGCGCAGCCAGGCGAACGCATCTGCGGCGATCACCCGCGCCCGCCGATCGTTCATCGAGTTCTTGTTCAGCGCCCGCAGCCGATGGTCGGTGCGCGCCAGTTGCACCATCGTCGGATCCAGCTCCACCAACGTGGCCGAGTCGACATCGTTGTAGCGCAACACCTCTCGCATCGCCAGGCCGTCGCCACCGCCGAGGATGAGTACCCGTCGGTGCGGGCCGGCGAGCACCGGATGCACCAGCGCCTCGTGGTAGCGGTACTCGTCGATGGACGAGAACTGCAGGTCTCCGTTGAGGTAGAGCCGCGTGTCGGGACCCAGGCCCGGCAGGGTGCGCTGGGTGATGACGATGTCCTGATACGGCGTTTGGCGGGAGTAGACGATCGGGTCGCGGTAGAGCGCTTGGCGCGCAGTCGTCTCGAAGGTGGTGGAGTAGGCAAACGCCCCCAGGAGCAGGCTGATCACGACGATGGCGCCCAACCCGAACCCGACCTGCTCGCGGCGGCGCAACTCGTGACCGAACAGCACGAACACCAGGAACACCCCGGCCACAGCGTTGACGATCCCGACCGCGATGGCCCCCCGGATCTGACCGAGCAACGGCAACAGCAGGAATGGGAACGCCAGCCCACCCAGCAGCGCACCGATGTAGTCGGCGGCGAACATGTCGGCCACCGCAGAACCAGGTGACTGGGCCCGAATGCGCTGCAGCAGAACCATCAACAGCGGGATCTCGGCGCCGATCAGTACGCCCAGCACGAACGCCACCACCACCAGGCCCGGCGTGTAGAGCTCGAGGTAGGCGAACGCGCCGTAGAGCAGCAGCACCGACAGCCCACCGATCGCTGCCAGCAGCAGCTCGATGAGCGCGAACGCCATGGTGGCGTGGCGCTGCAGGGGTTTGGCGGCCAGCGACCCGATGCCCATGGCGAACACCATCACCGCCAACACGATGGATGCCTGGGTGGCTGTGTTGCCGATCAGGTATGAACCCAGGGTGACCAGCGCCAGCTCGTACACCAAACCGCATGCGGCGCAGATGAACACCACCGCCAGCAGTGCGGTGCGCGCCCAGCGCGGTCGGGTGGCCGCCGCCGCCGGCTCTGATGGCGGTGAGTCGACCGGGGTGGAAACGTCGGTCACAGGATGGCGGCGGCGATCACGAACCCGAAGCCCAGGTGCATCGCCGAGGTGACCCACACGGCCGGGTGTCCCTCGTCGGCCATCAACGTCGCGCCCAGATCACCGGGGGTGAGCAGGTCGACGATGTAGAAGGACAGCGCCATCAACACGATCCCGATCAGCGAGTACACCAGGGTGTAGATCAGCCCGGTGGCCAGGTTCCCTTCGCTGGCTCGGATGGACGCCACGATGATCACCGCGACGGTGAGAAGGCTGGAGGCGACCAAGGTGGATGCGTTGCGGCTGCGGTCCTCCCACACCTGCTTGCGCAGATTGCCGGGCGTCACGGCGTCTACGGCGGCGAAACCGATGATCATCAATACCAGCCCCAGCGCGCCGTAGGCGGCTGCGTCGCGGGCGTTCTCGGCGAGGTTGTCCAGGTCGACCATGATGTGCTCCTGTCGAAGTCGAGTGAAAAAGGTTGAGGCAGAGCTATTTACCGGTACCGCTGCCGCCGCCGCGGAAATCTGAACCGGTGGATGAGAAGTTGGGCCGCGACACCCAGAACCCGCCCACATACGAGTTGTAGTGGCGGTAGCCACTGTCGTAATCGCGGCTGATGGTCACCTGGCTGCCGCTGCCCCGGGGGAAGACGGCCACGATGTAGCGGTTGTACTGCAGGAAGTCGCCAGTCTGCCCCGCCGATGAGGCGCGGCGCGAATCGATGGGCCGCTCGGCTTTTCGTACCGCCTTGAGTACCGAGCTGGTGGACTTGCCGGTGGTGTAGGCGGTGATGCCGGGAGCATCCAGCGACGACGCGCGGCTGTAGTTCTTGGAGATGTAGGCGCGCGCGTCGCTACCCGACGACGAGCGGGAACACGAGAAGGCAAGCGCGACAACGGCCACCAGGGTGATGGCGATGATGATCAGGTTTCGGATCTTCTTCAGCCGCCGTGCACGGTCGTCATCCGATCCGTCGGTCCCGTCGAACCCGCCGCCGGGTGGCGGGCCAGGCGGTGGTGGGGGGAGTGGCGGGGGTGGGAACGGGGGTGGGTTGTTCGGTGGTGGTGGGAACGGGGGTGGGTTGTTCGGCGGGGGTGGGAACGGGGGTGGATTGTTCGGCGGTGGTGGGAACGGGGGTGGCGTGGTCATCGGTTGCCTCCCGTGAAGTCTGGCGCGATGGTGAATTGGCTTCGGGTGACCACGATCTGGTGGTGTTGGGGGTAGGTGTGCCAGCTGTCCCAGGCGATCCCGGCGTCGGTGGCCTCGGCGATCACGGCGGTTACCGCATCGGGTCTGCCCGGGTAGTGACCCACGATCCCGTGGGGTGCGTCGGAGGCGTCGGAGAGGATCCGCGCGACCGCCTCGGCGAAACCGCGCCCGTCGTGGGTGTCCACCCGGGAGATGAAACTGTGCTGCGAATGATCCTGCCGGGCAGGGAGATAGGGCTCGCGGCCCGGCAGGCAGGCCAGGGTTTCGGTCAGCACGTGCGCGGTGTCGGCGGTGCTGACACGCACCTGGTGGCTGGCGCCGAGCAACGCCAGGGTCACCGTCATCCCACCGAGCTGTGCTGTGAGCTGGGAGAGTGCGGGCAGTTGCCCGGTGTCCAGGCTCAGCGCAAGGCGGCGGGGGTCGGTGTCGACGAACGGGATGTCGAGGTGGGCCAGCATCAGACGCTGCCCTCGGGTGTGCTGCCGGCCGGGAAGATGCGGTACTCGGCTCGGCTCAGGACCTGCCCGCGAGCGCATTCCCAGCCAGATCCGTAGTCTTCGAACGAGAGTCGGTCGTTGCCGGCCTCATAGTCCTGATACGCCATCACACCGGTGGTCAAACCGGTGGTTCCCATCGAGGTGAACCGGGCGTTACCGGATTCGTCGAAGCGGTATGAGCGGCCCTCCAGTTCGATGGTGGGGGCGCCTGGGGTGATGGTCACTCCTTGCAGTTCCGACCACAGGACCACCTCCAAATCGGGGTCCTCTTCCACCGAGATCCAACCCTTGACGCCCACTCCGGTGTCGAGGAAGTTCTCGGTCCAGCGAAAGCCGCTTTGTTCCAACATCAACGTGCCACGCACGAAGTAGCTCTGACCTCGGATCTCCACGAGGTCGCCGGGCTTGAGGGTGCGCGGGTTGCCGCGCACTGCGTCGTCGTCGGCGGTGGAGAACGGGTCGCGCGGCGCGTAGGCGCGATCGCGCAGCGCTGCCTCCTTGTCCTCCTTTTTGTTGCCCAGCACCCGGAACAGCAGGAAGACCAGGGCGATGAGCAGTACCGCGACGATGATGATCAGCAAGGCGTTCACGAGCGCAGACGGTACTCGGACGGACCGGCCCGCGTGCAGGCAGTCGTACAGATTGCCGGTGCCAACCCCACGACCTTGCACTCACCCCAGGCGAGTGCTAAAAATGCTGTTGGCACTCTCGAACCGGGAGTGCCAGGTCGGGACGGTGAGATCGGGTCCTAACTGACACCCCGGTCGTCCGTCGCGGGCACCGAGTCCGGCCATGAACTTCAGTGTCACCCCCTATCGGAGGATCACTTCGCAATGGCCAAGCAAATCGCGTTCGACGAAGAGGCCCGTCGCGGCCTCGAGCGGGGCCTCAACAGCCTCGCGGATGCTGTCAAGGTGACGTTGGGACCCAAGGGTCGCAACGTCGTGCTCGAGAAGAAGTGGGGCGCTCCCACGATCACCAACGATGGCGTGTCCATCGCCAAGGAGATCGAGCTGGAGGACCCGTACGAGAAGATCGGCGCCGAGCTGGTCAAGGAAGTCGCCAAGAAGACCGACGACGTCGCCGGCGACGGCACCACCACCGCCACCGTGCTCGCCCAGGCGCTCGTGCGTGAGGGCCTGCGCAACGTCGCGGCCGGCGCCAACCCGCTGGGCCTCAAGCGCGGCATCGAGAAGGCCGTCGAGGCCGTCACCGAGTCGCTGCTCAAGAGCGCCAAAGAGGTCGAGACCAAAGAGCAGATCGCCCAGACCGCAGGCATCTCCGCCGGCGACCCGTCCATCGGTGAGCTGATCGCCGAGGCCATGGACAAGGTCGGCAAGGAAGGCGTCATCACGGTCGAGGAGTCCAACACCTTCGGCCTTCAGCTGGAGCTGACCGAGGGTATGCGCTTCGACAAGGGCTACATCTCGGGCTACTTCGTCACCGACGCCGATCGTCAGGAAGCGGTCCTCGAGGACCCCTACATCCTGCTGGTCTCGGGCAAGGTCTCCACCGTCAAGGACCTGCTGCCGCTGCTGGAGAAGGTCATCCAGGCCGGTAAGCCGCTGCTGATCATCGCCGAGGACGTCGAAGGTGAAGCCCTGTCGACCCTGGTGGTCAACAAGATCCGTGGCACCTTCAAGTCGGTTGCCGTCAAGGCTCCCGGCTTCGGTGACCGCCGTAAGGCCATGCTGGCCGACATCGCCATTCTCACCGGTGGCGAGGTCATCAGCGAAGAGGTCGGTCTGTCGCTGGAGAGCGCCGACGTCGCGCTGCTCGGCACCGCCCGCAAGGTGGTCGTGACCAAGGACGAGACCACCATCGTCGAGGGTGCCGGTGACTCCGACGCCATCGCCGGTCGTGTGGCCCAGATCCGCGGCGAGATCGAGAACAGCGATTCCGACTACGACCGCGAGAAGCTGCAGGAGCGCCTGGCCAAGCTGGCCGGTGGCGTGGCCGTCATCAAGGCGGGCGCGGCCACCGAGGTGGAGCTCAAGGAGCGCAAGCACCGCATCGAGGATGCTGTGCGCAACGCCAAGGCTGCGGTCGAAGAGGGCATCGTCGCCGGTGGTGGCGTGGCCCTGCTGCAGTCCGAGGCGGCCATCGATGCGCTCACCCTCGAGGGTGACGAGGCCACCGGTGCCAACATCGTGCGCGTCGCGCTGGAGGCCCCGGCCAAGCAGATCGCGTTCAACGCGGGCCTCGAGCCCGGCGTGGTCGCCGACAAGGTCCGCAACTCGCCCATCGGAACCGGCCTCAACGCCGCCACCGGTGTGTACGAGGACCTGCTGGCCGCCGGCATCAACGACCCGGTGAAGGTGACCCGCTCGGCGCTGCAGAACGCAGCCTCGATCGCGGCTCTGTTCCTCACCACCGAGGCCGTCGTCGCCGACAAGCCGGAGAAGAACCCGGCCCCGGCCATGCCCGGTGGCGACGAGATGGGCGGGATGGGATTCTGATCCCCCCAGTCTGACTCGACAGACAGTCTGACTCATCAGACACAACCGAAAGCCGGTCACCGTTCGCGGTGGCCGGCTTTCGGCGTCAGTTGGGCCGTCGCGAACGCTGTCGCCCGGGATGGGGTCGATGGCCGGCCGCGACGCCGCTGGCCATGCGTAGCCAAAGGGGCAGGACCCCGGGTGTGCGCACCGCCCCCTGCCGCGCCAGCCCACGGCGCGCCGAGTGCCAGGACAGTCTGGAAGGCGGCGGGGCCTGCGCACCACGCGGCGAGGAATGGGCTGATGTCTGCGTTCCACGCCACGTTTATTGCCGAATTGTCGCGAACGACCGAATTGATCGGGTGGGAATACCTACGCCGGTGGAGCGCGGCGGGAACAAATTCCGTGAGTTGGGTGAACAAAAAGTTCGAAGTGTTCGCGTAATTCTCCTGCGGTGCTAACTTGAGCGCACCGGCCCGGCAAAACCCCTCCCCATCGTTCGTTCCGAGAAAGTACGGCGCATGACAACAGAGAGAAACTATTCGCACCATGCGAATATCGCTATATCCCCCAATTCGGGCAAATCCCGGCGGAATCGCTTTCGTCGCGCCAGTGTGCCCATTGCCCTGACCGGGGCCGCGCTGGCGGTGGCAACACTCGCCGGACCCGGAACCGCCAGTGCACTCAGTAATCGCGACCTCATCGAGCTGTGCAACGAGAAGACCGATTCGTGCACATTTCACCGGGACGGCGCTCCCCGCGTCTTTCTCGGCGCTGAGCACCAGGTCGGCGGAACGTTGTTCAACTGCGGCCCCGGCACGTCTACCAAGACCATCACCTGGACCGACACCGTAGGCGAGAGCAACAGCGTGGGCCTGTCGGTGATCCTGACGACCGAGGGCGGTATTCCCGGCGGCTGGTTGGCGGTGTTCAAGACCGAAACCGAGATCACCTACGGGCACCGCTGGGGTTCGTCGTCGACCGTCACCCGCGCCAACAGTGTGGTGATCGGCGCTGGTGAAAAGGGCTGGATCACCCGACGCCCGGCCATGCAGACCGTCAGCGGCACCTACGAGATGTACTTCGGGTCCCGCGTGGACGGCTCATTCGTGCACTACGTGCCCTTCTCGATGACTGGTCCTGCCGACGACCAGTCCGAGGTGACCACGGCGCGCACGGCCAAGATGACTGCAGCCGAGCTGTCCGGGTGCCGGCGATGAGGGCGCGCAAGGTTCTCGCCGCCGTGATCGGCGCGGCCAGCGCCGTCGGTATCAGCATCGTGGCACCCACCGGGGTTGCCCACGCTGCGGGGCCGACCAACACCGAGCTGCTGGACGCGTGCGATTGGGCCGACTACTGCGTCTTCCACCCCGACGGTGCGCCACGGCTGAGCGTGCAGCCGAGCACGTCTGTCGCAACCTCCAACAACTGCACGGGACGTAATCAGACGAATTCGATCGGGTGGAGCCACACCACCTTCTCCTCGAACTCACTCGGCTACTCGTTCAAGTTCAGCTCGGGTGCGGTTAAGGAGTTCATGATCGGCTACAAGGTCACGTATCAGCACGAGTGGAATCAGCAGTCGACTGTCAGCGACACCACGGCCATCAGCGTACCGGCGTATTCCGTTGGAAACATCTACTTCGGCAAGCAGATGGAAACCATCAGAGGAACGTACGAGATTCATTTCGAGAAGCCGTTTTACGGACACTACATTCACTACCTCACCATGGAGGTGACCTCGCCCCGAGCCAATGGGCAGGACGTGATCTACACACAGAGCCGAGCCATGGGCGGCGACCGCGCGCGCCTGTGTGGTTGAGACCAGAGGAGACACAACAGATGAAAATGTCACGATTTGCGATTGCATCGATGCTTGCGCTCGGTGTGGTCGCGGGATTCCAGCAGGACAACGTCGCGCACGCCGCGACCAAGCACTGCGTCGCCAACGCCGACACCGGCACGCAGACCTGCTACGGATCGTTCCGCGAGGCCATCTCGGCGGCGTCGGGCGGCAAGGTGACCACCGACCCGTCCGATCCCGCGTACAACGTGCAGCGCAACGCGTACAACTCCGCCGTTGCGATCGCGTCCGACCCCCTGGCTGGAAGCAACGTTGTCTTTCCCGGCGGCGGCGGCGAGGTGGTGGTGGGCGTGCAGTTCGACGGTCCCAACTACACCGGCAATTCGATCACCTCGCTCAGCGACCGGCTGTGCAGCTCGAAGAGCCACGACATCGGGACCCCCATCAAAGTGCGGGGCGGCAACGGCTTCCTGTTCGGAATCGGCTCGCTGCAGACCTGGGGCCGGTGTTGGTTGTGGATCGGTGACTTCGACGGGGCGCGTGAGGGTCCGTACAAGACCGACACCCCCGACCTGGGTGCCGCCACCGACCGGTACCTGTTCGCCTACCCACGCAACTGGCCGTTCTGACGCACCGAGGTGAGGGCCGCGGTCCACACCTCATGACATGACGGTTCATGCCGCCGACTCCCACGGGGGTCGGCGGCATGACTGCTCGTTGACTCCGCTGCCGGACCGTCACCCAGGTGCGACCACGGTCAGAACGCCACCGCGCGCAGCGTCGGCCACTCTGCATTCGTAGCAGCAGAAATCGGTCATCACGCGGGTCTGGGGCATCGCAGGTCGCCGCCAGGTTGAGCGCGTCGAGTGGTCGCAAACAGGGTTCGGTGTAGGCAGCTCACGTGGTGTTGCGGCTGCGAGCCTGCGGAGTGTCTGCCCCGCATCCTCTATGTCGTTCGTTCGTACTACATCTCCCCTGCTTGCCGCGTGATTGTCAGTGCTGCGCGCTTGAATGTGACGCAAGGTGTCCGGTTCGGGAGGAGATGCGGTGTTGAGTCGTCAGGTGTTGTCCGCGTGGGCCAAGTCCGACCGGGACTCCGACGGGTGGCTCTCTCTGGTCCGCCATTCCGAAGACACTGTCGAGGTTGCGGGTTTTCTGTGGGATGACTGGCTTCCACCTGCGACGAGACGCACGCTGTCGGGATCGATGTCGGCCGAGCAGGGCCGGGCACTGGCTCAGTTCCTCGCGGGGGTGCACGACGTCGGGAAACTCAGTCCTGCGTTTGCCATGCAGGTCGATGCGTTGTGCGGGCCGATGCGAGACGCCGGGCTGGACTTTCCGGCGCTGTCCGTTCGGCGCGGAGTCGTTCCGCATGCTGCAGTGAGTTTCCTTGCCGTGCAGACGTATCTGACCGATATCGGTGCGTCCCAAGATGTCGCACAGTCATATGCCTGCGTGGTCGGGGGCCACCACGGGGTCGCCCCGGCCCGCGCCGTCGTCGGCATGTCGGCGGTCTCGCAGTACGAACGCCACCACGGAACCGGGACGTGGGCGCGAGCACGGGCGGAGTTGATCGACCACGTTGTCGACCGGATCGAAGCGCGCGAGGCTCTCGCCACGGTCTGGGCGTTCACCCCGTTGACCGTTGAGCAGCAGATCTTGTGGACCGGGTTCGTCATCATGGCCGACTGGATCGCCAGCAACACCGACCTCTTCCCGCTGTCAGGGGAGGGGAGCGTCGAGGGACGCGGTGACGCAGGATGGGAGAAACTCGACCTGCCTGCCCCTTGGCAGGCCGATCCGCCTGCCAACCTCGCTGACCTCCTCCGGCAGCGATTCGGGCTACCCACAGACGCCGTCCCAAACGCCATGCAGTCGGCGGTCGTCGAGGCCGCAACCGCGATGACCGAACCCGGCCTCATCGTGGTGGAAGCGACCATGGGTTCTGGCAAGACCGAGGCGGCGCTCGCCGCAGCGGAACACCTGGCGACGAAGTTCGGCCTTGGCGGAGTGATGATCGCTCTCCCGACGATGGCCACGTCGAACGCCATGTTCGCGCGGGTGCGCACCTGGTTGACGCATCAAGCTGCTGAGTCCACCCTCTCCTTGCGGCTCGCGCATGGGAAAGCCCATCTCAACAACGATTTTCGTGCTCTGGGTTCGCGCAGCGGCATCGCACATGTGGAGGTGGACGGTCGCGAAGCTGCGCAAGATGACTGTCGTGCGGAAGTGATTGCGCACCAATGGTTTCAGGGACGTAAGCGATCGATGCTGTCGAGTTTCGTCGTCGGGACCATTGATCAGCTCCTGTTCGCCGGTCTCAAGGCGAAGCACGTCGTCCTGCGCCACCTCGCGCTGGCGAACAAGGTCGTCATCGTCGACGAGGTTCACGCCGCCGACGACTACATGCGGACGTACCTGCTCCAGGTTCTCGAGTGGCTGGGTGCTTACCGTGTTCCCGTCATCATGCTGTCCGCCACTCTCCCAGGCGAACAGCGCTCGCAACTGGTCAAGGCGTACGAGCGCGGTCGCGGCATCGGATCGTCGGATGGTGTCGAGATCAGCGGTGACATCGGATATCCCGTCGTCACCACAGTGTCGACGCAGCGCACGGTGACCCCTGTCGCGTCTGGCATCGGTTCAAGGGTCTCGATCGAGCGAATCGGTGATGAGTTCGACGAACTCGTCCACCTGCTCCAGGAGGCTCTGACCGAAGGCGGTTGCGTGGCAGTCGTCCGCAACACTGTGCGCCGAGCGCAAGAGTGCGCACGCGTCCTTCGCTCGGAGTTCGGCGACGACGTCGTGCTCTTGCACTCGCGATTCGTGGCGAAGCACCGCGCCGACCTCGAGCGTCACCTCGTCGACCGGCTTGGCCGTGGTGGCGATCGCCCCGAACGCCTGATTGTGGTGGCTACGCAGGTCATCGAGCAGTCCCTCGACGTCGATTTCGATCTCCTCGTCACCGACCTCGCACCCATAGATCTGCTGTTTCAGCGCGTGGGGCGCCTTCACCGACACCAGCGGGAGCGCCCTCCGGCGCTGCGCAAACCTCGAATTGTTCTGACGGGTGTCATCGACTGGGCCGCGGCGCCACCCGACATCGGGGCCGGCCACGCCAACGTGTACGGCGCTGCGCTGCTCTTGCGTGCGGCAGCAGTCCTTGAGGGCCGCACCTCGTTGGCGCTACCGACCGACATCCCCGTGCTCGTCCAGTCCGCCTACGCCCCGGAATTCCCTAAACCAGAGGGCTGGGAGACGGAAATGACGCTGGCGGATTCCGCCTACGGGAGGAGGGTAAGCAATCAGCGAGAGCGGGCCAGCACGTGGACGTTGAGGAGACCGTCCTTCGAGCCAGTCCTCATCGACTGGCTCGATGCGAACGTGGTCGACGCGGACACGCCGCGCGGATACGCGCGCGTCCGCGATTCCGACGAAGGCATCGAGGTGCTCATCACCCGTCGCGTCGGCGACGAGGTCTACCTCCTACCGCAGTGCGGCGGCGAACGCATCGAGGTCTTCAGTGAGCCAAGCTCAGCCCAGGCGCGTCGAATTCTGAACTCATCCGTCCCGCTACCGCGGCAGATGTGCAGCCCGGGCCGGCCTGGTGAGCGGGCCGTCATCGACAAGACCATCGAAGAATTGGAGCAGAAGATGTATCCGGGATGGGAGGGATCCCGTTGGCTAGCAGGAGAACTCGTCGTCCAACTCGACGAGAACAATCGAGCGACTGTCGGTGATTTCGAGCTGAGATACGACGACCTCGAAGGCCTCGTCGTAACGAAAGGAGGGTAGACGATGACAACGTTCAACCTGATCGACGAACCATGGATCATCGTGTTCGCGCGCGACGGGAGCATCGCTGAGCGCTCCATCCGCGATGTGTTGCTCGGCGCTGACGAGGTGGCGTCCATCGGGGGCGATATCCCCACGCAGCAGTTCGCCATCGCGCGACTGCTGCTGGCCATCGTCCGGCGCGCCGTCGATTGGACTCCTGATCCGCTGCAGAGATGGTCGGAGCTGTGGACCGATGGAGCGTTGCCGCACAACGAGATCAACGCCTACCTCGACCGCGTGCACGACCGTTTCGACATCTGTGACCCCAAACGGCCTTTCTATCAGGTCGCCGATTTCCATACTGCGAAAGGAGAAGTGAAGCCGGTGACGCTGGTGGTCAGCGACGTGCCGGCGGGCTATCCGTACTTCACGACTCGCGCCGGCTCCGGCGCGGCGCGTTTGCCTCTCGCGGAGGCAGCTCGGTGGATCGTCCACACCCAGGCCTACGACACATCCGGGATCAAGACCGGAGATCCCCGAGATCCACGCACCAAAGGGGGAAAGGGCTATCCGATCGGAATCGCTTGGTGCGGACAGCTCGGCGGGATCTTGGCCGAGACAACCGACCTGGCAAGAACGCTTCTCCTCAATACACCATTGCGGACATCCACCACGCCATTGACCATCGAGGGAGACAGTCCTTGCTGGGAGCGCGACCACCTCGGAATCTGGCCGCGCGACAACGTGACTCCCTCTGGGCCGATCGATTTGCTGACGTGGCAGAGTAGGCGGATCAAAGTTGTTTTCGACGAGGATCAGGCTGTTGGAGTGCTGGTCGGCAACGGGGATCCGCTCGAGCCGTTCGCGCAGTTGGGGATTGAGCACCTCTCCGGCTGGCGGTTCAGTGATCAGCAATCCAAGAAGCGCGGAGGCGACACGTACTACCCACGCACCTTCGACGCTGATAGGTCAGTGTGGGAGGGATTTGAGAACCTTCTTCTTCAGACGAGTGAGGACGGCAACCGGGGGAAGTGCGCAGCCTTGTTCGATTGGCTTGATCTACTGGTCGACAAGCGAGTCCTGAACACCTCTTTTGTTGTCACCCCTCACATTTTTGGGCTGCGGTACGACACACAGTCGAGCATCATCGGAGCATCAATTGACGACCGAATTGCGATGCGGGTCGCCAACTTCGGTAGTGACGGCTGCCGACGCGTTGCGGTGGAGGCTGCCGCCGCCGCAGGGCGCGTCGCCCGTGTGATCGGCCAACTGGCGAAGAACCTGGCTCAGGCGGCGGGCGGTGTCGGTGACACCGATGAGAAGGCTGCCCGCATGCAGTTCCTGTCGCGTCTAGACGTGTCCTACCGGGCGTGGCTCCTGGACTTGGGAGTGGGCGATGTCGACGAGCATCTGATCGCATGGCATCGGATGCTTCATCGGTCTGCTCTCGCCGACGGCGCATTGCTGGTGATGAGCGCAGGACGCCCGGCATTCGTCGGCCGCGTGGTGACCAGCTCCAGCCGCAAACCGCTCTGGCTGGACGCGGCCCGATCTGAACTTTTTTTCCGCACCGCACTGAACCGTGAAGTGCCTGGCGCGTTCATCGAGGACAAGGAGAAGACAGATGCCCGCTGACGTGGTGTCCCGGAGGTGGGACTACTCAGAACTCGGGAAGGCGGTGAGCGGAACCGTCGCAGAATTACAGCGTGGATACCTCTCGGATGCGAAGCAACCGTGGGCTACGACCGCACTGGCCCGCCTGCGGCAGGCGACGAACAGAGCTCCAGGATCCGTACCGAACGTGTGGGATCAGACAATCGGCATCGTCCCAGCGCATCTGCAGGGCGGATCCGACGAGCCATCCGCGCATGAATGGGCAGCCCACATCGCGATTACGTTTTTTGCGCTGCACCAGCAGGGACGGCTCTCGGACAGAATGGCGCAGTCCGGCGGAAGTCTTGGATCGGCCGCGCGACGCCTTGTCACTGATCCCGACCTCGAGGACTCGATCCGTCGCCGCTTCCAGGCGGTGGCGCTCGCGGAGACGCGACAGGGAGTCGCTCACCATCTGCGCGCGTTGATCGGTCTATTGCGCGGCGCTGGTGTTCCGCTCGACTACGGCAGGCTTGCTGACGATCTCGTCGACATGTTCTCCGGTCGTGACGACGGTGTTCGTCTTCGGTGGGGCCGAGACTTCCGCCGCATCGACAAGACCCCCGATTTATCCGACCCCGACAGCAAGGAGTAATTGCCATGTTCATCGATATCCACATTCTGCAATCGGTACCGCCGAGCAACATCAATCGTGACGACACCGGGAGCCCGAAGACAGCGATCTACGGGGGCGTGCGCCGCGCGCGGGTCTCGAGCCAGTCGTGGAAGCGTGCGACTCGTAAGCGGTTCAACGACACCCTCGACAAGTCCGAGATAGGATTTCGGACCAAGCGTCTGTCCGAATTGCTGGGTGAGCGTATCCGCGAGCGTGTCGATGGGCTCGAGCCCGAGTCCGCCTACGCTCTTGCGTCATCCATCTTCAAGGCGGCAGGTAAGACCGGCATCAAGATGGTGGCTCCCAAAGTGGCGAAGAACGCTCCCGCGAAACCGGATGAGTCGCAGTACCTCGTATTCCTTAGCGCAGCGCAACTGAAGTCTCTGGCAGACCTGGCCGCTACAGCACACCGCGACGGTGCCGAGGTCGACAAGAAGCGCGTGAAAGAGATCTTCACCGCCGACAACAGCATCGACGTCGCGCTGTTCGGCCGGATGATCGCCGACGACGCTGAACTCAACGTTGACGCAAGCGTGCAGGTCGCCCACGCGATCAGCGTGCACGCCGTCGAGCAGGAGTTCGACTACTTCACCGCCGTCGATGATTTCGGTCAGGCGAACCAGGAGCCGGGCGCCGGGATGATCGGGACCATCGAGTTCGCGTCATCGACTCTGTACCGCTTCGCGACCATCAACATCGCGGGCCTCGAGAAGAATCTCGGTGACCGCGCAGCGACCGCGCGAGCCGCCGCCGCGTTCGTCGAGTCTTTTGCCCGGTCGATGCCGTCAGGCAAGGTCAACACGTTCGCGAACTACACCCTCCCCGAAGTTGTCCTGATCAATATCCGTAACGACCAACCGGTCAGCTTGGTCGGTGCCTTCGAGGACCCCATCGCAACAGGCGCAGAGCACGGCGGTATCCCGGCGCGCGCGACTGCTGAGTTGGTCCGGCGCGATGCCGACATCGCGAAGGCGTACGGATCGCCCGCGGCGAGCTTCTTCACCGCGGCGGGAGTCCCCACAGATCTTTTGGCAACGCGCGGGGAGGATTTGGAGTTCGCGAGCCTTGTCCAGCGCGTGAGCGACGCGGTGACTGCGTGGACACCTGCGAGATGAGCACACTGGTGGTCTGTCTCGCCGGACCAATGCAGGCGTGGGGAGCGTCGTCGCGCTTCACCAAGCGGGATACCAGGCGGGAGCCGACAAAGAGCGGTGTCATTGGACTGCTGGCCGCAGCACAGGGGCTCAGGCGCGCCGATTCCATCGAACATCTGTTGGGGCTGCGATTCGGTGTTCGCGTGGATCGTGAGGGGACGCTGATGCGGGATTTTCAGACCGCTCGCTCGCTGGACGAGAAGAAGACGATGCCCTTGTCGACCAGGTATTACCTGGCAGACGCGATCTTTGTCGCTGGGGTCGAAGGGCCGGCCGATCTGATCGGCACATTGGCCGATGCATTGCGGCGGCCGGTGTTCCCGCTCTTCCTCGGGCGGCGGTCGTGTCCGCCGAGCCGGCCGCCGCTAATGACCGTGGCCGATGACGGTCTCGACGCCGTACTAACCTCCACCCCTTGGCAAGCGCCGTCGGCCTACACGCGGCGACAAGCGCGCGAGGTGCGCCTGCGGATCGTTGTCGACGGAGTGCCCGGAGTCGGTGTCACAGTCCGCGACCAACCCATCAGTTTCGACCCACGTCGGCGCGAGTATGGCTGGCGGACAACGGAGGAGTCGTACGTGACGATGCTGAACCCAGATGGCCGGGGCAGCACTTCACACGATCCGATGTCACTGCTCGGAGGTGCATGACATGCCGTTCCTCACGCGAATGCCGATCAACCGCCGTCGCCGCGGCGGAGCGAAACTGCTCGCGTCTCCACAAGCAATGCACGCCGCCGTGGCTGCAGCGTTCCCGCCCGGCGCGCCGACGCCGGCTGGACACGGGCGCGTGCTGTGGAGAGTCGACAGTCCTACCGCTGACACCCATCACCTGTATGTCGTCAGCTCGATCGAGCCCGACCTCAGCCACATCGTCGAGCAGGCGGGCTGGCAAACCGGTGAAATGTGGCAGACGCGTGACTACGCGCCCGTGATCGACGCCATTGATGCCGGACAGAGGTATCGGTTCAGACTGCGGGCGAATCCGGTCTACAGCGGGCGGTCGACGCCCAACGAGCAAACGTCATTGCGCGCGCATCGCTCGGTCAAACACCAGGAGTCATGGCTCGAGTCACGCGCACAGCGCGGCGGTTTTCTCATCCCGGACGGGAGTCGTGACGATGCGCTCCTCCGTGTGGTCGATCGGGGCGTGATGCGGTTCGGAAGGCGCGGCACCGCCGTCACCATCGCTTACGCGACGTTCGACGGCGTGCTGGAGGTGGTGGACCCAGACGCGCTGAGACACACCCTCGTCGCGGGACTCGGGCGAGCCAAGGCGTACGGCTGTGGCCTCCTGACCCTTGCTCCGTTGGTGTCTCCGGCGTCGTGAATGTCCCGGGCCCGCCGCCTGTTCGGCCGACTGAGCTTGTCCGAGCGTCTGAAAGGCTGTCGTTCATCTACTTGGAGCGATGCACGGTTCACCGGGACGGTAATGCCCTCACCGCGACGGATGAGCGTGGGGTCGTCCACATTCCTACGGCGACCATTGGTGCTTTGTTGCTGGGGCCGGGGACACGGGTGACTCATCAAGCGATGGTCCTCATGGCCGAGTCGGGGTCATCAACGGTGTGGGTTGGTGAGCAGGGTGTGCGCTACTACGCCCATGGCCGACCGCTTGGGCGGACAAGCCGCCTTCTCGACGCGCAAGCAAGAGCAGTATCCAACCGTGACCTCCGGATCGGCGTGGCGCGTGCAATGTATTCGATGCGTTTCCCTGATGAGGACACCAGCGGGTTGACTATGCAGCAGTTGCGCGGCAAAGAAGGTGCACGCGTGCGGAAGATCTACCGTGCGCATGCGCAGCGAACTGGAGTCGAGTGGAATCGACGGGACTACGATCCCAACGATTTCGCCGCGGGCGATGATGTGAACAGGGCACTGTCTGCGGCGACAACATGTCTTTACGGAGCAGCGCACGCGATGATCGTTGCACTAGGTTGTTCGCCCGGTCTTGGCTTTGTTCATACAGGCCACGATCGCTCTTTTGTCTACGACATTGCTGATCTGTACAAAGCTGAGATCGCCATCCCCGTGGCCTTCGACGTGGCGGCCGAGGAAGTCGACGATATTCCGGCGGTTGTTCGTCGCCGAGTTCGTGATCTGATCTACCAGTCCAAGCTGTTGCCAAGGTGTGCTGAGGACATCAAAGCGCTACTGCTCCCCGAGGGCGAAGATCTAGAAAGCTACGACGCAGATGTCGTGTACCTCTGGGACGATCGTGGCCCAGCAGTTGCCAGCGGCCAAAGCCACTTCGCCAGCGAGGACTTTGACGGGCCGTGGTAGTTCTCATCGTGACGGCTTGCCCAGTTGGCCTGCGCGGGCATCTGACCCGGTGGTTACTGGAGATCAGCCCTGGTGTTTTCGTTGGGGTGTTGTCAAAGCGCGTGCGCGATCTGCTGTGGGAACGGGTGCAGGAACTCGTCAAGGACGGCCGCGCCATCATGGTGTCGCCGGCCCGGAACGAGCAGCGGCTCGACTTCAGGATTCATCGCTTTGACTGGGAGCCCGTCGATATCGATGGAGTGAAGTTGGTGCGGCGTCCCCACACCGGAGAGGCCTTGCCGTCAGCCGCCAGACCGCGGGCCGGACGAAGTAAAGCTAGTCGCTACCGCGCAGCGCGACGCAACCAAGGGGGTGGTTGACGAGCAAGTCCAATGATTTTATGAGACGGCGAGCAGGAAAGTCCCAGCTCACCAAGTGTGCTCCCCGCGAACGCGGGGATGAGCCCTCTGGTGGTCCGGAGTCCAGCTCGTGTTCAACGTGCTCCCCGCGAACGCGGGGATGAGCCCTCGGATTATGGCGCTAATTTACGGACTATTGTGTGCTCCCCGCGAACGCGGGGATGAGCCCTTCGCGGCCGACGATCGACTACGCGAGTACTAGTGCTCCCCGCGAACGCGGGGATGAGCCCCGTCGCCTAGCGCGGCGCGAGGATGCGCACGGGTGCTCCCCGCGAACGCGGGGATGAGCCCGCGTGTCGGGGGCGCCGGGCCGGGAACGGTTCGTGCTCCCCGCGAACGCGGGGATGAGCCCAGCGGCAGCACGCGCGGGAACTGGAACACGGGGTGCTCCCCGCGAACGCGGGGATGAGCCCTGGAACACGGGGATCGGTAGCAGCGGGTTAGGGTGCTCCCCGCGAACGCGGGGATGAGCCCGTCCTTCTCGGGCGCAACCCGTACGACTCGCGGTGCTCCCCGCGAACGCGGGGATGAGCCCGCGACCTCGACTGCCGTCGCTTCTGCGTTGACGTGCTCCCCGCGAACGCGGGGATGAGCCCTTGACCGTTGACGATGGGGCTGCTGCTCATGTGTGCTCCCCGCGAACGCGGGGATGAGCCCAAGTGATTCCATCCTCGGCATCGGCGCAGACGGTGCTCCCCGCGAACGCGGGGATGAGCCCCGGATTCGGGGTCCGACTTCGCGGCCGACGAAGTGCTCCCCGCGAACGCGGGGATGAGCCCACCATCGCGATCAGTTTTCGCGCTAAGCGAAGGTGCTCCCCGCGAACGCGGGGATGAGCCCCCGAGGAGAAACAATGTTCAACGATGGCAGCTGTGCTCCCCGCGAACGCGGGGATGAGCCCTCCCTCGCCAACGCGCCCAAAGTGTCCGCGCGGTGCTCCCCGCGAACGCGGGGATGAGCCCGACTCCGACCCTGGTGTCAGCCCCGACGGTGCGTGCTCCCCGCGAACGCGGGGATGAGCCCGCTTGGGCAAAGCGATCGCCCGAGGCATCACCGTGCTCCCCGCGAACGCGGGGATGAGCCCCGGAGCCTTTGCCCGCGCCGTGGGTGGTGAGAGTGCTCCCCGCGAACGCGGGGATGAGCCCAAGAGGAGCCTTGCTCGCGTCCGCGCCATTGCGTGCTCCCCGCGAACGCGGGGATGAGCCCCACCGTATCCACGCTCTCGCTCTCCCACGACGGTGCTCCCCGCGAACGCGGGGATGAGCCCCCAATCCGATCGCGGAGTTTGAAGACCGGCTAGTGCTCCCCGCGAACGCGGGGATGAGCCCATGTTGTTTTGCGTCATGCATCTGATGAGTTGGTGCTCCCCGCGAACGCGGGGATGAGCCCAGGGCGAAAAACAAAGTTTTCCGACTCGTGGCGTGCTCCCCGCGAACGCGGGGATGAGCCCTTGGGCAGCTAGTGGGCGACCCTAACCTGTGGGTGCTCCCCGCGAACGCGGGGATGAGCCCTGCGCGGCAGTGAACTCGACTTCTACCGGTGCGTGCTCCCCGCGAACGCGGGGATGAGCCCTCGCCGAGCTGATCGGAGCGGTCCGCGAAGGCGTGCTCCCCGCGAACGCGGGGATGAGCCCCAGTAGCACGTCCAAAGTCAGCCACAGCGCAGGTGCTCCCCGCGAACGCGGGGATGAGCCCTGGTGGTCGGTGACGGACAAGGCCGGGGTCGAGTGCTCCCCGCGAACGCGGGGATGAGCCCTGGCACGCTGCTGCAGAATGCCGGCGTTGTCAGTGCTCCCCGCGAACGCGGGGATGAGCCCTCGGAGATCTCCACTCCGGGTACCCGGCTCGCGTGCTCCCCGCGAACGCGGGGATGAGCCCACCCTGCAGGCGATTGCCCCACTCGTCGAGCTGTGCTCCCCGCGAACGCGGGGATGAGCCCGGCTCGATGATGCCGAGCTGCTCCTCGCCGTCGTGCTCCCCGCGAACGCGGGGATGAGCCCAAGGGCACCGAGCGCGACACGTCATCACGATCGTGCTCCCCGCGAACGCGGCGATGAGCCCACCAGCGCAGGTGACGCAGATGGCGCAACGCAGTGCTCCCCGCGAACGCGGGGATGAGCCCACGATCGGGAACGCCGAATCCGGGAAAAGCGCGTGCTCCCCGCGAACGCGGGGATGAGCCCCATGGGCACAGCGATATCGGGGCTGACGGTGTGTGCTCCCCGCGAACGCGGGGATGAGCCCCGTGGCAGGTCCGCCCCACCCCGCACCTACCCGTGCTCCCCGCGAACGCGGGGATGAGCCCCCAATCCGATCGCGGAGTTTGAAGACCGGCTAGTGCTCCCCGCGAACGCGGGGATGAGCCCAACGCCGCACAGCTCAACGCGATGATCGCGCAGTGCTCCCCGCGAACGCGGGGATGAGCCCTACATGCGTGTCATTACCGCCTACCGGCCGTAGTGCTCCCCGCGAACGCGGGGATGAGCCCCTGACGCGATCTTCGAGGACGGCTTCACGCCCGTGCTCCCCGCGAACGCGGGGATGAGCCCTCGACTGGCCAACCAACCTATGGATGGGTGTCGTGCTCCCCGCGAACGCGGGGATGAGCCCGCACCGCCGCGCGCAAGATGGACGATTCGTTGGTGCTCCCCGCGAACGCGGGGATGAGCCCAGTGTCCAGCCGACTTCGGTGGCGATGCGTTCGTGCTCCCCGCGAACGCGGGGATGAGCCCTCGGTGTCGTAGGTGCACCCGCTGTGGCACCAGTGCTCCCCGCGAACGCGGGGATGAGCCCTGGTACAACGTCAAGCGCAACCAGGTCGGCACGTGCTCCCCGCGAACGCGGGGATGAGCCCTAGGGCCTGCGCACGTGATTGCGCAAGGGTTAGTGCTCCCCGCGAACGCGGGGATGAGCCCTGCCATCACGTCCTCCTAGTCCGTGGGGGCAGGTGCTCCCCGCGAACGCGGGGATGAGCCCACGGCGTCGGAAGTCATCAGGGGTTGACCCGAGTGCTCCCCGCGAACGCGGGGATGAGCCCGTCGTTATGTGGTTGTGGAACAACGCAATTGTGTGCTCCCCGCGAACGCGGGGATGAGCCCAGCAACTTGCGACTGGCGCAGATCAGTGCCCTGTGCTCCCCGCGAACGCGGGGATGAGCCCGACAGTGAACGCGGTTCGATTGCGCTCAACGAGTGCTCCCCGCGAACGCGGGGATGAGCCCTAGGGCCTGCGCACGTGATTGCGCAAGGTTAGGTGCTCCCCGCGAACGCGGGGATGAGCCCTTCCTGCACGGCATGCGCGACCAGCTGGCACAGTGCTCCCCGCGAACGCGGGGATGAGCCCCGCCTGCGGGTGTGGTGGGGCTGATGCGCATGGTGCTCCCCGCGAACGCGGGGATGAGCCCCCGTTGATTCCGAAGAAGACGCGAAGCACGTCGTGCTCCCCGCGAACGCGGGGATGAGCCCGGCACGTTGGTGATCGACATTGTCGACAAGTCGTGCTCCCCGCGAACGCGGGGATGAGCCCTGCGACCCCGACAAGCCGGAGGAGGCTTTCCTGTGCTCCCCGCGAACGCGGGGATGAGCCCGAGCCTGTGCCGGATCGCGATCCACCGAATCGGTGCTCCCCGCGAACGCGGGGATGAGCCCTATTCTTCGACGCGGCGTCCAGCTCGCGATTCGTGCTCCCCGCGAACGCGGGGATGAGCCCTTTTGCATGGCGTCGCGCAGCTCGGTGAAGCCGTGCTCCCCGCGAACGCGGGGATGAGCCCATCGGCCGGTAGGACTGCGGCAGTTGGATCGTGTGCTCCCCGCGAACGCGGGGATGAGCCCGGTGTTCTGTCTCGGGGTGGCGCAGTGGATGAGTGCTCCCCGCGAACGCGGGGATGAGCCCACCCCAGTCGCAGCGCCATCGGCTGCCGAAGCGTGCTCCCCGCGAACGCGGGGATGAGCCCCACCAGTCCGCGTTGATGTCGAGGGCGAGGTGGTGCTCCCCGCGAACGCGGGGATGAGCCCTGGCCGCCGCTGATCTCGCTCGAGGAGCATCAGTGCTCCCCGCGAACGCGGGGATGAGCCCGGTGCGGCGAATGGACCCTCGAATAGGTCCCAGTGCTCCCCGCGAACGCGGGGATGAGCCCATGACGGCCAGCGTCAGGCTCGGAGGTGCTTTGTGCTCCCCGCGAACGCGGGGATGAGCCCTCGTACAGGTTGTTTCCGTCCTGGTAGAGCTTGTGCTCCCCGCGAACGCGGGGATGAGCCCGATGCCCAGTCACGCCGCCCTGACAGCCACTCGTGCTCCCCGCGAACGCGGGGATGAGCCCGATGCTTCGACACGTCACCCCGTTGCGCCGCAGTGCTCCCCGCGAACGCGGGGATGAGCCCGCCTCCGCAGCCACCACATACCCAGCCCACGCGTGCTCCCCGCGAACGCGGGGATGAGCCCAACACTCGCGCCAATCAGCTTGGCTGGGTGCAGTGCTCCCCGCGAACGCGGGGATGAGCCCGGGCTCGCCACCGTCCCAGCGCTCAGAAGGCAGTGCTCCCCGCGAACGCGGGGATGAGCCCCGCCTGCGGGTGTGGTGGGGCTGATGCGCATGGTGCTCCCCGCGAACGCGGGGATGAGCCCATGTCCGAACCGGGCAACTACGACGCGACACTGTGCTCCCCGCGAACGCGGGGATGAGCCCGGGTCCGCTCTGCAGACAACCCTTCTCGACATGTGCTCCCCGCGAACGCGGGGATGAGCCCAGGTCCGCACGTTGCGCCGGGTCGGTGACCCCGTGCTCCCCGCGAACGCGGGGATGAGCCCACGACACACGACAAGCACCAAGCAATGATTCGGTGCTCCCCGCGAACGCGGGGAGGAGCCCGACCCCCAGCGTCGTACGCCGTGACGCCCAGCGTGCTCCCCGCGAACGCGGGGATGAGCCCTCGCGCTGCCTTTGCTTGGCCAAGAAAGTCAGGTGCTCCCCGCGAACGCGGGGATGAGCCCACCTACAACGGAGATAGCCGGCTTTCGTCGGTGTGCTCCCCGCGAACGCGGGGATGAGCCCAACGCGCACCGTGAAAGACGGGCACGGTCACGGTGCTCCCCGCGAACGCGGGGATGAGCCCAGGTCAAACATCATCGCGTTGTGGCACAATCTGTGCTCCCCGCGAACGCGGGGATGAGCCCAGCGCTATCGATTGCGGCTTTTGCGGACTCACGTGCTCCCCGCGAACGCGGGGATGAGCCCGCGACCCTCGGCCGCTGTGTCAGTTTCGATCAGTGCTCCCCGCGAACGCGGGGATGAGCCCCTCGACACCGCACACATGCTCATCGGCGACATGTGCTCCCCGCGAACGCGGGGATGAGCCCCGGTGAAATCGTCATCGTCGGCCGCACACGAGGTGCTCCCCGCGAACGCGGGGATGAGCCCCCTGGCACGTCATCACCGCGCCGTGGGCACACGTGCTCCCCGCGAACGCGGGGATGAGCCCTGGATGTCGTTGTGGATCTCGACTGCAAGTTTGTGCTCCCCGCGAACGCGGGGATGAGCCCTCACAGCGCTTCGTCCACCAGCACAGGCACGTGTGCTCCCCGCGAACGCGGGGATGAGCCCGCGGCCGCGCGCGCGCGCCTTGAGGAGCTGACGTGCTCCCCGCGAACGCGGGGATGAGCCCGTCGCCGGTGTCGGCGCGGTGCAGTTGGGCAGGTGCTCCCCGCGAACGCGGGGATGAGCCCCTCAAGTGGTATCAGGTCTGGTCGAACCCTTTGTGCTCCCCGCGAACGCGGGGATGAGCCCATGGACGGGTTCGCACGCGATCTGCGCGCCCGGTGCTCCCCGCGAACGCGGGGATGAGCCCAGGTTCTCCTGGACCGCTTTGCGAAACTCGGTGTGCTCCCCGCGAACGCGGGGATGAGCCCCATATGCGAGGGAATTGGACCGCCGCAGGCAGGTGCTCCCCGCGAACGCGGGGATGAGCCCGTGGTAGACCCCTGCGTGCAGACACCGTCGAAGTGCTCCCCGCGAACGCGGGGATGAGCCCCGATCTGCGCCAGCGCCGGACCAAGGTTGCGTGTGCTCCCCGCGAACGCGGGGATGAGCCCTTCGTCGGCTGCACCGCGACGAACACGCTGACGTGCTCCCCGCGAACGCGGGGATGAGCCCTGCCGCAACGCTCGCATGTCTGCGTAACACTCGTGCTCCCCGCGAACGCGGGGATGAGCCCTACCCCGGAGTATGCCGACACCGTGATCGGAGGTGCTCCCCGCGAACGCGGGGATGAGCCCTCGTACAGGTTGTTTCCGTCCTGGTAGAGCTTGTGCTCCCCGCGAACGCGGGGATGAGCCCAGGCTCCAGTACTTCGGCGGGGATCCGGCCAGGTGCTCCCCGCGAACGCGGGGATGAGCCCCTGTTGAACTCGCGCACGATTCGGTTGAACCCGTGCTCCCCGCGAACGCGGGGATGAGCCCGTCGTCATTAGCCGCACCGCGCGACGCGAAAAGTGCTCCCCGCGAACGCGGGGATGAGCCCCACGACTTAGGGAAGTAGGCGAAGTCAGTATTGTGCTCCCCGCGAACGCGGGGATGAGCCCTCACCGTCATCACCGGAGGCGACGCCATCGCCGTGCTCCCCGCGAACGCGGGGATGAGCCCCGCTGGCATCGGTCAGCCCGGAGCTGAACACGGTGCTCCCCGCGAACGCGGGGATGAGCCCATCAAGGTGCCTGACTGGGTGCCCTCCGTCGGGTGCTCCCCGCGAACGCGGGGATGAGCCCGTGTCCGACGTGCTGACAGGCATCACCGAGCTGTGCTCCCCGCGAACGCGGGGATGAGCCCGGCTCGATGATGCCGAGCTGCTCCTCGCCGTCGTGCTCCCCGCGAACGCGGGGATGAGCCCGCATCGACGCATTTCCCGCGCAGGCCGGTGCGGTGCTCCCCGCGAACGCGGGGATGAGCCCAGCTGGAGGAACGTCTGCACCAGCGGCATCATGTGCTCCCCGCGAACGCGGGGATGAGCCCCGGGGTCCGGGTGGTGGGCACACCACGGGCACGTGCTCCCCGCGAACGCGGGGATGAGCCCTTCTGCATGGCGTCGCGCAGCTCGGTGAAGCCGTGCTCCCCGCGAACGCGGGGATGAGCCCAGTGACGTACGACTGGCGCAGATCAGTGCCCTGTGCTCCCCGCGAACGCGGGGATGAGCCCTGCGGGCGAGCCGGTGCAGGTGGCACGTAAGTGTGCTCCCCGCGAACGCGGGGATGAGCCCTGCTTATTTGCTAGTAAGCAGGGTCTCAGTGGGTGCTCCCCGCGAACGCGGGGATGAGCCCGTCATCATTAGCCGCACCGCGCGACGCGAAAAGTGCTCCCCGCGAACGCGGGGATGAGCCCCATCCGTGACCGCAGTGCTGGTGAAGGGCGCTGTGCTCCCCGCGAACGCGGGGATGAGCCCACGGACGTGGTGGCTGCGCAGCTCCCGGCCGCGTGCTCCCCGCGAACGCGGGGATGAGCCCGGTGTGGTCGACGTGCTCAAGACCCCCATCCAGTGCTCCCCGCGAACGCGGGGATGAGCCCAGTGCCAAGACCGAAAGCACGGTCACCTCCACGTGCTCCCCGCGAACGCGGGGATGAGCCCCTCCGCAACGGCACGCTGGTGATCGACATCGTGTGCTCCCCGCGAACGCGGGGATGAGCCCTGCACGACGGATTGATGCTCCATTGACCTGGAGTGCTCCCCGCGAACGCGGGGATGAGCCCAGAATTCAACGCCGCATGGGACGCACTGCGGAGTGCTCCCCGCGAACGCGGGGATGAGCCCCGGTGCGCGTTGGCGACGATCCCGGTGAACTGGTGCTCCCCGCGAACGCGGGGATGAGCCCTCCATGTAGGACCGGAGCGCTTCGCGGCTGATGTGCTCCCCGCGAACGCGGGGATGAGCCCAGGCAGTTCCGCACGGCGATCAACTACAACCAGTGCTCCCCGCGAACGCGGGGATGAGCCCCGTCACTGGATTCTTGAGCGGCTTTGTCGAGGGTGCTCCCCGCGAACGCGGGGATGAGCCCGCGGGAAAGTCCACCCCGTCACCCGAGAATGTGTGCTCCCCGCGAACGCGGGGATGAGCCCCGAGTGCAGCACTTCGAAAAGAAGACAGCGAAGTGCTCCCCGCGAACGCGGGGATGAGCCCTTGGGCAGCTAGCGGGCAACCCCAACCTATGGGTGCTCCCCGCGAACGCGGGGATTAGCCCATCGTCTCGCGGCCTGCGGTCATGACACGCTTGTGCTTCCCGCGAACGCGGGGATGAGCCCTACACGGCCGACCTCGCGTGGGATCAGTCGTCGTGCTCCCCGCGAACGCGGGGATGAGCCCGACCTCATCGCGCCCGATCAGCCACCGACCGCGTGCTCCCCGCGAACGCGGGGATGAGCCCATCCGGGTCCAGTGATGGCGAAAGTCACTGCCGTGCTCCCCGCGAACGCGGGGATGAGCCCCAACAATTCTCGCTCAACGAGACGTTCCGCTAGTGCTCCCCGCGAACGCGGGGATGAGCCAATCTCCGACGACCTTCTCGACACACTCAACGAGTGCTCCCCGCGAACGCGGGGATGAGCTCAAGGCGGCCGGCGGCACCGACCACATCAGCAAGTGCTCCCCGCGGACGCGGGGATGAGCCCGCCCAGCTGACGTGCGATCTGCTTCTCGGGCAATGCTTCCCGCGAACGCTGTGATGAGCCCGTCCGGCCACCGCCAGTGCCAGAGCGATCATCGTGCTCCCCGTGAACGTGGGGAACCTTCCAGCCCGCGCTGCCCCCGCTGAGGGTGCCGGGTCGTACCGTCAGGCCACCCGCGCTGCGGAGGGTGTGGTGATGCCGCGGCGATCGAGGATGGGGCGCACGCCCTCGCCGAAGTGATACGCCTCCTCCAGATGGGGGTAGCCCGAAAGGATGAACTCACTGAACCCGGCGTCGTGATACTCGCCGATGAGGTTCGCCACCTCGTCATGCGACCCGACCAGCGCAGTGCCCGCGCCACCACGGATGAGGCCCACACCCGCCCACAGGTTCGGATAGATCTCCAGTGAGTCGGTTCGACCGCCGTGCAGCGCGGCCATCCGTCGCTGTCCCTCGGACTGCGACGTCGAATGTAGTTGGTGCGCTTGGGCTATGGCCTCAGGCGGGAGGTCGTCGAGGAAGCGCTGAGCTACCGCCCAGGCCTCAGCGGAGGTGTCGCGGGTGATGGTGTGCAACCGGATGCCATACCGCAGCGTGCGTCCCTGCGCGGCGGCCAACGCCGCGACGCGCTCGATCTTGGCGCGGGCGTCGGCGGGTGGCTCACCCCAGGTGAGGTAGGTCTGCACCCGCCGCGCGGCGACCTCGAGCGCCGGATCGGAGGAGCCGCCGAACCAGAACTCCGGCAACGGGTCTGGCGCTTGGGACACCCGGGCGTCGGCGACGTGGAAGAACTCGCCCTCGTGGTCCACCGATGGTTCGGTCCAGATCCGTTGCACCAGCTTCAGGAACTCGTCGGTTCGTGCGTAGCGGCGGTCATGGTCCACCCAGTCACCGAACCGACGCTGCTCGGAATCATCACCGCCGGTGACCACGTTGAGTAACAGCCGACCCTCCGACATACGTTGCAGCGTCGCGGCCTGCTGCGCGGCCAGCGTCGGTGGGGTGAGGCCAGGCCGGAATGCCACCAGGAACTTCAATCGACGGGTGGACTGGACCAGCGCCGCGGTGGTCAACCATGCGTCCTCGCACCAGGTTCCGGTGGGGGTCAGCACTCCCTATAGTCCAGGCGGTCAGCGGCCTGAGCCACCTCGGTGAGATAACGCAACGTAGGCGGGCGAAAACCGGCCGGCTCCACGCGATGGCTAGAGGCGTGCGACGCCCCGACGATCGAGCGGCCGTCTCCGGCGGTAGGGAGAAACCAGAACACCCGTGCGGTCACGTTTCGCCTCCGTCGTCTGGATGCCGCAGCGGTGACAGCGCGCTACGTGCGTTCCGGCGGGACGCGATCTGATCGCTGTGGTCCCAGCCCGCACACGACCGTACGCGCGGCCAACCAGGGCGTCGACGATGGTGGGGGGTGTCGGCCGGTTGCGATCACGGAGGTTCAAAGCCGACATCAACCTCCGTAGATGAACGCCGCCCATTTCGGCTGCCTGGTCACCTTCGCGATCGAGGCGCTGAAGTCGGCGCAGTTGGTGCGCTGTGGGTAGCTCAGTGGCTTCAACTCTCCGAGCCGGTAGATCAGGCCCGCATCGGTGTAGACGCGGTTGCCCGTGTACTCCTGCAGTGTGGCCTCGTAGAAGAAGCTCAATTTGTCTGTGTAGTCCGAGATCGTGCCTTCGTAACGGATGCGGAGCTTGTTGTCCACGCCGGGCTGGTCGGAGTTGAATTGATAACAGTAACCGGTGAATGGCGTTCTGGCCGAGGCGGTTCCGCTGCCCATGGCCAGCGGGGCCATCACGCCGACGGCAACTACGGCAGTCATCACGATGCGCTTGGTGAATGAAATATGCATAACAGGGCCCCTTGATGGTGATGCGGTGATCCCCGGCCACGCCGGGTCACTGACGACTGCGTTTCGGGAGACGTTAAAGCACTGAAATCCATTGCGCAAACGCATATTTCAGTCAATCACCCCAAATCACTCCCGCGTCCTACAGAATCACCAGGCCCACATGCTGCTGCGCCGCGCGCATCACCGCAGGGTGTGTGGCCGGTCGTCGGGTTCATCCGGTTTGTGTCCGGAGAATGTGAGAGATACTGGCTGCTGTGCACACCAGGCTGATCCGCTCGCACGAACGCCGCCGCTGGAGCGACGGGGCCATCACATCGTGGCAGTCGTTTCCCGCAACCGGCAGTTTCGATCTGGCCGCCAACGCTTTCGGTGTGTTGATGGTCCACAACGACGACCTGGTCGACGCAGGCGCGGGCTTCGACACCCATCAGCATCGCAACGCCGAGATCGTCACCTGGGTGCTGGCCGGTGCCATCGAGCACCGGGATTCACAGGGCAATTGCGGTCTCATCACCCCCGGTGTGGTGCAACGGATGACAGCCGGACGCGGCATCACCCACTCCGAACGCAACGCGTCCCCACGTGCTGAGCACCTCACCGCTCACGTCATCCAGATGTGGCTACCGCCCGACGTCGACGAACTGGACCCGGGGTACGCCGAGGCCGACGTGACCGCGCGGCTGGTCGGGGGAGATCTGGTGCCGGTGGTGTCTGGTCGAGCTGTGCACCATGGCTCTGGCGCCATCGCGATTGCCAATCGCTTTGTGGCCCTCCATATCGCGCGGTTGCAGCCCGGTCGGCCGGTCACCCTCACGCCCGCTCCGTTCGGGCATCTGTTCGTCGCACAGGGCTCCGCGACCGTCATCGGAACCGAATTCGACGCGCCGCTGGACCTCAGCGTCGGTGACGCCGTCCGCTTCACCGACCTCGACGACCACGTCGCGGTGTCCACGTCTGAGCAGGCGGAGATCCTCTTCTGGGAGATGCACGCGTCGTTTGACCTGTGATAACCCGGAATGTTCGATCGTTGTTCACCCGTTCGTAGCTAGCGTCACTAAGGTGACCGAAATGCGTATCCGCTCGGTTTTGCCGACCGCCCTCCCCGTCCTGATGTCGGCCGCGATCCTGCCCGCAGTCGCCCACGCCGCACCCACCCCCACCGGCACCGCCATCTCTGCCATCCAGGGCGCCGGGTTCAGCTCGCCGCTGGTGGGCCAGCAGGTCACCGACGTCCCGGGCATCGTCACCGCGGTGAAGACCACCGGTTCGCGCGGGTTCTGGATGCAGTCGGCCACCCCCGACCGCGACCCGGCCACCTCCGACGGCATCTTCGTGTTCACCGGTTCGGCCACCACGGTCACCGCCGGTGATTCGGTGACCGTGTCGGGCACCGTGGCCGAGTTCCGGGCCCTGGCCTCTGGTGAAACCGCAGACACCACAAGCAACCTCAGCGTCACCGAGATCACCAAACCGACTGTCGTCAGGGTGTCGGGTGGCAACCCGCTGCCAGCAGCGCAGCGCATCACCCCGGCCACCGTGCCCAACCTTTTCGCGCCGCGGGTGGCCGGCGGCAATGTCGAAACCATCAATCGGGTCAACCCGCTGCGTTCGGCTCAGGAGTTCTGGGAGTCACGCGAGGGTGTCCGGGTGCAGGTTGACAACGCGCGAATCATCGCCCCCAGCAACAGCTTCGGCGACATCTACGTGACCACCAAGCCCGCCACCTCGCCCAGCATCCGCGGCGGCGTGGTGCTGCGCGACTACAACCTGCCCACCGGCCGCGTGCACGTGGCCACCCTTGACGGCACCAAACCCAAGCTGTTCGTGGGCGACCGGTTCAACGGCTCGCTGATCGGGCCGGTCGGCTGGTCGCAGTTCGGCGGCTACACCGTCACCGCCACCACGCTGCCGCCCGTCACCTCGGGCGGGCTCAACGCGACGGTCGCCTCGCCCGCGCGGACCGGTGAGCTCTCGGTGGCCACCTACAACGTGGAAAACCTTGCCCCCAAGGACTCTCCGGCCAAGTACGCAGCACTGGCCAAGGGCATCGTCACCAACCTCGCCAGCCCGGACATCATCGCCGTCGAAGAGGTGCAGGACAATTCCGGCGCCGCCGACGACGGCACCGTGGCCTCCGACGCCACCGTCGCCACCCTGACCGCGGCAGTCAAGGCGGCCGGCGGCCCGGCGTATGAAAGTCGCAGCATCGATCCGGTCAACGATGCTGATGGCGGACAGCCCGGCGGCAACATCCGCATCGTGTTCCTGTTCAACCCGGCCCGGGTCAGCTTCGTCGATCGCGGTACCCCGTCGCCCACGGTGGGCACCCAGCCGGTCAAAGGCGCCAACGGTGCTGCCGCGCTGAGTATCTCGCCAGGTCGCATCGACCCCACCAACCCGGCGTGGCAGACCAGCCGCAAGCCGCTGGTGGGAGAGTTCACCTTCAACGGCAAGACCGTGTTCGTGGTGGGCAACCACTTCAACTCCAAGGGCGGCGATCAATCGGCCGACGGGCGCTTCCAGCCGCCCACCCGCTCGTCGGAGACCCAACGCGTGGCCCAGGCCACCGTGGAGAACAACTGGATCAAGTCGCTGCAGGCCATCGATCCGCGCGCCAAGGTGGTCATCGCAGGCGATCTCAACGACTACCAGTTCAGCCCGGCCCTGAAGACGTTGACGGGCAACGGAACCGGGCTCACCGACATGATCACCACCGTGCCGGGGGCCGCGCAGTACACCTATGTGTTCAGTGGGGTGTCACAGGTGCTCGACCACATCGTCCTGTCGCAGTCGCTGCGGCTGTTCGCCCGCTACGAGGTGATCCACCTCAACGCAGAGTTCGCCGATCAGACCTCCGACCACGACCCGCAGGTGGTGCGCGTCCGACCCTGACTTTGTGGGGCCACGCGCCGCTACCATCGGGGCCATGTCCAGAGCACTGTTGATCGTCGACGTCCAGAACGACTTCACCGAGGGCGGTGCCCTGGGGGTGGACGGCGGGGCCGCAGTCGCCCGCGACGTCACCGCGTTCCTCGCCGAGCGCGCGGGCGACTACGCGCTGGTGGTCGCCTCACGCGACTGGCATCTGCCGATGAGCGACAACGGCGGTCACTTCGCCACCGGGTCGCCGCCCGACTTCGTCAACACGTGGCCGGTGCACTGTGTGTCGGGTACCCCCGGCGCGGAGTACCACCCCGACCTCGACGTCTCGGGCGTACATGTGCATGTGAAGAAAGGCCAAGGGGTACCGGCCTATTCGATGTTCGAAGGCATCACCGACTCCGGGTCGGGGCTGGCTGCGGTGCTGACCGAACAGGGCATCACCGATGTGGATGTGGTGGGTATCGCCACCGACTACTGCGTACGCGCATCGGCCCTCGATGCGCTGGGGACAGGCGTGGCGGTCCGGGTCCTCACCCCGCTGGTCGCCGGGGTGGCGGCAGAGTCGTCGCAGGCTGCACTGGTCGAGATGAAGGACGCCGGGATCGAGCTGGTCGACTCGATCTGACCCCGTCGACCGTGCCGAAGTGAGGCGTCGAGCGTGCCGAAGTGAGGCGTCGAGCGTGCCGAAGTAGGGCGTCGAGCGTGCCGAACGGTCGCGGACAGCCAGGAACGGCACGGTGGACTGGGGTTTTCGGCACGCTCGACGCATGTTTTCGGCCCGCTCGACGGGGTGAACGGGTCACCTCACCTGGGCGACCGCGAACACGCGCCGGAACGGGAAGTGGGTTCGGCCATCGATCGCGGGTGGGTACGCGGCTCGCAGTCGGGGCGCCAGGTCGCGGCGAAATCGGTCCCAGTCGTCGTCGTCGAGGACATCACGCACAGGGGTCAAGGCGGTTCCGGTCACCCACTCCAACACCGGATCGGGTCCGGTCAGCGACTGCAGATATGTTGTCTCCCAGGCATCTACGACACAACCCACAGCCTCCAGGAGGCGCGCATATCCGGTCGGGTCGTCGACGGTCTCTGGTCCTCGTAACAGTCCACCGAGCTGCGGGCGCCACATGGGCGACTCGGCCAGCGCTCGGATGATCCGGTGTGACGGTGCATCGAAGTTGCCAGGTACCTGTATCGCCATCCACGAGCCCACGTGAAGTTCGGTGGGCCAACGCGTCAACAGGTCCCGATGGTCCGATACCCACTGCAGGGTGGCGTTGGAAATGACGATGTCGGTGCCGGGCGTCGGATGCCAGTCGCGCACATCCTGCACCTGCGCGTGTACCCCACGAGCCCGCGCGGCGGTCACCATCTCTGCCGACGAATCGATCGCCTCGATTATCGCGTTGGGCCAGCGTGAAGCGAGGTGCTCGGTGAGATTGCCTGGGCCGCAACCGAGATCGACGATCCGGCGGGGGTCATCGCAGCCGATCCGGGAGAGTAGTTCCCAATACGGACGCCCACGGAGAGCGGCGTAGGTCAGGTATTGATCCGGGCTCCACATAGAGACACCTCCGCTAGCAGTACGCGTGTACTGAAAGAAAACCGTACGCGCGTACTGAGAGAAGCGCAATGTCTCGTCTTCCGCCCACTCGACGGGGATTAGCGCCCACTCGACGGGGATTAGCGCCCACTCGACGGGGACTTCCGCCCACTCGACGTGGACTTCCGCCCACTCGACGGGGATTAGCGCCCACTCGACGGGTCAGGGGATGGTGGTGAGGATCGCGTGGGTGCGGGGGTCTCCGTCGACGGTCATCCAGAACCGCAGGCCATCGCGGCCGTCAGCACTCTGCTCGGGCGCGGTGGCGATGCGGACGTCTTCGCCGAAGGTGATCGGCTTGTTGTATTCGATCACCAGCCGAAACGGCCCGTCGACCAGGTCGCTGACCTGAGGGAACACCTCGCGCATCGCTTGGAGGTAGATCGAGTTGTTCACGTGGTCGAGACGGTCGGTGTCGCTGCGCCGCAATGCGAACGGCTGCTCGTGGACCGCATTCACCGGCTCGGTCAGCCACGGCCGCCACCGCAACCGGTGTTCGTCGGTGGTGGTGGCCAGCCGATCGAAGAAGTGATCTTCCATCCGCGAGGGCCCCTTGGTCTCCATGTTCATGTTGATCCAAAAGCCTTCGGTCTCGATCAGCCCGCCGCCCTCGCTGGTGACCCGCACCCGCATGTTGCACCAGCGCGGCGAGATGCCGGAACACCATCGGGCCAGATGGATCTTGTCGGGCCAGGCGATCGGTTGATGCACGTCCATGACGGTGCGCCGGACGATCCAGAACGGGTGGGCGTCGAAGGCCTCTGCGTGGACGAGGTGTTGGGCGCCGGCCTCCTGGAGGTAGCGGGCCACGCCGTCGACGCTGAGCCGCTCGAACTGGTCGATGTCGCCGCTGGCCAACGGCCACGAGGTCTCGAACACGTAGCCGGCGTCTGGTCGTTGCGCCAGTGGTTGATCCAGGGTCATCGCGGTTCTCCCCGCGGTTCGTCGATCACATCGACGAACCTACGTCACCGTGGCCTTGTGGGGTGGGGCGGCTGTGGCGGTAGTAGATTCAGCGTCCATGGTCGCCATCGGTTCGATCCCGCGTGTGGGTGACGCCGTGTCTGGTCGCGGTCACATGTCCCGTGGTCCGGTGCAATGAGCCCGATCTTCCGCGACGCCATGGGTGCGGATTTCGATCGTCTGCACCCCAACATCGCGTGGCGCTACTCCATCGACTCGACATCGGACGTGGCGCAGACGGCCACCGGGATGATCGACTCGGTGCGATCGACGTCGTTGCTCACCCCGCCGGTTGCGCGACTGTTCCGCAAGCGCAACGTCATGCCCACCACCACCAGTCGGTTGGTGCCGTTCACCCAGGAGACCTACTGCTACCGCGACGAGAGGGGTCGGGAGAACCTGGCGATGCTGTATCGGTTCGCCTACTCGCAGGGCGATCAGGGTTTGCATTCGTTGCTGGTCAACGGGCAGTCGGGGATGGTGAACTACCTCGGCGACGGGCCTGATGTGCTGTTTGTGCTGCACACTCGGGTGGGCCCGCGGGGTTCACTGATCCAGGAGACCGAGCCGATGCAGTTCCTGGGCAAGGCGGCGAAGGTGGGTATGCGTGGCCTGCTCGCGTCGACCATGCGGTACGTGGAGGAGTGGGACGACGAGCACCAACGCTTCCGGGTCGATGTGACGGTGCGCAATCGGATCCTCGGCGACGTGTTGCAGTTCAGCGGGTGGTTCACCGCGGTGGACCGGCCGTGTCGATTGCAGGACATTCCGGACGAGGCCTGGCCCCTGCGTCTCGAAGAGCGCGAGTAGGCACTGCGTCTCGAAGAGCGCGAGTGGTTGCAGTCTCCAAGAGCACGAACGTGGCGGGTGCGGTCGGGTAGATTCTGCGACCATGCCTGTGAAAGCAACCACCGAGTTCGATGTCGACGCTCCGCCCTCGGTGATCATGGAGATCCTGCTGGATGTGGACGCGTTGCCGGAGTGGTCGGGCCCGCACAAGAGCGCCTCGGTCCTGGAGTCGCACCCTGACGGCAAGCCGTTCAAGGTGGCGCTCGAGGTGAACATGGCCGGCATCAACGACAGGGAGGTCCTGGAGTACCAGTGGACCGACACCGGATGCTCGTGGAATCTGCTGGAGAGCAGTCAGCTCAACTCGCAGGTGGGTAGCTACACCATCTCCGAGACGTCCAAGGGTTCGCGGGTGGTGTTCGAGCTCGAGGCCGATCTGAAGATCAAGCTGCCCGGTCTGATCGTCAAGCAGGCGCAGAAGATCGCGGTCGACACCGCCAAGAAGGGCCTCATCGCCGAGGCCAAGCGTCGCGTGTCCTGATCGGTCGACGATGGCCTGCGTGGGGTTGCCGTCGTGGGCTGCTCGCGGGGAGTACCCTCGGCGGTGTTCGACGCTGATCGGCGTCGCATTCGCCGCTCTCACGCACTGGGGTTCATCATGATTCGCCGTCCTCGGCTTGTTTCCCGTTCTGTCGCTGCACTTCTCGCCGGAGTGGGGGCGGTGACGGTGATGTCGTTGTCGGGTGTGGGGGGCGCCTCGGCGGCCCCGGTGGTCTGTGACTCGACCAACGGCAAGGCGGCGTTTCGCACCACGCCGGATCAGGCGTGTGGGGCGCGCGGCGAGGGTGCGGCGCGTGCACATGCCGAGGAGCGCACCGGGGTCGGTACCGCCATCGCCTCGGCTCGCACCAACGGCAAGGCCAACGCCTACAACCTCGGCGCCAAGTCCACGGCGCTGGCCGGCGCGGCCACGCGGGGCACCAGTTACTCGGTGACCGCTGGGCCGGGCGGATATGCGTTGGCCCAGGCCCGTCGCGGTGGACTGACCGTGGCGATCGCCGGCATCGGGGGCACGGCGTTGGCCGGCGATCCCGGGGTCAAGTGCAGCGGTGGCTTCGCCATCGCCTACGACAGCACCACCGGAAAGTACTGCTTTGGCACCGGTCGCACCTACATCACCAACATGCGCTGAGGCGTCGCCCGCTGTTCACCCGGCAGACATGTCGGGGTCGCGGGTCGGTTCTAGCGTGAGCGGGTGAGTGAACTCAGTGATCGGCCCGCCACCACCGACCATTCCGACCTGCACGACGTGTTCGGGTCTGGTCTGCCGGTCGACCGTTTGGCCGACCTGAGCACAACCGTCGGACGGGAGAATTTGGCGCAGATGGTGTCGCTGCTGGACACCTCCGCGTTCACCGTCGACGACTCCGATGACGACGATCCGCGGCTGATCCTGCTGCCTGATCGCGCTGTGGTGGACACCTGGCGTGAGGACTATCCCTACGACGAGCGGATGACGCGGCACCGCTACGAGCTCGAAAAGCGGCTGCTGCAAATCGAATTGCTCAAGTTGCAGAAGTGGTCGAAGGAGACCGGAGCCCGGCACATCATCCTGTTCGAGGGTCGCGACGCTGCAGGAAAGGGTGGAACCATCAAGCGGTTCACCGAGCACCTCAACCCGCGCGGCGCTCGGGTGGTCGCCCTGGAGAAGCCGTCCGAGCGTGAATCGACCCAGTGGTATTTCCAGCGTTACGTGCAGCATTTCCCGGCGGCCGGGGAGATCGTGTTGTTCGACCGTTCTTGGTACAACCGCACCGGTGTCGAGCGGGTGATGGGGTTTTGCACCGATGCCGAACACGAGCGGTTCATCCGGCAGGTGCCGCTGTTCGAGCAGATGTTGATCGACGACGGCATCCACCTGGTGAAGTTCTGGTTCTCGGTGACCGCGCTGGAACAACGCACCCGGTTCGCCATCCGTCAGGTCGACCCGGTGCGCCAGTGGAAACTCTCGCCGATGGATCTGGCGTCGTTGGACAAGTGGGACAACTACACCGCCGCCAAACAGGAGATGTTCGCCGCCACCGACACCGACCTCGCGCCGTGGACGGTGGTGAAGAGCAACGACAAGAAGCGGGCTCGGGTGAACGCGATGCGGCACGTGCTGAGCCTGTTCGACTATGACGGCAAGGATCATGAGGTGGTGGGCACGCCGGATCCGTTGATCGTGGGTCGGGCCCGTGACCTGTTGGAGGAGTGAGGTCGGCCCGGTCAGGCCGGGTAGAGCGCGTGGCGTCGGTAGTCTGACCCGGTGCGCACCTTCGCTTCGTTGCTGGCCACCGTGGTGGCGATCATCGCGATGTGGGTGGCGGTGCCGTCGTTGTGGATGCAGTACCGGGTGATCGACCGCGACGGGTTCACCTCATTCGTCGAGCCCATGGCCCGCGACCAGCAGGTACGCACCGTGATCGGCGACGAGATCGCTCGGCAGATCGCCGCGCAGACCGATGTGGTCCCTGAGGCGGTGATCCGCCCGGCCACCTTGGCCTATACGCGCAGCGACCAATTCCCCGCCGACTTCGCCGACGTGCTGGGTCAACAGCACGACTTTCTGTTCGAACCACCGCGAGATGCCGCCGCGCGCAACGACATCCTGGAACTCGATCTGACGGCGATGGTGAACCGGGTGGTGCGACAGTTCGGGATCACCGGGGTGAGCGTCACCGGTCCCATTCGCATCCCGCTCAGCGAGACCCGGCGTAGTGGGTTGGAGGCGGGCCGCTATCACCAGGCGGCACAACAGATCACGCGGCTGGCCTATGGTTCGACGGCGCTGGCGGTGATCGCGGCGCTGGCGGCGCTGGCCTTGGCCCGCCGACGCGCGCTGTCACTGGCGGCATTGGGGGCAGGCGCCGTCATCGCAGGCGTGTGCAGCTATGTGGTGGCGTGGGTGCTGCGTGACCGCGCGGAGGCCGAGTTCTCCGGAGCTGTCAGTTCCCCCCGGCAGGTGGCACAGATCATCATCGAGAAAACCTCCGACGATCTGCAGAACACTGCCCTCGTCGTGGTGGTCGTCGGGTCGGCGCTGACGGTGGCCACCGTGCTGGTGTCGGCGTTGCGCATCGGCTTTCGTCGTTGATCATCGCATCGGCACAAGATCACCGGAAGTGTCGCCGTCAGGTCGCGGCGCACATCTGGCGTAGGCGATCCAGATCGGCGAGCCCGTCGAGCACCATCTGGCTGGGCATCCCGAAATCCACCAGGCATGCCAGCTCGCAGACCCCAGATTGAGACAACGAGCGCACCAGCTCGACGCCATCCTCGGGTTCACCGAACAGACCTGCTGAGGTGAGGAATCTCCGGACACTGATGTCGACCAGCTTGTCGATCTGCTCCGGTGTGTGTGCAGGTGAGTCCGGTGTGTTTCCCCCACGGCTGCGGAACAAGTCCATCGACGACATGACGTAGGTGCGTAACGCAGCTCGAGCTGCGGCCGCGGCCGACCCATCGCCACCGACGAAGGTGTGCAGCATGAGAGTGACATGCGGTTCGGGCATGGCGTCGCCGCAGGGGCGAAAGGCGTTGCGGTAGGCGGCGATGTTGCGCTCCAGGATGGGCCGGCCGGTGGTGACCATATGGGTGAGGATTCCAGCCCCCATCTCCCCGGCGGCCCGGAAGGTGGCCTCTGAGCCGGCACTGGTCAGCCACACCGGTAGGTCGGTGGAGATCGGTCGGGGATACAGCTCGATCTCGGTGGACTCGCCGGTGGCCGTGGTCCGCGTGAGTGGCTTGCCTGACCACAGTGTGCGGACCTGTCGAATGGTCTGCTCGGTGATGGCGGCGCGATCAGCAAAGTTCTGCGGGGCGAACGTGAAATCGGTCGGGTGCCAGCCCGACCCGAAGGAGATTCCGGCCCGGCCACCCGAGAGGTTGTCGACCACGGCCCACTCTTCGGCTATCCGCAACGGATCGTGCAGGGGCGCAACAACGCTCCCGGCGCGAACGGCGATTCGGTCTGTCACCGCTGCCACCGCCGCCGATGTGACCGACGGGTTCGGGTAGAGGCCGCCGAACCGGTTGAAGTGGCGCTCGGGGGTCCACACGGCGGTGAAGTCGTGGGAGTCGGCGAAGCGTGCGGCGTCGAGCAGCAGCGCGTATCCGTCACCGCGCGTACCCGTGCGTGGCGTCTCGGTGTCTGGCGCCGCCGCATCAGCGGCGAAGAAGAAGAGGCTGAACTGCATGGGTCATGTCCCTTGGTCTCGAGGTGTGCAGAGAGAACGGTGCGTCAGTTGGTCGCGCCGACGTACACCGTGTGTCCGGTCGGCTTGTCTCGGTCCAAGGCCGCGCCGGCGACGCCGGCGGCGAACTCGTTGATGGTGAGCGGGTCGTCACCGCGCGCGCGTCGTCGCGCAAAGGTGTCTGGATGAGCTCGCTCGAGCATGACCGCGGTGGCGGTCCGGGCGACCACATCGCCGCTGACGACCACCAGCGAGATGCCGCGACGGGCGAGTTCGGGGATCTGATCGCGGACGGCAGATTCCCCAGCGCGCTTGCTGGCTGCGATCGGCCGATACTCGGGCAGCGTCTCGACGGCGGGGTGGAAATGTGCATGATGGCTGGTGACGAACACGACACGGGAGCCCTCGGGCATCAGCGGAGTGATCGCGCGCAGGGTGGCCACCTGGGCGGTGACATTCATCCGAGTCGGGTAGTCGGCCCCATGACCTGGTTCCAGACCGCCGCTGGCGTTGAGGATCAACACGTTCACCGTGCGGGTGAGGGCGGCCACCTTCTCGGCCAGCGCCGCGGGTGCGCCTGGTTCAACCAGGTCCGCGGCTATGGGCCAGGCCCGCCGACCCCGGCCTTCGATGTCACGGACCACTTTGTGGGCCAGCACTTCTCGGCTCCGGTAGTGCACCACCACGTCGTGATCGGCATCTGCCATGAGGGCGGCAAGGCGGGCGCCGGTTCCCCGTGAGGCGCCGGTGATCAGTGCGGTCGCGTTCACCGGTCGCGGTCCGTGGGAGGTGGGGTGGACGTAGATGGCAGCCGTTGGGCGGCGAGATCGAACGTGAGGCCGTCGTCGTAGCGCCGATCGATCTCACCCATCACCGCGTCGTCGAGCGCGGCATCGCAGCCGACCCTGAGCCCGAGTCTGTGCAGTGTCCGGTTGACAACGCACTGCCGATACCAGTCAGGCGTCGCGGTCTCGGAATGGGTCGCCGCGGCAGACCAGGTCTGTAGAGCGCACGCCGCAGCCAACAGCACCACGTAGCGCTCAACGAGCCGGACGTGCGCGGCGGACATGTCGCCGGCCAGCGCCGACGGCGGCAGAGCCGCGGCCTCGGCGACGAAAGCCCGGAGTTGGCTGCGCAATTTGCGCGCACCGTCGATCTCTGTCGCGGCCGGCCCGCCCAGCCACGCGTCCAGACCTGGCAGGATGATGTCGGTTCCACCATGTGCGACTGCCAGGGTCGTGGGGTCCAGATCATCGAGATGCCCGCTGAGATCGAAGAGGTCGGCTGCCTGCTCGGCGGCGGCGGACTCGCCGTCGGAGGTCCACGATCGCCGCGCGACGAGTGGCAACTGGGGAAGAATGGTCTGCTGGCATGTCAACGCCGATGCGTGAACGAAGGCGGTTGGCCCGATGTCGCGCACCAGCTTCTGCATCAACGCGTTCTCGCCGTCGCGGAGATAGAACTGGGCGCCGAGAATTGCCGACAATTGCGTTGTGCCTGCGTGAAGTAGCTGTGGCACATGCAGTTTCACTGCAGCCGCGATCAGGCTCGCTTCTCTGGGGCGAAGGTGTAGCACGCGTGCGGCCACCGCCACCAACGCATCGGCGATCTGCAGATCAACGAACGTGGCCGCGATCTGACTGCGCACGAGTTCCAGATCGACCACGCGGTTGCCGTAGAGCCGTCGGCCCCGGGCGTAGCGAACCGCCACGCGTAGGGCGAGGTCAAGACTGCCCACGGCCATCGCCGGTATGACTATGCGAGTGATCTGGAAGGAGCGGACCGCCGCTTCCAATCCCTGACCGGTTCGGCCACACAGGGATTCGGCCGGCACGGGCGTGTCGAAGAATTCGATGCCGCCGAGCTGGACGCCACGCAGACCCGCCGCCGGGAACCGGGCGAGCATGCGGATGCTGCCGTTACGAGCTGTGCTCCGACGCAGCAGGAACAGTGAGTGTCCGCGGCTCGACGATGTCGAATCGGTACGGGCGTAGGCGACCAGCATGTCTGAGCGCGCGATGTTCGTCACCACCTCTTTGCGCCCGGTCAGGCGCCAGCCGGAGCCATCGATTCGCGCGTCGAGCGCCATGCCGGTGAGGTTGTTGCCGTGTGCGAGCTCGTGATACGCGCAGGCCACTCGCTCTCCGTCCAGTAACGCCTCGGCGAGGCGGCGGCACACGTGCTCCTCGCCCACGGTCCAGACGTTGACCGCTGCCATCAACGAACTGAGGCTGTGCCCGAAGCCCAGCACCGGATCGCGGCGACAGAGCGCGCGTAGCAAGGCGATCAGCTCGTCCATCCGCCGGAGCTCGCCGCCGAGCGATGCAGGAACATAGAAGCGGGACAGACCGAATTGATCGACCAGCGATTCAGCGGCCGCGAGTGGCTGCGCAGACTCGTCGGCGTCGAGTATCGCCGCGAAGCTGACCGGCCCGGTCTCGTCCCACGGGTTTCCCAGCAGCGCTTCCAAGGTCTGCAGAGCGGTAGGGGCTGCGGTGGTGGCGGCGCCGGTGATCGATGCGGTCATCGGTTGACTCCGAGCGTGTTGGTGGCGTCACCGTCGACGGTGGTGACGCCGGGCATGACAGCCTGCGGGGTGTCGGCCACCACCGCACCGACGTGAAGCATCAGCGCGTCGCCGATCGCCTGGGCCTCGGGGTCGGCTCGGTGCAATCGAAGGTTGATGCGGGCCAACACCGCTCGCAGCCAGAGGGCGTCTGACCAGAGCGCTCCGCCACCACCGTTGGCGTTGAAAAACGTGATGGCGGCAGCGGCCGCGACATGCAGCTCGAGCTGTTCGGCCAGGTCGAAGCTCTGGGCGGGCACGTTGCGCCCGGGCATCTGGGTTGCTGACATCGCCTCGACGAGCCCGTCGACCGACCGCGACAACCTGGCGCAGGTTGCGTGCAACTCTGGTGCGTGCTGCGCCACCGGGGAGTCGAGGAGACGATCCAGCAGGCCGGGCAGGCTGTTGAGCAGCGAGCACCCTGTGCGCGACATCAACGACAGGTGAGCGGGTTGCAATGTCGGGCACGGCACGTGGATGCTCGCGTGATCCGGGATGGACGAACCATCGAACGCGTGAAATGCGCGCGCGATTGTGCGGAACTGCGAGATGAGAACATTCCGGTTCACCACGGTGTTGCCGTCGAAGATCGCCACGATGCGGTGGTCGCGTGCGATCTTCTCGAAGAGCCCGTGGACGAACTCGTCCAGCAGGATTCCCCGCGCTCCGAGCATCGACGCCGCAGAGTGAATGATCTGATCGCCGAGCGTGGGAACGAGTGCCTTGGCCACCGCCGCCAGGATGCTGGCCTCGCCGGGGGTGGTGTGGACTCCCTGAGCGGTCACGTCTGCGGTGACCTCTCCGATCATCAGGTCGGCGAGCAGCGAGCCCAGTTCATGGCGCACCAGGCGACGATCGATCAGGGCCCGGTCACCGACGACCCGACCACTGACGAACTGTCGCACGATTCCGATCGCAGCGTCGGCAGCACCCAACGACAGTGAGGTGCAGGCAGTTCGAGTCAACTGCATAGTCCGCAGCACGGTTTCCACGCCGGTGCCCTCCGAACCGATCTGCGTGTCTGCACCGACGATGGCACCGTCGAAACGGATACCACTGATGTCGGCACCGCGGATGCCGTGCAGCAACTCCGGGGGCAGGCAGTGATGCGACTGCGGGCTCAACTGCTCTTTGTCCACCATGAACAGAGAAAAGCTCCGCGGGCCCGGGGTGGGCCGAGTCCGGGCGAGCAGACACACCAGCGGTGCGCGGGTCGCGTTGTTGATCAGCCACTTCTCGCCCGACAGCCGGTACCCGTCCGGTGTCGCCTCGGCCGACAGCTCACCGGAGAGCAGGTCGCTGCCGTGGCCCCGCTCGGTCAGCGCCCAGGTGACCAGGGACGGTCGATCCATGCGCGTCGCCAGCGCCTGCTGCTGCTCTGGACTACCGGCCACCCAGGTGGGCGCGGCACCCAAGAAGGTCTTGCCGTAGGCGATGGCGGTGGTCAGGTCGTGTCGAGACACCACCCGCAGCAAAGCGATGACGGTGGGGAGCTCGAACCGTCCCCCCACCGCCGGCGGCACGAACCACGAATACAGGCCTGCGTGATCGAGCAGTTGCATGGATTCTGCGGGAAAGGCCGAGTGACGATCTTTGGCGACGGTGTACGGCGCGGACAGGGCGCCGCCGCCAGACACTGAGGACGCGATGACCTGCTGCAGGTGGGCAACGGCGGCAACCCGATCGAGCTGTCCGAGGTCGGGCCGCAGTACAGGTGCTGAAACCTCGACGAGGTCGGCCAGCGCGCTCATCGCACACCCCCGGCGGTGGCCGCGTGCCGTAGATCCCCGCTGATCCGTTGCGCAACAGTCGAATCGAACCGAGCTGCCACCGGCCTCAGACGGCCGGCCAACAGTTCGGTACGCATGTCGGCTCGCCGGATCTTGCCCGACGTGGTGCGCAGTACCGTCCCGGGAGCAAGCAGGTACACGCCCGCGGCGTGCACCCCGAACTCACGGGTCACGGTCGCCCGGATGGCTTGAGTGAGCTCATCGAGAGCGTTGTCGCTGAGGTCGGAACGGATTTCGTGGGTTGCCACCACCACTTCTGCGGTCCCGGCGCCGTCGGACAGCAACGGGAACACCGCGCCCACCCCGCCGGCGAGTTCCGGGTGGTGTCGCCGCATCTCGTGTTCGATGTCATGCGGGTGCAAGACGCGTCCGCGCAGCACGATGGTCTCCTTGCGTCGGCCGACGACGTAGAGATGGCCGTCGAGAACCGCACCGAGGTCCCCGGTGCGCAAGAACGGGCCCTCGCCGTCGGGGGTGTACGCGGCGAAGTCGGCTGGGCTGGGCGGATGACCCCAGTAGCCGGCGGCAACGCTGGGCCCTCGCAGCCAGATCTCACCGATCGAGCCGTCGGGGCTCACCGCGTGGGTCTGTGTGTCGACGATTGCGAGGTCCTGCGGACGTAGCAGCGGGCCGCTGGCCGCCACGCGGGTGCCCGATGCCACGGGCTCCAGGCGGCCGGCCTCTCGCGCGTCGGCGTCGATGTCCACACTCATCGGAGCTGACCCCGATCGTCCCGAGACGATCAAGGTCGACTCGGCCAGACCGTATGCGGGTGCGAAGGAGCTCTCCAGGAATCCCGTCGTCTGGCACCGTTGAGCAAACGCACGCATCGTGCTCGACTGCACCGGTTCGGATCCGTTGACCGCAACCAGTAGACAGCTCAGGTCGATGCTGTCGAGCTGGTCATCGCGGACCCGATCGGCACAGAGGCGATACGCGAAATCCGGTGCTGCGGTCAGGCCGACTCGGAACTCGGACATGATCTGGAGCCACCTGATGGGCCGCTTGAGGAACGCGGTGGCCTCCAGCGCCACGTACCCAGCGCCATTGAGGATGCCGGGCAACACCAGCCCGATGAGACCCATGTCGTGGTGGTGCGGAATCCACCCGCCGCGTCGCACCGTGCCCGCTTGGGGATGCAGGTGAGTGTTTTGCAGATCGATGTTGGCAAACAGGTTCGCGATGCTCACCATCACGCCCTTGGGTGCGCTGGTCGACCCGGAGGTGTATTGCAACAGCACGGTCCGCGATGGCTCGTCGAGGAAATCCGAACGGGGCCCACCGACCTCGCTGAGGTGGGGTCGGGTCGGCGCATCCCTGACCGGATGATCGAGTGGTGAGAGTCCGTCGACGGCCAGCGACTGAAGATTCTCGCGCACAGCCCATTCGGTCACCTCGGCGCGCACCATGTCTGCGGTGATGATGGCAACTGCCTCGGCGTCTTGGGCGATGACCGCCATCCGATGTGAGGCGTAGCGGGAACGCCCGGGAACAGGCACCGGAACGGTCACCATGCCGGCCAGGCACGCGCCGAGGAAGACGGCCGGGAACTCCACACTGTGCGGATAGCTCAGCAGGAGGCGGGAGCCCACCGGATAGCGCTGCCCCAGTGCGTCTGCGATCTCGTGGACAGCGCGGTCGAGCTCGCGATAGGTCATCGTCGCGGTGGGGTCGGTCGCGGTGGCGCCGGCGACGATCACGGCAGGTTCGTCGCCCCGGACCTGGCGGTGGTGAGCCAGCCGCTCAGCCAGGGCACGAAGGGTTCCCGAGCTTGTCATACGCTCACCCCAGACAGGGTGAGACCACTTTTCGGCGACTCCAGATAGCCCACCTCGACCAGATGTTCGAGGTAGCGATTCCAGAGTGCCGCGTCCATCGGAGCGCACCGTGGTCCGGTGACGGCGGTGTCTGTTGCCGTCGTCTCGATCTCAGGTCTGTTGCCGTTCACCCCGAGCTCAGGGGCAGGGCCGTCCGGGGTCAGCAGCGGGGCGTAGGGCGCGAGTGCAGTCGACGCTCCGCGTGCGGAGAACAGTTCATGCCACTGCGAATACGGCAGCATCGGCACGTGGTAACCGGCCCCGGCCACCAAGTCGATGAGTTCACTCCACAGCAACCGCGACGCTCCCGGCAGGTTCACGAAGCCGTTGTCATGGTTGCCGTCGATGATGTGGGTGACCACGGTGGACGCCAGGAAGTCGACCGGGACCAGAAGTAGGACGACGTCGAACTCGAACGCTGCCCCGAGCTGAACGCACCCTTTGATCAGTGCGTTGATGATCGTGTCCTGGGCGCCGACCGCGGTCTGCTGGGAGCCCGTCACGTTGCCCGGCCGGAAGATCTTCGTCGGGACGCCACGCCGCCCCGCTTCCACCACGAGCCGCTCGGCCACCCACTTGGTCTGCCGGTATCCGCCGACCACGTCGGTGGGGTCGGTCATGGCAGCCTCTGGAACACTCTGGGTCCCAGGTCGCTCTGGCATCACGCCCATCGATGAGATCATGTTCACCGAGGTGGCTTTGCCCTGTGCGGCCATGCGCAGGATCTCCACAGTGCCCCCGACATTGGCGGCCCGCAGTCGCCGATAGGGCAACGCAAAGTTTACGGCCGCACCATTGTGGATGATGACATCGATAGTGTCAGCCAATTGCTTGAACATCACCTCGGTCAAGCCGAGCTGATCTCGCCCCAGATCTCCCGGAATTGCTTTAACCCGGGCGGCTGTCGCGTCGTTCCACAGGCCGTATGTAGTGAGATTCAGTCGGACACGGTCACGTGCTTCGCCTTCATCTCGGGCTCGCACCAGCGTGTACACGGTGTATTCGGTTCGAGCGATGAGTTCGGCGATCAGATAGGCCCCCGCGAAGCCGGTCGCACCGGTCAGGAAAACGTTGTCTGGTGCTGAGATCGGTTGTCCGTCCGGGCGGCGAATATCGTCGGGCAGGAATGCTTCGGCACTCAGTTCGGTCGCCGTGATGCCTCGGCTCACCTCGGCTTCGGTCGATGCTGCTTCTGGTTCGGCCATCAGTCCCGCGATTGCTGCCGACAGGGAGTCCAGTGTCGGATAGTCCCACATCAAGGTCGGGTCGAGGGCAATGCCAAGTCGATCTTCGACGTCGGCAGCGACGCTGAGTGCGTACACCGAGTCGAGGCCGTAATCAGCGAAGGGTGCTGCTGGATCGATCTTTTCCGCCGGAATCTGCAGATATCCGACGACGATTTCCGTCAGTACGTCGCGAACACGGAGAATCATCGCGGCGTCAGAATGGCCGATTTCGGGCATAAGTACTCCTTGGCAGTTTTGTGCTGTCAGCCGAATTTGCGAATGGCGGCGGAATCGGCGCCGAATGTACGGCGGATGACCGAACGGGTTTGCCGTACCAAAGTGCCGATGTGATGAAGGTATCAGCCGCTTCGTTGGCGACGGGAACTGCATGACTGAGTTCTGTCACACGTCACAAAAAGAGCGGTTGGGAAGGACCTGGGGTCTGTCACCTATACCAGCCGGAAAACGGCTGTACGCGAATCCTCAACCGTTGCTGATGACACTGGGCTCGAATAGGCGCATTTGGGGTGTTTGCACCGTTCGAGTACCTGTCACCGTTGACTGGCCGCGCCGATCGTCTGCCACAGGAATTCGTCGGCCAAGGCCATCTTGAATGCGGCCTGCTTGTTGTCGGCGGCGCCGCCGTGCCCGCCCTCGATGTTCTCGTAGTACCGCACTGGGTGGCCGTACTCCTCGAGACGGGCGGTGAACTTGCGCGCATGCCCCGGATGCACCCGATCGTCGCGGGTGGACGTGGTCACCAGAATGGCCGGATACGTCGCCTCGCGTGAGAGCCGTTGGTAGGGAGAGTATGTCGAGATGAACTCCCATTCGGCCGGGTCGTCTGGGTTGCCGTATTCAGCCACCCAGGACGCCCCTGCCAACAGCAGGTGGAATCGTTTCATGTCCAGCAGCGGCACCTGACACACGATGGCGCCGAAGAGCTCTGGGTAGGAAGTGGTCATCACGCCCATCAACAGCCCGCCGTTCGATCCGCCCATCGCGCCCAGCTGAGCCGGCGTGGTGAGGCCGCGGGCCACCAGATCGCGCGCCACCGAGGCGAAGTCCTCATATGCCAGGTGTCGGCCGGCCTTGAGTGCCTGGGTGTGCCAGGTGGGGCCGTACTCGCCGCCGCCCCGGATGTTGGCGATGGCGTAGATGCCCCCGCGGGCGATCCAGTTCTTCGCGGCCACCGGCATGTAGCCGGGTGTCTGGGACACCTCGAAGCCGCCGTATCCGTAGAGCAGGGTGGGTCCATCGGTCACGTCGTCGCGTTTGATGACGAAGTACGGCACTGATGTGCCGTCGTCAGAGGTGACGAAGTGTTGGTGTGCCGAGATGCCGTCGGCGTCGAAGAACGCCGGTGTCTGTTTGAGAACTGACACCCCGTCGGTGGTGGTGCCGTGAAGCAGTGACGGGGGCGTGGTGAATCCGCTTGCGGTCAGGAAGATCTCGTCGCCGTGATCTGGGTCGGTTCCCAGCACCGACACGGTGGCGAACTCGGGGACTCCGGCCAGCGCCGCCGATTCCCAGGTGCCCACGGTGAGTAGCCGCAGCTCGGTGGCCACGTCGTGCAGAGTGGTGAGCACCAGGTGGGTGTCGGTGAACGTCACGCTCTGCAGGCTGGTGTGGGCGTCCGGCGTGAACAGCACGGTGGCCGTGGCAGTGTGCGGTGCCGACAGGTAGCTCTCGTAGTCGAACGCGACCAGGGTGCCGCTGGCGAAGGTGTCGGTGCCGCGTTCCCAGTCCGATCGGGTGAGCACCAGCAGCCACTGCCGGTGGACCATCGTGTTGGCGTCGGTGGGCACCTCGATGAGGACGTGTCCCTCAGGGCGGATCTCGTAGGTGAGCTCGTTGAAGAAGTCCGTTGCGCGGACCACGAAGTCGCGCGCGAAGCCGACGGTGTCGTCGTGCACGGCGCTGACCGCGATGTCGGCGGGGTGCCCGGCCAACACCACCTCTGCCGATTCCAGTGGGGTGCCGCGGGTCCAGCGTTTGGCGATGCGCGGGTAGCCCGAGTCGGTCAGTGAGGAGAGCCCGTCGCTGTGGAGACCGAAGTCGGTGCCCACGTAGACGGTGTCCCGGTCGATCCAGCTGATCTGCGACTTGTTCTCCGGCAGGGTGAAACCGTGATCCGGGCCGTCCGGATCGACCCAGGTGCGGGTGGTCAGGTCGAACTCGCGGACCACTGCGGCGTCGGCTCCACCGCGCGACAGCGAGACCAGCGCGCGGTCGTGGTCGGGTCGGCGGACCGCGGCTCCACCCCACACCCAGTTCTCGCCTTCGGCCGCGGCCAGCGCGTCGAGGTCGATGATCACGTCCCACTCGGGGGTGTCGGTGCGGTAGGACTCCATCGTGGTGCGCCGCCACAGTCCGCGCGTGTTGGTGGCGTCGCGCCAGAAGTTGTAGAGGTACTCGCCGCGCCGCACCACGTACGGGATGCGGTCGTCGGTGTCGAGGATCTCGTGTGCGGCATCGCGCATCTCGGCGAACCGGGTGGTGCCGGTCAACGCCTCGACGGTGACGGCGTTGTGTTGCCGGACCCAGGCCAGAGCGTCGTCGCCGGTCACCTCCTCCAACCACAGGTACGGATCGTCGGTGGGCGCGGAGGCAGATACTTCGGTCACGTACTCAATTGTGACAGCGCCGCCTCGGTCGGCGCTCAGTGCTGGAACCGCTGCCGCAGCTGCGGGTCGTTCTCCCACCACAGGCCGGCTTGCGCAGTGTCGTCGACGACATCACCGGAGGCTGGGCTGTCTGGTGGCGTCGTGTCGGGATCGGGTAGGTGGGCGTCGAGTTGAGCGTCGATCGTCTGAGCCAGGTGCTGCTGTTCGGCCCGGAACCGGGCGAACAGGGTCAGCAGAAATGGCAGTCCCACCACGTCGCCCAGGATCCACAGCACCCGGCTTCGGTGGTCTGATCGGTGCGCAGCGAGGGACCCCAGGACCGGTTGAGGCTGCTGTAGTTGCCCGACGGGTCCGGCCCTTCGCGCTCCACTTTTCGACTCTCGCTCCGGATATACCCGGAGCCAACGGCAAAAGGTGGAGCGCGAACGGATGGGCGGTGGGAAGGTGGAGCGCGAACTGGTGGGGTGGGGCCGGTGGCGGCCACGTAGTCTGAGGATGTGGCTGAACACTTTGACACAGTTGTCCTCGGAGCAGGTCCGGGTGGATACGTCGCCGCGATCCGGTGCGCCCAACTCGGTCTGAAAACCGCCGTCATCGAAGAGAAGTACTGGGGCGGTGTGTGCCTCAACGTGGGATGTATCCCGTCGAAAGCGTTGCTGCGTAACGCCGAACTGGCGCACATCTTCCACACCAAGGCCAAGACGTTCGGTATCTCCGGTGAGGTGAGCTTCGACTTCGGGGCCGCGTTCGACCGCAGCCGCAAGGTCTCCGAGGGCATCGTCAAGGGTGTCCACTTCTTGATGAAGAAGAACAAGATCACCGAGATCGACGGCTACGGCGTGTTCACCGACGCCAAGACTCTTCGGGTCCGGCCGAGCAGCGGAGCGGATCCGGCCCAGACCACCGGCGACCGCACGATCACCTTCGACAACGTCATCATCGACACCGGTTCCACCGTGCGGCTGCTGCCCGGAGTGGAGTTGTCGGACAACGTGGTCACCTACGAGACGCAGATCCTCACCCGCGACCTCCCGAAGACGATGGCCATCGTCGGTGCCGGCGCGATCGGCATGGAGTTCGCCTACGTGCTGAGTAACTACGGCGTGGACGTGACGATCATCGAGTTCCTCGACCGTGTGCTGCCCAATGAGGACGCCGACTCGTCCAAGGAGATCGCCAAGCACTACAAGAAGCTCGGCGTCACGATCCTCACCTCCACCCGCGTCAACACCGTCGACGATCAGGGTTCGCAGGTGGTGGTGTCCTACACCGACGCCAAGGGTGTCGACGCCTCCATCACCGTGGACAAGGTGATGATGTCGGTCGGATTCGCCCCGCGCGTCGAGGGATTCGGCCTCGAGACCACCGGTGTGGAGCTGACCGAGCGGGGCGCCATCGCCATCGACGACCACATGCGCACCAACGTGCCCGGGATTTACGCCATCGGCGATGTGACCGCCAAGCTGCAGCTCGCCCACGTGGCCGAGGCCCAGGGCGTGGTGGCGGCCGAGACCATGGCCGGTGCGGAGACGATGACCCTCGGCGACTACCGGATGATGCCGCGCGCCACCTTCTGCCAACCGCAGGTCGCCTCGTTCGGGCTGACCGAGCAGCAGGCCCGGGACGAGGGTTTTGCGGTGAAGGCCACCACCTTCCCGTTCTCGGCCAACGGCAAGGCCCAGGGTCTCGGCGAGGCTGTCGGGTTCGTCAAGCTGATCACCGACACCACTCACGACGAGCTGCTGGGCGCGCATCTGGTGGGTGACAACGTCTCGGAGATGTTGCCGGAGTTGACGTTGGCGCAGAAGTGGGACCTGACTGCCAAGGAGCTGGCCCGCAACGTGCACACCCATCCCACGCTCAGCGAGGCCATGCAGGAAACGTTCCACGGCGCGATCGGGCACATGATCAATCTCTGATCTGCGTGCCCACGCGCTGACGACGCCCATCGGAGTTCCACACCGGAACCCGGTGGGCATTGTCGTATTTGCGGCTTATCACACGGAATATGCGAACCGCCCTGATTTCGGTCTTGTTTGTGAAGAATTCCAGGACGGCTGATGTGGCCACGCCGGGCGGATCGCAAGGCACGAAAATTAGCTTTGACCAGCACTTTTCATGTGATCCGTCCCAACCTGAACTCGCGATGCAGAATCGTTGCACAACCAGATTGCTCTTCCCGCACCCTGGCGCTAGCGTTTGGCCTGCAATCATCATCAGACCCGTTAAGGGGTCTGCACCGGGGGCCCTACCGCGGCTTCTAGGTGCGGAAACTAAGGAGATTACGTGGCGAATCGCTACGAGGCCGATGACCTGTCGCGGCGTATCGACTCAGGGGAGTCGACCCGCTCCGGTCTGCTCTCAGGCCGACGTCTGAAGGCCACCATCGCCCTGGCCACCGCGGCGGCCATCGCCGTGCCCGTCATGGCCGCATGTGGCAGCTCAGGCGGCGGTTCCAAGACCATCAACGTCTACGCTCCCGCCGACGGCGCCGAGCCGTTGGCCGCGGCAGGCAAGGTGTGCTCGGACAGCTCCAACGGTGACTACACCATCTCGATCAAGGAGCTCCCCAAGAACGCCGACGACCAGCGCACTCAGCTCGCGCGTCGTCTGTCCACCAAGGACAAGGGCATCGACGTGGTCTCCCTCGACGTGGTGTGGACCGCGGAGTTCGCCGATGCCGGATGGATCGCCCCGGTGCCCGATGCGCTGTCGAAGACCGCGCAGGCGTCGTCGCTGCCGGGCCCGCTGGCCTCGGCCGAGTGGAAGACCAAGTCGGACTCGGCCAAGCGCCTCTACGCCGTTCCCGCCTGGACCAACACCCAGCTGCTCTGGTACCGCAAGGACGTCCTCAAGAAGTACCTGGGCGCCAACGCAACTCCGCCGAAGACGTGGGATCAGCTGCTCAAGGACAATGAGACCATCCGCAAGGCGTGGACCGGTCCGGGTAAGGCCCCGAGCTACATCATGGTGCAGGCCAAGCAGTACGAGGGTCTGACCGTGTGGTTCAACACCCTGCTCGCCAGCGCCGGCGGTTCGGTCATCGACCCGAACGACCCGACCAAGGTGACCCTGGGCGACACCCCCGAGCACAAGGCAGCCACCGAGAAGGCCCTGGCGATCATCGCGGCCATCGGCAAGGCGCCGGGTGCGGCTCCCGACCTGAACCTCGCCGACGAGGGTGCGGCCAAGGACGCGGGCGAGAACGGCACCTCCACCTTCCAGCTCAACTACCCGTTCGTGTTCCCGAGCATGCGCTCCAATGCCGCCACCGGTGACGTCAAGTTCCTCACCGACGTGAAGGCCAAGTACGGCAAGCTCTTCGCCGACCCGAACAACCCGCCCAAGGACGCTGAGCTGGGTCCGGTCAACGAGCTGGTCCGCCAGAAGTTCGACTTCGCGCCGTACCCGTCGGTGGTTGCCGGCGATCCGGCCAAGGTCACCGTGGGTGGTATCAACTTCGGTGTCGCGGCGTACTCGACCAAGAAGGACAAGGCGTTCAAGGCTGTCGAGTGCTTGACCAACAAGGCGTCGCAGAAGGTGTACGCCATCTCCGGTGGTACCCCGCCGACCGATGCGTCGATCTACGACGACCCCGAGTTCAAGCAGACCTACCCCATGGGTGATCTGATCAAGGCTCAGCTGGAGGCCGACTCGTCGGCCGTGCGCCCGACCTCGCCTGTCTACCAGGCGATCTCGACCGCGCTGTCCACTGCGCTCAACCCGCCGGGCAAGGCTGTCGGCGCCAAGGGCGTCGACGACCTGACCGCAGTCGTTCAGAAGGCGCTGGATTCAGGGAAATCTGGATCGTGAACTACTCCGGACGCCATCGGGCGCCCGAACCCGAGCCCGCCGACGATTCCGTCGGCGGGCTCGGCCCTCGTATAGGCGAAAGCAACCGCATGGGTGAGAATGCACCAATGAGTGATCCAGCTGATTCGTCTCTGTCGATGCAGAAGACCGGTCGGATCCCCGTCGTCCCGGCCGCCACCGCCGTGGTCGACCGGGCGGGTGCCGAGCCTGACCCCCCACGCCGGGTGGTCATGAGCGATGACCGCAAAGCCCAACGCCGCCTGGCGTATTGGCTGATCGGCCCGGCCGCGTTGGTGATGCTGGCGGTCACCGCGTACCCGATCGTCTACGCGGCCTACCTGAGCTTCTTCGACTCCAAGCTCAGTGCGCCTGGTGATGACACCTTCATCGGTTTCGGCAACTACCGCACCGTGCTCAAAGACCACGTGTGGTGGTCGGCGGTGAGCACCACCGCGCTCATCACGGTGGTGTCGGTGATCATCGAGTTCGTGCTGGGTCTGGCGTTGGCCCTGGTGATGCACCGAACCCTGATCGGCCGCAACCTGGTTCGGACCACGGTCTTGATCCCCTACGGCATCGTGACCGTGGCCGCGGCCATCTCCTGGAAGTACGCGTGGACACCGGGCACCGGCTATCTGGCCCGGCTGCTGCCCGACTCCTCGGCACCCTTGGCCGAGCACTGGCCGGCCATCGGGGTGATCATCCTCGCCGAGGTGTGGAAGACGACGCCGTTCATGGCGTTGCTGTTGTTGGCTGGGCTCGCGTTGGTCCCCGACGACATCCTCAAAGCTGCGCAGGTCGACGGGGCCGGCGCCTGGACCCGGTTGATCAAGGTGACCCTGCCGCTGATGAAGTCGGCGATCCTGGTGGCCCTGCTGTTTCGCACCCTCGACGCCTTCCGCATCTTCGACAACATCCTCGTGTTGACCAACGGGCAGAACGGCACGGCCTCGGTCTCGAAGTACGGATACGACATCACCAAGAACCTCGACGTCGGATTGGGTTCGGCGGTCAGCATTCTCATCTTCGGGCTGGTCGCGGTGATCGTGGTGGTGTTCGTGTACGGGTTCGGTGCATCCGCCCCCGGTGCCGACAGCGACGAGAGAAAGTGACGACCACACATGGGTAACAAGACCAGCCGTCAAGCGGGCTGGGCGGTGATCAACATGGTGGTTGTCGTCTACGCGCTCATCCCGGTGTTGTGGATCGTGTCGCTGTCGCTGAAGACGTCCGGCTCGGTTCGTGACGGCAACTTCTTCCCGACGAAGCTGACCCTCGACAACTATTCGAAGATCCTCGACGACGACATCTTCAGCCGGGCGCTGGTCACCTCGCTAGGGGTGTGCCTCATCGCCACCCTCATCGCGGTACTGGTGGGCACCAGTGCGGCATATGCTGTGGCGCGCTTGGAGTTTCGCGGAAAAAAGGTGTTCGTCGGGATCGTGCTGCTGATCGCGATGTTCCCTGCGGTGTCATTGGCCACGCCGCTGTACAAGTTGGAGAACACCTTCGGCCTGCTCGACACCTGGCCCGGGTTGATCATCCCGTACGTGACGTTCGCGTTGCCGTTGGTGATCTACACCCTGTCGGCATTCTTCCGCGAGATCCCATGGGAGTTGGAGAAGGCGGCCCGCATCGACGGGGCCACCCCGATGCAGGCGTTCGTGAAAGTGATTGCACCCCTGGCCGCCCCAGGCGTGGTGACCGCAGCCATCCTGGCGTTCATCTTCGCCTGGAATGACCTGCTGTTCGCGGCCACCCTCACCACCGACTACGCCCAGACCGCACCGGTGGTGATGAACAACTTCACCGGCGCCAGCCAATTCGAGGAGCCCACCGGGTCGATCGCTGCGGCTGCGGTGGTCATCACCATTCCGATCATCATCTTCGCCATCGTCTTCCAACGGCGCATCGTCTCCGGGCTCACCTCAGGAGCAGTCAAGGGCTGAGGCCCCGCCCGGCGCAGACACGACGGACAGGATCGGCGCTCGGTGCGCCGATCCTGCCGTCGTCGCGGTCAGTGGATCGGGTCAGTAGGCCGTGCAGTCCCCGTCGCCACCAGCGTCGGCAGTGCTGTAGTAGTCGCGCATCGCACGCAGGAACCGGTCGAGGAGGCAGATGTTGGAATTGCCGGGAATCTTGTAGTGGTACGCGATGGCCTGAGTCACTCCACGTTGCCGCACCGCGCCCAGGGTGATGACGTCCTTGGACAAGTACACATCGATCTGATCGTTTTCCGTTCCGCCCGTCCATGCCCCGAGAATGCGGCCCTTGTACGGACTCGCAGTCCCCTCCCAGTTGTGGTAGACGATGTCCGGATTGTTCTTGTCGGCATAGACGACCTGGTAGTAGTAGTTGGTCTCACCCTTGTTGGTGATCGAGAAGAAGTGCGACCCCTTGGCGAATGCGTCGACCTCGGCGTGCGCCGGAGCGGCAAACAATCCCCCTGACAGGGCGATCAACCCGGACAGGAGAAGGGTCAGTAGTTGGGTTCGGATACGGCGTGAATGTTGTGTCATGAAATGAGGATAAGCGGAATGGTGTGGATGTGGGATCACGGATGTGTTGCTTGTTTCCGCGATGCCGTTCCTTTGGTAACGGAATACATTCCCGCCCGGCGTGATGTCGCATTCAGGAAGAATGCTTGATATCGGCTTTCTGCATATTTTTCGATATTTCTGATCAATGCTTCGAAGCACCTCGATCGAGGTGCTGCTGACCCTGGGCGTCTGCGATGACCGGCCTGCGGATCCTCCCTGCGACAGCGACAGCGACAGCGACAGCGGCAGTGGCTTCGGCTGCAACAGCGACAACAACAGCGAGGGGATAGGCGCACGAGTTGCGCCTATCCCCTCGCTGTTGTCGTCGGTCGGGTGCGGTCTGCTTGTCGTCAGTCGTGGGTCAGTAAGCGGTGCAGGGACTGGCCCCGCCGGAGTCGGCTGTGCTGAAGTCGACGGTGGCCTTCCTCAGGAAGCGGTCGAGGAAGCAGATGTTCGAGTTGCCGTCGATCGTGTAGTGATAGACGATCCGCTGGCCGACAGTCCGGGACTGCACAGCGCCCAGGCCGATATAGTCCTTCGACAGATACACATCGATCTGATCGTCGGCGGTGCCGCCGGTCCACGCTCCCAATTGTCGACCCTTGAACGCGGAGAGATAGCCTTCCCAGTTGTGGTAGACGTTGTTGGGGTCGTTCTTGGCAGAATAGACTACTTCGTAGTAGTAGGCAGTCTCGCCCTTGTTGGTGAGCAAGAAGAAGTGTGAGCCCTTGGCGAAGGCGTCCACTGCGGCGTTGGCTGACCCCGCGAAGAATGCACCTGAGATTGCGATCAGCGCAGTGGTGAGCAGGGTTATGGTGTGGATGGTGGTAGTTCGTACCGTATTTTTCATACTTAGAAGATAGCGCGGAGCCGCCACCCCTGCGGTGCACAGTTCTGTTACATCGGCCACCTCGTAGGGTTATTCGATAACAATCCGAGTACGCCCGAAAAAAATGAATAAGTGCATTTGTCTGATTTTTTCTGACCATTTTCTTCCCTTATTCGGTGACGACAAGATTGTTGAGCGCGGCACACCACCGCAGCACCTCACCGCGGCGAGGTGCCGGCGCGCTGGCGGCTCGATACGCTCGCACCGTGATCGAGGGTGACCAGACCCGCCAGTGGCGCCCGCCCTGGCCGCTGAACATCCGGGCCTGCCTGGCGCTGCACCGGCGGGGTCCCGGCGATCCGGCCATGCGGTTCGAGAACGACGGCTCGGTTTGGCGGACCAGCCACACCCCCGATGGACCCGGCACCCTGGCGATCACCCGCCGCGACGGGGTGGTCACCGGGCACGCCTGGGGTGCAGGGGGCTCGTGGTTGTTGGAGACGATGCCCGCGCTGTTGGGTGCTGACGATCATCCCGAGGAACTGGTGGCTCACGACGACGTGGTTGCCGGTCTGCAAAAGCGCGCCGCGGGTATCCGGCTGGGACGCACCGATCGGGTGTGGGAGGCGTTGGTGCCTGCAGTGCTGGAACAGAAGGTGGTCGGCAAGGAAGCGTGGCGGGCCTGGCGGCATCTTCTGATGACCTTCGGCACCCCCGCTCCAGGTGCGCCACATCTCAGAGTGCCCCCTCCGCAACAGAAGTGGCGGGAGATTCCCAGCTGGGAATGGCATCGGGCCGGCGCCGAGCCGGTGCGCATGCACACGGTGCGTGGTGCCGTGGCGATGAACGTGGAGGCCCATGCCGACCGGTTGACCACCCTGCGAGGTGTCGGACGGTGGACCGAGTCGGAGATCCGCTGTCGGGCCGTGGGCGATCCCGATGTGGTCCCGGTGGGCGACTACCACGTCTGCAAGAACGTTGGCTACACCCTCACCGGTGCGGTGACCGATGACAACGGGATGCTGGAACTACTCAAACCCTATGCTGGACAGCGCTATCGGGTGGTCCGGCTGATCGAGCTGTTCGGTTCGCGACCGCCGCGCCGCGGCGCCAAGATGTCGGTGCGCGACTACCGATCGTTCTGATGGCCGGGTGCCGGCGTCATTCCAGGTCCGCGGCGATGGGGGAGTCGCGAACCTCGGCGGTGCGCAGACGCTTCCACGAATACGACCGGGTCTGTGGATCCCACGCACGATGCAACGGCAGCAGGATGGTCAGCCGCACCACCGCGGTCAGTGAGGTGAACCAGGCGACGGCGGCCATGACACGTTTGCCGTGCAGGGCGTACGTGCGCGGCCCACACGCGGCGTAGCGCAGGAAGTCGCGTGGACCCGAGAGCAGGCGCCGACCCGAGACCGTGGCATCCATCCCCGGGATGACGGTGATGGTGTGCCCGGCTGTGCGCAGATGCAGGCTGCGGTCGAGGTCTTCGAACACGTCGCGGCGGTAGGTGACCTTCTCGCGGATCTGCTCCCACGCGCTGCGGCGAATGGCCGAGTTGGCTCCACTCAACGCAGGCAGCGGCGTCAGTTTGCCTGTGACCAACCGTGCGGCGGCCCGCGCCGAGAGCCGGGCATGACGTCGTGCGAAGCGGCCCTGCAGCGGTAGGTCGTGCATGATCATCGGCCCGGTACCGGCGGTGAGCTGAGGGTGCGCGGCGAAGGCGTGGTCGATGGCCTGGGCCCAACCGTCACCGACGATGGTGTCGGAGTCGACGCTGACGATCACGTCGTGGCGGGCGGCGGCGAAGCCGGTGTAGCGCGCGTAGGACACCCCGGCGCGCTTCTCCTCGACCAACCTGACGCGGGGGTCCTGGGCTGCCTTCGCCGCGACGATGTCAGCGGTGCGGTCGACACTGTTGTTGTCGACCACGATCACCTCGGCCACCGCATCGCCCTGGCGCAGGATGCGATCGAGGCACGCACCGATCACCGCCTCCTCGTTGTACGCGGGCATGACAACGGAGAGACTCACGGCCCGAGCCTAGGTCACTCACCCGGGAAAACCACATTCAGATCAGCGTGAGGGCCGGTGCCCGCAACTGCTCTCGGCCAACAGGGCCGATCGGATCAACACCATCGCCTCGGGCCGTGCGAGGTCCAGATCAAGGATCGAGGCGACGCGGATCATCCGGTTGTCGACGGTGTTGGGGTGCACGGCCAGCGCCTTGGCTGTGGCGCGACGGTCGAGTCCACTGGCCAGGTAGGTGCGCAGCGTGTGCAACAGCTCGGGTTCGGTTCCCAGCGGGGCGATCAGAGCGGTGAGTCGGTCCCGGCCCGGCCCCGGGCGAGTCATCTGGTACTCCACCGCAAGATCGTCGAGAGTGAACGACCCGGTCGTCACGCCCATGCCGCGGGTCAGGTCCACCAGCACGTCGCTCTGTTCGGCCATCGCCGGTAGCGTCTCGGCGGGCCCGACTGTCGAGGTGAAGACCAGGTCGATGCCTGCCCGTTCGGCGATCTCGGTGCGCTGGGCGTCGCCGACTATGTCGGCATCGCAGGAGATGGGGACCAGGATGCTGCCGCCGTTGTCGCTGAGCAGTGGCAACACGTGGTTACCCAGCACATCGTGCACGCATTCGGTGAGCGATCCCTTGACCCGACGCGGACCCACCAACGGTGTGGTCGACACCGCGATCACCTGCCACCGATCGGTGACGGGGATGTCGAAGGCGGCCACCTCCCGCACCTCGGCGCGGCCCAGCAGCAGGGCGTCGGCCAATGCGCGCCGTTGACAGCCGATGTCGTCGGGCGTGGAGTCGGCCGTGTGATCGGCATAGGAGATGGCGATCGCGCCCGACACCTGCGAATGCATGCTGAGCACGCGGGTGGTGCCCGCCCGCAGCGACCGGTTGTCGCGGCAGGTCGCCGACAAGTCGGCCAGCAGTGTGTCGAACCCGATGCTCAACTCGGCCAGCGCTCCCGTCAGAGGGATGTCGGCCCGCGCCCAGCGGCGGGCTGCGTCGGAGATCTCGGCGACGGTGGCGCGCAGATCGGCGGCGATGGTGTCGCCGTGCGCGTCGGGGCTCAGAGCCGCCCGCAGGGTGCGCAGCATGGTCGCGACGGTGTGCTGGACGTCGATGATGGTGATCGGCCGGTCTGCGCCGACCGCACGCAGCTCCCACCGCGGCCGAATCGGATCACCGAACGGGTCACCATTGATGGTGCGACCGGTGGTCCCGTACAGATCTGCTGTTGCAGTCGTGCTCAAAGCTACCCCCGAACCTCGCGCACCAGTCCTCCCCGACTGGCGACGTGCATCAGACTAGCCGACGAGTCAAATGTGGGTGATCGCGATTACAGATCGGCAGAAAATGTGTGCAGCCTCACATAAAGGCTACTTCGAAGGCTTGCGAGCGGTCACGAATTGGCCCTGGCCGGTGATGGTCTGCTCGATCCCGACCAGACCAGCCTCGGCGAACCGGCCGGTGATCTCGTGTCGACCGAAGAACCGGAAACCGCTGAGCCGCCGCACGATCGGCAGCCCTGCGGCCGCGTTCCATCCGGTGCGCACGGTGGTGAACACCGCCACCTCGCCACCCGGGGCCACCACCCGGGCCAACTCGTCGATGACCTGCAACGGATCTGACACCAGATAGAGCGCGGCCAGGCAGGCCACAGTGTCGAAGGTGTTGTCTGCGAACGGGATCGCGTGTGCGTCGCCACGAACGTAGACCACCCGTGGGCCGGTGTTGTCCAGTACCGCTCGTCCCAGCATCGGCGTGGAGAAGTCCAGTCCCACGGCCACCCCGTCGCCGCGCAGCGAGGCGCCGAAGCGGCGCGTGTAATTGCCTGGGCCGCAGGCCACGTCGAGGATCAGTCGGTCGCCGGCCCGACTGAGTCGGTTGGTCAGGGCGCGGTCGGCGTCGGCCGTGGCCGAGCCGCCGAAGCTGAACAAGCGGGTGAACACCGGTCGCCACGCCCGCTCGTAGACCTCGGCGAAGATCGGGTTCTGCATCACCCGCAGGCTCAGTGACTCGGCCGGGGCCGGGGCGTTGAGCACGTCGAGGTAGCCGTGGGACTCGTCGCGCACCGGCACGGTCAGCAGGTCGCGCACCCGCTCGCGAGCCGATGTCATCGGTCGGCCTGGATGCGCAGGGTGGTGATGGTGGTGGCCAACGAGTCGTACTGTCCCACCAACATCACCAGGCCGATCAGTTGACGTGGGCGCAGCGTCTGACTCAGCCGGGACCAGGTGGGGTCGGCGATGTCACGACGGGTGACCAACTCGTCGACTGCGGCCAGGATGGTGCGCTCGCGGGCGGTGAGGCGGGGCCCGGCGTGCGGTTCGCCCGGTGCGGGCGCCATGATCGCGGCGGCGGTGGCTGCGTCGATGCCTGCCCGCGATCCCAGCCGAAGGTGGTGTGCCAGTTCGTATTCGCACTGGCGGAGGTGGGCCACCCTGATGATGACCATCTCGGTGTCGCGGCGCGACAACGTCCCGAACGGCATGAGACGCGCCGAGTAGTAGAGCCACCCTCGGAACAGACCTCCGGTGCGACCCAGGGTGGAGAAGATGTGCATGTCCGACACGCCCATCACGCGGGCGGCCAGACGCGAGAACGCCCAGTTGAACGGACCGAGCTGGCGGAGCGTGCCGGGTTCGACACGTGGTTGCGTCATGCTCCAGAGGCTAGTCGCATGCGTGCGACTTGCGGTTCAGTCCACCAGGTATGGCGAGACGGTGCTGCGGTGCTCGTCCACCTGCAACGGCGCGCCGAGGGCCGGGAAGGCGCGCTGGGTGCAGTTCACCCGCTCACACACCCGGCAGCCCGCGCCGATCGGTGTGATGCGCGCCTGCGGCCCGATCTCCAGGCCATCGGCGTAGACCAGGCGCCCGGCGTGGCGCAGCTCGCAGCCCAGCCCGATGGCAAAAGTCTTGCCCGACTGGCCGTAGCGGGTGGCGCGGCGTTCCACTGTGCGCGCCACCCACAGATAGTTGTGGCCGTCGGGCATCTCGGCGATCTGGGTGAGGATCTTGCCGGGCGATGCGAACGTCTCGTAGACGTTCCACAGCGGACAGGTACCGCCGCTGGAGGAGAAGTGGAAACCGGTGGCGGACTGACGTTTCGACATGTTGCCCGCGCGGTCCACCCGCACGAACGAAAACGGCACCCCACGCATGTTTGGTCGCTGCAGGGTGGACAGGCGATGGCAGATCGTCTCGTAGGAGACCTGGTAGAACGCCGAGAGACGTTCGATGTCGTAGCGGAAATCCTCTGCTGCGCCATGGAATTGGGAGTAGGGCAGCACGGTGGCGGCCGCGAAGTAGTTCGCCAGACCCATGGTGGCCAACCGGCGCGCCTCCGGGGAGGTGAAGTTGCCCTCGTCGACCAGTCGGTCGATGAGATCGCCACACTCCAGGTAGGCCAACTCCGCAGCCAGCTTGAACGTGCGCTGCCCGGCCGACAGCGCCCGCGAGATCTCCAGGCGCCGTTCCACGGGGTCGTATCGGTGCAGCAGGGTGTCGCCCATGTCCACTCGGCGCACGATGGTCACTCCGTGCACCTCTTCTAGTCGCGTGGTGATCTCGCGCCGGATGTCGGCTGAGTGCATCCGCATGCGGGTGGTCAGTTCTTCTGCGGCGGTGTCGAGTTCGTGCAGATAGTTGTGGCGTTGATAGAAGTAGTCCCGCACTTCCTCGTGCGGTGCGGTGATGGAGCCGCGCAGGGTGGCGTCGCCGCGACCGTCGGTGGCCGCAGCCAACTGGTCGGTGACCATGCGGTAGCGGCGATGCAGGTTGACCATGGCGCGCGCGAGATCAGGAGTGCTGCGCACCATCTCGGTGATGGCGGCCGAGTCGAAGGAGGCGTCGAGATCGGGATCCATCATCACCTCGCGCAACTCGGCGACCAGTCGGATGGTGTCACCGGAGGTGAAGAAGCCCGGCTCGATGCCGAAGACCTCGCTGATCTTGAGCAACACCGGCACCGTCAACGGGCGGGCGTCGTGCTCGATCTGGTTGAGGTAGGACGCCGAGATCTCCAAGGTCTGGGCAAGATCCTTCTGCGAGAGCCCACGTTCGGACCGCAACTGACGCAGTCGCGAACCGATGTAGGCCTTGCCGGTGGTCGAGGACTTGCTCACCGCTTCAGGGTAGTGCCGCCCGACGGCGAGGCGCCCGACCCTGAACCCCTCAGCCCTGAACCCCTCAGCCCTGCGTCCCTCAGCCCTGGACCGCTCAGCCCTTGACCGCGCCCGAGGTGAGCCCGGCGACGATGCGCCGCTGGAACAGCAGCACCACGATGACCACCGGGATGGTGATGACCACCGCACCGGCGGCGATGGCGGCGGTCGGCTTCTCGAAGGTGGTGTCGCCCTGGAAGTACGACAGGGCTGCGGGCACCGTGCGCGAGTTGGTGGTGGAGGTGAGCGACAACGCGAACAGGAAGTCGTTCCAGCAGGTGATGAACGCCAAGATGGCGGTGGTGAACACACCCGGTGCCGCCAGCGGGGCGATGACGCGCCGGAACGCCTCGAACTGGGTGGCGCCGTCCATCATCGCCGCTTTCTCCAGATCCCACGGGATCTCGCGGAAGAACGCTGAGAGCGTGTAGATCGTCAGCGGCAACGCGAAGGTGACGTACGGCAGGATCAGCCCGGGCCACGTGTCGAACAGGCCCAGTGCTGTCTCGATCTTGAACAGCGGTGTCACCAGGGCGATCTGGGGGAACATCGAGATCAGCAGCGACAGGCCGACGATGACCTGCTTGCCGGGGAAGTCGAGTCGGGCGATGGCGTAGGCGGCCATGATGCCGAACACCAGGGCGATGGCCGTGGAGATGATGCAGATGCCGATCGAATTGCCCAGGGCGCGTAGGAAGTCGCTGTTGGCGAAGATCTTCGAGTAGTTGTCCCAGGTCCAGCTGCGCGGCCAGAAGTTGCCGTCGTTGAGGTTGCCGGCCGATTTCACCGACAGCGAGATGATCCAGATGACCGGGATGAACGCGTAGAGCAACACCACGATGCTCGCGCCGCCCCACCCCACCTTGCGTTGGGTGTCTATCGAGACCAGCGGTCGCTTGGCCGCGGGAGCAGGAGACGGGGCAGGGGCCGATGGACGTTCCGGTGCGATGGTCATCGCTTACCCTCTCCGCTGCCCGGTGCCGCGGCACCGAACAACTTGATGTACATGAACGCGATGACGGCGATGGTGAAGAAGATGAGAACCGCCATGGTGGAACCGATCCCGAGGTTGAGCCCGCGTATCAGGTTGTTGTAGGCCAGGATCGACACCGAGGCGGTCTTGTTGGAGCCTGAGGTCAAGATGAAGATGTTGTCGAAGATGCGGAACGCGTCCAGGCTGCGGAACAGTAGGGCCACCAGGATGGCCGGCTTCATCATCGGCACGATGATGCGCCAGAACCGTTGCCACGCACCGGCCCCGTCCAACGACGCAGCCTTGAGCAGGTCGTCGGGGATCAGTGCCAGACCACCCATCAGCAACAGGGCCATGAACGGCACCGTCTTCCACACCTCGGCCAGCACGATGATCCAGAACGACTCGGTGCGGTCGGTCAACGGGGCCGAATCGCCGGCGAGGTAGCCGATGTCCTGGGTCCAGGCGAAACGCCACGAGAACGCGGCCACCACGGTGACGATCGCGTAGGGCACCAGCGCGCTGGTGCGCACCAAGCCACGCCCGACGATGGTGCGGTGCATGACCAGCGCCAGCAACATGCCCAGCATCAGCTCCAACGCGGTGGTGACCACCATCAGCAGGAAGGTGAAACCGAAGGCGGTCCACCAGATGGGGCTCGAGAGCACAGTCTGGTAGTTGTCGAGCCCGATGAAGGTGTTGTTGTCCGGGGTCCGCAGATCAGCTCGGAACAGCGACAGGTAGAAGGCATACGCGATGGGATAGGCGGTGACCACCAGCATGATGATCACCGCCGGAGCGCACAGCATCAGGCCGAGTCGGCGCTCCGAACGCACCCGGTCACTGGACGGTTGCCCGGCCGCCGGGGCCGCCGATCCCGCGGCGCTCGGTGGAGCGGTGTCGATGGTGGTCACGGCAGGATCCCCTTGCCCTCCAACGCCTGTTGGATAGATTTCGCCAGTTTCCGTTCGGTGGATTCTGGATTGATCGACCTCGGCGGCGACAGCGTGGTGGAGATGACCGTCGAGATGTTCTGGTATAGCGGTGAGATGGGCCGCGCCACAGCGGTGTTCAGCTCCTGCAGGATGATCGGATACTGCGGGAACGCCTTTTGGACCTCGGGGTCGTCGAACAGCGACTTGAGCACCGGTACGTCGCCTGCGGCGGTGGCTTGGTTGCGCTGGGAGTCTGCGGAGGCCATGCAGAACGCCGCCTCGAAGGCCAGGTCCTTGTGCTTGCTGAACGCGCTGACCGCGAGGTTGCGTCCACCGAGGGTGACCTTGGCCGGGGTGCCCGGTACGGCCTGCGGGTAGCCGGTGGCCGCCATGTCATCGAGCACCTTCTTGCTCTGCGGGTCGGTCTCGGCGGCGGTGGTCATCGCGCTCTGCACGTAGGGCCAGTTGAGGATGAACGCCGCCTGGCCCTTCTGCAGCTGCGCGAACACCTCCGGTTCCTGACTGTTGGACAGCGAGGCGTTGGCCGAGCCAGAGGTGGCCAGCCGCTTGAGCAGCGAGAGTGCCTGCACTGCAGGCTTTCCCAGCGTGGTCCTGGTCGAGTCCGCGTTGACCACCGTGCCGCCGTAGGACGACAGCAGCGTGTTGAACGCCACCACATAACCCTCGTACTGGGCGGCGGTCAGCCCGATCTCGTGCGGCTTGCCTGCCTTGCGCAGCGCGTCGGCCTGGTCGAACATCTCGTCCCAGGTCTTGGGTGGGTTGGGCACCAACGACTTTCGGTACCAGAGCAGCTGCACGTTGGTGCTCTTGGGGATGGCGTAGAGCTTGCCCTTCCAGGTGGCGGTGTCGATGGGCGGCTGCAGCACCCCGGTGGTGGCGCGGGTGGCCCGTTCACCGGTCAGCGGTTCGATCCACTTGGCCTCGGCGAACTCCGCGGTCCAGGTGACGTCGGGGCCGATGATGTCGAGGCCGCTGTCCTTGGCGGCCAGCCGACGCACCAGCTGCTCGCGTTGACCGTCGGCATCGCTGGGCAGCAGGTTGCCACGGATCGTGTAGCGCCCGTTGGACGCTGCGCTGCAGCTGGCCAGCACCTTGTCCATGCCGAGGCTGGAGGCGTCGCCGTAGTAGTTGAGGGTGGGGGTACCCCCGTCGCCGGATGAACACGCCACCATCGACGCGGTCATCGCGACGCCGAGGGTCAGCACCGCGATTCGGGTTGTTGTTCGTGACACGACTTGGCTCCCGCCGACCTCGACTCACCCGCCCGGCTGTGACGGGTGTCACTGAAGCTCGAGGCTAGATCCGTGATCGTTCATCGCGCAGGCGAACGTCGGATTTGACCGCGTCGGCTGGGCGGAAAACGGCGTCGAGTGGGCGGAAGATGGCGTCGAGTGGGCGGAAGATGGCGTCGAGTGGGCGGCAATCCCGTTCGGCTGGGCGGTAATTCGCGTTGACTGCGGCGGTGGTCCGGGGCCTGGTGGACTTGAGTGCATTTCGGCACGGTGGGCGTCCTACTTTGGCACGGTGGACGCACTGTTTCGGCACGGTGGGCGCCCTATTTCGGCACGGTGGGCGGGTGTCAGGCCAGCCATACGGTGGTGTCGGTGGGGACCCGGCCGCCGTCGAGCGGACCGGACGCCACCAGTACCGTCACACCGTCAGGCAGCGCCACGGGTTCGGCCCCGAGGTTGGCCAGCACCGTCACCGCACCGGCACCGGCATCGACCTGGAAGCAGAGCACCGTCGGGCTGTTCTCGTCGAGCCAGGTGAGCGTGCCTCGACCGAGTCGATGGGTGCGACGCAACCGCAGCAGGGTGCGGTAGAGCTCCAACGTCGAACCCTCGACACCGGTCTGGGCGGCCACCGACAGCTCCCCGTAGACCGCTGGTTGCGGTAGCCACGCTGGTTCGGCATCCGGGCGGTCGGGTCCGAACCCGAACGTGGGGCCCTGCGGCGACCACGGCATCGGTACCCGACACCCGTCGCGACCGCGGTCGGTGCCCCCGGAGCGGGCGAACGTCGGATCCTGGCGAACCTCGTCGGCGAGATCGGTCACCTCGGGCAGGCCCAGCTCTTCGCCCTGCCACAGGTAGGCCGAGCCGGGCAGCGCCACCATCACCGCCGTGGCCGCGGTGGCGCGAGCCAGTCCCACCGCCGCGTCGGGCTGCGGGTCACCGATCCCGATGCCGCCCATCCGCACCAGCCCGTCGGCGACCTGGTCGAAACCGAGCCGGCTGGCGTGGCGCACCACATCGTGGTTCGACAACACCCAGGTCTGCGGCGCACCCACCTCGGCCGCGCTGGCCAGGGTGCGAGAAATGCTGTCGCGCTGACGTTCTGCCCGCCATGGGGTCATCAGGTACTCGAAGTTGAAGGACTGGTGCAACTCGTCGGGACGGGTGTAGCGGGCCAGTGCCGGGGCGGGAAGCACCCACGCCTCGCCGCACAGGATGCGGTCTCCGCTCGGCGAGCGGTAGGAGTCGGTCAGCTCGCGCCAGCTGCGATAGATCTCGTGCACGCCCGGCTGATCCCAGAACGGCATCGCATTGGTCGGACCTACGCTCTCGCTCCAGCCGTCGGGCGCATCGGGAAGACCGTCGGCCTTGATCAACCCGTGGGCCACGTCGATGCGGAACCCGTCCACACCGCGATCGAGCCAGAACGCCAACACGCTGAGCAACAGTTCGCGCACCTCGGGGTTGGTCCAGTCGAAGTCGGGTTGGGAGACGTCGAAGAGGTGCAGGTACCACTGGCCCGCAGTGCCGTCGGCCTCGGTGACCCGGGTCCATCCCGGCCCACCGAACACGCTGTTCCAGTTGTTGGGCGGCAACTCGCCGTCGGGGCCGCGTCCGTCGCGGAACAGGTAGCGCGCCCGCTCTGGGCTCCCTGGGCCTGCGGCCAAGGCGGCCTGGAACCACTCGTGATCCGACGACGAGTGGTTGGGAACGATGTCGACGATCACCCGCAGGCCCATGTCGTGGGCACGGTTCAACAGGGTGTCGAAGTCGGCCAGCGTCCCGAAGCGGGGATCGACATCGCAGTAGTCGGCCACGTCGTAGCCCGCGTCATGCTGCGGTGAGGTGTAGAAGGGCGAGAGCCAGACGGCGTCCACGCCCAGGTCACGCAGGTGTGGTAGCCGGTCGGTGATGCCGGGCAGATCACCGAGTCCGTCGCCGTTGCCGTCGGCCCACGACCGCGGATAGACCTGATAGATCACTGCGTCGCGCCACCAGGCGGCGTCAGCGGTCGATGTCGATGCGGAAGCGAGGTCGGGCATGAAGGCACACCTTTCGGGTGGGGCGTGAGGGGGCTCGCGGGATGATGCGAGCGGTGACGCTGCCCACACTGACAGCTTTGTCCCGGCGAGGACAGCCGGTTTCACAGGCGGTGTCGACACCGGCGTCGGCGGCGGTGTCGAGGGAGTCGTGGACCGGTGAATCGGCAGCATCGGGGCCATGCCGGGGGTTACCGGGCGGTAAGTTCGAGGGGCTGGCTCCGACAGCAAATTTGCAAACTTCGCAAATACGGGAATTGGACTGGCGGAAATTGGCTCCTGCGGCGCGTTGACCAGCTTGTTTCCCCTGTGGCAACCTGACTCCATCATCACCGGTCGATGTCACCGAGTTGCGAAGTCAACTCGCCGGGTGCGCGGGCGGTACCGAATGAGTCGAGAAGATGGAGTCGCTATGAGCAACGTCGGGCAGCCGAGGACGGCCCAGGAGATCCAGCAGGATTGGGACACCAACCCGCGCTGGAAGGGCGTGACCCGCAACTACACCGCCCAGCAGGTCGTCGACCTGCAGGGCACCGTCGTCGAGGAGGCCACCCTGGCCCGTCGCGGCTCGGAGATCCTGTGGGACCTGGTCAACAACGAGGACTACATCAACTCCCTGGGCGCCCTCACCGGCAACATGGCCGTGCAGCAGGTGCGCGCCGGCCTCAAGGCCATCTACCTGTCGGGCTGGCAGGTCGCCGGTGACGCCAACCTCTCCGGCCACACCTACCCCGACCAGAGCCTCTACCCGGCCAACTCGGTGCCGTCGGTGGTCCGTCGCATCAACAACGCACTGCTGCGCGCCGACGAGATCGCCAAGATCGAGGGCGACACCGCCGTTTCCAACTGGCTGGCCCCGATCGTGGCCGACGCCGAGGCCGGCTTCGGTGGTGCGCTCAACGCCTACGAGCTGCAGAAGGCCATGATCGTCGCCGGCGCCGCCGGTGTGCACTGGGAGGACCAGCTGGCCTCGGAGAAGAAGTGCGGCCACCTCGGTGGCAAGGTGCTCATCCCCACCCAGCAGCACATCCGCACCCTGACCTCCGCGCGTCTGGCGGCCGACGTCGCCGACGTCCCCTCGGTGATCATCGCCCGCACCGACGCCGAGGCCGCCACCCTGATCACCTCCGATGTGGACGAGCGTGACCGCGAGTTCCTCGACGGCACCCGCACCTCCGAGGGCTTCTTCGGCACCAAGAACGGCATCGATCCCTGCATCGCCCGGGCCAAGGCTTACGCCCCCTACGCCGACCTCATCTGGATGGAGACCGGCGTGCCGGACCTCGAGGTGGCCAAGAAGTTCGCCGAGTCCGTGCGCAGCGAGTTCCCCGACCAGCTGCTGGCCTACAACTGCAGCCCGTCGTTCAACTGGAAGGCACACCTGGACGACGCGACCATCGCCAAGTTCCAGAAGGAGCTCGGCGCGATGGGCTTCAAGTTCCAGTTCATCACCCTGGCCGGCTTCCACTCGCTCAACTACGGAATGTTCGACCTGGCCCACGGCTACGCGCGCGAGGGCATGACCGCCTTCGTGAACCTGCAGGAGCGCGAGTTCAAGGCCGCCGAGGAGCGTGGCTTCACCGCCATCAAGCACCAGCGTGAGGTGGGTGCCGGTTACTTCGACCGCATCGCCACCACGGTCGACCCCAACACCTCGACCGCCGCGCTCAAGGGCTCCACCGAAGAGGGTCAGTTCCACTAGGAAACGGTGGGGCGCTACGCCCGACCTGATCGATCGATGACCCGGAGGTGGGTGCGGCCGCGCGCTCGCACCCACCCCGGTCGTCGACTCTTCGGTATCGATCGCATCCGCCCGCACAAGGGCCTGTTGTCGCAGATGGTGTTGTGACAACCTGGGTAGAGCAGCCTCACGTGCCGCCCAATCTCAAGCTTTGACAAGAGTTTTCCCTCCAGCAGTCACGATTTTCCCAAGTCGAGGAGCCTTCTAATGGCAAGCGAGAAGATTTCGCGGGTCGGCGTCATCGGAGCCGGTCAGATGGGTGCCGGTATCGCCGAGGTGTGCGCCCGTGCCCATGTCGACGTTCTGGTGTACGAGTCCACCCGCGAGCTGGCTGCGGCCGGCCGCGCCCGCATCCTGCGGTCCCTCGACCGAGGCGTGAGCAGCGGCAAGCTGACCGAGCGTGAGCGTGAGCAAGCCTCGTGGCGGCTGCGTTTCACCTCCGATCTCGGCGACTTCGCCGACCGCCAGCTGGTGTGCGAGGCGGTCGTCGAGGACGAGGCCGTCAAGACCGGCATCTTCCAGCAGTTGGACAAGATCGTCACCGATCCCAACGCGGTGCTGGCCTCCAACACGTCGTCGATCCCGATCATGAAGTTGGGGATGACCACCGCCAACGCGGCACGCGTCATCGGCATGCACTTCTTCAACCCGGTGCCGGTGTTGCCGCTGGTCGAACTGGTCACCACGCTGATGACCTCCCCGGAGGTGACCGCACGCGCCGAGCAGTTCGCCGCCGACGTGCTGGGCAAGGAAGTCGTGCGCTCGGCCGACCGATCGGGCTTCGTGGTCAACGCCCTGCTGGTGCCCTACCTGCTGTCGTCGATCCGGATGGTCGAGAGCGGCTTTGCCACCGTCGAAGACATCGACAAGGCGATGGTGCTGGGCTGCGCGCACCCGATGGGTCCGCTCAAGCTGACCGATCTGGTGGGACTCGATACGGTCAAGGCGATCGCCGACAAGATGTACGAGGAGTTCAAAGAGCCGCTGTATTCGCCGCCGCCGCTGCTGCTGCGCATGGTGGAGGCCGGTCGACTGGGCAAGAAGGCCGGGCACGGCTTCTACCAGTACGAGGTTGCGGCCAAGAAGTAGCCGCAGCAGCCTCTTCGTGGGGCGGCCGCGTGCGACCGCCCCGACGACCACCCAGCGCCCGCCCTCGACCGTAGCGAGGAATGCAGATGACCAGCCCGGCAGACAAGATCGAATACGGGTCGTCGATCCTGGGGTATCCCCGGATCGGTGCCCGCCGCGAGCTCAAGCGCGCGCTCGAGGACTACTGGCACGGCAGTGCCGATCTCGACGATCTGCTGGCGGCCGGGCGAGAACTGCAGGACGGCACCTGGCGGGAGCTGGCGGCCACCGGTCTGGAGCAGGTGCCCGGCAACACGTTCTCCTTCTACGACCACGTGCTCGACGACGCTCTGCTGTTCGGCGCGGTGCCGCAGCGGTTCGCGCCGTTGGCCGACGAGCTGGCGCCGATGGACTTCTACTTCGCGATGGCCCGCGGCAAGCCGGATTTCCCGCCGCTGGAGTTGGTGAAGTTCTTCGGCACCAACTACCACTACCGGCAGCCCGAGATCTCGCCGGCGACGCAGTTCTCACTGCATGCGCAGGACCTGCTGGCCGAGCACGCCCGGGCTAAAGCCGAGGGCATCGAGTTGCGGCCGGTGGTGTTGGGGCCCCTGACGCTGCTGATGCTGTCCAAGCCGGGACCTGATGCGCCCGAGGGGTTCTCGCCCATCGACCGCATCGACGACCTGGTCGCGGTGTACCTCGACCTGTTCACCGCACTGGCCAAACAGGGTGCCAAATGCGTCCAGCTCGACGAGCCGGCGTTCACCTCCGACCGCACCGCGCAGGAGATAGCGTTGCTGGGCACGGTCTACGACCGGCTCTCGGCGGCTGCCCAGCGGCCGCGGCTGCTGGTGACCGGCCAGTACGGCGATCTCGGTCCCGCGTTGCCGGTGTTGGCAGCCACCAAGATCGAGGCGATCGGTCTGGACCTGGTCAGCGAACGCATCAGCCCGGCCACCCTCACCGAGATCCCCGGCATCAAACGCAAGCGCCTGTATGCGGGAGTCATCAACGGCCGCAACGTGTGGAAGGCCGACAAGACCCAGACGCTGGAATATCTGCTGGCGCTCAAGGCCGTGGTGCCCGACATCGTGGTGTCCACCTCGTGCAGCCTGATGCACGTGCCGATCGACCTGCTGATCGAATACGACATCCCCGGTGATGTCGCCGACCGTCTCGCCTTCGCCAAGCAGAAGGTGGGCGAGGTGGTGGCGTTGGCCAAGGCCGTCACCCACGGTGCGCCGCCGGAGTGGAGCAAACGTCCCGAGACGGTGCATTTCAAACTCAAACACGATGTGCGCCAACGGGTTGCCAACATCCGGCCCGAGCAGCGTGAGCGCGCCCCCTACGAGGAGCGCAAGGCCATCCAGGCGAAGGTCCTAGGGTTGCCGCCGGTGCCCACCTGCACGCTGGGGTCGTTTCCGCAGACCCCCGAGATGCGCAAGGCCCGTTACGATTACGGGCAGCAGCGGCTCACCTGGGATGAGTATGCCGAGCGGATCCGCGACGAGATCCGCCGGGTGATCGCCCTGCAGGAGGACATCGGGCTCGATGTCCTGGTACACGGCGAGCCCGAGCGCAACGACATGATCCAGTACTTTGCCGAGTTGATGGACGGTTACGCCGCAACACATTTCGGGTGGGTGCAGGTCTACGGCTCACGCTTTGTGCGGCCGCCGGTGCTCTATGGGGACATCAAACGCAAGCAGCCGATGACCGTCGAGTGGATCACCTTCGCCCAGTCCTTGACCGACAAGCCGGTCAAGGGCATCCTCACCGGACCGGTCACCATGTTGGCCAGATCCTTTGTGCGACAGGATCAGCCGCTATACGAGACGGCCGAGCAGCTGGCGTTGGCGGTGCGCGACGAGGTGGCTGATCTGGAGAAGGCCGGCATCAAGATCATCCAGGTCGACGAGCCGTCCATCCGGGAGCTGCTGCCGCTACGCGAACGGGGTCGTGAAGGCTACCTCGACTGGGCGGTGGCGGCGTTCAAGCTCAGCGTAGGCGGGGCCAAGCCGGAAACCCAGATCCACACCCACCTGGGCTACTCCAGCATCGCCAAAGTGGTCGAGGCCTTCGACGCTCTCGACGCCGACGTCACCTCCATCGTCGCCACCCGATCCATCGACTGGGTGCTCGACGAGATCGTGGCCAGCGGTACCGCCATCAAACGTGGGGTGGGCCCGGGGGTCTATGAGAGTCGCAGCGCGGCCATCCCCGACATCGACGAGATCGACGAACGGATCCAGCGCGCGGTGCAGGCCATCGACCCGGATCGGTTGTGGGTCAACCCCGATGGTGGTCTGAAGACCAGGCACTACTGGCAGCTGGAACCGTCGCTGCGCAACATGGTCGCCGCTGCGCGCCGCCAACGCCGCCGGGGTGGCCTTGCGCCCCGTGAGTGATTTGGTACCGCGGGAGGGCGTAATTCACTCACGGGTTGCCGCCAGGCGAGCCTTCTCCACCTCGACGTCGAAGTCGGCCGGTGGCCAATCCAGGTCGAGCCGTTCCAGCGCGTCGATCAACAATTCGGTGACGGCAAGGCGCGCATACCATTTGCGGTTCGCGGGCACCACATACCAGGGTGCGCCGGGGGTATCGGTGCGATCCAGCATCGCCTGATACGCCGCCTGATAATCCGACCAGAATCCGCGCTCGTCCACATCGCCGGGGTTGTACTTCCAGTACTTGTCCGGACGATCCAACCGTTCGGCCAGCCGCCGACCCTGCTCTTCAAACGACAGGGCAAGGGCCACCTTGATGATCACCGTGCCCGAGGCGATCAGCTCGTCCTCGAACTGGTTGATGATGTCGTACCGCGGCTCCCACACCGAGCGGGGCACCAGGTTGTGCACCCGCACCACCAACACGTCCTCGTAGTGCGAGCGGTCGAACACGCCGATGTGCCCGGCGGGCGGGATCTGCTTGTGGATCCGCCACAGGAAATCGTGCGACAACTCCTCCTCGGTGGGCTTGCCGAACGACGCGTGCGCGACTCCCTGCGGGTCGACCATCCCCATCACATTGCGCACGATCCCGCCCTTGCCTGCGGTGTCCATACCCTGCAACACCAGCAGCACCGACCGGGTGTCGCCGCTGCGACCGTTGGCGAACAACCGCTCCTGCAGCCCGGCCAGCACCACCCCGCGCTGCGCCAAGATCTCGGCGCCGTCGGCTTTCGACTTCGTGAAGCCAAGACAGCTCTCGTGGTCGATGTCTGCAAACGGTCCCATGGCGCTGGGCCGCAGCAGATCTCTGGGCGCGGCCGACCATCCCGGCGGTGTCATGGCTGCCAATCTAGCGCCGGTGGGCCCGGTTGCGGACCGCAACCGGTCAGGACGGCTTGCAGCCGTTGGGTATCGACTTGCCCCGGAACAGATCGTCCATCCACTGCAAGGCATCGGGGAACCCGTTGGGCGCGGCGTAGAGATGCTCGCCGGGCACCAGCCGGAACGAGGCGTTGACGCCGCGCCGGCACTGTTGACGCCACAGCTCACGGGCCGGACCGATCGGGATCCAGAACTCCTGAGCCCCGTGATAGATGTACATCGGCATCGCCGAGGTGCCCTCGGCGAAGGTGCCGATGCGATACACCTCGTTGGCGTTGCGCGAGTTCAACGGGTCGGCGTCCTTCGACAACGCCTGCAGCGGTAGGAAAGCCGCACCCGTGTAACCGAGTTCGGTGTTGCACGCGTTGCGGTAGATCTCAGAGGTACCCACCCACAACGCCGGGTTGTTGTACGTGCGTGCCAACAACTCCGGGTGTTCGCGGGTGATACCCATCACCGCTGCGGTCAGCACGCCGGTGGCCAGGTTGCCGTTCATGCTGCCGATGAGGGCCTTGAAGTTGGCGGGTGTGCCACCGAGGACCGCGCCGACGAACTGCTTCTTCAGTTCGGGCGCATAGGAATTGACCAACTTCACGGTGCCGTTGACCGCGATGGAACCGCCGGAGTAACCGGTCACCGCAATCTTGCGTTTGGCGAAATCGGTGGGCTCCAGGCGGGCCAGTGCCCGGACCGAGTCGAGGGTGATGTGACCGGCGACGACGGGTTCGCCGTAGGCCATCCGTGGGCCCTGATAGTCGGGCAGCACGACGGTGTAGCCCTTGGCCAACGCCATCTTGGTGGCCGGGGGCGTGTTGTCCAACTGCGAACCCGCCTGTGCCCCATGGGAGAACGAGTAGCCCGGGTTGCATTTGGTGCCCAGCGAGACGATCGGCTGGTCGTTGAGCAGGATGGGCCGCGGACCCGGACCGGCCCACGCGGTGGTGGGCGTCAGGACCGAGGCGGTGCCGAAACTCGGCAGGCCGAACGAGTCGGTGGTGCGAAACTTGAACTGCCGAACCGAGGTGACCGAGCCGTTGATGACGGTGCGCGCCACCTTGGTCACCTCACGCACGCCGATGATCTCGCCCGGCTTGTAGGAGGCCAGGTTGGCGGGCCAGACGTCAAAGAACGGATCGCCCACCGGCGGCGGCAGCATCGCCGCGCGCAGCTCCATCAGCGAATGGCTCAGGCCTGGTGTGTAAGCGATCGGCGGGATGGTCTTCAGTTTCGGGATGGGCGGCGGCCCCACGACAGCCTGCAGACCGTTGACGATCGGCGGCGGCAGCGGATCGATCGGCGCTGCCTGTGCAGGACCACCGTTGGGTGACAGCAGAGCCATCGGAGTGACGGCGGAAGCGATGAGGGCGAGCACGACCTGGCGCGCACGTGATTGCATGCGCTGAAAGTACCGTGGTCGGCGTACGAATGCGGCACCGGGCAGCCAACTTTGGACTGGTCGGACGCAACTCTTGTGACGCGTCAGCGCCTGATCCGGCTCCCGCTGTGAGCTCTCAGCGCTGAGGTCTGATGAGCGCTCAGCGCTCAGCGCTCGGTGTCGTCGGGGAGTTGCGCGAACGGCGGCGCCCCCACCCCGCGCACCACATGCCCGCCGAACGCATCCTGCGCGCTCATCGTCGCGTCGCCGGCACCGTGGGGGGTCTGGATCCGCACCGCGGTGCCCTCGGTGACCGGCGAATCGGTGGGGTCGGCCACGTCCGCCAACCCGCGGATCCGTCCCTGCCAGGTGTAGCGACCCGCGATCGGATCGAAATGCCCCACGAGCTGTACCGGGACCTGCACCGGGCGGCGTCCGGTCACCGTCACCGTTGCCGGACCCACGTACTCTCCGGCCCCCGCGTCCGGGTCGCAAGCGTCTGGGGAAGAAGCGTCCGGGTCGCAAGCGTGCGGGTCAGACGGGGTGGAAGCGTCCTCGCTCATGTCGGCCACCCTAGCCGCGGGCGGCGCGGCGCCGGCAGGTGTTGCGATCTCGGGCAGCGGATGATCCTGGCGGTTGAACTCGGCCACCGATCCACCCACCTGCGCGATGCCCACGAACGAGGTCCACACCAGCATCGTGAGGTGATCGATCAGCGACTCCTGGGTGATGCGCTGTTCGACCATCCACCAGTGGGTGGCCAGCTGCACACCGCCGACCAGCGCATACGACCACGTCTCGAAGCCGCTGGTGTCCAGGTCGCGCTCGCGCAGACGCTCGTTCATGGCGTATGCGACCACGGTGGCGATCAGCTTCTCGGAGTCGGCCAGCACCGCTGGGCTGGCGAATTGCGAGCTGGTGACGAAGGCGTAGACCTGCGGGTTCTCCGAGATGGTCTGCACGTAGGCGGCGATCACCGCGCGTGTCACGGTGAACTCGTCGACGTCATCGTGCAACGCCTCGGAGAGCCGGGGCAGCAGGATGGTCTCGATGAATCGGACCATCGCCGCCGTGCTGAGGTCGTTCTTGTCCGAGAAGTACCGGTAGAGAACGGTTTTCGACACTCCGATGTGGGTCGCGATCTCGTCCATGCCCACATCGGAGCCCAGCTCACGTACTGCGGTCAACGTCCCGTCCACCAGCTCGGTGCGCCGGTCCTCCTTGTGTTGACGCCACCGCGCCTTGCGGCCGTCGGTCTTGACGCCGGGGTCTGAGCCCACGCCGGCCACGCCACGCAAGGCCGACTCCAACGACTTGCTGGCATTGGCCGCGGCCAACACAGCCGCGCGGGCGGCAGCGGCGGTGGTGTCGCGGGCGGGCATCACCAGACACTATCGCCGCCACGTGAACAGCGGCGCGCGCAGACGCCCTCGACCGCGTTCGGTAAGACTGGTCGGGTGACTCGTACCCCGTTGTCTGACCGCAACCCACGCACCGCAGTGTCTGCGGTCGGGAACCCTGGGCCCTCGGTCGGGTTCGCCGTGCCCACGGCCGCCGACGCCGAGCGTCGATCGTCGCTGCGCCGGATGAAATACGTGGCCACCGGGATGCTGGTCGCAGCGGCGATCGTGTACCTGTTCACGCGGTGGCTGGAGAGTCGCGGCGATGCCGGCGCGTGGGTGCCCTTCGTGCGCGCCGCGGCCGAGGCCGGCATGGTGGGCGGCTTGGCCGACTGGTTCGCCGTGACCGCACTGTTCAAACAGCCTCTGGGACTGCCGATTCCGCACACCGCACTGATCCGTCGCAAGAAGGATCAGATCGGTGATCAGCTCGGTGGGTTCATCGAGGAGAACTTCATGACGCCGGCGGTCATCGAACATCAGGTGTCCAAGCTGCGGCTGCCCGGGCGGGTGTCGCATTGGCTGGCCGATCCAGCCAACGCCGATCGCATCTCGGCCGAGGCCTCGCGGATCATCAGCCTCGCCGGGGAGATGTTGCGCGACGAGGACATCGAACAGCTGATCATGGCCGGGGTGCAGTGGTTGGCGCGCCCGCAGTGGGGACCGCCGGCCGGGCGCATCCTCGAGCAGCTCATCGACGAAGACCGTCTCGAACCGGTGATCGCGCTGTTGTGTGACCGCGCCCATGAATGGTCGCTGGAGAGTCAACCGTTGATCGACCGGGTTATCGATCGTGACGGCCCCACGTGGGCACCCAAGTTCCTCACCGTGCTCGTCGGTGAGCGCATCCACCGTGAGCTCGTCGAGTTCACCTGGAAGGTCAAGACCGACCCCGAACACGAGGTCCGACGGGCGATGCGTGCATTCCTCGACACCTTCGCCGACGATCTGCAGCACGACGAGGCGACCATCGCCCGCTTCGAGTCGATCAAGGACGAGTTCCTCGGTCGCGACGAGGTGGCCGGTGCGGCGTCCACGGCGTGGAAGGCGGCCAAGGCGGTGCTGGAACAGGCCCTCGACGACCCGGACAGCTCGCTGCGTACCGGCCTGGCCGATGCGGTGATCACGGTGGCCACACGCATCGATTCTGATGAGGTGCTGCAGGCCAAGATGAACATGTGGACCGTGCGGGTGGCGCGTCACGTCGCCGACAACTACGCCGATGAGATCGTCTCGGTGATCACCGAGACCGTGCGCGCCTGGGACGCCGAGGACACCAGCCGCAAGATCGAACTGCAGGTGGGGCGCGACCTGCAGTTCATCCGGATCAACGGCACGGTGGTGGGCTCGCTGGCCGGCCTGGTCATCTACACCGTCTCGGTGTTGCTCTTCGGCGGCTGAGCATCGTGTGGTCGACGACCTGGCCTTTTGTGGTGTGCACCACATTTGACGTGCAGAGTTAGCAGACCGCTTGCATTAGCTAGCACCCCTGCCGATACTGGTCGCGAGACCTGAGGAGGGTGATCGATGGCCGAGTCCACCAGCTCACCGGACCGCGCGTCAGAGGCGTTGTCCGATGACGTTGCGGGGGTGGTCGCCGGAGTGGCGAACGCAGCCCAGGAGATCGGTACCGGTGTGGCCAGCGCCGCGCAGGACATCGGTGACTTCATCAGATCTCAGCGGATCGCCGCCGAGGTGTCGCTGCGTCAGTTGGCGGAGCGGGCCGGGGTCAGCAATCCGTACCTCAGCCAGATCGAACGGGGGCTGCGCAAGCCCTCCGCCGATGTGCTGGCGCAGATCGCCAAGGGTCTGCGTGTGTCGGCCGAAGTGCTCTACGTCCGGGCCGGCATTCTCGAACCCCGCGCGGCCAGTCCGGTGCGTGATGCGCTGCTGGCCGACTCGCAGATCAGTGAACGTCAGAAGCAGATGATGCTCGAGATCTACGAGACCTTCCGCAGGGAGAACAACGCTGCCGGGTCTTCCTCCAAGGAGTCTGGCTCGAGGACATCTGATCCACCCGGATCAGACGCCGAAGAGGTTGAGCCGTAAGCGGTTTGCCGAACCACGGTCGCGAGCACGCGATCGTTGCATCAACAGTTCACACACCGAGAGGGAAACAGATATGAGCAAGAACGATCGCGGGTTGGCCTCGCCGATCTACGCCGCTGTCGGAGTCACCGACCTCGCCCTGCAGCACGCGCAGGAGCTGCTCGGTCAGCTGCGTGAGGCCACCGAGACGGCGGCCGAGACCGCCCAGGCCCGTATCGAGGAGACCGTCGAGAAGATCAACGCTCTGCCCGAGGAGGTGCCCGCAGGCATCGAGGAGCTGCGGTCGAAGTTCACCTCCGAAGAACTGCGCAAGCTGGCCGAGGCCTACATCGAGGTGGCGACCAGCATCTACAACTCACTCGCTGAGCGTGGCGAGGAGGCCGTGGGCCGCCTGATCCAGACCCCCGAAGCGCAGGAGGCCGTCGAGGAGCTGGACGAGGCCTACAACGAGGCTGTCGACGTGACCCAGGAGACCCTGGGCACCATCTCTTCGCAGACCCGCGCGGTGGGCAAGAAGGCGGCCGAGCTGGCCAACTACGCCGCCGGTCAGATCGCCGGTGCCGCAGGCACTCTCGAGGCGAAGGCGCGTCGGTCCAAGGACTCGCCGGCCAAGGCCATCGCCGAGGTCAAGGACGCCACCGACCCCGCCAAGACCCCGGCCAAGAAGGCTCCGGCCGCGGTGAAGAAGGCTGTCGCCCCGGCCAAGAAGGCGCCGGCCAAGAAGGCGCCCGCGAAGAAGGCTCCGGCCAAGAAGGCCTGATCCACCCAGCAGTACACCTGTCGACCACCCCCGTTCGGGTCGCACCCGGGCGGGGGTGGTCTGTGTTCTAACGGGCCGATGGGACCGACCCGTTAGGCTCGTGGCGTGGCGATCATCAGCATCCTCGTATACGTGCTCTGGCTGGCCGGCGGTGCCGCGGCCCTGGCGGCCCTGGTGCATGCGGCCATCACCCGCCCCGACGCCTTTCCTGCGGTCGACCGACAGTCGAAGGTCATGTGGGTGTCCATCCTCGCGGTCGCCACCCTGCTCATCGGACTGACCGGGGTCATCTCGTTCTTCGGCATCTTCGGCGTGGTCGCGGTGCTGGTCTACATCGTCGATGTGCGCCCCCGTATCGACGCGATCCTCGGGCGCAAGTGGTTCCGTAAGGTCTGATCTTCCCGGCGGTCCGGTCGGGTGGGACGTCGGTTCACTGCGACGGCTGGGCCGAGGCGCACGTCGTACTCTCATTCCACTCAACACCAGCTCAGAACGGCCTTCATCGGTTCGTGACAATATGCGTTGGCACAAAAACCTTGACAACCACCGGTGTCATATCGCATCGTTTGTTGACACGTTCGTTGCCGACGAGGAGGCCGCTGTGGTCTTCGAAGGAGTGCCGAGATGACCATCGCCGCCGAACCGCTCACCCGTCTCGAGCGCGTGCAGGACCGCTCCGACGTGGCCCGCCGCTTGCTCGCCTCCTCGGCCCGCAAGTCTTATGACCCGTTGATCGAGGTCGACTGGGACGCCCCGATCGATCACTCCTACTACGGCATGACCCCGGAGTGGTGCTCGCTCTACGGCACCGACATGTGGGAGTCGATGACCACCGAGCAGCGCATCACGCTCACCGAGCACGAGGCGGCCAGCATCTCGGCCACCGGTATCTGGTTCGAGATCATCCTGATGCAGATGCTGATCCGCGATGCCTACAAGCAGGATCCGGCCTCGCCGCACTTCCAGTTCGCGCTCACCGAGATCGCCGACGAGTGCCGGCACTCGACGATGTTCGCCAAGGCGGCAACGTATTTCGGTATCCCCAACTACGAGCGGCCCAAGCTGATCAACTTCCTGGCGCGGCCGTTCAAGGCGTTGGCCTCGGGCACCCTGGCCTTCGGAGGCACGCTGGCCGCCGAAGAGATCCTCGACATGATGCAGCGGGACTTCATGAAAGACGACCGGGTGCAGCCGGTGACTCGCACCGTCAGCCGCATCCACGTGTTGGAGGAGGCGCGCCACATCCGCTTCGCCCGCGAGGAGACCGTGCGCGTGGCGGCCGAGATGAGCGCGTTCCGTCGGCACATGACGCGGATGCTGTTGGCGTTGACCGTCTACCTCGTGGTGGCCACGCTGGTGAACCCCCGCGTCTACGAGGCGGCCGGACTCGATCGCAAGGCCGCCAAGAAGGCCGCGCGCGCCAACGTCTACTACAACGATCGCAAGCGCAACGGGTGCGCCAAGACCATCGAGTTCCTCGACGAGTGTGGCCTGATCGGTGGCCCCGGCACCTGGCTGCTGCGGCGCGGCTCCATCATCTGAGCGTCGCAGCGGGCCCGCTCACCCGCACAGATAGACTCGGAGCGTGGCTGAATACCGGATCAACGAGCTCGCCGAGCAGTCGGGGGTGAGCGTGCGGAACATCCGGGTGTATCAGGACCGTGGGTTGTTGCCTCCGCCGAGGATCAAGGGTCGCACCGGGTGGTACTCCCAGGACCATCTCGTGCGACTCACCCTCATCTCGCGGCTGCTCGAGCGTGGCTACACCTTCGCCACGATCAGCGAACTGTTGCAGGCCGCGCACTACGGCATGAAGGTCGAGCACGTGCTGCACGGCGAGCCGCGCGGCGGTCGCTGGCGCACGTTCAAGCGGGCCGCCACCATCACCCTCACCGAGCTGCGGCGCACCCTCGGGGCCACCGACACCACCATCGCGTTGAGCCAGCGGCTGGGCTTGCTGGCCAAAGAAGGTGCGCAGTACGCGATCAAGCGCCCCGAGTTGTTGGAGGGCGCCGAGGTTCTGGTCAAGGCCGGCGTCGACCTGGAATCGCTGCTGCGACGCTGGGAGCGGGTGGAGTCCGACCTTGAAGACGTGGCCGACAGCTTCGTGTCCATCATCACCGACAAGTACTTCGTCGACGAGGGTGGACTGTTGGATCTCGAGGAGCGGGAGATGGCCAAGGTGGCCGAGCTGATCCAGACGGTGCGGCCGATGGCACACGAGATCGTGCAGACGGCATTCCGAAAAGCGTTGGACGAGAAGATCTCCGTCGCCATCGGGGAGGCCTCGCAGATCCTGGGCTCCGAGCGCGCCGACCTCTTCGGACCGCGCGAGACCGAGACACAGGATGTGACAGCAGGATTCGACCGTTCGAGTGCGCTCGACGAGAAGACAGAAGGATTCCGATGAGCTGGGTGCGACAGACGGTGACCGGGCTCGCGATCACCGGTGGCGTGGCGGCAGGCGGGGTGGCCCTCGGGGTGGGAACCACGCTGGGCGCCTTGGTGAAAGCGGCTACGTCGGCTCCCAGGCCGGTCGATGATGGACCCGACCCGCTGCTGCGGCGCCCGCCGTTGCCGGCGCATCGGGTGGATGTGCGCGGCGAGGACGGCACCCCGATCAACGTGTTGGCGTGGGGGCCGCCCGACGGCGACGTCCTGGTGTTCTCCCATGGCTGGACCTGCAGCACCAAACACTGGTGGGCGCAGGTGAATGCATTCGCCGATCGCTACCGGGTGGTCGCCTACGACCAGCGTGGCCACGGTGACACCCCGCTCGGGTCCACGCCATTGAGCACCACGCTGCTCGGATCAGATCTCGAGGCGGTGCTCTCGGCGGTGGTGCCCGACGGGCGGCGCGCACTGATCGCCGGTCACAGCATGGGCGGCATGTCGGTGATGGCATGGGCCAAGTGGCATCCCGACAGCGTGGCCCGATTCGCGCGTGCGGTGGTGCTCACCTCCACCGCGGCGGTGGAGGTGCTGCAGAACCTGGCCGTGGTGCCCGAGGAGTTGCCCCGATTCGCCGCACCGTTCGAGTTCGCGGTGGGTCGCCTCGTGGCCACCACGCCGCTGCCCATCCCGTCGACGCCGTTGTCGCCGAGGGTGGTTCAGTACATCGCGCTATGCGACAACGCCCGTAAGGCTCACGTCGAGTTCGTCGACGAGATGGTCACCGAATGCTCGGCGGTTGCGCGCGCCCGCTGGGGTGCGGCGATGCTGGACCTCGACGTGTGGCAGGGAGTGCTGAACCTCGCCGTCCCCACCGCGGTCGTGGTGGGGACCGAGGACAGGTTGACCCCGCAGGCGCACTCCGATGCGATCGCCGCCGAGCTGACCCGCACCGCCAACCTCACCGAATACCTGGTGCTGCCCGACACCGGCCACATGGCCAACATCGAACAGTCCGGCCCCTACAACCGGCTGCTCACCGATCTGCTCGAATCCACCAGCGACCGAGCCGAACTCATCACCACCTGACCGCCCACGCCCACCCGTCGACCGTGCCGAAATAGCGCGCCGACCGTGCCGAAATAGCGCGTCGACCGTGCCGAAATAGCGCGTCGACCGTGCCGAAATAGCGCGTCGACCGTGCCGAAATACGCTGTGCTGCCGCTGTTTCGGCACGATGGACGCCATTTTTCGGCACGGTCGATGTCTCGGTCAGTGGGTTGCCCGTCTGGGGTGGCGAGCTGTTTCCGGTGCCAGCTCGAATCAGGCTGACCCCGACCCCGTCGACCGTGCCGAAACAACCCGTCGACCGTGCCGAAAAGTCTTGTCGATAGTGCCGAAGTGCAGCCGTGACGCTCGTTTCGGCACGGTGGACGCCCACTTTCGGCACGGTCGACGCCCACTTTCGGCACGGTCGACGCCCACTTTCGGCACGTTCGACGGGTGCGTCAGGCGGGGAATCCGTCGAGGACCGCGCGCGAGCCGGACAGGCCTAGGCGGGTGGCGCCGGCGGCGATCAGTTCGGCGGCGAACTCGGCGGTGCGGATGCCGCCGGATGCCTTCACTCCGACGTGTGCGGGCACCGCCGCCCGCATGAGCGTCACCGCCTCCACGCTGGCGCCGCCGGCCGGATGAAAGCCGGTAGACGTTTTCACCAGTGTCGCACCGGCTTTCGCGGCCACCCGCGACACCTCGGTGACGGTGTCGGGGCCGGCCAGGGACAGCAGCGCCGCCGACTCGATGATCACCTTGAGCACCACCTCGGGTCCGATGGCTTCGCGCACGGTCAGCACGTCGCCGAACACCTCGTCGAACTTGCCGGCCACGGCGGCACCCACGTCGATCACCATGTCCACCTCCACCGCACCGGTGTCGACGGCCAACCGAGCCTCGGCCGCCTTCACCAACGAGTGGTGCTTGCCCGACGGGAATCCGGCCACCACACAGCTTTTCGCGGTCCCGGTGTCGATGGGCAGCATCGACGGTGACAGGCACACCGCGTACACCCCGAGGTCGATGGCCTCGGCCACGCACGCTTGCGCGTCGGCGCGGGTGGCTTCCGGCTTGAGCAGGGTGTGGTCGACCAACGCGGCTACGGCCGAGCGGGTCAGGGAACCGGTAGGAGCAGATGTCATGCCTACGAGGGTGACACACTCACTCGGCCGGTGTCCCCAGCGTCGCCGCCTCGGCGTCTCGGCGATCGAAGATGAACGCGTCTGCGGGGTCGCGCGGGCGCAGGAACAGCGCCCCGATCACCGATATGACCGCGGTGGCCACCAGATAGGTCGCAGCGCCCCAGGGACTGCCACCGCTGGAGTGGATGAGCGCGGTGAGGATCAGCGGAGTCAGACCCGAGGCGTACACCCCGGCGAAGTTGTAGATGAACGAGATGCCGGTGTAGCGGACCTCGGTCGGGTAGAGCAGCGCATACATGGTGCCCTGAGCCCCGTAGAACCACCCGTGGATGAGGCCGAACACGATGACCAAACCCACGGTGAACCAGACGATGTCGCCGGTGTTGAACAGCGCGAACACCGGGAAGACCGCCAGGCCGAACGCCGTGATCCCGCTGATGAAGATCCATTTCGGGGCGATCCGGTCGGCCATCAGGCCGGAGATCGGGATGACCGCGGCCATCACTGCGGTGGCCAGGGTGACCGACCACAGCACCGACACCTTGTCCATGGCCAGGGTGCCGGTGGCGTAGGTGATGGCGAAGACGCCCCAGGTGTTGAACGCCGCGCCCTCAGCCCACCGGGACAGCAGACCGAAGAAGGTCTGAGCGCCCAGTCGACGGTCGGCGAACAGGGCCCGGATCGGGGCGCGCGCCACGGCGGACTGGTTCTGCACCGCAGCGAACGCCGGCGTCTCGTCGACCACCAGACGCACCACGAAGCCCACGATCACCAGCAGCAGGCTCAGCCCGAAGGCGATGCGCCATCCAAACGCGAGGAAGTCGGCGCGGCTCAGCACCGTCTGCAGGGTGGCGAAAATGGCTGTGCCCAAACCCAACCCGAGGGCTAGGCCGATTTGGGGGATCGAGCCGAACAATCCGGTACGCCCGCGTGGGCCGTGTTCGACCGACATCAACACCGCACCGGCCCATTCGCCGCCGAGCGCGAAACCCTGGACGATGCGCAGCACCAGCAGCATGATCGGCGCGGCCACACCCACCTGCGCAGCGGTGGGCAGAACGGCCATCAGCGCAGTGGCCACACCCATCAACAGCATGGTCACCGCGAGGGTCTTCTTGCGGCCGATGCGGTCGCCGATGTGACCGAACACCAACCCGCCGATCGGTCGGACCAGGAAGCCGACGGCAAAGGTGGCCAGCGACAACATGGTTCCCACATATGAACTGGTGTCGGGGAAGAACAGTTTGTTGAACACCAGCGACGCCGCGGTGGCGTAGAGGAAGAAGTCGTACCACTCGATGGTGGTGCCCAGCAGGGCGGAGGCGACGATCACCCGCAGGCGGCGCCGCTCGAACGTCGGGTCGACAGTCACGTGGCCGCACGCTATGCACGCTGCGCCGACGGGTCGAGACTTCTACCCCCGCTGAACGAAACGTTCAGAAGTCGATCGCCCACGTCACACCACCCGGCGGTGCACCGTGCACCACGTCGTGAACACGTCGGTGCGCTGTGACCTTGGGCACAGGTGGCCGTGTGCACCACCGTGGTGGAGAGCCCGAACGACAGGAGATCGCAATGAGCACACCCACCCGCAAGGCCACCACCAGTAGGTCCTCGGCGGTCGATCATCTCGACATCGTCGTGATCGGCGCCGGCATCTCCGGCATCGGTGCAGCGCGCTACATCGCCACCGAACTTCCGTCCAAGACGTTCACCGTGCTCGAAGGCCGCAGCAACATCGGGGGCACCTGGGACCTGTTCCGTTACCCCGGTATTCGGTCGGACTCCGACCTGCACACCTTCGGCTACGAGTTCAAGGCGTGGAGGCACGAGTCCGCCATCGCCGACGCGCCGCTGATCCGCGAGTACCTCGCCGAGACCGTCGACGAGAACGCGCTGCGTTCCAAGATTCGCCTCAATCACAAGGTGGTGCACGCGTCCTGGTCCAGCGAGGACGCGCGCTGGACTCTCACCGTCGAGATCACCGATCCCGACACCGACGCCCGCCGTGAGAGCGTCATCACCGCCAATTGGGTCTTCGCCAGCACCGGCTACTACAACTACGAGCAGGGCTACCTACCTGAGTTCCCCGGCAGCGAGAAGTTCCAGGGCACCATCGTGCATCCGCAGCACTGGCCCGAAGGACTGGACTACGCGGACAAGAAGGTCGTCGTGATCGGCAGCGGCGCCACCGCGGTCACCATCGTGCCGTCGATGGCGCGCGGCGAGGGCGACCCGGCCAAGGCGGCAGCGCACGTGACGATGCTGCAGCGCACCCCGACCTACATCATGTCTCTTCCGCGTGTGGACGGCGTCGCGGTCAAGTTGACCAAGTACTTCGGTGAGCAGCGCGGATATGCGCTGACCCGATTCAAGAACGTCTGGACCGACTGGGCTGTCGTGCACGGTCTGCGTCGGTTCCCCAAGCTGGGCCGCAAGTTCCTGCGACGGGTCAACGCCAAGGCGCTGCCCGCCGGCTTCGAGGTGGACAAGCACTTCAACCCGCCGTACAACCCGTGGGATCAGCGCCTGTGCGTCGCCCCCGACGGTGACCTGTTCGCGGTGCTCAGCGACGGATCGGCGTCGGTGGTCACCGACACCATCGACACCTTCACCGAGAAGGGCATCCGGCTCTCCTCCGGTGAGGAGCTCGAGGCCGACATCATCGTCACCGCCACCGGGCTGAACCTGCGTCTGTTCGGCGGTATCGAACTCGACATCGACGGCCGACCCGTCGACGTCAGCGAGAGCATCTGCTACCGCGGCATGCTGCTCTCGGGAATCCCCAACTGGGCCATGGCCATCGGCTACACCACCTCGTCGTGGACGCTGAAGGTCTCGCTGATGTGCAAGTACTTTCTGAGCCTGGTCCAGCACATGGACGCGCACGGCTACGACACCGCGGTCGCCATCGCCGATCCCGGTATGCAGACGCGGCCGGTGATGGACATCAGCGCCGGCTACGCCCTGCGTGCGGCCGATCAGCTGCCCAAGCAGGGACAGACCAAGCCGTGGCGGATGGCCATGGGGTATCAGGAGGACGCCCGCCTGCTCAAGGGAGCCGTGGTGGACGAGAACCTGCATCTGAGCTCGAGTCGCGATCGGGTGCGCACCACCGTCGGAGCCGGCCGTGCATGAGCGGGCCGGGCACCACGAGGATCGCTTCCTCACCCTCTCGACCGGCATCCGACTGTGCTTCCGCGACAGCGCCGGCGACCATCGGTCCGGCTCGACATCGGACGCGGGCACCGAGACGGTCCTGCTGATCGGTGGTCTCGGTGAGGACCTGACCACCTGGTCGCAGAGCTACGTCAGCCGCCTGATCGCCGCGAACCATCGGGTGGTGCGCGCGGACAACCGCGACAGCGGCCGATCGACGTTTGCGAGCACCCGCCCACCCGCGTTGTGGCGGCAGGCGCTGGGGGTGGCGCGGTCGGATGCCTACACCCTTGCCGACATGGGCGCAGACCTCGTCGAGCTGCTCGACCTGCTCGACGTGGGCCGGGTGCATCTGATCGGCCGCTCGATGGGCGGGATGATCGCGCAGACCATCGCGCTGATGGCTCCACACCGGGTGGCGTCGTTGACGTCGGTGTACTCGACCACCGGCGCCAAGGACGTGGGGCGACCCGCGCTGTCGACGATGGCGCTGATGGCCGCACCGGCGCCGAGGACCCGGGTCGGGTTCGTCCGCAACCATCTGCGGATGACCGACCACCTCGCCGGCCGCGCGCATCCCATCGACGAGGTCGCCGAAGCGGCTCTGGCGGCGGGCATGTGGGACCGCTGCGGTGACGATCTCGCCGCCGGATCGGCGCGCCAGGTCGAGGCCATCTCCGCCTCGCCCGATCGCACCTCCGCCCTGCGTGGACTGCGCGTTCCCACCCTGGTGCTGCACGGTGACCGCGATCTGATCGTGCACCCCTCCGGGGGCCGTGCCACCGCCGATGCTGTGCCCGGCGCTCGGTTCGTCGAGTTGGTCGGCGCCGGGCACCACCTACCCGAATCGCTCGGCGACGAGTTCTTCGGCCATGTTCTTCCCCATCTGGAGGCCGCGTCCTCCCTCGCAACCCAGGAGTCGTCATGAGCAAAGTCGTGGAGTTCTCGGCCACCCGCCTTATCCCGGTGCCGCTGGAGGTGCTGTGGACCATCACGGGCAGCCCAGTGCGCAATGCCGAATGGGTCAACAATGTTCGCTCCGTGGACTTCCGGGCCGGCCCGGCGGAGGTGGGTGATCACTTCACCGAGCTCAGCGTGGTGATCGGGCCATGGACCTCCACCACCGAGTGGACCGTGGCGTCGGTGGAACCGAACCGCGAGCGGGTGTTCGTCGGGGGCGGGTTCCCCGGGGTCGGCCTGGTCCAGGCCTACACCCGCTTCGAGCCGCTGACCGACTCAGACGGCCGCGAACACACCAAGACCACCTACGGCTCGCAGCTGACGCTGCAGGTGGGCCCGCTGTCCCGGCTGTACGGTGCGGCGCTGCGCTCGATGGTGACCACAGAGTTCGCCACCTCGTTGGCCGAGTTGGAGAAGCTCGCCGTGCGTGAGCACCGGCTGAGCGCGAGCGCCTGACCCGCACACGACACCAGCAACGACCGAACAACGACCAGGAAAGGGACTGTCATGGACCAGATCAGCGCAGACGTGGTGGTCGTGGGAGCGGGGGTGAGTGGCCTGGTGGCGGCCGAACGGTTGGCGCGTTCGGGCTACGACGTGGTGGTGCTCGAGGGCCACGAACGGGTGGGCGGCCGCACGTTGAACGGCGAACTCGGCGGCACCACGGTGGATCTGGGTGCAGCCTTCGTCGGGCCGGCTCAGCACCGCGTCATCTCGATGCTCGACCGCTTCGGTCTGCAACTGCGGCCGGTCTACGACAAGGGCCGCAGCATCTCGGTGATCAACGGCCGCATGGGCACCTACCGTGGCACCATCCCCAAACTCAGGCCGCTGGAGATGCTCGACTACGGCCGGGTGGAACTCGCCTTTCGCAAGGTCATCAAGAAGACACGCGTGAGCGCGCCCTGGATGTCCGACGACGCGGAGAGCATCGACGGGATCTCACTGGGGGGATGGTTGGCCCGTCGGCGCGCGTCGACGACCACGCGGAAGCTGTTCGCGACCATCAGTCGCGTGTGTTACGGGGTGGAGCCCGAGGAGATCTCACTCATGCAGGCCGCCCGCTACTTTTCCGGCGCCGGCGGTCTGGACAAAGGCCTCGCAGTCGAGGGTGGCAGCCAGCAGGACGTGATCGTCGGTGGCTTCGGGTCGATCGCGCTGGCGCTGGCCCGTGAACTCGGCGGCCGGGTGCGTACACGACAGGTGGTGCGTCGCATCACCACCGACGCCGACGGCACGCTCGTCGAGACCGACGACATGGCGGTCCGCTGCTCGTTCGTCATCGTCGCCACCCAGGCCAACCAGCGCAAGGACATCGCGTTCCGACCTCAGCTGCCCGACAACCACCGGTTGCTCAGCCAGCGCTGGCGCCAGGGGGCGCTGACCAAGGCGATCGTCGCGTACCCGACGGCGTTCTGGCGGGAGGACGGGCTCTCGGGCAGTGTCGTCAACACCGACGGCCCGGTGTTCTTGGTGTTCGACGTCGGTGCCCAGGAGGGCCCGGGGGTGTTGATGTCGTTCGTCGACACCCGAAAGTTCGATCAGCTCGACGAGACCGCCCGTCGCGAGCTGGTGCTGAGCCAACTCGAGACGATGTTCGGGCCCCGGGCCCGGGTACCGCTGGACTACGTCGATCACCGGTGGGCCATGGAGGAGTTCGCGGCGGGTGCACCGTTTTCCATCGCACCACCGTTCGGACTCACCCAGCACGGCCGGTCGCTGCGTGAGCCGGTCGGTGTCATCCACTGGGCCGGTACCGACACCGGCGACGAGTACGTCGGGTATGTCGAGGGTGCCATCGCCGGCGGTGAGCGCGCCGCCGACGAGGTGCTCGAACGACTGTCCGCGGCGGCCGTGACCGCAGCGCGCGCGGGCGGCTGATCGGGGCCGGGCCCGCGCCACGCTAGTGGGGCTCGAACAATTCCAGGATCGACAGGGCGGCGGCGACCCGCACCGGGTCGTCGTCGACTCGGGTCGCCGACATCTCGTTGGCCCGCGCCAACCGTCGCTCCACGGTGTTGCGATGGGCATACATCTGCTGGGCCGCCTTGGACGCGGAGAACCCGCAACGGATGTAGGTGAGCACGGTGTCGCGTAGTTCACGGTCGGCAGCGGCGAGATCGCCGAGAGTTTCTCGCACCAGCGCCTCGGAGCTGGCTCGGTCGCGGGTGAGGGCGTCGACCAGCGCGAGGTCGGCATATGAGCCCGCGCGGTGGGGCGATCCGGTACGGGTGAGCACGTTGTGCGCGCTGACGGCATCGCGGTGGGTGGTGCGGAAACCCTCCAGACCCGATGCGGGCCGTCCGACGGTGACACGGACCCCGGGGTAGGGGCCGAGGTGGCGGACCAGGACCGGCAGACCGGGCAGGTCGGCCGTGGCGAACCACACCCACCGTGCCGCGGTGCTGGCCGTGGCCACCAGATGTCGCGGCGCCCCCACCGCGGCGGCCACAGCGTTGACGGCCGAGCTGAGATCGGCGCCGGCGCCGGTGATCCCGTCGTGCCAGACCACCGCACCGACGTGACTGCCGCCCAGCCGATAGCCCAGTCGGGCTTCGAGCATGGCCTCGCTCAGCGGTGCCTCAGCCATGATGAGGTCGATGGTGGCGAGCACTCTGGCCTCGGATGCGACATGCGTCGACTCGGCGAGGATGGCGTCCTGGATCGACCGGATCGACGCGTCGGCGAACAGCAGCATCGAGCGCAGCGACACGTCGAGTAGGTCCACGACGAGGTCGAGGTCGTTGCTCGCTCGGATGGCCACCTGCATCCAGCGGCGCCACGCCGCCGAGATCCCCTCACGCCAGGAGGCGGCGAGATCGAGCTCCAGCGACCGTCGTTGCAGGTCACGGGCGTACACCACCATCTGCTCGCCGACGAACGGCGCCACCGGCTCCCCGGGTCGGCTCACGTTCGAGGTGAGCCAGTGGATGACCTCGGCCTGCGCGAGGCCCGATTCCTCGGCCTGCAGGATCGGATCCTTCGACACTGCCGGGTTCTTCACCTCAGCTGACGACGCGGCGACGGTGACCACCAAGGCCGCCGAGTCCATCAGCAGCGTGCTCGCCACCTGCCGGAACAGCTCGGCCACCTCGGGCCGAAGTGCCGCTCCGAGCTGCGGTGTCGCCGGTGGGATCGCCTCGGCAGGCGTCGCGTCATCGGAGCTCGCCGTGGAGGTCACGACCGGTTGGGGATCGCCGGCACACCCATCATGAACCTCCCCTCGGCACCGCGACAACGCGTCGTGGTCCACATCGTAGGGGCCTGGCCAGTGCCGTGCCCCGGCATCGGCGGCCCCACCCCGGTGATCAGAACTGTTCGCGCACGGCTTCCTGTTCCAACAGCTCGTCGAGGTCTTTGAGTCGGTTCATCGTCGCGATCGAGCGGGCGGTGCGGTGATTGGCACCCAACATCTCCTGATGGCGATGGGTGAAGGCCCAGTACCCCGCGGTGAAGGGGCACGCGGTGGGGCCGACCCGCTTCTTCGGGTCGAAGGCACATCCCTTGCAGTGATCGCTCATGGTGTTGAGGTAGGCCCCACCGGAGGTGTACGGCTTGGTGGCCATCAGGCCTCCATCGGCGTGCTGGCTCATGCCGATCACGTTCACCGGCATCACCCACTCGAACCCGTCGACGAAGTTGGCGCGGAACCATTCGGTCAGCTCGGCCGGGTCGTAGCCGCGTTGCAGGGCGTGGCTGCCCAACACCATCAGCCGCGGGATGTGGTGCACCCACCCGCGGTCGCGCACCCCGGCCAACGCGTCGGACAGACATGCCGAGGTGACCGCGTCGGCGTCGAGGTCGCGGAACCAATCCGGAAGCGGCGTATGGGCATTCAACGAGTTGCGTGTCGTGTAGTCGGCTCCGTAATGCCAGTAGAGATGCCAGATGAACTCCCGCCACCCGATGATCTGGCGGATGAAACCCTCGGCCGAGGCCAGGGGGACGTCGCCGGCGCGGTAGGCGTCCTCGGCGGCGTGCACCACCTCGATCGGGTCGAGCAACGACAGGTTCAGCGGCACCGACAGCAGCGAATGGCTCATCGCCCAGTCGCCGCCCATGATCGCGTCTTCGTAGCGGCCGAACGTGGCCAGTCGGTGCTCGATGAACGTGCGCAGCGCCGCGTCGGCCTCGTCGGTGGTGACCGCGAACAGCCGTGGGCCGTCCACGCCGGAGAACTGCACATCCATCGCGTCGAGGTCGGCGCGTACCTGTTCGTCGATCTCGTCCTCGACTGGCCACCACGGTTCAGCAACGCCCAGAGTGGCTGTCTTGGGTGGTGATTCGCGGTTCTCGTGGTCGAGGTTCCATGTGCCGCCGGTCGGCTGCTCGCCGTCCATCAGCACACGCAACCGCTTGCGTTGCTCCCGGTAGAACGTCTCCAGCCGGAACTTCTCGCCGTCGCCGGCCCACGCGCTGAAATCGTTGCGCGACAACGCAAACGACGGGTTGGGCAGGATCTGTGACACCAGACCTTCGGCGGCCAGGCGCTGCACCAGCGCCAACGCGGGTCGAGTGGAGGGTTCGTGCACCACTACCGGGCGGCCGAGTTCTACCAACGCATCACGGTAACTCTCGGCCTGCCACAGGGCCGCGCGCTCGCCGAGTTCGGCGGCCAGGTGCCGCATCCCCGACAGCAGCAGGTGCGCCTTCTGGCGGTGGCCTGCGCGTCGGCGAAACGCCCCGGACGACTCGATCAGGACCACGTCGCGGTCGGCGTGCTCAGGGCCTGAATGGATGTGGGCGCCCAGTTGATCGCCGAACAGCCACAACGGATCTCGATCAGTCGTCACGACCTCCACCGTACCCAGGTGGCTACAGGATGGTGCAGGTCGAGTTCGATTGGGTGCTCTGCTCGGTGGAGTTCATCGATTGCTCGTCGAGTGTCACGTCGCGCCCGTTGACGGCGAAGTCGATCCCGGCCGAGGTGACGTCGAAGGTGGTGAAGGTCAGCTGGTCGAACAACGGCGGGAACAGCGACTTCGACACCCCGTCGACCAACGTCTGGGCGAAGTCGGTGGGCACGCCGAACACCAGCGCGCTGGCCTTGACCGCCTGGAACGAGATCTTTCCCGCGGTGAGCACCGGTTTGAGCTCCACACTGACCGGGACGGGGAAGATGGCCACCGTCACCGTCGCGTCGACCTTGATCGTCTTGGCGGTCTGATCACCGGTCACCTGGTTGAGGGTGAACCCGCCGAACAGTCCGCCCAGCCCATTGTTCTGGGTGGGGTTCTGCTGTTGCTGCGCTGCGGCGTCCTGGGCGCCCTGTTTGCTCAGCTCCACAATCCGTGCGAACGACACCTTGCCCGAGGCGTCGAGCGTGCCCACCGTCGAGCTCTTGGACTGGGTCTTGATCTGTTCGGCCCGACCGTGCAACTCGATCGACGAGGCGGTGTCGCCGGTGGTGTCGATCTGCACGTAGGGGATCTCCTTGCTGAAGTACTGCAGCAGGATCGGTTTCTTGCTCAGCGACGCCGTGGTCGGCGATCCGGTGATCTGGGTGAACGTCTTCTGCACGCAGTCACGGGCGGCACTGCGTAGGTACAGCTCGCTGCCGACACCGGAGATCAGCAGCACCAAGATCACCACCAGCGACGAGACCGCGATGGTCAAGCCCAGCGATCGTTTGCGGGGTGACCGGGCGGGTCCGCCGGTCGGGATCGGTCGGGTCGGCGGCGTGGGCGGAACATTCTGTGGGCGCATCGCGTCGTTCATCGCATTCGATTGTGCCCCGACTTCATGAGGTAATCGTGAGACTTCTCTGAAGGTCGGTCGTCGGCGCGGACGAGGTTCAGCGCCACGACACCCGGTTGTCGAGGACTGCGATGCTCTCGCGTGCGCGCCTCACCTGGGCGAACGGGATGTCGTTGACGACCAACTGTTCCTGCGGCCCGCACTCGGTGACCACCACACCGAACGGATCGACCAGCATCGAATGTCCCACCCCGGTGGGGGCAGGCGCATCGATCGCCGCCTGATCGGTGGGAACCGGTTGGCCCACGGCGGCCACCACCGTGGAACTGTCCAGGGCGCGGGCGCGGGCCAGGACCTGCCACTGGTCCACTTTGCCTGGGCCGTCACCCCACGATGCGGGCACCACGATCATTTCGGCACCCTGGTCGGCCAGCGCGGTGAACAACCCCGGGAATCGGATGTCGTAGCAGGTGGCCACCCCCACCCGATGGCCGGCGATCTCGGTGACCAACGGCGTGGAACCCGCTGCGACCGTGTCGGATTCGCGAAACCCGTAGGCGTCGTAGAGGTGGATCTTGTGGTAGCCCTCGCGCCGTTGGTCGGGGTGAGCGATGAGCAGGGTGTTGAACACGCGCTCGCTGCCGTCGGGTGCGGGTGTGAACATGCCCGCGATCACCGTCACCCCGTGCTGGCCGGCCACCGTCGACACCGCGGTGGCCCACGCCCCGTCGAGAGGCTGGGCGACGGGGTGCAGCGCCACTCCGAAGCGACACATCATGGCCTCGCCGAACACGACGAGGTCGGCGTCGGCGGCTGCGGCCCGGGCGGTCCAGTCACCGATCAGCCCGAGGTTGGCCTCGGGATCGGTTCCCGACGACACCTGGGCCAGAGCAACGCGCATGGCGATCACCCTACGACGATGCCCGGCTCAGGGGCGCGCAGAACCTCCACTCGGGTGCGCTCCGAACCGCCACGGCGTCGGCTGGGCGGTAACCGGCGTCGACTGGGCGGTAACTGGCGTCGGCTGGGCGGTAACTGGCGTCGACTGGGCGGTAACTGGCGTCGGCTGGGCGGTAACCGGCGTCGGCTGGGCAGCACACAGCCGCGCACACTCGACGTCGCTGTTCCACCCACTCGACACAGCGCTGAGTCGACGTCCCGTGAGGTATCCGCCGATCACCGTGCCACGTGGTCCCACGGCACCGTCAGCACGTTGTCTCGGGTGCGGCGGCGGGGTTGTTCCACGGGGACCCCGAGATCGGCCAGAGCTGCGCGGGCGTGTAACCACCGGATGCGAGGCCCATAGGGCGCGTACGGCGCGGCAGAGTCCCAACAGCGATCGGCTGCGCGCAGCAGTGCAAAGATCGCGCGGCCGTCCACGTTGTGGTGGATCAGCGCCTTGGGCAGGCGCGGGGCCAGCTCGGAGGGCCGGTCGGTGTGTCCTGGTGCCCAGGCCAGGGTCAACGATCGGGGCCGGTGTTCGTCGAGCAGCACCCAGGTGCAGCGGCGGCCGATCTCGTCGCAGGTGCCTTCGACGATCAGTCCGCCCGGCGCCAACGCGGCCTGCATCTGCGCCCACGATCCGAGCACCTCGCTCTCGTCGTACTGACGTAGCACGTTGAAGGCGCGCACCAGATGTGGTCGCAGACCGGCCAATTCGAAGCCGCCCAGCCCGAAGCGCACGCCGTCGCGGTCGGCGACCACCCGCTGCGGGTCAATCTCCAAGCCCACCAACGAGATCCGAGGTTCCACCGCGCGCAGGCGGGCGGCCATCTCCACGGCGGTGTCAGGCCGATTGCCGTAGCCGAGGTCGACCGCCAGCGGGTCGGGTGCGGCCGCCAGCACCTCGACGATCTCTGCGCGCCCGGCCATCCACCGATCCACTCGGCGCAGACGATTGGGATTGGTTGTGCCCCTGGTTATCTGGCCCTGCACGGCCGTCGCACTCGGCATGACCGACACACCCTGGGCGGTTGCCCCACCGCGTGTGCTGGACACCCCGTGTACAGGCACAGATCGCCCCTCTGAGGGCTCAGCCGTGTGCCTTGATCCAGTCGCCGGTGAACTCCGCTTCGCCGCGGAACAGATCCACCAGGTGCACCAGGACCAGTTGCTCGAGCTTGCCGTTGACGAACGGGATGAAGACCTTGACCTCCGAGGTGCGGCGCAGGGTGCAGCCGGTCTCGGTGGGCAGCAGCTCCTGCACGCCGGTGAGGTTGCCAGGGCCGGCGGGGATGGCGGCGCTGTAGGTGCCCTCGGTCTTGGTCGCATCGAACGGACCGAGGAACTCCTTGCGGGTGATCACCAGGTCCTTCTTGATCACCGCGGCAGCAATCGCCGGCAGATCGGTCTTGGGGATGGTCTGGATGAGCACCACGTCGATGCCGTTGTCGTCGACGGTGAACGACTCGATGTCCGAGCGCGGGGTGAGCTTGCGGAACTCCGTCATCTGGTCCTCCCAGAACTGGCGTTCCTTCAGCGCGGAGTAGACCGTTTCCGGGGCGACCTCGTGCCGGGCCGAGTAGCTGAGACGACGTGCCATGCCCGGTACGCTACCTGCCACCCATCCCAGCGCCGCCCCGGCGGCCTACGCTCAGTACTTCTCTTGGACCCACTTCACGACGTGGTCGCGCTCGCCGGTCACCAGCTCCTGCAGGCTTTGGGCGATCATCTTCTCGATCTTGCCGCCGATCAGGGGGACCTTGACCTCCACGGCCACGTTGGTCGACAAGTCCAACTCGTCGGCGCCGTCGACGCTGAGGGCGCCGGTGATGTTCGCGGGCGAGTTGGCGACGTCGGCGTCGAAGGTGCCGTCGACGTGGGTGTCGGTGATGTAGTTCCAGCTCATCTTGCGGTTGATGACCAGGTCGCCGGAGATGACCGCGGTGACCACCGACGGCAGCTGGGAGGCCGGAATCTTCTGGATCATCTCGATGGCGACGCCGGTCTCCTCGACGGTGTGCGAGACGACCTCGCCGGGGGCGTCTTCGTGCCCTTTGGCGAGGTCGGCCCAGTAGGCGGGATCGGCGAGCGCCTGGCGGTACTGCGCCATGGACAGGGGACAGGTGGTGGACTGCTCAAACTTCGTGGCCATGACGCGAGACGTTACCGTTGCCCGGTGCATCCCCGTTCGCGTCCCGCCCCGACGTTGGCCGAGCTGACCACGCTGCGTGTCGGCGGACCTGCCCACGCGGTGCTGCGGGTGCGCACCAGCGCTGAGTTGATCGACACCATCACCCGGCTCGACGACGTCGGTGAGCCGGTGCTGCTGGTGGGCGGCGGGTCGAACCTGGTGGTCGGTGACGATGGGTTCGCCGGCACCGTGGTGGTGCTCGCCAACTCCGAGATCTCGTTCGGGGACAACGCTTCTGACGTATCGGGTGTTGCTCGGGCATCTGGCACCGTGCGCGTGGAGGTCGGCGCGGGGATGGTGTGGGACGAGTTGGTGGCCCAGACCGTCGCCCGTGGACTCGGTGGATTGGAGTGTCTGTCCGGTATTCCCGGCGCGGTCGGAGCCACCCCGGTGCAGAACGTGGGTGCCTACGGAGTGGAGATCGCCGACGTCCTCGACGGGGTGCAACTGTTGGACCGCCGCGATCACTCGGTGCGGTGGGTGGACCCCGCGGCGCTGGAGCTGAGCTATCGCAGCAGTGTGCTCAAGGGTCGCGACGATCGGGTGGTGGTGGCGGTGGCGCTGCGGTGCACCACCGACGCCACCAGCGCCCCCATCCGCTATCGCGAACTGGCACTTGCCTTGGGTGTGGAGCCGAACGGGCGCGTCGACGCGGCCCAGGCGCGTGAGCAGGTTCTGGCGCTGCGTCGCAGCAAGGGGATGGTGCTCGACCCGATCGATCACGACACCTGGAGTGTCGGCTCGTTCTTCACCAATCCCGTTGTGGCCGATGATGATCTCCCTCACATCCTGGCTGCGGTGGCCGCGCGGTTGGGCGCGGTGGAGGTACCCCGCCATCCCGCCCGCGACGGGGTGAAGCTCTCGGCCGGCTGGTTGATAGAGAAGGCCGGGTTCGGGCGCGGACACCCCGGAGCCCATGCGCCGGTCCGGTTGTCCACCAAGCATTCTCTGGCGGTGACCAATCGCGGCACCGCCCGCACCGAGGATGTGCTGGCGCTGGCCCGTGAGGTGCGCGACGGGGTGCGGGCCGCGTTCGGGGTCCAGCTGGAGCCTGAACCGGTGATGGTGGGCTGCTCCCTGTGAGGTCGTCTCGGTGAGGTCGTCTCGGTGCCCTCGGTCGGCAACCGAGGGCAGGGTGATCGGATGTCCGGGTAGCCTCAGGTGCCATGGAGGACAGTCATGCCAAGGCTCAGCTGACGCGGCGGGGCGCGTTGGCCACCCTGGCCGCCGGCGCGCTCGGCGTGACCGCCGCAGCATGTAGCAGCGGCGGTACCTCGTCAGAGCCCAAGAAATCGACACCACCGCCGAAGCCGAGCGCCGAGATCACGTTCACCCCGGCTCTGGCCGACGGCGCGCAGCCCAGCCCCACCGCCGGTTTCGCCGTGTCGGTCAGCAAGGGCAAGCTCAACGCCGACGTGAAGCTGACCAACGCGCGCGGCACCGTCGTCAAGGGGGCGCTGGCCGCCGACGGCACCACCTACCGCATCGCCGAGCCCCTGGGATACGGCGTGGCCTACACCTGGTCGGGTACCGCAGTCGGCGACGACGGCAAGACCGTCCCCGTGCAGGGCACCTTCACCACCATCACCCCCAAAGACCAGATCAACGTCGTCATCAACATCGCCGACGGCCAGGAAGTGGGTATCGCGGCGCCCCTGATCCTCAAGTTCGACGCCGAGGTGACCGACAAGAAGGCTGTCGAGCGGGCGCTGACCGTCACCACCACGCCACCCACCGAGGGCAGCTGGGGCTGGTTGCCCGAGGACAACGGTTCGCGCGTGCACTGGCGGCCGGCGGAGTATTTCGCGCCGGGCACCAAGTTTTCCATGGTCGGCAAGCTCTACGGGCTCGACCACGGTGACGGCGTCTACGGCGCGGCCGATGTGACCAGCGATTTCACCATCGGCCGGTCGCAGATCGTGAAGGCCGACGCCACCTCGTTCAAGATCGACGTGATCCGCGACGGATCGCTGCTGATGTCGTTGCCGTGCAGTTACGGCTCAGGCGACCTCGACCGCAACGTGACCCGCTCGGGTATCCATGTGGTGAGCGAGAAGCACGAGGACTTCTACATGTCCAACCCTGCCGCCGGCTACTTCAACGTGCGCGAGCGGTGGGCGGTGCGCATCTCCAACAACGGCGAATTCATCCACGCCAACCCGCAGACCACCGGGGTCCAGGGCTCGTCGAACGTGACCAACGGGTGCATCAACCTGTCGCTGGAGAACGCGCAGCGCTACTACGAGACCGCGATCTACGGCGATCCGGTCGAGGTGACCAACACTCGCCTGCAGTTGTCGCAGGCCGACGGTGACATCTACGACTGGACGTTCTCCTACGCCCAATGGAAGTCGATGTCGGCGCTCGACGGGGAGGCGCCGACGTCCTCGGCGCCGGCCACCCCGTCGGACGCTCCGCAGCTCTCGGGCACGTCCACCACCCCGTCGCCGTCGGCGCGGCGTCAGCCGACCGGCTGATCGCGGCGATGAGGCCCGCGGGGGTGGGCGTTATCGGTCGATCACTGGTCGGGAGATGTCTATCTGATCAGCGGGCAGCGTTCACCAATCGGTAACCCTGTCCGCGCACGCTTCGCCGGTGATGGCCGGTTCCACCGAGTTGGTGACTCCCACGTCGAGGCGTGGGATCCGTGCGCACCTGACCGCGCGCGAGAACGTCTTGTTCCTGGCGTTCGTGCTGCCCAACCTGGTGCTGTTGACGGTGTTCACCTACCGCCCGCTGCTCGACAACATCCGACTGTCGTTCACCCAGTGGGAGATCGGTGGCCGCGACGCCGCCAAGTGGATCGGGTTGTCGAACTACCGCGAGTGGTTCTCTGACCCCACCACCGCCACGGTGGTCACCAACACAGTGGTGTTCACCGTCGCCGCGGTGGTCATCTCCATGGTGCTGGGGTTGGCGCTGGCCCTGTTGCTGGACCGAGCTCTCAAGGGCCGCAACATCGTCCGGACGGTGGTGTTCGCGCCGTTCGTGCTCTCCGGTGCCGCCATCGGGGTGGCCTTCCAGTTCGTGTTCCACCCCAACTTCGGTCTGGTCGAGTCGATGCTGCACTCGATCGGTATGAAAAGCCCTGATTTCTATCAGGATCCGAACTGGGCGCTGTTCATGGTCACCTTCACCTACATCTGGAAGAACCTGGGCTACACCTTCGTGATCTACCTGGCTGCGCTGCAGGCCACCAATCGTGATCTGGACGAGGCGGCCGCCATCGACGGCACCCGGGCATGGACGAAGCTGACCCGGGTCACCCTGCCCCAGTTGCGACCGGCCACCTATTTCCTGTCGATCACGGTGCTGCTCAACACTCTTCAGGTCTTCGACATCATCAACGTGATGACCCGCGGCGGCCCGAACAACGGCACCACCACGATGATCTACGAGGTGTACGACCAGACCTTCCAGGCTTCGCGCGCCGGATACGGGGCCACCATCGCCACGGTCATGTTCCTCGCCCTGCTGATCGTCACCGCGATCCAGGTCTACCTGATGGATCGGGAGCGGTCATGACGATCACCGACGAGCGGCGCGCAGCCGGGCGGACCGCAGGTCGCAACCCGCTCGGCACCGCCGGGGGATATGTGGCGATGATCGCGGTGCTGCTGTTCATCGGTATCCCCGTGTACTTCATGATCATCACCTCCCTCAAGACCCAGCCCGACGTGTACACCTCGCCCGCCACCTGGTGGCCGCCGAAGCTGCACCCGCGCAACTACTCCGACGTCAACGACCGCATCCAGTTCTGGACCTATCTGCGCAACTCGCTGATCATCACCTTCGCCACCGGGGGCATCAAGTTCGTCCTGGGCATCACCACCGCCTACGCGCTGGTGTTCCTGCGTTTCCCGTTCAAGAAGGTCATCTTCTTCGTCATCATCTCGGCGCTGATGGTGCCCAACCAGATCACTGTCATCTCCAACTACGCGTTGATGGTCAACTTCCGCAACACATTCCTGGGCATCATCGTGCCGCTGGCCGGGGTGGCGTTCGGAACCTTCCTGCTGCGCAACCACTTCCTGTCGCTGCCCCGCGAGATCATCGAGGCCGCACGCATGGACGGCGCCGGGCACTGGAAGCTGCTGCTGCGGGTCATCCTGCCCATCTCCATCCCCACGATGGTGGCGTTCGCGATGATCACCCTGGTCAACGAGTGGAACGAATACCTGTGGCCGTTCCTGATGTCGGACAACTCGTCGGTGGCGCCGCTGCCCATCGGCCTGACTCTGTTGCAGAACAACGAGAATGGCAACAACTGGGGTCAGGTGATGGCAGGCACCATCCTCACCGCACTACCCATGCTCATCGTGTTCCTGTTCCTGCAGCGGCAGATGATCAAGGGTCTGACCACCGGCGCGGTCAAAGGCTGACCGACGCTGCCACCGCACTACACCCACCACCGGCGAACACCGAAAAGCGAAGGACACCCACCATGGTTGAACTGAACAGGCGAGGATTCCTCGGTCTCGGCGCCGCCGCCGCGGTCGCAGTCGGGGCGTCGGCGTGTGCAGGCACCGGCAGCTCCAGCTCGGGCTCGGGCTCGAGTGCCGCAGGCACACTGCCCACCAAACCGGTCACCCTGGAGTTCTGGAGTAACCACCCCGGTAGCTCGAAGCCGTTGGAGCAGAAGCTGATCACCGACTTCCAGGCCAAGTTCCCCACCATCAAGGTCAACCTGGTGGACGCGGGCAAGAACTACCAGGAGGTGGCCACCAAGTTCCAGGCCGCCTTGGCCGGCAACAAGGTGCCCGATCTGGTGGTCGTGTCCGACACCACCTGGTTCAACTTCGCGCTCAACAAGCGGCTGGAGCCGTTGGACGGCCTGTTCGCCGCGGCCAAGGTCGATCTCAGCGACTACGTCGACAGCCTGGCCGCCGACTACATCTTCGACAAGCAGCACTATGCGTTGCCGTACTCGCGGTCGACGCCGCTGTTCTACTACAACAGGGACGTCTTCGCCAAGGCCGGGCTGCCCGACCGTGGTCCTGAAACCTGGGACGAATTCGCCACGTGGGCACCGAAACTCAATGAGGCGATCGGTGGCGACCGCAAGGCCATCCTGCTGCCTGACGGCACCGACTACATCGACTGGGGTTGGCAGGGTGCGGTGTGGAGCTTCGGTGGCCGCTACTCCAAGGAGTGGGACTTCACCTTCACCTCCGACGAGACCGTGAAGGCGGCGACCTTCCTCAAGCGGATCGTCAAGGACGAGGGCTGGGGCCGCATCACCGCCGACCCGGCCAGCGATTTCGGTGCCGGCCTGGGCGCGTGCGCGATGGAGTCGACCGGATCGCTGTCGACCATCACCAAGGCCGCGAAGTTCGGTGTGGGGACGGCGTTCCTGCCTGGCCCGCGTCCGTCGTGCCCCACCGGTGGCGCGGGCATCGCCGTCCCGTCCGACGTCAGCGACCCCGACCGCAAGGTGGCGGCGTTGGCGTTCATCGAGTTCGTCACCAACCCGGCCAACACGTCGTACTTCTCGCAGAACACCGGGTACATGCCGGTGCGCAAGTCGGCGCTGGAAGATCCCTCGCTGAAGGCGTTCATCGAGAAGAACCCCAACTACAACACCGCGGTTCGTCAGCTCTCGGCCACCCGCTCGCAGGACTACGCTCGCGTGTTCATCCCCAACGGCGCCAAGATCATCGGTGACGGGCTGGCTTCGATCGCCCAGGGTGCAGACCCGAAGGCGACGCTGGGCACCGTCCAGAAGTCCATCGAGTCGGTGTACAACGCCCAGATCAAGTCGAAGCTGCCCCGCTGATGGCTACGGTCTCCTTCCGCAATGCCAGCCTGAGATACCCGGGCGCCGAACGTCCGTCGGTGCGAGGTCTCGATCTTGACATCGCCGACGGTGAGTTCTTGGTGCTGGTGGGTCCGTCGGGCTGTGGCAAGTCCACCAGCCTGCGCATGCTGGCCGGGTTGGAGGCCGTCACCGAGGGAAGCATTCACATCGGCGACACCGACGTCACCGATGTGGAACCGCAGCGGCGCGATGTGGCGATGGTGTTTCAGAACTACGCGCTGTATCCGAACATGACGGTGGCAGCCAACATGGGGTTCGCGTTGCGTAACGCACGGGTACCCAAGGACGAGATCGCCACCCGGGTGGCGCAAGCGGCCTCGATGTTGGAGTTGACCGAGTTGCTCGACCGTAAGCCGGCCAAGCTCTCTGGTGGGCAGCGGCAGCGAGTTGCCATGGGGCGAGCCATCGTTCGGCGTCCCCAGGTGTTCGCCATGGACGAGCCGCTGTCGAATCTCGATGCGCGCCTGCGGGTGTCCACCCGAGCGCAGATCTCGGCGCTGCAGCGGTCTTTGGGTGTCACCACCATCTACGTCACCCACGATCAGGTGGAGGCGATGACGATGGGTGACCGGGTGGCGGTGATGCTCGACGGTGAATTGCAACAGCTCGCCGCGCCGCGGGAGCTCTACGACGACCCGGTCAACGCCTTCGTGGCCGGCTTCGTCGGATCGCCCGGGATGAATCTGGTCACCGCGAAGGTCACCGCCGATGGTGCCCAGATCGGCACCGGCACAGTAGAAATGGCGCCCGCAGTGCGCTCTGCGGCGGCTGGGGGCACCGTCACGGTCGGTATTCGTCCCGAGTCGGTGACGCTGGCCGGTGCCGAGGTGGCCAACGCCATCGAGGGGAAGGTGCGGCTGCTCGAAGAGCTCGGTGCCGACTCACTGCTCCACGTCACCCTCGACGGCACCGACGCCGCGATGGTGGCCCGGGTGCCGCGGACGGTGAGCGCCGAGATCGGCGCGACCGTCCGGCTGCGCACCGATCCGGCCGAGTTGTTGTTTTTCAACGCCGACTCCGGAGTCCGCCTGCGCCCCTGAGAACTCAGGGGTTCTTGATGTTGCGGCGGGCGCTGGCCTGATCGCGCGGTTTGATCAAGATGGTGTCGAGGTTGACGTGCGGGGGTCGTGAGGCGACGAACCCGATGACCTCGGCGATGTCGTCCGCGGTCAGCGGGGTCAGACCCTCGTAGACCGACGCGGCGCGCTGGGCGTCGCCGTCGAAGCGCACCAGGGAGAACTCGGTTTCCACCATGCCAGGCTGGATCTCGGTGAGCCGGATCGGTTTACCCAGCAGTTCGAAACGCAGCGTGCGGTGCATGACGCCCTGGGCGTGTTTGGCCGCGGTGTAGCCCGACCCGTTGTCGTAAGGCTCGATGGCCGCGATCGAGGTGATCGTCACGATCAGTCCGTCGCCGGATGCCTCCAGCGCAGGCAGCAACGCGCGGGTCATCCGGACTGTCCCCATCACGTTGGTCTCCCACATCCAGCGCCAGTCCTCGAGGTCGGCCTGGGCCACGGTGGCCAGCCCACGAGCGCCACCGGCGTTGTTGACCAGGATGTCGACCCGATCGAGGTGCGCGCAGAACGCGGCCACCGATTCGTCATCGGTGACGTCGAGGGGGATTGCGCGCCCACCGATCTCGTCGGCGACCGCGGTGAGCCGATCGAGCCGTCGAGCTCCGATCACCACGTCATAGCCCTGCGCGGCAAGGGTTCTCGCCGTGGCTTCGCCGATACCGGAACTGGCTCCGGTGACGACGGCCACCTTGCGGTTCGATGACGTCTGCACAGTGTTCATACGCCCGAGTTTACGGCTGTGGTCTCCGAGGCCTACGCTCGGCGTACACCATGACAACGATCAAACGTGACGTCTCGTCGATGATGGACATCAGAATCGACGCCCCCACCGAACTCGAACTACAGGTGACCGTGGCGTACGCGCCGGGGTCACATGTGACCGAGTCGCTGGTGGTGTCGGTCAACGGTTCGACCGTGCAGCCCGAGGAGATCATCGGGGCCTGTGGCACACGGATCCACAGGTTGCAGGCGCCCGTCGGCAACGTTGCGGTGGACTACTCGGCTTCGATCCTGGCCCCATCCGATCCGGTCACGGTGGAGATCACCGATCGGTCGTTGTACCTGCGGCCCAGCCGGTACGCCGAGGCCGACAAGTTCTTCGGCTATGTCACAGCGGAATTCGATCTGTCCGCGGCGCCCGAACGATTGTTGGGCGAGGTGGCCCGGTTCGTCTCGCGGAGATTGAACTACCTGCCCGGTGCCAGTGATCCCATCGACGGGGCGGCCGACACTCTGCTGGCCGGGGCGGGGGTGTGCCGCGATTTCGCGCACCTGGCGGTGGCGCTGTTGCGCGCGTTGAACATCCCGGCGCGGCTGGTGGCTGTCTATGCGCCCGGATGCGTGCCGATGGACTTTCATGCGGTGGCCGAGGCGCTGATCGACGACCGCTGGCTGGTGATCGATCCCACCGGACTGGCACCGCGACAAGCATTGGTGCGCATCGCAACCGGGCGCGATGCTGCCGACACCGCCTTCCTCGACAACCATGGTGGCGCGGTGAACCTCAACAGCTACCAGGTGATGGCCACCGTCGACGGGGCTCTGCCCACTGACGACGGCATCGAGCCGGTCCCCATCCGCTAGGCGTCGACCGTGCCGAAATAGGGCGTCGACCGTGCCGAAATAGGGCGTCGACCGTGCCGAAATGGGGCGTCGACCGTGCCGAAAACGGCTGTGGTTGAGGTCAGTTCGCCAACAGGGTGGCGCAGCGCAGCAATCCGAGATGGCTGTAGGCCTGGGGGTGGTTGCCCAGCGCACGTTCGGCCACCGGGTCGTACTCCTCAGACAGCAGCCCGGTAGGACCTGCCGCCTTCACCAGCTGCGCGAACAGGGCTTCGGCGTCGGTGCGGCGACCGATCAACAGGTAGGCCTCCACCAGCCATGCCGCGCACAGGTGGAATCCGCCCTCTTCGCCGGGTAGGCCGTCGTCGCTGAAGTAGCGGTACACCGTTGCGCCGCTGCGCAATTCGGACTCGGTGGCCTTGACGGTCTGCGCGAACCGGGGATCGGCCGGATCGATCAACCCTGACAATCCGATGTGCAGGGTGGCCGCGTCGAGGTCAGTGCCCTCATACGCCGAGGTGTAGGACGACACCTCATCGTTCCAGCCCTTCTCGATCACCTGGGCGGCGATGACGTCGCGCAGCACCGACCAGCCCGGCTCCACCTGGCGGCCGAACTTCTCGCCGAGGGTGACCGCGCGGTCGGCGGTCAGCCAACACATCACCTTCGAGTACACGTGGTGGCGCGGGTTGTTGCGGATCTCCCAGATGCCGTGATCGGGTTCGAACCAGCGACGTTCCACCGCGTAGACCATCTTGACCACGAGGTCCCAGTCGGCGTCGGGCAGTGCATCGGCGATGCCTGCAGCGGCGCGGGCATCGGCGAGTTGGGCGATGAGGTCGACGATCGGCCCGAACACGTCGAGCTGTACCTGCTGGTTGGCGGCGTTGCCCACCCGCACCGGTCGTGAACCGGCGTACCCGGGCAGCGAGTCGATGATGGCCTCCGGCGGCAGCGACCCTCCGGCCAGCGTGTACAGCGGGTGCAGCCATTCGGGGCCGCTGACGGTCTCCAACACCCGATGCAGCCAGGCCAGATAATCCTGCGCCTCGGTCAGCGACCCCACCGACACCAACGCCGACGCGGTGAGCGCGGCATCACGCAGCCAGCAGTATCGGTAGTCCCAGTTGCGTACGCCGCCGATGTCCTCAGGCAGCGAGGTGGTGGCTGCGGCCATGATCGACCCAGAGTCGGCGTGTACCAACCCCTTCAGCGTCAGCGCTGAGCGCTTCATCAGCTCGGGCTTCAGTGCGGGCAGGGTGAGTCCGGCCGCCCAATCCCGCCAGTACGACTCGGATTCGCTGCGTCGCTGCTGCTCTGAGACCTCTGATGACGCGATGTCGCTGGTGCCGCAACGCAATTCCAGCACGATCGGCCCTTGCCTGGGATCGACCACGGCGGTGGCGCGTTGATAGAAGCGGTCGGTGTCGATCTGCCAGCTGATGCCCGGTGCCCGCAACACGATGGGGTCGTTGGTGCCGGTGACTCGCAGGCCGTCGTCGACGACCTCGATGCCCACACTGGTCTGACCGAACTCTGGGCGCGGACAGAACTCGATGAGCGCCGGGATGTCGCCGGTGACCACGCGCGTCAGGTCCGTGCGACCCGCCGGCACGTCGTGAGGCATGTAATCGAGCACTTCCAAACCAGCCCAACGCGTTTCGACGGTCATGGTGCCGTCCACGTATCGCTGGCTCTGGGGTAGCGGCGGCTTCTCGCCGCCGTCGATGAACGGGCGGACGCCGAACTCGCCGGCATCGATGGTGCCCAGCAGGCTGGCGAACAGGGCCGCTGAATCGGGTTCGGGATGACACATCCAACACACGCGCGCATCGGGGGTGACCAGGGAGATGGTGCGCGGGGTGGCCAACATGGTCAGCCGCTCGATGGGAACCGCCCCCTCCCCGCGCAACCACGCCCGGCGCTCCTCGTAGAGAAACGCCAACGAGGTGGCCACCTGGTCGGTGTCGGCGACGCGGTAGGTGGCCAGGCTCTCGCCGTCGCCCACCTTCACCCCGAAGTCGGGTCCGTGCAGACGTCGAAACGCCTTCTCGTCGGTCACGTCGTCGCCGAAGAAGATTGCCGCGCCAGCACCTGCCTGATGGCGCAGGATGTCGAGCGCATGACCCTTGTCGGTCTGGATGACGGCCAACTCGATGACGGACTTGCCCTCGGTGACCTGCACCCCGTCCCAGGTGGCAGCGCCCGCACGGACCGTCTCCAACGCGGCGACCGCATCGTCGGCCGAAGCGTTGCGGGTGTGCAGAGCAGCGCTGGCGGGCTTGGACTCCACTGTGGTGCCCGGATACCGCTGGGACACCGACTGCAGTTCGGCGATGATGCGGCCCAACAGGGCGGTGGCCTCAGCGCTGATCTCGTGGACGAACCCGATGTCGAACTCGCTGCCGTGACTGCCGACGAGGTGGACCTCGGCGGGCAGTCGCGACAGGGTCGCCAGGTCGCGCAGTGCGCGCCCGGAGATGACCGCAGCGGTGGTCGAGTCGAGGTCGGCCAGGGCCCGCATCGCGCGCACCGACTCGGGGTTCGGTTTGGCGTCTTGCGGTCGCGACACGATGGGTGCCATGCAGCCGTCGTAGTCCGAGGCGACGAGAAGGCGGGGGATGCGCGCGATGGTCTTCAACGCGCGGCGCAGATCAGGATCGAGGTCTCGGGCGCTCACCGTTGAAGTCTAGAACCCGCGCCGGTGCCCGGGTGCAACCCAGTCAGTCGTCGCCGCCGATGGGTGCATCCTCGACCAGGTCGACCCGGCGGTTCGCCGACGCGGTCACCTCGTCTTGCGTGGAGGCCAACACGTCAAGGAAGCTCGCGGCCCACCGCGCCACGTCGTGGGCCAGCACCTGCCGACGCATCGACCGCATGCGGCGGCGGCCCTCTTCCTTGTCCTGGGTGATGGCCTCTTCGATGGCATCCTTGACGCGGTCGAGGTCATACGGGTTGGCCTGATACGCCGAGCGCAATTCCGCTGCGGCACCGGTGAACTCGCTGAGAACCAAAGCACCGCCCAGGTCGCCACGGCATGCGACGTATTCCTTTGCGACCAGGTTCATCCCGTCGCGCAGTGCGGTGACCAACATGACGTCGGCGGCGACGAAGAACGCGATCAGCTCGTCACGGTCGACCGGTCGGTGCATGTAATGCACCACCTGATGACCCACTTGGCTGAAGCGGCCGTTGATGTTTCCCACCAGCTGCTCGATGTCGGCGCGCATCTGGATGTAGCTCTGCACCCGGTCACGGCTGGGCGTGGCCAGTTGGATCATCGCCAGGTCGGACGGCTCGATACGGCCTTCGAGCAGCAACTCCTGTAGGGCGCGCAGGCGGACATCGATGCCTTTGGTGTAGTCGAGGCGGTCGACGCCGAGCATGATGATGCGCGGATTGCCCAGCTCGCGGCGGATCTCGTCCGCGCGGGCGCGGATCGTGCGGGACCGCGCCGCGGCGTCCAGGGCGCTGGAGTCGATGGAGATGGGGAAAGCCCCCACCCGAACGTGGCGGAAACCGACTTGCACCACACCGAATTTCGAGCGAACACCGACCGAGCCCTTGGACGTGGCCTGTCCGGCCAGGCGCCGCGCGAGGTAGAGGAAGTTCTGTGCGCCGCCAGGAAGATGGAAGCCGATGAGGTCGGCGCCCAGCAGTCCCTCCACGATCTCGGTGCGCCAGGGCAACTGCATGAACAGTTCCACCGGTGGGAACGGGATGTGGAGGAAGAAGCCGATTCTCAGGTCCGGACGCAGCATGCGCAGCATCTTGGGCACCAACTGCAACTGGTAGTCCTGAATCCAGACCAGTGCGCCTTGCGACGCCACCGCCGAGGCGGCTTCGGCGAAACGCCGGTTCACATCGACGTAGGCGTTCCACCACTCGCGGTGATACTCGGGCTTGACCAGCACATCGTGATAGAGCGGCCACAGCGTGGCGTTGGAAAAGCCCTCGTAGTAGTCGCGGATCTCATCGGCGCTGAGCGGGACCGAAACGAGCTGCAGACCCTTGATCCGTGGGTTGTCGTGCGAGTCGGGAACCCCCGACCAGCCGACCCACGCCCCGGTCCGCGACCTCAGGATGGGTTCGAGCGCGGTGACCAGGCCGCCGGGTGACCGTTTCCACCGAACGGTCCCATCGGCCAGCACCTCTTTGTCGACCGGCAGCCGGTTGGCGACCACAACGAAGTCGGCTGCGGCCACGTCATCGGACTCATTGGCCGCGACGTCATCGGTGCTGAGCTCGAGTGGACTCACCTATCAGGCTTCGCCGGGTGCGATCCCGAGCATGTTGAGCAACATCCGGCATTCGTCGGCGTCGGTTGCGTAGGCGGCGACCACCCGGCGGGCGGACGCGGCGGTCTCGTCGGCGACGGTGGCGAGATCGTCTTCGCCGAGTTCGTCGACCCTGTCGCTGGTTTTTGCTGGCATGACCCGCAGTTTACCTGCTCGGGACGGCGCGTCCGACGCGTCGGGGGACCGCCGATATACTCGGCGCTGGCTCGAGCTGGTGCGAGCCACGCCTCCTTAGCTCAGTGGTAGAGCACTCGCCTTGTAAGCGAAAGGTCGTCAGTTCAATCCTGACAGGGGGCTCTCGTGGTCTCCGTGCTGGCGCGCGCACCGCCACCAACATGTGCAGCAGCGCGAGCCTCAGATTGGTGGCGTCGGCGACCCGTCCCATCCAGCACGCTCACCGTGTGCTTGGCAACTGTGCCGCGAGGGAGCTGGACCCCCACCACCGTCACCAAGTACACCGACGAGATCCAGATTCTCCGCCCACTCGGGGCACGTTTCTGCCCACTCGACGCACGTTTTCTGCCCAATCGACGCGGTTTTGTGCCCACTCGACGGGCGCGTTTGCGTCGGTCGCCGACCGCATGCGCCCCGGCAGTTCCACCAGGTGCGGCCGGCTCGCGTGCGGGACCAGTGTCGGTGGATCCCGCTACCGTCGTGGTGAGGTCGAGGTGTTCGCGACCGATGACAGTAGCGGGTTCACAAGAGATCGGGTGGCGTGATGATGTTCGGGGACAACGGGTTCAACAGCGCCGCGAGCGCCGGCTCTACGACCGGGCGACGAGTGGTGGTGTTCGCGCGCAGCACTGACGCCGCCGACTACGCCGCTGCGCTGCGTCAGGTGGCGGGCTTGACCGAAGTGGCCTCGACCCTCGACTTCTCGGGTCGCGCGCTCGACCTCGATCAGGTGGGCAGCGCCCAGGCGACCATCTTCGCCCAGCTGGGTGTGGCGGTGGTCGACGCCGACCCCGATCAGGTCGCCTCACTGGAGGGCATGTGCGCGGCTGACGGAGCGATCCGCACCGTAGAACACGAGCGTATCCATCACATCCGCGCAGGTGGCCGCGGGTCCGACTACATCGCTGGGTTTCGCGATGGCGTGGACGCGCTGTCGGCCCAGCTGCTCGACACGTCGGCATCGGTGGCCGCCGCCCCCTCCTTCGTCGACACCGACGCCGCGACCTGGGGACTGCAGGCCACCGGTGTCGTCTCCTCGAGCGCGACCGGTGCCGGGGTGACGGTAGCGGTGCTCGACACCGGATTCGATCTCTCGCACCCGGACTTCACCGGGCGTGACATCACCGACCGGTCGTTCGTCGCGGGGCAGACCGTCGCCGACGGGGTGGGTCACGGCACCCACTGCATCGGCACCTCCTGCGGACCGCTGGCGCCGGGCACCGGCCGTCGCTACGGCGTGGCCCACGAGGCCACGATCTTGGTCGGGAAAGTGCTCGACAACTCCGGTAGTGGGTCCGACCAGCAAATCCTCGCCGGATTGGACTGGGCGTTGAGCAATTCCGCGCACGTGGTGTCGATGTCGCTCGGCGCCGATGTGCGTGAGGTGTCGGCCGCCTACGAGACGGTGGGCCGCCGTGCCCTCAACCGCGGGACGCTGATTGTCGCCGCAGCCGGCAACAACGCACGTCGCCCGGCCGATCCCGGTTTCGTCGGGGTGCCCGCCAACAGTCCGTCGATCGCCGCGGTCGCTGCCGTCGACTCCTCGCTGGCCATCGCCCCGTTCTCCGCCCGCAGCCTCGGCATCGAGGGCGGCAACATCGACGTCGCTGGTCCGGGTGTGGACGTCTACTCCTCGTGGCCGGTGCAGGACATCGACGGTGCGTCGCGTTACAACACCATCAGCGGCACCAGCATGGCCACCCCGCATGTGGCCGGTATCGCGGCGCTGTGGGCGCAGGTCACCGGCCGCCGCGGCCGCGATCTGTGGACCACGCTCACCCAGCAGAGCAGCCGATTGCAGCTACCTGCCTCCGACGTCGGGTCCGGCTTGGTGCAGGCTCCGCAGTAGCCCGCCGGGAGCGGTCGGCGCGCAGGTCGCGCGCGTAGCATCACCTCATGGGCGAGGTCACGATCACTGTCGACGACGAGCACCTCGGTGCCATCGATCAGGTGGTTGCGGCGCTCGAAAAACGTGGTGTGCACGTCACCGCCGTTCATTCGACGATAGGGATCATCTCAGGAACCGCCGACGCGCAGCGCGCCTCGGCGCTGTCCGAGATCGCCGGCGTGATCTCGGTCGAGCAGGCCGCCACCTTCGGCACCCGCCCACATCTGGGCGACGCGACCTGAGTCTGTTTCAGGCTGACCGCGATGCGGCCGACCAGGCGGGGTCTCGGCCCGACAGGCCGAGGAGTCGATCCAACGGTCGGGCGTCGTCGGCGACGGCGACGGGAGGTCCGAACATGGCGTCCGCACCCCCGGCGCCGTCTCCGAGCATCATGGGTGCGAACAACAGGGACGCCTCGATCCCGCGTTCGTCAGGCGACCACGGATGCCCGATCGCGGCGGCGAGATCCCACCCGTGCATCTGGTACTCCCACAGCATCATCGACAACGCCATCGCTGTCGGCAGCCCCTGCTCGCCGATCAGCACCTGTTCGGCAAGCGCAGCATCATCGATGGCATCGAGGCGGTCGGCGACCGAACGGGCCTGCGCCGCACCAGAACCCGCCACCGTCACCGCATCAGGGTCGGAGCAGGAGCCGCCCGGATCGGTCAGGCCGTCGGCGAATGCGGTCAACCAGCCGACGACGTGGCTGCGAAGTGCGGTGAGGTCGAATTCGGTACATGGCGTGGACACGTGGGCGTCGGCGGGGTCGACCGCGTCGAGTATGTCGGCGAGCTGCCGGATCACGGCTACGAGGTCGGTTCGGGTGGATGGATCGTGGCTGTCGTTCATGAGACCGACGGTAGGAGTGCTGGTGCCGCCGGATCTTGAAGATGTGCGACAAGAATCGCAGGCTGCGCGGCTAGCATCGCGGGTATGCAGACGACGTCGGGCGACACCCGGGGCATCGTCTCGCCCAGCCGGATGTTTCAACACGTCCGCCTCGAGCGCCACCCGACTCCGTCCGAGCTGACCGGTCTCCTCGACTGGTTCTGGTCGGTGCGCTGGGATCTGCCTGCGGGGCTCACCCATCGACAGGATGTGGTTTCTCAGCCAGGGGTGAATGTGAGCGTCGGGACCGCGCCGCCGCCCGGTTTCGCTCCGGGTGTCGGGCCATATCCTTTGCGCTGCAACATCTGTGGGGTTGCGACGGGAGTTGTCACCCGGATGCTGGCGGGCTGTGCATGGAATCTCGCCGCGAAGACGACCACCGGCGGATTCGGGGCCTGGTGCGATGACGTCAGCGCTCTGACCGATGCGGTCTGCGACCCCTCGGGGTTGATCGACGTCGACGATTCCGCGGTGGCATCGGCGTTTGCCGACGGCGGGATAGAGGCCGCCGCACCGGTCCTCGGTCAGGCGATGATCCGGTCACTTGAGGTGCGTCCCGCCGGGCGGATCCGACTCGCCCGACAGGTGGCGGCGGTGGCCGGCTGTGCGGAGCGCGATCGTTCGATCACCCGGATCGAGCAGCTGGCCACGAACTCCGGCGTGACCCCCCGGACGTTGCAGCGGATGTTCGCGTCGTGTGCCGGTGTCTCGCCTACCTGGGTGATTCGCAGGTGGCGGCTGATCGACGCTGCTGAACTGGTCTCGCGGGGTCAGCAGGTCGATTGGGCGAGCGTGGCGAGCGATCTCGGCTACAGCGACCAGGCGCACCTGACCCGCGACTTCACCACCACCCTGGGGATCGCCCCAGCCGCGTACGCCAGAGCTCAGCGGCAGGTCCAACCCTGATCGGTTGCCGCGACTCCAGCCGCAGGTGACGATGGCCGGGTGCGGGATGTCCTCGATGCGCTGATCGACGTAACCGACCGAGGACCCGCGGTCCTCGCGCGGGTGATTGCCACGACCGGGTCGTCCCCGCGCGCGGTGGGGTCGGCGATGGTGATCGGCTCCGATGGGTGCGTGCACGGCTCCCTGTCGGGTGGATGCGTGGAAGCTGAGGTGCTCGCCGTGGCCGTCGAGGTGTTCGCCGACGGTGCCACTCGGATCGAACGCTTCGCGAGTGTGGCCGCCGATCCGCTTGCGGTCGGGTTGCCCTGCGGCGGCGAGATCGACGTGATGATCGAGCGGGTGGACGACGCCGCAGAGTTCACGAGGTTGCGTGCGCACATTGCGGCCGGGGTGGGATGCGCTCTGCTCACCACCACCTCAGCCGAGGTGGCCCAGCGTGTCGCGATCGACGCCGACACCGAATCGCTGTCGCCACCGTTTGACCGGATGGTCGGCGACGCTCGGGCGTTGCTGGCGGCAGGCACCAATGCGGTGCTGGGTGCTGAGGTGAATGCCTGTCGCGCAGAGGTTTTCGTCCAGACGTTCGCGGCTGCGCCGCGGATGATCCTGGCCGGTGCCAACGATTTCGTCCGTGCCCTTCTCGACGTGGGTGTGCTGCTGGGCTATCGGGTGAGCGTGGTCGACGCCCGCGCCACGTTCGTCTCACCTGCCCGTTTCCCCACCGCCCACGACGCCGTGGTCGACTGGCCCGACCGGTATCTCGCGCGCGAACACGCCGCCGGGCGCCTGGATGCACGCACGGTGATCTGCGTGATGACCCACGACGACAAGTTCGATGTCCCAGCCCTGCAGGCGGCGCTGACCCTGGACCGGTTCGCGTTCGTGGGCGCGATGGGATCGCGGCGCACTACCGCCGACCGAGTCCAGCGGCTGGTCGACGGCGGCATCGCACCGGCCGATCTGGCCCGGCTGGTGGCCCCGGTGGGCCTCGACATCGACGCCCACACTCCCGCTGAGACCGCCATCTCGATCGCTGCTCAGGTCATCGCCGCACGCTCCGCCGCAGATGGCGGCGCCTTGTCCGACCGATCGGGACCCATCCACCGCGCTGTGTGATCGAGGTCACCCCGGTGGATCCGTGCAATCTGGGCACCCCGGTCGACTCATCTCCCGAAGAACCGAGGCGATTCGCGTCGCGGACCGATCTGAGAGGAAGACACCATGGGCAACGACTTCATCGACAAGGCCAAGAACGCCGTCGAGGGCGCGATCGGCGAGGCCAAAGAGTTCGTCGGGAACCTGGTCGACGACAAGGACCTGGAGAACGAAGGCAAGAAGGACCAGGCCGAGGCCAAGGTCAACGACGCCGCGCAGAACGTGAAGGAGTCGGCCGAGGACGCCGTCGCCGACGCCAAGGGTGCCGTCGAGGACGCCAAGAGCGCCGTGGCCGACAAGGTCAACGACATCACCAAGTGATCCATCAGGCGCCTGCCGGTGCACCTCTCTCCACCGGCTGATGCCATCGAGCCGCCTTGGCTGTGAACCTGGCCGCTCGTCCCAGAGGAACCCCGTCGCTCCCTCCCCCGGGCCGGCGGGGTTCTTCATGTCTGCACCTGAGGTCTGCACCCTGGCAAGCCGCGCTCGACGACTGCCTACGATGAGCGGCATGGCTGCCATCGAACCCAACACATCGTCCTCGTTGTACTCGCCTGTCGGATACGTCCCCAGCGTCACCGTCGCTGCAGGCTCGACGATCTACACCGCGGCCATCGCGCCGACCGACGCCGACGGCGCCACCGTGGGCGGCGGTGACGTGCAAGCCCAAGCTCGTCGATGCGTGGCCAACCTGGCCGTCGCATTGTCCGAGGTGGGGGCAAGGCTCCAGGACGTGGCCAAGGTGACGATCTGTGTGGCCGAGCGGCTGCAGGCCGACCTGACTGTCGCCTGGGACGCCGTACACGAGAGTTTCGGCGATCACCGACCGGCCGCTGTGCTGTTGGGCGTCACCGTGCTCCCGTTCGACGAGCAGCTGGTGCAGATCGACGCCGTCGCCGTACTGCCTGCCTGACCGCACCCTCTCGTGAGCACTGCCCGACCGCTCATCACCGTCGGGCAGCGGCGCGCCCGCCTCCAGCGACGACATCTGCTGCTCGGCGAGCCGGTCGGCTCAGTGCAGGACGTGGTGTCGTCGGTGGTGGCCCTGCACGCCACCTGCCCACCGACGGTGTACCTGTCGATGTGGGCGCGCCGACCGGGCTCGAGCGTCGCTGACCTAGACGACGCTCTCTACCGCCGACGCTCCCTGATTCGGCAGTTGGCCATGCGGCGCACCATGTTCGTCGTCGACCGTGCCACCCTCACCGACGCGGTCAGTTGCGTCGGGGCCCGAGTGGCGGCATCCGAGCGGACCAACATCCTTCGTGACCTGCGCCGCGATCCCACCTACCCCGACCCCGACGGCTGGCTGGATGCGGCGGCAACGGCAGTGGTCACCGCACTGGCGGCCGGACTGGAGGGCACCTCGACCCAGCTGCGGGAGGCGATTGTCGAAATCGGCGGACGGGTGGCGACGGGGTCGGACTCGAGCATGCCGATCGGGCCACGAGTACTCAACATGCTCAGCGCGGCCGGAGCGATCGTGCGCGGCACCAACACCGTCGGCTGGCATCAGTTCCGGCCCTGCTGGGCTGCGATGGACCGCTGGTTGCCCTCGCCGTTGCAGCTGCGCGACCCCGCGACTGGACATCGGGAGATGGTGCGCAGGTGGTTGCAGACGTTCGGACCCGGCACCGAGACCGACATCGTCTGGTGGTTGGGGTCGACCAAGACTGCAGTGCGGGCCGCTCTGGCCGAGGTGCAGGCGGTGGCGGTGGACGTCGAAACCGGTGACGCGACAACCCCGGTGGCGACCGGATATCTGCTGCCCGATGATCTGGACCCGGTCGAGCCGGTGCCGCCGCGCGCGGTGCTGCTACCCGAACTCGATCCGGCGACGATGGGGTGGAAACAGCGCGACTTCTACCTCGCCCCGCACGCCGGGCACCTGTTCGACCGCAACGGCAACGGCGGTCAGACCGCGTGGTGGGACGGGCGCGTCGTCGGCGGTTGGTACCTACGTCCCGGCGGGGGAGTGGCCTTACATCTGCTGGAGCCGCTGCCCGCGGCGGCGGTGGCGCAGTTGCGTTCGCGTGCAGCACAACTCGACGAATGGCTGGGTGACATACGGCCCAAACCAGGGTACCCGGCACCGTTTCACGCCACCGTGTCATGACGCGCGCAGGCGTGGATCACCACGATTTCGACACCGCGATCGGGCGGTGCACCATCGTCTGGAACGCCGATGACGCCGTGGTCGCGATGCTGCTACCGGACGAATCCGATTGCTCACGTTTCGAATTGGGCACACCAGGAGTGCCGAGTGAGTCGGTGGCCGACATCGCCGCGGCGGTCACGCTGTTGCTGGCAGGTGGCGATCCGGGGCACCGGCTCGCCACGGCGACGATCGACCTCGCCGCCTGCACCGACTTCGACCGGCGGGTCTACGGGGTCACCCGTTCCATCAAGCGTGGGGACACGCTGACCTATGGCGAGGTTGCCGCCCGCCTCGCAGCGCCCGGGGCTGCGCAGGCGGTGGGACTGGCATTGGGCCGCAACCCGATCCCGATCCTGGTCCCATGTCACAGGGTGGTGGGCGCCGATGCGCTCGGGGGCTTCTCCGCCGGTGGCGGCCCGGCGACCAAAGCGATGTTGTTGGGCATCGAAGGCGCACCCGGTTTCGGCGAGCCCACCCTGTTCTGACCTGCTCGGACATCGACCATGAGACCCTGGCAGGGGTTCACAGCCAGCTGCCAGGAAACTCCCAGGGCAGGCCAAGTGAGTTCACGGAAGGTAGGCACCATGACTGATTCCGGTGCGCGAGTGCTCGTGGTCGACGACGAGCCGAACATCCTCGAACTGCTGTCGGTGTCGCTGAAGTTCCAGAACTTCGACGTGGCGACGGCCGCGAACGGCCCTGCGGCGCTGGACAAGGCCCGAACCTTCCGGCCCGACGCGCTGGTGCTGGATGTGATGATGCCCGGGATGGACGGGTTCGGGCTGCTGCGTCGGCTGCGGGCCGACGGCATCGAAGCGCCCGCACTGTTCCTCACTGCGCGGGACTCGGTGGAGGACAAGGTCAACGGTCTGACCATCGGCGGCGACGATTACGTGACCAAGCCGTTCAGCCTGGAAGAGGTGGTCGCGCGACTGCGGGTGATACTGCGCCGCAACGGTTTCGGTGAGAAGGAGGCTGAGCCAAGCCGGATCACGTTCGCCGACATCGAACTCGACGACGACACCCATGAGGTGTGGAAGGCCGGCGAGCTGGTGTCGTTGTCGCCGACGGAGTTCACGCTGTTGCGCTATTTCATGATCAACGCGGGCACCGTGCTGTCCAAGCCGCGCATCCTCGACCACGTGTGGAACTACGACTTCGGTGGCGAGGTGAACGTGGTCGAGTCCTACGTCTCCTACCTGCGGCGCAAGGTCGACACCGGCGACACCCGATTGATCCACACCCTGCGCGGTGTGGGGTACGTGATGCGCGAACCCCGATGACCACCGGCGTGCCGGTCCAGACGACCCGACGTCGGCGCGGGATCCCGCTTCGGGTGTCGCTGGTGGCGCTGATGTTGGTGCTGGTCGCGGTGGGTCTGCTGGTGTCCGGGGTGGCGGTCACCTCCGCGATGGAGAAACAACTGCTCAACCGCACCGACAACGGTCTGCGCAATGCGGCTCAGGGGTGGGCGCGGCCGCACGTCGACCGCGACAACCCGGGCGCCCAGCCCACGTTGCCGCGGCCTCCGCAGGACGAACGCCGCCCACCGTCGCCGTACTTCGTGCAGGTCAGTCGCACCGACGGCATCTCGTTCATCATCAACGACGTCGGTGGTGCCCCCGACATCTCGTCACCGAATTCGCTGTCCCCCCAACCGAAGACGGTGGGCTCGGCCAACGGATCAGACACCCGGTGGCGGGTGGTGAAGGTGACCTCCACCTACGGCAGCTCCATCCTCGCGGTGAAACTCACCGACGTCGACGACACCGTCACCCGGTTGATCTGGCTGCAGTTCGGGGTGGGCCTGGCCGTGGTCGCCGTGGTCGGGGGCGTGGGATATCTGCTGGTGCACAACAGTCTTCGACCGTTGCGCCGAGTGGAGGCCACCGCGCGGGCCATTGCCGACGGCGATCTCGATCAGCGGGTTCCCACCTCGGCGTCGGGCACCGAGGTGGGCCGGCTCGCAGAGTCGCTGAACGTGATGCTGCATCAGATCCAGGAGGCGTTCGCCGCCACCGAGCAGTCCGAGGAACAGGCGCGGGCCTCAGAGGACCGGATGCGGCAGTTCGTGGCCGACGCCAGCCACGAGCTGCGGACGCCGCTGACATCGATTCGCGGGTTCGCCGAGCTGTACCGCCAGGGCGCGATGACCGACCCCGAACAGTTGATGTCACGGATCGAGTCCGAAGCCGGACGCATGGGTTTGCTGGTGGAGGAGCTGCTGATGCTGGCACGCCTCGACGCCCACCGACCGCTGGAACGCACGCATGTGGATCTGCTTGCGCTCGCCTCGGATTCGGTACACAGCGCGCGGGCGATGGCGCCGGACCGGCGTATCGACCTGCGGGTGCTCGACGGCCCGGGGGTACCGGCGGTGATGGGCGACGCCGCGCGGTTGACGCAGGTGTTGGGCAACCTGATCACCAACGCCGTCAAACACACCCCCGCCGATGCCTCGATCAGCGTGGAGGTGGGCACCGACGACACCGACGCGGTGCTGCGCGTGGTCGACACCGGCCCCGGCCTGGCGCCTGAAGACCGGGCGAAGGTCTTCGAACGCTTCTATCGCGGCGACGACTCCCGCACCCGCGCAACAGGATCGGGCGGCAGCGGGTTGGGTCTGTCCATCGTCTCGGCGCTGGTCACCGCGCACGACGGCACGGTGACCGCGCAGGACACCCCCGGTGGTGGCGCCACGTTCGTGGTGCGGCTTCCACGCTCGCAGTAGTCGGCGGCGCCTACCATCGGTGGCATGGCATCTGTGTTCAGCATGATCATCAACGGCGACCTCCCGGGACGGTTCGTGTGGACCGATGACACGGTGGTCGCCTTCCTCACCATCAACCCCGTCACGCCCGGTCACGTGCTGGTGGTGCCGCGCGCGGAGGTGGACCACTGGGAGCAGGTCGATCCGGAGCTGTTCGCGCAGGTGATCTCGGTCGCGCAGACGGTCGGTCAGGCCACTCGCACGGCGTTCGACGCACCCCGGATGGGTCTGCTGATCGCCGGCCTGGAGGTTCCGCACCTGCACGTCCATGTGTTCCCGGCGCACTCGTTGCAGACATTCGACCTGGCGCTGGCCGACAAGAACCCCGATCCGGCTGCCCTCGACGACGCCGCCGCGCGGATCCGCGCTGCGCTACGCGAAGCCGGCCATGAAGCGCACGTAGCCGACTGATCGTGGCCCTCACAGGAAGCTGACAGCGTCGCCGCAGAATCGCGGCAGCTTGGCCCAGCAGAGTCTGGGTCATGACAGCAGACACGATCGACCGGTCGGGGAAACCGACGTCACCGGATCCGACCGCCGCCCCGCAGATGACGGTGGTCATCGACCCGACTCCGGCTCACCCGCAGCTCGATGTGGTGGTGCCGGTGTTCAACGAACAGTCCGATCTGGCTGATTGCATCGAACGGCTGGCCGAGCATGTGCGCACGCGGGTGCCGTATTCGGCGCGGATCACCATCGCAGACAACGCCAGTACCGACTCGACGCTGGCGGTGGCCATCGAGTTGGCGCAGACGATCAGCGGTGTGCGGGTGGTGCACCTGGACGAGAAGGGTCGCGGTCGCGCATTGAACGCCACCTGGATGCACAGTGATGCAGCCGTGGTCGCCTACTGCGATGTAGATCTGTCGACCGATCTGAATGCGTTGCTGCCGTTGGTCGCTCCGCTGCTCTCCGGTCATTCGGACGTGGCCATCGGGTCACGGCTGAACCGGTCGGCGCGGGTGGTACGAGGTGCCAAACGCGAATTCATCTCGCGCAGTTACAACCTCATCCTGCGCGCTGCGATGGGTGCGAAGTTCTCCGACGCCCAGTGTGGGTTCAAGGCGATCCGTGCCGATGTGGCGCGGGCGTTGCTGCCGCATGTGCACGACACCGGCTGGTTCTTCGACACCGAGCTGCTGGTGTTGGCCGAGCGGATCGGGCTGCGGATCGCCGAGGTGCCGGTGGATTGGGTGGACGACCCCAACAGCAAGGTCGACATCGTGCACACCGCGATCGAGGACATCAAGGGGTGCTGGCGGGTGGGTCGAGCGTTGGCCGAGGGCGAGCTGCCGGTCGCGCAGCTGCGAGCGAGCCTGGGCCGCAGGCGATTACCCGACCCGACGGTGAGCGGTGTGCCGCGCGGAATGGTGGGCCAGCTGGTGCGGTTCGCGGCCATCGGTGTGGTGTCCACCATCGCCTTCGCGGCGCTCTACCTGCTGGCACATCCGATGGTGGGGGCGCAGGCAGCCAACTTCGCGGCCCTGCTGATCACCGCGGTGGGCAACACCGCGGCCAACCGCGCCTTCACCTTCGGGGTGCGCGGTCGTGCGGGTGCGGCACGCCACCACCTGCAGGGGATCGGGGTGTTCGTGTTCGGCTGGGCGCTGACCGCTGGATCGCTGTGGGCACTGCACGAATGGGCGCCGCAGACCTCCAGGCATATCGAGCTGCTGGTGCTGATCCTGGCCAACCTGGTGGCCACCCTCACCCGATTCATCGCGCTGCGATGGGTTTTCCGTTCTCATGACACCGATTCCCAGGGGGCCTTCGCATGACCTCGCTGCTCGACACCCCACCCAGTGATGCCGTCACTGCGCCACCGGTGCGCCACCGCATCGCCCACCCGCAACGGTGGGGTCTCGGTGCCCTGCTGGGTGTCACCGCCGCGCTGTACCTGTGGAACCTGAGCATCAACGGCTACGCCAACTCGTTCTACTCGGCGGCCATGCAGGCGGGTTCGGTGTCGTGGAAGGCGTGGTTCTTCGGATCCTCGGACGCCGCGAACTCCATCACCGTCGACAAGCCGCCGATGTCGTTGTGGTTGCCCAGCATTGCGATTCGCATCTTCGGGCTCAACTCGTGGTCCATCCTGGTGCCGCAGGTCCTGATGGGTGTGGCCTCGGTGGCGTTGCTTTATCTCGTCATCAAGCGGCAGGTCGGCTGGCAGGCCGGACTGCTGGCCGGAGCGGTGCTGGCGTTGACGCCCGTGGCGGCGTTGATGTTCCGGTTCAACAACCCCGACGCACTGTTGGTGCTGTTGATGATTGCTGCCGTGTGGGCCACGATGCGCGGCATCGAGGACGGCCGAATTCGCTGGATGCTGCTGACCGGCATGTTCGTCGGGTTCGGGTTCCTCACCAAACAACTGCAGGTGTTCCTGGTCATTCCGCCATTGGCGGTGGCCTACCTCGCGTTCGGGCAGCACACCTGGATCAAACGGATGGGTCACCTGTTTGCGGCATTGGGTGCATTGATCGTCAGCGCCGGCTGGTGGGTGTTGGCGGTCACGCTGTGGCCCAAAGACTCGCGGCCATACATCGGTGGCTCCCAACACAACTCGATTCTGGAACTGACGTTGGGCTACAACGGCTTCGGCCGGCTGACGGGCAACGAGACCGGAAGCACCGGAGGCGGTCCGCGCGCAGGCGCCTTCGCTGAGTTCCTCAGCAGCCGGGGAGCGGTCGGCGGGCCCGGACGGCCCGGCGGGCGCGGCGGTATGTGGGGGGAGACCGGATTCTTCCGGATGTTCCAGCCGGAGCAGGGCGGTCAGATCGCCTGGCTGATCCCCACCGCGTTGCTGCTCGGCGTGGCGGCGGTGGTTCTGACCTGGCGGGCGCCGCGTACCTCGCCGATCCGCGCGCTGATCGTCGTGATGGGAGTGTGGCTGCTGACCACCGCCGCAGTGTTCAGCTACATGTCGGGAATCTTTCACTCCTACTACACGATTGCCCTGGCGCCTGCGATCGCAGGATTGCTCGCAGCAGGTGGGGTGGTGTGTTGGAGGCAGCGTGAGCTGCTCTGGGTGCGGGCGGTGCTCGCCGCGGCGTCGGTGACCACCGGTGTGATGGCCTATCTGCTGCTCAACCGTTCACCGGACTTCGTGCCGTGGCTGCGGTGGGTGGTGGTGGTCGGCGCCGTGATCGCTGCGGTGGGGCTGCTCGTGCCCGGCGTTCGGCGCACCGGCCCGGTCACCGGTGTGGCCGCGGCGGTTGCGATCATCGCCGGATTAGCCGGTCCCACAGCCTATGTCGTCGATACCCTGCATACCTCCAAGCAGGGATCGATCATCACCGCGGGCCCGCAGGTCAACGGCGGTGGCTTCGGTGGCCCCGGTGGTCTGCGTCGCGGCGCGTTCGGTCCCCGCCTCGGGCCGGGCGTCGGTCCCGGCCAGAACGGATTCGGACCCGGTGGTGCAGTGCCGGGCCAGGGTCCTGGGCAGGGCATTCCTGGCGCGGCGGGCACACCCGTTCAGAACCAACGTGGTTTCACCGCTGGCGGTCCGGGCGGCAACCTGTTGATGGGGTCGCGACCCACCGCCGAGATGGTGTCGTTGTTGGAGAGGAACTCCGGTTCCTACACCTGGGTGGCTGCGGCCGTCGGGTCCAACGAGGCCTCGGGTTATCAGCTGGCCACGCAGAAGCCGGTCATGCCGATCGGTGGCTTCAACGGCAGCGATCCTTCGCCCACGCTGGCGCAGTTCCAGAAGTACGTGCGCGAGGGCAAGATCCACTACTTCATCGGTGGTGGACGCCTGGGCGGCGGGATGAACGCGCAGAGCACGGCAACGGCTATCAGCGAGTGGGTACAGGCGAACTACTCGGCGATCACCGTCGGGTCGGTGACGCTCTACGACCTGACCGCACCCGTGACCTAGCCCGCCTGCCCCACCGACCGAGCCGAGAGATCGGCTCACCTGAGGCCACCGGCCGACGTCCCCCGATCGTCGACCGGTGGCCTCGCCCATATTTCGGTTGCCCGTGACCGGCGGGCCGCCCTAGCCTGGGGCGTCCCCCGCCCTGCGAACGATGGAAACCTCATGTTGCCGTTGACCGAGACCCAGATCCGGTCGTCCTTCGTCAATTGCACTCAGGGTGAGGTGAAGCGGATCACCGTGCCGCGCGACCTCGCCGACCAGCGGTGGGACGACCTGGACTTCTTCGGGTGGAACGACCCGACGTATGCCGGTCGGGCGTATCTGGTCGCGCCGGGTTCGGACGATCAGCTGATCGGGGTGGCCCTGCGCTATGAGACTGGAGGCACCCGCAAAGCCCAGATGTGCAAGATCTGTCTGACCACCCATCCATCCGGTGGGGTGTCGCTGATGACCGCGCGTAAGCCGGGGGCGGCCGGTCGCAACGGCAACACCGTCGGCACCTACATCTGCACCGACCTCGACTGCTCCCTCTACGCCCGCGGTGAGAAGACGCCGGCGCTGGGCAGGCAGTACCGCGAAGACCTCGACGTCGGGTCGAAAATCGACCGCGTGCGGGCAAACGTGGCTGCGTTTCTCGCGCGCGTATCGGACTGAGCCATGCCCGAGCAGACACTCGACACCGACCTGTTCGGCGATGTTGTACTGCGCAGCGGAGACGGCGTGGTCGAGGCCGTCAGTGTCGACGAACCGGCGTGCCGTGTGACACTCCGGCGCCGTGGAGAAGTGACCCACGAGCGGACGCCGCTGGGGACTCGCGATCCCGAGGCGGTCGAAATCGACCTGCCCGGTGCCAAGGTGACGGTCCGGCCGCGGCGCGCCCGGTTCACGAAACGGTCCTATCGCGTCGACATCGAGGTCGACGGTGTCGCCCTGGATCTCTCGCCACGAGACGACGTCTGCTGCGAGTTCCGATTGTCGACCCTCGACGTCGCGCACAACGTGTTCGCCGAACTCACCCGCCACGGCGACGGGACCGTCGAGCTCATCTGGTCGCCCCCGGTTCGGTTGGGACACCGTACGTTCGACCCTCCGGTGCCCTCGCGTGAACAACTGCTGGTGGCGCTGACTGTCGCCGCAGCGTTTGGCACCGGCGGACTGTCCCTGCTGACGATCGCGTCGAACGCGGTGGACGCGATGCTGCCCTGACGACGGCATCATCGAGTGGGCGCTAATCCCCGTCGGTTGGGCGCTAAACCCCGTCGGTTGGGCGCTAATCCCCGTCGGTTGGGCGCTAATCCCCGTCGAGTGGGCGCTAAACCCCGTCGGTTGGGCGCTAAGGCCAGATCCTGACACGTGAGGCGATGCTGCCCTGACGGCGCGATCAGCGCGCGGCGAGGCTGTCCAATGCTTCGACAAGGTGCTTGCCGAGCGTCGCCGAGCCAGCGTCGCGGATCAGGGCACCCTCGGCAAGCCAGCCGTAGTGGGAGAAGAAGTGTGTACGGATCGGCACCAGTGCGATCCGTTCGTTCGATGGACGTCCCCCGAAGGCACTTCTCTTCTGCGACGGTTCACGGGACAGGACAGCGTCCACCCACCGGCACCATGCCTCAACGGCGGCAAGGCGGACGGGGTGGTGCACCGCTATTGCAACGGTGCCAGGCCAAGATGTGAACGCAGCGTGCTGCCTTCATAGGCGGTTCGATACACCCCGAGTTCTTGCAGCTGCGGCACCACCGTGTCTACGAAGAGGTCCAGCCCGCCAGGGGTGATGTGCGGCACCAGGATGAAGCCGTCGGCCCAATCCTGTTGCACCGCATCGTTGATGGCATTGGCCACCGTCTGCGGTGATCCGACGAAGTTCTGTCGCCCGGTCAACTCCACCACCACCTCGCGGCTGGTGAGTTTCTTGGCGGCAGCCAGTTCCCGCCACTCGTTCGCCGTCGCGATGGGGTCCCGATACATCCGGGTCTGGGCGCGCCCCTTGGACACGGTGTTCTCGCCGATCACCGGGTCGACGCTGGGCAGCGGACCGTCTGGGTCGTGGTCGGAGAGGTCGCGGTTCCACAGCACCTCGAGGAACGTGATGGCGGTGGGCCCGCTGACCTGCGCCGAGCGGACCTCCCGGGCGGCATCAGCGGCCTGCGCGTCGGTGTCGGCCACCACAAAGGTGGCAGCAGGCAGGATGAGCAACTCCTGCGGCGCTCGACCGTGCGCGGCCATCCGACCCTTGACGTCGGCGTAAAAGTTTTGTGCCACCTCGCCGGTGCCGTGCCGCGAGAATATGGCGTCGGCCTCGGCGGCAGCGAACTCTCGGCCCTCGTCGGAATCCCCGGCCTGGAAGATCACCGGACGGCCCTGCGGGCTGCGGGGAACCGTGAATCGGCCACCGATGTCGAAGTGGTTGTCGCGGTGGGTGAATCGACCGGCCTCCGCCCGCGCAAGAAACTCGCCGGAGTCGACGTCGGCCAGCACGTCCCCGGGCCGCCACGAGTCCCACAGCTCACGCGCGGTGGCCAGGAACTGTTTGGCCCGCTCGTAGCGCTGCTCTTCGGGCAGGAAACTGCCGCGTCGAAAGTTCTCGCCGGTGAACGCATCCCAGGAGGTGACGACGTTCCAGGCGGCGCGTCCGCCGCTGAGATGATCCAACGTCGCGAACGCCCGGGCCACCTCGTAGGGCTCGTTGAAGGTGGAATTGATGGTGCCCGCCAACCCGATTCGGTCGGTCACCGCGGCCAGCGCCGCAAGCACCGCGAAGGTGTCCGGGCGGCCCACCACGTCGAGATCGTGGATGTGCCCGCGTTGTTCACGCAGACGCAGACCCTCGGCCAGGAACAGGAAGTCGAACAGACCGCGTTCGGCGGAGGCGGTGAAGTGTTGGAACGAGGAGAACTCGATGTGGCTGCCCGCGGCCGGGTCACTCCACACTGTGGTGTTGTTGACGCCGGGGAAGTGGGCGGCCAGGTGCACCTGTTTGCGGGGTCGACTCATCGGGTGGCCCCGGCCCGGGCGAAGACGTTCTGCGGTCGAGCCCAGCCCAGCCGGCCGCGTGCCGTCGCCGACCACGCCGAACCAGCGACCGGTGTGAACAGTTGTCGCCGAATCATTTCCGGCACCACCGATGTCGCGATGGCGGGGGCGTCGACCGAGGTGCTGGCCGGGAGCAGACGCACCCCGTCGGCACCGGCCTCGCGCAGTCGGGCCATCTGCTCGGCCACGGCAGCCGCATCGCCGATGACGACCTGAGCTGCCGGGCGGGTCGCGGTGTCGGCCCACCCGTCCAGCCGTGCGATGCGTTGTTCGGCGTCGCCACCGACCGCGACGGCAAGGTCAACGATGAGCCGCACCGGCTCGTCGACCGGGCGGTCGGCGGCACGATGTGCCGCATCGATGGCGGCGCGGGCACTCGACACATCGGCAGCATCGGCCACAAAGACGATGTCACCAACCTGGCCGGCGGCCGTCCACGCCGCCTGCGAGTGGGCCAGTACGGCCACCAGCGGTTGACCCTGCGGCGGTCGGGGCGTGATGGACGGCCCGCGCACCGCGAAGTTCTCACCGTGAAAGTCGATGTAGTGCAACTTGTCTCGGTCGATGAACCGACCGGTGGCCACGTCGCGGATCTCGGCGTCGTCTTCCCATGAATCCCACAGCGCACGCACCACGGTGACGTACTCGGTCAGTTCATCCACCAGTGCCGGGTCGGCGGGATCGTCGATGGAGCGTCGGCCCACCACTGCGGCTTCCTCGCCGCCGAGGCTGGTGCGCACCACCAACCCGGCCCGACCGGTCGACACGTAGTCGAGGGTGGCGATGGCTTTGGACGTGTGGAACGGCTCGGTGTGGGTGGCCACGACCGTCGGCAGGATGGCCACCTGACCGGTGGTGGGGGCCAGCCGCGACGCCAGCACGATCGCGTCGAGTCGGATGACGGCCCGGTCGGTGCGACCGTCTGATCCGGGGGGACCACCGAATCCGTCGGACAGGGTGACCAGGTCGATCCCCGACTCGTCCAGTGCGCCCACGGTACGCACCCAGAACGCGGGGTCGGCCAGGTCACGACCCGAGGATCGGCTTTCGCGCCACGCGGCCGGATGCCAGCCCGCCCCGTCGAGATCGACCGCAACCAGGTAAGGAGAAATCGCGTTCACCCCAGGTGCAACGCCGCGCGGGCGTGGCATCCATCCGCGCCGAGTTCTTCGGTTCAGGGTGAGTCGAAGTCTGTTGCCGGGACTGTCTGGGGTGTGCAGCATCGTTGAACAGGTCACCGGTCACCGTCAGGAGGTACTCGCATGGCATCCGCCGAGCCGACCGCCCGTCCGCCGTTGTCGGTTCTGGACATCTCGCCGATCGCCAGTGGATCCAGCGCTGCGGCAGCATTGCGCGCCACAATCGACCTCGCGGTACGGGCCGAGGAGCTGGGGTATCGCCGGTTCTGGATCGCTGAGCATCACTTTGCCAAAGTGGCCGGATCGTCCCCGGCGACGCAGGTGGCCTTGGTTGCGGCGGCCACGCGGCGCATCCGGGTGGGTGCAGCAGCTGTGCAAATCGGTCTGCATCAACCCGCCGCCATCGTCGAAGCGTTCGGCATGGTGGACGCGCTGTATCCGGGCCGTCTCGACCTCGGCGTGGGTCGCTCACCGCAACGCCTCAGCGAAGCGGTCCGTGCGGCGGGCCGGGGCGGGCCGTCCAGCCCGCCGCCGGCGATGGCGACCCAGGATCGGGTGATCGACGGACTGCTGATCCCGGCTCCACCGCGGCCGGTTGCCGCCGCCGCCGCGCATCACATCGCCATCCAGCGCGCACTGATCCCCGAGGGAGCGCAGCTACCCGATTTTGGTGACGCGGTGGATGAGGTGCGGTCGCTGATCGGCGGGACGTTCGGTGTCGACGGGCGTGAGCTGACGGTGAGTCCAGGCCAGGGCGCCGACGTCGAACTGTGGGTGTTGGGCAGCAGCGCCGGGCAGAGCGCGCAGGTGGCTGGGGAGCGTGGCCTGCCGTTCGTGGCGGCCTATCACATCGCGCCAGCCACCACGTTGGCTGCAGTTGAGGCCTACCGCAATGCTTTTCGGCCGTCGGAACAGTATTCGCGACCGTATGTGGTGGTGTCGGCGGATGCGGTGGTGGCCGATGACGATGCGACCGCCCGTGAGTTGGCGTCGGGATTCGGCCGCTGGGTGTACGGCATCCGCAGCACCGGCGCGGCCCCGTTCTACCCGGCGCCGGGCGAGGCTGCGCCGCTGACCGACGACGAGTTACCCGTGGTGGCCGACCGCATCGCCACCCAGTTCGTGGGCGCGCCGCAGACGGTGGTGGCCGGGTTGGAGGCCCTGGCGCGGGCGACCGGGGCCGACGAGATCGTGGTGACCACCGCAACGCACGACCCGGCCGATCGGGTGCGGTCCTATGAGCTGTTGGCCACAGCATGGCCGGTGTGACCGGCTGAATTGTCCTGCACCAGAACCGTTGAGATCGCCTTGGGCGCAACCCTTCTCGTGTCCTCGGGGTGATGGCTGACTGGTGAGGTGACTGACATCGATGACCGTCCGAGCCGTACGTGGTGGCAGGCCATCGCCGAGGCATTCACCTCACCGTGGTCGGCGCTCGCCGCTCACCCCGAGGCGTGTTTGCCGGCCTCGCTGCCCGACGTGGGTATCGCCGCCGAGCGGTGATCAGGCCACCGTGCCCCAGCGCGGATCGCGATCCGAACCTGTGGAGCTGCACCTGCATCCAATGAGGCGCGAGACGATCAGGTTGTCCTCCTAGTCGCGAACTCCGTGATCGCGGTCGATGGGTTCGATCACGGCCCCGCCGGAGAACTCACACATTTCGACAATCAGTTCGACGAATCTGTTCGTCGTTTCCGTCGACTGCCCCCAGCGTCACGGCAGGCTCGCTGCGTCAGGGAGTTGCTGCTGGATGGTAGGCCCGACAAACAGCAGCGAGATGGCGTAGTCGAGGATCTGGTCCTCCGACCGGATGCGGGCGGCGTCGTTCGGCAGCGCTCGTGCAATGGAGAGCCCGTCGAGGACTGCGCCGAGGTACGCCGCGCGTTCGGAGTTGTTCCCGGGCGGCAGCGCACCTTCGCGATCGAGCACAGCCAGCCACCGCTCGATGCGGCGAGTACCGGCGCGGTTGAAGGCCAAGAATGCCTGTGTGGCTTCGATATTCGGTTCGGAGTCGATATAGGACTCGAACGCCGTACGCCATGTGTGCCGCGCGCTGTCGCCGGTTCCGGTCGCGGCGAGGACGCTTCGCGCGCACATCGTCAGACGCTCCCTGGCCGGGATCGTGGTGTCGTCGATGACGTCCTCGGTCACCACGAGTCCGGTGATCCTTGCCGCGACCTCGTCCATCAGCAGCTGCTGCGTCGGGAAGAAGTGACGGAGCGAGCCGGTGCTCACCCCGGCGCGGGCGGCCACCGCGCGCACGCTGAGCCTCGCACTCGGGTTCTCGGTGACCATCGTCGCGGCGGCAACCAGAATCCGATCCCGCGTGCCGAGTTCGCCCTCGTCCGCCATGGTCACCATCCTCCTGCACCTTGTGCCGACGTTTGTTGCACCCCTGTCTAGCACAGTGTGCTAACGTTCGTGACTATCACACTGTGCTAGATCAATCGTTCCGGGAGATTTCATGTCCACCACCACCACCGAGCCGATCGCGGCCAGCGGCGCCCCGTACCACCGCGCCTATGCCGGGCAGCGGCGTCCCGCGCTCCGCGGCATCGTGGCGATCGTGTTGCTGCTCGTGGGCTTCGTGGGGCTCGCGCAGCTGTTCCTCGTCGTCGGCGGATACGTCGACCGGGAAGTGTTCGGGCGCTCGGGCACCACGCCCATTACGCAGGCCGCGGGTGCGCTCGCGCTGGCCGCGCTGATCCCGTACTGCATGGTGCTCCAGCGCGTGCTCTACGGGGTGCCGGCCGGATCGCTGCACTCGGTGGCCGGGCGGTTCCGGCTCGACGTCTTCGCACGCGCCCTGCTCATGTTCGGCCCGCTGGTGCTGGTGGCGGTGTCGGTCGGGTCGCTGCTCGAGCCGGGTGAGCAGGTGCCCTGGACCACCGGCGACCTCATCGCCTACTTCGTGATCGGGATGCTGCTGACCCCGCTCGCCGCAGCAGGTGAGGAGTACGGCTTCCGTGGATTCCTGTTCCGCGTGCTCGGCGGGTGGACTCGTGGCGCACGCTCAGGTGCGCTGGTCGGCATCGTGGTCACAACCGTCGGGTTCTCCCTGATCCACGGTTCGCTCGACCCCTACATCCTCACCTCGTACCTGGTGCTGTTCGGATCCCTGGGAATCATGACCTGGCGCACCGGCGGGCTCGAGACGGCCGTCGTCGTTCACGCCGTCTACAACGTTGCCGGGCTCGTCCTGGCCACCGCGCTGCGCAGCGACTTCACCTCCGCACTCGACGACCGCGGGGCGGTGGTGGGATCGCCGGTGTTCCTCATCCCGAGCGCCGCGCTCGTCGTCGTCACGGCCGTGGTGTGGTGGCGCACGCGCCGCGCCGCGCCAACCAGCGCAGCGGCCAACCAGGCGTCGCTCGTTGGACTGCACCAGGTTCGTTGAGCTTGCACTGCGCGCAACCCTTCACATACTCACGGGGTGAATGGCTGACTGGTGAGGTGACCGACATTGATGACCGTCCGGTCGATCGCGTTCGCTTCTTGCAGCTGTCCGGCGGACACGATCTGGGAGATGATTCGCTTCGATGCGTGCTTGCCGAGTGCCGGCGCGATACCTGACGCAATCTGTGGGGTGGTGGCAGGGAAGGTAGAACTGGGAAACTAGACGGAGCAACGGGAAGAAAACTATGCTAGATATTGAACTTGCCGTGGAGGCCGCACTCGGTGAGATTGTCCGGCTTGCGGTTAGCTTAGATACGGACAGCGACGAAGTGCGGGATGGCTTCCCTTGCATCTACGCGAAGGATGACCCGGATCTGCTGATTGCGGAGACAATATGCATCTTTGAGAATTATCCGTCTATCGTTAATGAGGAAGAAGTTTTTCCAGAATTCGTGTCTCGAAACGGGTATGAGTTGGTTTACTACGGCCAAGCATTCATAGACGTTGTCGATGCTGCTCGTGTCCAGTTGGATGGTGACAGCGTTGCTCCATATATTGAGGCATTGAATTACTATCGCGCAAATGATGATTTCATTGATTTCTAGCTGGACCTGCACGATCCGGCCAGTGGCCTGACCCATCCGTTCGTTGCACAGCCCTGCGCAACTCGCGCCGCCCGGCCACATGTCGGTTCGACGCGCACGCCCAACCCAGGCGATCTGCGATGGTCTCCGCGCTGCAACGCTGAGACGGGATGAGCCACCCAAGCCTTGCCTGTGGAGCTTCAACGGGGTGGCGTCTCTTGTCAATACCCGGGGGGCTGTCCGTACGTGCACCCGCCGGGACTGGAACAAAATCACCCCCCTTGTGCAGGATACGATGATCAAAGTTGTTGAAGAAGTGCGACAAGGCCCCGCGGCAACAAGTCGTCAATCTTATGCCGACGATCTCGTGCGATGCGTCGATGTTGTCAAAGGGATGAACGGTCTTGATCGAACGTTTGGCAGGTCCCCGATAGTCGGTCCTCTCTGAGTTAGAGGCCTATGGGTGATTGTTTTCAGTCGATCTCGCACGCCACGGGGTGATAGGTGTGGGTGCATTGGGCAGCGTACTCGGCCGGGGTGAGGTATCCCAGGGATGAGTGGCGGTGCCGGTGGTTGTGGTCGTCTTTGAAGTCGGCGATGACCACGCGGGCTTCGAGCAGGCTGGTCCAGTGGTTGCGGTTGAGGCACTCCTTTCGAAGCCGGTTGTTGAACGACTCGATGTGCCCGTTGTTCCAGGGTGTCCCTGGTCGAATGTATGCGATGCCGATCTTCGTTCCGCAGAACTGTTGCAGCGCATGCGATATGAACTCCGGGCCATTGTCCAGACGCAGTACTCGCGGCGGGCCACCCCACACGGCGAACGTCTTATCGAGCTCGGCGGTCAACTTCTCAGCGGTGATGGACCGGTCGACGATGTTCAGGACTGACAGTCGGGTGTGTTCGTCGATCATCGACGCGATCGTGACGGCCTTGCCGTCGATGGTGGAATCGAATTGAAAGTCCAGTGCCCACACTGTCTTCGGGGCATCGGCCTCGATCTGAGGAACCGAACTCTGTCCGGCACGTTTACGGGGGTGGTAGATCCGGACCTGTAGGCCCTTCCTCCACCCACAGGCGGTGGATCTTCTTCTTGTTGACCACCACCGCCCGGTCATGGCGCAGATGCGCCCAGGCGCGACGAAACCCGTGCACCGGATTGGCCCGCGCATAGGCGCGCAGAGACTCGCGCAGATCGGCGTCAGGATCAGCCGGGGTCTGCGCGATCGGGGTCCGGGCATAGGTGGAACGGGAAAGCCCAACCGCTCTGCACGCCAACCGTTTCGACATACCCAATCGTTCGACGAGCATATCCACGGCACGACGTTTCGCGGCTGGGCTCAGAATCCTCCCTTTGCGACCTCGCGCAGGGCGTCCATTTCCAGTTCGGCATCAGCGAGGAGCCGTTTGAGCCGGCCGTTCTGCTCACGCAGCTCCTTCAACTCCTTCGCCGCGTCGGTGTCCATGCCACCGTAGGAGCGTCGCCAGTTGTACAACGTCGCCGAGGACACCTCCAACTCGGCAGCGACCTCCTCAGACGTCTTACCCGCTGCGCTGAGTTCATCGGCCCGGCGCAGCTTGCGCACAATGTCCTCCGCAGAATGCCGTTTCCGTCCAGCCATCGTCATCGTCCTATCCGCCCAGGTCACGGGCAACACGACTCTAAACCAGACTGGACCCGCTCACGGGGAACATGCCACGCACAGGTGTCCCCGCCGGGCTCGAGGAACTCGCTCAGCTCGGTCGGACTCTGCACTGGCGCCGATTCGACGTCCTCGCATACTTCACCCACCGGGCATCGAACGGGGCATCGGAGGCGATCAACGGGAGGTTGGAAGCGCTACGCCGCAACGCTCTCGGCTTCCGCAACCTCACCCACTACCGCATCCGATCACTGCTGCACTGCGGCAACCTCACCCGAGCACTCGATGCACTCTAAAACCGGAAGAGCCGGTTTACCGGGGACATCCTGGATTCTGACTCTCGCATTGGATGCGAACGTGTCGATTTTGGGCCCCACCTGGGGTTTTGCAGCGAATTTTGGACAGACTTGTCCCTCCCACAGAAGTCAGGTTTTTTTGCTCCGGCCTACTTGCTCTTCTTCTTCGCCTTGGCGAGACGGGCCGCGCGGTTGTTCGCGCGATCCGACACCAAGGGAAGAAGTCGCAACACGAATTGTTGGGTTGCGAGGAGCGAAGCAAGGATGGTCACGTGATGGTTCGCGATAGTCGCTAGCATCGTGGGAACCTCCGCTTCTGGGGGATGGCCCACCAACGGATGTGGTGGGTATGGGCCGCAACGTGGTTCGCTGCGGAGTTCGGGATGCCACTTGGGCATGAAAAAACCCGCTCCGGCGGAGCGGGTTGGTTTTTTTGTCCGGTCAGTCCGGGTAGACGAATCTTCGGGAACGAAAGAGTTCATCTCGACGGTCGGAGGCGGCGATCAGCACGAGCCCGATCTTGAAGAGCTGGCCGCGGGGTCCACGACGGGCCGGCGCCAGATGGCCGCGGCGGACCCAACTGCGGACGGTCGAAGGTGCAACGTCGAAGAGCCGAGCCACCTCGTTAGTGGTGATGAGCCGGTTGTAGTAGGAGTGACGCACGTACAGTTCCGACGACACCGCAGGATCGATCGTTCTGCTACGGGTTTCGTCGCGGACTCTCAACAGGTCGTCGCGATCGTAAAGTGCAGCCCGGTCGCGTTTCCCTTTGCTTTGCAGGTGGCCACGTGAGGCCCACTTCCGGACCGTTTCGGGCCTGACACCCACGATCGCGTAAGCCTCAGATGCGGTGACCAGCTGAGTCGAGGGCAGCGCGGCTGGTACGCGAGGACGTGATTTCGGGGCGGGTCGCGGTGGAACCGGTCGAGGTTGTCCCAGGATGGTGCGGGGTGGAGGAGGTCGAAGTGGTGGACCCTCCCTCAGGGTATCCAAGCGGCACGTCTGTGGGGGTGGCGCGGGACGGACTGCGAACGATCCCCGCAGGTGACGTGCGACTGGCGTTTCGACTGTCGAGGACGCGGACTTCACGAACTCGCCTTGCGCCTTGAGTGCTGCGAGCACCGTCTTGCGGCTGACGCCGAGTTCCTTCGCCAGCTCGTGCACCCGGAACTTGCGTGTCACTGGAACTCCTCACCCAATACGGAAAGTGTGACAGTGCATCGCATGCTGGCCAACGTGAATCGGATCGGCGAACCGTCTAGCCTGCTCAGGGCATAAAAAATCCCACCTAGATCTGAGAGGATTGCATTTTGGACGCACGAAAGCCGCCAACACAACGTTACCGTCAACAGCGGCCGTGGTCAAGCGGCGCTGATGGCGAGCCGCCGGCGCGATCGGAAGATGCCCAGGTCGTGGGCCATGCTCGAGGTGAGGTCGGGTGCGCTGTCACCTGACATGAATGGCGGTTACCGGTGGCTCGCCAGTGCCGGGTCCGGCCCGAACCGCGTCGCCGGGGGCGCCGGCGCATAGGCTGCCGCCCATGCGGGCTCCCTTCGAAGTGGCTTAGGACCTGGCGGAGCACGTCCGGCCCGGTGTCGACGCCTATCGGATGGCGATTATCGACGAGTCCATGGAGGCCGATGGGCATACCCTCGCGATGGAGATCGCCGTCGACGCCGCGGCGACCACCGGTTTGGCGGTGACCCCGGACCTGACCGCCGACATCACCCGGATCAGTGCAGCGCACGCGAGCATTCAAACCAAGCTGTCAAACACGTCGCGGTCCGGACATCCGCGGTGGCCTCGATTCCTGGGGCTCCCCGGGCTTCCGGGATTTCCTGGGCTACCAGGTTTCAGATATTGCCGATATTTTTGTCGACGACCTGCTGGTCGTGCAGTTCGCCCACATACTGCCCGATCAGGCGATGCACTCGACCCGATGAACTGATTTGGCCGACTGTGTCCCCCCATAGGTCATGAATGAAGCGCCCGAGAACGAAGCCAGCGGGGCTGCCGTCGACGCGATATAGGAAGTCAGTCATGCATGGAACATGACGCGTGGATACGACACTTTGATCCAATAAAATTGACCTTTCTGACGGGCGAAGGCAGCTCCCAACGAGCCGAAACCGGAGCCGGAGTAGTAAGGACCCCCAGGAGTAGCCGGGGATACCTAACATGGCTTGGCGCGGCCTACCCGAGGTGCCACGACGCTACGAGGTCTTCCCGGACCACTGGGCAAGCGCAGCCCAGTTGTTCGGGAATCCCATCTCCTCGACCGTTCGGTGTTCGAAGCGAGAGAAACTGCGGTGGACGAGGGTCCCGACTTTCTGTAGCCAGGTGTTGCCCGGGGAGGTCGTGTCGAGGAGGAACGCGATGATGCAGATTGTCATGTAGACGTGTTCGGCCTGATCGGGCGGGATCCCTTCGAACCCGGGTAGGTGGGTGATGACCCGTGTGCCGACGGGGGTGAGCTGGCGGTTCCACAGCCTGCCGTGATGGGCGCAGATGTTGCGGACGACGGTCAGGTGCTCGAGCCAGTTGGCGAGCGGTGGACGGCTGTTCCACTTCTTCTTCTGGTTGTTCGAGATACCCGGATCTCTGGTGATGCCGAACCAGTCTGAGATCCTTCGCTGGTCGGTGGCCCGCATGCCTTCGAACAGCTTCGAGATGTCAGCGAAGTCGAGGACGTCGGTGAGCACCCAGATCGGGAGCTGCCCGCCGTACTTCACGTCGTGGTGGTCGACGAAGTTGTCGCGGCCGCGGGCACGGGCAACTCTGCCGTCCGCTGTGTGGTTCCATCCGTCGTGGTTGAAGGTCGACCGGAACAGTGCGCTGTTCCTGTACGCCTGGGGGTCGTATGCGCCGAGGGTGTAGCCGATCTGGCTGCGCATGGCGACTTCGACCCGTTCCATGCCGCTCAGGATCAGCGTCTTGAGGTGGCGGTCGAACTCGTAGAGCCCGATGACCTCGGTGAATGAGCTGTCGGTCAAGAACCGGTCCGAGCGAACGAGGGTGGCCGGGTCCCGAACGCGGAAGGGATACCAGTAGCCACTGAGGCGGTAGTACCCGACAGCCGCGAGCCAGCGACGGGCCTCGTCCGCGTCGTCGACGGTCATCCCGCGACCCTTGATGCGTGCAAGTTGGTCGTCGAGTGAGAGGAACGGCTTCATCGGTGTGGACACGCCCTGAATATAAATCCGGCCCGCTCCCGGAAGCCGGGGCGGGCCGAACGATTGCACTTAGTATAGGGACACGCCCGATGCGTCGGCAAATCTGCATGTCAGGCCGGGTTCTCGGTGATTCGACTGCGGCAGGCAGCGGCAGCCGTGACATATCGGCTGCTACCGGCCGTCGCGCCGGTGGTGAATCTGAATCATGAACAGCCGCATTGCCGTCAAACCGCCTGAGTCTCCCTGAAGGGTTTAGACGAACTGCGGGTGCACGTGCCGAGGCGCAACTCGTCCATGTGGGATCAGGCCAGTGGGGTGTTGCGCCGCCGCGAGGTTGCTGCCCCCGGGCTCCCGTTTCTCCGGAGGCGAAGGTCTCGGGGAGACCAGGCAGCGGGAGATCGCACGCCTTGCTGAGTTCCTCGAGCGGTTCTTCGGGTTGAGTGGTGGTGGGGACGACACCGGCGAGCCTCGGGCTTTCACGCCGGTGGGTCGACACGGCGAGGATGTTCGGAAGAATGGTGCCCTGAACTGGGAAGATTGAACTTGCGAAGGAAACAATCCAGCGAGTTCGAGGAGCGCCATTCTGGTGAGCGAGTCTACGTCGTCGTACCCACACCTGACCGCCGATGCCACCGGAACCGGTCTCGTGCCGCAAACCGGAGCCGTCACACTCCTTCGCACCGCGGAGGTCACCGGTCTGGGCGCCGCGTTGTCGGAAGCGCTGTCGCCGTGACGGAAACCGTTGGCGCAGTTCGAGCCCGCCGAGATCGTCCTTGACCCCGCGGTGTCGGTGGCGCTCGGCGGTGACTGCCTCGCCGACATCGCCACTCTCGACGAGGCTGGCGCGCACCCGCACACTGATGAACGACGCGATCCGCGACGGTACGGTGGCTGGCTTCGAACCGCTCGTTGATGCCGTGGAGCTACCCGATCCGGGCGATCGGCACGTGCTCGCCGCTGCGATCAAGGCTCGCGCGCAGGTGATAGTCACCCGGAATCTGAGGGACTTTCCCGCTGACGCCCTTACGCCCTGGGACCTGGAGGCCAAGTCGCCCGACGACTTCATCCTCGATCAGATCGACCTGGACAGGACCGCCGTGTACGGCGCGATACAGCGCATCGCCGACTCCAACATGAAGGAGCCGAGGACGGTTGCAGCGGTCCTGCCGAGACTGGAGCGCGATGGACTCATCGAGTCTTTTGCTGCTCTCCGTTTAGGCGGCTGATTCCCCAACGCCACCGTGCCTTGTCGCAGCGCAAATGCGGCTTGCCAGCCAGTAGGAGCGTGTCGCCGCCACACATGTCGTACCCAACTGCGAAGGTAGTCCCGACCGCCCGGTTGGGCGGGCGAGGAGAGCCGCCGCAGCGGGACGAGGAGAGGTATGTCGCCGACCACCAAGGAAGCCCAGCGGGCCGAGGTGCACAAGACGATCTGGCGTATCGCCAACGATCTGCGCGGCAGTGTCGACGGGTGGGATTTCAAGACCTACGTGCTCGGAATGCTGTTCTACCGCTTCATCTCCGAGAACCTCACGGCGTACCTGAACAAGCTCGAGCACGAGGCGGGCGACGTCGATTTCGACTACCCGAAGCTCAGTGATGCCGATGCGGAGTTCGGGCGCCGGGACACCGTGGACGAGAAGGGCTTCTACATCCTGCCGTCCGAGCTGTTCACCAACGTGCGCGCCCGCGCCGCGCGCGATGCGAACCTCAACGAGACGCTCGAGCGGGTGTTCCGCAACATCGAGGGCTCCGCAGTGGGCACCGAGAGCGAGCCGGACCTCAAGGGCCTGTTCGACGATCTCGACGTCAACAGCTCCAAGCTGGGCAACACCGTGGCCAAGCGCAACGAGAAGCTGGTCAAGCTGCTCGATGCGATCGGTGACCTGCCGCTGGGCAACTTCGAGGACAACTCGATCGACCTGTTCGGTGATGCCTACGAGTACCTGATGCAGATGTACGCCTCGCAGGCCGGTAAGTCCGGCGGTGAGTATTACACGCCGCAGGAGGTCTCGGAGGTGCTCACCAAGATCACCGTGGCGGGCAAGACGCGGGTGAACCGGGTGTACGACCCGGCGGCGGGGTCGGGGTCGTTGCTGCTGACGTTCGTGAAGGTGCTGGGCAAGGACAACGTCGGCGGGTTCTACGGCCAGGAGATCAACCTGACCACCTACAACCTGGCCCGCATCAACATGTTCCTGCACGATGTGAACTACGAGAAGTTCGACATCGCCCACGGCGACACCCTGGCCGATCCGCAGCACTGGGACGACGAGCCGTTCGAGGCCATCGTCTCCAACCCGCCGTACTCGATCAAGTGGGAGGGCGACGCCAACCCGCTGCTGATCAACGACGAGCGGTTCGCCCCCGCCGGGGTGCTGGCCCCGAAGTCGAAGGCGGACTTGGCCTTCACGCTGCACATTCTGGCGTGGTTGGCGGTGAACGGTACCGCGGCGATCGTCGAGTTCCCCGGTGTGCTGTACCGCGGGGGTGCGGAGGCGAAGATCCGCAAGTACCTGATCGACAACAACTACGTGGACGCGGTGATCCAGCTGCCGCCCGATCTGTTCTTCGGCACCACCATCGCCACCTGCATCGTGGTGCTCAAGAAGTCGAAGAGGGACAACGGGGTGTTCTTCATCGACGCCTCGGCCGAGTTCACCCGCCAGGGCAACAAGAACAAGCTGCTGCCGGCGAATCAGAACCGCATCCTCGACACCCTCACCGCGCGGGAGGATGTCGAGCACTTCGCCAAGCTGGTGTCGAACGACGCGATCGCGGAGAACGCCTACAACATCGCGGTGTCGAGCTACGTGGAGCAGGAGGACCTGCGCGAGGTTGTCGACATCACCGAGTTGAACAAGGAGATCGCGAGGATCGTGGCGCGCCAGCAGGAGTTGCGTGTGGCGATCGATGAGATTGTGGCGGACTTGGAGGGGGCGGGGTGAGCCGGGTTGATGAGTTAATTAGTGAGTTGTGTCCGGACGGTGTACCGACCGAGCCTCTCAGTTCTATCGGGAAGTGGTTCGGCGGAGGGACGCCCACAAAGGATAGAGCGGATTTTTGGGACGGCGGTAATATACCGTGGGTATCCCCAAAAGACATGGGGCGACGGGTTGTAAATACGACAATCGACACCATCACGGAATTAGCGGTTGCGAATTCATCAACGAACCTTATTCCCGCTCCGTCAGTTGCCGTCGTCGTTCGATCAAGCATCCTTGACCGTGTGTTTCCCACTGCCCTCGTTCCAATTCCAGTAGCGCTCAACCAGGACATGAAGGCGGTTTTCCCTCGGGATGGGATTTTGGCAGGTTTCATTGCTCACATCCTGAGTTCCCGCGGCGGAGATATCTTGAGGAGCTGTAGCAAGTCGGGCGGTTCAGTGACTTCGATCAACAGTGCGCAGCTCTACAGTTTCCGAATTCCTGTGCCACCTCTCGAAGTCCAGCGCGAAATCGTGCAAATATTGGACCAGTTCACTCAGCTGGAAGCAGAGCTGGAAGCAGAGCTGGAAGCGCGGCGGCGGCAGTATCGGCATTATCGAGCGCAGATCGTGTCACGCTCACAGAGCGGTGACCGATTGTCATTGGGCGAACTTGAGAATCGCGGGACTGTCAAGCTCGGCCGCGGAAAAGTCATTTCGAAGATAGATATCGCTAATAGCCCTGGACGATATCCTGTTTACTCATCCTCCGGTTCCGGTACCGGCGAATTTGGTCGATACGGGCTGTACATGTTCAATGATGAACGGATCACCTGGTCCGTGGATGGTGGCGGACGATTCTTTTACCGCCATCCGCACCGTTTCTCGGTCACCAACGTTAGTGGTTGGATGACTATCGACAGCTCGGTTTTGCGTGTGAAGTACCTCTATTACGTTCTGACAGTGCAATGGGAAAGTCAAGTATTTGATTACACGCGCAAAGCTCATCCCTCTGTGATCCGGGACGTGTACGAGCTTTCGGTTCCTCCACTGCACGAGCAAGACAAAGTCGTTGCACAACTGGATGGCTTTGATGCACTCGTCAACGACCTCAGCGTCGGCCTCCCCGCCGAACTCGCAGCCCGGCGCAAGCAGTACGAGTACTACCGGGACAAGTTGCTGACCTTCGACGAGGCGCCGTCGTGACGGAGGCCGCACCGCGCAAATTCGACCCCATCGCCGTCTCGGCGGAGAGCACGGTCGTGGCCGAGTACGTCGCCGATTCATCAGATCAGGCGGCATATCAGTCGGAGTCGGCGCTGGAGAACGAGTTGCTGGCGCTGCTGCAGTCCCAGGCGTACGAGTACCTGCCCATTACGTCCGAGGCGCAGCTGGTGGCCAACCTTCGGGCGCAGCTTGAAGCGCTCAACGCCATCACCTTCAGCGACGCCGAGTGGGCGGCGTTCTTCGGCACCAAGGTGGCGGGGAAGAACGACGGCATCACCGAGAAGACGGTGCGCATCCAGGAGGATCACGTCCAGACCCTCAAGCGCGACGACGGCACCACCAAGAACATCACGCTGCTGGACAAGCAGAACATCCACAACAACAGGCTGCAGGTGATCAACCAGTACGAGGTCGCCGCCGCCGACCCCACGGACGACCAGAGCGCCGGGGGCCGCTACGCCAACCGCTACGACGTCACCATTCTGGTGAACGGCCTGCCGATGGTGCACATCGAACTCAAGCGGCGCGGCGTCGACATCCGCGAGGCGTTCAACCAGATCGACCGCTACCAGCGCGACAGCTTCTGGGCCGGATCGGGCCTGTTCGAATACGTGCAGTTGTTCGTGATCAGCAACGGCACCCTCACCAAGTACTACTCCAACACCACCCGCAGCCAGCACCTCAAGGAGGGGCAGAAGGCGACCAAGGCACGCAAGACGTCCAATTCCTTCGAGTTCACCTCGTGGTGGGCCGATGCGCAGAACAAGCCGATCCAAGACCTCACGTCGTTCGCCAAGACGTTCTTCGCCAAACACGCACTGTTGAGCATCCTTACCCGCTACTGCGTGCTCACCGCCGACCGTCTGCTGCTGGTGATGCGGCCTTACCAGATCGTGGCGACGGAGCGGATTCTCCAGCGCATCGACATCGCTACCAACTACAAGCACCTCGGCACCGTCGCCGGCGGCGGCTACGTATGGCACACCACCGGTTCCGGCAAGACGCTCACCTCGTTCAAGACCGCGCAACTCGCGTCGAAGTTGGCGAGTGTGCAGAAGGTGCTCTTCGTCGTCGACCGCAAGGACCTGGACTACCAGACCATGCGCGAGTACGACCGCTTCGAGAAAGGTGCGGCCAACTCCAACACCTCCACCGCGGTGCTCAAGCAGCAGCTCGAGAACCCAGCTGCGCGGATCATCATCACCACCATTCAGAAGCTCTCGACGTTCATCAAGGCCAACCCCAAACACCCCGTCACCGGGGAGCACGTGGTGATCATCTTCGACGAATGCCACCGCTCGCAGTTCGGCGACATGCATACCGACATCACCCGAGCGTTCAAGCGCTACAACCTGTTCGGGTTCACCGGCACTCCCATCTTCGCCGAGAACAGCGGCAGCGGCGGCAACCCCCAGTTCAAGACCACCGAGCAGGCGTTCGGCGAGAAGCTGCACACCTACACCATCGTCGATGCCATCACCGACAAGAACGTGCTGCCGTTCCGCATCGACTACATCAACACCATCAAGGTCGGCTCTCCTGACGACAAGCAGGTCTCGTCCATCGACCGCGAGAAGGCGCTGCTGGACGACCGCCGCATTGGGTTGATCGCGACATACGTGCTCGACCACTTCGACCAGAAGACCAAACGGTCGTCGAGCTACGAGCACTCGGTGGTCACCAACGTCGCCCAAGCCACCCGCACCCGCCGACAGGCCGAGGCCGTGCGCGCCCGTAAACGGGTGCGCGGGTTCAATGCCATCTTCGCCACCGCCTCCATTCACGCTGCGCGCGTCTACTACAGCGTGCTCAAGTGGGAGCAGGAGAAGCTGCCCGCCCATCGGCGGCTGAAAATCGGGCTCATCTACTCCTACGGCGCCAACGAGGCCGTCGATGACAGCACCGCCGACGGCGGGATACTCGACGATGAAGGCTTCGACACCACCGACCTGCCCACCGATGCCCGCGCCGCCCTCGACGACGCGATCCTCGACTACAACGAGATGTTCGGCACCAGCTACGACACCAGCGCCGACAAGTTCGGCAACTACTACAAGGACCTGTCGCAGCGGCTCAAGAACCGGGAACTCGACCTGGTGATCGTGGTCAACATGTTCCTCACCGGCTTCGACGCCACCACGTTGAACACCCTGTTCGTGGACAAGAACCTGCGCGCCCACGGGTTGATCCAGGCGTACTCGCGCACCAACCGCATCCTCAACTCGGTGAAGACCTACGGCAACATCGTCGCCTTCCGCGACCTCGAGGACGCCACCAACAAGGCGTTGGAGTTGTTCGGCAACAAGGACGCCCGCGGTGTGGTGATCCTGGCGCCCTACGCCGAGTACTACGGCACCTACGCCGAGAAGGTAGCCGAGATGCTCGCGCAGTTCCCGCTGGGTCAGCCGATTGTGGGGGAGGAGGCGCAGAAGGAGTTCATCGCGATGTTCGGGCAGATCCTGCGGCTGGAGAACATTCTCACCTCGTTCGACGACTTCGCCGGCAACGAGATCCTCACCGAACGCCAGGGACAGGACTACCGCAGCGTGTACCTCGATCTGTACGCCGAGTTCCGGGCGGGCAGCGACGCGGAGAAGGAGCTTATCAACGACGACATCGTCTTCGAGGTCGAGCTGATCAAGCAGGTCGAGATCAACGTCGACTACATCCTGATGCTCGTCGCCAAGTACCGCGACAAGCACGGCGGTGATGGTCAGGACAAGGAGATTCGCGCCGAGATCTCCCGCGCCGTCGATGCCAGCCCCAGCTTGCGCAACAAGAAGGATCTGATCGAGGACTTCGTGGACTCGGTGTCCGTGGACGGTGCGGTCGATGACGAGTGGCAGGCCTTCGTCGCCGCCAAACGTGAGGCGGAGCTGGCCACGATCATCGCCGAGGAGAACCTGCGCGCCGACAACACTCGCGAGTTCGTCGAATCGGCGTTCCGCGAGGGCGCCCTGCGTACCTCCGGCACCGAGATCACCAGGGTGCTGCCCCCGGCCTCCCGATTTTCTGCTAGCGGTGGCCATGGGGACGCAAAGCAGCGGGTGATCGCCCGGTTGGCTGAATTCTTCGAGCGATACTTCGGGCTGGCCGGCGGTAGCGCGGACTGATCAGCGCGCCGTCGTGCCTCGCTATCGGTGATCCCGGTCCTGCCGTGCAGGCCGGCGAGTACGTAGTCCAGCTCGAACAGGATCCCAGACCCCCACAGCGGCGAGTACGCCTTCTCAGCGGCCAGCTGCAACAGAAAATCTCGCTGAAGGTTCGGCACAAGAGCACAGGTGTCGAGGACCGCGCGATACACGTTGGCGAGTCTTTCAGACGCCGTGGATGATCAACGCTTTCGCTTCGCCTCGGCGAGCAACTGGGCGACGTCGTCGGCGTCTGCATCCGCGAACTCCTCCGAGCTCTCGGCGATGAACCGGTTGCGCCTGGCGTGCAGCTCCTCGCGGTAAGCGAGAACGTCGGCAAGCCGCAGCTTACGTCGGACCGAGCCGGGCACGTGCGCGTCCAACTCGCCGTCATCGATGAGGCGCACCACCGTAGGGCGGCTGAGACCAAGGATCTCGGCGGCCTGCTGGGTTGAGATTTCCTGGTCGCGGGTCAGGATGCTGATCGACTGGCCGTTGCTGAGGGCGTGGGCGGCACGCTTGAGGACCTCGTGTAGCTGTTCGGTCAGTTCAACGCGGTCGTGTTCGCTCGCGCCGGACAGGAAGAAGGCAGGTTCAGGAGAGGTCCCGTGACGAGCCTCATGGGCTTCGATGAAGCTGAGCACGTCGGCAAGCCCAGTGGCATCGGCCGGAACTGGGCTGACGATGTCCGCAGACGCGCTGCTCATGAGTCTCACTTCCTTCCATCCGAGGCGTGCCGGAATCACCACACTAGCGCAGTTACGAAAGTTACGAAAGTGCCGGTGGTGGCGCTCAGTCGGCCAGGAGTGCCGGTGCCTGCCGGTAGAGTCACGCGCGTGCGAGTACTGGTGATCGGATCCGGCGGCCGCGAACACGCGCTGTTGGTGGGACTCTCAGCTGATCCGCAGGTCAGCGAACTGCATGTAGCCCCTGGCAACGCTGGTACTGCTGCGGTGGCCACCAACCACCCGGTCGATGCGAGCAACGCCGACGCGGTGGTGGCGTTGGCCCGACACGTGGCTGCCGATCTGGTGGTCATCGGGCCTGAGGTTCCGTTGGTGCTTGGTGTGGCCGATGCGTTGCGTGCTGCGGGGTTCGCGACGTTCGGGCCCAGCGCTGCTGCCGCCCGAATAGAAGGTTCCAAAGCGTTCGCCAAAGATGTGATGGCCGCGGCCGGGGTGCGCACCGCCCACAGCGAAGTCGTCGACACCCCCGCCCGCCTCGACGCCGCGCTGGACCGGTTCGGTCCCACCTGGGTGGTCAAGGACGACGGGTTGGCCGCAGGCAAGGGCGTGGTGGTCACCCCCGACCGCGACGCCGCCCGCGCGCACGCCGCCGACCTCCTCGAAGGCGGGCATCCAGTACTGCTGGAGTCGTTCCTCGACGGCCCCGAGGTGTCGCTGTTTTGCCTGGTGGACGGCACTACCGTGGTGCCGCTGCTACCGGCCCAAGACCACAAACGCGTCGGCGACGGCGACCGCGGCCCCAACACCGGCGGTATGGGCGCCTACACCCCGCTGCCGTGGCTACCCGACGGCATGGTGGCGCGCATCGTGGACGAGGTGGTGTCACCGGTGGTAGCGGAGATGTCCTCTCGCGCAACCCCGTTCACCGGACTGCTGTACGCAGGCCTGGCCATCGGGGCGCACGGTCCAGCGGTGGTGGAGTTCAACTGCCGCTTCGGCGACCCCGAAACCCAGGCCGTGCTGGCGCTGCTGGAATCGCCACTGGGACTAGCCCTGCACGCCGCCGCCACCGGCACCCTCGCGGACTTCGGGCCGCTGTCGTGGCGGGCCGGTGCCGCGGTGACCGTGGTGGTGGCCGCCGAGAACTACCCGGGCACCCCCCGCACCGGCGACGTCATCACCGGCGCGGACACCCCCGGCATCCTGCACGCGGGCACTGCGCTCAACGCTGAAGGGGCGGTGGTGTCGGCCGGCGGTCGGGTACTCAGCGTCGTCGGCGTGGGTGCCGACCTGGCCGCTGCCCGCGCGCAGGCTTACGATCGCATCGCAGCGGTGAAACTGCCTGGCTCCCATCATCGTTCGGACATCGGGCTGGCCGCGCTCGAAGGTCGCATCACCATCCCGAGCTGACCGCGATGTTGCGGCGTCTCATCTTTCTCCCGCCACCACCCGAGGCCGCCGCGCAAGCGCCGTTGGCCGGGTCGCCCACCATCACCACCGCGACCGGGCGCGCCCTGGTCCTCGGCGCCGACACCGCGCCGGCGACCATGGTGTTCTTGCACGGCAACGCCGAAGACGCACGAGAGTTGATCGGGCTGATCCCGTTCCTGCGGGCGGGTTTTCGGGTGGTCATTCCCGAGTACCCCGGCTACGGCATCGCCGCCGACCTACCCCGACCCACCGAACGCAGCGTCTACACCGCGGTTGAGGAGATCCTGAACCACATGGCACCGGTCACCGGGCCACTGGTGATCGTCGGACATTCGTTGGGCTCGGCGGTGGCCACCGAGATGGCCGTGCGCGGCCACGGCACCCACCTGGTGCTCACCGCCCCCTTCACCAGCGTCAACGGCATCGCCCGCACCGTGTTTCGGTTCACCCCGGCGTGGATCTCGCGCGACCGGTTCGACACCCTCGGCAAGGCCCACCGGGTGACCCAACCCGCGCTGTTGATCCGCGGGGCCCAGGACGAGATGCTGCCACAGTCGATGACCGATGCTGTGGCGCAACGCATTCCGAACTCGCAGACGGCGTCGGTGGCGGGGCGTGGACACAACGACCTGTGGTCGCCGCCGTCGCCGGTCACCGAGCTGATCACCCGCTTCGTCTTCGGCTGACGGTGGGGCCCAGAGCTACTGTGAGACCCATGGCACGCGCAGCATCGCACCGATCCGACATCGAGATGTTCCACGTAATGGACGTCCTCGCTGCCGCTGCAGCCCGCCGCGAGCAGGGCTTGGAGGTGGTGTCGCTGGCCGCTGGACAACCGTCCACGCCCGCCCCGGCGCCGGTGCTGGCCGCAGTACGGGCGGCTCTGGACGCCGACCCGCTGGGATACACCGAATCTTTGGGCACCAGCGCATTACGTGAAGCGATCGCCGGTCATCACCGCCGCCTGCACGGCATCGACGTGAGCGCATCCGACGTGGTGGTCACCACCGGCTCATCGGGTGCGTTCACGCTGATCTTCCTGGCCGCCTTCGACATCGGCGACCAGGTGGCCATGGCGCGCCCCGGATACCCCGCCTACCGCAACACGTTGGCCGCCCTGGGCTGCGAGGTGATCGAACTCGACTGCGGTCCCGCCACCCGATACGCGCCCACCCCGGCGATGCTCGATGCGCTCGACTCACCGCCGGCCGGGCTGATCGTGGCCAGCCCGGCCAACCCCACCGGAACCGTGTTGGCCCCTGACGAGTTGGCCGCGCTGGCTCGCTGGTGCGACGCGCACGGCACCCTGTTGATCTCCGACGAGATCTACCATGGCATTGAATACGGAATCGAATACGGTTCTGCCGGTGACGATTCGCCCATACCGGCCACCTCTTCCGCGTGGTCCACCTCGCGTGAATCGGTGGTGGTCGGGTCGGTGTCGAAGTACTTCTCCATGACCGGGTGGCGGCTGGGCTGGATGCTGGTGCCGGCGCGCTATCGGCGCGCGGTGGAGCGGCTCACCGCGAACATGACCATCTGCCCACCGGCCATCGCCCAGGCCGGGGCGCTGGCCGCGTTCGGACCGGAGTCAATTGCCGAGTGCAACAGTCACGTTCGGCGTTACGCCACGAACCGGCGGCTGCTGCTCGACGGTCTGGCCGGCCTCGGGGTGACCGACATCGCCCCGCCCGACGGCGCGTTCTACCTCTACGCCGACATCGCCCATCTCACCGACGACTCGTTGACGTGGTGTCGAGATGTGTTGGCCGAAACCGGGGTGGCCGTCACGCCTGGCGTCGACTTCGACTCGGTTGCCGGTGGCCACACGGTGCGGATGAGTTTCGCCGGCAGTACCGCCGAGGTGGACCGCGCATTGGACTTGTTGCAACCTGTGCTGCGTCGGTCCTGAAATCCCCAATTTCTCAGAAATCCCTGTCGTCTGCGCGACGGTTTGGCACCATGGGCCCGATGACGTCGGCACCCACCCCCAAAGGTGAGCGGCGGCGGATGAAGCTCATCGCCGCCGCCGGGGACCTGTTGTTGGAGAATGGGTTCGACGCGGTTCGGCACCGGGCGGTGGCCGAGCGGGCGGGGCTGCCCTTGGCATCGACGACTTACTATTTCGCATCACTCGAAGAGCTGATCGTGGAGGCTGTCCGCCACGTGTGCGAGCGCGATCAGTTGGCCATCGCGGCCCGGTCGGAGTCGGTGACCCGGCGTCGGCGGGGCTGCGAGGCCACCGCCGAGGCGTTGGCGGATGTGTTCATCGGCGACCGCACTCGGCGCGACGCACTGGCAGCCCGCTACGAGATGGTGGTGGCGGCGGCCCGCACGCCCCGGCTGCAACCGCTGGTGGCCGAGCATCGCAGCAAACTGGCAGGCTGGCACTGCGCGGTGCTGGCCAAATCAGGACGCGCCGGTGACCCGGGTGCGGTGAGTGCCCTGATGGCCGTGGAGGACGGAGTGGTGGTGGGGGCGCTGGCCGCCGACACCGGTGATGTGGTGGGTGCCGCCCGCCACGCGCTGGCCGAGGTGCTCGACGTGCTGGCGCCGCCGCAGAACGCAGGGGTTGCGATCATCTGATCGGCGCGGGAGGGGACAATGGGCGCCGTGACCACCACACCGCAGATCGCCAATGTCCTGGCCAGTCGCTACGCCTCGGCCGACCTCGTCGACCTGTGGTCGCCGCGCCACAAGATCGTGTTGGAGCGTCAACTGTGGATCGCGGTGCTGCGCGCCCAACGCGACCTCGGGGTGGACGTCCCCGACGGTGTGATCGAGGACTACGAGCGGGTGGTCGACGAGATCGACCTGGCCTCGATCGCCAATCGTGAGCGCGTCACCCGTCATGACGTGAAGGCTCGCATCGAGGAGTTCAATGCACTCGCCGGACATGAACACGTCCACAAGGGGATGACAAGCCGCGACCTCACCGAGAACGTCGAGCAGTTGCAGATCCTGCGGTCGCTGCAGCATGTGCACTCCCACGGGGTGGCGGTGGCCGCGCGGTTGGCGCAGCGGGCCGCCGAGTACTCGTCGGTGGTGATGGCCGGGCGCAGCCACAACGTGGCCGCACAAGCCACCACGCTGGGTAAGCGATTCGCCTCTGCTGCAGAGGAAGTGGTGATCGCGCTCAGCCGCCTGGCCGAGCTGATCGACCGATATCCGTTGCGCGGCATCAAGGGTCCGATGGGTACGTCGCAGGACATGCTGGACCTGTTGGACGGTGACGCCGTCAAACTGTCGCAGTTGGAGGCGAAAGTAGCTGAGCACCTCGGCTTCTCGCGATCTCTGACGTCGGTGGGGCAGGTGTATCCCCGGTCCTTGGATCACGATGTGCTCTCGGCCCTGGTGCAGGTGGCGGCGGGTCCGTCGTCGCTGGCGCACACCATCCGGCTGATGGCCGGCCACGAGTTGGTGACCGAGGGTTTCCAACCAGGGCAGGTCGGCAGTTCGGCCATGCCGCACAAGATGAACACCCGCAGCTGCGAACGGGTCAACGGGTTGGCGGTCATCCTGCGTGGCTACGGGTCGATGGCCGCGGAACTGGCTGGGGCGCAATGGAATGAAGGCGACGTCTTCTGTTCGGTGGTGCGCCGCGTGGCGTTGCCCGACGCCTTCTTCGCCATCGACGGGTTGATGGAAACCTTCCTGACTGTGCTTGCGGAGTTCGGTGCGTATCCGGCGGTGATCGCCAAGGAACTCGACCGGTATCTGCCGTTTTTGGCCACCACCAAGGTGCTGATCGCGGCGGTGCGCGCCGGGGTGGGGCGCGAGACTGCGCATGAGGCCATCAAAGAGAACGCGGTGGCCGTGGCGTTGGCGATGCGTGAGCAGGGCCGTGAGCCGGACCTGATCGACCGGTTGGCTGCCGATGAGCGGCTACCGCTGGACCGGGATGCGCTCGAAGCAGCACTTGCTGACAAGCACGCCTTCATCGGGGCGGCGGAGCAGCAGGTGGCCGACGTGGTGGCGATGGTCGATGAGTTGGTCGCCCGCTACCCCGAGGCGGCCGCCTACGCCCCGGCGCCGATTCTCTGACCGATCAGGGTCTGATCGGCGATCGGTAGTCGATGACGCGGATGATGATCGGTTCGGGATCGGGTGGCCGCGCCGCGTGTTCGGCGAGTACCAGTTCAAGGCGGTGCTCGATGTCGGACCAGTCAGGGTCCACTGGCGCGTTCTCTTCGAGTATTCGGTGGGGTTGGTGGAGGTGGTTGGTGCAGGGTGGGTTGGTGGTGCCGTTGGCGGTCCAGCCGTAGCGGCCGCGGTCGGGTCCGGTGGTGATTTTGACGGTCTGCCAGCCGCCGGGGTTGTTGTGGACGGCGCGGTTGTGGGGTCCGCAGGCGGGGGCGAGGTGGGTGGAGTTGGTGAGTCCGCCTGCGGCCCAGTCGGTTTCGGCGTGGTGGGCTTCGGTGTGGGTGAAGGGTGCGGGGCAGGCCGGCGTCGAGCAGCCGCCGTACATTGTGAACAGCAGGA